>NZ_CP053553.1:0-1375000 GCF_013154915.1 Diaphorobacter sp. JS3050
ATGAACGAGGGACTTCACTCCTCCAGCCACGACAGCGACGGCGCCAGCGCCGGCCAGGGTCTGTGGCAGGCCTGTGCCGAGCAACTGGCACAGGACCTCCCGGAACAGCAGTTCAACACCTGGATCAAGCCCCTGGTGGCCCAGGTCGCCCCCGATTTTTCCAAGGTCACCCTGCTGGTGGCCAACCGCTTCAAGCTCGACTGGATCCGCGCGCAGTATGCCGGCCGCATCTCGGCCTTGCTCGAAGGTCTGTACGGCCAACCGGTCACCCTGGAGTTAGCGCTTGCTCAGCGGGAATCCGTTGTCAGGACTTACGTCCGTCCCACGGCGCCAGACACCCCCGCCACCGGCGATGCACCGTCCGCCCACCCCACGGCCGACGAGGCGCCTGCCGGCGCCTTCCGCACGCGCCTGAACCCGGCGTTGACCTTCGAGACGTTGGTGGAGGGCACGGCCAACCGCATGGCGCGCTCGGCGGCGATGCACGTGGCCGGCTCGCCCGGTCACCTGTACAACCCGCTGTTCATCTATGGCGGCGTGGGCTTGGGCAAGACCCACCTGGTGCATGCCGTGGGCAACAAGCTGCTGCAGGACCGTCCCGACGCCAAGGTTCTCTACATCCATGCGGAGCAGTTCGTCTCGGATGTGGTCAAGTCATACCAGCGCCGTACCTTCGACGACTTCAAGGAGCGCTACCACTCGCTCGATCTGCTGTTGATCGACGACGTGCAATTCTTTGCCAACAAGGACCGCACGCAGGAAGAATTTTTCAACGCCTTCGAGGCGCTGCTGGCCAAGAAGAGCCACATCGTGATGACCTCGGACACCTATCCCAAGGGTCTGGCCAACATCCACGAGCGGCTGGTCTCGCGCTTCGACTCTGGGCTGACGGTGGCGATCGAGCCGCCCGAGCTGGAAATGCGCGTGGCCATCCTGATCAACAAGGCGCGCGCCGAAGGGTCGGAGATGCCCGAAGAGGTGGCCTTCTTCGTGGCCAAGAATGTGCGCTCCAACGTGCGCGAACTCGAAGGCGCGCTGCGCAAGATCCTGGCCTACAGCCGCTTCAACCAGAAGGAAGTTTCCATCCAACTCGCGCGCGAGGCGCTGCGCGACCTGCTGTCGATCCAAAACCGGCAGATCTCGGTGGAAAACATCCAGAAGACCGTGGCCGACTATTACAAGATCAAGGTCGCGGACATGTACAGCAAGAAGCGCCCGGCCAGCATCGCCCGCCCGCGGCAGATCGCCATGTACCTGGCCAAGGAGCTCACGCAAAAGAGCCTGCCCGAGATCGGCGAGCTGTTCGGCGGGCGCGACCACACCACGGTGCTGCACGCGGTGCGCAAGATTGGCGCCGAACGCCAGCAGCTCACCGAACTCAACCAGCAGCTGCACGTGCTGGAGCAGACGCTGAAGGGTTGACGCACCCCATGGAGCGAAAAGGACCGCCCCCCGCAAAAGCACGCCCGTTCGCGGGCAAAATGGCGCGTTGGACGGCCCGGGAGGGGGCACTGCCCATGCCGCCGTCTGCGCACCTATCCCCAAAAACCACCAAAGGTTGACGACATGATTGTCCTGAAGGCCACACAAGACAAGGTTCTCGCCGTTCTGCAATCGGTTGCCGGCATCGTCGAGCGCCGCCACACGCTGCCCATCCTGGCCAACGTGCTGCTGCGCAAGACGGGCAATGCCATCCAGCTCACCACCAGCGACCTGGAGATCCAGATCCGCACCACGGCCGAGCTGGGCGGCGACACGGGCGACTTCACCACCACGGTGGGTGCACGCAAGCTCATCGACATCCTGAAGACCATGCCCTCCGACCAGACGGTGAGCCTGGAGTCCAGCCAGTCCAAGCTGATCCTGAAGGGCGGCAAGAGCCGATTCACGCTGCAGACGCTGCCGGCCGAGGACTTCCCGCTGGTGCAGGAAGCCGCCAGCTTCGGCCCCGCCTTCAGCGTGCCGCAGAAGGTCCTGAAGAGCCTGCTGGGGCAGGTGTCGTTCGCCATGGCGGTGCAGGACATCCGCTACTACCTGAACGGCATCCTGTTCGTGGCCGAGGGTACGACGCTCTCGCTGGTCGCCACCGACGGCCACCGCCTGGCGTTCGCCAGCGCGCAGCTGGACGTGGAGGTGCCCAAGCAGGAGGTCATCCTGCCGCGCAAGACCGTGCTGGAGCTGCAGCGTCTGCTGTCGGATGCCGACGGCGCCATCGAGATGCAGTTCGCCAACAACCAGGCCAAGTTCAGCTTCGGCGGCATGGAGTTCGTCACCAAGCTGGTGGAGGGCAAGTTCCCCGACTACAACCGCGTGATTCCCAAGAACCACCACAACAGCGTGACCCTGGGCCGCGCCCCGCTGCTGGCCAGCCTGCAGCGCACGGCCATCATGACCAGCGACAAGTTCAAGGGCGTGCGCCTGAACATTGAACCCGGCCTGCTGCGTGTGGCGTCGAACAACGCCGAGCAGGAAGAGGCGGTGGACGAGTTGGACATCGACTACGGCGGCGACGCCATCGAGATCGGCTTCAACGTCAGCTACCTCATCGACGCCCTGGCCAACATGGGCCAGGACATGGTGAAGGTCGACCTGGCCGACGGCAACAGCTCCGCGTTGATGACCATCCCCGACAACGAGCATTTCAAGTACGTCGTGATGCCCATGCGCATCTGACATACTATTATTTTGATAGCTGTTAGCGCTTGATGGATGGGCGCTAGCGGCACATTTGATTCCTATAAGGCCGCCGGCACGCCGTGCCGGTGCGCCTGGACCGAAGGCAGCCCTTTCATGACCGCAGAGCAATCGCAGCCCGCCCCCGAACAGCCCATTTCCGCCCCGGCCGAGCAGCCCGTCGCATCGGTCGCCGGCAGCGACGGCTACGGCGAGGGCGCCATCCAGATCCTGGAGGGCCTGGAGGCCGTGCGCAAGCGCCCGGGCATGTACATCGGCGATACGTCCGACGGCACCGGCCTGCACCACCTGGTCTTCGAGGTGGTGGACAACTCCATCGACGAGGCCCTGGCCGGCCACTGCGACGACATCGTCGTCACCATCCACACCGACAACTCCATCAGCGTGGTGGACAACGGCCGCGGCATTCCCACCGGCGTGAAGATGGACGACAAGCACGAGCCCAAGCGCTCGGCCGCCGAGATCGCCCTGACCGAGCTGCACGCCGGCGGCAAGTTCAACCAGAACAGCTACAAGGTCTCGGGCGGCCTGCACGGCGTGGGCGTGTCCTGCGTGAACGCGCTGTCCAAGAAGCTGCGCCTCACCGTGCGCCGCGATGGGCAGACGCACCAGCTGGAGTTCTCCAAGGGCGTGGTGCAGAACCGTCTCATCGAGATCGTGGATGGCTTCGAGGTCTCGCCCATGAAGGTCATCGGCCCCTCGGAAAAGCGCGGCACTGAGGTGCGCTTTCTGCCCGACACCGAAATCTTCAAGGAGAACAGCGACTTCCATTACGAGATCCTGGCCAAGCGCCTGCGCGAACTGTCCTTCCTGAACAACGGCGTGCGCATCCGCCTGATCGACGAGCGCACCGGGAAGGAAGACGACTTCTCGGGCGCCGGTGGCGTCAAGGGCTTTGTGGAATTCATCAACGGCACCAAGAAGGTGCTGCATCCCACGGCCTTCCACGCCACGGGCGCGCGCCCGGCCGAGACCTACGGCGGCATCCCCGGCACCGAGATTGGCGTCGAAGTAGCCATGCAGTGGAACGACGGCTACAACGAGCAAGTCCTCTGTTTCACCAACAACATCCCGCAGCGTGATGGCGGCACGCACCTGACCGGCCTGCGCGCGGCGATGACGCGCGTGATCGGCAAGTACATCGAGCAGAACGAGCTGGCCAAGAAGGCCAAGGTCGAGGTCAGCGGCGACGACATGCGCGAAGGCCTGTGCTGCGTACTGAGCGTGAAGGTGCCCGAACCCAAGTTCAGCAGCCAGACCAAGGACAAGCTGGTCAGCTCCGAAGTGCGCGCGCCGGTCGAGGACATCGTCGCCAAGGCGCTCACCGACTATCTGGAAGAAAAACCGAACGACGCGAAGATCCTCTGCGGCAAGATCGTCGAGGCCGCCCGCGCCCGCGAGGCCGCGCGCAAGGCACGCGAGATGACACGCCGCAAAGGCGTGCTGGACGGCATGGGCCTGCCCGGCAAGCTGGCCGACTGCCAGGAAAAAGACCCGGCGCTGTGCGAGATCTACATCGTCGAGGGCGACTCCGCCGGCGGCTCCGCCAAGCAAGGGCGCGACCGCAAGTTCCAGGCCATCCTGCCGCTGCGCGGCAAGATCCTGAACGTGGAGAAGGCGCGCTACGAGAAGCTGCTGTCCAGCAACGAAATCGTCACCCTCATCACCGCCCTGGGCACCGGCATCGGCAAGGCCGCCGTGGAATCGGGCAAGAGCGGCGCTGACGACTTCGACGTGGCCAAGCTGCGTTACCACCGCATCATCATCATGACCGACGCGGACGTGGACGGCGCCCACATCCGCACGCTGCTGTTGACCTTCTTCTACCGCCAGATGCCCGAGCTGGTGGAGCGCGGCCACATCTACATCGCCCAGCCGCCGCTGTACAAGGTGAAGAACGGCAAGGAAGAGCTGTACCTGAAAGACGCCGCGGCGCTGGACACCTTCCTGCTGCGCGTGGCGCTGAACCACGCCAGCATCACCACCGGCGGCGACCAGCCCCGCACGCTGGCCGGCGACGAACTGGCCCAGCTGGCGCGCACGCACCAGCATGCCGAGCAGGTGATCGCGCGCCTGTCCGCCTTCATGGATGCCGAGGCGCTGCGCGCCGTGGCCGACGGCGTGGTCTTCAACCTGGACACCCTGCAGGACGCCGAGGCCAGTGCCGTGCAGCTGCAGGCCAAGCTGCGCGAACTCAACACCAACGGCGTGCCCGCCGATGTGGCGGGCGAGATCGACCCGCGCACCGACAAGCCCATCCTGCGCATCAGCCGCCACCACCATGGCAACATCAAGAGCAGCCTGATCACGCAGGACTTCGTGGCCGGCGACGACTACGCCGCCCTGGCCCAGGCCGCCGAGAGCTTCCGCGGGCTGATCCAGGAAGGCGCCAAGGTCACGCGTGGCGAGGGCGAGAAGGCCAAGGAGGAAAAGGTGGGCGACTTCCGCCAGGCCATGGCCTGGCTGATCAGCGAAGCCGAGCGCACCACCAGCCGCCAGCGCTACAAGGGCCTGGGCGAGATGAACCCCGAGCAGCTGTGGGAAACCACCATGGACCCCGAGGTGCGCCGCCTGCTGCGCGTGCAGATCGACGACGCCATCGAGGCCGATCGCGTGTTCACCATGCTCATGGGCGACGAGGTTGAGCCGCGCCGCGACTTCATCGAGACCAACGCGCTGCGCGCGGGCAACATCGACGTCTGATCGTTGCTGTAAAGGGCCCATCCCCCGACGATTGGGGCGCCGTCAGTGAGAAAAAGCCATGGACCAACATCCATGGCTTTTTCATCGCTGGAGACAAAACGTTTTTATCGATCACCCCGCAAGGCAATCCCGGCTGCCGTGCCAGTCGTTGCCGTCACGGAAGGCGCAAATCCATACCGAGCATCCTGGAAAGGCCGAAGGTGAAGAGCAACACCGCCAGCAGCGCCAGCATGAAAACGGCAACGACCTTGCCGCTCGTGCGCAGCAGCGCGCGCCTGTCCGTTCCCTTGTTCCCCTGGTCGTAATGCCATTTGATGGCAAAGAACATGCACGTGCCGAAGACGAGCACCTTGAACGTGATGAAGACTACAGGGACCCAATCGATCATTTTTTGAGGAATTTCAGCGCTTGAGTTGTTATTGTCTACCGTGAAGAACACCACCGCTGCATGGCAGGTCATGGCTATCAAAAAGCAACCGGCAGCAATGCATCGGTTGCAGCCCTTCACACCATTGCGTTTTTAATGAACTTCTACTGCACCAAAGCCGTTGGCAGTTATGACCGTCTTGACCATCCGCCCCGCCACCATTGACGACACCGATCTGATCCTGCACTTCGTGCGGGAACTGGCGATCTATGAAAAAGCGGAGCATGAGGCGCTGGCCACGCCCGCGCACGTGCACCGCACGCTGTTCTGCGCCAACCCCAAGGTGCACGGCCTGATCTGCGAGGCCGGCGGCACCGCCGTGGGCTTCGCGGTGTACTTCTTCAACTACTCCACCTGGCAGGGCCGCCACGGCCTGTACCTGGAAGACCTGTACGTCTCGCCAGAGCACCGCGGCAAGGGCGCAGGCATGGCGCTGCTGCGGCAACTGGCCCGCATCGCCGTGGACCACGACTGCGGGCGCTTCGAGTGGAGCGTGCTGGACTGGAACACACCCTCCATCGCGCTGTACGACAGCCTGGGCGCGCGCCCGCAGAGCGAATGGATCCGCTACCGCCTCACGGGCGACGAGCTGCACGCGCTGGCGGCGCAGGCCCGGCCGCTGGCCCCGCAGCCCTGCACGCCCGCGCCATGAGATCCCCCATCGCCATCGTCGACGTGGACCGCGTCGACACCTGGACCCGCTACCGCGCGGGCCTGTGCGAGAGCTGCGCGGCCAACTGCTGCACCATGCCGCTGGAGGTGCAGCTGTCCGACCTGGTGCGCCTGGGCCTGGTGGACGCCTTCGAGGCCGAGCATGAAGAGCCCCGCCACATCGCCAAACGGCTGCAGAAGGCGCGGCTGATCGACCACTTCAACCACAAGAACACCCTCTTCACCCTGGCGCGGCGCGCCAACGGCGACTGCCAGTTCCTGGACGCCGCCACGCGCCTGTGTACGGTGTACGAGCAGCGGCCCGAGACCTGCCGCCTGCATCCACAGAAGAAAAGCCCCAAGCCCGGCTACTGCGCCTACGGCGCGCGCGAGCGGCAGCGCCGCGGCTGACCACCACGCTGTAGGACGCGGCCCACGCCGCAAGCCAGCGGCCGCCCACCTGCGCCGCGCGCGCGGCGTGGTGTGATGGGCGTCTTTGCACACTGTGGAGGTTCCCATGTCCGAGAAGAAGGCCAGCGTTCACTGGGAAGGCGGCGGCAAGGCCGGCCAGGGCCAGATCAGCACCGAGACCGAAGCGCTGCAGAAGTACCCCTATGGCTTTGCCAGCCGCTTTGGCGACGACCGCAAGGGCACCAATCCCGAGGAAATCCTGGGCGCGGCGCATGCCGCCTGCTTCACGATGGCCTTCTCGTTCGCGGCGGACAAGGCCGGCTTCGCCACCGAGCGCGTCGACACCACGGCCAGCGTGCGTCTGACCCAGCAGGGCGAGGGTTTTCTCATCGACCGCATCGCGCTCACGCTGAAGGCCAAGGTGCCGGGTATGGACGAGGCCACCTTCCAGAAGCTGGCCGCCGACGCCAAGGCCAACTGCCCCTTGTCCAAGGCGCTGGCCGCGGTGCCGGAGATCACGCTCAGCGCCACGCTGGTGCAGTGAGCGGCGCTGCCGTGGACACCGCCACCGGCCGCCCGCACATCCGCGTCGGCATCGGCGGCTGGACCTTCGCGCCCTGGCGCGGCAGTTTCTACCCGCCGGGCCTGGCGCAGGCCAAGGAACTGCATTACGCCAGCCGCCAGCTCACGGCCATCGAGGTCAACGGCACGTTCTACAGCACCTTCCGGCCCGCCACCTTCGCCAAGTGGCACGACGAAACGCCCGACGGCTTCATGTTCTCGCTCAAGGCCCACCGGCTGGTGACGCACCGGCGGGTGCTGGCCACGGCGGGTGATGCGATCGCGCGCTTCGTGGGCAGCGGCATTGCGCAGCTGCAGGGCAAGCTCGGCCCCATCGTCTGGCAGTTCATGCCCAGCAAGCGGTTCGAGGAAGCGGACTTCGAGGCCTTCCTGGCGCTGCTGCCGCGCGAAGTGGATGGGCGCCGCCTGCGCCATGCGCTGGACGTGCGGCACGAGAGCTTTGCCACGCCGGCCTTCATCGCCCTGGCACGCCGCTACGGCTGCGTGCCGGTGTGCACGGACTCCGAGAAATTCCCCGCGATGGCCGACGCCGAGGCCGACTTTGCCTACCTTCGGCTGATGCGCAGCCAGGCCGGTATTCCCACCGGCTACACGCCCGAGGCCATCGCGCAATGGGCCGCCGGTGTGCGCGCCTGGACCGGCGGCGAGCGGCCGCGCGACGTATTCGTGTACTTCATCAACGGCGCCAAGGAGCGGGCACCGGCCGGCGCGCTGGAATTGCTGCGGCAGCTCGCCTGACGCCCAGTCGGGAACGGCCGCCGCCGGCAAGCTCCTGTTTTCATAGCTGCTAGCGCTTGCTGGATAAGCGCTAGAGGCCGATTTGGCTTAAACCGTCTGGCGCTGCTCAAACCCTTGGGCGTCGCAGGCGGGCGCCTCTCCCACCTCCACACGCTCCACCCGCGCGGCGGGCGGACCCTCGCGGGCCCAGTCGATCAGCGCCTGCACGGCCGGCGCAGCGCCGCTGGCCAGCGCCTCCACGGTGCCGTCCTGGCGGTTGCGCACCCAGCCCTGCACGCCCAGGCGGCGCGCGGCTTCGGTCATGGATTTGCGGTAGTACACGCCCTGCACCAGGCCGTGGATGCGCAGGTGGCGGGTGATGGAAACAGCGGATTCAGCCATAAGCCCCGCACTGTAGCGCCCGCCGTGGCATGCTGCGCCGATGACCGCCCCGCGCAAGGCCCTGCCCGCGATCGACCCGCAGCGCTGCACCGGCTGCGGCTGGTGCGTGGGCGTGTGCCCGCCGCATGTGCTGTCGCTGCAGGTGCAGGGACCGGAGCGCTTCGGCCCCAAACGCTCGGTGCTGCATGACGCGCCGGGTTGCACCGGCTGCGCGCTGTGTGCGCTGCGCTGCCCGTTCGATGCGATCCGCATGGTGCGCAATTCCACGCAGTAGGGCGGCGCCTTCACGGCGGCACAATCGACCCGGCATTCCTTCCCCTTCCAGATCGGCTTCCATGACTTGGCAACTCCCCTACCCCTCCGGCCGCCAACCCGTGCTGGCGCGCAACGTGGTCTCCACCTCCCAGCCGCTGGCCGCGCAGGCCGGCGCGGCGGCGTTTGCGCGCGGCGGCAATGCGATCGACGCGGCCCTGGCCGCGGCCATCACGCTCACGGTGGTGGAGCCGGTGATGAACGGGATTGGCGGCGACGCCTTCGCGCTGGTGTGGGACGGCGCCGCGCTGCACGGGCTGAACGCCTCGGGCCGCGCGCCGCGCGCCTGGTCGGCCGAGCTCTTTGCCCACCTGCCGCAAATGCCGCGCATCGGCTGGGACACGGTGACCACGCCCGGCGGCGTGGCGGGCTGGGTGGCACTGTCCGAGCGCTTTGGCGCCCTGCCCTTCGAAGACCTGTTCAACGACGCCATCCGCCACGCGCGCGACGGCTTTCCCGTCAGCCCGGTGATCGCGCGCCAGTGGGCGCAGGCGGCCATCGACCTCAAGGGCCAGCCGGGCTTCGAGGCCTTCACACCCGGCGGGCGCGCGCCGCAGGCGGGCGAGATCTGGCGCTTTGCCGACCAGGCGGACACGCTGGCGGACATCGCACGCACGCGCGGCGCGTCGTTCTACCGCGGCCGGCTGGCGCAGGCCATGGCCGACTACGCGCGCCAGCACGGCGCCGGCCTGGCGCTGGAGGACCTGGCCGCGCACGCCGTGGAATGGGTGCAGCCCATCAGCGTGCCCTTTGGCGACCGCACGGTGCATGAGATCCCGCCCAACGGCCAGGGCATCGCCGCGCTGATGGCGCTGGGCCTGCTGGAGCATCTGCCCTACCGCAGCACCGCAGCGGGCTCGGCCGCGCGCATGCACCTGGAGATCGAGGCCATGCGCGTGGCCTTTGCCGACCTGTACGCCCACGTGGCCGACCCGGACCACATGCGCCTCACCTCCGCGCAGCTGCTGGACCCGGCCTACCTGCGCCAGCGCGCCGCGCTCATCGACCCGCAGCGCGCCGGCCAGTACCCCGCCGGCCAGCCCGGCAGCGGCGGCACGGTGTACCTGTGCACGGCCGACAGCGAGGGGCGCATGGTGTCGTTCATCCAGTCCAACTTCAAGGGCTTCGGCTCGGGCGTGGTGGTGCCGGGCACGGGCATCGCGCTGCACAACCGCGGCATGGGCTTCGTCACCACGCCGGGCCACCCCAACCAGGTGGCGGGCGGCAAGCGGCCCATGCACAGCATCATTCCCGCCTTCGTCACGCGCGGCGGCCAGCCCCACATGGCCTTTGGCGTGATGGGCGGCAACATGCAGGCCCAGGGCCATGTGCAGATGGTGCTGCGCGAGGCCGTGGAGGGCCTGAACCCCCAGGCCTGCTCCGACGCGCCGCGCTGGCGCATCAACGACGCGGGCGCGCTGACGCTGGAGCACACCGTGCCCGCCGACGTGGTCGAGGGCCTGCGCGCACTGGGCCACGACCCGCAGGTGGCCGCGCCCGGCAGCCTGGAATTCGGCAGCGCACAGATCATCCGCCGGCTGGAGGCCACGCCCGGCACCGGCTTCGCCTACGCCGCGGGCTCCGACCACCGGCGCGACGGCCAGGCCGTGGGCTGCTGATTCCCATCCCGAGGCATTCAAACCAAAACCGCCTCTAGCGCTTATCCATCAAGCGTTAGCAGCTATCTAATCAAGAGCAAAGCACGCCGCACCGTCACCTGCGCTACACTGCACGCATGCTGTTCACACTGCTTTGCTCTGACCCACGCACCCCCGCCACCGGCGCGGCGCGGGCCTGCGCATCGGGCGTGAACGCACGAATGATTACTACCATGACCACCGCGGCGACCTAGCGCACGCGCAGGGTGGCCGCACCGGCGGCCCCCTGGTGTCTTCTTCCCCCTCCGAACGAAACCCAGCCCCGGCCGCTGGGTTTTTTTGTGGGCTTTTGCAGCCCGTGTTTGGAGAAAGACATGTTCGTAGAACCCCAGCTCAGCCCCTCACCCGAGGTGCACGCCAGTGCGCGCCGCGCCCCGGCCCCGCCCCCTGCCCTGCGCGTGGGCATGATCGGCACCGGCACCGTGGGCAGCGGCGTGTGGCGGGTGCTGCGGCGCAACCAGGACCTCATCAACGCACGCGCCGGGCGCGCCATCGAGATCGTCGCGGTCGCCGCGCGCAACACCGCGCGTGCCGCTGCGGCGCTGGACGGCGCGCCCGGCGTGCGCCTGCTGGCCGACCCGCTGCAACTGGCCGCCGACCCCGGTGTGGACGTGGTGCTGGAGCTGGCCGGCGGCACCGGCGCCGCACGCGACTGGGTGCAGGCCGCGCTGGTGCATGGCAAGCATGTGGTGACCGCCAACAAGGCCCTGCTGGCCACGCACGGCGAGGCGCTGGCGCAGACTGCCGCGCGCCACGGCCGGGTGCTGGCCTATGAAGCGGCCGTGGCCGGCAGCGTGCCCGTGATCAAGGCGCTGCGCGAAGGGCTGGCGGCCAACCGCATCACCGCGCTGGCAGGCGTGCTCAACGGCACCAGCAACTACATCCTCACGCGCATGCAGGCGGCGGGCCTCGGCTTTGCCGCCGCGCTCACCGAAGCCCAGGCACTGGGCTATGCCGAGGCCGATCCGGCCTTCGACGTGGACGGCACCGACGCCGCGCACAAGCTGGCGCTGCTGGCCGCCAACGCGTTCGGCATGCCGGTGCGGCTGGACGCCGTGCATGTCGAGGGCATCCGCGACCTGCAGCGGGGCGACGTGGCCGCCGCCGCGCATCTGGGCTACGCCGTCAAGCTGCTGGCCGTGGCCGAGCAGCAGGAGTGCGAGGGCCGCGTGGCCATCCAGCTGCGCGTGCACCCGGCCCTGGTGCCCGCGCGGCACCCGCTGGCGCTGCTGGACGGCGCGACCAACGGGCTGCTGGTGCACGGCGACGCGGCCGGCAGCGCCTTTTTCAGCGGCGCGGGCGCCGGCAGCGAGCCCACGGCGAGCGCCGTGCTGGCGGACCTGATCGACCTGGCGCGCCTGCCGGCCGTTTCTTCCCCGGCACCCACGGGCCCTGGCGTGCCCACACTGGGCACCCACCGCCGCGCGGGCAACGCCCCCGCCGTACTGCCGATGGCCCCAGTGAAGACGCCGCACCTGCTGCGCCTGCTGCCCGGTGCGGCCCTGTGCGAGGCGGCAGTGCTACGGGCGCTGGCGCGCGATGGCGTCACGGTGCGGCGCCGCACGTGGGCGGCACCCGTCACCCCGGGCGGAGCGCCCGAGTTGCTGCTGCTCACCGCGCCGACGCCCGATGCGCTGGCCGCACAGGCCACGGCGCATTTGCAGGCGTACACGGGTGCGCAGGTGCGGCGGCTGCGCGTGGAGCTGTGCAGCGCTCCCACGGATGAACAATAAAAACAGGTTCTAGCGCTTTACCATCAAGCGCTGACAGCTACGTTTTTAATAGCTATTTCGAGTCCTTGAGCTTGCGATAGGTGCGGTCGGCGGGCGGCCCACGGTCGGTGTCTTGCAGGCCGCGTTCCATGTCGCGGTGGGCTTGCTCGACCTCGGGATGGCGCTCGCCGCCGGTCATGGTGACGGACTGGTCCCGCTCGTGCGGCAGCTTGGGCGCGGCGGGGGTGCCGGCGGCGCGTTCCTGCTGGGGCGGGGTCTGCAGGTCCACGCCCTGTTCGTGGACATCGGTGTGCTCGCCCGGCGACGGCGGCGCGGCGCCCGGGGCATTGGAAGGGGACGGGGTATCGCGATGGGATGGCATGGGGAACCTCTCGTTTGCCTGCAAGGCAGATCGCCCCATGCTAGGCAGACCCCGCCCGGTTCCGCGTAGGCCGGGAGCGGACGACGGCATCAGCGTTGGGCGCACGGGCGACCACGCATCACCTGGGGGGCACGGCCAGGGGTGTATAGCCGGCCCTGAGCAGTGCCCAACCCGCTTCGGCTAACATGCCTGGATGCATTTACAGTGGCACGCCCCGCAAAGCCGGCCCCGCGCCTGATCTCCCCTTCCATGTCTTCCACAGAGTGGGCCGCCCAGGCCCTGCAATCGTTCGAGGCGGTGGTCCAGTCCACGGCCGGCTTTCGCGTGCGCGAGGGCCAGCGGCGCATGGCCGAGCAGGTGGCCCAGACCTTCAGCCAGGCGCAGCTGGGCAAGCTGGAGGACGACGATGCCCTGCCCCAGCGCGCGATTGCCGTGGTGCAGGCCGGCACGGGCGTGGGCAAGTCGCTGGCCTACAGCGTGCCCGCGATCGCGATCGCGATGGCGCGCGGCACGCGGGTGCTGATCTCCACCGCCACCGTGGCGCTGCAGGAGCAACTGGTGCACAAGGATCTGCCGGCCCTGGCCGCGCGCATGGAGCAACCCTTCCAGTTCGCGCTGGCCAAGGGACGCGGGCGCTATGTGTGCAAGCTCAAGCTGGAGCGCCTGGCCGGCGGCGGCGCGGCCGGCCCGGGCGGTGACGGCGACCTGCCCGACGACGACCTGTTCGCCGACGAGGAGGCCGAGCAGCGCGGCAAGCGCCCGCGCCACGAGTCCGAGGCGCGCATGAAGTTCTACGCCAGCATGGCCGACGCGCTGGCGACCAGCGAATGGGACGGCGACCGCGACACGCTCGCTACGCCGCCCGAGCCCGAGGCCTGGAGTCCCGTGGCGGCCGAGGCCAGTTCCTGCACCGGCAAGCACTGCCCGGTGTTCAACCAGTGCACCTACTACGAGCGGCGCAAGCAGCTCGTGGCCGCGCAGGTCATCGTGGCCAACCACGACCTGCTGCTGTCGTCCCTGGGCGCGCGTCTGCTGCCCGAGCTGGACAACTGCCTGCTGGTGATCGACGAGGCCCACCACCTGCCCGCCACCGCGCTCGACCAGTTCGCCTGCGAGGCCGACCTCTCGCGCCTGACCTGGATCGACCGCCTGGCCAGCCGCGCGCTGCGCATCGGCCAGTTGGTGGAGGTCGAGGAAATTGCCGACATTCCCAACCACGCCGCGCGCCTGCGCGCCGCGCTGCAGGATGCCGCGCGCCTGGTGATGGACGTGTATGGCGAGCAACTGCGTGCGCCCGTGCCGGGGCGCCGCCAGTTCGCATCCAGCCTGCCCACGCGCGCCCGCGTGGCCGGCGGTGTGCTGCCCGAAGCGTTGGTGGAGCCCTTCAGCCAGGCCGCGCACCACGCCGAGGGCTTCCTGAACGCCCTGCGCGCCATTTCCAAGGCCCTGCGCAGCGAAATGCGCGACAAGCCCGACGAGGCGCGGCGCCTGTCGCAGCTGTATGCGCAGATCGGCGTGCTGGCGCCGCGGCTGGAGGCCGTGCACGCGGGCGCCCAGCTGCTGCTGCAGGACGCGCCCGAGGGCGCGGTGCCGGCCGCCAAGTGGTTCACGCTGGAGGTCGAGGGCGACTTCATCGTCGTGCGCGCGCATGCCAGCCCCGTGCTGCCGGGCAATACGTTGCGCAACCACCTGTGGTCCGCCGTGCGCGGCGCGGTGCTGACCTCGGCCACGCTCACCAGTTGCGGGCAGTTCGACTTCTTCCTGCGCGAGTCGGGCCTGTTCGGCGACGAAGCCGTGACCACGCTGGCCGTGCCCAGCCCGTTCGACTACGCGCTGCAGGGCACGCTGGTGGCCACCGAGACCCGCGCCGAGCCGCGCGATGCGCAGGCCTTCACCGCCGAGATGGTGGACGCGCTGCTGTCCGACCTGGCCCTGGTCGAGGCTGGCGCGCTGGTGCTGTTCACCTCGCGCGAGCAGATGCGCCAGGCCGTGGACATGCTGCCCACCGCCATGCGCAGCGCCGTGCTGGTGCAGAACACCCTGCCCCGCCCACAGCTGCTGGCGCGCCACCGCGAGCGCGTGGCCGAAGGCCAGCCCTCCATCATCTTCGGCATGCAATCCTTCGGCGAGGGGCTGGACCTGCCCGGCAGGCTGTGCGAATCGCTCTTCATCACCAAGCTGCCCTTCGCCCCGCCCGACGACCCCGTGGGCGAGGCCCGCGCCGAATGGCTGCGCGGCGCCGGGCGCGACCCGTTCAGCGAATTGGTGGTGCCGGCCACCGCCATCCGCCTGGCGCAGTGGGTGGGCCGCGCCATCCGCACCGAGGAAGACCGCGCCCACGTGTATTGCTACGACAAGCGCCTGGTGCGCACCGGCTACGGCCAGCGGCTGCTGCAGGGCTTGCCGCCGTTCACGCTGGCGCGCCGGGCCGCAGGGTGACCGATTGCTCCTATGGATATAGCTGTCGGCGCTTGCTGGATAAGCGCTGGAGCCCGATTGGACCATTAACCCCTTCCCGCATCGCCTGTCGGGCCGCGTCCCACAGGCGGGCAGGCCCATCGCCGACGCCCGCGCTCTGCCGTGCTGCCTAGAGTGGACTGGACCGATCTCTGAAAGGCCCGCCATGAAGCGCACCAACGACAACTCGGGCGCCACCGACAAGGTGGCCAACGACCACAACCAGCAGGGGCACCAGCCCCCCACGGCCCTGAACCAGGCGCGTCGCACGCCCGACAGCCGCAGCGACCGCACGGACCAGGTGGGCAGCGGCAACCAGGCGCAGTCGCGCCGCGGCAGCAAGAACCAGGGCGGCGCGGGCTGAGCCCGGCCTGCGGGGCCCGCGTGGCCCGGCATCCGCACTTTTGGGGGCGGCGGCGCTTCGTGCGTGGCGGCTACGATTACGCACCGGTGCCGGTGGCCCGTGCCTATCGCACGGGGTGCGCGGGGCCGGTTTCCTGCCGTCCCGCATGCCGTCCGCCCCCATCGCCGTCATCGATTTCGAAACCACCGGCATGATGCCTGCCCAGGGTGCACGCGCCACCGAGGTGGCCATCGTGCTCATGGAAGGCGACCGCGTGGTGGACCGCTACCAGAGCCTGATGCGCACGGGCGTGCGGATTCCGCCCTTCATCACGCAGCTCACCGGCATCACGAATGCCATGGTGGAGGCCGCCCCCGATGCCGCCGCAGTCATGCGCGAGGCCGCGCGCTTCGTGGGCGACGCGCCCATGGTGGCCCACAACGCGGCATTCGACCGCAAGTTCTGGCAGGCCGAATTGCAGTACGCCGGGCTCGCCGCGCCCCATCCGTTCGCCTGCACCGTGCTGCTGTCGCGCCGCGTGTACCCCGATGCGCCCAGCCACAGCCTGGGCCGCCTCACAGACCACCTCGGCCTGCCGCGCGCCGGCCGCGCCCACCGCGCGCTGGCCGATGCGGAAATGGCCGCTGCGCTGCTGGCCTGTATGCAGAGCGACCTGTGCCAACGCTTCGGCCTGGCCTGGCCGGACCACGCGCTGCTGATGCAGTTGCAGCGCTGCGCACGCCCTGCCATCGGCAAGCTGCTGCAGCACCACCGCCAGGCCGCGCCAGCCGAACAGCCGCCAACGGCGTTGCAAATGGGGTAGCTGCCCCGCCCTTGTTGCGGGCGCTACAGGGCATTTTTCATCCTTCTCCCACTCATACCGCGCGTCGGATTGCGCGCACATCCAGGCGTGACCGGGGCCGACGCCGCGCACCCCGAGCGCACCCTACAGTGCGTTGCATGCCCGTCCCGGCGCGTGCGTGACGCACCGCGCCGTTGCGTCCTACCTACATCCCACGGAGGTTCTCCCATGTCCATGCCCGACGATTCCCCCCACGCCACGCTGTGGAACCGCATCAAGGACATCCGCTTTGCCATGCTCGCCCACCGCGCAGCCGACGGCCGGCTGCATGCCCACCCGCTGACCACGCTCAACAAGGACATCGATGCGCAGTCCCAGCTGTTCTTCTTCATCCCGCGCGGCAGCGAGTTGCACAGCCGCCTGCAGGCCGACAGCCAGGTGCATTTGAGCTACGCCGACCCGGGCGAAGACTGCTACGTGTCGCTGTCGGGCACGGCCGGTTTCATCGAGGACCCCGCGCGCAAGGAAGCATTGTGGACGCCGCTGGCCAAGGCCTGGTTCCCCGACGGTCCCACAGACCCCAACTTGGTGCTGCTGGCCGTCCGCATCGAGCATGCGGAATACTGGGACGTGAAGGACAGCAAGCTCTCCCAGCTCTACCAACTGGCCACCGCCGCGTTGACCGGCGAGCAGCCCAAGCCGCTGGGCGAGCACCGCGAGCTGTCGCTGGATTGACGGCGCGCCCAACCCGCGCGGGGGCAGTTTGCGCGAGGAGCGTCTGCCCTGCAGCGCGCGTTGCTGGAGCGGAGAGCGGGCGCCGCAAGCCGCGGCGTGCCCCGACACAGGTAGCCCTTAACCCTTAATGTGGAAGACACCCGCCACCGGACGTGCCGACACCTGACCTGAGGCTGGCCAAGGCCGATGGTCAGCGGGCAAGCGCGTCTCAGGCGGCAGCGGGCGTGGCGATGAAGCCGTGCTTGCGCAGCATTTTGATCCAGCGCGGCGCGTTGCGCTGAACGTTCAGCGCCTCGTAATCGACCTCCTTGTCCTGGTAGTGGCTTGCGTTGCTGAGCATGGCGTAGATGGTGCGCAGCATCTTGTGGGCCAGCGCCACCACTGACTTCTTGTGGCCCTTTCGGATGGTCAGCGCGTCGAACTTGGCCTTGAGTGCGCAGCGCGTTCGTGCTGCAGCCTGGGCGAACTCGCACAGCAGCCTTCTGACCCAGGCGTTGCCCTTGCGGATGCGCCCGGTTTTGCGCTTGCCCGCGCTCTCGTTGTTGCCTGGGCAGATGCCCACCCAACTGGCCAGGCGCTCTGCACTGCCAAACACGCTCATGTCCGCACCAATCTCCACCAGCAGCATGGCCGCCCCCTGCTCGTCGATGCCCGGCAGGGTCTGCAGCAGCCTGAGCTGTGGCTGCCAGGGTTGCAGGCCCTGCAGCAGGTACTGGTCCATGCGGGCGATGCGCTGCTCGATCTGCTCAATGTGCTGCACGATCTCCTGGGCCACAAAGCGGTGCACTGCGCTGAACTGCTCGGTGCTCAGGGCCTCGCACAGTTCTTGCCTGCTCGCTCGCAGCCGCCCCTTGTGGTTCAGCACCTCGTGCATGGGCTGTCCCTCGATCAGGGCTTTGACCATGGCACGCGCGCTCTGTCCGTGGATGTCGGCCACCAGCACGTTGATGCGAATGCCCGCGTCCACCAGCACCTTGTGCAGCCGGTTCTTCTCGGCGCTGCACATGCCCACCAGCTTTTGCCGCTGGCGCGCTACCAGGCGAAGCTGGCGCATCTGCACCGGTGGAATGAACGAGGCGCGCAGCAAACCCGCACGCGCCAGCGTGGCCAGCCACTGTGCATCGGCCATGTCGGTCTTGCGACCGGGCACAGCCTTGACATGCCGCGCGTTGACCACCCAAGCAATAAGGCCCACCGCCTCCAGCGCCGCAAACGGGCTTTTCCAATACACCCCTGTGCTCTCCATCACCACGACCTCAGGGGCCATCTCCAGCGCCCACTGCGCCAAGGCGCGGCGGTCGCGTTTGAAGGCGCCGAAGTCTCGCTTGGTGACCTCTACCCGGCCATCGTCATGTTCGACAACGGCGCAGGCCGTGATCTTGGCCTGGTGAACGTCCAGCGCAATGACGCGCTTGTGCATCGGGGTCAAATCCATTGCGGCTCTCCTGCAGCTTGAATGACAATCACAAGCGTGCGGACCAGCCAAGGTGCCGCCGACCAACGGCCTGCCGGGCAAGCCCGGCGGCTCTCTTTAATGTGGGCTGTCAGGCGCGCTCTGACCCGGCTGGGTCTGGGCAACGCCCGCAGGCAATCCTGGGTACGAGTGGTCGGCAGCGGGTCAAGTTAGCGATCGCGGTCGAGTGCCATCAAAGAATTGACCGACCTCTACCCGCGCTGGCCCGCACGCCCCCAGTGTCTTCCATCATCCAGGGTGAACCGCAAGGGTCATGACAGTTAGCTCGTCGCCCGCAGAGAGGCCAACCACAGACCACGTGGCGGCAGTTCCAAGGACCGCCTCCCTCCGCAAGAAGCGAGATTTCAAGAAGCGGACGTTGACAATATTCCCCCCCACGGGCGGCGTGCAGCACGGGAGCGCTGCCGTATTCGCGGCGCGCTCGCGTTCGTTAAAACACCGCCCGGACCGCAGGCCGCAGCGCCCCTGCCAGGTCGCGCGCCAGCCGGCCCATATCGCGCACGCCCACGGCGCCCAGGCTGATGCGCACACCCGGCCCGCTGTGCAGCCGCAGCGGCGCGCCCACCTGCACCGCCCAGCCCGCGGCCGCCAGGGCCTGCACCGCCGCGGCTTCGTCGGACACGGGAACCCAGGCGTGCAGGCCCTCGCCTTCCAGCCAGGGCGCCGCCACCCCGTGGCCGCGCAGCGCGTCCGCCAGCGCCGCGCGGCGGGCCGCGTACTGGGCCGCGGCATGGCGCCATGAGCCCCGCGCACGTCCCTGCGCCGCCTGCCGCCACAGCTGCGCCACCAGCCCCTGCAACCAGTGGCTGACCCAGCGCGGCCCCAGCGCCTGGTGTGCGCACATGCCCTGCACCAGCGCCGGCGTGCCCGCGGCCAGGGCCACGCGGCAGTCTGCGCCCAACGCCTTGCTCACACTCAGCACATGCAGCCACAGCGGCGGCAGGGCCCCGGCCATCGCCAGGGGGGCGTGGCTCAGCAGGCCCCAATGGTCATCCAGGATCAGCAGCGTGTGCGGATGGGCCCGCAATTGGCGGCGCAGCGCCTTCCACCGGGCCGCACCCAGGGCCACGCCCGTGGGGTTGTGCGCGCGCGGCGTAACCACCACGGCGCAGCACTGCGCCAACACGCCCGCTGCCGGCACGCACAGCCCCTGCGCGTCCACGGCCAGAGGTACGGGCTGCAGGCGCAGGCTGTGCAGCAGCGCCAGCAGCGGTGGCCAGCCCGGGTCTTCCACCGCCACGCGGTCGCCGGGGCGCGCATGCTGGCGCAGGGCGCGCTCGATCGCATCCAGCGCACCCGAGAAGACCCCCACGGCATCGCCAGGCAGGCCCTGGCTCTCCAGCCAGGGGCGCGCCTGCGACAGCAGCGCCTCCGCAACCGCTTGCGGCGCATGCGGCACCGCTGCCGGCTGCCCCAGCGCAGCGGCCCAGGCCGCGCCGCGGGGACGCGGCAGCAGCGCAGGATCGGGCTGGCCGCTGGCCAGGTCGCGCAGGCCCTCGGGCGGAGCGAACGAAGGGGCAGGGCGGGGCGGCTCGCCCGATACGCGGGTGCCGCGGCGCCCCGCAGTGACCACGCGGCCCGCGCTGCGCAACCGCGCATAGGCGGCGGCGACGGTGTTGGGATTCACCCCCAGTTCTGCGGCCAGATGGCGCACCGAGGGCAGGGCGGCGCCGCTTGGCAGAGCGCCGCGGCGCATGGCATATTCAAGGCTTGCCGCAATGTCTTTGGCATTGCTTCCTTCTACAGACAACGATGGCATGCACACATTGTATTGTTTGTACTAGTACAAATTTTTGTACTGCACGGCTCAGTCGCTGCAATCGCGCCCCACACCCTTCGCGCATGCACCCACGGCGAGGCGCCCCGAGAAAAGTGCAAAAAATGACCCCAAAAAACGTTGCAAAAGTAGGAGAAAGCGCGTTCGGGCGCGGGGTGTTGGCTGCGCCATCGCGCCGCGGCTGCTACGCTTGACCCCCATGCGCGCCTTTGCCCTTCCCGTCCTGACGCTCGCGGCCAGCCTGCTGGTGGTGGGCTGCGGCACCACGCCGCCCACCTCTGCCTCGCGCAACGCCGCCTATTCCCGCCTGTCGCCCGAGCAGTCGAGCGACATCGCCATCCATGCCCTGGGACTGGTGGGCACGCCCTACCGCTACGGCGGCAATACGCCCGACAGCGGCTTTGACTGCAGCGGCCTCATCGGCTACGTGTACACCAGCCGCGCGGGCGTGGCCCCGCCGCGCACGGTGGCCCAGTTGAGCGGCTTCGGCCAGTCCATCGACGCGGACGAGCTGCGCACGGGCGACCTGGTGGTGTTCGGCCGCGGCCGGCCCACGCATGCCGGCATTTACGTGGGGGAGGGGCGCTTCGTACATGCGCCGTCCAGCGGCGGCACGGTGCGCCTGGACCACCTGAAGTCGCGCTACTGGTCGCAACAGTTCGCGAGCTTCCGGCGCCCCTGAACTTCCACGGCGCCGCTTGCGGCGGCCACAGGCGGTGTTACCTTCCTTCACCGCCACCTGCCGCCGGGGCAGGGCGCCGAACTCCCTGGAAGGCTCTCACGCAGGTAGCGCGACAATCGGGGCACCATGACCCTGACCGAACGCCTCGCATCCCCGCTCACCACCCACGACACCACGCGCATCGACGACCTGCGCATCAAAGCCGTGCGCCCGCTCATCACGCCCGCGCTGCTGCAGGAATGGCAGCCCGCGCCCGATGCGGCGCAGACGCTGGTGGAAAGCAGCCGCGTGGCCATCTCGCGCGTGCTGCACGGGCAGGACGACCGCCTCATCGTCGTGGTGGGGCCGTGCTCCATCCACGACCATGACCAGGCCATGGAGTACGCGCGCCTGTTGAAGGAACAGGCGGATGCGCTGGCGCAGGACCTGCTCATCGTGATGCGCGTGTACTTCGAGAAGCCCCGCACCACCGTGGGCTGGAAGGGCTACATCAACGACCCGCACCTGGACGGCAGCTTCGCCATCAACGAAGGCCTGGAGCGCGCCCGCGCATTGCTGCTGGACGTGCTGGCGCTGGGCCTGCCCGTGGGCACGGAATTCCTGGACCTGCTGTCGCCGCAGTTCATCAGCGACCTGGTGAGCTGGGGCGCCATCGGCGCGCGCACCACCGAAAGCCAGAGCCACCGGCAACTGGCCAGCGGCCTGTCCTGCCCCGTGGGCTTCAAGAACGGCACGGATGGCGGTGTGAAGGTGGCGGCCGACGCCATCCAGGCCGCGCAGGCACCGCATGCCTTCATGGGTATGACCAAGATGGGGCAGGCGGCGATCTTCGAGACGCGCGGCAACCACGACTGCCATGTGATCCTGCGCGGCGGCAAGGCCCCGAACTACGGCGCGGCCGACGTGCAGGCCGCCTGCGCGCTGCTGGAGAAGGCCGGCCAGCGCCCGCAGGTGATGATCGACCTGTCGCATGCCAACAGCAGCAAGCAGCACCGCCGCCAGATCGACGTGGCACAGGACGTGGCCCAGCAGATCGCCGCGGGCGATGCACGCATCACCGGCGTGATGATCGAGAGCCACCTGCAGGAGGGCCGCCAGGACATCGTGGACGGCCAGCCGCTCACACCCGGCGTGTCGGTCACCGACGCCTGCATCAGCTTCGCACAGACCGTGCCGGTACTGCAGCAGCTGGCTGCGGCCGTGCGCGAACGCCGCACGCGCGGCTGACACGCTCCGGCGCCGTCGCGGCCGAAAAGAAGGAGGGCGCCCATGTACCATCAGTCACATCCGCCCGCCTTTCGGGCCGCAAGCGTCCGCCATGTTCTTCCGACACCCCGCCGCGCCACCGCCGAGCCCCTTGGCCGGCGCCAGCCTGGGCAGATCCTGATGCGCGCCATGGCCCGGGCCGCCTCTCGCTCCTTCCCGCAGCGCCACCCCGGCCGCGCGTGGGCATGACACGCAGCGCGCCATGCCTATCAGCGATCCCACTGGAACCCCACCAGCCCACCCGGCCGAGGCAGGAGGCCCGGCCGCAGCGGTGCAGGCGCACGACGAGGCGGCGGCGCATGCGCTCCTGCTGCAGCTCCAGCAACTGATCTCGGACCTGCAGCTGCCCCTGGAGCACGTCCTGGCGCAGGCCGCCCAAGCCGCCTGCGCGATCACGGGCGCGGTCGGGGCAATGATCGCGTTGCGCGAAAACGATGCGCTGGCCGTGCGCGCCAGCGTGGGCGCGCCGCCCCTGCCGGCGATCGGCACCCGCGTGCCGCTGGACGCCTGCGCATCCTGGCAGGGCATGGAGCAAGCCGCACGCGCGGGCCTACAGGCAGCCACGGACGCCCCCGCGCAGGATGTGGGAAGTGCGCAGCTCCCCCACCGGCGGGTCAGCATGCCGCTGGGCAGCGGCGCGCTGCTCGCGGGCCTGCTCCAGGTGAGGGTGCCCCAGGGCGCAGCGCTGGAGGCGCAGCATCTGCTGCACCTGCGCATCCTGGCCGAGTCGCTGGGCGCCATGTTGCAGTTGCGGCGCGTGGACGCGCAGCTGCGTGCGTCCGAGCAGCAGTACCGCACGCTCTTTGCCGAACATCCGCAGCCCATGTGGGTCTGCGACCGCGACAGCCTGCGTCTGCTGGCGGTGAACCACGCCATGGTCCGCCACTACGGCCATGCGGAGCAGGAGCTGCTGGGCATGGAGTTGCGCGCGCTCTGGTCCGCGGAGAACCAGGACGCGGCCACCTGCGCACTCGACATGCTGCGCCGCGAGGCCCATGCACCCGGGTCTCCCGCGTCCGCACCACGGCTGTGGCGCCACGCACGCAAGGACGGCGCCGCCCTGGACGTGGAAGTCGTCGTGGGCGACACGGACTTCGGCGGGCGCCCGGCGTGGCAGATGCTGGCCAGCGACGTGACCGAGCGCTGCCGTATCGAGGACGAGCTGGCGCGCGTCAACCGTGCCAAGCGCATGCGCGGCGCCTGCAGCGAGACACTGGTGCGCGCCACCAGCGAGTCCGATCTGCTGCACGCCGTGTGCAGCGTGGCCGTGGAGATCGGCGGCTACCGCATGGGCTGGGTGGGCATGGCGCGCGACGATGCGCACAGGCGCATCGAGCCCGTGGCGCACGCGGGCGTCGCCCAAGCCCATGACTACACCGAACACCTGCACCTGAGCTGGTCGGCGCAGGAGCCGGGCGGCAACGGCCCGGCAGGCGTGTGCGTGCGCACCGGCCGCACGGTGATCGTGCACGACGTGCACCACAGCCCGGCTTTCAGCCACCTGGCGGACCGCATGGCCCAGTTGGGCTTTCACGCCGTGGTGTGCCTGCCGCTGCGCAACGCCGAGCGCACCTTCGGCCTGCTGTACCTGTATGCGCCCGAGGTGCTGCACCTGGGGGTGCAGGAGACGCAGTTGCTGGAGGCCATGGCTGCCGACCTGGCGTTCGGCATCGAGAACCTGCGTGCCCGCGCGGAGCAGCAGCGCCTGCAGGCCACGTTGGTCAAGGTGGCCACCGCCGTCTCGGCCGGCGTGGGCGCGGCGTTCTTCGACCATCTGGCGCAGCACATGGCCGAGGCGCTGGGCGCCCAGGTGGCCTGCGTGGGCCGCTTCCTGCCGGCCGCCCCCGGGCAGGCGCGGCGGGCGGTGGCGCTGTCGCACGTGGTCGATGGCGTGGCCCAGCCCAATGCCGAGTACGTACTGGAAGGCACGCCGAGCGAGCGGCTGCTGACCCAGCGCTCGCTGGTCATCCGCGACCGTGCGCGCGAGCGGTTCCCGCGGGCGCCGGTGCTCGCGCGCACCGGCGCGCGCAGCTACGTGGGCCAGCAGCTCACGGCCAGCGACGGCACGCCCATCGGCATGATCTTCGTGGTGTTCCGCCAGGCGCTGGAGCGCAGCCGCTTCGTCAGCAACACGCTGCAGATCTTCGCCGCGCGCGCGGCCGCGGAACTGCAGCGCCAGACGGACGACCAGCGCATCCGCCAGCAGGCATCGCTGCTGGACAAGGCGCGCGACGCCATCATCGTGCGCGACCTGGAGCACCGCATCACGTTCTGGAACGAGGGCGCAGAGCGCATGTACGGCTGGTCGCGCGAGGAGGTCCTCGGCCGCTCCATCGCCACGCTGCTGTACCAGAACCCGGAGGACTTCCTGCGCGCCACCCAGCAGGTGATGCAGCACGGCGTGTGGAGCGGCGAGATCCTGCAGTGCGACCGCGCGGGCCGCACCCTCGAAGCCGAAGGCCGCTGGACGCTGGTGCGCAACGACCGTGGCGAGCCCGAGTCGGTCCTCGCGATCAACGCCGACATCGGCACGCGCAAGCACCAGGAGCGCGAGATCCAGCGCCTGGCCTTCTTCGACCCGCTCACCCACCTGCCCAACCGCGTGCAGCTGCTGGACCGCGTGGACCAGGCCCTGGCCAAGGCGCAGCGCCTGGAGCAGGGCGGGGCGCTGCTGTTCATCGACCTGGACAACTTCAAGACCCTCAACGACACGCTGGGCCATGACCAGGGGGACGAGCTGCTGCAGATCGTGGCGCAGCGGCTGAACACCTGTTTGCGCAGCGCTGACACGGTGGCGCGCCTGGGCGGCGACGAATTCGTGGTGCTGGTGGAGCAGCTCAGCGCGCACAGCGACACGCTGGCGGAGCAGGCGGGTGCCGTGGGCGAGAAGATCCTCGCCGTGCTCAGCGCCCCCTATGCGCTCACCGGGTACCAGTACCGCAGCACGCCCAGCATCGGCATCGCGCTGTTCAACCACGCGCCCACCACGGTGGGCGAACTGCTCAAGCAGGCCGACCTGGCGATGTACCAGGCCAAGACCGCGGGACGCAACACGCTGCGCTTTTTCAACCCGAGCATGCAGCATGCCGTGGCCGAGCGTGCCTCGCTCGAGGCGGACCTGCGCAACGCGCTGGCGCAGAAAGAGTTTCTGCTGCACTACCAGCCGCAGATCAACGCGCGGGGCGCGATCGTGGGCGTGGAGGCGTTGCTGCGCTGGGCGCACCCGCGGCGCGGCATGGTGTCGCCCGGGCAGTTCATTCCGCTGGCCGAGGAGACCGGCCTGGTGCTGCCGCTGGGGCACTGGGTGCTGCACACGGCGTGCTCGGTGCTGGCCGATTGGCAGCGGGTGCCGGCGCTGGCGCCGCTGACCATGGCAGTGAACGTGAGCTCGCGCCAGTTCCGCGATGCGGGTTTCGTGGACGACGTGGCGGGCGTGCTGGCCGCCACCGGCGCGCCGGCCTCCCAGCTCAAGCTGGAACTGACCGAGAGCCTGCTGGTGGAAGACTTGGCCGCCACCATTGCCACCATGGCGGCGCTGCGCGCGCTGGGCGTGGGCTTTTCGCTGGACGACTTCGGCACCGGCTACTCGTCGCTGGCCTACCTCAAGCGCATGCCGCTCGGGCAGCTCAAGATCGACCAGAGCTTCGTGCGCGACCTGCTCACGGACCCCAACGACGCGGCCATCGTGCGCACCATCATCGGCCTGGCCGCCAGCCTGGGCCTGGAGGTGATCGCCGAGGGCGTGGAGACCAGCGCGCAGCGCGACTGGCTGGCGCACGCCGGCTGCGCGGTGTACCAGGGTTACTTTTTCAGCCGGCCGCTGCCGCTGGACCTGCTGGAGCAATTGCTGCACGACCACATCGCCGCAGCCCGCACGCCGCCTCTTTAAGCCCAATTGGCCTGTAACGCTTGTCCAGCAAGCGCTGACAGCTATCTAATCGATAGCTTACGCTTCCTCGCTGCGCACGAACGGCTCCAGCCCCTTGACCATGCGCGCGAACTGCGGGCCGATCTCCTGCTCCAGCAGCGCGCGCGGGAACTTGCTGGCCGAGCCGCCCGCGTTGAAGCTGATCACGCGGCCGTCGGGCTGGCGGATGGCGGCGCCCACGCCCGCGATGTCCGTCTGCCAGTCGCGCACCACCACCGTGAAGCCACGCGCCCGCCAGTGGGCACACCCGGTCTCGATGGCCTGGCGCAATTGCGGCCAGCGCTCGCCTTCGGCCTGGCGGATCTCGGCCAGCAGCCGCTCGCGCTCGCGCGGCTCCATCACGGCCAGCAAGGCGTGGCCCATGGCCGTCTCCGCCACCGGAAGGCGCGCGCCGAGGTCCAGTCCCAGCGACAGCGGCGTGCCCGAGCGGCAGTTTTCCACGTACAGCACCGACAGCCCGTTGCGGATGCCCAGCGACACCGAGATGTCGTAGCGGTCCGCGAAGTCCTGCATGTAGGGCCGTGCAATGCGCCGCAGCCGCAGGTTGGACACCATGGTGATGCCCAGTGCCGCCAGGCTGTCGCCCAGCGCGTACTTGCCGCTGTCGCGCGAATGGCGCAGGTAGCCCAGCACGCACAGCGTGTAGGCCAGGCGCACCACCGTTGGCTTGGGCAGGCCGGTGCGCGCGGCGATCTCGGCATTGGTGAGCCATTTTTCGTCCACCTGGAAGCACGCCAGCACGTCCAGCCCCCGGGCCAGCGCGGTCACGAATCGCCGGCTGTCCGCGCCTTCGTCGAAGTCGATGTTCCGTGTGCGCGCCATTCCCACTCTCCAGGTAAATTTCTCTTAGCGGAATTATTTCATCGCAACTTTTCTGCACCGACTCATGGATTTCCCTAGCGAGAAGGGTTTTTCATCAGGGGGATACTGAAATCACGCCACTTCTCCCGTGCCTCCATGAATTTCGCACAGAGAAACCACGCTACCTGAAGGCCTCCACAGCACACGGCCTGCACAGCGGGTTGATCGCAGCGCCGGAGGCCATAGACCCAAGGACTCCCTCCATGACCCATGCTTTGCTCAACCGCCGCACCCTGTCCCTGCTGCTGGCCGCCGGCTGCGTGGCCGGCCCCGCGCTGGCGCAACCCGAGCGCTTTCCCAGCCGCCCGATCAAGGTGCTGATCGGCTTCACCGCCGGCGGCTCGACCGATGTGCCGTTCCGCGTGCTGGCGGAGAACGCCTCCAAGATCCTGGGCCAGCCCGTGATCATCGAGAACAAGCCCGGCGCCGGCGGCGTGCTGCCCGCGCAGATGATGCAGAGCACCCCGGCCGACGGCTACACGCTCGCACAGGTGCCGCTGCCGGTGTTCCGCCTGCCCTACACGCAGAAGATCAACTGGAACCCGGCCACCGACCTGCAATACGTGATCGGCCTGGCGGGCTACGCCTTCGGCCTGGTGGTGCCCGCGGACTCGCCCATCAAGTCCATGCAGGACTACATCGCCTACGCCAAGAACAACCCCGGCAAGCTGAACTACGGCACGCCCGGTGCGCTGACCACGTTGCACCTGACGATGGAGAACATCGCCCTGCAGGCCGGCGTGACGCTGAACCACATCCCCTACAAGGGCAACTCCGAGTCGCTGCAGGCCGTGCTGGGCGGGCATGTGATGTCGATTGCCGACACGCCCGGCTGGGCGCCGTACGTGGAGCAGGGCAAGCTGCGCGTGCTGTCGGTCTGGGGGGACAAGCGCTCGGCCCGCTTCCCCAACGTGCCCACGCTCAAGGAAGTGGGCATCAACCTGGTGCAGACCTCGCCGTTCGGCCTGGTGGTGCCCAAGGGCACAGACCCGAAGATCACCCAGGTGCTGCACGACGCCTTCAAGAAGGCCATGGAGATGCCCAACTACAAGGAGTCCCTGGCGAAGTTCGACATGGACACCTACTACATGGACAGCGCCACCTACAAGCAGTACGCGCTGGACACCATGAAGACCGAGAAGGTCATCATCGAAAAGCTTGGCTTGGCCAAATAACCCGGCTTGCAGGAAAAATGGCTGCTGGCGCTTGATGGGCAAGCGCTGGCAGCTATCAATAATGAAGCACACCGGCCGACGGCCTGACCCACGCGGCCATCGCTCCGGTTATTCATGAATGTGTCTATTACTTCATAGTGGTAGTAGTAGAGCCCGCGCCATTTTGTGGACAAGCCGCTTTTTCTGAATGGCGGCGCGTACTTGCGCTACTGCAAAGTCTGTGTCCCGGCACCGGGTCAAGTCCGGCCTGAAATGGGTACAACTGCGCCGGTGGGACGGGTGCTGTGGACAAGGCGCAGATGACCAGCGCCGCATCCCCAGGCTTGTCCACAGTCCGCTCAGAAGTGCAACGCGTAGCGCAGTTGCAGGAAGTTCTCCCCGGGGTTCGGGCTCTTGATGCTGGCGTTGGACAAGTGCTGCACGCTCAGCATCAGCTCATGCTGGCGCTGTGCGCCGAAATTGCGCCCCAGGCCCAGGTGCGAGGCAAAGTTGAAGCGGGTGCTGAACTCATGGTCCTGCACGCGGTAGCGGTGGCTGGCCACGGTGGCACCGATGCCGGCCTCCCAGAACCAGGGGGAACGGCCCTCGTCGGGGCGCAGGCGCAGCGTGGGCGCCACGCCCACCACCACCGCGCTGTTGTGCCCGCCGATGCCGTCAAAGGACCAGCGGCTGAGTGAAACATCCCAATGGCCGCGCAGCTCGCCGCCCCACAGCGGGCGGCGCCAGGTGCCCCAGGGCAGGGTGGCGCCGATGGTGATGGCATCCGTCTGGCGCCGCGCCCATTCGCCCTGCACGTAGACCGAAGGGGCGTAGGCCCGGTCCTCTGACGGCTGCGCCAGGGCCGGTGGGGCCGTGAGGCACGCGGCGGCGGCCGCGAGAAAAGGCACCGGGGAGAGAAGGGCGGTGCGCCGGAAAAAGGCGCTGCGGCGGGCGATGGTAGGCATGGTTGCGAGGTGTTGTTGTTACCTGAATATATAACTATATAACCCCTGCAGCCCCCCACTGCCCAGCCGCCCTGTAGGCCGGAGCCGCAGCCCGCAGCCCGCGGCCGGCGCAGCGGATGCGCACCCGGCCCTGGGCCGGCTTACTGCGGCGTCAGCGGCGCGCCGGGAGCAGCGCCTGCGCCCGGGCCAGGGCCTTGGTGGCGCATGCCGCGACCGTCACCGCGGAAGTCGCCCCGCGCACCGTCCTTGCCCCAGCGCTTGCCCATGGGGTGGTCGCCGCCCCAGTGGCGGTACATGCGCTTGCCTTCGGCGTCGAAGGTCTTTTGCTGCGCCGGCGTCAGCGTGCCATAGAAGGCCTTGACGGCGTCGCCGCGGCGGTCCATCTCGGCCGCGCGCTGGGAGCGCAACGCGCGCATGCGGTCGATGCGCTCGGGCGTGGTGAGCTGGTCCATGCCTTGCCAATCCAGCCGCGCCTTGCGTGCGTCGGCGTCGGGCTTCATGGACTGCAGAAAGCTGTTCCATGCGGGCTCCTGCTCGGGCGTGAGCTGCAGCTTGCGCTTGAACGCCTCGGCGCGCTGGGCCATGTACTGCTCGCGCTGCTCGGGCGTCAGGGCGCGCTGGCGCGGACGCTGCTGCGCCTGGGATGCGCCTTGCTCGGTGGCGGCTGGGCCGGGGCCGGGTTGCGCCAGGGTGGGCACAGCCATGCCGGCGAGCACAGCGGCCGCCACGGCGGTGGCGGCCAGGCGCTGGGTGATCTTGAAACGGGCCATGGTGTTTCCTTTCTTGCTTCACACAGGAAGTGATGGGCGCCTGGTGGTCCACCCGAATGGGGGACACTGCACCCTGCGCTTGCAAAGCAGTGTGCGCCGCGTGTGTAACGCGCCCGTGAGCGAATTCTGCGCCTGTGTAAAGTTCGGCTATTCACCCGGCATGCGCCACCATGCCGGCTACAGTCGTTTTATGCAAAAAGTGCCTCCAGCGCTTATCCAATAAGCGCTGACAGCTATCAAATCAGGACCATTCACCGCCCCGCCCGTCGTGCAGCCCTGGCGCGGGGCCGGCATTTCAAAAGGAATCTCCCCGTGTTCAAGAACATGATCGTGTACCGCATTGCCCCCGAATGGCAGGTGGAGCTGACCCAGCTGGAGGAAGCGCTGGCCAAGGCGCCCTTCCAGGAGTGCGGCGCCACGCAGGAAAAGTCCAGCGGCTGGGTGCCCCCGCGCGGCGAGGCCCACGGGCTGCTGGCCGAGAGCGTGGGCGGCCACTGGATGCTGCGCTTCCAATGGGAAGCCAAGATGCTCCCGGCCACCGTGCTGGCGCGCAAGGTGAAGGAAAAGGCCGCGCAGATCGAGCAGCAGACCGGCCGCAAGCCCGGCAAGAAGGAAACCAAGGAGCTCAAGGAAGAGGCCAAGCTGGACCTGCTGCCCATGGCCTTCACCAAGCAGGGCGGCACCTGGGTATGGATCGACCCACAGGCGCACTTGCTGGTGCTGGACACGGGCGCCCAAGGCCGTGCCGACGAGGTGGTGAGCCTGCTGGTGGAGCACCTGCCCGGCCTGTCGCTGGCGCTGCTGGACACGCAGACCAGCCCCCAGGCGGCGATGGCGCTGTGGCTCAAGGAGCAGGAGCCGCCGGCGGGCTTTTCCATCGACCGCGAGTGCGAGCTGAAGGCGCCCGACGAGACCAAGGCCGTGGTTCGCTACGCCCGCCACCCGCTGGACATCGAGGAAGTGCAGGGCCACATCGAGGCGGGCAAGCTGCCCACCAAGCTCGCCATGAGCTGGGACGACCGCGTGAGCTTCGTGCTGACCGAGGGGCTGCAGCTCAAGAAGGTGGCGTTCCTGGACACGGTGTTCGAGGGCCAGACGCAGGACGATGGCGGCTTCGATGCCGACGTGGCGATCGCCACGGGCGAGCTGTCGCAGCTGATTCCCGACCTGATCGCGGCGCTGGGCGGCGAGGGGCGCACGAGCCTGGGTGGCGCTGCTGCCGCCCCCGCACCAACCGCCGGGGCCTTGCATGCCGCGGCCAGCGGCCCCGACGACGACGCGCCGTTCTGACGAAAAAAAAGCCCACGCGCCGTTGCCGGTGCATGGGCTTGGGGCCTGGCTTGAAGGCCGCTGCCGGATCAGGCCCGGTGGCGGGCCAGCACGACGGGTTCCACCGCCCGTTCGGGCTCGGGCAGGAACTCGGCCTCCCCGTCCAGCACGCGGTGCAGGCGGTCGGCATCCAGCGCGTTTTCCCAGCGCGACACCACCACTGTGGCCACGGCGTTGCCGATGAAGTTGGTGAGCGAGCGGCACTCGCTCATGAAGCGGTCCACGCCCAGGATCAGCGCCATGCCGGCCACCGGCACCTCGGGCACCACTGCCAGGGTGGCGGCCAGGGTGATGAAACCCGCGCCGGTCACGCCGGCCGCGCCCTTGGACGACAGCATCGCCACCAGCAGCAGCGCGATCTGGTGGCCCAGCGTGAGGTGCGTGTCGGTGGCCTGCGCGATGAACAGCGCAGCCAGCGTCATGTAGATGTTGGTGCCGTCCAGGTTGAACGAGTAGCCCGTGGGCACCACCAGGCCCACCACGGACTTAGCACAGCCGGCCTTCTCCATCTTTTCCATCAGCGAGGGCAGGGCGGACTCGGACGAGGAGGTGCCCAGCACCAGCAGCAGCTCGGCCTTCAGGTAGCGGATCAGCTTGAGCACCGAGAAGCCGCAGGCCCGTGCCACCGCGCCCAGCACCACCAGCACGAACACGGCCGAGGTGATGTAGAAGGTGAGCACCAGCTCGGCCAGGTTCACCAGCGAGCCCAGGCCGAACTTGCCGATGGTGAACGCCATGGCCCCGAAGGCGCCGATGGGCGCGGCCTTCATGACGATGTTCACCAGCTTGAACACGGGCTTGGTCAGGCCGTCCAGGAAGTCCAGGATGGGCTTGCCGGCGTCGCCCACCATGGCCAGCGACACGCCGAACAGCACGGCCACCAGCAGCACCTGCAGGATGTTGTCGCCCACGAAGGGGCTGATCAGCGTCTTGGGGATGATGTCCAGCGCGAAGCCGGTGAGCGTCATCTCGTGCGACTTGCTCACGTAGCCCTTGACGGCGGTCTGGTCCAGCTCGGCCACGTTGATGTGCATGCCCGTGCCGGGCTGCATCACGTTGGCCACCACCAGGCCGACGACCAGTGCCAGCGTGGAGAACGTGAGGAAGTACGCCATGGCCTTGCCGAACACGCGGCCCACGGCGCTCAGGTGGCTCATGCTGGCGATGCCGGTGACGATGGTCAGGAAGATCACCGGCGCGATGATCATCTTGATGAGCTTGATGAAGGCATCGCCGAACGGCTTCATCGCCGCGCCGTACTCGGGCTGGAAGTGGCCCAGCAGCACGCCGATGATGATGGCGAACACCACCTGGAAATACAGTTGGCGATAGAACGGAAGCCGCACCGACGGGGCGGGGGCGGCAGAGGAAATGGCATGCATGCGGCGTGTCTCCGGAGGTCGAAAAAAAGACGCGCCAGGGCCGTGCAATGCCGCGCATCTTTGGAAGTCCGCGGTTGTACCCCTGCATCGCCGCCACGCCGATAACCTATTGGTATTAGACGCCGCGCCCGCCCCGCCCACGGACACCAAACCCAGAGACACTCCGCCCATGCCGCTACGCCGCCGCCGCCCGCTGCTCACCGCGCTTGTCGCACTGTTCGTGCTGGCGGGCATGGCCGTGTGCATGCTGCTGGCCAGCCAGTACGCGCAGCGCCGTGCGCTGCACGACGAAAGCCAGGGGGTGCGGCGCCAGCTCACGCTGTACGGCCAGGCGCTGGAGCAGCGCATCGACCGCTTTCGCACCCTGCCCGAGGTGCTGGCGCTGGACGCGCAGCTGAGGGATGCACTGACCCACCCGCTCACGCCCGCCGAGGTGGACGTGCTCAACCGCAAGCTGGAGCAGGCCAACGGCGCCAGCCATTCGTCCACACTCACGCTCATCAACCTGCAAGGCCGCGCCATCGCCGCCAGCAACTGGCGCGACACCCCCAACAACGTGGGAGAGGACTACCACTTCCGCCCCTACGTGCAGCAGGCGCTGGCGCAGGGCCACGGGCGGTTCTACGGCATCGGCCTGACCACGGGGGAGGCGGGCTACTTCCTGTCCACGGCGATCCGCGGTGATGACGGGCAGACATTGGGCCTGGTGGCCATCAAGATCCTGCTGACCGAGCTGGAGCGCGAATGGCGCCAGAGCCCCGACGTGGTGCTGGCCTCGGACGCGCACGGCGTGGTCTTCCTCGCCAGCCGCGACGCCTGGCGCTACCGGCTGCTGGTACCCCTCACGCCCCAGGCGCGCCAGGAGCTGGAGGCCACGCGCCAGTACACCGGTCAGCCCCTCACGCCGCTGGGCCTGCAGGTGGAGCGGCGGGTGGACGAAGGCACGGTGCTGGCACGCGCGCAGGAGCCCCCCTTGCCCGGCCCGCTGCTGTGGCACACGCAGGAGCTGGCAGGCACCGGCTGGCAACTGCACCTGCTGCACCACGCGGACAGCGCCATCGAGGCCCGCCGCTGGGCGGCCGGTGCGGCCGCGGGCCTGTGGCTGGCCCTGGCACTGCTGGTGCTGTTCGTGCGCCAGCGGCAGCGCCTGGCCCTGCTGCGCCAGCGCAGCCGCCAGGAGCTGGAGACCGTGCTGCGCCAACACGCGCAGGAACTGCGCACCGCGCAGGACGGCATCGTGCAGGCCGCGCGCGAGGCCGACACCGGCCTGTCGCGCAGCCTGCAGCACCTGCCGCAGGGCGTGGTGGTCATCGACCGCGACCTGAACCTGGTGGCGTGGAACTCGCGCTACGTGGAACTGTTTCGCTTTCCGCCCGAGCTGATGCGCGTGGGCACGCCGGTGGAGGCGCTGATCCGCCACAACGCGCGCCGCGGCCTGCTGGGCGCCACGCCCACCGAGGACGCCATCCAGCGGCGCCTGCAGCACCTGCGCAGCGGCAAGCCCCACCTGCATGAGAGCGCCAAGAGCGACGGCACGGTGCTGGAGATCCGCGGCAACCCGCTGCCCGACGGCGGCTTCGTGACCAGCTACGCCGACATCACCAGCTACAAGAACGCCGCGCGCGAGCTGCGCTCGCTGGCCGACGCGCTGGAGCTGCGCATTGCCGAACGCACGCGCGACCTGGACGCCGCCCGGCGCGAGGCCGAGGCCGCCAACCGCTACAAGACCCGCTTTGTGGCCGCCGCGGTGCACGACCTGCTGCAACCGCTGAATGCGGCGCGCATGTTCGCCTCGCTGCTGCGCGGCCACCTGCACGACGCCGCCGGACGCCAGGTGGCCGACAGCATCGACGGCGCGCTGGCCGCGCAGGACGGCATCCTCAACAGCCTGCTGGACATCTCGCGCATGGAATCGGGCCAGCTGGAGGTGCATGTGCGCGACTTCGCGCTCGGCCCGCTGCTGCAGGTGATGCAGCACAACTTCGGCATCATCGCCGCCAGCCGGGGCCTGCGCCTGCGCACCGTGGGCACGCGCTACGCGGTGCGCAGCGACGAGGCGCTGCTGCGGCGCATCCTGCAGAACCTGGTGTCCAACGCCATCCGCTACACGCCCCGCGGGCGCGTGCTGATCGGCTGCCGGCGCCGCGGCCGGTACCTGCGCATCGAGGTGCACGACCAGGGCCCCGGCATTCCCGAGAGCCTGCAGCGCGAGATCTTCGAGGAGTTCCGCCGCCTGGGCGAGGGCCACAGCCAGGACGGCGACCGGGGTGCGGGCCTGGGGCTGGCCATCGTCGAGCGCCTGGGCAAGCTGCTGGGGCACGAGATTGGCCTGCGCTCCGAACTGGGGCGCGGCAGCGTGTTCTGGGTGTGCGTGCCGCTGGCCGATGCCGCCGCCGCACCCCGCCCCGCCGCCGCGGGCGCAGCCGCCCCGCCCGAGGGCGACCAGCCCCTGCAGGGCACCACGGCCTGGTACATCGATGACGACGCGCCCAGTTGCGAGGCCACCGGCGCGCTGCTGCGCCGCTGGGGCTGCGAAGTGCCTTTGGCGGGCGGCCCGCAGTCGGCCCTGGACTTGGCCGCGCCCGGCAACGCGCCACAGCTGGTGCTGCTGGACGTGCGCATGGGGCCCTTCCACGGCCCCGACCTGTACGACCGGCTGTGCACCGTGTGGGGCCAGGCACCGTCGGTGGTGCTGGTGACGGCCGAGCGCAGCAGCACCCTGCGCCGCCAGGCGGCCGAGCGCGGCTGGGGCTACCTGCTCAAGCCCGTGCGCCCGTCCGCACTGCGCGCGCTCATCAGCCAGATGATGCTACGGAAACAGTAGCTGCTTGCGCTTGTCAGACAAGCGCTAGAGGCCGATTTGGCTTGAAACTTGTGCCGGCAGGGTACTGCGCTCAGGGCGCGGCTTCCGGCTCCGTCTCCAGGCTCTTCACCAGCACCGCGGCCTGGGTGCGGCTGTAGCACTCCAGCTTTTTCAGGATGGCCGTCACATGCACCTTGACGGTGTTCTCGGCCAGGCCCAGCTCATGCGCGATCTGCTTGTTGAGCAGGCCATCGGCCAGGCACAGCAGCACGCGGAACTGCTGCGGCGTGAGCTGCGCGAGCTTGGCGGCCAGCGCGGCGTCGGCCTCGGAGCGCTCGGCCGCCATGGGCGGAAACCAGCTGCCGCCGTCCAGCACGGCCCGGATGGCCGCGCCCATGTCCTCGGCCGGGGCCGACTTGGGGATGAACCCCGCCGCGCCGAACTGCTGCGCACGGCGGATCACGCGCGGGTGGTCGTTCGACGAGATCACCACCACCGGCACCTGCGGGTACTCCCCGCGCACGTGCAGCAGGGCCGAGAAGCCCCGCGCGCCGGGCATGGCCAGGTCCAGCAGCACCAGCTCCACCTCGGGGTGGTCCTGCAGCGCCTGGCCCAGCGTGGCGGCGCTGGCGGCCTCCAGCGTCTGCAGCGGCGCAAAGCGCTCGTGCAGCACCTGGATCAGCGCCGCGCGGAACAGCGGGTGGTCGTCGGCAACGAGCAGGGTGGGGGGCGGCATGGGGTGCAGTCTGCCACGGCGCACGGACGGGGCCAGCCGCTACCATCGAGTTCCATGGCACTCAACTGGGTCTGGACGGGGTTTTTCATCGTGGCGTTCGCCACCGCCGTGGTGCGCTGGCTGCTGGGCGAAGCGGGCATCTTCCAGGCCCTGCTGACGGCGCTGTTCGACGGCGCACGCGCGGGCTTCGAGATCTCGCTGGGCCTGGCCGGCATCATGGCCCTGTGGCTGGGCCTGATGCGCGTGGGCGAGCGCGCGGGCATGGTCGAGCTGCTGGCGCGCCTGGCCGGGCCGCTGCTCACGCGGCTGTTTCCCGGCGTGCCCGCCGGCCACCCCGCCCAGGGCGCGATGACCATGAACATCAGCGCCAACCTGCTGGGGCTGGACAACGCGGCCACGCCGCTGGGCCTCAAGGCCATGCAGGAGTTGCAGACGCTCAACCGCGAACCGGCGGGCACGGCCAGCAACGCGCAGATCATGTTCGTGGTGATGAACACGGCGGGGCTGACGCTGATCCCCACGTCCGTCATCGCCATCCGCCAGAGCGTGGCGCTGAAGCAGGGCCTGGGCGCGGGATTCAACGCCGCCGACATCTTCCTGCCCACGCTGCTGGTCACCTTCGCCTCGCTGCTGGCGGGCGTGCTGGCGGTGGCGCTCTTTCAGCGCCTGCCGATCTGGCGCGCGCGCCTGCTGCTGCCTTTGCTGGCCGTGGGCGGCGTGCTGGCGGCGGCGGTGGCGGGCCTGGCGCAACTGCCCGCAGAGCAAGCCGCCCAGATTGCGGGAGCCACCGGCGCGGGCGTGATCCTGGGGGTGGTGGCGCTGTTCCTGCTGGCCGGGGCCTGGCGCCGCGTGAACGTGTACGACGCCTTCATCGACGGCGCCAAGGAGGGCTTTGGCGTGGCGGTGCAGATCATTCCGTACCTGGTGGCCATCCTGGCGGCCATCGGCGTGTTCCGCGCCGCGGGCTGCATGGATGCGCTGCTGGCGGCCATCGGCGCAGGGGTGGCGGCACTGGGGTGGAACACCGACTTCCTGCCGGCCCTGCCCGTGGGGTTGATGAAAGTGCTCTCGGGCGCCGGCGCACGGGGTTTGATGATCGACGTGCTGCAGACGCACGGTGTGGATTCCTTCGTGGGGCGCCTGGCCGCCATCGTGCAGGGCTCCACCGAGACCACCTTCTACGTGCTGGCCGTGTACTTCGGCAGCGTGGGCGTGAAGCACACACGCCACGCACTGGCCTGCGCGCTGGTGGCCGATGCCGTGGGGCTGTTGGCCGCGATCGGTGTGGGCTACGCGCTGCTGCGCTGACCGCAACCCTCCCTCTTTCCCCAAAAAGCGCCTTGTCAGGCGCTTTTTTTACGTCGAAGCCTCCTCAATCCGGGGCCGAGAAAGGGGTTTTGTGCGGCGCTGCGGTTTGCCACGGGTTGTTCTTTGTAGTTCTTATAAAGAATAGTCGTAGTAGTAGAGGGCGGACCGGCCTGTGGGCAAGCCGATTTTTGTTTGACAGATCAAGCACTTGCGCTGCGCCAAAGCATGGGGACGGCCGCAGGCGCCTGCTGTACCGCAAATGGGGACAAGCCCCAGATGCGCCCCGCACCTGTGCATAACTGGCCAGTTGTGCCAGAACGCTCCGCAGACTTATCCACAAGGCGCCCTTCCCGGAATGACTGCCGAGCAAAAACGGCGCAAGCGAAGGCTGACACAGCGTTAGCTGCTCCTTTTTCAGGAGCTCTGGAGCCGTGGCGCCGCGATGCAGGCCACAGCCGCCCCGGGATTGCGGGACAATGCAGGCCCTTTACTGCTTTCCGAGACCTTTCCCTGTGACCGACTCCGCCCTGCTCCCCTTGCCCGACCGCCTGGCCATCGACCCGCGCAGCCCGCACCATGTGGCGGCCGTGTTCCAGCAGGCGGCGGACATCGGCATCCGCTTCAACGGCAAGGAGCGTGTCGACGTGGAGGAGTACTGCGTGAGCGAGGGCTGGATCAAGGTGCCCGCCGGCAAGACCCTGGACCGCAAGGGCCGCCCGCTGCTCATCACCCTCAAGGGCAGCGTGGAGGTGTTCTACAAGCCGGAAGCCGCGGCATAAAAAAAGCCACCCGGCGGGATCGGGTGGCTGGTGGGTGGATGCCCGCTGGTTCCTCGGCCCGGTAGTGGCCGCGCAACTTTTCCCCTCATGATGTCCGACGTACTGCCGTGGATGCGCAGCCTGCGCGCGTCGGTTCAGAAAAGCGCGGGAATCGGGTATGCAGCCCTAGGGTCGGATCCGCCCAAAAGCTGCAGGCGGCGTTCTGATCGGCCGTGAGGAAGGTGCTGGATCGTTTGGTTGCTACTTAATCAGGAGCTAGCAGCGCTTGATGGACAAGCGCTGAAGGCCAGAACGACTCAAACCCGTTCGAAGATCGCCGCGATGCCCTGGCCGCCGCCGATGCACATGGTCACCAGCGCGTAGCGCCCGCCCGTGCGGTGCAGCTCGGCAATCGCCTTGGTGGTGATGATGGCGCCCGTGGCACCCACGGGATGGCCGAGCGAAATGCCCGAGCCGTTGGGGTTGACCTTGGAAGGCTGAAGGCCCAGCTCCTGCACCACGGCGCAGGCCTGGGCGGCGAAGGCCTCGTTGGCCTCGATCACGTCCATGTCCTGCACCTTCAGGCCGGTGCGCTGCAGCACCTTCTGTGTGGCGGGCACGGGGCCGATGCCCATGTAGGCCGGGTCCACGCCAGCGTGCGCATAGCCCACCAGGCGCGCCAGGGGCTTCACGTTCAGCGCCTGCAGGCGGTCGCCCGCCACCAGCACCACGGCGGAGGCACCGTCGTTGATGCCCGAGGCGTTGCCGGCCGTAACCGTGCCGCCTTCCTTCTTGAACGCCGGCTTCATGCCGGCCAGCACGTCCAGCGTGGTGGCGGCGCGCACATGTTCGTCTTCCTGGAACAGCACGGTGCCCTTGCGCGTGGCGATTTCGACGGGGACGATCTGCTCCTTGAAGTAACCCGCGGCGATGGCGGCGGCGGCGCGCTGCTGGCTGGCCAGGGCGAGCTGGTCCTGCATCTCGCGCGAAATTTGGTAGCGCTCGGCCACGTTCTCGGCGGTGATGCCCATGTGCATCTTCTGCCAGGGGTCGTGCAGGATGCCGAGCATGTAGTCGATGCTCTTGCTGTCGCCCATGCGCTGGCCCCAGCGCGCGCCCTGGTCGAAGTAGGGGCCCCGGCTCATGCTCTCGGAACCGCCGCCCACGGCCACGTCGCAGTCGCCGTAGCCAATGGCCTGGGCTGCGCTGATGATGGCTTGCAGGCCCGAGCCGCACAGGCGGTTGACGTTGAAGGCAGGCGTCTCGATGGGGCAGCCCGCGTCGATGGCGGCCACGCGGCTCAGGTACGCGTCCTTGGTGTCGGTGGGGATCACGTTGCCCATCACCACATGGCCCACGGCGTCGGGCGCGATGCCGGCGCGCGCGATGGCGGCCTTCACGGCGGTGGTGGCGAGTTGGGTGTTGGGCACGTCCTTCAGGCTGCCGCCGAAGGTGCCGATGGCGGTGCGTGCGGTGCTGACGACGAAGACTTCGCGGTGGGTCATGGGGCAGATACGGTGGTTGGAGGTGGATAGGTGACCGTACCGTCCGGGTGGACCTGCGCGGCCGGGGTGAGTGTCGCACTCTCGGTGCGCGCGCCCAGGATGTGGCGCACCGCGCCGCCGGCGGCCAGCACGTGGTCGGTGATGATGCGGCGGTGGCAGCGCCACCACACGGCCTCGGCGCACATGATGGCGCAGGGCTCGCGTGCCGCGGCCGTGCGCAGCGCGGCCAGCGCGGCGCGAAAGGCGGGCTGCAGCGCGTAGTCGGCGTAGTTGTGGAAGCTGCGGTTGTCCCAGTAGCCGTTGGTGGTGGGCGGCACGCCGCGCTGCAGGGGGCGGCGCCCGCCCAGCGCCGGCATGTGGGTGTAGGCGATGCCCTGCGCGGCCAGCGCGCCGGGCAGCCGGTCCTCGTGGAATTGCGGCTGGCGCAGCGAGCGCGGGATGGCGCGCACGTCGATCACCCGTGTCACGCCTTCGCGCTGCAGCAGCGCGATGAAGTCCTGCACCGCCAGCGTGGAGTGCCCGATGGTGTAGAGCGGCGGCGCGGCCATGGCGTGTGCCGCTCAGCGGGCCAGGCGGTGCAGCGCGCTGCCTTTGTGCAGGGCGACATGGTCGGTCTTGTCGCTCTGGATCTCGTACTGCGGCTCTTCGGCGCTGGCGTGGTGGGTGTAGCCCTTCCACTGCAGCGCGCGGGTGTGGACGGCGGTGATGCGCCCGCTGACGCGGCCGGCCTCGGAGTTCCAGCTGACGTGGTCGCCCACCTTGAAAGGGTGTGCCATGGCATGCCTCCTGCAGGGTGTGTCAAGGCGGCCATTGTGGCCCGGCCGGCGGGTTGGTTTGGGGTGTTTTAGGCCTCCAGCGACCTGTCCACAAGCGCTGGCAGCTATGAATTAAATAGCGACGTCGGCGGCGCCGCTATTCGGGATGCCGGCCATGGCCAGATCGTCCAGGATCGGGCAGTCCGGCCGGTCGTCGCCGTGGCAGCAGTGCACCAGCGCCTGCAGGCTGCGCTGCATGGCCTGCATGGCGGCGATGCGCTCGCTCAGGTTGTCGATGTGCGCCTGGGCAATGCGTTTGACCTGGCTGCTGGCGCGCTGCTTGTCCTGCCACAGGCCGAGCAGGGTGGCGATCTCCTCCATCGAGAAGCCCAGGTCGCGCGCGCGGCGGATGAAGCGCAGGGTGTGCACATCGGCCTCGGTGTACTGGCGGTAGCCGCTGTCGGTGCGCGCCACGCCGGTCAGCAGGCCCAGTGATTCGTAGTGGCGCAGCATGCGCGCCGAGACGCCTGCGCGCTCGGCGGCGGTGCCGATGGCCACGGGCCAGTCCAGCGCGGCCGCGGGCCCGGCGCCGTCGCTGGGCACGCGGTGGGCGGGGCGCCGCGGCGCGGTGCTCATGCGGCGACCTTGTAGCCTTCTTCCTGGATGGCGTTGGCCAGCGCTTCGCGCGACTTGTCGCTCTCCACGATGACCTGGCCGGTGGGCAGGTCTACCTTCACGAGGGCGTCGGTGTCGACCTGGCGCACGGCGTGCACCACGGCGCGTTCGCAGTGGCCGCAGGTCATTCCCTGGACTTGAAATGTGTATTGCATGATGGTCCTCTCGATCAAAGGGCGGTGGATGGGTTGCGGGCCAGCGGGTGGCCGACAGCTGCATCATGAAGCCTGACATGGTGTCAAAGTCAAGCGGGGACCCGCGCGGCCTGCCGCTTGACCTTGCCAGCATGTCAGGGTTTAAGGTGCGCCCTGTATCGATTCCAAGGTGGCTTTCATGACTTCTGCTTCCCTTTCCCCTGCCGCATCGGGCGACGCCCCCGCGGGCACGCTGGACCTGGGCATTGCCGGCATGACCTGCGCGAGCTGCGTGGGCCGAGTGGAACGTGCGCTGCGCAAGGTGCCGGGCGTGCAGGACGCCACGGTGAACCTGGCGACCGAGCGCGCGCACATCGTGTTCGACGCCGCCAGCGGCGCAGGCATGGAGGCGCTGGCACGCCGCGCCGTGCGCAATGCCGGCTACGAGCCGCGCAGCGTGGAGGAGCAGGAAGCGGGTGAGGAGGGCGCGCAGTCGCCCTGGGCAGGCTTCACGCCCGTGGCGGTGGGGTTGCTGCTGTCGGCGCCGCTGGTGCTGCCCATGCTGGGCGATCTGTTCGGCTTGCACTGGATGCTGCCGGCGTGGGTGCAGTTCATCCTGGCCACACCGGTGCAGTTCATTCTGGGCGCGCGCTTTTACAAGGCGGGCTGGCATGCCGCCAAGGCGCTCACGGGCAACATGGACCTGCTGGTGGCCATCGGCACCAGCGCGGGCTACGGCCTGTCGCTGTGGCTGTGGGCCACGGCCGAATCCACCCATGGCGCGGGGCACACGCCGCACCTGTACTTCGAGGCATCGGCCGTGGTGATCACGCTGGTGCTGCTGGGCAAGTGGCTGGAAGCGCGCGCCAAGCGCCAGACCACGGCCGCCATCCGCGCGCTGCACGCGCTGCGCCCCGAGGTGGCCCACCTGCTGGGCCGGGACGGCGAGGTGGACGTGCCGATTGCCGAGGTGATGGCCGGTGACCGACTGGTGGTGCGCCCCGGCGAGCGCATCCCCGTGGACGGCACGGTGGTGGAAGGGCACACGCAGGTGGACGAATCCATGCTGACCGGCGAGCCGCTGCCCGTGGCGCGCAGCGCCGATGGCCCGGAGGGCGGGGCGCTCACCGGCGGCTCGATCAATGGCGATGGGCGCATCGTGATGCAGGTGACGGCGGTGGGGAGCGAGACGGTGCTCGCGCGCATCATCCGCCTGGTGGAGGATGCACAGGCGGCCAAGGCGCCCATCCAGCGGCTGGTGGACAAGGTGTCGGCGGTCTTCGTGCCGGTGGTGCTGGCGATTGCCATCGTCACGCTGCTGGGCTGGCTGTGGACGGGCGCGGGCGTGGAGGCCGCGCTGATCCATGCCGTGGCGGTGCTGGTCATCGCTTGCCCCTGTGCGCTGGGACTGGCGACGCCGGCGGCCATCATGGCGGGCACCGGCGTGGCGGCCAGGCATGGCATCCTCATCAAGGATGCCGAGGCGTTGGAAACCGCCCACCGCGTGCAGACCGTGGCCTTTGACAAGACCGGCACGCTGACCGTAGGCCGCCCGCGCCTGACGGCGTTTCACGTGGAACCAGGGGTGGATGAGGCGGCACTGCTGTCGGCTGTGGCCGCGGTGCAGAGCGGCAGTGAGCACCCGCTCGCACGCGCCGTGGTGAGCGCCGCCCAGGAGCGTGGCCTGCCTGTTCCTGCGCCCGACGGAGTGCGCGCCGTGCCCGGCCGCGGCACCGAGGGCGAGGTGGCAGCGCGCAGCTATCTGGTCGGCAGCCTGCGCTGGATGCAGGAGCTGGGTGTGGACCTGGGCCCGCTGGCCGATCGTGCGGCCACGCTGCAGGCCGAAGGCGCCACCGTGTCCGCGGTGGCCGAGCGGGTCGCGCAGGACCCGAGCGGCGCACGGCCGCCCGAAGCCGCGAGCACTCCCTTGGGGGGCAGCGAGGACACGATAGTGCCGAGCGCGGGGGCGCACTATGTCTTGCGCGCGCTGCTGGCCTTTGGCGATGAGCCCAAGCCCGGCGCACGCGAGGCACTGGCGCAACTGCGCGATCAGGGCGTGCGCTGCGTGATGATCTCTGGCGACAACCGCGGCGCGGCCGAGGCCATGGCCCGCCGCCTGGGCCTGCAGCCGGAGGCCGGCGAGGTGATGGCCGAGGTGCTGCCGGGCGACAAGGCGGCGGCGGTGAATGCGCTGAAGGCGCAGGGCCATGTCGTGGCCATGGTGGGCGACGGCGTGAATGACGCGCCCGCGCTGGCCGCGGCCGATGTGGGCATGGCCATGGGCAATGGTACCGACGTGGCCATGCACGCGGCGGGCATCACGCTGATGCGCGGCGACCCGCAGCTGGTGGCGGCGGCGCTGGACATCTCGCGGCGCACGGTGGCCAAGATCCGCCAGAACCTGTTTTGGGCCTTTGCATATAACGTGGCCGGTATTCCGCTGGCGGCGCTGGGCTACCTGAGTCCCGTGGTCGCGGGGGCCGCGATGGCGCTGAGTTCGGTCAGCGTGATGACGAATGCGTTGTTGCTCAAGCGTTGGCGGGGGTGATTGCGGGATAAACGAGACAAAAGGATTCTTATTTCTCTGGCAAACTGCAACGTTTTGTTGCATATTGGCGCGCGGCTTCGTTCGTAAGTCACGCGCAAGCCATCGCCTGACAGGGTGACGGATTGCGTGACGCACATCATGGGAGGGTGGCCCGCCGGGGGCTGCACACGACAAGGAAACGGTGATGAATATTTACGCGCTCATGCGGCTCTTCACGATCCGCCTGCGAATGATCGGCGCCATTGGCGTGGTACTGGGCCTGTTGGGCCTGCTGGGCGGTGCCGGCATGCTGGGCATGTTCCGCATCCACGGGCTGGCCCAGGACTTCATCAGCCAGCCGCATGCCGCGGTGAAGCTGATGGGCCAGTTGCGCAGCGAGATGGGTGAGATCCGCCAGCACGAGAAGGACATGATCATCCACTACGAGCGCCCCGAGTCGGTGCGCGCCGCGCACGACCGGTGGCTGGCGTCGCTGGACCGTGCGGGCAAGGTCACGGCCACGCTGGGCCAGATCTGGCAGGGCGAGGACCTGGCCGAGGCGAAGGACGTCGCCAAGCACCTGGTGGCCTACCGCGAGCAGTTTGCGCACGTGGCACGTCAGCTGGAGGCCGGCGGCTACGACACCGCCACGATCGCCAACCGCATGAGCGGCAAGGCGGTGGAGCAGTTCACCATCGCCACCGAGAAGGTGGCCGCGCTGGACAAGCGCCTGGCCGCCGAGGTGGACAGCGCCATTGCGCACCAGGACCGCGTCACCGACCAGACCAAGTGGCTGTTCGCCCTGGCGGTGCTGATCACTGTGGTGGTGGTGGTGCCGCTCACGCTGCTGAACATGGTGTCCATCTGCCGCCCGCTGGAAGTGGCCCGCGCGATGGCACAGGCGATCGCCGGGGGCGACCTGTCTCAGCGCATCCGCGTGGAAGGCCGTGACGAGGCGGCCGACCTGCAGCGCGCGCTGCTGGACATGCAAAACGGCCTGGGCGCGATGGTGGCGCAGGTGCGCGACGCGAGCAGCAACATCGCCACGGCCAGCCAGGAGATCGCCACCGGCAACCAGGACCTGTCCGCCCGCACCGAGCAGACCGCCAGCAACGCACAGGAAGCCGTGGCCGCGCTCTCGCAGCTCACCGCCACGGTGCAGCAGACGGCGTCGTCCTCGCAGGTGGCCAACCAGCTCGTCACCTCGGCTTCGGGCATCGCCACGCGCGGTGGCCAGGTGGTGCAGCAGGCGGTGAACAGCATGCACGAGATCTCCTCCTCCAGCCGCAAGATCGGCGACATCATCGGCCTGATCGACTCCATCGCCTTCCAGACCAACATCCTCGCGCTGAACGCGGCCGTGGAAGCGGCGCGCGCGGGCGAGCAGGGCCGCGGCTTTGCCGTGGTGGCGGGCGAGGTGCGCAGCCTGGCACAGCGCAGCGCGGCCGCAGCCAGCGAGATCAAGGGCCTGATCAGCTCCAGCGTGACGGCCGTGGACGGCGGTGTGCGCCATGTGGAAGATGCCGGCAAGGCCATGCAGGAGATCGTGTCCAGCGTGCAGCGTGTGACCGACATCATTGGCGAGATCAACTCCGCCGCCTCCGAGCAGGCGGACGGCATCGGCGAGGTCAACGCCTCCGTGGGCGAGATCGACCGCATGACGCAGCAGAACGCCGCGCTGGTGGAAGAGTCCGCCGCGGCGGCCGAGTCGCTGCGCGAGCAGGCCGCCCGCCTGTCGCAGGTGGTGAGCCAGTTCCAGTTGGCCGACGACGGCCACGCGCCCGCGGCCTTCACGCGCACCGGCGCGCCGGCCCCCGCGCTGCGGGGCGGCGACACGCCGCGCCTGAGCGCCGCTTGAGCGCTGCATGACGCACGCGGCGGCCGGGCGCCGCCGCCAGTTTTCAACAAACCCTCCTTGCGCACCTTCGGGTGCGTTTTTTTTGCCCCTTGGTTGTGCGGCCTGTGATGGCGCGCAAGGAAGTTAGCAGATTGCTATTTAATAAGTAGCTGCTAGCGCTTACTGGGCGGGCGTTGGAGCCGATTTTTATGCCGATGCCAGCAGGCGCGGCACGGATGCCACCAGCAGCGCACCGCCCGACAGCGTGAGCAGGCCCAGCACGATCTGGCGAAAGCGGACCTCGCTGATGCCGATATACAGCCGCGTACCCAGGAGCACCGGCACCAGCACGGCCGTAGCCACGATGCCGAAGGCGGGCAGCATGTCGCGCGTGACCAGACCCTTGGCCAGATAGGTGGCCATGGCCACGGCCAGCATCGCCAGGTTGAAGTTCTGCACCACGGCGCGCTGGGTGTCCTTGGGCAGGCCGCGCAGCGTGCACCACAGCGTGGGCAGCACGCCCGTGAAGCCGCCAATGCCGCCCATCACGCCGCCGCACAGGCCCACCACGGCGTCGGCCGTGCGCCCGCCCCAACGCACCCGCGGCAGGCTGCGCGCCATCAGCATGGCGGGGCACCAGCACACCAGCAGCGTGCCCAGCAGGGCTTTGAACCAGTGGGCGTTCAGGTGGGGCAGCAGGCTGGCGCCCACGGGCACGCCCACCAGACCGCCCAGAATGAACGGCCACAGCAGGGCGGCATTGAAGCCGCGGCGCATGGTCACCGCAGCCAGCACCTGGCCGGTGAGCGAGCCGAACACCGCCAGCGCCGCCGCCAGGTGTGGCTCCAGCACCCAGACCCAGAACGACATGGCCACCATGCTGAACGCAAAGCCCGACAGGCCTTGCACGAAGCCCGCCACGACGGCGCCCAGGACGAGGATGGCCGGTGTCTCCATGCATGTCTCCCTGCTGCCCGCGGGTCCATGGGTGTACCCGCTTTTGTTTTGATAGCTGCCAGCGCTTTGCCCATCAGCGCTGGGGCCGGTTTTTATATCCATCCATGAAGCATCACGCCCGGCGCCGGGCGTGATGCTTGGCGGGCCGCCTGCGTCAGGCCGGGGCCTGCTCCAGCGCGGGGTAGTCGATGTAGCCGTGCTCGCCGCCGCCGTAGAACGTGGTTTGGTCCCAGGCGTTGAGCGGGGCGCCCCGCCGCAGGCGCTCCACCAGGTCGGGGTTGGAGATGAACGCGCGGCCAAAGGCCACGATGTCGGCGCGGCCGCTGGCCAGCGCCTCCTGGGCCATGTCGCGGTCGTAGCCGTTGTTCACCATCCAGGCGCCGCGCCCGCCCGCGCTGCGGTAGGCGTTCTTGAACGCGGCGTAGTCGAAGGGGCGGCCTTCCACCTCGCGCGGGCCGCCGGTGGCGCCCTCGATCACGTGGATGAAGGCCAGGCCCAGCGGCGCCAGCTCGCGTGCCAGGTGTTCAAACAGCGGCTGCGGGTCGCTGTCGCGGATGTCGTTGGCGGGCGTGACGGGCGAGAGACGAATGCCCACGCGGCCGCCGCCGATGGCGTCCACCACGGCGCGCGTCACCTCCACCATCAGGCGCACGCGGTTGGCGATGCCGCCGCCGTAGTCGTCCTTGCGCTGGTTGGCGCCGTCCTTGAGGAACTGGTCCAGCAGGTAGCCATTGGCGCCGTGGATCTCCACGCCGTCAAAGCCCGCCGTCTGCACCGCGTTGCGCGCGGCGGCGGCGAAGGCATGCACGATGTCCGGCAGTTCCTCGGCTGCCAGCGCGCGGGGCTCGGACGTGGGCACGAACTGGCCCTGGCCGCTGGCCGCGTCCACCAGGTAGGTCTGCGATTGCGCGCGCACGGCCGACGGCGCCACGGGTGCGCCGCCCTCCGGCTGCAGGGCAGTGTGCGACACGCGCCCCACGTGCCAGAGCTGGGTCACGATGCGGCCGCCGCGTGCGTGCACGGCGGCGGTGACGCGCTTCCAGCCATCGAGCTGCTCGGTGGCGTACAGCCCTGGTACATCGGCATAGCCCTGGCCCTGGTGGCTGATGGCCGTGCCCTCGGTGATCAGCAGCCCGGCGCTGGCGCGCTGGGCGTAGTAGGTGGCGGTGATGTCGCGCGGCACGGCCCGGGGCGAGCGGTTGCGCGTCAGCGGCGCCATGGCGATACGGTTGGCCAGGTGCAGGTCACCGGCCTGGATGGGATCGAACAGAGTGGGCATGCGACTTCAGTACCTTCTTGCAAAGCGAACCGCGGGAGGTGCGGAACGCATCAAAGGTTACCTGTATCGCTCAAGGCGTGCAGTACACCCAGGCGCTGCAGAACCACGGGTTCTGTGCTACGTCAAACAGGGAGGGGGTACGGCGGTGGGGCCGGCTGGCGGCCCTGGATGGCGCCGGGCGTGCGGCGCGCGGGGGGATTTTTGCGGTGAGGCGCCGGCACGCACAAGCCGCGCCCCGCAGATGCCGGGCGCGGCCATGTGGGCCTTACTTGAGCAGGCCCTCGGCCTTCATGGCGGCCTGCACGGCGGGGCGGGCGGCGATGCGTTCGCGGTAGGCCGCCAGGTTCTTCAGTGCGGAGATGTCCAGGTTCACGGCGGGGGCCCAGTTGGTCACTGTGAACAAGTAGGCGTCGGCCACGCTGAAGTGCTCGCCCATGAGGTAGGGCTTGTGGGCCAGTTCGCCGTCCACCCACTTGAGGCGGCTGAGCAGTTGCTCATGCACCAGGGACTTGTAGTCTGCGGGGGTGGTGGGCTTGAACAGGGGGGTGAAGCCCTTGTGGATCTCGGTGCCGATGAAGGTCAGCCACTCCTGCAGACGGTAGCGCGCCAGCGTGCCGTTGGCGGGGGCGAGGTTCTTGTGCGGCGCCTGGTCGGCCAGGTACTGCACGATGGCGGGGCCTTCGCGCAGGCGCGTGCCGTCGTCCAGCTCCAGTACCGGCACGTAGCCCAGGGGGTTGATGGTGTAGTAGTCGGTGCCGTCCTGCAGCTTGTGGCTCTTGGTGCTGGCCAGCACCGAGGTGTTGGCCAAGCCGGTTTCGTGCAGCACGATGTGCGGGGAGAGCGAGCAGGCGCCAGGGGAGTAGTAGAGCTTCATGCGGTCTTGTCCTTTCAAGAGAGTGATGAAGAAAATCTCCGCAGCGCATGCTATGCCGACCTGCGCGGGTCTGCCATGCCAAGGCCTTTGTGGGGGCGTTTCCCCGCGGCGCTGCGCCTGGGGGCAAGGCGGCCTCAGCGGGGCGTGGACGGCTGTGTGGCCTGTTCCATGAACGCCAGCCAGCGCATCGCGTGCGCGCGGCTGTCGCCGCACATGGCGGGGCTGGGCCGCAGCGAGGCGCACACCGTGGGGCGCTCGGGCCGGCCGAAGATGCGGCAGCGTGCGTCGTCGTCCAGTTGCACGCAGCGCATGCCGGCCGGCTTGCCGTGCGGCATGCCGGGAATGGGCGAGGAGATCGACGGCGCCGTGCAGCAGGCGCCGCAGCCGGGGCGGCAATCCATGGCGCTATTTAATTCATAGCTGTCAGCGCTTGCTGGATATGCGCTGGTACCGGTTTTTGCTTCTGTCACGCGGTGCCGTGCAGCCGCCCGGCAGCCCACAGGACCTGCTCCACCACGCCGCGCACGTGGGCGGCTTGGCTTGCGTCGACCAGCTGGCCCTGGGCGTCGAAGGCACTGGCCGCGCGCGGCAGCGCGAAATGGCGCGGCGCCAGCCAGCATTCCAGGTTGAGCAGCAGCGGCGCCAGGTGGCTTTGCGACCGCAGGCCGCCCAGTGCGCCGTTGGACGCGCTGAGCATCCCCACCACCTTGCCCGCGAACGGGCGAGTGCCATCACTCCATTCCGCGTGTCCGGCCACGGGGCTGGAGGCCCAGTCGATGGTGTTCTTGAGCAGGCCGGTGTAGCTGCCGTTGTATTCGGGCGAGCAGATCACCCAGGCGGGGTGGGCGTCCAGCACTTCCTTCAGCCGGAACACATCGGCCGGGGTGCCCGCGGTCTCCAGGTCGGCGTTGTAGAGGGGGATGTCGAAGTCGGCCAGCTCCAGCAGCGTGACCTCGGCGCCGGCGTCGCGCGCCATGTGTGCGGCCACGGCAGCCAGGCGGCGGTTGAATGATTGGGTGCGGGTGCTGCCCGCGAACACGAGGAACTTCATGCGCGGGATTGGAGCACAGCCTGGGCACACTTTTCCTGCGCGGTTTCACGTGAAACAAACCCCGCCGCGCATCCGGGTGGCAAAGATGGGAAAATCACGGGTTCCCCGCCGGGCCGGCAGCGCAGGCGCGAGGGTGGGGGCGGTACCGGCGCCGTGAAAGCCGGGCTTGTTCACTGTTTGACAGGGCCGCAGCGTGCCCGGAGCACCCCACCATGTTGTACCCCCAGGATTTCGATGTCATCGTCGTTGGCGGAGGCCATGCCGGCACCGAGGCCGCGCTGGCCGCCGCACGCATGGGCAGCCGCACGCTGCTGCTCACGCACAACATCGAGACGCTGGGGCAGATGAGCTGCAACCCCAGCATCGGCGGCATTGGCAAGGGCCACCTGGTGAAGGAGGTGGACGCGCTGGGCGGCGCCATGGCGCTGGCGACCGATGAGGCGGGCATCCAGTTCCGCATCCTCAACAGCAGCAAGGGCCCGGCCGTGCGCGCCACGCGCGCGCAGGCCGACCGCATCCTCTACAAGGCGGCCATCCGCCGCATGCTGGAGAACCAACCCAACCTGTGGCTGTTCCAGCAGGCGGTGGACGACCTGATGGTGGAGGGCGACCGCGTGGTGGGCGCCGTCACGCAGGTGGGCATCCGCTTTCGCAGTCGCGCGGTGGTGCTGACGGCGGGCACCTTCTTGGACGGCAAGATCCATGTGGGTCTGAACAACTACGCGGCCGGCCGCGCGGGCGACCCGCCGGCCGTAAGCCTGTCGGCACGCCTGAAGGAGCTGCAGCTGCCCCAGGGGCGCTTGAAGACCGGCACGCCGCCGCGCATCGATGGACGCAGCATCGACTTCAGCCAGTGTGAGGAGCAGCCCGGCGATGGCATGCCCGGCGGCGTGAACGAGGGTGCTGTGCCGGTGTTCAGCTTCATGGCGCATGCGTACGGTGGGGCGGCCATGCACCCGCGCCAGGTGCCCTGCTGGATCACGCACACCAACGCGCGCACGCACGAGATCATCCGCAGCGGCTTTGACCGCAGTCCCATGTTCACCGGCAAGATCGAGGGCGTGGGCCCGCGCTACTGCCCCAGCGTGGAGGACAAGATCAACCGCTTTGCCGACAAGGAAAGCCATCAGATCTTTCTGGAGCCGGAAGGGCTGACCACGCACGAGTTCTACCCCAACGGCATCAGCACCAGCTTGCCGTTCGATGTTCAGTACGACCTGGTGCGCTCGATGCGCGGCCTGGAGAACGCGCACATCCTGCGGCCGGGCTACGCCATCGAGTACGACTACTTCGACCCGCGCTCGCTCAAGAGCAGTTTCGAGACGCGGCAGATCCAGGGCCTGTTCTTCGCCGGCCAGATCAATGGCACCACAGGGTACGAGGAGGCGGCGGCGCAGGGCCTGTTCGCCGGTATCAACGCCGCGCTGCAATGCCGAGGGGAGGGTGCCTGGGTGCCCGCGCGCGACGAGGCCTATCTGGGCGTGTTGGTGGACGATCTGATCACCAAGGGCGTGACCGAGCCCTACCGCATGTTCACCAGCCGCGCCGAGTTCCGCCTGCAGCTGCGCGAGGACAACGCCGACATGCGCCTGACCGATGCGGGGCGTCGCATGGGTTTGGTGGATGATGCGCGCTGGGACGCTTTCAGCCGCAAGCGCGATGCGGTTTCACGTGAAACAGAGCGTTTGAAATCGACATGGGTGAACCCGCGCAACCTGCCCACGGTGGAGGCCGAGCGCGTGCTGGGTAAAGCCATCGAACATGAATACAACCTCTTCGACCTGTTGCGCCGTCCGGACGTGGGGTATGACGCACTGACGACCATGGATGGCGGCAAGTATGCGAGCGAGGCTGTTTCACGTGAAACGCTGGGCGAGCTGAGCGCATCCGTGATCGAGCAGGTCGAGATTGCCGCCAAGTACGCGGGCTATATCGACCGCCAACGGGATGAGGTGCAGCGCGCTGCGCACTTCGAGAAGCTGCGCCTGCCCGAAGATCTGGACTACATGCAAGTGGCGGCCTTGTCGATCGAGGTGCGGCAAAAACTGCAGAAGCACCGGCCGGAGACGTTGGGCCAGGCGTCGCGCATTTCCGGGGTGACGCCGGCGGCGATCTCGCTGCTGATGGTCCACTTGAAGAAGGGCGGTTTCAAGGGGTTTGCCCCGCAGCCGGCGGATGGGGTGGAGACGGTCGCATGAGCGTGGTGTCGAACACAAGCTTTGAGCACGCCCTTCGTGAGGGCGCCAACGCCTTGGGGTTGGATCTGTCGGAAGCGCAAATCACACAGCTATTGGACTTCCTGGCGCTGCTGCAAAAGTGGAACAAGGTCTACAACCTCACGGCGGTGCGCGATCCGCAGGAAATGCTCACGCACCACCTGCTGGACAGCCTGGCTGCCGTCCCGCCGCTGCGCCGCCATGTCGCGCAGAGGGGGCAGGGCGGTGCAATCCACCCGGGCACGCGGCTGCTGGATGTGGGATCAGGCGGGGGACTGCCTGGCGTGGTGTTCGCCATTTGTTGCCCGGAAGTGGATGTGAGTTGCGTGGACACCGTGGCCAAGAAAGCAGCGTTCATCCAGCAGGCGGCGGGCACCCTCGGTCTGTCCAACCTGCATGGCATCCATGCGCGCGTGGAAACGCTGGCCGGTCCGTTCGATGTGGTCAGTTGCCGCGCCTTTGCCGCGCTGGCGGACTTCACCGCCTGGTCGCGCCAGGCACTGGCACCGCACGGCGTGTGGCTGGCCATGAAGGGAAAGCACCCGCACGACGAGATTGCCGCGCTACCGGCGGACGTAGGCGTGTTTCACGTGGAACAACTCGCTGTGCCGGGCCTGCAGGCCGAACGCTGCATCCTCTGGCTGCGCCCCGTCGCGTAAACTCAAGCCCCCTCCCGCTTCGCAAGGCGCTCCCATGTTCGGCATTGCAGACTACGGCGCATTCGTCGCCGCCATCGTGTTGTTCCTCGCCATCCCGGGGCCGGGCAATCTGGCGCTCATCACTTCCACCGGCAAGGGCGGTGTGCGCGCCGGCATGGCCGCCTGCATGGGCGTGATCGCCGCCGACCAGGTGCTCATGTGGATGGCGGTGGCGGGCGTGGCGGGCCTGCTGGCCGCGTATCCGGCGGCGTTCCATGCCGTGCAATGGCTGGGCGCCGTCTACCTGGGCTGGATGGGCTACAAGATGCTCACCGCCAAGCCGGGGGATGCGCCGGTGCTGAACATCGCGCCGCGCCACTACTTCCGCCAGGGGGCGGTCATCACGCTGCTCAACCCCAAGGCCATCGTGTTCTACATGGCCTTCTTCCCGCTGTTCGTGAACCCGGCCACGCACCGCGGGTTGGTCACCTTCGCCGCCATGGCCGCCACCATCGCCACGCTCACCTTCCTGTACAGCCTGGTCGTGGTGCTGCTCACGCACTTCCTGGCCGAGCGCATGCGCGCCAACCCCACGGTGGCGCGCATGCTGGAGAAAACGGCGGGCGTGTTCCTCATCGGCTTCGGCGTCAAGCTGGCCATTTCCAAGTAATAGCGAATTGCCCCGCATGGCCAAGATCTTCTGCATTGCCAACCAAAAGGGTGGGGTCGGCAAGACCACCACTTCCGTCAATCTGGCCGCGGGCCTGGCCAAGATCGGCCAGCGCGTGCTGCTCGTGGACCTGGACCCGCAGGGCAATGCCACCATGGGCTCGGGCGTGGACAAGCGCGCGCTGGAGCTGTCGGTGTACGACGTGCTGCTGGAGTCGGCCTCGGTGCCGGAGGCCGCCGTGCTGTCGGAGCAGTGCGGCTACCGCGTGCTGGGCGCCAACCGCGAACTCGCCGGGGCAGAGGTGGAACTGGTGCCGCTGGAGCAGCGCGAACGCCGCCTGAAGGCCGCCCTGGCGGCGGTGGACTCCGACTACGACTTCGTGCTCATCGACTGCCCGCCCTCCCTGTCCATGCTCACCCTGAACGGCCTGTGCAGCGCCCACGGCGTCATCGTGCCGATGCAGTGCGAGTACTTCGCGCTGGAGGGCCTGACCGATCTGGTGAACACCATCAAGCAGGTGCATGCCAACCTGAACCCCGACCTGCAGATCATCGGCCTGCTGCGCGTGATGTTCGACCCGCGCATCACGCTGCAAAGCCAGGTCAGCGAGCAGCTCAAGGACCACTTCGGCGACAAGGTGTTCGACACCGTGATCCCGCGCAACGTGCGCCTGGCCGAGGCGCCCAGCTACGGTTTGCCCGGCGTGGTGTTCGATCCCGCGGCCAAGGGCAGCCAGGCTTTTCTGGAGTTCGCGCGCGAGATGGTGGAGCGCGTGAAGCGCATGTGATGCCTGGCCAAGGTCTTACCGGTCAAAATAGCCTCCAAGGCTTATTGGATAAGCGCTATAAGCTATATAAATAATAGTAACGCCGCATGAACCCCTCGCAGATCCTCCTCCTGCCCGGCTGGCAGAACTCCGGCCCCGGCCACTGGCAAACCGAGTGGGAGCGGCTGCATGGCTACCAGCGCGTGCAGCAGCACGACTGGATGCGTCCGTTGCGCGGCGACTGGTCCGCGCGGCTGGAAGAGGTCGTGGCCGATGCGCCGGGCGAGGTGGTGCTGGCCGCGCACAGCCTGGGGTGCATCCTCACCGCGTGGTGGGCGGCGCACACCCGCCACGCGCACAAGGTGCGCGGTGCGCTGCTGGTGGCGCCGGGCGATGTGGAGCGGCCCGACCTGGCCGCACAGATCCCCGGCTGGGCGCCCATCGCACGCCAGGTGCTGCCCTTTCCGGCCGTGCTGGTGGGCAGCCAGGACGATCCCTACTGCAGCTTTGAGCGTGCGCAGACGCTGGCCGGTGCGTGGGGCGCACGCTTCGTGGACTCTGGGCCCCGCGGCCATATCAACGCCGATTCCGACCTGGGCGACTGGCCCGAAGGGCACGCACTGCTGCGCGCATTGATGAACAAGGACTGAAGACACATGGTCACCAAGAAACCCAAGGGCCTGGGACGCGGCCTGGAAGCACTGCTGGGCCCCAAGGTGGCCGACAAGGCGCCCGCCGGCGCCAACGCAGCGGGTGCGGCAGACGGGCCGGTGAGCACGCTGGCCCTGGACCGTCTCGTGCCCGGCATCTACCAGCCGCGCACGCGCATGGACGAGGGCGCGCTGTACGAACTGGCCGAATCCATCAAGGCCCAGGGCATCATGCAGCCGATCCTTGTGCGTCGCCTTGACGACGAACAGGCGCAACAGCGCCGCCAGGAGCGTGCATCGCAGGGGGCTTCGGCAGCGATGGGTGCCCTCAGCGCCAGTGGGCCGTTGTACGAAATCATCGCGGGCGAGCGGCGCTTTCGCGCCTCACGCCTGGCGGGCCTGGCCGAGGTGCCGGTGCTGGTGCGCGACGTGCCCAACGAGGCGGCCGCGGCCATGGCGCTCATCGAGAACATCCAGCGCGAAGACCTCAACCCTCTGGAAGAGGCCCAGGGCCTGCAGCGCCTGATCCGCGAATTCGGCCTCACCCACGAACAGGCGGCGCAGGCCGTGGGGCGCTCGCGCAGCGCGGCGAGCAACCTGCTGCGCCTTTTGAACCTGGCCGAGCCGGTGCAGACCATGCTCATGGCCGGCGACATCGACATGGGCCACGCGCGCGCGCTGCTGTCGCTGGAGCGCGCGGCGCAGATCACCGCGGGCAACCAGATCGCGGCGAAGAAGCTGTCGGTGCGCGAGGCCGAGAGCCTCGTCAAGAAGCTGGGTGCGGAGTTCGCCCTCACGCCGCAAAAGCCCAAGAAGGACAAGTCGCGCGACCTCAAGCGCGTGGAGGAAGAGTTGTCCGACCTGCTCATGGCCGAGGTCGAGGTGCGCGTCAAGAAGCGCGTCAAGCGCGGCAGCCGGGTTGAGGAGATGGGCGAGCTGGCCATCCAGTTTGGCTCGCTGGAGGCGCTCAACGGCCTCATCGAGCGCCTGCGGGGCGGCTGACGCCGCATCGTTGCGGCCCGTGCCCATGCCGCGCCGGCCCCGCCGACTCCATCATCTGCACGCGCCGCCGCCGCGGCGCATCGTCCTGCCCTGGCCGCTGCCGGCGGTGCTGGTGTGGGCGGCGGCGTGGCTGCTGTTCGCGGGCTTGCGTGGCAGCGTGGCCCCGCTGGCGGCGCTCGGGCTGGCCTGCGCCGTGGGTGTGGCGGGCAGCCTGCTGGCGCAGGGCTGGTGGCGCCGCGGCCTGATCGCGCTGGGCTTTCCCTTGTCGGCGGCACTGGGCGGCGCGGTGGCGCTGCCGGCCTGGGGCTGGCTGCTGCCGCTGGCGCTGCTGCTGCTGGTGTATCCGCTCAACGCCTGGCGTGATGCGCCGCTGTTTCCCACCCCGCCGGGTGCGCTGCACGGCCTGCAGGACGCCGCGCCGCTGCCCGCGGGTGCTGCCGTGCTGGACGCCGGCTGCGGCCTGGGCGATGGCCTCAAGGCCCTGCGCGCGGCCTATCCGCAGGCGCGGCTGCACGGCCTGGAGTGGAGCGGACCTTTGGCGTTGCTGTGCCGGCTGCGCTGCCCCTGGGCGCGCGTGCGGCGCGGCGATATCTGGGCCACGGACTGGGGCGGTTACGACCTTGTGTACGTGTTCCAGCGGCCCGAGAGCATGGCCCGTGTGGCCGCGAAGGCCCGCGCGGAGATGGCGCCGGGCAGCTGGCTCGTGAGTCTGGCGTTCGCCGTGCCGGGCGTGTGCCCCAGCGCGCGGCTGGATTCCTTCGCCGGCCATGCGGTGTGGATCTACCAATTGCCTTTGCCGGGGGACGGTGCTGCGCCACACTAAAACGAAACAACTTGCAAACATCGGTTGCAAAAACTGCCGAATCGGTATGACTTTGCATTCACATCGGCCACGCCGGTCCTGTACCGGGTGCGCAGACCGCTCGGTTGAGACGTGTCCACACACCCCGGAATGCAAGAAAAGAGAGAGAGGAAGGAAAGCTATGTCCCGTAAACCACTGACGCTGCTGGCGGCCGCCTGCGCCGCCCTGGCCCTGACCGGCTGCGAAACCACCAACATGCGGATGGGCAGCGCCGAGTCCAAGACCGTGGCCACCGGCGCTGCCGCCGGCGGCAGCGCCGCCAACGAGAGCGGCCAGCTGGAGCGCTGCCAGTCGCCCCTGGGCACCGTGTCGCTGGTCGAGAACCAGGACGCCGGCTGGTACACCATCCTGCGCAACGAGTACAAGCTGCCCCCCACGGCCAACCTGCTGCGCCTGCTGATCCAGCAGTCCAACTGCTTCATCGTGGTGGAGCGCGGCGCAGCCGGCATGCGCGCCATGGACCGCGAGCGCCAGCTCATGGGCTCCGGCGAGATGCGCGGTGGCAGCAACTTTGGCCGGGGCCAGATGGTGGCGTCCGACTACGGCTTGTCGCCCGAGATCATCTTCTCGAACAACGACGCAGGCGCCATCGGCGGCGTGCTGGGCGGCCTGATCGGCGGCGGCAGCGGCCGTGCGCTGGCGGCCGTCGGCGGCGGCCTGAAGACGCGCGAGGCCAGCGCCATGCTGACCCTGGTGGACAACCGCTCGGGCGTGCAGGTGGCGGCCTCCGAAGGCAGCGCCTCCAAGAGCGACTTTGCCGGCTTCGGAAGCCTGTTCGGCGGCTCGGCCGGCGGTGGCCTGGGGGGCTACCAGAACACCGCGCAAGGCAAGGTGATCACCGCTGCGTTCATGGATGCCTACAACCAAATGGTTGTGGCGCTGCGCAGCTACAAGGCGCAGTCGGTGCAGGGCCAGGGCCTGGGCGGCGGCGGCAAGCTGTCGGTGGACGGCGGGGCGGCTCCGTCGCAAACCAGGGCGGGCGCAGCCATGTCGGTGCGCGAGGCGCAGGAGCGCCTGAACGCCATGGGCTACAACGTCGGCACGCCCGACGGCTCCGCAGGCCCGAAAACGGCCAAGGCGCTGCGCGAATTCCAGCAGTCCCAGGGCCTGCCCGTGACGGGCCGCCTGGACACGGCTACGGCGGGCGCGCTGTCGCGCTGATCCACCAGCGCCCCTGAAAAAAACGCCAGCGCGGCTCAAGGCCGCGCTGGCGTTTTTGCTTTCAACTATCTTTTTGCTAGCTGCCAGCGCTTGTGCAGCAAGGGCTGGAGGTGGTTTTTCCTATAAACACGCCGAGGCGCGCAGGATTGCCGGGCTCACTTGCCCCGGCTGGCGCGGCTCACGTACAGGGCGACGGCGGCAATCTCCGCATCGCTCAGCGTGCCCTTGAAGGACGGCATGCTGCCGATGCCGTTGCGCATGGCGCGCGTGACGCGGTCGGCGTCGGGCTGCAGCTCGTCCAGCACGGGGCCGATGGCGCCCTCGGCGCCGGCGTCCTTCAGGGTGTGGCACACGGCGCAGGCTGGCGTGGCGGTGTTGAACAGCTTCTTGCCCAGGGCCATCTGGGCGGCTTCATCGGCCAGCGCTGGGCCGGCGGCCAGCAAGAGGGTGGACAGGGCGAGGGACGGCAGTTTTTTCTGGATCATGGTGAATGGCAGGGGCGCGCCGCGGGCCGCCCGGCCTGGTGGCCGGGCCGGGCGGCGGCGGCTGCCGCACAAGGTAAAGGGATGGAGAGAGGGTGGGGCGGGCGCTTCAGGCCACCTTGACGGTCACCGCGTGGTCCGCCCAGCTGCTGTTGTTGTAGCCGGCTTGGTTCTCCTCGCGCTGCTCGGGCTGCACGTTGCCCTGAGCATCGGTGGCTCGGCTGGCCAGGGTGTGGCTGCCGCGCGGCAGGTCGGCCTGCAGCACGAACTGGCGCCAGGCGTAGCGGCCCATGTCCGGGCCCACCAGGCGCGCGGCCTGCCAGGTCTTGCCGCCATCGACGGACACCTCCACACCCTTGACGGCGTGCATGCCGCCGAAGGCCACGCCGTGGATCTGCACGCGGCCCGGGGCCAGCTCGCCATCTTCGGGCAGCGGGCCGTTGATCCAGGACTTGACGCTCATCTGCTGCACCGACGGCTGGCTGGGGTCGCCCTTGCCGCCCGGCGGCGAGATGCGGTAGCCGTGGCTCATGATGCGCGCCTCGCTCTCCTTGTCGGTGAAGGCGAGCTGGCCGATGTACTTGATGTTGTTCACGCCGGTGTAGCCCGGCACGATCAGGCGCAGCGGCCCGCCGTGCGCCAGCGGTATGGGCTCACCGTTCATCTCCCAGGCCAGCAGCGCATCCTGCATGGCCTCCAGCGGCACCGAACGCTCGACGATCACCGTCTTGGGGTCGATGCCGGCGGGCAGCACCTCGCCGCCGGTGCCGGTCATGTACTTCATGCCGTCAGCCACGCCACCCAGGGCGCGCGCCACGTCGCGCACGGGCACGCCGCTCCAGACCACGCAGCCGGCGGCGCCCACCGTCCAGGGCGTGCCGCTGGGCTTGCTGGGGAAGAAGCCCCGGCCGTTGCCCGAGCACTGCAGCACCATGGTCACCGTCTCCAGCCCCATGGCCTTGAGCTCGCGCACCGACAGGCGGCGCGGCTCCTTTACCCCGCTCACCTGCACCTGCCAGGCGTCGCGGTCAGCGACGATGGACTCGGGCGGCGTGGGCAGGTTGTTGCGCACGTACAGCTGGTCCGAGGGCGTGATGACGCTGGTGCCAAAGGCGCCGCGGCGCGTCTCGATGGTGGTGCTGCTGTGCACGATGACGGCATCGGCGTTCTTCCAGCCGGCGTAGCCGGGCAGCGGCTTGGCCGCGGCCGGCGCGGCCGACTGCGCCGCGGCGCCCTGGTGGAAGCTGGCCAGGCCGGCGGCGGCCAGCGCGCTGGCGCTGCCCGCCAGCAGGCGGCGGCGGGGCAGGGAGGCGGGAGCTTGGGTGTGCATGGGGCGTTGTCTCCTGGGAATCGTTGCTGGGGTTGGTGGGAAAAGTAAAGTGAAGAAAGAGGCGCGGCCAGCCGGCCGCTCAGTGAGCCGCTGCCGGCGCTGCCAGCGCCCGGCTGGCCACGGCCAGCGCCTGTTTTTTTTGCGCGATGAGCACCAGCGGGCGGCCTTCGCGCGAGCGCGCCACCTGCCAGTAGCTGTTGGCCCACCAGCCCTGGCCGTCGGGCAGGGCCGTGGGCTGGTCGAAGGCCATGACGGTGACGATGCCGCCCTTCTCGAAGAAGGTGGTCAGGTGGTAGGCGCGGCTGCCTTCGATCTCGCAGGGGCGCAGCAGCTGGGTGAAGCCGGGCAGGGGCTGGCCGGGCGGCAGGTCCAGGTGGCGGGCGACTTCGGCCTCGGGCATGAAGCTGCCGCGCAGCGTACGTTCGTAGTACTCGTGCTCGATGGCCGAGCGCACCAGCGAGGGCGGGCGCATGGCGAACACGGCCGACGCCGCAGTGCTGCCGGCCAGCAGCGCGGCCAGCAGCCGCCGCACGCCGCGGCGTGCATGCCAGGGCGTGTGTCTGAACAGATGCGCGGGCGGCTCGGAGGGGGGAAAGGCCAAGGCCATCTCGGCGCGTGCGCGCAGGTCGAAATCGGTCTCCTGCAGCGCCTGCGCGAGTAGGTCCTGCGGAGGGGTGGGGCGGGTCATCGGCTGGCCTTTCGCAGGGGGATCACGCCGGCGCTGGCAGCCGGCGCCGGGCCGAGCGCGGCCTTGAGTGCATCGCGCGCCCGGGCCAGGCGCGACAGCACCGTGCCGGGCGCGATGTCCAGCGCCTCGGCCATCTGCGCGGTGGACATGTCGTCGAAGTAGTACAGCACCAGCACCTCGCGGTGGATGGGGGCGATGCGGGCCAGCGCCTTGACCACGTCCAGCCGGTCGTCGATGGGCGAGGGCGGTGCGGGGACGTCGTGCGCCGGGTCGTCGGCGCTGTATTGGAGCGGCTGCTGCGGCAGCAGGTGGCGCAGCGCGTGGCGCCGCATGATCTGGAACAGCCAGGCGCGCGCCAGGCTGGCGTCGCGCAGCTGGTCGCGGTGGCGCCAGGCGCTGGTAAAGCAGTCCTGCACCACGTCCTCGGCCAGCGCGCGCGAGCCCGTCAGCGCCCAGGCGCTGCGCAGCAGGAAGCGGTAGTGATCGCGCACCCACTGGTTGTAGCGCGACTCGGCCGTGGAAATCATGGGGACTAGGAGCGGCCGGCGCCTTGATCCATTCCATGCCAAGCGTCAGGGAAAACCCTTGGATGGCGGAATGGGTGTAGGACTTTGATGCTTCTCAATTGATAGCTGCTTGCGCAGAATTGACGGGCGCTAGAGCCGTTTTTCATACAAAAGCACGTCCGCCTCACGACTGCGGCGAGCCCAGGAAGCGCCCCGGCGACATGCCCACCGCGCGCCGCACCATGGCTGAAAAGGCGCTGGGACTGCTGTAGCCCAGCTCGGCGGCGATCTGGTTGATGGGCCGGCGCCGAGCCGCCAAGGCCAGCGCCTGGGCCAGGATGACCTGCTGGCGCCACTGCGTGAAGGTGCTGCCCAGCTCCTGGCGAAAGAGGCGCGCCACCGTGCGCGGGCTGGCGCCGGTGTCGCGCGCCCAGTCGGCCAGCGTGTCGTGGCGCGTGGGATCGGCCAGCACCGCCTCGCACAGGTGGCGCAGGCGCTTGTCGCGCGGCAGGTCCACGCCCAGGCGCACGCTGCTGGCACGGCGCAACTCGTCCAGGATCAGCGCGCTCAGGTGGCGCTCGCGGTGCAGCAGCTCGGGCGGCGGTGGGGCGCCGTCGTCGGGGTCGGTGGGCATCTCGCGCACCACGGCGCGCAGCAGCTCGGACACCTCCAGCACGCGGCACTGGCGCCAGGGCTCTTCCTGCGCGCGCGCGACGGCGGGGCCGCAGCGCCCGGGCGGCTGGTAGAAGTACAGCGTGCGCAGGTCGGCGTCTTCCACCATGGTCACGGCGTGCTCCACGCCCGGGGGGATCCACAGCGCGCGCGAGGGCGGCACGATGTAGGTGCCGCGCGGCACCGTCAGGCGCAGCACGCCCGTGGTGGAGATGGCCACCTGCGCCCAGGGATGGCTGTGCGGGCGCACCTGTGTGTCGGCGCGCAGTTCGCGGTGCTTGGCGCGCACGGGGCGCTCCCGGCTGGGCACGAACAGGTGCGGCGTGAGCGACTCCACGTACGACAGCACGCGCACCGGCCGCGCGGCGCGGCCGGCGGTGCTGGCCGCGACGGGCTCGGCAGGCGGTGGGGCAGGGCGGGCAAGGGACGGGCTTGGCATGATCGCGACAGTAATTGGCCGACTATCGTATATCGGCCGCGGCTGCCTTGCCTAAGATCATGGCCATGACGACTGCTGCCCCCACCCTGCGCCAGGACGCGCGCACCATTGGCCTGATCGGCCTTGCGCACGGCTCCTCGCACTTCTTTCACCTGCTGCTGCCGCCGCTGTTTCCTTTCCTGATCGCGGAGTTCGGCTACAGCTATTCCGAACTGGGGCTGCTGGTCTCGGTGTTCTTCGTGGTCTCCGGCGTGGGCCAGGCGCTGTCGGGCTTCCTGGTGGACCGCGTGGGCGCACGCCCGGTGCTGTTCGCCGCGCTGGCCAGCTTTGCGCTGGCGGGCCTCACCGCGGGCAGCGCCAGCGGCTACCTGGGCCTGGTGGTGGCGTCGGTGCTGGCGGGCCTGGGCAATGCGCCGTTCCACCCGGTGGACTTCACCATCCTCAACAAGCGCGTGTCGCCCGCGCGGCTGGGCCACGGCTTCTCGGTGCACGGCATCTCGGGCAACCTGGGCTGGGCCACCGCGCCGCTGTTCATGGCGGGCATCGCCACGGCCGCGGGATCGTGGCGCATGGCCTGCCTGAGCGGCGGTGCGCTGGCGCTGGTGGTGCTGGCCGTCATGGTGTGGAACCGCGACGCGCTGGACGATCGCCAGGGCGCCTGGGCGCATGCGCCGGCCAAGGGCGCCACGGGCAGCGCGCACGCGCAGGAACACCCCATGGCCTTCCTCAAGCTGCCGGCCGTGTGGCTGTGCTTCTCGTTCTTCTTCTGGAGCACCTGCTCGCTCAGCGCCATCCAGAGCTTTGCCGCCCCGGCGCTGCAGCGGATGTACGACATGCCGCTGTCGCTGACCTCTATGGTGGTCACGGGCTACATGCTGTGCAGTGCCGTGGGCATGGTGATCGGGGGCTTCCTCGTGGGCCGCGTGGTGCGGCTGGAAAAGACCATCAGCATCTGCCTGATGGCCTCCGCCGCGCTGCTGGTGCTGGTGGGGCTGGGCGCACTGCCCGGCACGGTGGCGCTGGCCGTGGCCGCGCTGGCGGGCATGGGCGTGGGCATTGCCGGTCCGTCGCGCGACATGCTCATCAAGCGCGCCGCGCCCCCCGGCGCCACGGGCCGCGTGTACGGCACGGTGTATTCGGGGCTGGACCTGGGCTTTTCCGTCGCGGCGCCGTTGTTTGGCGTGCTGCTGGACCGCGGGCAGACCGCCGACATCTTCTACGGTTCGGCCCTGGCGCTGGTGCTGAGTGTGGTCTCGGCGGCACTGGTGGGCGGTGGCGTGGCACGGCGCCAGGCGCAGGCTGCGTGATAGGTGCCGGGGGCTTCCAGCGCATACGTAGCAAGCGCTAACAGCTATTGAAACAGGAGCGATGGCGCGCCCTCCAGGGCAAGCCCTGCGCCGCGCATACCGGCTTGGCGGTTCCCCTGCCGCCGGGCGCGGGGCGGCAAGCGTTCGTCGCAGCCTGCATTCGGCCGTTATGCAGGACGGTGTGATGCGCTCTGGCCCATTGATCAAGCGGTGGATACGAAATACAGTGAACCGCAGTGAAGAGCGGCGCGCCGCCGCGCCGTTCTCCAGCGTAAGGACCCGCTCCTTCCCCGGTTCTGCATCGACCCCACCCATGGAACCCCACGCCTTCAGGCACCTGCCCGAACTGCAAGGACGGCTCACGCCGCCCCAGGCCAGCGGGCTGCGCCTGACCGACGAGGTGCTCGCCGCCTGGGATGCACAGGCGCGCCAGCAGGGCCTGTCCGCCGACTGGCGGCTGCCCGATGACGTGGTCGAGCGCTCACGCCAGGCCGTGCTGGCGCAGAGCGAGGGGTGCGACCTCTGGGTGTTTGCCTACGGCTCGCTGATGTGGAACCCCGCCATCCACTTTGACGAGGTGCGCCGCGCCCGGCTCGCGGACCATGCGCGCCGCTTCGCGCTGGCCACCACGATCGGCCGCGGCACACCCGACAGCCCGGGGCTGGTGCTCACGCTGCAGCGCGGCGTGGGTGACTGCGAGGGGTTGGCATTCCGCATTCCGCAGGCGCTGCTGGAGCGGGAGTCGCGCATGCTGTGGCGGCGCGAAATGATCCACGGCAGCTACTGCCCGGGCTTTCAACCGCTGCACACGCCGCAGGGCGGTGTGCGCGCGCTGGTGCTGTCCGCCAACACCGCGCACCCGCTGCACCGCGGCGGGCTGTCGCTGGACGACACCGCGGCCATCATCGCCAGCGCGCAGGGCAGCGTGGGCAGCAACCGCGACTACCTGGACCAGCTGGCGTGCCAACTCGACCTACTGGGCATCCGCGATGACTACGTGCGCTGCCTGGCTGCCCGGGTGCGCGCGCACCGCGCGGCGCAGGACCGGGGTGGTTAAGTGAGATCGAACCGGCGCCGGTGGAGCCTGCTGGAGCGGGGTGCCACCGTGTGCTGGCCCATGAAGGCGGCGGGGTGCTGCGCGCGCTGCCTGCCATGCTGCTTGTGGCTGCACAAGCGTTCTTGAAAAGGGAAAGTCATGTCCAAGGTACTCGTTCTCTACTACTCGACTTACGGCCATCTCGAAACCATGGCGCAGGCCGTCGCCGAAGGCGCGCGCTCTGCCGGTGCCACGGTGGACGTGAAGCGCGTTCCCGAAACGGTGCCGCAGGAGATCGCCCGGTCCGCGCACTTCAAGCTGGACCAGTCCGCACCCGTCGCCACCGTGGCCGAGCTGGAAAACTACGACGCGATCATCGTCGGCGCGCCCACGCGCTTTGGCCGCATGCCCTCGCAGATGGGCAGCTTCCTCGACCAGGCGGGCGGCCTGTGGGCGCGCGGCGCCCTCAACGGCAAGGTGGGCGCGGCGTTCACCTCCACCGCCACGCAGCACGGCGGGCAGGAGACGACGCTGTTTTCCATCATCACCAACCTGCTGCACTTCGGCATGGTGATCGTGGGGCTGCCCTACAGCTTCCAGGGCCAGATGACGCTGGACGAAGTGGTGGGCGGCGCCCCCTACGGTGCGACCACCATCGCCGGCGGCCAGGGCCAGCGCCAGCCCAGCGCGACCGAGCTGGACGGCGCACGCTTCCAGGGCCGTCTGGTGGCCGAGACGGCCAACAAGTTGTTCGGGGGCTGAGTCTTTACGTCAGAGCCCCGCATGGCGTGCACCTTGCCTTGCGTGGCCGTACACCAGCGGGAGCAAGCCTCGCGGTAAAGCACAAGCGCAGTTGCGTGCGGGGTGTAGCTCCCTCTCTCACCCCGGATAGCTACACTGCCTTCGGCCGCGGCTGGACGCGGCGCGTGGTTGTAGCTCCCTCTCTCACCCCGGATAGCTACACTTCCACGGAAGATTCCACCAGCGCAATTGCGGTTGTAGCTCCCTCTCTCACCCCGGATAGCTACACTGAACCTGCAAAGGAGCGCGCATTGAGAAAGGTTGTAGCTCCCTCTCTCACCCCGGATAGCTACACTAACAGAAGGGATGGTGCGCGAGTACCGACCGTTGTAGCTCCCTCTCTCACCCCGGATAGCTACACTAAGAGCCGGTACGGTTAGCGCTTCCAGCCGGTTGTAGCTCCCTCTCTCACCCCGGATAGCTACACTTGTCAGATAGATGATGAAGCCCTCGGGGCGGTTGTAGCTCCCTCTCTCACCCCGGATAGCTACACTTGCGAGCATGTCGGCAGTGTCGGACTTGATGTTGTAGCTCCCTCTCTCACCCCGGATAGCTACACTATGGGGGCGCGCGTCGGCATTCAGGACTACGTTGTAGCTCCCTCTCTCACCCCGGATAGCTACACTTGGCTGCGCAAGGCAAAGCACAAGCCCGTGGTTGTAGCTCCCTCTCTCACCCCGGATAGCTACACTAAGCGCGTCGCCATCGATCTTGACCAGGCGGTTGTAGCTCCCTCTCTCACCCCGGATAGCTACACTAGAGCGTCGAGCGCCTCAACAGCGCCATTGGTTGTAGCTCCCTCTCTCACCCCGGATAGCTACACTTGCGCCCATGGCCTTGGCTTTGTCGGCGATGTTGTAGCTCCCTCTCTCACCCCGGATAGCTACACTGTCAGACCTGGCGCCCACTTCATTCGCCCCGTTGTAGCTCCCTCTCTCACCCCGGATAGCTACACTTCAAAATGCGTTGGTTGTTTCTCAGGCCGTGTTGTAGCTCCCTCTCTCACCCCGGATAGCTACACTTTCCGCAAGGGCTTCGCCGACATGCTCAACGTTGTAGCTCCCTCTCTCACCCCGGATAGCTACACTACATGGACTCGGATATACCGTTCTGACCCAGTTGTAGCTCCCTCTCTCACCCCGGATAGCTACACTGTACTGCGCCATCAACGAAATGTCACTCAGGTTGTAGCTCCCTCTCTCACCCCGGATAGCTACACTCATCAATGCCGCACTTCGGCTGGCCCGGAGGTTGTAGCTCCCTCTCTCACCCCGGATAGCTACACTAAGCTGACCGAGCACTTTTACCTGGAGGGCGTTGTAGCTCCCTCTCTCACCCCGGATAGCTACACTGGGCTCAATCTGGTGAAGAACACCGAGCGCGTTGTAGCTCCCTCTCTCACCCCGGATAGCTACACTCCACGCAGTCGTTGTTGCGTCGTGTAGATCGTTGTAGCTCCCTCTCTCACCCCGGATAGCTACACTCAACGGCACGGATGTGAAGCTGCGTGTAGAGTTGTAGCTCCCTCTCTCACCCCGGATAGCTACACTAATTCCGCAAGAAGCCCGTCGTCATCGAGGGTTGTAGCTCCCTCTCTCACCCCGGATAGCTACACTGTGCACTACGCGCTGTATGGCCTGAGCGAGGTTGTAGCTCCCTCTCTCACCCCGGATAGCTACACTTGGCCGAAGAAACATGGTTCACAGCTGCCGGTTGTAGCTCCCTCTCTCACCCCGGATAGCTACACTTGATGGTGGAGACGCTCTTCATCCACGAATGTTGTAGCTCCCTCTCTCACCCCGGATAGCTACACTCGCGGGGTTCAGTCATGTCTTGCCTCCAGTGTTGTAGCTCCCTCTCTCACCCCGGATAGCTACACTGTCGGCGTGTTGGTTGAGGAACTATGGCTGGTTGTAGCTCCCTCTCTCACCCCGGATAGCTACACTTTCATCTGACGGCGAGCCTCGTCACGGTCGGTTGTAGCTCCCTCTCTCACCCCGGATAGCTACACTCGGTCTGGTATTGGCCCCGAGGCACTGGAAGTTGTAGCTCCCTCTCTCACCCCGGATAGCTACACTCAAGAGGTGGTGCGCCGCCTGGGGATAGAAGTTGTAGCTCCCTCTCTCACCCCGGATAGCTACACTCAACTTGGATACCGGTGCACAGGCGCTTGGGTTGTAGCTCCCTCTCTCACCCCGGATAGCTACACTTCAGCCGAGGTGCAGGCCACCGTCGAGCTGGTTGTAGCTCCCTCTCTCACCCCGGATAGCTACACTTTCGCTGGGCTGCTCTCCAGTATGATTGCGGTTGTAGCTCCCTCTCTCACCCCGGATAGCTACACTATGGATGCACTCGACACAGCCATGCGCGAAGTTGTAGCTCCCTCTCTCACCCCGGATAGCTACACTCTGCTCCACCATGGGGCCGAGCGCGCCCATGTTGTAGCTCCCTCTCTCACCCCGGATAGCTACACTATGTTCTTCTGGTTCGCCCTGGACGGATTGGTTGTAGCTCCCTCTCTCACCCCGGATAGCTACACTCCGACGCGCTGCGGAAGTCGCTGCAAGCGCGTTGTAGCTCCCTCTCTCACCCCGGATAGCTACACTCGCTCCAATGCAAAAGCCCTTTAGTCCAGAGTTGTAGCTCCCTCTCTCACCCCGGATAGCTACACTAGCATGGATGACGCCAAGGCGGCCGGGCTGGTTGTAGCTCCCTCTCTCACCCCGGATAGCTACACTATGGGGGCGCGTGTCGGCATTCAGGACTACGTTGTAGCTCCCTCTCTCACCCCGGATAGCTACACTTGCGTCTGGAATGACCCTGCGCGACTACTTGTTGTAGCTCCCTCTCTCACCCCGGATAGCTACACTCACTGTAGTTGTCTTGATATCGCATCCCGTGTTGTAGCTCCCTCTCTCACCCCGGATAGCTACACTTGCTTCCATGCGCGCACAGGAACTGTTGCGGTTGTAGCTCCCTCTCTCACCCCGGATAGCTACACTCGAATCGTGCCCGTCAAGGTTGATAAGACGGTTGTAGCTCCCTCTCTCACCCCGGATAGCTACACTCCATCAATCTCGCATCGCAGTTTGTGGAGCGTTGTAGCTCCCTCTCTCACCCCGGATAGCTACACTACCAATTTCAGTTCAACATAACCCAACTTGGTTGTAGCTCCCTCTCTCACCCCGGATAGCTACACTTTCCTGGCCGCTGCGCTGGGCAAGGACATTGTTGTAGCTCCCTCTCTCACCCCGGATAGCTACACTCCCATCGCCCGCGCGGAGTACGAAGCCCTGGTTGTAGCTCCCTCTCTCACCCCGGATAGCTACACTCCTGCTGGAGAGGGGGAATTTCAAAAGGTAGTTGTAGCTCCCTCTCTCACCCCGGATAGCTACACTTCAGAGTCCCATCGAGCGGTGGTATCAGCGGTTGTAGCTCCCTCTCTCACCCCGGATAGCTACACTAATCGCATCGGGGGCAGGCATGACCCGCGCGTTGTAGCTCCCTCTCTCACCCCGGATAGCTACACTAGTGTAGTGTTTGATTCTTAATGAAACTTAATTGAGCAACCACGCTCCAATGCTCTACTACGGTTTGCATTGGAGTGAAAAATTGCGAGTTGCCCCGACGATTGTGTTGACGGATGAAGAGGAAAGCGAGCTGAGCCGGCTGGCGCGCTCCAAGCGCACCAGCGTCAGATTGGCCCAGCGCGCCCAGATCGTGCTGCTGGCCGCGCAGGGGCTGCAAAACAAGGATATTGCCGAGCAGCTTGGCATTGGGCGCGTGCAGGTGGCGCGCTGGCGTGAACGCTACCTGCAATTGGGGCTGCAAGGTATCGAGCGCGACTTGCCGCGCGGCGCACCGCCGGTGAAGGTGGATGTGGCCAAGCTTGTGAAGCTAACCACACAGACCAAGCCCGAGGCGGCCACGCACTGGAGCACGCGCACGATGGCCGCTGAGTTGGGCGTCAGCGCCAGCACCGTGATGCGCCATTGGCAGGCCCACGGTCTCAAGCCTCACATCGTGCGCGGCTTCAAGGTCTCGCGCGATCCGCAGTTCGTGCAAAAGCTCGAAGACATCGTGGGGCTTTACATGTCGCCGCCCGAGCATGCGCTGGTGCTGTGCTGCGACGAAAAGAGCCAGGTGCAGGCGCTGGACCGAACGCAGCCCGGGCTGCCGCTCAAGAAGGGGCGCGCGGCCACCATGACGCACGACTACAAGCGCAACGGCACAACCACCTTGTTCGCTGCGCTCAACGTGCTCAACGGTCAGGTCATCGGCCAGTGCCAGCAGCGCCACACCCACATCGAGTGGCTGAAGTTCCTGCGTCAAATCAATCGGGAGACGCCCAAGGACAAGACGCTGCATCTGATCGCCGACAACTACGCCACGCACAAGCATCCAGCTGTGCAGGAGTGGCTGGCCAAGCACCCCAGATTCAACATGCACTTCACGCCGACCTCGGCATCGTGGCTGAACATGGTCGAGCGCTTCTTTCGCGACATCTCCGAGAACCGGCTACGCCGCGGGGTGTTCACCAGCGTGCCCGAACTCGTCTCGGCCATCGATGAGTACATCGCGCATCACAACACCAACCCCAAGCCGTTCATCTGGACCAAGAACGCTCGCGACATCCTGCAAAAGGTCATCCGCGCCAATAGCCGATTAAGTTCCAAACAGAATGCAACACTACACTAGAGGGTTGTCTGCAACGGTCGTTCCGTACGTTGTAGCTCCCTCTCTCACCCCGGATAGCTACACTGCCTTCAACACCTTCATCCGCGCCCGCGACGTTGTAGCTCCCTCTCTCACCCCGGATAGCTACACTCTTGCAGGTTCGGGCGATGTGAAGGCGCTTGTTGTAGCTCCCTCTCTCACCCCGGATAGCTACACTCGCACCCATTGGGCTTTGACTGCCATAGGTGTTGTAGCTCCCTCTCTCACCCCGGATAGCTACACTAACAGCGTGGACGCACGCGCCGCCGCCGACGTTGTAGCTCCCTCTCTCACCCCGGATAGCTACACTTCAGCCGAGGTGCAGGCCACCGTCGAGCTGGTTGTAGCTCCCTCTCTCACCCCGGATAGCTACACTAAACCATCCAACCTCACCACCCCGATGGTTGTTGTAGCTCCCTCTCTCACCCCGGATAGCTACACTCGCCGCCATCAAGGCCCAGCACGCCGAAGCGTTGTAGCTCCCTCTCTCACCCCGGATAGCTACACTACCGCCGGGCAAACAGCCAACCTGCTGGGCGTTGTAGCTCCCTCTCTCACCCCGGATAGCTACACTAGAATGGGCACGACGGATCGCTTCCTGTTTGTTGTAGCTCCCTCTCTCACCCCGGATAGCTACACTAAATGGCCCTGCGCGACTTCTCGCGGGGCCGTTGTAGCTCCCTCTCTCACCCCGGATAGCTACACTGAAGCGATCCGTCGTGCCCATTCTTCGCGCGTTGTAGCTCCCTCTCTCACCCCGGATAGCTACACTTTTTCAGACCACGAGGTGCGCGCCGCGCTGGTTGTAGCTCCCTCTCTCACCCCGGATAGCTACACTGTGACGGTCGATTTGGATGCAGTTTTCAGAGTTGTAGCTCCCTCTCTCACCCCGGATAGCTACACTCGCCGCCTTGAAGCATCCGCCATCGTCGCCGTTGTAGCTCCCTCTCTCACCCCGGATAGCTACACTATCCCGAGATGGCGCAGCAGTTGACCACAGGTTGTAGCTCCCTCTCTCACCCCGGATAGCTACACTTGATGGTCGACAGGCTGAGCATCTTCGCCTGTTGTAGCTCCCTCTCTCACCCCGGATAGCTACACTCTCTGCCAGGTCGGGGCCATCCTTGACGGTGTTGTAGCTCCCTCTCTCACCCCGGATAGCTACACTGCGTCAGGTTCGACCTCTGCGAGCGCGATCGTTGTAGCTCCCTCTCTCACCCCGGATAGCTACACTGTGGGCCGCTGGAGCCTGATCGCCTCCCACGTTGTAGCTCCCTCTCTCACCCCGGATAGCTACACTAGACTCTACGACAGCAAGTCTCTGGAGCACGTTGTAGCTCCCTCTCTCACCCCGGATAGCTACACTTGCTGTGCCGTGACAGTGATGAGATGGCTGGTTGTAGCTCCCTCTCTCACCCCGGATAGCTACACTCAAGACGAGGAAGACGCCTCCTGCGCCTGGGTTGTAGCTCCCTCTCTCACCCCGGATAGCTACACTGCTGAGACTCCGGACTCGGATCGTCGTAGAGTTGTAGCTCCCTCTCTCACCCCGGATAGCTACACTCGCCACCGGTGCCAGAGCCATCCGCGGTGCGTTGTAGCTCCCTCTCTCACCCCGGATAGCTACACTGCGTGCAGGAAGTGGGCTACTGGGCAGGCCGTTGTAGCTCCCTCTCTCACCCCGGATAGCTACACTGGGATCAGCATGGCGGCGTGCTGGTGCCCAGTTGTAGCTCCCTCTCTCACCCCGGATAGCTACACTGCGCATCATGCTACGGACTTGAGCATTACGGTTGTAGCTCCCTCTCTCACCCCGGATAGCTACACTGTGGTAGTGAATGACGCCGCGCTGCTGTAAGTTGTAGCTCCCTCTCTCACCCCGGATAGCTACACTGTGGTAGTGAATGACGCCGCGCTGCTGTAAGTTGTAGCTCCCTCTCTCACCCCGGATAGCTACACTCGACAGGACGGGAACATCCTGCTATCGCAGGTTGTAGCTCCCTCTCTCACCCCGGATAGCTACACTCGAGAGCGGGGACGCCATATCTGGCTTCCTGTTGTAGCTCCCTCTCTCACCCCGGATAGCTACACTCACTGCGACGCCGAGCATCCGCTGATGTGGGTTGTAGCTCCCTCTCTCACCCCGGATAGCTACACTCGGCCCCCTCGAAACCCGCGCCCCGCTTGGCGGAGCGCGGGTTTTCGTTCTCCAAAAATCGGTTTCAGAACAGTGCCATTTGATTGGCCGAGACCTTTTTTTCCTGAAACAGCGGCATGCCGACCAGCAGTTTCATGCTTGCAAACTGCTTTTCCGTCACCGTAAGAACGCGCACCGAGCCTTCGGGTGGTAGGTTGGCCAGCAGGCGCTGCATGTGTTTTTGCACGGCATCGTTGCCGTTGAGGATGCGGCCATAGATCGAGAACTGGATCATGTCGTAGCCATCGTTCAGCAGAAAGCGGCGGAACACGGTGTAGGCGTGCCGCTCGGCCTTAGTGACCACGGGCAGATCGAAGAACACCAACATGCGCATGAATCGCCTCGTGTCCTGGCCCATGGTGGTGCGTGCGCGCCGCTACATCTCGAAGACGTGCTGGCGCAGGCCGATCAGGCCGGGGAGCTCCAGCACTTGCTCGCTACCGCCGTCGTACAGCCGCGCCAGCGATTCGGCTGCCTGCTCGATGGATGCCAGCACGCTCATTTGCCCGCGCGGCATGGCGACGTCCACATTCAGCAGCCCCACCAGCGCGGCCTTGTCGGCGGGTTGCAGGTCGGTATCCGTCGTCCGGACATGTTGTTGCGCCACATGCAAATCGACAATGGGGCGGTAGGGCTCGATCAGATCGTCGGCCAGGTTGAAGGCGTTTTGCTCGCTACTGTGAAACAGTCCCAGGCTGGGCAGCATGCCGTGCTGCACCAGCGCCCGCGCGCAGGCACCGCGCATGACGGCGTAGCCGTAGTCGAGCGCGGCATTCACCCAGCCGGTCTGGCTGCGATGAAAGCTTCGGCCAAACACCTGCGGAAAGTAATATGCGCTGGCTTGCGCTTCCAGGTTGCCGCCGTCGCCCGAGCGCACGCGCCGCGCGTACGAGGCCAGCCGTTCGGCGCCCGTGGTGCCGGTCAGTTCCATGCAGCGGGCCTGGTTCTGGAGCTTGGCCTGCACGATGCGAGCCCAGGCGCGTTTGGTGCTGGGTTTGTCCAGACCGAGTTGCAGGCGCTGCATGCGTGTGGCGCGGCTGTGCGGCAGAAAGGGCAGAAACACGCCATTCGGTTGGTGGTTGTCGCCCGTGCTGTACAGGCCAATACCGTAATCGGCGCAGGCCGAGAGCACGGGGTGAGTCAGGGTGATTTCGCGATGGTTGAGCACGATGACCGCAATGTCCTCGAAGGGTACGCGCGCGCTTTGCTCTTGCTCCACCACTAGCGCGAAATGCTCGCGCTTCAGGCGAGCGGGCCGGTTGATGACCACGCTACGCCAGACCACGGCGCACCTCCGGCGGGGCGGGGTAGATGCGACCCAGCACATCGACGTTAAATTTTTCCAAGGACAGGGCTGTTTTGACACCGATGCTTTGGTAAAGACCGTCCTTGCCTGTTGCAATGTTTCGATCGTGTGCCCACAAGTTCACTGCAGCAGTAGAGCGATTGGTGCTGGAGTAATAGCCCTGAAAAGCTTCCTTCTTGAGTGTGACTTTGACGAAGTCATTCGGATATACCGAAAACAAGAATGCAAAGCTGTCATCAATCAGTGTCCATCCGTCTTCATCCTTGAACGCCACGATGGCCCGATTCGGCAACCCTGTCACCCGGTGATGCACATACACCGGCACCAGATGGAATTTGCCCGCCTTGGTGAAGATATCCACACGCAACATGCTGTCGTTCTTGGCCAGCCCGCCCCGGATGGGAATGCCCGTTTGCTTGACCACCCGCTTGACGCTGTGCACCAGGGGGCCGGTGGGCAGTCCGTTCTTGTCCGGTTTGTGCAGCGGGTTGCCGGGACCAAAGGCCTTTTCAGCCTTGCCCCCGTGGGCTTCCAGACGCTGGCGTATGGCGGCATACAACCGTTCGTTGCGATGGGGTTCGACGAGCGTATCCAGGTCCTGGAGCTTGAGGCTGGTCAGCGCCACCTTCTCGATGACGCTGCCTTTGGTCTCTGGGTGGGCAAGCAGCCGCTCTGGCTGGGCGTAAATGGTCTCTTTATGGACGGCGCCGCCATTGCGCCGTTGCGGTGCACGTGAGACGAACAAGGTCCGCAGATGGTTGAGATCTTCTTCGGTGTAGGTGCCCAGGCGCTGCATGTCTTCGCGCAGCGCGGCCACGTCGTCGATGAACAGCCGCGCCTGCAACTCGTGGCGAAAATGCGCCCACGGTTCGGGGAAGTGCCGCCGTGCGCGGTCAAAAGCGGCAGGGTTGAGGATTTCGCCGGTTGCGGGGTCTGGAAAGCCTTCCTGCAAAAACTCCAATTCCTTGTGGCGCGCATAGTCGGCCAGCGCCTTGACTATGCCGTGCGTGCAGGCTGCCACCACGGCAGCGTCGAGGGCGTGGTGGCGGTCGCTGTCTGAACGCACTTTGGTCAGCCCCCAGCGGGCGCGCAAAAAGGATGTGAGCTGTCCGTTGACGACCACGCAGCGGCGGTTGGTTTCTCCGTCCGCGCGGGGTGTCAGTTGCAGGTGCTCTTCCACATAGTTCTTGAAGAACTTGCAGATGTAGCGCGTGTCGTTGAGGTTGCGGTCGATGAAGCCGCTGGATTCCTCGGGGCCATAGTTTTTGCGCAGCAGCCGGCTGCGCTTGGCCATGCGATAGGCCTTGTTGCCCTGCACCCAGGCCACGAAGGCACGCCAGCGCTCGCCCTCTTCGCCGCCCGGGAAGCTCGTGAGGTATTCAAACGCAGTGCGGTTGCCCTTGTTCTGGTTCTCGCGCGTGAGCACCAGCACCTTGTTGTTCTTGCTGTCGTCGTAGCTGCGCGAATAGGGCAGGGCATGGTCCACCTGGGAGTAGTTGGGGTCGTCCAGCACACGCTGTATGTCGAGCGCGTGCTGGCTGTAGGCGCACTGACCCAGTTGCTCGCGGTATAGCATCCATTTTTCGAACGCCGACGCCTTGGGCTGGTAGCCAAAATCCCTTTCAAAGTCGGTGCGGGCCTTTTCGTTGCGGTCGCGAAACTCCTCTTGCGCTTTCTTGACTTTGTTGCGTTCATCCAGTGGGCGTGACAGATCGCGTGCCATCTCGATGTGCACGGCCATGGGGCTGCCGTACTCGCGAACCAGGGCGTTGACCACCTTGCGGGCCTGGTTGAGTGCACGCAGCACCACAGGATTGCGCGGGATGTTGGCGTCCTCCCTAAACTGCATCGAGCCCACGCGATCGTTCTTGCCGTACTTTCGCTGTGCTTCATAGAACGGTGGCAGGTACAGGCGCTTGGCTGCATCGGCGCTGAGGCGCTGGCTATGGTGGCCGTACTCCGGAATCTGCGCCACAGCTTCGTCGTAGCGGGCACCGGCTTCCATGAGCGGCACGATGCGGCGCAGGGCTTTGAGCGACAGGCTGGAGAATTTGTCAAAGCTGATTTTTTCCAACACCGTGATGCAAGTGTCCGGCTCGGGCAGGGGCAACTGGCGCAGTTGCTGTTCCACTTCGGCACCATCCTTGTAAATACTGAGCACTGTGGCAATCCGATCCAGCAAATCGGGGTTTCCCTCAAGGGCAGGCGTGCTGATGCGAAGCCACAGGGATTGCTGCTCTTTGAATGCTTTGCGCAGTTCGTGCCACGCGGGCAGCTTGACGAGGATCTGATCTTCAGGATCCTTTGCCTTCTCTCCTTCGGCCTGCGCGCGGCTGGGGTAGGCCAGGCCGCCAAAGCGCAGGTCATCGCTCCACAGGCCTGCTTTGACGAGGACGCCTTTCAGCGTTTTGTATTTGAAACTCTCGATTTGATAGGGCAGCGACAGAACGGTTTGGCGCTCGGCTTCGTTCAAAGGTCGCGAGCGGCCATCGACCACGATGCGCAGGTTGTTAAGCCGGGTCAACCACACATGGCGTTCGGCGGAAAAGCTGGCCTTGGCGGCCCGGTACTCGTCCTTTTCAAACGTACAATTGCCCAACATCTTGAGCAGATCGGCCCCTGCCAGTGCAGGTTTTTGCTGCCAGAACAGACCGCTGCGGCTAATGCCATTTCCAAGGATGAGCGCCTCGAAACGCTCGCTGGCGTGAGGATTGCCTAGGCGTCGCTGAGTGGCGAACAGTAGCGCCAGTTCTTCACCCAGCAGCACGCGCGAAAGGGCTTTGTCGTACTGTCCGCCCTTGTTACGCTGCGCACCGGGGAATTCGGCCAGCACCATTTCGGCGGCGCTGCGATAGCCTTTCTCCCTCATCCGTGCCGCCGTATCCTTCAGCCCCTTTTTGACCCGTCCACCCTCGGCATCGCTGTCAGCCTTGGCTTCTTCGGCCTTGCTTGTCCAGTGAAAGCCTCGGTGCTTGCAAAGGTGGTAGATCACGCGAGCCCATTCCAGCGGCGTGAGCAGACGATCGAGCCCCTGGCGGCGCAGTTCCCAGGCGCTGTCGGTAAATGATGGGCTTTGCGCAAACAGTTTGGCGTCGGCAATAAGGCCTTCGCGCTTGAGCAGCCGTGCTACTTGCGTCAGGCGCCATGCGCGGCGGTACAGGCGGCGGCGCAATAGGCGCGCTTGGCGCCGTGTCAGGTTAAGCGGGTCGCCTTCCTTGGCGGTTTCGGCTTTATCGAAGCAGCGCACACCGAGATCGACAATGCGTTGCGCATCCAGCACAGCCCAACCGACCGAGGCAATGCCGATGTCCAGTCCAAACACGTACTGCGCCATGAGATCTCCCTTGCTATACTCTGCTCCGATTGTGGTTATCCGGGGTGAGAGCCGTTGCTGCAATAAGGAGGGGTCGCAAGACCCCGTCCGTACCCAAAAGCCTGGCGGGGAAACCTGTCAGGCTTTTTTTATTGTCGGCGCGTAACGGAGTTTGTCAAAACGCAACGATGTGCGGTGGTGGGCGCCGGTGGAACTACAGCGCGAAGATCTTGCCCGGATTGAGGATGTTCTGCGGGTCCAGCGCGCGCTTGATGGCGCGCATCATCTCCACCGCGCCCTCGCCGGCCTCGTCCACCAGAAAGCCCATCTTGTGCACGCCCACGCCGTGCTCGCCGGTGCAGGTGCCGCCCAGGCGCAGCGCGCGCGCCACGAGCTGGTGGTTCAGCCGCTCGGCTGTCTCGCGCTCGGCGGGGACGGCCGGGTCCAGCAGGTAGCCGAAGTGGAAGTTGCCGTCGCCCACGTGGCCCACCAGGAAGTAGGGGATGCCGCTCGCGTCGGCCTCGGCCACGGAGTCGAGCAGGCAGTCGGCCAGGCGGCTGATGGGCACGCAGGTGTCGGTGCTGATGGCCTTGCAGCCGGGGCGGCTCTGTACGGCGGCAAAGTAGGCGTTGTGCCGCGCGGTCCACAGGCGCGTGCGCTCCTCGGGCGTGGTGGCCCATTCAAACGCGTTGCCGTCCCATTCGCGTGCAATGTCCTGTACCACCTCGGCCTGCTCCTGCACGCCAGCGGGCGAGCCATGGAATTCCATCAGCAGCAGCGGCTCCTCGCGCAGACGGAGCTTGCTGTGGGCGTTGACCATGCGCACGCTGTTGGCGTCGATGAGCTCCACGCGCGCGATCGGCACACCGAGCTGGATGGTCTGGATCACCGTGCGCACGGCGGCCTCGATGGTGGGAAACGAGCAGATCGCCGCGCTCACCGCCTCGGGCAGCGGGTACAGGCGCACGGTGACCTCGGTGAACAGGCCCAGCGTGCCCTCGCTGCCCACCATCAGGCGCGTGAGGTCGTAGCCCGCGCTGCTCTTCTTGGCGCGCGTGCCGGTGCGGATCACCTCGCCACGGGCGGTGACCACCTCCAGCGCCAGCACGTTCTCGCGCATGGTGCCGTAGCGCACGGCGTTGGTGCCGCTGGCGCGCGTGGCGGCCATGCCGCCGATGCTGGCGTCGGCGCCGGGGTCGATGGGGAAGAACAGGCCCGTGTCCTTGATCGCCTCATTGAGCTGCTTGCGCGTGATGCCGGGCTGCACGGTCACGGTGAGGTCGTCGGCGTCAACGGACAGCACCCGGTTCATGCGGCCCATGTCGATGCTGATGCCGCCCTGGACGGCCAGCAAGTGCCCTTCGAGCGACGAGCCCGCGCCGTAGGGGATCACTGGCACGCCATACTGCGCGGCCAGGCGCACGGCGTCCTGCACGTCCTGCGTGCTCTCGGCAAAGACCACGGCCGCAGGCGGGGGCGCCTGCAGCGAGCCCTCGTCGCGCCCGTGCTGCTCGCACACCGCCTGCGCCGCCGAGTACTGCGCGCCAAAGCGTGCGGCCAGCGCGTCCAGCATCGCCTGCGGCACGGGGCGCGGCGTGGTCAGGGGTTGCAGATGGGCGGTGGTCGCGGGGGCGTTCATGGCGGGCTTCCTTCAAGGCGCGTGGGTGGCGGCCATTCTAGAAGTCCGGGCTGCGGCCTGCGGGCCGCGTGTTGAGAGTCCACCATGGTCGGCCTGTGGCGAAAGGCCGATCTAGGGCCTGTTCACACTATTTTTGCCAGTGCGAATGGCGTGAAAACCGCGCCAATCTAGGCGCGTGACGACGCCAAGGCCGGGGCCTTGGCTAGGAGGGCAACGACGAATGGCGCGGTTTTCACTCCGTTCCCTCCGGGTTGCGATCAAAAAGGGCCATTCGCGGCGTTGCCAAGCCTCGCTGGGGTAGCACCCCAGCTTCGTTTGGCGCCTTGCGCCTGGCCCTTTTTGATCGCAACGCATCTGGCAAAAATAGTGTGAACAGGCCCTAGCGTGTATCCATGGAAAAACCCCGCCCGCACCCTGGAGGACAGTGCAGGCGGGGGGTGGTGGCGGCCCGAGAGGGCGGGGTCGCCCAGACGGGCCGCCCAGGACGGGTACGGCGTTGCGCTCGAAGGGTGCGTAATCAATGCTTGACCATGCCCGTCCCTTTAAGCGTCAAGACCGGCTGCCGGCCTCGAACTCGGTGCGGGACAGGCTGCCGTTCTTGTCCTTGTCCAGCGCCTGGAAGCGGTTGGCGATGGCGGGTAGCTGGCCCGCCTCGGCGCTGCTCAGCTGGCCGTCGCGGTTGGCATCGGCGCGTTCAAAGGCGCTGGCGCTGGCGCTGCTGCCGCTGGGCGTGGCCGTGCTGCTGCCGCCAAAGGTCGCTTTGGGCTGCGTTGTGGCTGGGCCCGGCCCCGTCTGGTACTGCGGTTGTGCGGAGGGGGCGCTGGGCGTCTGGGCCTGCGCCGCCGCACCGCCCACGGTCAGCGCCGCAAACAGCATCACGCTGCGGGCATCGAAGGAGGGGAGGGTGCGTCGTTGCGGTGTGTGAGGCATCGATTCGGCTCCGGTGGAAGTTGAACAGGCCTTCATTGCACCGCAGCATGGATGCCGCAGCCAGCACTTTTGCCCGCTGTTGCCCGTCTCCACAATGGCCCGGCGGATGTAACGCACAATCGTCGCCCCGGCCCCGAATGAGGAGGAAACGCGCCATGGGAAACAGACTGACACAAATCGCCACGCGCACCGGCGACGACGGGTCCACGGGCCTGGGCGACAACACCCGCGTGTCCAAGGCCAGCGGCCGCCCGCAGGCCATGGGCGACGTGGACGAGCTCAACTCCCACATCGGCCTGCTCCTGTGCGAGCCGCTGCCCGCGGACATGCGCGAGCTGCTGATCGACGTGCAGCACCAGCTGTTCAACCTGGGCGGCGAGCTGTCCATGCCCGGCTACGAGCTGCTCAAGGACGATGCGCTGCTGCAGTTGGACAACGCGCTCGCGCGCTACAACGCCGAGCTGCCGCGGCTGCTGGAATTCATCCTGCCCGCGGGCACGCGCGCCGCCTGCCAGGCCCATGTGTGCCGCACGGTGGCCCGCCGCGCCGAGCGCGCCGTGGTGGCGCTGCAGCAGCACGAGACCATGCGCGCCGCGCCGCGCCAGTACCTGAACCGTCTGTCCGACCTGCTGTTCGTGCTCTCGCGCGCGCTCAACCGCATGGACGGCGGCAGCGAGGTCTACTGGAAGAGCGAGCGCCTGGCACGCCAGAACCATGCTACTGAATAAGTAGCTGCCAGCGCAGGCTGGTCAAGCGCTGCGGCACGATGGGGCGCATAACACGATGGGGCGCATAAGTCTCCGCAACGCGGCAGGTGCGCCGGCGCGCAACCCATCACCCCGCTCCAACCTTCCGAAAGCCGCAGCGCAGGCCGCAGGCGCTGTCTTTGGGCGCGAGTGGGGTGGTGTTGCTATTAAAAAAGTAGCTGCTCGCGCTTATCCATCAGGCGCTACACCCCGATTGGACCCATTGTCCCACTGCGGCCCGGAACGGTGCCGGCGCCCGATCCCTCGTCATGCTGCCCTTCCGAAGTCCGCGGAGCAGGCCACGCCAGCAGACGCCGCGCAGCGCCTCAGGGGGATGCCTTTATTTCGGCGCCAGCATCGCCATGGTGATGCGCGACACGCAGGTCAGCTCGCCCGCGTCGTTCACCATGTCGATCTGCCAGACCTGTGTGGTCTTGCCGATGTGCACCGGCCGGGCCGTGCCCGTGACCCATCCGCTCCTGGCGGCGCGCAGGTGGTTGGCGTTGATGTCCAGGCCCACGGCCAGCCAGCCCTCGGGGCTGGCGTGGTAGGCGCCCACCGAGCCCAGCGTCTCGGCCAGCACCACGCTCACGCCGCCGTGCAGCAGGCCGAAGGGCTGGCGCGTGCGCTCGTCCACGGGCACGCGCGCGCGCAGGAAGTCGTCGCCGACTTCGGTGAACTCGATGCCCAGGTGGCTCACGGCGGTGTTGGCGCTGGAGGCGGTGATCAGCGCGAGGGTGGTGGGTTTTTTCCAGAGGGACATGGTCTGAGGGGTCTCACATCAGGGCTGCGCCCGGCAGCGGCTCCGGGCTTTGGCACGATTGGTGGGCTCGGTGGCGGAAGTTGCAACCTCCACACGCCCAGAATCGACCGGTTTGCTCGTTTGGAGCATATCCGTTTCCCGTGCGCAGTGCTTTGTGCGGCCCACCAGCGGGCCGGGGCGCCGCGGGGCTGCCTTCCCATCCAACCCACACATTCCTTTGACCATGCAACGCCGCCAGTTTGTCCTCCAAGCCGGCCGGGCCGCCGCCCTCGCGGCCGCGCCGGCCTTCGTGCTCCCGGCCCGTGCGCAGGACGCGCCAGGCGTGTCCGCCAAGGCCCTCTCGATCGGCTGCTCGGCCGCCATGAGCGGCCCGCTGCTGGGCTTTGGCACCGACATCCAGCTGGGCGCGGGCGCTGCTTTCGCGCAGGCCAACGCGCGCGGCGGTGTGCATGGGCGCACGCTGCAGCTGCAGATGGTGGACGACGCCTATGACCCCGAGCGCACGCTGGCCAACGTCAAGCAGATCATCGGCCAGGGCAGCGCACTGGCGCTGCTGTCGTGCGTGGGCACGCCCAACAACACGGCCATCGTGCCGCTGGTGGAAGAGGCCGGTATTCCCTACGTGGCGCCGATCACGGGCGCGTCGTCGCTGCGCAAGACCACGCGCAACGTGTTCCATGTGCGCGCCAGCTACACCGACGAGGTGCAGCGCCTCATCCAGCGACTGGCGGGCATGGGCCTGAAGGGCATCGCTGTGGTGTACCTGGACAACGGCTACGGCCGCGAAATGCTGGAGGACGCCACGCGCGCCCTGGCGGCGCTGAACATGAAGCCCGCCGTGCAGGTGGCCGTGGCCACCGACGGCAAGAACCTCCCCCAGGTGCTGCAGGCCGTGGCCGCGGCGCGCCCCTCGGCCGTGCTGCTGGCGACCGCGGGCACGGTGTCCGTGGGCCTGGTGCGCGGCATCAAGAAGGAATCGCCCGGCGTGCTCATGGCCGGCCTGAGCGTGACGCTGCCCAGCGCCAGCCTGGGCCAGCTGGGCGAGGACGGCAGCGGCCTCGCGCTGTCCATGATCGTGCCCGACCCCAACCGCGCCAAGCTGCAGCTGGTGCGCGACTACCAGTCCGCCATGCGCGCGCAGGGCAAGAGCGAGTTCTCGCAAGGCAGCCTGGAGGCCTACGTGAACGCGCGCGTGCTCATCGAAGGCCTGGACCGTGCCGGCAAGGACGTGACCCAGCCCAAGCTGCGCGCGGCGCTGGCGGGCATCCGCAACCTGGACCTGGGCGGCTTCGTGGTGGACTACAGCGGCCAGGCGCCCTACGTGGGCTCGCGCTTCATCGACCTGGGCGTGCTGGGCAGCACGGGCCGCTTCATCGCCTGAACACGGCACCGCTGAGGCGCTTCGCGCCTCGGTGCAGCTGCCCAAGGCAGCAGCCCTTCGGGGTCGTCCAAGCCTGCGCAGGCAGCTAGGGCCTGTTCACACTATTTTTGCCAGTGCGAATGGCGTGAAAACCGCGCCAATCTAGGCGCGTGACGACGCCAAGGCCGGGGCCTTGGCTAGGAGGGCAACGACGCGTGGCGCGGTTTTCACTCCGTTCCCTCCGGGTTGCGATCAAAAAGGGCCATTCGCGGCGTTGCCAAGCCTCGCTGGGGTAGCACCCCAGCTTCGTTTGGCGCCTTGCGCCTGGCCCTTTTTGATCGCAACGCATCTGGCAAAAATAGTGTGAACAGGCCCTAGTGTGGTGTCTCAAAAGTAATCATCAAATAATGGTACTCGCTGCCCGCGCCACAGATGCCAAGATGGTGTCCGCACTTTTATGCCACACGAACGGCTTGGGATCCTCGTTGTGACGATCAATGTATTCCCGTATGGATTGCTCCAGCTGAGCAACGCTGGTGTGGGCGCTGCGCTTGATCCACTGCTCGCTGATCTGGCTAAAGAAACGCTCGACCAGATTGAGCCAGGACGCTGAGGTGGGCGTGAAGTGAACGTGGTAGCGAGGATGGGCTGCTAGCCAGGCCCGCACTGCCTGCGTCTTGTGCGTGCCGTAGTTGTCCATGATCAGGTGGATGTCTTGTTCGCCAGGCACCGCTGCATCGATGGCTTTGAGGAACTGCAGGAATTCCACACTGCGGTGACGGCGCTTGAGCTGTCCTATGACTTTGCCAGTGGCCACATCCAGCGCTGCAAACAGCGACGTTGTGCCATGGCGCTTGTAATCGTGCGTGCGCGTGCTGGGTTTGCCAAACGTCAGTGGTAACCCTGGTTGGGTGCGATCCAGAGCCTGGATCTGGCTCTTCTCGTCCACGCACAGCACCAAGGCGCGATCGGGTGGTGCCATATACAGCCCCACCACATCCCGTACCTTGTCCACGAAATGGGGATCCGTCGATAGCTTGAAGGTTTCTTGCAGGTGCGGCTTCAGCCCAAAGGCATGCCAGATGCGCTGCACCGTCGCGGGCGATACGCCAGCGTGCCGACTCATCTGGCGCACGCTCCAGTGCGTGGCGTTGTCAGGCTTGCTCTGGCGAACCTTGTCCACAATGAGCTGAACCTGCTCGTCGCCCACACTGCGCGGGCGGCCAGCGCGCGGGGCATCGGTCAAACCCGCCAGACGATACGCCCGGTAGCGCCGCCGCCACTTGGAGACAGTTTGCACCGTCGTGCCCAAGCGTTGGGCAATCATGGTGCCCGACTCCCCATCTGCGCAGCCCAGCACGATTCGCATGCGCAGCTTCTCGTCCTCGGGCGCTTTGCGTACGCGCAGTCGCGCATGCAGCTCTGCGCGCTCGGCATCGGTGATCTGCAGCTTCGTGGCGGGGCGTCCAGGGTGGGCCATCAGCGTAGTCTCCTATAAGGAAGCTGATTCGACCAACACCGGTCAAAATAGTTCTATCTATTTTTGAGACACCACACTAGTGCGCCCCGCAGTCCCTCTCTCGCATTTGCGGCGCGATCCGGGCAGGGGGCGCATCCTCGGCCATGGGGTGGCGCGGCCGGTCCAGGCCCTTGCCTGGGGCGCGCCAGTTCTCCGTTCTTTCTGTAGGCCCCGGGGCGCCAGGGACGGCTGGGCCCTCAGGGCAGCATGCTGCCCGTGGCCAGGCAGCGCTCGTGCCAGGACAAGGCCTCGCCCAGGATGTGGGGCGTGTGCTGCGCGCCCTTGCTGCGCGCGCGGTCGAAATAGTCCTGCAGCAGCGGGCGGAAGTCCGGGTGCGCGCACTTGTCGATGATGACCTGCGCGCGCTGGCGGGGCGACAGGCCGCGCAGGTCGGCCAGGCCCTGCTCGGTGACGATGATCTGCGTGTCGTGCTCGGTGTGGTCCACGTGCGAGACCATGGGCACGATGCAGCTCACCTTGCCGCCCTTGGCCACCGAGGGCGTGACGAAGAACGACAGGTAGCCGTTGCGCGCATAGTCGCCCGAGCCGCCGATGCCGTTCATCATGGCCGAGCCCATCACGTGCGTGGAATTGATGTTGCCGTAGATGTCGGCCTCGATCATGGCGTTCATGGCGATCACGCCCAGGCGCCGCACCAGCTCGGGGTGGTTGCTGATCTCCTGCGGGCGCAGCACGATGCGGTCGCGGTAGAAGGCGATGTGCTCGTTGAAGTCCTTCAGCGCCTCGCTGCTCAGCGAGATCGCGGTGGCCGACGCCGCGGTCATCTTGCCGCGCTTGATCAGCTCCAGCATGCCGTCCTGCAGCACCTCGGTGAAGCCCAGCAGTTCGTCGAACGGGCCGTCCAGCAGCCCGGCCAGCACCGCGTTGGCCACGTTGCCCACGCCCGACTGCAGCGGCAGCATGTTCTTGGGCAGGCGGCCCACCTTCACCTCGTGGGCCAGGAAGTCGATGATGTGCGCGGCGATCTGGTTGGAGACTGCGTCGGGCTTGGCGAAGGCCGTGTCGCGGTCGCGCTGGTGCGTCTGGACCACCGCGATCACCTTGGACGGGTCCACGCGCAGGTAGGGCTCGCCGATGCGCTCGGTGGCCTGCGTCAGGTGGATGGGCTGGCGGCGCGGGGGAATGGCCGTGCCGTAGTAGATGTCGTGCATGCCCTCCATCTCGATCGGGGGCAGCGAGTTCACCTCGAGGATCACCTTGTCGGCGATCTCCAGCCAGGTCTTGTTGTTGCCCACGGCGGACGAGGGGATCAGCCGGCCGTCGGGCAGGATACCCAGCACCTCCACCACAGCCACCTGCATGGGGCCCAGGAAGCCGAACCACGCATGCTGCGCCACGTGCGAGAGGTGGATGTCCAGGTAGTGCACCTCGCCCGCGTTGATCTTGTCGCGGCAGATCGGGTCCGACTGGAACGGCAGGCGCTGGTGGATGCCGTTCACCTTGGCCAGCGCGCCGTCCAGCTCGGGCGCGGTGGAGGCGCCCGTCCACACGTTGACCTGGAACGGCCGGCCTGCTGCATGCTCGGCCTCGATGCGCGCGGCCAGCGCCAGGGGCACCTGCTTGGGATAGCCCGCGCCGGTGAAGCCGCTCATGCCGATATTGGCGCCGGCCGGGATCAGGGCCGCGGCTTCGGCCGCGCTCATGATTTTCTGGGCCAGACCGGGGTGCTGGATACGGGGGGACGACGAGGTGGACACGCTAACTCCAGACGGACAAGCGCCCCGTGCAGGCCTGGCGGGCAGCTGGCGCGGGGCGCAAAAAAGAGCGTAAATCTTAGCAGCGGCTCCTTGCGCGGCTAGGGATAACCCTGGCCTTACACCGCGCTGACGCAGGCCGCCCGCGCAGGCGCGGCCGCGTCGCGGCACCGGCCGGGCAGGCAGTACGATCGCGTCCACCATGCCGTTCACGCCGCTTTGCCCCTCGTGCCGCCAGCCCACCGAGATCCGGCGCTTTGCCGCCAGCACCGGAGGCACGTTGGAGCTGGACCTGTGCTTTGCCTGCCAGGGCATGTGGTTCGACCCGCAGGAGAACACGCGCCTGGCGCCGGCGGCCGTGCTGGAGCTGTTCGAGCTGCTGCACCAGCACCGAGGCGACGCGCACCACCCTCTGGCCGACCGGCTGCGCTGCCCGCGCTGCAGCCAGGCGCTGGCCAAAGGCTACGACGTGGCGCAGGGCGGGCGCTACGTCACCTACCGCTGCGCGGCGCGCCACGGGCGCTTTTCGACCTTTGGCTCGTTCATGGTCGAGAAGGGCTTCGTGCGGCACCTGTCCACGATGGAGATCGAGGCGCTGGCCGAGCGTGTGGGCACCATCAACTGCACAAGCTGCGGCGGCACGGTGGACATCCGCCACGACCACGCCTGCCCCTACTGCCGCTCGGCCCTGTCGCTGCTGGACCCGCAGGCGGTGGACAAGGCCCTGGCGCGCCACGGCAGCGCCGCCCGTCAGACCGCGCCGGCGGACGCCGCCTCGCCCGACGCCCTGGCCGATGCGCTGGTGGCGCTGGAGCGCAACCGCGCGCGGGAGGAGCGTGCACGCCAGCGCGAACGGCTGGAGGGCACGCGCAGCGACGAGTTCGACCTGCTCACCGCGGGCATCGAGATGGTGTGGTCGCTGCTGCGGCGTTGATCGGTTTGCTACTAAAAAAAGAGCTGCTGGCGCTTGTTAAGATTGATTTTCAAGGCGGAAAGCGCCTTGAATCCTTTCAGGGTAAGCGCTGGCAGCTATGGATACGGGAGCGCGCCTGGGCGCTTCCGCCCAGCCTTACTTGCCGCGGTTCAGGGCTGCGTACAGCACGATGGCGCCGAAGGTCGCGGTGCCGATGCCGCCCAGCGCGAAGTCGCCGAACTTCAGCGTGAATTCGCCCGTGCCCAGGATCAGCGTGATCGCCGCCACGATGAGGTTCTTGTTCTGCGAGAAGTCCACCCGGTTGTCCACCCAGATCTTGGCGCCGGCAATCGCAATCAGGCCGAACACCACGATGGACACGCCGCCCATGACCGGCAGCGGGATCGCCTGGATCAGCGCGCCGAACTTGGGCGAGAAGCCCAGCAGCACCGCCAGCAGCGCCGCGACCAGGAACACCGCCGTGGAGTAGATGCGCGTGGCGGCCATCACGCCGATGTTCTCGGCGTACGTCGTCACGCCCGTGCCGCCGACCGCGCCGCTCACCATCGTCGCCACGCCGTCGCCGATGAAGGCGCGGCCCATGTACTGGTCCAGGTTCTTGCCGGTCATGGCCGTCACGGCCTTGATGTGGCCCAGGTTCTCGGCCACCAGGATGATGACCACCGGCACGATCAGCAGCATGGCGGGCGCGCTGAACACGGGCGCGTGGAACTGCGGCAGGCCAAACCAGGCGGCGTTGGCGATGCCCGATACGTCGATCGGCTTGCCCAGGCCCATGCCGTTGGTCAGCAGCGCGTACAGCAGGCTGGCGATGATCAGTCCCACCAGGATCAGCAGGCGCTGCAGCATGCCGCTGGTGAATACCGCCACCAGCGCCACGCACACGAAGGTCAGGGCCTGCATCCAGGCCTCGAAGTTGTTGGCCGCCATGTTCTTGATGGGGATGCCGGCCAGGTTCAGCCCGATCACGGCCACCACCGCGCCGGTGACCACCGGGGGCATGAAGCGCTCGATCCAGCCCGTGCCCACCAGGTGCACCACCACGCCCACCAGCGTGTACACCAGGCCGCAGGCGATGATGCCGCCCAGCGCCACGCCGATGTTGGCGTTGGGGCCCTTGCCTGCATAGGCCGTGGCCGCGATCACCACGCCGATGAAGGCGAACGACGAGCCCAGGTAGCTCGGGACCTTGCCACCGGTGATGAGGAAGAAGATCAGCGTGCCGATGCCGCTCATCAGCACCGCCACGTTGGGGTCGAACCCCATCAGGATGGGCGCCAGCACCGTGGCGCCGAACATGGCGATGACGTGCTGGATGCCCATCAGCCCGGTCTGCGCCCAGGGCAGCCGCTCATCCGGTCCGATCACGCCGCCACCCTGCAGCACCTGCGCCGGTTACTCATTCCATTGCAAAAGGGCCATGGGGCTCTCCTTGTGTGAAAGCGCTGATTTTAGAGGTTAGATGGGCCTCTGGCGCTTGTGTGGCAAGCGCAAACAGCTATCAAATCAGGAGTGTGCCGGAGTGCGCTATCACCCAGGGGTGCCAGACGGGCCCATCGCCGCCGGCCTGCCGAGCGTGGCGGGGCCGTTTTCTGCCGTCACGGGGCCCAGGTTTGCCAGGCCCTCAGCGCCCCGGCTTGCCGGTCTCGAGCGCGTGCAGCTCCTGCACCACGTCAACCACCTTGTGTGCGTCCTCGCGGATGCGCTCGATGGCGTCGCGCGCCTGGCGTGACAGCTGGGCACCCTGCTCCACCGCCGCCACGCCGCCCTGGATGTGGTCGATCATCGCCCGCATCTCCTGCAGCACGGCCTGGATGGTCTGGTGGATGTCGTTGGTGGCGGTGCGGCTGTCGCCGGCGAGCTTGCGCACCTCTTCGGCCACCACGGCAAAGCCGCGCCCGGCCACGCCGGCGCGCGCGGCCTCCACCGCCGCGTTGAGGGCCAGCAGGTTGGTCTGGTCGGCCACGCGGCGTATGCCCTGCACGCTGGCGGCGATGCTCTCGGTCTTGCGCCCGAGTTCGTGCACGCGGGCCGCGGTGTCCTCGAACAGCTGGGCGATCGACTGGATGCGCGCCGTGGCGTCGACGATGGTTTGCGTGCCTTCTTCGGAGAGCTGCTGCGTCTCCTGCGCCACGGCAAACGCCGTGTTCACGCCCTGCTCGCGCGCCTGCGCCTGCTGCACACGCGCGGTGATGTCGGTGGCGAACTTGACGATGTGGCTCACCACGCCGTCAGGGTCGAGCACCGGGTTGTACGTCGCCTCCAGCCACACCGTGCGCCCCCGCGCATCGACGCGCTCGATCTTGCCCTTGGAATACACGCCCGCGCGCAAATCGTCCCAAAAGCGTGGGTAGTCGCTGCTTTGCGCGAACGCGGGCGGGCACAAGATGCGGTGGTGCTGGCCCACCAGGTTCTGGCGGGTGTAGCCCATGGTGTGCAGAAAGTGGTCGTTGGCGCGCAGCACATGGCCTTGCAGGTCGAACTCGATCACTGCCATGGAGCGTTCGATGGCCTCCAGGATGGCATGGGCGCGCTGCGTCTGCTCCTGCGTGGCGGTCACGTCGTAAACCAGCCCCACGATGCGCTCCACCCGGCCGCGGGCATCGCGCACGGGGTAGAACATGCCCTGCACCCAGACCACGGTGCCGTTTTTGCAGCGGCGCTGCGCCGTGCCTTGCACGAATTCGCCGCCGCACAGGCGCCGCCAATTGGCCTGAAAGGCAGGGCTGGCAACGTATTCCGGTGGATAGAAAATCGTTTGGGGCTGGCCGATCAATTCCGCACGCTGGTAGCCCAGCAGGTCACAAAACCGCGCGTTCACTTCGCGCACCGCGCCTTGGACATCCACTTCGACCACGGCCGTCTGCTCTGCAATGGCCTGCCAGCGCCCTTGTGCCGAAAAACGTTGCTGCTGCCACCACATAGGACACCTCGTTGCTCAGAAATACCGGGCATGTAGTGTACGCGCGGTGAGCGCAACGCTTTGCGGGGAAAGCGCGAGAGGCTATTAAAAAAATAGCTATCGCGCCGCCAGGGCGCGCGCGATGCGGCCTGGCCGCACCGTGGTCTTGGGCACGTGGAAGGGGAACCACATGCGCACGTCCTGCTCCAGCCCGATGCCGTGCATGTAGTTGTAGATGGCTTTCTTGAGCCCGGCGCCCAGCGCGTCGTGGTCCACGCCCGTGGGGTCGATGAACGCCACATCGTTCTTGGCAAAACCGCCCGGCGGCAGCGGGGCCAGGGTCACGCCGTATTCCTCGGGGCTCTGCCCCACGGGCGAATGCACGGTGCAGGCAAAGCGGTGGAAGAAGCCGCTCTGGATGCAGCCGTTCTCGAACAGCTGGCGCACGTACTCCAGCGCATCCACCGTGTCCTGCACGGTCTGCGTGGGAAAGCCGTACATCAGGTAGGCATGCACCAGGATGCCGGCGTCGCTGAATGCGCGGGTCACGCGCGCCACCTGGTCCACGCTGACGCCCTTCTTCATCAGGCCCAGCAGCCGATCGGAGGCCACCTCCAGCCCGCCCGAGATGGCGATGCAGCCCGCGTCGGCCAGCAGCTCGGCCAGCTCGGGCGCGAAGGTCTTTTCAAAGCGCACGTTGCCCCACCAGGAGATGCCGGTGCCGCGTGCGATCAGCTCCTGCGCGAGCGCCTTGAGGGCCTTGGGTGGCGCGGCTTCATCGACGAAGTGAAAACCGGTCTGCCCGGTCTCGGCCACGATGGCCGCGATGCGGTCGGCCAGCACCTGGGCGCTGGCGCCCTCGTAGCGGCCGATGTAGTCCAGATTCACGTCGCAGAAGCTGCACTTCTTCCAGTAGCAGCCGTGCGCCACGGTGAGCTTGTTCCAGCGCCCGTCGCTCCACAGCCGGTGCATGGGGTTGAGCATGTCCAGCAGCGACAGATAGCGCTGAAGCGGCAGGCCGTCCCAGGTGGGCGTGCCGATCTCGGCAAAGGCGACGTCGGGCTCCGCCAGGTGGACGTACTGCACGGCGCCATCGTCATTGCGCACAAAGGTGCGCACCAGCCGCTGGCGCCCGCGCTGGCCTTGCAGGTGCTCCAGCAGCGCGAGCAGCGGGCGCTCGCCGGCGTCCAGCGTCACGTAGTCGAAAAAATCGAACACCCGTGGGTCGGCCAGCTCGCGCAGCTCGGTGTTGACGAAGCCGCCGCCCAGCACGGTGACGATGTGCGGGTGCTGTGCCTTGAGGGCCTGGGCAATGCGAAACGCGCCGTACACCGAGCCCGGGAAGGGCACCGAGAGCAGCACCACGCCGGGCTGGTGGCGCGCGACGGCCTCATGGGTGAGCTGCTGCAGCACCTCGTCCACGAGGGTCGGCGCCTGCGCCAGCGCGTCGGCCAGCGGGTCGGCCAGCGGGTCGAACGTGGGCTGGCTGCCGGCGAGCTGTTCGGCGTATCGCACAAACTCGAAACGCGCGTCCACGGCGCCCTGCAGCACGTCCGCCAGGTCGTTGAGGTACAGCGTGGCCAGATGCTTGGCCTTGTCGGTCAGGCCCAGGGCGCCGAAGGCCCAGCCCAGCGGGTCGCCGCTGCCGTCGTCCTCGTACACGTCCAGCGCCGCGAAGCGCGGCCCCTCCGGCAGGTAGTGGCGGCCCACGATGCGGTGCGCGAGGGTGCTGTCGCGCCCCTGCAAAAAGGCCATGGCTGGGCCGACGGTGGCCAGGTACCGCTCCTGCTGTGCAAGAAAGAACTGCACCGCCGGGCTCTGCGCGTTTGCGGGCAGGGCCCGCGCTCTTTCGGCGACCTGCGCCAGACCGTCGCGCGAGAGCAGCCGCAGCACCAGCGCGATCGCCAGGTCTTCCTGGAAGGCGGCCACGCCGCGCGAGCGCAGGAAGCCCGTGAGGTAGGCGGTGGAGGGGTAGGGCGTGTTGAGCTGCGTCATCGGCGGGATGACGGACAGCACGCGGGGCAGGGCTGCGGGCATGGGCAAAGGGGTGGAGGGGGCTGGCAGAGCGGCGGATTATCCCGGCCCCCTGCCGCGCATGCCCCTGCGGGGACTTGTTCAGCGCACGGCGCGGCGCGCCTTCTTGGCGGCGTACATGGCGCGGTCGGCCTCGCGCAGCGCCTCGTCGGCCGTCATGCCGTTGGGGCGCACGGCGATCACACCCACGCTGGCGCCGGCGTAGTCGATGGGGCGTCCGCCCCGCCAAAGCGCCCGCGCCTGGCCTGTGCCAGGCGCTGGCCGAACCCCTGGCGGGCCGCCTCCAGCGCCGGGCCGGGCGCGGGGCCTGGGCCTACGGCCACGAACTCATCGCCCCCGTAGCGTGCGACGAAGTCCTGCGCGCGCGCGGCGCCGCGCAGCCGATCGGCCATGTCGGCCAGGAAGAGGTCGCCCACCTCGTGGCCATAGGTGTCGTTGATCGCCTTGAAACCGTCCAGGTCCATGAAGGCGATCAGCACCGCCGTGCCCTGGCGCGCGCCTTGCGCCAGTTGCTGGTGCAGCATTTCGCGCAGCGCGCGGCGGTTGGGTAGGCCGGTAAGGGCATCGGTCGCCGCATAGGCCGCCAGCCGGGCATTGGCCTGCAGCAATTGCTGCAGCAGCTGCTCGCGCTCGACCTGCTGGCCAATGAGCCGCGCGAACAGCGTCAGCGCGTTGCGCGCCTGTGAAGTGAGCTCCTGGCGCTCGTCGCTGGCGGCGCAAAGCGTGCCGTAGAGCTGGCCGTCGGCCATGCGCACCGGTGTGCTGGCGTAGGTCTGGATGCCCAGCGCCGCGGCGGCCTGCGAATCGCCCCAGCATTGCCCCACGTCGGCGGTGAAGGGTCGGCCCTCGTCCAGCGCGCGTTTGCACAACGTGTCGTGCCAGGGCACGCAGTCCCTCCGGGATCTGCACCTGGCGCGTGTTGCGCGCGTACAGCACACGCTGCACACCCCGCTCCAGGTCCACCACCGTGAGGTAGGTGGATTCGAACCCGGTGATGTCTTCCAGCAGCTCCAGCAGCGGCCGGGTGAGCTCTTCGACGGTGCGTGCGCGGGTGACGGTCTCGCTGAGATGGTCCAACAGGTTGTCCATGCGGCCATTATGGGTGGGTGTGCCGCAGGACGCAGGCCGGGACAGGCAGCGAACGCCTGCCCCTCCAGTTGGATCACGGTGTGCGCGCTAAGGTGCGGCGCTGGGCCAGGCGGGGCGCCGGCCTGTGAGCTGGCTCACGATGGCGCCCTTGAGGGGCGGCAGCCGGTTGGCGCCCGCCAGCACCACCTGGCGCAGCAGGCGGGGCAGCGGCCGGTCGTCGGTGTACAGGCGCACGATGGCATTCGTGCCCTGGTACAGCGGCCAGGCGTGGCGGTGATGGCCGCGCGCGTAACCCTCCAGCACGCTGGCGGCGCCGATGTCCGCGCCGCGCTCGCGTGCCTGGGTGAGAGTGCGCGTGAGGCTGTCCACACCCGCCAGCCCCATGTTGAACCCGTGCGCCGTCACCGGGTGCATGCCGACGGCCGCGTCACCCAGCAGCGCGCAGCGCGCGGCGGCGAAGCGGTGCGCATACACGGCGACCAGCGGGTAGGCGTGGCGCTCGCCCACCAGCCGCATGGCGCCCAGGCGGTCCTTGAACTGGGCTTGCACGCGTGCGGCGAATGCCTCAGGGGGCAGTGCCAGCAGCTCCTGCGCATGCGCCGCGCCGGTGGTGACCACGGCCGAGCACATCGGCGCGCCATCGACCAGGTCGCCCGGCAGCGGCAGGATCGCCAGCGTCTGCTCGTAGCCGAAGCACTCGTGCGCGACCTCGTGGTGGGGCAGCTCATGGCGCAGGCGGCAGACGATGACCGTGCGGCCGAAGTCGTGCATGGCCGCGCCAATGCCCAACTGGCGCCGCGTGGCGGAAAAGCGGCTGTCGGCAGCCACCAGCAGCGGGGCCTGCAGACGCAGGGGCGCTGCGTCGAGGTTGCGGGTGTCGGTGTATTCCAGCTCGGCATGCGCGGGCGTGACGGCCACGCGCGTGACGCGCGCCTCGGTGACCAGTCGTACGCCGGGCGTGTGCGCGGCCACTTCGTAGGCCGTGCGGCGCAGCGCGTGGTTGGGCACGATCCAGCCCAAATGCTGGACGCCGCTGCCGCCTGCATGCAGCTGCATGGCCCCGCGCTGGCCCACGGGGCCGTCGTGCACCTGCGCCTCGCGCAGCAGGCCGACCTCGTGCGCGGCCAGGCGCCGCCAGCTGCCGATGCGCTGCAGCGTGGCCACGCTGGGGTGGGTGAGTGCGATCTCGCGCCCGTCGGCCGGGGGCGCGGCCAGCGTGGAGACGGGTTGCTGCTCCAGCACCGTGACCTGCATGCCAGCCTGGGCCAGCGAGGCCGCCAGCGACAGCCCGGCAGGCCCCGCACCCACGATGAGCACGTCGCTGCGCTGAGAGGAAACGTCTTGTGTTGTCATGATTCAGAAACAGGCCGCCGGCAGTGGCAACAGCGGGCAATTGTCGGCAGGGCGGAAAGCGGCGATCTTGCCTTGCGTCAAGCACGGCGGCCATGCGGCCGCTTCCTACGCCGGGCGGGCGATGGTCTCACTACAGTGGAGAACCCTGCAACCAGCAAGCAAAGGACCCGACATGCGCGTGGACATCTACCGCCGATCCGAAGCCGAGGGGCGTTATTCCCATCTGGCCGTGCCCGAGGGCAAGCCCATACCGCAGGAGGCCATCAATACGGATTGGAACTGCGAGCACCGCGCTGTGGAACGGGACGAAACCCAGGCGCACTGGAGCGACCTTGGTATTCCCGAGCCCGGACGGCAGTTGCGCGACAAGGGCTATGCCATCACCAGCGTGACGGAGCAGCCGCGGCGCTGAGGCCAGGTGCGGCCGGCGAGGTGCCGCCGGCCAGGTGCGACCGGCAAGGTGCGGCCGGCAAGTTGTCACGTGCGTGGCGCGCACGGCGACCGCGATCGCGCTAGGCTGTGCGCATGGAGACACACCACAACATCCCCCCAACACACCCGCCTTACGCGCCCCAGATACGCCGCTACCAGGATGGGCTGCAGGCGCAGCACGGCCTGCGCTTTGACGATTACGACGCGCTATGGCGCTGGTCCACCACCGATCTGGACGCCTTCTGGCAGAGCGTCTGGGACTATTTCGACCTGCAGTCGCCCACGCCGCACAGCGCGGTACTCGCAAAGAACGTGATGCCCGGCGCGCAGTGGTTCCCCGGCGCACAGGTGAACTACGCGCGCCAGGTGCTGCGCCATGTGGGCGCCGCACAGGCCGCGGGCCAGCCGGCCCTCATCGGCCGCAACGAACGCGGCGAGCGCCGCGAGCTGTCCTGGCCCGCGCTGCGCCGGCAGGTGGCGGCGCTGGCGCTGCACATGAGGGCCCAAGGCGTACAGCCCGGCGATCGCGTGGCAGCCTACCTGCCCAACATCCCCGAGACCATCGTCGCCTTCCTGGCCTGCGCCAGCATCGGTGCGGTGTGGAGCCTGTGCGCGCCCGACATGGGCACGCACGCGGTGCTGGACCGCTTCCGCCAGATCGCACCGACGGTGCTGTTGGCCGTGGACGGCGTCACCTATGGGGGGCGCGACCATGACCGTTGCGACGTGCTGGCGGAACTGCGCGCGCAACTGCCCACGCTGCGCCACGTGGTGCTGGTGAGCAATCTGGATGCTTCAAAAACAGTAGCTGATACCGCTTGCTACGCAAGCGTTATCGCCCGAAATGATGCAGAGACTGCGGCCTTTGAACCGGCGTGGCTGCCGTTCGACCACCCGCTGTGGATCGTCTATTCCAGCGGCACCACCGGCCTGCCCAAGCCCATCGTGCACGGCCATGGCGGCATGATGCTGGTGATGCTGCAGCTGGCAGTGCTGCACAACGACATCGGCTGCAGCTACGCGCCCAACTCCCTGGGCGAGCGCTTCCACTGGTACAGCTCCACCGGCTGGATCATGTGGAACGCCCAGGTCGGCGGCCTGCTGGGCGGCACCACCTGCGTGCTGTACGACGGCAACCCCGGCGGCAGCAAGGAGCGGCCCGACTGGACAGTGCTGTGGCGCATGGCGGCCGAGGAGCGCGTGACCTTCTTCGGCGCTGGCGCCGCGTTCTACGGCCACTGCATGAAGGCCGGGATCACCCCTGCGGCCTGCGGCGATCTGTCGGCGATCCGCGTGCTGGGCTCCACGGGGTCGCCGCTGCCTGCCGAAGTGCAGCGGTGGGGATCGCAACTCCTGGCCAGCGCGGGCGTGCCGCAGGTCTGGTGGTGCAACATCTCCGGCGGCACCGACTTCGCGGGCGCCTTCATCGGCGGCAATCGCGAGCTGCCGCAAACGCCCGGGCGCATGCAGTGCCGCATGCTGGGCGCAGCCGTCGAGGCCTGGGACGAGCAGGGCCGCCCGGTACTGGACGCCGTGGGCGAACTGGTGTGCACCCAGCCCATCCCGTCCATGCCCTTGTTCCTGTGGGGCGACGCCGATGGCGCGCGCTACCGCGCCAGCTACTTCGAGATGTACCCGCCCGGGCATGGCCGCAGGCCCGGCGGCGGGGATCTGGGGCCCGAGGCCGGGGCCGTCTGGCGCCACGGCGACTGGATCGAGATCGGCTCCAGCGCCCACCCCGGCTGCGTGATCTACGGCCGCAGCGACGCCACCATCAACCGCCACGGCCTGCGCATGGGCACGAGCGAGATCTACAGCGCCGTCGAGGCCCTGCCCGAGGTGCTCGACAGCCTGGTGGTGGACCTGGAATACCTGGGCCGCGCCAGCTACATGCCGCTGTTCGTGGTGCTGCGCAGCGGCCTGGTGCTGGACGACGGCCTGCGCGCGCGGATCAACGACGCCATCCGCGCCAGCCTGAGCCCGCGCTTCCTGCCCGACGAAATCGTGCAGGTGGCCGAGGTGCCGCGCACGCTGAGCGGCAAGAAGCAGGAGCTGCCCGTCAAGAAGCTGCTGCTGGGCCAGTCGATGGACAAGGTGGTCAACCCGGACGCCATGGCCAACCCCGGCTGCCTGGCGTGGTACGTGGACTTTGCGCGGCACCGTGCGACGGCGGTTGCTTCATAAAAGATAGCTGCTCGCGCTTGATGGACGGGCGGTTCAGCCCGGTTTGTCCCAGTTCTCGCCTTCCACGCGCGGCACGCTGGCAAAGCGCAGCGCGTGCTCGGTGAAGCGCTCCACCACGCGGCTGGTGCCGCTGGCCAGGCGCGCCAGCGCAATGCCCACGTGAAAGCCCGGCGGGTTGTCGGTGAGCGCCAGGCATTTCACGCCGCGCGGCACCACCTGCCGCGCCACGCTGGCCACCAGGCCCACGCCCAGGCCCGAAGCCACCAGGCTCATGATGGTCTGCACCTGCATCGCCTCCTGCGCCACGCGCGGCGAAAAGCCAGAGAACTGGCAGCGCATCATGGCCAGGGCCGAGAGGCTGGGCACCTTGTGCTGCGGGTACATGATGAAGGGCTCGTGCGCGGCCTCGGCCAGCGCGATGGCGTCGCGCTGCGCCAGCGGGCTGCTCTCGGCCACGGCCAGCACGAAGTCGTCGCGGTCCAGCGGCAGCAGCTCGAAGCCGCTCGGGTCCAGCACCGGGTAGCGCAGCAGGCCGGCATCGAAGCGCCGCGACACCAGCCCCTCCAGGATCTCGGACGACGTGGCTTCGCTCAGCTCCAACTCGATCTGCGGATAGCGCTGGCGCAGCGAGGGGATGAGTTGCGGCAGCAGCGCATAGGTGGCCGAGCCGATGATGCCCAGGCGCAGCAGCCCGCCTTCGCCCTCGCGCGCGTCCTGCACCGCCTGGCGGCACTGCTGGGCGTGGAACAGCGCGCGGCGGGCGTCGCCCAGCATGGCTTCGCCGGCCGGGGTGAGCACCACGCCCGTGGTGGTGCGCTCGAACAGGGGGCTGCCGAGTTCCTCCTCCAGCTTGCGGATGGACACCGACAGGGGCGGTTGCGCCATGTGCAGGCGCTCGGCCGCGCGGTGGAAGTTGCCGGTTTCCGCCAATGCGACGAACTGGCTGAGTTGCCGGAGGTTCATGCGATATGAAAAAAGTATTGAAATCTAAACTTTTAATATTAGACAGCATGCAAGGTGCTGCCTAGAGTGCCAACTCCGACCCCTTTGCGGGGCACCGTAGCGGAGCAGAGACTCCAAGGAGGCATTGCACATGGCATTCCACGGCAGAACCACCCTGCGCGCCCTGGCGGGCGCCAGCCTCGTGGCCCTGGGCGCTGCCCTTGCGCCCGCCGTGCAGGCGCAGGCCTTCCCGTCCAAGACCCTCAAGTTCGTCGTGCCCTTCGGGCCCGGCAGCGGCACCGACACCTCGGCGCGCTACTTTGCGCGCAAGCTGCAGGACCTCACGGGCCAGTCCGTGGTGGTGGAGAACAAGCCCGGCGCCAACGGCTTCATCGCGGTCAAGCAGGTGCTCTCGGCCCCGGCCGACGGCTACACCGTCTTCATCGGCAGCAACTCCACGCTGGCGGTGAACGCGGCGCTGTTCAAGGAGCTGCCCTACGACCCGGTGAAGGACTTTGCGCCGCTGACCATGATGATGCGTTCGCCCGCCATGCTGGCCACGGCCCCGCAGGCGCCGTTTGCCGACCTCAAGGGGCTGGTCAGCTATGCCAAGGCCCACCCGGGCAAGGTGAACTTCGGCGCCGGCTCGGCCGGCTACCAGCTCATGGGCGAGCTGCTCAACGACAGCGCCGGCGTGCAGACCGTGCATGTGCCGTTCAAGGGCGCCGGCGAGACCATGACCGCCCTCGCGGCGGGCACCGTGGACTACGCCTTTGCCGAAGTCACGGCCGTGCAGGAGCTGGCCAAGGGCGGGCGCGTCAAGGTGCTGGCCGTGGCGGCGGACAAGCGTGTGGCGACCTCGCCCGACGTGCCCACCGCCAGCGAGGCCGGCCTGCCCGGCTTCGAGGCCTACACCTGGGTCGGCGCGATGGTCAGCAGCAAGACACCCCCGGCCGAGACCGCCAAGCTGGCCGAGCTGTTCACCACCATCTCCAAGATGGATGAGACCCGCGCCTTTTACGAGCGCCTGGGCGCCACGCCCATGACCGGCGGCCCCGCCCAGATGCACGAGTTCCAGAAGAACGAGATCGCACTGTGGAAGCGCATCGTCACCCAGGCCAAGGTGCCGCTGCAATGACCTCGCCGGCCGCCCTGCAACCCGGCGCGCTGCAGCACGTGAAAGTGCTGGACCTGTCGCGCGTGCTGGCCGGCCCCTGGGCCGCCCAGACGCTGGGTGACCTGGGCGCCGAGGTCATCAAGGTGGAGCGCCCCGGCAGCGGCGACGACACGCGCGCCTGGGGCCCGCCCTACGTGACCGACCCCGCCGGCCAGCCCACGGGCGAGTCGGCCTACTACATGTGCACCAACCGCAACAAGCAGTCGGTGACCATCGACTTCACCCGCCCCGAAGGGCAGGAGCTGGTGCGGCGCCTGGCGCAGCAATGCGACGTGCTGGTGGAGAACTTCAAGACCGGGGGCCTGGCGCAATACGGGCTGGACTATGCCGCCTTGAGCGCGCTCAACCCGCGCCTGGTGTACTGCTCCATCACGGGCTTCGGGCAGGACGGCCCGTACGCCCACCGCGCCGGCTACGACTTCCTGATCCAGGGCATGGGCGGGCTGATGAGCGTCACCGGCCGCCCCGACGGCGAGGACGGCGGCGGCCCGATGAAGGTGGGCGTGGCGCTCACCGACATCCTCACCGGCCTGTACGCCAGCACCGCCATCCTGGCCGCGCTGCAGGCGCGCGAGCACACCGGCCGCGGCCAGCACATCGACCTGGCGCTGCTGGACGTGGGCGTGGCGTGCCTGGCCAACCAGGGCATGAACTATCTGTACGGCGGCAAGGTGCCGCAGCGCATGGGCAACGCCCACCCCAACACCGTGCCCTACCAGGACTTTCCCACGGCTGACGGCCACATGATCCTGGCCGTGGGCAACGACGGGCAGTTCGCGCGCTTTTCCCACGCCGCGGGCCAGCCCGGCTGGGCGCAGGACGCGCGCTTCGCCACCAACGCCGCGCGCGTGGCGCATCGCCACGAACTGGTGGCGCTGATCCGCGGCGTGACGGTGGGCAAGCCCACGCGCGACTGGATCGCCTTGCTGGAGCAGCACGGCGTGCCCTGCGGCCCCATCAACACCGTGCGCGATGTGTTCGACGACCCGCAGGTGAAGGCGCGCGGCATGCAGATCGCCATGCAGCACCCCCAGGCGGGCAGCGTGCCGCTGGTGGCCAGCCCCCTGCGCCTGTCGGACACCCCGGTGAGCTACCGCCATACGCCCCCGCAACTGGGCCAGCACACCGATGCGGTGCTGGCCCGCCACCTCGGCCTTGCGCCCGAGACACTGCAAACCTACAGAGACAACGGAGTTTTGGGATGAGTACCCTGGATTCACTCGCGCTCACGCGCATCCCCCCCGAGGACGAGGCCCTGCGCGCCGAGGTGCGCGCCTTCCTGGCCGAGGCGATCGCCGAACTGCCCGCGCATATCCGCGCCCGCTCGTGGGGCGGCTACAGCAGCGAGCTGAGCCGCAAGCTGGCCGCCCGCGGCTGGATCGGCGTCACGCTGCCCAAGGAATATGGTGGCGGCGGACGCAGCGCCTTCACGCGCTATGTGCTGGTGGAGGAGTTCCTCGCCTGCGGCGCGCCCGTGGGCTCGCACTGGATTGCCGACCGCCAGAGCGCGCCGCTGATCCTGAAATACGGCACCGAGGCGCAAAAGCAGTTCTACATCCCGCGCGTGTGCAGGGGCGAGGCGTTCTTCTGCATCGGCATGAGCGAGCCGGGCTCGGGCTCGGACCTGGCCAGCGTGAGGACGCGCGCCACGCCCAATGACCAGGGCTTTGTGCTCAACGGCCAGAAGATCTGGACCACCAACGCGCACCACTGCCAGTACATGATTGCGCTGGTGCGCACCTCCGGCAGCAGCGAGGACCGCCACAAGGGCCTGTCGCAGGTCATCGTGGACCTGAAGCTCCCCGGCGTCACGGTGCGCCCGATCGAGGACCTGTCGGGTGACAGCCATTTCTGCGAGGTGTTCTTCGACAACGTGCAGTTGGGCCCCGATGCGCTCATCGGCGCCGAAGGCCAGGGCTGGGAGCAGGTCACGGCCGAGCTGGCCTTCGAGCGCAGCGGGCCCGAGCGGCTGTTCTCCAGCATCGTGCTGTTCGACCAGTGGCTGGATTACGTGCGCACGCCGCAAGGGCGCACGGAGTCGGCCCAGCGTCTCGCAGGCAAGGTGCTCACGCAGCTCAGCCCCCTGCGCGCCATGTCGGTGGCCATTCAGGACAAGCTGGTGCGCGGTGAAAGCCCCATCGTCGAGGCCGCGCTGGTCAAGGAGCTGGGCACCACGCTGGAGCAGATGATCCCCGCGGCGATCGCCGACGACCTGTTCGCCCGCGAGGCGGAGGACGTGCCCGTGGAGCTGCTGATGACCCTGAAATACGTGACCGAGGCCTCGCCCTCGTTCTCTTTGCGCGGCGGCACGCGCGACATCCTGCGCGGGATGATCGCCCGGGGCCTGGGCCTGCGCTGAAACGGAGCCACGACATGAGCCAAGACAACGATCTGTTTGCCGACGCGGCTCGCCAGGTGCTGGCCGACCAGTGCACCCCCCCGGTGGTGCGCGCCATTGAATCCGGCGGGCGCGCCGCGCCCGCGACGCAGCTGCTGTGGGCGCAGCTGGAGGCCACGGGCCTCGCCGATGCGCTGCTGCCCGAGGAAGAGGGCGGCGCCGGCTTGGGCCTGACCCAGGTGTTCGGCGTGCTGGAGCAATGCGGCGCGCATGCGCTGCCGCTGCCGCTGGGCGAGACCATGGTGGCGCGCGCGCTGCTGGCCCAGGCTGGCGTAGCGCGCCCCGCCGGCAGCATCACGCTGGCGCGTGGCGAGCGGCTGCCCGATGGCGGCCTGCGCTCTGCCCTCGTGCGCGGCGGCCAGGTGGCCGATCATGTGCTGGTGCAGGCCGGCAGCGCCTGGCACCTGCTGGCCACGGCCGATGCGCAGGCTGCGCCCCAGGCGCTGGCGCTGGATGCCGCCCTGGCCTGGACTGCTGCCCAGGTGGAGGCCGCGCCCGGGGTGCCGGTGGATGCCGCGCAGGACGCCCGCACCCTGCAGGCCGCCGTGGTGGCCCCGCAGATGGCCGGCGCGCTGGGCGACGTGTTCCGCCGCACGCTGCAGTACGCCAACGAGCGCCAGCAGTTCGGCCGCCCCATCGGCAAGTTCCAGGCCATCCAGCACCAGCTGGCGGTGATGAGCGAGCATGTGTTCGCTGCGCGCATGGCTGCGCAGCTGGGCTGCAACGGCGCCGGTGTGCTGCCCGACCGGCTGCGTGTGGCCACCGCCAAGGCGCGCTGCAGCGAGGCCGCATTGGCCGTGGCCGAGTTCGCCCACGCCATCCACGGCGCCATCGGCTTCACCGCGGAATACGACCTGCAGCTGTTCACCCGCCGCCTGCACGCCTGGCGCCAGACGGCCGGCAGCGAGTCTTACTGGCACGGCGTGGCCGGCCAGGCGCTGCTGGCGCACGGCGGGCTGACGCTGGACCTCGTGCGCCGCATCACCGATGTGGAAATGACGCTCTGAAAACCATAGCTGTTTGCGCATATCAATCAAGGAATTCAATGTGTTTTCATGTTGAAATCAAGCAGTGATGTGCGCTGGACGCTCCTATTTTTGACTACGGAGAGACACCATGGCCTTCCTGACCATTGAACGCGACGGCGGCATCCTGACCGCCACCATGAACCAGCCCGAGACGCGCAATGCGCTCACCGGCAACACGGCCGTGCAGGAGTTCGTGCAGCTGTGCGACACCGTGCGCAAGGACGCCAGCGTGAAGGTGCTGATCCTCACCGGCGCAGGCCCCATCTTCAGCTCGGGCGGCAACGTCAAGGACATGCAGCGCTTCTTCGACGATGCGCTCACGCCCGACCTGATCCGCGAGGAATACCGCCAGGGCATCCAGCAGATTCCCAACGCGCTGCACCAGCTCGACGTGCCGGTGATCTGCGCCGTCAACGGCCCGGCCATCGGCGCGGGGCTGGACCTGACCTGCATGTGCGACATCCGCATCGCGGCCGAGAACGCCACCTTCGCAGAAAGCTTCGTGCGCGTGGGCATCGTGCCCGGCGACGGCGGTGCCTGGCTGCTGCCGCGGGCCGTGGGCATGGCCAAGGCGTCCGAGATGGCTTTCACCGGAGAGGCCATCAGCGCCCAGGAGGCCCTGGCCTGCGGCCTGGTGAGCCGCGTGGTGCCGGCCGACCAGCTCCTGCCCACCGCGCGCGCGCTGGCCGAGAAGATCGCCGCCAACCCCGGTGCCGTGATGCGCATGACCAAGCGGCTGCTGCGCGAGGGCGAGCACGCCTCGCTGGCCTCGCTGCTGGAGATCTCCGCCGGCTACCAGGCCATCGCCCACAAGACGGCCGACCACCGCGAGGCGGTCACCGCCTTCATCGAGAAGCGCGCCCCGCGTTTCCAGTAGACCGAATCAGCCATCGGCGGACAAGGAAAGGCCCGGCGGCCGTTCGATAATGCCGCCATGGCTTCTCCCCACAAACGCTTTTCGATGATCCGCGAGTTCCACCTCGCGGACTGGTTCACGCTGGGCAACGCAGTGTGCGGCGTCGGGGCGCTTTTCTCGTCGATGACCTATCTGGAAACGTCGGACGTGCGCCATGTGTACTTCGCCTGTGCGCTGGTGCTGGCGGCGCTGGTGTTTGACGTGCTGGACGGGCGCATCGCGCGCTGGCGGCAGAAAAGCTCGGCCATGGGGCGCGAGCTGGATTCGCTGGCCGACGTGATCTCCTTTGGCGTGGCGCCCGCCATCATCGCCTACGCCTGCGGCATGCAGGGGCTGTACGACCGCGTGGTGCTGGCCTTTTTCGTGGCCTGCGGCGTGTCGCGCCTGGCGCGCTTCAACATCACGGCCGAAACGCTGGCCGAGGGCCCGTCGGGCAAGGTCAAGTACTTCGAGGGCACGCCGATCCCCACCTCCATCGTGCTCGTGGGGCTGATGGCCGTGGCCGCCAGCGTGGGCGCGGTGCGCGGCCAGCTGTGGCTGGGGTCGGTGACGATCGGCGGCTTCACGCTGCACCCGCTGGTGCTGCTGTTCGCACTGTCGGGCTCGCTGATGATCAGCCGCATCCGCATTCCGAAGTTCTGAGCATCCCCCCGCGGCGCTGGCGCACCTTTCCCCTTCTCTCGCCGCGCTGCGCGGCGGGAAGGGGGCGCAGCCGGTGGACTGGCGAAGCCAGATCCGCGGCGGCCAGGCCTGGGGTGCGCCCGGGTTCGCCGCACGTCCTGATACGGTGGCAGCGGCGCAGCGCAGGTACACTTTGCGGCTTCGAGGCGGCGCCCGTGCGCGGCGTCTTTTTTCCCATCCGAACCGCTTCATGGCCGTTGATACGGCGGGCCAGGCCCGCACCCACCTAGACCTCAAGAGTGCCCAGCTGCCCGTGGTGGCCATGGTGCTCAAGACCACCGACGTGGCCAGCATCGCCGCCGAGCTGGCTGCCCGCAGGGCCGACGACCCCGAATTTTTCGACAACGACCCGGTGCTGATCGACCTCTCGGCCGTACAGGACGAGCCGCAGCCCATCGACTTCGCCGCGCTGGTCAAGACGCTGCGCAGCCACCGCACGCAGCCCGTGGCCGTGCGCGGCGGCAGCAGCGCGCAGAGGCAGGACGCGCACGACGCGGGCCTGATTGCCGCCCCCGACGCGCCGCCCCCCCGCATGCAGGCGCCGCGTGAGAACACTCCCCGCGAGGTGGTCCACGAAGTCATCCGCGAGGTGGAGGTCGTGCGCGAGGTCCCCGTGCCCGCGCCGGCGCCGGGGACCGTGGTGGTGGACAAGCCGCTGCGCTCGGGCCAGCAGGTGTATGCCCGCGGCTCGGACCTGGTGGTGATGGCCGTGGTCAGCTTTGGCGCCGAGGTGATCGCCGACGGCAACATCCACGTGTACGCACCGCTGCGCGGGCGCGCCATCGCCGGCGCGCGCGGCGACACCAGCGCCCGGATTTTCAGCACCTGCATGGAGCCGCAACTGGTCTCCGTGGCAGGCATCTACCGCACCACCGAGACCGAGCTGCCCGACAACGTGCGCGGCAAGCCGGCCCAGGTGCGGCTGGACGGTGAGAAGCTGCTCATCGAGCCGCTGTGACCGTCCCCCCCCTTTCTTACTCCACAGACCGCAACGCAAGGACCTCTCAGAACATGGCCAAAATCGTCGTCGTGACCTCCGGCAAGGGGGGCGTGGGCAAGACCACCACCAGTGCCGCCTTCGCATCGGGCCTGGCGCTCGCCGGCCACAAGACCGCCGTCATCGACTTTGACGTCGGCCTGCGCAACCTGGACCTCATCATGGGCTGCGAGCGCCGCGTGGTGTATGACCTGATCAACGTGATCCAGGGCGAGGCCAACCTGAACCAGGCCCTCATCAAGGACAAGCAGTGCGAGAACCTGTTCGTGCTGGCCGCCAGCCAGACGCGCGACAAGGACGCGCTCACGCAGGACGGCGTGGGCAAGGTGCTCAAGGACCTCGCCGACATGGGCTTTGACTACATCGTCTGCGACTCGCCCGCCGGCATCGAAAGCGGTGCGCTGATGGCCATGCACTTCGCCGACGAGGCGCTGCTGGTCACCAACCCCGAAGTCTCCAGCGTGCGCGACTCCGACCGCATCCTGGGCATGCTCAGCAGCAAGACCAAGCGCGCCATCGAAGGCGGCGAGCCCGTCAAGGAACACCTGCTGATCACGCGCTACAACCCCCATCGTGTGGAAGACGGCCAGATGCTGAGCCTGGAGGACATCCAGGACATTCTGCGCATCAAGCTCATCGGCGTGATCCCCGAGTCCGAGAGCGTGCTGCAGGCCTCCAACCAGGGCCTGCCCGCCATCCACCTGTCGGGCACCGATGTGTCCGAGGCCTACAAGGACGTGGTTGCGCGCTTCCTGGGCGAGGACAAGCCCCTGCGTTTCATCGAGGCGGCCAAGCCCGGCTTCTTCAAGCGCATCTTCGGCGGGAGGTAAGCGAGATGTCCCTGCTGTCCTTCCTGCTCGGCGAGAAGAAAAAGACGGCCTCGGTGGCCAAGGAGCGCCTGCAGATCATCCTGGCGCACGAGCGCAGCGGCCGCAGCGCCGGCCAGCCCGACTATCTGCCCGCGCTGCAGCGCGAGCTGGTGGCGGTGATCTCCAAGTACGTGAAGATCAACGCCGACGACCTGAAGGTCCACTTCGAGCGCCAGGACGACCTGGAAGTGCTGGAGGTGAAGATCGAACTGCCCGAGGCGACAGCCAAGTAACGGGCAGATATCCGGCCCGTTCCGCCCAGCCCCGAAGCGGCCGGGCGTGCCCGCGCTCCGGCGCAAGCCGGGGCGGCTATTTCTCCATCGGGCGGGCTACGGTGGCCGAAAGGCTTCCCAGCGGATGCTCCGTATAGAACACCCCCCCGTGGTACAGCAGGGGCGAGGCGCCTTCCCGGTGGCTGCAGCGCTCCACCTGGCCGACGAAGATCGTGTGGTCGCCCTCCACGTACTGGCTGCGGTTGAAGCACTCGAACACGGCCGCCGCGCCGTCCAGCACCGGCACGCCGCTCAGTCCCAGGCGGTAGGCCACGCCGGCGAAGCGGTCTATGCCGCGCGTGGCGAACTGCTCGGCCAGGGCGCGCTGTTCCACCGTCAGCACATTGATGGCGTAGTGCGTGGCACGGGAAAAAGCGGGCAGCGACGACGTCTTGTGCCCCAGGCTCCACAGCACCAGCGGCGGCTCCAGCGACACCGAGTTGAACGAGTTTGCCGTCATGCCGATCAGCGCGCCGCCTTCCCCGCGCGCCGTGACGATGGTCACGCCTGTGGCGAACATGCCCAGCGCGTCGCGGAACTCGCGTGGCGTGAAGACGGGAGGTTGGCTGGAGGGCGGGTGGGGCAGGCGGCTGTTCACGAAGGGGGCGGCGCCCTGGGCGCGCCGCGTAGGGCAATGGGAGGGCTATTATCAGTCTGCACCAGCGCGCCTGCAGCGCGCATGCCCTGCGGCCCTGGACCCTGCGATGTCTCTTCTTCCACGCTTTTCCCTGCTCGGCTCCGGCCCTACCGTGTTGCTGCTGCACGATGCCGATGGCGATCACCTGGGCTTTGCCCCGACGCTGGAAACCCTGGCCGCCGCGGGCTATCGCGCCGTGGCATGGGACATGCCGGGCTATGGCGGCAGTGCGCCGGTGGAGCCCTACAACTTCAAGGGCCTGGCCCAGCGTGCGCTGCTGTTGCTCGATGCCCTGCGGTGCGAGCAGGTGGTGCTGGTCGGCCACGGCCTGGGGGCGATGCTGGCGCTGGAGATCGCCGTTCGGGCACCGCTGCGCGTGCGGCGGCTGGTGCTGTGTGCCGGCGGCCCGGCGCTGGACGAGGCCGCCACCGCCGTGTGGGTGGCGCCGCGCCTTGCGGGCCTGGACGATGGACGGGACATGGCCCGGCTGGCCGACCCTACCGTGGCGCGCGACGCCGGCCCCGGCGCGCTGCCCGAGGGGCTGCAGCTTGCACGGCACGCCATGGGCCGCGTGCCGCCCGCCACCTACCGCCGTGCGTTGGAAGCCCTTACGGCTTTCGCGCGGCGTGCGCCGGAACTTGTGCGCCTGCAGGTGCCCGCGCTGCTCGTCGGGGGTGAGTACGACCGCTGCACTCCGCCCGAGGCGCTGCTCGCCCTGGCCCATGTGCTGCCCGATGCGCGTGCCGTGCTGCTGCCCGGCGTGGGCCACTGGCCGCAGCTTGAAGACCCCGAAGGTTTCGAGGCGGCGCTGCTGGACTTCCTGGCCGGCCCGGCGCCGGTGCTGCACTGAACGCGTGCGCGGTGATCCCTCACCGCAAATCGCTTACCCGCCCCTGACCGCGACCGCGCACCGCTGCGCAATAAACCACATCGCGCGCCCGCGCTTTTGGTTAGGCTGGAGTGTTTTTCACAACATTGCGGAGACACGATGATGGCCATGAGACCCAGACACTGGGCAGGGGCGCTGGCGCTGTGGGCGTTGGCGGGCATGGCGGGCGCCCAGCCCGTGAAGGTGGGGGTCATCGGCCCCTTTTCGGGGCCGTCGTCGGACTTCGGCACGCCCATGCTGCAGGGCATCCAGCTCGCGGTGGAGCAGTTCAACGCCGTGGGCGGCTACCTGGGCCGGCCTGTGGAGCTGGTGGTCAAGGACGACCAGGGCTCGCCCGACACCGGCCGTCAACGCTCGCAGGAACTGGCCAGAGAAGGCGTGGTGGCTGCCCTGGGCTTTTGCAACACCGGCGTGGCGATGAAATCGCTGGACGTGTTCCAGCAGGCGAAGCTGCCCTTGATCGTGCCGTGCGCCACGGGCACCCCTGTGACACGCACCTATCCGGCGGCGCAGAGCTTCATCTTCCGCACCTCGGCCCCCGACAACATCCAGGCGCCCTTCGTGGTGGAGGACATCCTGCGCCGCGGCTGGACGCGCGTGGCCCTCTTTGCCGACGACACGGGCTACGGCCAGGCCGGGCGCAAGGACGTGGAAGCGGCGCTCGCCGCGCACCAGCTCACGCCCGTGTACGCGACCAACTTCCCTCTGGGCGTGAAGAGCCTGGCGCCCCAGTTGCAGGCCGCGCGCGATGCGGGCGCACAGGTCATCTTCAGCTACACCGTGGGGCCGGAGAACGCCGTCATTGCCCAAGGCCGCAAGGAGCTGGGCTGGAAGGTGCCGCAGGTCGGCGGCTGGACGCTGTCGTTCCCGTTCTTCATCCAGGGCGGCAAGGACGCCGCCGAGGGAGCGCTGACGGCGCAGACCTTCATCGCCGAGCCCAGCAACGAACGCCGCGCCTCGTTCCTGAGCACCTACGCGCGCGCCTTCAAAGGCCGCCCGGCCGTGCCGATGGCGGCGGCGCAAGGGTACGACGCGGCCTACCTGCTGATGTATGCACTGCTGGGCATCCGCGACGGGCAGGTCAACGGCACGGCCCTCAAGCATTCGCTGGAGAACCTGCAGCGCGTGTATTACGGCGTGGTGGCGACCTACGAGCGGCCCTTCTCGGCCGAGGAGAAAGAAGCCATCACCCCCAACATGCTGGTGATGGGCAAGGTGCAGGCCGGCGCGGTGACCTTCGCCTACCCCGAGGATGCCAAGCGCAACCTGCTGGTGCAGCGCAAACGCTGAGGTGCGAGCCGCTCAGGCCAGGCGCGGCGCCCCGTAGGCGGCAGCGGGCGTGTCGTCGCCCAGAAAGGCGAAGTCCATGGCTGGCCGCTCGCCGCTCAGCAGCTCGGCCATCGCCTTGCCCGAGCCAGCGCCATGCGTCCAGCCCAGCGTGCCGTGGCCGGCGTTCACCCACAGGCCGTGCAGCGGCGTACGGCCGATGAACGGGATGTTGGTGGGCGTGGCGGGGCGCAGGCCGGTCCAGTACTGCGGATCTCCGCCTTCCTCGGGCGTGCGCGTGTCGCACACGCCGGGCAGGATGGTCTCAATGCGGCGCGACAGCATGTGGCAGCGCGCGCGCGCCACAGGGCTGTCCAGCGACAGGTCGTAGCCGCCCAGCTCGATGGTGCCGGCCACGCGCAGCACGTTGCCCAGGCGGCTCATGGCGATCTTCTTGCCGTCGTCGATGGTGGAAACCATGGGCGCGCCCTCCGGTTTGAGCAGCGGGAACGTGGCGCTGTAGCCCTTGCCGGGGTAGATGGGCAGGTGCACACCCACGCCCCGCAGCAGCGGTGCGCTGTAGCTGCCGCATGCAACGACCACGGCATCGGCTTTCAGTATTTGGTCTTTTTGGCCTGTAGCGCTTTCCTGGCGAGCGCGAATAGCTATTGATTCAATAGCGTTGCCGGAGCGGTTCAGGCGCAGCACGTCGTGACCGTAGAGGAACTGCACGCCACGCTCGGCGCAGCGGCGGGCCAGCGCCTGGGTGAATACGCGCGCGTCGCCGCTCTCGTCGGTGCTGGTGTAGGTGCCGCCGGTGATGCGGTCGCCGTAAGCGCGGAAGGCCGGCTCGATGGCGAGCAGCTCGTCGCGGCTGACCACGCGCCGCTGCACGCCGAAGCGGCGCATCAGTTCCACGGCGTGGGCCGCGTCGTCAAAGGACTTCTGGTCGGTGTAGAAGTGCGCGATGCCGCGTTCCAGCCGGTGGTACTCGATGCCCGTGGCGCGCACTATGTCCTTGAGTGCGGCATGGCTGTACGCGCCCAGCGCCACGATCTGCTGCACGTTGCGTGCGAAGGCCGTGTCGTTGCACTGCGCCAGGAACTTCAGGCACCAGCGCCATTGCTCCCAGTCGAGCTGGGGGCGAAACAGCAGCGGCGCTTCCTTGTCGAACATCCACTTGAGGGCCTTCCATGGCGCCTCGCGGTTGGCCCAGGGCTCGCAGTAGCTCACCGAGATCTGCGCCGCGTTGGCAAAACTGGTCTCCAGCGCCGCGTCGGGCTGGCGGTCGACCACAGTGACTTCATGCCCGCGCTCGCGCAGATGCCAGGCGGTGCTAATGCCGATGATGCCGGCGCCCAGGACGATGGTTTTCATGGCGCGCAGTGTGCTGCGGCCCAATGAAAAACAAAAGCGTGATTAAACTTCTTCGGAATTCATCAGAATGACTAATGGATACCGACCGTGAGCACATTTGACCCCGCTGCCCTGGAATGCCTGGCCGCCATCGTCGAAGAGGGCGGTTTCGAGCGCGCCGCGCGCCGCCTGAACATCACCCAGTCCGCCGTGTCGCAGCGCCTGCGTGCGCTGGAGGCGCAGGTGGGGTCGGTGCTCATCGTGCGCAGCCGGCCGCTCAAGCCCACTTCGGCTGGGCAGTTGCTGCTCAAGCACACCAAGCAGTTGCGCCTGCTGCGCGCCGACCTGGAGCGCGATCTGCAGGACCTCATGCCCAGCGGGCGCGGCGGCGGCCGCGAGGAAGAGCGCATCGCCATCGCCATCAACGCTGACAGCATCGCGACCTGGGCGGTGGACGCGCTCGGCGATCTGGTGCGCCAGCGCCTGCCGCTGGAGATCATTGCCGACGACCAGGACTTCACGCAGGAGTGGCTGCGCTCGGGCCAGGTCATGGGCTGCGTGACGACGTTGAAGAGCGCGCTGCGCGGCTGTCGCATGGTGCCCCTGGGCGCGATGCAGTACGTCGCCGTGGCCGCGCCAGAGCTGGCGCGCCGCCAACTGCCGCAAGGGCTCACGGCGCACAACTTCCGCGACGTGCCTTTCGTCTCGTTCAACCGCAAGGACGATATGCAGGCCGAGTTCGTCACGCGCACCTTTGGCCTGAAACGCGTGTCGCTCAGCCGCGTATTCGTGCCCAGCTCGGAGGGCCAGGTGCGCGCCGTGGCCGCGGGCTGGGGCGTGAGCGTGGTGCCCGAGCTGCTCGCGCGCCCCTGGCTGCAGCAGGGCCGGCTGGTGGACCTGGCGCCGGGCCATACGCTGCCCATCCAGCTGTACTGGCACTCATGGAACCTGGAGTCGGAAGTGCTGGATGCGCTGGCCGATGCGCTCACCAGCGCGGCGGCGCAGTACCTGTCGGCCTGACGGCACACGCGGATGGGGGTCTTTAGGGTTATCGGCCTGCGCGGGGTGAAGGCTCGCTAACATCGCCCGCATGAACACGTTGCAGCCGCCCCGTCCGTCCTTCAAGGAGCAGATGCTCCGGGCGCGCGAGGATGCCATCGTGGAGGCCGCGAGCCGCCTGCTGGGCGAAAAAGGCTTCGAGACCATGACCGTGGACGAGGTCGCCGCGGCCGTGGGCATTGCCAAGGCCAGCCTGTACAAACACTTTGCCGGCAAGGACGACCTGTGCTCGGCCGCCATGGTGCATGTAGTGGAGCGCCTGCAGCGCTTTCTGGCGGCGCTGCCGGCCGAACTGGGCGCCATGCAGCGCCTGCACGCGCTGCTGTGCTGGACGCTGCAGTTGCAACTGGCCGACGAGGTGCCGCTGCTGCCCAGCCGCAACTCCGCGCTGGCCCAGGCGCTGCGCGCCTGCGACGCCTACCAGGCATCGATGCAGGAGGTGCATGCCTGCATCCTCGGCTGGATCGTCGAGGCACAGGCCCAGGGACAGCTGCGGCGCGAGTTGCCGCCCGATGTGATCCTGTGTGCGCTGCTGGCGCGCAATGCCGATCCCATGCTCGGCATGCTGCGCGACCGCGGCTATGCGGACGAGCGCATCATCGACTGGGCCGCGGACACCTGCCTGAGCGGCCTGGCGAGCGGCCCCGCCATGCGGGTGGCCTGATCAGCGCACCAGCAGTACCGGCACCTGGCAGTTGGCCAGCACCTGCGTGCTGACCGAGCCCATCACCAGCTTGCCCAGCGAGCCGTGGCCGTGCGTGCCCATGACGATCAGGTCGTACTTGCCGGACTCGGCCACCTTGGCGATGGTCTCGCCCGCCGGGCCCACCTTGGTCATGGTCTTGAGCTGCACGCCATGACGCGCCATGAACTTCACGACGGGCGACAGCACCTTTTCGCCTTCCTCAGCGTGGTACTTGTCCACGACTTCCTTGCCGAGCGCGGCGCGCGCGCGGGGAGGCAACTGGGGCTGCACGGTGATGGCCGTGTAGGTGTGTGAGCTGCCCAGCATCTCGTCGTGAGCGGCCAGGTAGGCCAGCATTTTCTTGGTGTAGATGCTGCCGTCGACAGCAAGCAGGATGTTCATTCGAAGTGCTCCGGAAACGAGAAATCAGACTAATCCGCGCTGGCGCCTGTTGTCTTGACTTCAGTCATATTTTTGATGCGGTGCGCGGTGGCGGGCGCAGGGCCCGCACGCATCATACGGTGAGCACGCAGTGCGGCTGAAAGGTTGCCTGCTCCCCCTTGCGGGCATAGCCCAGCGGGTTGGCCACTATGCGGCAGCTCCAGGGCGTGCCGTCCACGCGGGCCCCGCGCACCAGGTAGTCGCTGGGGGCATGCAGATGGCCGTGCAGCCACAGCTGGGCGTGGGGCAGGCAGTCGTCCAGCGCATTGCAAAACCCCGCTGTGCCCGGCACCAGGCCGTAGCGCGGATCGGCGCTGAGCAGACTGGGCGCGAAGTGCGTGACGGCCACCGTCGTGCCCGCAAAGGGCTGTGCGAGCGCGTTGCGTAGCCAGGCCTGGCAAACCAGGGCCTGTTCGCGCACCTCGGCTGCAAGGAAGGGCACACCCTGGCGGGTGCTGCCAGTCTTGGAGAGATAGAAATTGGCCGCGCGGAACGCCTTCTCGCGCCGCTGCAGTCGCTGGCCCGGGTCGGTGATCGCCGCGTGATCGGCCAGCGCGTCGAAGTCGCTCCACAGCGTCGTTCCAACGAAGCGGACCCCCTGCAGCACCATGCTCTCACGCTCCAGCCAGATCAGCCCCAGCCGGTCGCAGATGCGGCGCAGGCGCGCATGCGCGGCGTCGAAGTCCTGCGTGTCGTATTCATGGTTGCCAGGGACGAAGACCACTGGCGTGGGCCATCCGGCGTACTGCGGCAGAGGGGAGAAGCGCGCCAGGCCGAAGTCGTCGTCCGACAGCAGCGAGCCGGCCTGGTAAGAGCCGATGTCGCCGGCCAACACCAGGACATCGGCGCCAACGGCGGGGCTGGGGGTGAAATGCGGGTGGGCTTCCAGGTGCAGGTCGGACAGCAGTTGCAGCTTCATGGGTGAGTGGGTGGGGTCAATCCTGGCGGTGGATGGGGGCGGGCGTGTTGCGCGCGGCGCGCGCAATCGCCTCGCGCAGCCAGCGGTGGGCGGGGTCGTGGTTGCGCCGGCGGTGCCACAGTGCGTCCACGTGCACGGGCGGCAGCGTCATGGGCAGCGGGCGCCACACCAGTTCGTCGCGCACGCTGGCCACGCCGACGAAGTGGCGCGGCAGCACGGTGAGCAGGTCCGTGGTGGCCACCACCCGTCCCGCGGTGAAGAACTGGTTCACGGTAAGCACGATGCGGCGTTCACGTCCCAACGCGGCCAATGCCCCGTCGATGAAGCCGAAGGGCTTGCCCGAGAAGCTCACCAGCAGGTGGCGCGCGGCGCAGTACAGGTCCAGCGTCATCGGCACGGCGGCCAGCGGGTGGTCCGCGCGCATCACGCACACGTACTGGCCATCATAGAGGCGGGTGCTTTCGTGCGCCACCACGTTGTCCGACTGCGCCCGCGCCGTGAGGTCGGCCAGCACGGCGGGGAAGTAACCCACGGCCATGTCGGCGCTCTCCTCGTCCAACAGGCGGCGCGGGTCGCGCGTGGTCAGCGGCACCACGCGCAGCGAGACGCCGGGGGCCTCGCGTTCCACGATCTCGATGAGTGGCGGGATCAGCGTGGCACCCGTGGCGTCGGCCATCGCCAGAACGAAGGTCGTCTGAGCGGACGCCGGGTCAAAGCGCCCGGGGGAAAGTGTCTCCTGCAACTGTGCCAATGCGTGCCGTACGGCGGGCCACAGGGCCAGTGCCCGCGGCGTGGGCTCCACGCCGTGGCCGCGCCGCGTGACCAGCTCGTCGCCCAGCACCTCGCGCAACCGGCGCAGTGCGTTGCTCACGGCGGGCTGTGTGATGGCCAGTTTCTCGGCGGCGCGGGTCAGGTTGCGCTCGGCCATGACCTCGTCAAAGACGCGCAGCAGATTGAGATCCAGCGTGCGAAAGTTCAATGGCTGCATGCCGCAATCATCACACGGATGAATATGGGTGATTCAACATATAAATTAGACACAAACCAGGGTAAACCCTAGTATTGCTGCACCGCCCGGCAATTTCGCCAACAGTGGCGTACGAGTCGCATCATGACGAAGTTTGTACACATCGATGTTCCTGTCCAGCACCACGGCATTGCACGCATTGAAGAGGCCGCAAGCCATCTGAAGCAAACCGCTGCCCGCTTTGACGGCACCCGCGGCGCAACGTCGCTGCTGCTGGCGGCGCTGGTCGCCGCGCTGCTTGTCGTGGCCAACCAGGTCATGGACACCTGGAACGATGGCCACATGCTGGCCGGCTGGATGGTGATGTGGGTGATCGCTTTCGCGGGAATGGCGTTGCTGGCGGCACCTGCGCGCAGCGCGGTGCTGGGCCTGCGTGCCGCTGCCAAGGCTTGGTCGGATGCGCACCGGCGTGCGGCAGAGGACGAGCGCACCTGGAATGCCGCACTGCGCGACGCCCGCATCATGGCCGACCTGAGCCGTGCGATGAACGGCATCGCGGTGGACGACCTGCGCCGTTACCGCTGAACGGCCGCGCGGCGACCCCGCGCCAACCGACAACAGGGCACCTTCGGGTGCCCTTTTTGCTATGTGCGCGGCAGCTTCCTAAGGGGCACATTCATGAAAAAACCCCGCGCCACAGATGTGGTCGCGGGGTTGTGTGTGTAGGCCCGGCTGAATTCATGCCGAGCCGAGGCAGGGCGGTCAGGCCGCCAGACGCTTCTCCAGCGCGGCCTTGGTGGCCAGCAGTTCCTGAGGCAGGTGGTAGGCCAGCTTGTCGAAATGCTCGGTGTGCAGCTTCAGTTCTTCGGCCCAGGCAGCCTTGTCGATGCTGGTCACCGTCTTGAACTGCTCGGTGCTGAAGTCCAGGCCGGTCCAGTTGATCTCGGCGTACTGCGGAGCAATGCCGAACATGGTTGGCTCGCCTTGCGCCGTGCCCTCGATGCGGTCCAGCATCCACTTGAGCACGCGCATGTTGTCGCCATAGCCGGGCCAGACGAACTTGCCGTCCTCGCCCTTGCGGAACCAGTTGACGCAGAAGATCTTGGGCAGCTGGTGGCCGGACTCCTCCAGCTTGTGTTCCATGTCGAGCCAGTGCTGGAAGTAGTCGCTCATGTTGTAGCCGCAGAACGGCAGCATGGCGAACGGGTCGCGGCGCACGACGCCCTGCGCACCAAAGGCGGCGGCGGTGGTCTCGGAGCCCATGGTCGCGGCCATGTAAACGCCTTCCATCCAGCTGCGGGCCTCGGTCACCAGCGGCACGGTGGTGGAGCGGCGGCCGCCGAAGATGAAGGCGTCGATGGCCACGCCGGCGGGGTTGTCCCACTCGGGGTCCAGGGCCGGGTTGTTGGTGGCGGCCACCGTGAAGCGCGAATTGGGGTGCGCGGCCTTGGCGCCGGTTTCCTTGGCGATCTGCGGTGTCCAGTCCTTGCCCTGCCAGTCGATGAGGTGGTCCGGGAGCTTGCCGGTGTCCTTCTCCATGCCTTCCCACCACACATCGCCATCGTCGGTGAGGGCGACGTTGGTGAAGATCACGTCCTTGTCCAGCGAACGCATGCAGTTCGGGTTGGTGTGCATGTTGGTGCCGGGGGCCACGCCGAAGTAACCGGCCTCGGGGTTGATGGCGTACATCTTGCCGTCGGCATGGGGCTTGATCCAGGCAATGTCGTCACCGATGGTCGTGACCTTCCAGCCGGCGAAGCCGGCTTCCGGCGGCACCAGCATGGAGAAGTTGGTCTTGCCGCAGGCGCTGGGGAAAGCGGCGGCCACGTGGTACTTCTTGCCCTCGGGGTTGGTCACGCCCAGGATCAGCATGTGCTCGGCCAGCCAGCCCTGGTCGCGGCCCATGGTCGAGGCAATGCGCAGCGCCAGGCACTTCTTGCCCAGCAGTGCGTTGCCGCCGTAGCCCGAGCCGTACGACCAGATCTCGCGGGTCTCGGGGTAGTGGACGATGTACTTGACCTGGGGGTTGCAGGGCCAGGACGTGGTGTCCTTCTGGCCTGCGGCCAGCGGGGCGCCCACGGTGTGCATGCAGGGCACGAACTCGCCGTCGGTGCCGAGCACGTCATAGACGGCCTTGCCCATGCGGGTCATCAGCTTCTGGTTCACGGCCACGTAGGCGCTGTCGGTCAGTTCGATGCCAATGTGGGCGATGTGCGAGCCCAGAGGGCCCATGGAGAAGGGCACCACGTACATGGTGCGGCCAGCCATGCAGCCGTCAAACAGCGGCTGCAGCGTGGCGCGCATCTCGGCCGGGGCCATCCAGTTGTTGGTCGGGCCGGCGTCTTCCTTTTTCTCCGAGCAGATGTAGGTGCGGTCTTCCACGCGCGCGACGTCCGACGGGTCGGACCACGCCAAGTAGCTGCCCGGGCGCTTGGCGGGGTTCAGCTTCTTGAACGTGCCGGCATCCACCAGTTGCTGACACAACTGCTCGTACTCCTGCTGCGAACCGTCGCACCAGTGGATGCGGGCGGGCTTGCACAGCGCGGCCATTTCGGCCACCCAGGCGATCAGCTTGGCGTTCTTGACGTATGCGGGCGCCTGAATGTCCAGGACGGGCATGGTGGGTGCGTTCATCGGGAAGGCTTCTTTGAAGTTGAAAAACAGTCTTTTCAAAGGAAGCGAACCGGGTCACGACGCACAGGCCCGCGCTGAACCGATCTGCGCGCTGCCTTTGAAAAAACCGCTGGGACTCAGTCGGCTGGCGAAACGGGGGTACCGCGGTGGCACCCCTGCACAGGTCGGCTGGGGTGACGATTTTATGAAGACGCCCCCGATTTGTCTGTCGGACAGGGGGTTAAATCATGCAAAAAACACATGACGTTATGCGTGTCATGGCGTCGGTGCAAAACGCGATCACCAAAAAACAAAGCCCCGCAGAGGCGGGGCTGGGTGGCGAGCGGGCGGTGCGTTCAGGCCATGTACACCGCAATGAAGGCCAGCAGGAAGATCATGGCCGCACCCACCGCAGGGATCACGACGGGAATCAGATGCACCACGGACTCGGCGGCATCGGTGGCCGTGGCGGCCTCGACGTCGGCGGCGTTGGGGGCGATGGGGTGGTCATGGGCCATGGGTTCGGTCTCCTGTGGGGTCTGGTGCCTTGATGGGGGACAAGTGTAGCCACAACGCCCCCGCGCGTGCACGGGCCTTACCCGCACGCGCGTGCGGCACGGCGCTCTCAGCGCAGTTCGGCCTCCATCTGCGCGGCGCGCAGCAGGTCCAGCACCTGCTGGATGTGGGCCTTGCCGCGCGTTTGCAGCACCAGTTCGATCTCCACGTTCTGCGCGGCCAGCACGGTGAAGGCGCGCTGATGGTGCACCTCTTCGATGTTAGCGCCCGCTTCGGCCACGAGGGCAGTGATGCGGGCGAGCACGCCGGGCACGTCGCGTGCGCTGACCATGATGCGCGCCAGCCGGCCGGAGCGCACCATGCCGCGCTCGATGATGGCCGCCAGCAGCAGCGGGTCGATGTTGCCGCCGCTGAGCACCAGCCCCACCTTCTTGCCGCGAAAGCGCTCGGGGTGGCGCACCAGCGCGGCCAGCCCGGCGGCGCCCGCGCCTTCCACCAGCGTCTTTTCGATCTCCAGCAGCATCAGCACCGCCTGCTCGATGTCGCCTTCGTCCACCAGCAGCAGGTCATCCACCAGCCGGCCAATGACCTCCTGCGTCATCTTCCCGGGCTGGCCCACGGCGATGCCCTCGGCGATGGTTGACGCGCCCTGCGCGTGGTGCGTGCCCTTGATGGCATTCACCATGGCCGGGAAGCGCGCCGTCTGCACGCCGATGATCTCCAGGTTCGGCTTGATGGCCCGCGCTGCCGTTGCCATGCCGGCCAGCAGCCCGCCGCCGCCCACCGAGACCACCAGCGCATCCAGGTCGGGCTGGGCGGCCAGCATCTCCAGCACCAGCGTGCCCTGGCCGGCGGCCACGGCCTCGTCGTCATAGGGGTGCACGAAGGTCAGGCCCTGCTGCTCCGCCAACTGGTAGGCGTGCTGGCGGGCTTCCTCCAGCGTGTCGCCGTGCAGCACCACCTCGGCACCAAAGCCGCGCGTGCGCTCCACTTTCACACCGGGGGTGAAGCGCGGCATGACGATCACGGCGCGCAGGCCCAGGCGCTGCGCGTGGTAGGCCACGCCCTGGGCATGGTTGCCCGCGCTCATGGCCACCACGCCGCGCTCGCGTTCTTGGGGAGTGAGCTGGCTCAGCTTGTTGCAGGCGCCGCGTTCCTTGAACGAGGCGGTGAACTGCAGGTTCTCGAACTTGAGGAACACCTGCGCGCCCACGATCTGCGAGAGCGTGCGCGATTCGACGCAGGGGGTTTCCAGCACCTGGCCGCGCAGGCGCTCAGCGGCGTGCTGGATGTCTTGGAAGGTCAGCATGGTGCATTGTGGCGCAGCGCGCCAGGTGAAGCAGTTTTGCTATTGTAAAAATAGCTGGTCGCGCTTGGTGGACAAGCGCTAGAAGCCGTTTTGCTCTGAAGGCCCCGTCCACTATCCCGGAAATGCGCGCGCCAGAACCGCCGCCGCATCCAGACCGCGCGGGTCGATGGCGCCCGCCACGCGGCCGGCCCCGCTGTCCGCCAGCCGCGTGGCGACGAACGCATCGGCCACGGCGGCGGGGGCCTGCTGGCGCAGCAGGCAGGCCTGGGCCAGCAGCACCAGGCGCTGGGTCAGCACGCGGCCCAGGCCTTCCAACTGCTCAGCCGGTGCGGCCAACAGGGCCTGCAGCTCGCGCGCGGCAGCGGCAATGCGCGGCTCGCCCTGCGCCGCGGCGTGCAGCTCGGTCAGCAAAGCGTGTGCTGCTTCGGGCTCGCGCTGCAGGGCGCGCAGCACGTCCAGGCACATCACGTTGCCCGAGCCTTCCCAGATGGAGTTGACGGGCGCCTCGCGGAACAGGCGCGCCATCACGCCGTCCTCCACATAGCCATTACCGCCCAGCACCTCCATGGCCTCGCCGGTCAGCTCCACCGCACGCTTGCAGACCCAGAACTTGGCAGCCGGCGTCATCACGCGCTTCCATGCGCGCTGGGCGGGCGTGCTGTCGTCCTCGTACGCCTGGGCCAGGCGCATGGCCAGGTGCAGCGCGGCCTCGCTCTCCAGCGCCAGGTCGGCCAGCACCGCGCGCATCAACGGCTGCTCGGCCAGGGCCTTGCCGAAGGCGTGGCGCCGGCGCGCGTAATGGATGGCCTGCACGGTGGCCTGGCGCAGGATGGCGGCGCTGCCCACCACGCAGTTCAGGCGCGTGTAGCTGGCCATCTCGATGATGGTGGGGATGCCCCGGCCTTCCTCGCCCATGAGCAGGCCCCAGGCGTCCTCGAACTCCACCTCGCTGCTGGCGTTGCTGCGGTTGCCCACCTTGTCCTTCAGGCGCTGCACGCGCACGGCGTTGCGGCTGCCGTCCAGGCGCCAGCGCGGCACGTAGAAGCAGGCGAACGGGCCGCCCTCGCCGGTGCGCGCCACCACCAGGTGCGCGTCGCACTGCGGCGCCGAGAAGAACCACTTGTGTCCGCGCAGCCGGTATTCGCCGCCGCGCCCGCCCGTGCCGATGGGTGTCGCCACGGTGGTGTTGGCGCGCACGTCCGATCCGCCCTGCTTCTCGGTCATGCCCATGCCCAGCCAGATGCTGGCCTTGTCCGCCACGGGCAGGTCGCGCGGGTCGTAGGCGGTGCTGTAGAGCCGGGACTGCAGCGACTGCCACAGCGCGGGCTCCTTGCGCAGCAGCGGGATGGCGGCCTGCGTCATCGTGGCGGGGCACAGCGTGCCCTGTTCCACCTGGCCGTGCAGGTAAAAGCCCGCCGCCCATGCGGCCCAGCGGCCCGGTCGCTCGTCCTGGAAGGGCCGGGAGATCAGCCCCTCGCCGCGGTACAGCGCCATGAGCTGGTGCCACGCGGGGTGGAACTCCAGCGCGTCGATGCGCTGCCCGCGCGTGTCAAAGCGCTGCAACTGCGGCGTGTGGCGGTTGGCCTGCTCGGCCAGGGCGTAGGTCTCGGCCATGCCCAGCCGTGCGGCGTAGGCGTCGAGCGCCGGGTGCGCCCAGCCGGCGCCCGCACGCTCCAGCGCCTCGCACAGCGCTGCGTCGGTGGCCAGCGGGTGGTAGTCGTTCAGCTCGGGGTATTGGTTGAAGACCTGGTGGGTGGTCCAGTCCATGGTGCGTGGCCTCCGTGTTGTCGTGGGACCAGTCTAGGAGCCTTGCGCCGTCCGGGTAAGAGGGTGAGCGCGGAAGAGGGCGACGTTCAAAGCCAAATAGGCCCATAGCGCCCAACTGGCAAGCGCGAACAGCTATGAAAACAGGAGTTCTCTCAGCGCAGCACGCGGCAGTTGCCGAACTCGCAGCGGATCGCCAGCGCGTCGCCGTTGCTGCACGGCACGCTGTAGGTCTCAAAGCCCGGCCCCTTGGCGGCGAGCGCGGCCACGGGCTGGGCATGGCAGGCTTGCTCGCGTGCCAGGCGCTCGGCGCTGTAGGCATCGGCGCCCGAGGGGCGCGGCGGCGCCGCCGGTGCCACGGGCACGGACGGCGCCGCGCCCGGCTGCGGCCCGGCCACGGCCAGCGGGCTGATGCGGTGGCCCCGCACGGCCATGCAGTGCGCGACCAGCTGGCGCCGCCGCTCCATCGCCTGCAGTCCCTGCGAGCCGCCCGCAAGTGCGCCGCCCGTGAGAGCCCAGTCGCGCACGCCCGTGTCGCTGCGCCCGAGTCCCCAGGCGAGAAACGCCGCCACCAGCGCGCCCTGGACCACGGCGTCCAGCGTCTCGCTGAGCACGCCCACCTGCTGCGCGCGGTCGCGGCAGTCCTGCAGGTCGGCGTCGTAACGGGCGCGCGCATCGAGGGCGGGGTCGGGCGCCACCGGGGGCGAGGGTGGCGTGGCGCAGCCGGTGACGGCAAGGCACGCGGCCACGCACAGGGCCAGCGTGGCGGTGGCCCGGCGGGGAGTTGCGGGGAAAGAAGTGCGGGGGGTGCGTTGCATGTCGCCGGATCCTCTCAGTCGGTGGCTGGGCGCATGCGGCGTGCGCTCTAGGCGGCTTCGGTCTGGAACAGTCGGCGCGTGCCCACCGGCGCCACGGCGCGCGCAATGGCGCCGATGTGGTCCGGCGTGGTGCCGCAGCAGCCGCCGACGATGTTGACCAGCCCCTCGGCGGCGAACTCGTGCACCAGGCGGCTGGTGACCTCGGGCGTCTCGTCGAAACCCGTGTCGCTCATCGGGTTGGGCAGGCCCGCGTTGGGGTAGCAGCTGATGAAGGTGTCCGGCGCGGCCTTGGCCAGTTCCTGGATGTAGGGGCGCATCAGCGTGGCGCCCAGTGCGCAGTTCAGGCCCACCGACAGCGGGTGCGCATGGCGCACGCTGTGCCAGAAGGCGGTCACGGTCTGCCCGCTCAGGATGCGGCCCGAGGCGTCGGTGACGGTGCCGCTGATCATGATCGGCAGCACCTGGCCGGTCTGCTCGAAGGCCTCGTCCACGGCGAACAGCGCGGCCTTGGCGTTGAGGGTGTCGAAAATGGTCTCGACCAGGATCACGTCGGCACCGCCCTCGATGAGCGCCAGGGTCTGCTCCAGGTAGGCTGCGCGCAACTGCTCGAAGGTGACGTTGCGCGCGCCGGGGTCGTTCACGTCGGGACTGATGCTGGCGGTCTTGGGCGTGGGGCCGAGGGCGCCGGCGACGAAGCGCGGCTTGTCGGGCGTGGAGAACTTGTCGCAAGCGGCGCGCGCCAGCTTGGCGCTTTCCAGGTTCATCTCGCGCGCCAGGTGGGCCATGCCGTAGTCCTCCTGCGCGATGGAGGTGGCGCCGAAGGTGTTGGTCTCGATCAGGTCGGCGCCGGCTGCCAGGTAGCCCTCGTGGATGTCGCGGATCACGTCGGGGCGCGTGAGCGACAGCAGCTCGTTGTTGCCCTTCACATCGCGCGGAAAGTCGGCAAAGCGCGTGCCCCGGTATTGTTCCTCGGTGAGCTTGAAGCGCTGGATCATCGTGCCCATGGCACCGTCAAGGATGGCGATGCGCTCACGCAGGATGGCGGGGAGCTGCTGGGCACGGGTGTAGTGGGGGGCTTGCATGGGGCACTATTTTAGGAAGCCGGGCCTTGCATGGCCCGGCCTAGGTTACTCAGCCTGCAAACGTGCGGCCAAGATTTGCGCAGCTTGCAGAGCTTGCTGGCGAACGGACTCTTCCACTGCGGGGAGTTCAACTCCATCCACACCGTCCACGAACATGGGGCCGCCTACATCGTCGTCGTAGCTGGAGCCATCCTCGTGAATGGCCCGGTAGTCGTCTTGGGTGAGATCCTTGCCAAGCAGCTTGGCGAAATGGAACCAGGTCCATGCCTTGAGCGGGTCATCCGCATGCCACGTTTCTATGAGTTCCCGCAGCGCCCGCATATCACCGCGCTCGGCGGCTACCGTCAGCCAAGCGGGAGTCCATTCATAACGGCCGACGCGCTGGGCCAGGTCAGCAATCCACACCGGATCGGCCAGCACTCTGGGCGCTTGAAGGTCAAAGAAGCGGCTGTCGCCATACCGGTCCGCGAGGACCAGCAGCGCATCGTGCTGGCCCAATGCGGCAGCGGCGTTGAAGTGGTCGCGGGCGGAACTGCAGCGCTGGGCCTGCTCGCGCGATGCCGCAGCGCGTTGCTTGACGCGCTCGACATAACCCTGTGCCCATTCCAGTTCAACGCCCTTCAGAACCTCGCCCTTTTGCTGGCGCTCATACCAGTACAGACCGGCACGCGAATCGGGCAAATCGTCCATGTCTTCGTCGGCATCTTCGTCTTCATGGTGATCGCCATTCATGTGGATTCCGCGCTCGATCAAAAGACCAAGCGCCAGGTGGGCGCGCCCTTCGCCGTGCCCGGTCGCCGTTTTCAAGGCGTGCAATACAAACGGGCTGTCAAGGCGCAAGGGCTCCGGGTCGTCCGGCCAGGCGTTGGGGTCGTTGTCCAGCGCGGCCTCCAACGCCTCGTAGTAGGCATCGTCGCGCAGCGCTTCGCGGTACAGCTCCCGGCTGCCCGACAGCAGGGCCGTCAGGATATCCTCCCATGGAACCAAACCCAGTGCCTGCGCCGCCATGTCTGCGCACAGCGCCGCAGCCAGCGGCTCGCACCATTGGCGGGCCATGCCCAGTGCCTCGGCCCGCGCTGCGCAAAGTCCGGGATGCAGGGTGCCATAGTGCGCCAGCAGCGGCTGCGACGGCAGTGGGCACAGCAGGCCCTGGGCTTTCAAGGCGGCATGGGAGCCGAGCCCCAAGGCGGCGGCCATCAGTTCGTAGATATGGGAACGTTTGACGACGGTGCCGTTGGCACCTGTAACCGCCTGCAGGCGAGCTTGCGCCTGGTGCGCAAACGAGGAGATGTTGTTCATGTGAACCCTTTCTTCAGCGAGCGCGTATCAGCCGGGAAAGTGCACACGTTTAAACCCAGCCGCACGCTCTGTGAACAGAGGTCGCATGACATAGTGAAGATTGGGAAAACAGCCTGTTTTTGCTCGTGTGCAAGCAGGGTGGGCACCGGGCCGAATTGTAGGCCGACGATCGGCACCAGCGACACGCCCGGGACGGAACCACCCTGGGGCGCGAGGGCACAATAGCGACCTTTGTGCCCCGTCCCACCGCTGCGGGGTGCAACTCTTACAAGCCAAATCGGCCTCCAGCGCTTACCTAGCAAGCGCTACCAGCTATCAAAGATAGAGCATTCCAGTGTCTCCAGCGCATTCCGTCCTCCACGATGTCTTTGGCTACGCGCAGTTCCGCGGCCCGCAGGAGGCGATCGTGGAGCACGTCATCGCGGGCGGCGACGCGCTGGTGCTGATGCCCACGGGCGGCGGCAAGAGCCTGTGCTACCAGGTGCCGGCCATCGTGCGGCGCGATGCGGGGCTGGGCGTGACGGTGGTGGTCTCGCCGCTCATTGCGTTGATGCACGACCAGGTGGGCGCGCTGCACGAGGCGGGGGTGGAGGCGGCCTTCCTCAACTCCACGCTGGACTGGCAGCAGACGCAGGACGTGGAGCGGCGCCTGGCGCGCGGCGAGATCACGCTGCTGTACGCCGCGCCCGAGCGCGTGACCACCGACCGCTTTCTCACGCTGCTGGACGGTCTGCATGCGCGCGGGCAGTTGGGGCTGTTCGCCATCGACGAAGCGCATTGCGTGAGCCAGTGGGGCCATGACTTCCGCCCCGAGTACCGGGCGCTGACGCTGCTGCACGAGCGCTATCCGCAGGTGCCGCGCATTGCGCTGACGGCCACGGCCGATGCCCTCACGCGCGAAGACATCATCGAGCGGCTGCAGTTGCAGGACGCGCGCCTGTTCATCAGCAGCTTTGACCGGCCCAACATCCGCTACACCATCGTCGAGAAGAAGGATGCCACCACGCAGCTGCTGCGCTTCATCGAGCGCGAGCATTCGGGCGAGGCGGGCGTGGTGTATTGCCAGTCGCGCAAGCGCGTGGAGGAACTGGCGGCCACGCTGCAGGATGCGGGCATCAACGCCCTGCCCTACCACGCAGGGCTCGATACCAAGGTGCGCCAGAACCACCAGGACCGCTTTCTGCGCGAAGAAGGCATCGTGATGGTGGCGACGATTGCGTTTGGCATGGGCATCGACAAGCCCGACGTGCGCTTTGTGGCCCATGTGGACATGCCCAAGAACATTGAAGGCTACTACCAGGAGACGGGCCGCGCGGGCCGCGACGGTCTGCCCGCCGACGCGTGGATGGCCTACGGCCTGCAGGACGTGGTGAACCAGCGCCGCATGATCGACGAGAGCCCCGCGGGAGAAGAGTTCAAGGCCGTGATGCGCGGCAAGCTGGATGCGCTGCTGGCCCTGGCCGAGGCCACGGACTGCCGGCGCGTGCGACTGCTGGGCTACTTCGGAGAGGCGTCCGAACCCTGCGGCAATTGCGACAACTGCCTGAATCCGCCGGCCGTGTGGGACGGCACGGATGCCGCGCGCAAGCTCCTGTCCACCATCTACCGTGTGCACGAGGCCAGCGGCCTGACCTTCGGCACGGGCCACATCATGGACATCCTGCGCGGCAAGGCGACGGACAAGGTCCAGCAGTTCGGCCATGAAAAACTCTCCACCTTCGGCCTGGGCGCACAGTATTCCGAGGCGCAGCTGCGCGGCGTGCTGCGCCAGTTGCTGGCCGCCGGCGCCGTGGGGCTGCACAAGGTCACGACCGAGGGCGGCCACAGCTTTGACACGCTGGCGCTGACCGAGGGATCGCGCCCCGTGCTGCGCGGCGAACAGAGCGTGCTGCTGCGCGAAACCACGGCCGCAGCCGGGCCGAAGAAGCCGCGCCGCGCCAGCGCCCCGCCGGTGGCAGCGGCCAACCTGGGACAGGACGCCCAGGTGCGCTTCATCAACCTCAAGGCCTGGCGCGCCGAGGTGGCGCGCGAGCACAACCTGCCGGCCTATGTGATCTTCCACGACGCCACGCTGGCCGCCATTGCCGAGCGCAACCCGGCCACGCTGGAGGATCTGCAGGGCATCAGCGGCATGGGTGCGAAAAAGCTGGAGGCGTACGGCGCCGAAGTGCTGCGGGTGTGCGGCGCCGGGGCCGCGGCCGGCTGATCAGGCGCACCGCAGGCTGGTGGGCAGCGGCCACTGCGTGGGCGGCGCCGTCCGGGCCCAGGGCACGCTGGCGGGCGTGCTGCATTCCTGCAGCACCCATTGGCGCACGCCTTGTGCGGCCAGGTCTTCGGCCAGCGCCTGCAGGGCCGCCGTGTCGAACAGTCCCGCGTGCCAGGTGGTGCGGCACTCGTAATCCACACCGCTGGCGTGCACGCAGCGCAGCGACTCCCAGGCGCGGTCGCCACTGCCCGGCGTGCGGGTGATGGCGTCGTAGTGCGCCAAGGGCCCCTTGATGTCCAGGCCCACCCAGTCCAGCAGCGGCAACAGGGCCTGCAGCCGCTCGGGGTACATGCCCGCCGTATGCAGGCCGGTGGCAAAGCCCAGGGCGCGTACGCGCGCGAGGGCGTCGGGCAGGGCGGCCTGCAGTGTGGGCTCGCCGCCCGAGAACACCACGCCGTCCAGCAGGCCGCGGCGCGTGTGCAGCAGTTGCTCCACTTCGCTCCAGCGGTGCGGCGCGGGCGCGGCCGCGTCCAGCAGCCCGGCGTTGTGGCAATAGTCGCAGCGCCAGGGGCAGCCCTGGCAGAACACCACGGCGGCCAGCCTGCCGGGAAAGTCGATGGTGGTCAGCGGCGTGATGCCGCCGATGCGCAGCGCCTGGGCGGCGGTGTGGCTGGTCCTAGCAGGCACGGCCCGGCTCGGCGAAGAACTGGCGTTCGTTGTGTTCGCCCTGCTTGCCGGTGTTGAAGCTGGCTACGGGGCGGTGGTAGCCCATGACGCGCGTCCAGACCTCGCAGGGCTGGCGCTCGGCGTCGGTCAGCTGCATGGCGGTGGCCAGGGCGGTGTTCTCGGTGGCGGAAAAGTGGGTCATGACAAACTCCTGGGTTGGTGGTGGAAGAACTTCAAAAACAATAGCTGTTGACGCTTGCTACATAAGCGCTAGAGGCAAATTTCGTTCAAATCACGCCGCCAGCCGCGCGCGCTTGGCGGCCAGGCGCTCCTCGTCGCAGCGCGGGCAGAACGGGTGTTCGCCCGCGAGGTAGCCGTGCGTGGGGCAGATGGAGAAGGTGGGCGTGACGGTGATGTAGGGCAGGCGGAAGTGGGTGAGCGCCCGTTTCACCAGCTCGCGGCAGGCCGCGCCGCTGGAGATGCGCTCGCCCATGTACAGGTGCAGCACCGTGCCGCCGGTGTACTTGCCCTGCAGCGCCTCTTGCCGCTGCAGCGCCTCGAACGGGTCGTCGGTGAAGCCCACGGGCAGCTGCGACGAGTTGGTGTAGTACGGCTGCGCCTCGGTGCCGGCTTGCAGGATGGCGGGCCAGCGCTTCTTGTCTTCCTTGGCAAAGCGGTAGGTGGTGCCTTCGGCGGGCGTGGCTTCCAGGTTGTAGAGGTGGCCGGTCTCTTCCTGGAACTGCACGATGCGCGCGCGCACATGGTCCAGCAGGCGCAGGGCGAACTGGTGACCCCAGTCGCTGGTGATGTCGTGCGCGCCGCCGGTGAAGTTGCGCACCATCTCGTTGATGCCGTTCACGCCCAGCGTGCTGAAGTGGTTGCGCAGCGTGCCCAGGTAGCGCTTGGTGTACGGGAACAGGCCCTGGTCCATCAGGCGCTGGATGAGCTTGCGCTTGACCTCCAGGCTCTGCTTGCCCAGTTCCAGCAGGCGGTCCAGCGCCGCCAGCAGGGCCGCCTCGTCGCCCGCGTGCAGATAGCCCAGGCGTGCGCAGTTGACGGTGACCACGCCCAGGCTGCCGGTCTGCTCGGCGCTGCCGAACAGGCCGTTGCCGCGCTTGAGCAGCTCGCGCAGGTCCAGCTGCAGCCGGCAGCACATGGAGCGCACCATGTTGGGCGACAGCTCGGAATTGATGAAGTTCTGGAAGTACGGCAGGCCGTACTTGGCCGTCATGTCGAACAGGGCGACGGCGTTCTCGCTCTCCCACGGAAAATCGGGCGTGATGTTGTAGGTGGGGATGGGGAAGGTGAACACGCGGCCCTTGGCATCGCCCGTGGTCATCACGTCGATGTAGGCGCGGTTGATGACGTCCATCTCGGCCTGCAGCTCGCCGTAGCAAAACGGCATCTCCACGCCGCCGATCACCGGCACCTGCTCGCGCAGGTCCTCGGGGCAGGTCCAGTCGAAGGTGAGGTTGGTGAACGGCGTCTGCGTGCCCCAGCGCGAGGGCACGTTGAGGTTGTAGACCAGCTCCTGGATGCACTGGCGCACGGCGGCGTAGTCCATGCCGTCCTTGCGCACGAAGGGCGCCATGTAGGTGTCGAAGGACGAAAACGCCTGCGCGCCGGCCCATTCGTTCTGCAGCGTGCCGAGGAAGTTCACGATCTGCCCCACGGCGGAGCTCATGTGCTTCGGGGGCCCCGCCTCCACCTTGCCCGGCACGCCGTTCAGCCCCTCGTGCAGCAGCGTGCGCAGCGACCAGCCCGCGCAGTAGCCGCTGAGCATGTCGAGGTCGTGGATGTGGATGTCGCCATTGCGGTGCGCCTCGCCGATCTCGGGCGCGTAGACGTGCGAGAGCCAGTAGTTCGCCGTCACCTTGCCTGCCACGTTCAGGATCAGCCCGCCCAGCGAGTAGCCCTGGTTGGCGTTGGCGTTCACACGCCAATCGGCGCGCGTGAGGTACTCGTTGATGGAGCTTTCCACATGCACCAGCGTCTGCCGGTCGGCGCGCAGGGTGGCGTGGCGCTGGCGGTAGGCCATGTAGGCGCGCGCGGTCTGCAGATGGTTGGCGGCGATCAGCGTCTGCTCCACCACGTCCTGGATCTGCTCGATGGCCGGTGCCTCGCCATGGAAGCGGTGGATCAGCACCTTGGTGGCCTGCGCCGTGAGCAGACGGGCCTCGTCCTCGCCGAACTCGCCCGTGGCCTGGCCGGCCCGTGCGATGGCCGACTGGATGCGCACAGCATCGAAAGGTGTGCGCTCGCCGTTGCGTTGGATGACGTCGCGCGGCAGGCTGGCGACGATCGGAGATGGTGGTGTCATGGCAACCCTTAAAACACTACATATAGTGTTCACCATACCTATCAAACACTATAGGTAGTTTGATCAGGCACAAACCGCAGGGCAGAAAAGGGCCTGTGCAGAGGGGGCTGCGGTGCGCGGCTTGTGGCCCGAGCGCCACGGGGTGGGGCCGCAGCAGGCCCGCGCCCGAGAGGCTGGGCGGGGGATCGGGGCGCCGTGGGGGGTTGACGCCTTTTGGCCTTCTGGCGCTGGAGGGGTAAGCGCTGGAAGCTATTAAAACAGTAGCAACCGGGTTGCGTGCGGCGCGACGCGTGTCAGGCCAACTCGACGCCGGCCTGCGCATTGCGCACAAAGGCCTCGAACGCGGCGGGCTCCAGCGGCCGGCTGTACCAGTAGCCTTGCATTTCGTCGCAGCCGCAGGCCTGCAGCAACGCGGCCTGCTCGGCCGTCTCCACGCCTTCGGCAATGGTGGCCATGCGCAGGCTGTGGGCCATCTTGATGATGGCCGTCACGATGGCCTGGTCGCTGGCCTGGTGGGCGAGTTCGCGCACGAAGGACTGGTCGATCTTGAGCTTGTCGATGGCGTAGCGCTTGAGGTAGCTCATGGAGGAATAGCCTGTGCCGAAGTCGTCCAGCGCCACGCGAAAGCCCACCTCATGCAGGCGGCGGATGGTGGTCTCGGCCTGTTCCGGGTTCTTCAGCGCGACGGCCTCGGTCAACTCCACCTCGATGCGCTGGGGCGAAACGTCCATGCGCTGCAGGATGCGCACCAGCTCCTCGACGAAGTGCGGCCGCGCGAACTGCGCAGCCGATACGTTCACCGCCACCACCAGCGGCGGCAGGCCCGCGGCATCCCAGGCGCGCAACTGCTGCGCCACCTGCTCCACCACCCAGAAATCGATGGCCACGATGGAGCCGCTTTGCTCGGCGATCGGGATGAACTCGGCCGGAGACACCAGCCCCCAGCGCGGATGCCGCCAGCGCAGCAGCGCCTCGGCGCCCGCCAGTGCGCCGCTGCCCAGCGTGCGCTGGGGCTGGAACACCAGGAACAGCTCGCCGCGGTGCGCCGCGTCCTTGAGGCCGGCGGCCAGCTCCAGCGAACGTTGCGTGTGCGCCTGCATCTCGGGTGCGAAGAAGCGCAGCCCGTTGCGCCCGTCCTGCTTGACGCGGTACATCGCCACTTCCGCGGCGGACGCCAAGGTGCTGGCGGTGCGCGCGTCGTCGGGGTAGACGGCGATGCCGGCCGACGCGCTGACGGATACGGCATGGCCGTGGATCTGCAGTGTGGTCTGCAGCTGCGCCAGCGCATCCTGCGCCAGCAGCGCCACCGCCGCCTGGTCCGCCAGGGGCACGATGGCCGTGAACGCGTCGCCCGAATAGCGCGCCACGGGAATGTGCGGCGCCAGGCAGGCGCGCAGCCGGTTGCCCATCTCCAACAGCAGTTCGTCACCGGCCGCGTGGCCCAGGGTTTCGTTCACCAGCTTGAAGTTGTCCAGGTCGAACCACAGCACCGACACCCGTTCGTGGCTTGCGTCGGCGCGGTCGATGGCTTGCGTCAACTGTTCGTCGAAGGCTTTCTTGTTGAGCAGGCCGGTCAGCGTGTCGTAGTTGGAGAGGGCGCGGATGCGCTCCTCCGCCTCGCGCCGCTGCGTGATGTCCTCCATGTGCGCGACGTAATGCGTCACTTCGCCGAACACGTCGCGAACGGGGTAAAGCGAGGCGTTTTCCGTGTAGACCTGTCCGTTCTTGCGGCGGTTGATGAGTTCCCCCTGCCAGGGCAGGCCGCGCGGCAGCTTGGTCCACATATCGGCATAGGTGGTCCGCGGCGTCAGTCCCGACTGCAGCACGCGCGGGTTGCGGCCCAGCACCTCTTGTGCGCCGTAGCCGCTGACTTCGCTGAAGGCCTTGTTGACGTAGACGATGCTGGCGTCGATGTCGGTGATGACCACCGGACTGGGGCTCTGGTCCAGCGCCTCCGACAGGCGGTGGATGACGGCCTCCTGGCGGCGCTGGGCCGTGTGCTTCCAGAGGGCGTCGGCCACGGTCTGCAGCGCCTGTGCGTCGCGTGGGTGATAGTCCCGCGCCTTGCCGGCCACGCCCAGCAGCAGGCGCGGCCTGCCGCCTTCCACCACGGGCACGCAAGCCCAGCGGGCCGTCGCGCCGCCCGGTGCGCGCCCAGCCGCCGCATCGTGCGGCGCGTTCGTCACCACGGCGCGGCGTTCGCGCAGGGCGGTTTCCCACGGCGGCATGTCGGGCGGGGCGTTTTCGTGCAAGCAGGCGGCCAGTGAGGTGCCGCGAGCGTCGTCGTGCACGAAGTACAGCACGGCCAGCGCGCTGCCGGTCAGGGTCTGGGCATGCGCCAGGCCGCGCCGCAGCAGGTCTGCCTCGGGCTGGTGGATGTCGTGCTGCTGCAGGTCCAGCAGGACGGCGTTCAGGCCGGCCTCGGAGCGAATGCGCTCCTCGTTCTCCACGGTGGGCGTGATGTCGCGCGACAGCATCAGGAAGGTGTCGGGCTGGCCCGCGACCGCGGATTTGCGGGAGACGGACAGCTCGAAATGCCGCTCGCCCAGGGGCAGCGGCAACGTGATGCGCTGGCCGCGGCTCATGCCCGTGCGTTCAGCCTCCGCCAGTGCCTCGAAACACTGCGCGGCCGCCGCCGGCGGCAGCGCCTCGTCCAGCGTTTTTCCCAGCAACTGGGGCAGCGGGGTCAGGAGCTTGCTGGTCTCGTTGGCGTGCACCGCGAGGTACACCCCCTTGCGGTCCACCTCGAACAGCAGGTCGGGCAGCGTGTTCAGCGTGGCCCGCTGCCGGGCCTCGGCGGCGCGCAGGTCCAGGTACGGGATCTGCACCGTTTCCACGAACAGGCCGCGGTACAGGAAGCCATAGGCCAGGATCTTGTAGAAGTGGCCGGCGACGTTGTACACATCGGTCACGTTGGCGTAGAGCGTGAAGAAGATCTCGCTCATGGCCATGGTGAACGATGCCAGCGCCAGGTGCGACAGACCGAACTCGCGCGCATGGCGCAGGTGCGTGAGGAAGCCCACCCCCGCCAGCACGTACGCGGTTGCCAGCGCGTATTCGAAACGGACCTTGAAGGGCGTGAGCCCTGCCTCGGGCGTGAAGGTGCGGGGCAGCCACTGCGGATGCCCCAGCAGCACGTAGTGCACCGCGCCCACCAGCAGCGCCACCCACAACAGCCCCGCGTAGCGCGAGCGGCGGCCCAGCCATTCATTCCAGCGGTGGGGCCATAACGCGGCCCACAGCAGGGCCAGCGCCGCCAGCGCGCGCGCGGCCAGCCAGAAGTTGATGGCCTTTTCCGGGTCGCTGGGGGTCACGAAGTCCGGCATGCCGGCGTAGGACAGGCTGTGGGTCAGGTCCAGCACCGCCACGCCCAGCAGCCCCAGGCCGAGGACCAGCACCCGCCCGTTGGGTCGGTACTTTTGCGTGGCCCAACTGATGCTGAACACCATTGCTGCCACGCCGATGGACACGACCTCCATCGCGGTGTGCAGCGGCAAGTAGCCCGCCATGCCGCGCGCGGCATCCGGCGCGGGCAGGGTCTTCAACATCCACAGGCTGACCAGCAGCACGGCGAACCAGATGAGGGACTGGCGGAACTCCTGGCGGTGGGCGGGGTGCATCATGTGCGGCGTGGTGGTGGGTCGATGCCAGGGGCGCGTGGACGCGGTACCCGTGCAAATGTAGGCAGACGTTACATCACGGCAGTGATTGTGCGGGCGATCGCCCCACAAAAACGACAAGCCCGCCGGCAGCCGCGGAGGGGCCCGCGCGACGCAAAAAAAGCCGGCACAAGGCCGGCTGAAAAGCAAGGTGCCCCTAAGGCCTTGCCGATGGAAACGTTTTCGAGCTGCAGCGCTCTACAGGTAAGCGCTTACAGCTATGAAAAATAGAGTGGGCCTTAATGCGCCAGGGTCTCCTCGGCCTCGATGCGCGGGTAGAAGTCGCGGTTTTCGCGCTGCATGCGTTCGTACACATGGCGCAGCACGGTGTTGGCATCTGCACGGAAACCCTCGGCGTCGGTGCGCACGCGCTCCGGCGTGTTCCAGCGCCGTGCGAAGTCCATGTACGCCGCGGCAATCGCCCCCATCTCGCGCTGGAACTGTTCGCCCAGGCGTGCCAGTTCCGCGTCGGCGCCCTGGCGCAGCGCGGGGTACAGCAGGCGGTCCTCGACGGCCAGGTGCAGCTTGATGGTGGAACTCATGGCCACGATGCCCTGTGCAATCGCCGTCGCGTTGTGCTCCCCGCCGCTGTGTGCCAGCTGGCGCAGGGTGGCGATCTGGCCCAGGATGTCCCGGTGCTCGTGCTTGAAGCGGTCGATGTTCATGGCGGTTCTTCAAAAGGTCCGAGGGCGGGACCGGGCGCGCCGCGCGGGGCGGCGCACCCGGTATCCGCGGTGCGTCAGCGGTTGGCGCCTGCCAGGGCTCCGGTGCTCGGGGCGGCCGGGGCGCGGGGGGCGAACAGCACGCCGCTCACCACCTGCCAGGTCACGCACAGGGCGCCGGTGATGAACACCAGGTCGCCAAAGGTGCGCACCCAGCGCAGGGTCTGCAGCAGCGGCTGCTGCAGGAATTCCTCGCCGCGGGCGTACCACATGCCCTCGGTCACGCTGGCGTGGAACTGGAACAGGCCGATCGGCAGCAGGCTGGTCGCGATCATCAGCACCAGGCCGGCGTTGAGCCACCAGAAGCCGGTCTTCATCAGGCGCTCGTTGAACACCATCTGGGGACGCACGTAGCGCAGCACCAGCAGTATGAAGCCCAGGGCCAGGAAGCCATACACCCCGAACAGTGCGGCGTGGGCGTGCACCGGCGTGGTGTTCAGACCCTGGATGTAGTACAGCGAGATCGGCGTGTTGACCATGAAGCCGAAGACGCCCGCCCCCAGCATGTTCCAGAAGGCCACGGCCACGAAGCACATGATGGGCCAGCGCAGCCTCTTCATCCACTCGGCCTTGTGCTGCATGCTCCAGTGCTCCCAGGCCTCGTGGCCCAGCACCACCAGGGGCACGACTTCCAGCGCGCTGAACGATGCGCCCACGGCCATCACGGGCGTGGTGGTGCCGGCGAAGTACATGTGGTGGAAGGTGCCGGGCACGCCGCCCAGCATGAAGAGCGACGCCGAGGCCAGGCTGGCGGCCGTGGCCATGCGGTAGGACACCAGGCCCAGGGTGGAGAAGAGGAAGGCCAGGGCGGTGGTGGCGAAGACCTCGAAGAAGCCCTCCACCCACAGGTGCACCACCCACCAGCGCCAGTACTCCATCACCGAGATGTGGGTGCGCTCGCCGTAGAACAGGCCGGACCCGTAGAACAGGCCGATACACACCACCGAGCAGGTCAGCAGGGCCAGCAGGTTCTTGTCCTGGCCGTTGGGGGCCAGCAGGGCGGGGAAGATGGCGCGTGCCATCAGCACCAGCCAGAAGGCGAGGCCGGCAAACTTGCCGATCTGCCACAGGCGGCCCAGGTCCACGTACTCATAGCCCTGGTGGCCCAGCCAGAAGTTCCATTCGGGCGGCATGATCTGCGCGATGGCGAAGTAGTTGCCGATGAACGAGCCCACGCAGACCACCACCAGTGCCCAGAACAGCACGTCCACGCCCAGCTTCTGGTACTTGGGATCCTTGCCGCCGTTGATCACGGGCGCAAGGAACAGGCCCATCGCCAGGAAGCCCGTGGCAATCCAGAACAGTGCCGCCTGCAGGTGCCAGGTGCGCACCAGCGCATAGGGGAACCAGCGCGAGACGTCGATGCCGTAGAAGGTCTGCCCCTCCACCGTGTAGTGAGCCGTGAAGCCGCCCAGGAACACCTGGGCGCAGAACAGCGCCACCACCAGGAACAGGTACTTGCCCAGGGCGTGCTGCGAGGGTGTCAGCGCCACGCGGCTCAGGGGGTCGTGCTGGGGCGGCACGGGGTCCTGCTCGTCATGCTTGCGCAGGAAGGCCCAGCCCCACACCAGAAAGCTCACGCCGGCCATCATCACCACCACGCTGACGATGGACCAGACCATGTTCTCGCCCGTCGGCTGGTTGCCGACCAGCGGCTCGTGCGGCCAGTTGTTGCTGTAGGTGGCGCCATGGCCGCCGGCATCGGCCGGGCGCTCGGTGGCGGCAACCCAGGCGGTCCAGAAGAAAAAGCCCGCCATCTGCGCGCGGCGCTCGGCGCTGGGTAGGGTGTTTTCCTTCATCGCGAAATGCTCGCGCGACTGGTGCAGCGACGGGTCGTCGCTGAACAGCTTGTCGTAGTACGCGGCGGTACCGGCAATGGCCTGGGCGCGCAGCGGCGTGATGGTGACCGTATCCGCCGCCTTGTCATAGGTGTTGGCGCGGTACTCGGTCTTCAGGCGGTCGCGCAGCACGGCCTTCTGGCCCACGTCCAGGTCGGCAAAGGCCTTGCCGTAGTCCTTTTGCGCGGCCAGATCCAGCCAGGCGGTCAGCTCGCGGTGCAGCCAGTCGGCCGTCCAGTCCGGCGCCTGGTAGGCGCCGTGGCCCAGGATGGAGCCCAGCTGCATGCCGCCCACGGACTGCCAGGCGGTCTGGCCGTCCAGGATGCTGTCCTTGGTATAGAGCGGCTTGTCGCTGCCCTGCACCAGCACCTTGCCCGGAATCGGGGGGGCGGTGCGGTAAACCTCGGCACCGTAATAGCCCAATAGGCTGAAGGTGACGATCAACACGCCTATCAGCGTGTACCAATGCTTGGCGTACTTACCCATGAAGGGCCTCCGTCGTTGTGATGTAACGCCAGCCCTGACGCAAGAGCCGGGCCAGATGCTGCATTGCGTCAAATCAAGGGTTTATACGTGCATGGGTAAAATGAACCGTATGCGAATAAGGTAAAAATTACCTTTAAATGGTAGTTATGACCATAAACATGCTTGCATTGAGCTCCGCGCCCGAGGGTTTGCTGCCCCTGTGCGCCGACATGGCCGCCGAACTGCCCCAGGCCGTGCGCCTGCAGCGCCTGGTGGACCTGCTGCGCACGCAGTTCGGCTGCGGGGCCGTGGCCCTGCTGCGGCTGGAGGAGGAGCGTCTGCGCCCCGTGGCCGTCACCGGGCTGGTGAGCGACGCCCTGGGCCGGCGTTTTGCCGTAGGCCAGCACCCACGGCTGGCGGCCATCCTCACGCGGCGCGAGGTGACCTGCTTCGAGCACGACAGCCAGTTGCCCGACCCCTACGACGGCCTGCTCGACACCCTGGTGGGCGAGCCGCTGCCCGTGCACGACTGCATGGGCGTGGCCCTGCACGTGGAGGGGCGGCCCTGGGGCGTGCTCACGCTGGATGCCCTGGCCACCGGCACTTTCGGACCCGCCGCGCGCCAGCGGCTGGGCCAGTGGGTGCCGCTGGTGGAGGCCGTGGTGCGCGTGGCGCGGCTGGAGCAGGAACTGCGCACCCTGCGCATGGCCGCGACCGGCCCGGCCGAAGGCGACCTGGCGCTGGCGACGCCCGAGCGCGGCGGCGCCGGCGAGCTGGAGATCGTGGGCGAAAGCCCGGCCCTCAAGCGGCTGCTGCATGAGCTGAGCGTGGTGGCCGCGTCCGAGCTGCCCGTGCTGCTGCTGGGCGAGACCGGCGTGGGCAAGGAGCTGTTCGCGCGGCTGCTGCACCACCAGTCGCCGCGGCGCGCCCGCCCGCTGGTGCATGTGAACTGCGCGGCGCTGCCCGAGTCGCTGGCCGAGAGCGAGCTGTTTGGCCACGTGCGCGGCGCGTTCTCGGGCGCGGTGAGTGACCGCGCGGGCCGCTTCGAGGCCGCCGAGGGCGGCACGCTGTTTCTGGACGAGGTGGGGGAGCTGCCCCTGTCCGTGCAGGCCAAGCTGTTGCGCACGCTGCAAAACGGCGAGATCCAGCGCCTGGGCGCCGACCGCCCGCGCAGCGTGCACGTGCGCGTGATTGCGGCGACCAACCGCAACCTGCGCGAGCAGGTGGCCAGCGGGGCCTTCCGCGCCGACCTGTACCACCGCCTCTCGGTCTACCCGGTGCCCATTCCCCCGCTGCGCGAGCGGGGCAACGACGTGCTGGTGCTGGCCGGCCGCTTTTTGGAGCTCAACCGCGCCCGCCTGGGGCTGCGCAGCCTGCGCCTGTCGCCTGACGCGCAGGCCGCGTTGCGCCGCTACCGCTGGCCGGGCAACGTGCGCGAGTTGGAACACGTGATCAGCCGCGCCGCGCTCAAGGCCCTGAGCCGCGGCGTGGACCGCAACGAGATCGTCACGCTGGAGGCCGGCCTGCTGGACCTGGACGCGCTGGACGAACCCGTGGCCACGCCCCGCGGCGATGCCCCCATGGCACCCGCGGCAGGCGGCGCCTTGTCGTTGGCCGCGCCCACGGGCACGCTGCGCGACGCGGTGGATGCCTGCCAGCGCCAGGTCCTGAATGCCGCTCTGGTGGCGCATGGCGGCAACTGGGCGCAGGCCGCGCGCACGCTGGACGTGGACCCCAGCAACCTGCACAAGCTCGCGCGGCGGCTGGGCCTCAAGGGATGAGGCTCCGCGCAGGGTTTTGAAACAAAATCGCCTCTAGCGCTTATCCAGCAAGCGGTAGAAGCTATTAATTGAGTAGCAAGAAGCCTCCCCTCGGGAGGCCGCCACCGTTGGCGCGGGGCTCGCGCTCTGCGACACTGGGGCGCCATGGCCTCCTCCATCGACCCGCCCCGTCCGCCGCTGGCACCCGCCGTGCGCGTGCTGGCCGAGGCTGCGCTGCAGCGGCAGAACTGGCTGCTGGCCGCGCCGGCAGCGCCCACCCCGGCGGGCGCCGCGCCAGCAGGCTCCGCGCCGACCGACGCTCCCCCTGTGCCGTTCTCGCCAAACCTGCTGCCGACGGCGCTGCCCCCATGCCTGCCGTGCCGGCAGGCCGTGAGCGGGTAAGCCTTTCCGATCAGGCACGCCAGGGCCTGCAGGCGATGGCTGGCGGCGCGGTTGCACCGTCCAGGGCAGCGGCCGCATCCCACGGGCCTGCGGCTCTTTCCGCCGATGCCGTGGCGGACGAGGGCGCTTTTGCGCGCGCCGCGGCCATCCCTGCGCCGTGGCCTGCCCAGGGTGTGGGGGCGCCGCTGCTGCGGCTGTTGAATACGCTGGTGCAGCAACTCGGCCCGGCAGGCGGCGCGGCGCCGCGTGTGCTGGCGGCCCAGCCGTGGCCCGCCGGCACCGACCCGGCGGCCGGCGGCACCGGACTGCCGGCTTTGCAGATTGCGCGCGTGGCGCAAGGCATGGTGTACACGCCCGACGGTGCGCGCGGCTTCACGCTCACGCTGCGCCTGCCTGCTGCCGCAATGCCTGCGCTGCCGTCTGCGCCCACCGCGCCAGCGGCCCTGCCGGTGGGCTTTGCCGGACCGCCACAGGCGCTGGCGCCCGGCCTGTTCGCGCTGGTGCTGCAAGGCCCGGGCGCCGCGGGCCAGCGCACCAGCGGGTGGATGTCGCTGGACCTGGCGCCGGCACCCGGTGCGGCCGCCGTGGTGTACGGGCGCGACCTGCTGCAGGCGCGCACCGACCCCTGGCTGGCCCTGGCCGCGCTGCAGGCCAGCGGCCAGTCGCGTGTGCAAGAACACGACCGTGCGGCCGAGCCCCCCTGCAGCGCGCCCGGCTGCCCCTACGAAGGCCGCGCACCCTGCGTGCAGCCCTTCTGCCTGGCGCTGCGCGTGCAGCCGGCGCCGCTTGCGGCACCGACGGGGCCTGGCTAGGGCGAAACACCCGATTCCCTTGCCATCGCGACCGCGCCAGCATGGCGCACGACCGTAACCCTTGCCCTCTGGAGTCTTGCCCATGGCCGTCAGCGTTTTCGACTTGTTCAAGATCGGCATCGGGCCGTCCAGTTCGCACACCGTGGGGCCCATGCGCGCTGCGCGGCTGTTCGCGCAGCGGCTGGCGCGCGAGGGGGTGCTGGCGCAGGTGGCGCGCGTGCGCAGCACGCTCTACGGCTCGCTGGGCGCCACGGGGCGCGGGCACGCGAGCGACCGCGCCGTGCTGCTGGGCCTGGCCGGCCATGCGCCGGACACCGTGGAGGTGGACGCCATCGAGCCGCTCATCGCCCGCATCCGAAGCCGGCGCCGCCTGCCGCTGGCCGACGGCCCCGAAGTGGCATTCGACGAGGCGGCCGACCTGCTGCTGGTGCCCGACGTCACGCTGCCACTGCACGCCAACGGCATGCGTTTCGAGGCTTTCGATGCGGCGGGCGGCACGCTGGCCGCACAGGTGTACTACTCGGTGGGCGGCGGCTTCATCGTGAGCGAGGAGGCGGCCGCCGACGCACAGCGCCAGGCCGCCATCGCACCCGACACCGAGGTGCTGCCGCTGCCCTTTCACAGTGGCGAACAGCTGCTGGCGCAGGCCGCGGCGCAGGGCGGATCGATCGCGCAGGTGATGCGCGTGAACGAACGCCACTGGCGCACCGACGCCGAGATCGACGCCGGCCTGCTCGCCATCTGGCGCGCCATGCAGGACTGCGTGGCGCGCGGCTGCAGCGTGGGCGGCGTGCTGCCCGGCGGCTTCCAGGTGCGCCGGCGTGCGCCCGCGCTGCACCAGGCGCTGCAGAACGCGCCCGACACCCAGCAGGACCCGCTGCAGGTGATCGACTGGGTGAACCTGTTCGCCCTGGCCGTGAACGAGGAGAACGCCGCCGGCGGGCGCGTGGTCACGGCCCCCACCAATGGCGCGGCGGGCATCGTGCCGGCGGTGCTGCATTACTACTGGCGCTTCATTCCCGGCGCTACCGAGGCTGGCGTGGTCGACTTCCTGCTCACGGCTGGCGCCATCGGCATCCTGTACAAGGAGAACGCCTCCATCTCGGGCGCCGAGGTGGGCTGCCAGGGCGAGGTGGGCGTGGCCTGCTCCATGGCCGCGGCGGGCCTGTGCGCCGTGCTGGGCGGCACGCCCGCGCAGGTGGAGAACGCCGCCGAGATCGGCATGGAGCACCACCTGGGCCTGACCTGCGACCCGGTGGGCGGGCTGGTGCAGATCCCGTGCATCGAGCGCAACGCCCTGGCTTCGGTGAAGGCCATCAACGCCGCGCGCATGGCGCTGCATGGCGACGGGACGCACCATGTGAGCCTGGACCAGGTCATCAAGACCATGCGCGAGACCGGCGCGGACATGATGACCAAGTACAAGGAGACTTCGCGCGGCGGCCTCGCGGTGAACATCGTGGAGTGCTGACGCGCTACGACCCGTAGCGCCCTGTTTCCCATACCTTTTCGCTTTCCATCCCTGGCCCGCATGCACAACCCCGCTTCGCCCACCGATACCCTCCTGCCCGCCCTGGCGCGGCCCGCCATCCAGAGCCTGGGCGGATCGCTGATCCGCGAAGTCGCCAACACCGGCATGGGGCGCGCGGACGTGCTGCCCTTCTGGTTCGGCGAGTCCGACCAGCCCACGCCGCAGTTCATCCGGGATGCGGCGGCGCAGTCGCTCGGCTCGGGCGAGACCTTCTATTCGCAGAATCTGGGCCGGCCCTACCTGCGCGAGGCCATCGCGCAATATCTGTCGGACCTGCACGGACGCGAGGTGTCCGCCCAGCGCATCGGCGCTGTGGCCTCGGGCGATGCCGGGCTGATGCTTACCTGCCAGATGCTGCTGTCGCCGGGCGACCGCGTGGTGGCCGTCACGCCGCTGTGGCCCAACCTGCTGGAGATGCCGCGCATCCTGGGCGCGCAGGTTGAACGCGTGCCACTGGCGGTGCGGGGCGGGCGCTGGACGCTTGCGCTGGATCGGCTGCTGGATGCGCTCACGCCGGGCACGCGCATGCTCATCCTCAATTCACCCAACAACCCCACGGGCTGGACCATCGATGAGGAAAGCCTGGTGGCGATCCTCGCGCACTGCCGCCGCCATGGCATTTGGATTCTGAGCGACGACGTGTACGAGCGTCTGGTATACGACCCGCAGCTGGCCAGCGCACCTTCTTTCCTGCGCCACTACGCACCGGGCGACCGCATCATCTCGGTCAACAGTTGTTCCAAGGCGTGGTGCATGACGGGTTGGCGCGCGGGTTGGATGGTGGTGCCCGAGGCGCTGGAGGCCGACCTGGGCAAGGTCATTGAATACAACTTCTCCTGCATCTTCGAGCCCGTGCAGCGCGCCGCAACGGTGGCTTTGCAGCAGGGCGAGGCGCATGTGGCGCAGCTGCGCGCGGGCCTCGTGGAAAGCCGCCGGCTGCTGGTGCAAGCGCTGCGTGCCGTGCCGGGTGTGGAAGTGCCCGATGCCGGCGGGGCGATGTACGTGTTCTTCCGCCTGGCGGGCTTTGACGACTCCCTGGCGCTTGCCAAACATCTGGTGAGCGAGGTCGGCTTGGGCCTGGCGCCGGGCGCGGCCTTCGGCCCCGAGGGTGAAGGCTGGCTGCGCTGGTGCCACGCGGTGTCCGACGGGGCCAGACTGCGTGAGGGCGTGGAGCGTCTTGCTCGATTCGTGCAGCGTGCCACGGCTTGACAGGCGTGTGCGGCCGGCGGCCGCAGTCACCACGTGTACACGCGTCCCCGCCGTCCTTTCAACCTGCCTAAGCATGGGTTGCTGAATCACGAAGCGTGTCTCCCATGAAACCCTGAGCCGTCGCCGTCAGCCTGCCCTTATCGTGTGGTGAACCCCATTGCACACGACAAGGACACGACATGCCCCTGCGCAGCCATCTGCTTGCCCTCTGCCTGACCGCCCTTCCGCTGGCCACCTGGGCTGCCTGGCCCGAGCGTCCCATCACCATCGTCGTGCCAGCCGCTGCGGGCGGCACCACCGACATCGCGGCGCGCGTGCTGGCCGAAAAGATGACCAAGGACCTGGGCACTTCCATCGTCGTGGAGAACAAGGGTGGCGGCGGCGGCAGCATCGGCACTGCGCAGGTGGCGCGCGCCAAGCCCGACGGCTACACGCTGCTCATGGGCAACATCGGCCCGGTGGCGATCAACTTCAGCCTCTACAAGCAGCTCAGCTACAAGGAAAGCGACCTGCGCGGCATCACCAACGTGATCTCCGTGCCCAACATCCTCGTGGTCCATGCCGACTCCCCCGTGCGCAGTGCGCAGGAGCTGGTCAGCCTGGCGAAGACGCGCCGCCTCAATGTGTCCACCTCGGGCGTGGGGCAGTCCCCCCACATGTCCTCGGAGATGTTCCGTCAGAAGTCCGGTATCGAAGTGACCCTGGTGCCTTATCCCGGCGCGGCGCCTGCCGTCACGGCGCTGCTGGGGCAGCAGGTGGATTTCATGATCGACAACCTGCCCAGCTCCATGCCGCACATCAAGGCCGGCAAGTTCCGCGCGCTGGCCATCACCAGCGCCGAGCGCTCGGGGCAACTGCCTGATGTGCCGACCATGGCCGAGGCCGGCGTGCCCATGCAGGTCACGGCCTGGTTCGGCCTGCTGGCGCCGACCGGCACGCCCGATGCGGTGGTCGAGCGCCTGCAGCAATCGGCGCGCAAGGCCATGCAGACGCCCGAGGTGCGCCAGCGCTTTGCCGAACTGGGTGGCGTGCCCGGTGGCGAGACGCCGGCCGAGTACGACGCCTTCATCGCCCAGGAACGCAAGAGCTGGGCACAGATCGTCAAGGCGGCGGGCCTGTCCCTCGAATAACCCGGGCGGGGCGCGCGCCCCGTCTTTTCACTGCTCTCCCGATTCCATGCATCCAGACATCGAACACCTGCTGGCCCAGCCCTTCGGCTCGCTGCCCGAACTGATAGAACGCCAGGCCGCGCACCGCCCCGGCCACACTGCCCTGGTCCTGGAGGACCGGCGCCTGGACTACGCCGCGCTGCACGCCGGCATGGACCGCGTGGCGCGCAGCCTGCAGCGTGACGGCATGCAACCCGGCGATGTGGTGGCCATCTGCGCAGGCACCTCGGTCGAATATGTGCTGGCCTACCTGGGCGCTCTGCGCGCCGGCGTGGCCGTGGCGCCGCTGGCGCCTTCGGCCACGGCCGAGCACCTGAGCGCCATGCTGGACAACTGCGGCGCGCGCCTGGTGCTGCGCGACCGCGAGGTGGCCGCGCAATGGCCGCTGCATGCCGGCGCTGCGCTGCGTTGCGTGGCCCTGGACGATGCGCCCGAAGCGGGCGAGCCCTGGTCGCAATGGCTGGTCCAGGGCGACGGCGCACCGGCACCGATCATGCCCGCGCCCGACTGGCCGTTCAACGTGATCTATTCCTCGGGCACCACGGGCGTGCCCAAGGGCATCGTGCAGTCCTGGGCCATGCGCTGGGCGCATGTGCGGCGCGCAGTCACCAACGGCTACGGGCCCGATGCCGTCTCGCTGTGCGCCACGCCGCTGTATTCCAACACCACGCTGGTGGCGGCGCTGCCCACGCTGGCGCTGGGCGGCACGCTGGTGCTGATGCGCAAGTTCGATGCCAAGCGCTATCTGGCGCTGGCCCAGCAGCACGGCGCCACCCACACCATGCTGGTGCCCGTGCAGTACCAGCGCCTGATGGCCTGCCCGGATTTCGACCGCACGGACTTGAGCTGGCTGCAACACAAGTTCTGTACCAGCGCGCCCTTCAGTGCCGCGCTCAAGGCCGAGGTGCTGCGGCGCTGGCCGGGCCGGCTCATCGAGTACTACGGCATGACCGAAGGCGGCGTGCGCTGCGAACTGCACTGCCATGACTTTCCGCACAAGCTGCACACCGTGGGCCGCCCGGGCGAGGGCGCCGACATCCGGTTCATCGACGAGCAGGGGCGCGAACTGCCTGCGGGCGAGCAGGGCGAGATCGTCGGCCGCTCGGCTGGGATGATGAGCGGCTACTACCGCCTGCCGGACAAGACGCGCGAGGCCGAGTGGTTCGATGCGGAAGGCCGGCGCTACATCCGCAGCGGCGACGTGGGCCGGCTGGACGCGGACGGCTTCATCGTGCTGGGCGACCGCAAGAAGGACATGATCATCACGGGCGGCTTCAACGTCTACCCGAGCGACATCGAGGCTGTGCTGTGCCAGCACCCGCAGGTGGCCGAGTGCGCCGTGGTCGGCGTGCCCTCCGAGCAGTGGGGCGAGACACCCGTGGCCTATGTGGTGGGGCGCTCGGGCTCACAGCCCACCGCAGAAGAATTGCGCGAATGGCTCAACACCCGCGTGGGCAAGACCCAGCGCGTGGCCGACCTGCGGCTGGTCGAGCGCCTGCCGCGCAGCGAGATCGGCAAGGTGCTCAAGCGCACGCTGCGCGAGCAGTACCTGCAAGCGGCGCCCATCGCCGGCTGACTTTCCTCTCACCACCCGGAGACTGCCATGTCACTGCCTCGTCCCTCGCGGCTGCGCCGCGCCTTGCTCGCCAGCATGGCCCTGACCGCCAGCGCCCTGCTGGCGCCCGTTGCCTACGCCGCGGACGCCTGGCCCGCCAAGCCGATCCAGCTCGTGATTCCCTACCCGCCTGGTGGCAGCGCCGACCTGCTGGGGCGCCCCTTGGCGATGCAGTTGCAGCAGCAGCTGGGCCAGCCCGTGGTGCTGGAGTACAAACCCGGGGCGGGCGGCACGCTGGCCTCGCAGTATGTGGCGCGGGCCAAGCCCGATGGCTACACCGTGTTCATGGTGCTGGCCGCGCATGCCATCAACGACAGCCTTTATCCCAAGCTGCCCTACGACACGCGCAAGGACTTCGCCCCCGTGTCGCTGGTGGCCAACCTGCCCATGGTGGTGGCGGCCAGCGGCAAGCTGCCTGCAAAAAACATCCATGAGCTGATCCAGGCCGCCAAGGCGGCGCCGGGCAAGCTCACCTTTGGCTCTGCCGGCAACGGCAACACCGGGCACCTCGCGGCGGAATACTTCAGCAGCATCGCCGGGGTCAAGATGACGCACGTTCCCTACAAGGGCAGCGCCGGCGTGGTCAATGCCATGCTGGCGGGTGACATCGACCTCACGTTCGACAGCATCTCCACCTCCATGCCGCACATCCGCGGCGGGCGCATGCATGCGCTGGCCGTCACCAGCCCCCAGCGCTCGGCCCTGGCGCCCGAGGTGCCGACGGTGCAGGAGCAGGGCATGGCCGGCTTTGACGTGACCGGCTGGTATGCGCTGATCGCGCCGGCCGGCACGCCACCCGAGATCACCCAGCGCCTGAGCCGGGAAATCGCCACCGCGCTGCGCCAGCCCCAGCTGCAGGCGCAGTTGGCCGCCGGCGGCTACGAGCCCGTGGGCTCCACGCCCGAGGCGCTGCAAACGCACATCGAGCGCGAGATCACGCGCTGGGCCGCCGTGGTCAAGTCCACGGGCGCCAAGGTGGATTAAGCGATCAGTGCAGTCTCACTGCTGTGAAGAACTTGCTCATAAGTCCGAAGATGGTTCGTCGGCTTCGATGAATACATGAAGCGAGCCGGGCTCGCCCTGGCCCACAATGTGCTGAAAGTAATGCGAGTGCCAGCGGTGCAGCGCATGCACGAAGGCGAGTGCCTGGCAGTGGTTGCGGCCTCGGCCGTCAACTCCACGGGGGCCTTCCGGTTCGAAATCTAAGAGGGCGCACTCAGTGGGGAGTTGTTTATGCAATTACTCAAGAACATAGAGACCGAGCGTGAAAGACCAGTCACGCGCACCGGCGTGGCACACAATCCGTTGCCTCAACGGGCGAAATTCTGAGCGAGCGCGTGTATGCCCAATTGCAATCGGTGGCCGATGACCCGGCCTTGGTTCGATCATTCTTCAGGCATCCATCTGTTGCCTATATTTCTGACTTGTGAGTAATACCGCTACGGGTGAAGACACGCATTCCATTGAGTACGATGCGTGGAAATAGCACGGGGGATAAATGCAATATGACCTGACAGATTTCAGGGTATTCGCCAATATTGCCGAGGAGTCGAATCTGACCCGAGGTGCGGCCAAGTCGTTTCTGTCGGTACCAGCCACCAGCCAGCGCATCAAGAATCTGGAAGACGTGCTTGGTGTGAAGTTGCTGCAGCGCACTACACAAGGTGTGGCAATCACGGAAGCAGGCAAGATGTACCTGTCGCACGCTCGGCAGATACTCGGCCAACTGGAGTTGCTGACCAGCGATCTGCAGGCCCTCGGCTCAGGCGCGACCGGACTCTTGAAGGTGCTGGCCAATACGACGGCAATCACTGAGTTCCTGCCTACAGTGATGAGCGATTACTTGGGTCAGCACCCCCAGGTCAAAATCGACTTGCGTGAGAGGCTGAGCGACGAGGCGGTTCGCGCCGTGCGGGAGGGCGCGGCAGACCTGGGAATTATCTCGGGAAGCGTACCGACCGAAGACTTAGAGGTCCAAAGCTTCGCCCATTCGCGCCTAGTGGTCATCGCACCTGCCGGCCACCGTGTACTGCAACAGGAGTCGGTGCTATTCAGCGAACTTTTGGACGAGGAATTCGTCGCCTTGCTTGACGGAAGCGCAACGCAGGAGTTCCTGCGCCAGCACGCACTAAAGCTGCACCGCGCGCTGAAAGTCCGAGTTCAGGCGGCCGGCTTTGATGCGGTCTTCCGTATGGTTGAAGCCGGTGCGGGTATCGGCATCATGCCGGAGGTAGTGCTACAACGCCTCAACGTCAATGAAACGGTTGGCGTGTGCGCGCTGAAGGACGCTTGGGCAATTCGCGAATACCAGCTGTGCGCAAAATCGTTCGCAAACTTGCCGCTCTTCGCCCGCGAGTTCGTCGAGACAATCCTGCGGCACTATCGACTTTAAATTGCCGTACAACTCACCAGAGCAGGGGCTCGAACCGAAAGCCTGCCCCCTCCCGCCGAACGAACCCGGCGTAGGGGTTGCCGAAATGCACCGGCAATACCAGCGTTTCGCGATCCGCGGAACTTGCGAGGAACTCCATGCGCGTCTTCCGCGCCTGGTCTGGCCAGATGCAGTAGCCTGAATTTATTTCAGGATGTACGATCTGGATCGGGTTGTGACAGATATCGCCGCTGAAAATTGCCTCCTCACCGCGCGATCGGATACGGAAAGCGACTTGGCCCGGGCTGTGCCCGCGAGCGTCTTCCACCTGCAAGCAGTCGCCGATCTCCATGCCCGGTTTCAACATGACAGACATGCCTGCATCGACAATCGGCATCACGCTGTCCTCAAAGGAAGCACCGAAAACATCCAGGCCTTCTTGCTTGTTGCGACCGGATTCACAAAAAAGGAAGTCATCCTGCGGCAAGTAGTAGCGCGCGTTTGGAAAGGTGGGGGTCCAGCGCCCGTCCAGCCAGCGGGTATTCCATCCCACGTGGTCCATGTGCAGATGAGTCAAGGCTACATGCGTCACCTTGTCGGGTGGTGCACCCGCCGCTTCGAGCCACTCCAGCACCAGGGAGTTGAGGTTGTGCATGCGTGCCATGCCCTCGCGCGGCTTGCGGTTTCCAACCCCGGTATCCACGACGATGATGTTGCTGCCCGCGTGCACTACCCACAGCTGCACCGTCAGGATCAGCTTGTTCATGAGGGGAATCCAGTGATGCGGAGACATCCACTCGCGATTGGACTCCAGTAATTCCTGCGAGAGGTCGGGAAGTAAGAATTTCGGATCGTGGGTCGGCCCAGAATACTCGTGGATGCGGGTGACGCGCACGTCACCAATCATGCGGGTGTCGATCATTTCATCGCCCTCTTGTGTTCACTTGATCGAGGAGGGATGCTTGGCGAGTGGCACCACTTCCATCTTGAAATAGGGAAACATGGGTAAGGAACTCAGCAAGTCGTGCAGTTCGTCGTTGCTGTCGCAGTCGAAAATACTGATGTTGGCAAATTTGCCGGCCACACGCCACAAATGGACGAATTTCCCCTGCTTTTGCAGTTCAACGGCGCGGGCCTTTTCACGCTCCTTCAGTTGCTGGATCTCCTCGGCGCTCAGGTCGCGAGGCAGGCTGACTTCCATCATTACGCAATACAGCATGGCTTCTTTCTTTCTTGAGGTTATGGGAATTTGCACTTGTCAGGCAGCGTGGCCTGAATCACCAACTCGGTTGTCGGGCTGTGCGAAAAATGATTCGTAGATGGACGCCGCTGATGCTGCGTCCATGGGATAGGCGTCCAACAACCTCGCTACGAAACGCGGGCTGTGGATGGACATGAAGTGGCCAGACGAAATATGCAGCGCTTCAATCTGTGGTGCAAGTGCAGCTAGCCGGTCGATCTCGGCGGGAGTGCGCAACGGATCATGTTCCCCGGCCACAAAAACGGTGCGGTTTGGCAGCTGCGGCAGGTCAGCGGTGAGATCGACTTCCGCAAGCATCCCGTACAGCGCGCCCAGGCTGCGAGAGTCCGTGGCAAGCCAGCGGCTGCGATATGCGGCATACAGTTCCGTGTCGGTGCGCAATACCTGCGGAAACGCGCGTTCGAACAGCGCCGCACCGTCACCGCGCATGCCTTGCGAAGCAATGTTGCGCGCACGCTGGCGCGTCGCCGCGCGGGTCTGGGCGGGCACGCCGCAGGCTGGCGCCATCGCTATCAGGTGACTGACGTCAGACGGGAACCTCGAGGCGAAGCGGATCGCCACCGCAGCGCCTACGGCGATCCCCGCAAGAACCACGGGACCGCCAAAATTCACTGCCTTGAGCAGTTCGCGCAAGTCATCGACATGGTTGTCTATGTTGCAAGTCTCGACGATTTTTTCCGAAAGTCCAGCCCCGCGCATATCGTGGCAGATGAGGTTGGCATCGCCTGGAAGGTGCTCGATCACACGTAACCAGCTTTCGATGCTTCCGCCCATCTCATGAATAAGCACCATGCGTCGGCCTGTGCCCAACCGGTGGCAGTAGCGCAGGCCGACTCCATTGACCTCAATCCAGTTCATATTGCTGATCATAACATTGAATTGCCGTTGTCTCGCCGCGCGTCAATGCCATGGCAACGTGGTGTTTCAGCATATCGCGGGTATGCGCACCACGGCGCCATGCCACTACGTCCTCGAGCACCATGCCGAACATCAAACGGCAACAACTCTCGGTCTCGTAGCTGAGACGCCTTGTGGCGCCCAGGTTGTCCGTCTACCACGACATCGAGGGTAGAGAGGGTCTCTGCGGCGGCGATGGTGCCCGACGGATCGCGGAAGAAAGTGACCTCGAAACAGGATCCCAATCGTGACCATTCGGCCATGCGAGGCGCGGCTTGCTGATAGTCGTACAGCACCGCGCAGCGAACTGCTCTCATGCCCATAGTGGCACGCTAATCGAGAACCGCACCGGAAATCTTGACGCGTTCTGCTTGGTAGGCTCGGTCCTTGGCGAGGTAGGCGGCAAAGTCCTTGGGGCTTGAGGCCACTGGCAGGTAGGCAAAGGGCTCGGTGTACTTCTCACGGAACTTTGGATCGTTCATGACCGTTTGCACGGAAGCGGCGATCTTGTCCACGATGGCTTGCGGCGTGCCGGCGGGTGCAGTCATGGCCATGATGAAGGTTGCCTGGACGTCCTTGACCCCCAGCTCCTTGAAGGTCGGAACTTGAGGCAGTGTTGGAATGCGTTGCGGGGCCGAGATCACGAGCGCTTTTAGCTTCTTGTCGGCAATGAACGGTGCGGCAGCCGACACCGCCAGGAACGCAGAGTCGATCTGACCACTAGCGAGCTCGGGCAGCAAAGGAGCGGCGCCCTTGTATGGCACGTGAACGAACGCAATGTTTGTGTCTTTGGCGAGCATTGACATCGGCAGGTGGGTCACGCCGCCCATGCAGGTGGAGCCGTAGCTGATGGGATTGCTCGCACGGGAGCGCGCCAAGTCCAGAAATTCCTTCAGGGTGTTTGCGGGAAAATTGATTGGTGTAACCAGCACCATTGGTACCTGCACCAACTGCGTTACAGCGGTGAAGTCCTTGTTGGGGTTGTACGGAAGTTTTTTGTAAAGGTATTGGTTTTGCGTCAAAGGGCCTTCGGTGGAAGCGAAAAGCGTGTAGCCATCCGCTGGAGCCCTCGCCACAACCTGCGCCCCGATGGCCTCGTTCGCTCCGGGCTTGTTGTCGATCACCACCGGCTGCTTCCACTCTTCTGTCAGGCGCTGCCCGAGCGCTCGCATCAGTGAGTCGACCGGCCCACCGGCGGAGAAGCTGACCACCACAGTGACCGGCTTTGATGGGTAGTCGGATGCATGAACCAACGATAGCGACGATAGGGCCAGCGCTCCGGCCACTAGCGCCATAGACGCGCGAACTGATTTCAACATTTTGATTGTCTCCTTGGTAGTTTTCAATGATGCGACGGATCGGCAAGCGCCTCCGTCTCAAAGTGCAATTGCGCACCGGTAGCAACCTGCAACTGCGCCGGCGAAACGCCCGGGGCAATTTCTATCACCGTCAACCCGTGCTCCCGAACGTCCAACACAGCCAGATCGGTGTAGATGCGTGAAACGCAACGCACGCCGGTCAATGGATAGCTGCATTCATGCACGATCTTGTGCACGCCACCCTTACCAGCATGTTCCATGATGACGAAGACACGTTTCGCGCCAATGGCGAGATCCATCGCTCCACCGACCGCTGGAATCGCGTTCGGGTCGCCGGTATGCCAGTTGGCCAGGTCGCCATGCGAGGAGACTTGGAAGGCTCCGAGCACACAGATGTCGAGGTGTCCTCCGCGCATCATTGCGAACGAATCGGCGTGGTGGAACAGGGCTGCGCCAGACAGCAGCTTGATGGGTTCCTTGCCCGCGTTGATCAGGTCGGGATCTACCTCTTGGAGGCTTGGTCGGAGCCAGCGGCCCAGAAGCCCGTTCTCGCTGTGAAGGATCACCTCGCGGTCCGTGGGGATATGGTTAGCTACGAGCGTTGGAAGCCCGATGCCCAGATTGACATAGGCGCCTTCGGGAATGTCCTGGGCTACGCGCCTGGCGATTCGGTTTCTGGCGTCCGGCGTCATGCTGCCAACTCCTGCGTTTGGGTGTTACCCCTCAGAACCATGCGATGAACGAAGATGTTCGGAGTGACAACGCTTTCTGGATCGATCGCCCCCAGTGGCAAAAGTTCAGCGATGGAGGCGACCGTGCAGCGTGCTGCCGTGGCCATCACCGGACCGAAATTGCGAGCCAATTTGCGATAGACCAAGTTGCCCCACCGGTCCGCCTGCTCTGCCTTGACCAGCGCGTAGTCCAGGTACAGCGGCAGCTCAAGAACATAGTCCCTTCCGTTCATCCGGCGCGTCTCCTTGCCATCGGCCAATGCAGTGCCGAACGCCGTGGGCGTGAGGAACCCGCCAATGCCCGCACCGGCGGCGCGCAGTCGTTCTGCAAGGCTGCCTTGCGGAACCAGTTCGAGCTCGAGATGTCCGCCGCGGTAGAGCTCGTCAAATACATACGAGTCGGCCGCACGCGGAAAAGAGCAGACGATCTTCGAAACCAGCCCGGCTTTCAATAGGCGGGCGACGCCCACTTCGCCGCCTCCCGCGTTGTTACTGACAAGGGTTAAGTTGCGTGCACCACGGTCTACCAGCGCGTTGATTAGTTCGTCCGGAACGCCGGAGTTGCCGAAACCCCCAATGCCGATGACGGCGCCGTCAGGGACATCCGCGAGGGCCGATGCGGCGTCCGCCATTAGCTTGTTGATCATTTCTTCCTTCGTGGGTGGGCACCTTCTATGGTGTCCTTCGGGAGCGAAGAATGGCGGCTTGGCGGGAGGTGGTCAATTTCGAACTTCGAAAGTCGATGTTTGGTTTCAAGAACGACGTCGTTGATGTTCGCTTCCTGCAAGGGCAACGGCGGATTTAACACTTGCAGCCCCGCATCAAGCAGTGGTAGCGGCCTCAGCGTCAACGGCAAGGAGCTTTCTGGTTGCCGATGACCCGGCGTTGGTTTCGATCATTTTTTGAACATCTTTCTCTGTTGCCGATATCTCAGACTGTAGTAACAAGATGATGAGCGCCTTTTTCCGACGAAACACTTACCGCAGCGATGTCCCGAGGCATTGCAATGATTTGGAACCGCACCAGTCGGGCAAAACCGGCGATGTATGTTCCGTTGTGTGTCCCACCATCCATTAGGCTTACCCCATGCAAAACCTGTCTCACACCCCATCCCATCCCACCAATCCTTTCGCCGGCGAAGCCCCCGACATGTTCTTTGGCCTGCCCATGGCCATGGCCCGCGCCATGGCGCTGCGCGGTGAGCGCATCGGCCACGACATGGCCCAGGTGCGCATGCGTTTCCAGGCGGACCAGGCCAACAGCCGCGGCGAGGTCCACGGCGGATCGATCGCTACGCTGCTGGACTGCACGCTGGCTGCGGCCGCGCGCGCGCACGACCCGGCTGCCTATGGCGTGGCCACCATCGACCTGACGCTGCATTACGTCGCCGCGGGCACGGGCGATCTGATTGCCACCGCGCGCTGCGAGCGGCGCGGCCGCTCCATCAGCTTCGTGCGCGGCGAAGTGCGCGCCGAGGACGGCACGCTGGTGGCCATGGCGACGGGCAGCTTCAAGCTGATCGCCCGCTCCACTGCATCCGCCAGCGCCTAGGCGCCAGCGGGGCTGCTCAGCTGGGTTGGACGCCTGCAGCTTGCAGCAGGCGGCCCCAGACAGGGGCTTCCTGGGCCCACAGGCGGGCGAACTTCTCGGGCGTGTCGTCGTCCACCGGTACGAAGCCGGCGGCGATGATGCGCGCCAGGCCCTCGCGGCTGGCCACGGCGTGGTTGGCAGCCTGGGCCCACTGCCGCGCCACGTCGGCCGGCATGGCTTTGGGGCCGGCAATCGCCAACCAACCCACAATCGACAGCGCATCCTGTGGGTAGCCGGCCTCGGTGAAGGTGGGCACCTCGGGTAGCAGCGGCACGCGACGCGGGCCGGTCACGGCCAGCGCGCGCAGCTTGCCCGCGTCGACGTGCGCCTTGAGCGACAGCAGGCTGCCCATGCCGATCTTGATCTGTCCGCCCAGCAGGTCCTGCACCATCGGCGCCTCACCTTTGTAGGCCACATGCGTCATGTCGGCGCCGGCCACCTCGCTGAGCGTGGTGCAGGCCAGTTGGCCGTGCGATCCGATGCCGTAGGAGCCATAGGTCAGCTTGCCCTTCTGGGAGCGGATCCAGGCCATGAAGTCCTGCAGGTTCTGCGCCGGCGTGTCGGCGGTGACCACCAGGGCGATCGGCGCGAGGCACACGCGCACCAGCGGGGTCAGCTCGGTCAGCGGGTCGTAGGGCGTTTTCTTGTACAGGTACTTGTTGGTCAGCATCGACGAGGTGGTGCCCAGCAGCGCCGTCATGCCGTCGGGCGGCGCCTTGGCGACCATCTCGCCGACGATCAGGCCGGCCGCGCCGGGCTTGTTGTCCACCACCACCGACTGGCCAAAGCGCTGCGCCATGCGCTCGCCCAGTATCCGGGCGATCACGTCGGTGGCGCCGCCGGCGGCAAAGGGCACCACCACCCGCACGGGGCGGGTGGCGAAGCCGGCGGGCGCGGCCTGCGCCCGTGCGCCCAGCGGGCCTGCCGCCGCGGTTGCGGCGGCCAGGGCCAGCAGGTGGCGCCGGTTCCATCCAAGGGGGTGGGCTTCGTGTTTCATCGCGCGTCTCCTTTGCCTGTATGGCATCTCAGTTATCCATAGCGCTACGCACCGCCCGCAGCCCATGCAACCGGCGCACCCCAAGCCAGGGCCGCCACCAAGCAAGGGCCTATGCCGGCCTAGGCCCGCGCCGCGCCGAGCCGCCCCGCAGCGAGGGCTGCGTCCCCTGCCCGCATGGCAGCAATGCGAGAGCGGGGGCAGGCGCGAAGCGACTCGGGGGGCGTCGTTTCATCTCAGTCCATCGAGATCTTGGCGGCCTCGGCCACGGCCTTCCAGTGGGCAGCGTCCTTGTCGATCTGGGCCTTGAAGTCGTCGGGCAGGGACCCCACGGGGATCAGGCCCATCTCGGTCAGGCGCTTGTTCAGCTCGGGCGACTTGACGATGGAACTCACTTCGCTGCCCAGCTTGTCCACGATGGCCTTGGGCGTGGTGGCGGGCACGAACATGCCGAACCAGCCGTTGGCTTCCAGGCCGGGGTAGCCGGCTTCGGTCATGGTGGGCACCTGGGGCAGGGCCGGGTGGCGCTGTGCGCCGGTGATGGCCAGGATGTTGATCTTGTCCGACTTGATGTGCGGGTAGGCGGCCGTGGCGTCCACGAAGGCCAGCGACAGTTGCCCGCCCAGCATGGCCGCCATCTCGGGGCCCGAGCCCTGGTAGGGAATGTGCGTGATGTCGATGCCGGCCTTTTGCTTGAAGCGCTCGCCGTTCATGTGCGACGAGGTGGCGTTGCCGTAGCTGCCGAAGTTGAGCGTGCCGGGGGCTGCCTTGGCCTTGTCCACGAACTGCTGCAGCGTGGTCACGCCCGAGCTGCGCGGCACCATCAGCAGGTCGGCCGACTTGGCCACCTGCGACACCGGGGCCAGGTCGCTCAGCTTGTAGGGCACCTTCTTGTACAGCGCCGGGATCTGCACCACGGTGGTGATGCCCATGAGCACCGTGTAGCCGTCGCCGGGCGCCTTGGCCACGGTGTCGTTGCCCAGGATGCCGCTGGCCCCGGGCTTGTTTTCCACCACCACGGCCTGGCCCAGGCGCTGGGACAGCTGCGTGCCGATCAGGCGGGCAATGATGTCCGTGCCGCCGCCGGCCGGATAGGGCACGATGACGCGGATGGGTTTGCTCGGGTAATGGTCCTGCGCCTGTGCGGCGCCCACGCCGCACGTGGCGGCCAGGGCGATCAGGGGCAGCCATTGGCCCAGGGTCTTGCGCCGGGTGAATGCCATGGTGTTGTCTCCTTGGGTTTTATGTGGAAAGGGAATGGCTCGTGCTACAGCGTGCGGGCGATGATTTCCTTCATGATCTCGTCGCTGCCGCCGTAGATGCGGCCGATGCGGGCATCGGTCCAGGCGCGGCCCACCTGGTATTCGGTCATGTAGCCGTAGCCGCCGTGCAGTTGCAGGAACTCGTCGAGCAGCTTGTTCTGCAGCGCCGTGGCGTTGAGCTTGACCATGGCGGCGCGCTCGGGCGTCAGCTTGCGCTGCATGTGCAGCCTCATGCATTCGTCGACGAACGTGCGCAGCATGGTGGCCTGCGCCTTGGCCTCGGCCAGCTTGAAGCGCGTGTTCTGGAACTCGAACACGGTCTGGCCGAAGGCCTTGCGCTCGCGCGTGTAGTCGATGGTCTTTTGCAGGAAGGACTCGATGCAGCGGGCCGCGCGCACCGCCACCACCAGGCGCTCCTGGGCCAGCTCCTGCATCAGGTACTTGAAGCCCATGTTCTCTTCGCCCAGCAGGTTGCCCACGGGCACCTTCACGTTGTCAAAGAACAGCTCGGAGGTGTCCTGCCCCATCAGGCCGATCTTTTCCAGCTTGCGGCCCTTGCTGAAACCCGGCGTGCCCTCTTCCACCACGATCAGCGACACGCCCTTGGCACCCAGGTCGGGCGCGGTCTTGCAGACCACGATCACGATCTCGGAATTGATGCCGTTGGTGATGAAGGTCTTGGCACCGTTGATGAGGTAGTGGTCGCCTTCGCTGCTCTTGACCAGTTTGGCGGTGGTGCGCACGGACTTCAGGTCGCTGCCCGCGCCGGGCTCGGTCATGGCAATGGCGCCGATCATTTCGCCGGCGGCCATCTTGGGCAGCCAGCGGTCGTGCTGCTCCTGGTTGCCGTAGGCGTAGATGTAGGGTGCCACGATGTCCGAGTGCAGCGGAAAGCCCAGCGCCGTGGCGTTGGTGCGGCCCACTTCCTCGATCAGCACGGCCGCGTGGCCGAAGTCACCGCCGCTGCCGTAGGGCTCGGGCAGCATGGTGTTGAGCAGCCCTTCGCGGCCGGCCTTGCGCCACACTTCCTTGGGCACGATGCCGTTGCGCTCCCAGTCGGCCAGGTGCGGCACGATTTCCTTGTCGAAGAAGTGGCGCACGGCGTCACGGAACTGTTCATGGTCTTCACGGAAAACGGTGCGCTGGATCAGGTCTTGCATGGTCGGTGTCTCAGGGTCTGAATGTCTAAATGGGCTTTAGCGCTTATCTGGTAAGCGCTAGTAGCTATGGTTTCAGGAGTCTCGCAGGGCAAAACCCGCCTGCGGCTCGTCACGAAAGCGCTCCTTCAGCTTGCGGCGCAGCAGCTTGCCGGTCTCCAGGCGCGGCAGCGCATCGACGAACACCACGCGCTGGGGCAGCTTCATGCGCGCCAGCACTTCGGCCGCCTGGGCGGCAATGGCGCGTGCCGTGTCCAGCGAGGCCTGCGCGCCGTGGCGCAGCACCACGGCTGCCAGGGGCTGCTCGCCAAAGTCGGGGTGGGGTACGCCCACCACGGCCACCTCGTACACGTCGGGGTGGCGCATCAGGGCGTTCTCGATCTCCTGCGGGTACAGGTTGACGCCCCCCGAGAGGATCAGGTCTGCGCGCCGGTCGCTTAAGTAAAGGTAGCCCTCGGCATCCACATGGCCGATGTCGCCATAGGTGATCCAGCCACGCTCGTTGATGGCCTGGCGCGTCTTCTCCTCGTCGTTGAGGTAGCTGAACTGTCCGCCGCCCGAGAAGTACACCTGTCCGATCTCGCCCGCGGGCAGCTCCTGCCCGTCGTCACCCACGATGTGCAGCCGGCCCGTGGTGGGGCGGCCCACCGAGCCGGGGCGCCGGCGCCACTCGGCCGAGTTGATCATCGTCGTGCCGCAGCCCTCGGAGCCCGCGTAGTACTCCATGAGGATGTCGCCCCACCAGTCGAGCATGGCGTGCTTCACATCCACGGGGCAGGGCGCGGCGGCGTGGATGGCCACGCGGTGGCTGGACAGGTCGTAGCGCCGACGCACGGCCTCGGGCAGCTTGAGCATGCGGCCAAACATGGTGGGCACCCACTGGCTGTGGGTGACGCGGTAGCGCTCGATGAGGGCCAGGGCGGTCTCGGCGTCAAAGCGCTCCATGATCACGGCCTGCCCGCCCAGCTCCAGCACGCGCAGCGTGTAGCGCAGCGGCGCGGCGTGGTACAGCGGCGCGGGCGAGAGGTACACAGTGTCTTCGCCCATGCCCATGATGCGCGCCGTGCCCAGTGCCTCGGGGTCGGTCTGGCCGCGCAGGTGGGCGGACCACAGGGGCTTGAGCACGCCCTTGGGCCGGCCCGTGGTGCCCGAGGAATACAGCAGATCGCGCCCCAGCGGTCGGTCGGCGAAGTCCGCAGGCGGCCCCTGCAGGGCGTCGAGCGCGGCCTGTAGCGATGGGGCCTGCACCGACGCGGCTTGCGCAGGGGCCTCGTCCACCGTCCAACAGGGCAGGGGATGGTGGGCCTGCAACTCGGCCAGCTGGGGCAGGGTCTTGGCGGACGCCACCACCAGCCGCGCGCCACAGTCCTGCACGATGTAGGCCACCTCGGCCGGTGTCAGGTGCGTGCTGAGCACGGCGGCATACAGGCCGGCCTGCCGGGCCGCCAGCGCCAGCGCCAGGATCTCGACGCGGTTTTCCAGCACCACCGCGAAGCGTTCGCCCGCCTGCAGACCCTGGGTGTGGAGCCACTGTGCCATCGCCAGGGCGCGTTGCGCCACTTCGCCGGCGGTGAAGCGCGCGCCTGTCTCGGCCATGACCAGTACCACCCGGTCGGGAGATGCCGCCGCGCGGCCAAAGAAGTCCTGCATACCTGTCACCCGTTGCTCCTCGGTGCGCCGCCATGGGGACTGGAGTCACCCAAAAATGCGAAATGCATGTCTCACAAAAATGTTGTGTGAAACGATTTTTTCAGGCGTACAGACCAAAACACATCGGGTAAACACGGTCTTCAGCACATTCAAACCGGCTGAAAATCATTTTTAATGGATCATTTGTCTCATAAACACATGGAGTCATCATGAATATTCCCGTCATCGTCGATGCCATCCGCAGCCCCATGGCCCGGGCCAAGCCCGATGGCGCACTGGCCGAGGTGCATCCTGTGGACCTGCTCTCGCAGGTGCTGGAGCAACTGGTCGCGCGTAACCAGTTGGATCCCGGCACGGTGGACGACGTGATCTGCGGCTGCGTGAGCCAAGCCGGCGAGCAGGCGGGCACGCCCGGGCGCCTGGCCTGGCTGGCCGCGGGCCTGCCTGCGCACGTGCCCTCCACCACCATCGACCGCAAGTGCGGCTCCAGCCAGCAGGCCGTGCACTTCGCGGCGCAGGCCATCATGGCGGGCACGCAGGACATCGTGATCGCCTGCGGCGTGGAGTCCATGAGCCGCGTGCCCATGGGCAGCTCGCGCATGGGCAAGAACACCACCGGCCCGCGCTTTGACGCCCGCTACGCCCCCGGCCTGGTGGGGCAGGGTGTCTCGGCCGACCTGGTGGCTGCCCAATGGGGCCTGGACCGCACCGCGCTGGACACCTATGCCGCGCGCTCGCACCAGCGTGCCCACGCGGCGCAGTCCAGCGGAGGCTTTGCGCGCGAGATCGTGGGCATCGACACCCCCGCCGGCCGCGTGACGGCAGACGAGACCATCCGCGCCGGCACCACGGTGGAAAAGCTCGCCGGCCTGAAGGCCGTGTTCGAGAACGAGGAGCTGTCCGCGCGGTTCCCGCAGATCCAGTGGGCCACCACGGCCGGCAACGCCTCGCAGATGACCGACGGCGCCAGCGCCATGCTCATCATGAGCGAGCAGCGTGCCCAGCAACTGGGCCTGCGTCCCCGTGCGCGTTTCGTGGCCTTCGACGTGGTGGGCGACGACCCGCTGTACATGCTCACCGCGCCCATCCCGGCCACGCAGCGCGTGCTGGCCAAGGCCAAGATGAAGCTGGACGACATCCACCACTACGAGATCAACGAGGCCTTCGCCTCCGTGCCCCTGGCCTGGCAGAAGGAGTTGAAGGCCGACGGCGAGCGCCTGAACCCGCGCGGCGGTGCCATTGCCCTGGGCCACCCGCTGGGCGCCTCGGGCCTGCGCCTGATGACCACCATGCTGCACGCCCTGGAAGACAGCGGCCAGCGCTACGGCCTGCAGTCCATGTGCGAGGCCGGCGGCATGGCCAACGCCACCATCATCGAACGTCTGTAACTATTGATTTGATAGCTGCTGGCGCTTGATGGACGGGCGTCGCAAGCCATAATGAGGAAAGAAGCATGAAGCTGCAACAAGGAATGACCGCCCTCGTCACGGGCGGGGTCTCGGGCCTGGGCGAGGCCTCGGCCATCGCGCTGCTGGAGCGTGGCCTGAACGTGGTGGCCGTGGACCTGAACGACGAGCGCGGCCAGGCCATGGAACAGCAATACGCCGGCCGCCTGCGCTATGTGAAGGCCGATGTGTCCGACGAAGGCCAGATGCAGCAGGCCATCGCCGCGGCCGAGGCGTTCGGCAACTTCCGCGCGCTGGTGCATTGCGCGGGCATCGGCGGCCCGGTGCGCCTGATCGAAAAGGACGGCAGCCCCGGCTCGCTGGAGAAGTACATCAACATCATCCGCGTGAACCAGATCGGCACCTTCAACACGCTGCGCCTGGCGGCCGTTGCCATGGCCAAGAACGAGCCGATCGACGGCGAGCGCGGCGTGTGCGTGCTCACCGCCTCGGTGGCGGGTTACGAGGGGCAGATCGGCCAGATTCCCTATGCCTCGTCCAAGGCCGGCGTGATTGGCATGACCATCGTGGCGGCGCGCGACCTGGCCTCCAAGTTCATCCGCGTGTGCACCATCGCACCGGGCCTGTTCGATACGCCCATCCTGGCCAAGCTGCCCGAGGCCGTGCGCCAGTCGCTGGGCGCGTCGGTGCCCCACCCGGCACGCCTGGGCCACCCCTCGGAATACGCGCTGACCGCCCTGCACATCCTGGAGAACCCCATGCTCAACGGCGAGACCATCCGCCTCGATGGGGCCATTCGCATGGCGCCGAGGTGACAACCCCCTGAGGCGCTACGCGCCTTCCCCCTTCTCTCTGCGCGCTTCGCGCTCCGGGAAGGGGGACGCAGCCAGCGCGGCGGGGCGGCCCTTGCGCGGCTGCCTTGGTCTGGGCAGCGCCAGTTTCAGAGGTCGGGGCTACGCAATGCGGTGAACAACGCCGCGAAGAGTTGAAAGGATTTTTTGATGACATCCACGGTATTGGTCGAAGTGCGCGGCAACGTGCAAATCATGACGCTGAGCAACCCCGAGGCGCGCAACGCCGCCACGCTGGAGATGGCCGAGGCCATGGCCGCCGCGCTGGATGAGCTGGACAGCAACCCGGCCCTGCAAGTCGGCATCGTCACCGGAGCTGGCGGCACCTTCTGCGCGGGCATGGATCTCAAGGGCTTCTTGCAGGGCAAGCGCCCCAGCATCGCTGGGCGGGGTTTTTGCGGCCTCACGCAAAAGCCGCCGCACAAGCCGCTGATCGCCGCCGTCGAGGGCTACGCGCTTGCCGGCGGCTTTGAGCTGGTGCTGGCCTGCGACCTGATCGTGGCCGCCCGCACAGCCAAGTTCGGCCTGCCCGAGGTCAAGCGCGGCCTGGCGGCCTCTGCCGGCGGCCTGCTGCGCCTGCCAAAGCGGCTGCCCTACCACATCGCCATGGAATGCATCCTCACTGGCGACATGTTCGGCGCGGAACGCGCCCATGCCCACGGCCTGGTCAATCGCCTGGTCGAGCCCGGCCAGGCACTGGAAACAGCGCTGGAACTGGCCCAGGCCGTGGCGGCCAATGGCCCGCTGGCGCTGATCGCCAGCAAGCGCGTGGCGCAGGAGTCGGCCGACTGGTCGCAGGCCGAGATGTTCGAGCGTCAGGCCGTCATCACCGCGCCGGTATTCGCCTCGCAAGACGCACGCGAAGGGGCCACGGCCTTTGCCGAAAAGCGCCCACCTGTCTGGCAAGGTGTTTGATGAAATAAGAGGCTCAAACGCCCGTCCATAAAGCGCAATGCGCTATCTATTAAATAGCAATTGACAGCCCAACACTACCAGGACCGAAGGAGACAAAACATGCCTTTCCACCATCACCGCCAAGCGCTGCGCCTGGCGGGCGCCAGCGCCCTGCTGGGCCTGGCCGCCCTGACGGCGTCGCACCCCGCGCGGGCCGACGCCGCCTGGCCCACACGCCCTATCACCTTCGTCGTGCCCGGCGCGGCCGGCGGCACCACCGACACGCCCGTGCGCTTCATGGCGCAAAAGCTCAGCGAGCGGTTGGGCCAGCCCATCGTGGTGGACAACAAGCCCGGCGCGGGCGGCTCGCTGGGCAGCAGCCTCGTGGCGCGCGCGCCGGCCGACGGTTACACCGTGCTGGTGGGCAACACCGGCTCCAACGCCATCAACTACACCGCCTATCAGAAGCTCCCCTACAAGGCCGAGGACTTCGTGGCGCTGACCGACATGATCTCGTTCGCCAACGTGCTGGTCGTGCCGGTGAAGTCGCCCATCAAGAGCCTGAAGGAGCTTGTCGCTACTGCCAAGCGCGAGCCGGGCAAGCTGGCCTTTTCGTCAGCGGGCGTGGGCCAGACCACGCACCTGATGGGCGAGCTGCTGCGCCAGAGTGCGGGGGTGGACGTGGTGCATGTGCCCTACAAGGGGTCGGCGCCTGCCACCATGGCCATCGTGGCCGGCGAGACCCAGTTCATGTTCGACAACCTCACGGGGTCGCTGGGCCATGTGAAGGATGGCAAGCTGCGCGCGCTGGCCGTGACCGGCTCCACGCGCGAGCCCGAGCTGCCCGACGTGCCCACCATGACCGAGCTGGGCATGAAGGACTTCGACAAGGTGGGCTGGATGGGCTTCTTCGTGCCCGCCAAGACGCCGCCGGCCGTCGTGAAGAAGCTCACCGACAACCTCGTCGCCGTGCTGCAGGACCCGGCCGTGGTCCAACGCTACCGCGAGCTGGGCGGCCGCCCCGGGGGCATGGCGAGCGAGCAGTTCTCGAAGATCGTGGAGCGCGACCGGCAGGACTGGGGCGACTTGATCCGCAGCCAGAAGCTGCAGCTGGACTGAAAGGAGGGCGCCATGGCTGAGTCCTCCTCCTTCGCTGGCCGCCACGTCTTCGTGGCCGGCGGCACCAGCGGCATCAACCTCGGCATCGCCCAGGCGTTTGCACGCGCGGGCGCCCACGTGGTGGTCATGAGCCGCTCGCCCGACAAGGTGCAGCAGGCGGCCGAAGGCCTGCGCGCGCTGGGGGCGCAGGCGCTGGGCATCAGTGCCGACGTGCGCGACCCCGCTGCGGTGGACGCCGCGCTGCGCCAGGCGCATGCGCAGTTCGGTGACATCGACGTGCTGATCTCCGGCGCAGCGGGCAACTTCATCGCGCCCGCGGCCGACCTGTCGCCCAACGGCTTCAAGACCGTGATCGACATCGACCTGAACGGCAGCTTCCACGTGCTGCGCCTGGCGTACCCGATGCTCAAGAAACCGGGCGCCAGCGTCATCAACATCTCGGCGCCGCAGGGCGTGAACCCCACCATGTACCAGGTGCACGCCTGCGCCGCCAAGGCCGGCATCGACATGATGACGCGCGTGCTGGCCATGGAATGGGGCGAGGTGGGCGTGCGCGTGAACGCCATCGCGCCCGGTCCGATCGGTGACACCGAGGGCATGCGGCGCCTGGCGCCCACGCCCGAGGCGCTGGCGAATGCCGTGGCCACCGTGCCGCTGCAGCGCATGGGCACGCTCGATGACATTGCGAACATGGCGCTGTTCCTCTCGTCGCCGCAGGCGGGCTACGTGACGGGCGCCGTCATCCCGGTGGACGGCGGATCGTCGCTGCGCGGCGGGCGCGACATGCGCGCGTCGTACGTGCCGCGGAGCGCGGCATGAGCCAGGTATACGAGCGCATCGTTTTCGAGGTGCAGGACGGCGTGGCCACGCTGACCCTGAGCAACCCCACCAAGCGCAACGCCTTCGACCCCGCCATGCGCGTGGAGATGGCCGCGGTGGTGCGCCAGGTGCAGGCCGACCCGGCCATCCGCGCGCTGGTGCTGACGGGCGCGGGCGCGCATTTCTGCTCGGGCGGCGACCTCTCCAACATCGCCGCCAGCGGGCTGGACAACGGCGGCTGGCGCCAGCGCCTGAGCTGCCTGCACGACTGGCTCAAGGACCTGATGCTGCTGGACAAGCCGGTGATTGCTGCCGTCGATGGCGCGGCCTATGGCGCGGGCTTCAGCCTGGCGCTGGCGGCGGACTTCATCATCGCCAGCACCCGCGCGCGCTTTGCCATGTCGTTCATCCGCGTGGGCGTGGTGCCGGACTGCGCGGCGTTCTACACCCTGCCGCGCGTGGTGGGCGTGCAGCGTGCGCGAGAGTTCATGCTATCGGGCCGCGAGGTGCAGGCCGACGAGGCGCTGCGCCTGGGCATTGCCACCGAACTGGTAGAGCCCGATGCGCTGCAGGTCCGCGCCCAGGCGATTGCGCGCAGCTTCGTGGGCGCGTCGCCCGTGGCGCTGAGCCTGATCAAACGCTCGCTCGCGCTGGCCGCGAGCGACCTGCCGTCGTTGCTGGAGCAGGAGGCCAACGCCCAGGCCCTGGCCATGGGCACGCCCGAGCACCGCGAGGCCGTGCGCTGCTTCCTGGAGAAAAGGCCGATGCCCTTCCAGTGGCCGCAGACCTGACTTTGAAACAGGTGAAAATCTCAAGCTTTTTGAGGTCAATGTGAACGTGAACGCAGATCCGGACGGCAAACTGGTCAGCGCCCTGGTGCGTGGCGTTTCCATATTGCGGTGCTTCTCCAGCAAGTGCCAGGAACTCAGCGCCAAGGAGCTGATGGACCTGACCCGCCTGCCCAAGCCCACGCTGTTTCGCCTGACGGACACGCTGTGCGAGCTGGGCCTGCTGCGCTATTCGGAGCGGCTGTCCAAATACGTGCCCGGCCTGGGCCTGCTGCAGTTGTCCTCGCCCGTGCTCACGCGCATGGCCCTGCGCCAGTTCGCCCGGCCGCACATGCAGGCGCTGGCCGACCTGACCGAGGGGCAGGTGCAGCTGGCCGTGGGCCACAAGCGCCGGTTGTGCATGGTGGAGCTGGCCAACGGCATGGGCAACACCGTGTTCCGCCAGGAAATCGGCGTGCCCATCTCGCTGTCGCGCACGGCCACGGGCCGCGCCTATCTGTTGGGCATGGCCGAGGATGAGCGCAAGGCCTACCTGCAGGACCTGCAGCGCAACGACCCGCAGCGCGCCGCGTGGCTGGAGCAGCGCCTGACGGACGCGCGCGACGACTTTGCGCGCCACGGTTTTTGCCGCAGCCACGGCGACCTGCACCGCGAGATCGAATCCATCGCCGTGCCCATGTCGCAGCCGCAGGACGGGGAACTCTGGGTGTTCGCCGTCTCGGTCCCGGTGTTCAGCCCCATGTACGCCCGGCTGGAGACAGACCTGGGCCCGCGCCTGCGCACGCTGGTGCGCTCGGTGGAGAGCGTGCTCGGGGCCTCCGGCCTCACCTGATACCCGCGCCCGCCACCCATACAACATCTACCAAGGAGACATCGTGAAGGTTCTGGACAGCGTGCGCGTACTGGAGATTGGCGGCCTGGGGCCGGGGCCGTTTTGTGCGATGCACCTGGCCGACCTGGGTGCGGACGTCATTTCCGTAGTGCGCGAGACGAAGGGCCGCGAGACGACCGGCGCCTTGCTCAATCGCGGCAAGCGCTCGGTGTTTGCCGACCTCAAGACCGAGGAGGGGCGCCAGCTGGTGCTGGCCCTGGTGGCCGAGGCCGATGCGCTCATCGAGGGCATGCGCCCTGGCGTGATGGAGCGCCTGGGTCTGGGCCCCGAGGAGTGCATGGCGGTCAACCCGCGCCTGGTGTACGGGCGCATGACGGGCTGGGGCCAGAGCGGACCGTTGGCACCGCGTGCGGGGCACGACACGAACTATGCCGCCGTCAGCGGCGCGCTGTGGGGCTGCAGTCCGGCGGGCGCGCGGCCCGTCTCGCCTTTCGCCGTGCTTGGCGACATCGGCGGCGGTGCCATGTACCTGATGACGGGGCTGCTGTCGGGCATCGTGCAGGCGCGCGCCACGGGCCGCGGCACGGTGGTGGACGCAGCCATCGTGGACGGCTCGGCCCATATGCTGAACCTGATGCTGAGTGCGCGCCAGAGCGGCCTGGTGGCCGATGTGCGCGGCCAGAGCATCCACGACAGCGCGCCCTTCTACGACACCTATGTCTGCGCCGACGGCCATTACGTCACCGTGGGCGCTATCGAGCCGCAGTTCTACACCCTGCTGCTGCAGGTGCTGGGGCTGGCCGAGGACCCCGATTTCACCGGGTCGCAATGGGACAAGGCCGCCTGGCCGGTGCGCCGCGCGCGGCTGGCCGCGCTGTTCCTGGCGCGGCCGCGTGCGCACTGGCAGGCGCTGCTGGAGCCCACCGACGCCTGTTTTGGCGTCGTGCTCAGCCCCGTCGAGGCGGCGCAGCACCCGCACATGCGTGCGCGGGGTGTGTATTCCGAACGCCAGGGGGTGCTACAGGCGGCACCCGCGCCCCGCTTTGATGGCGCAGCCTACGAGCCGGGCGAGGCCTGCGCGCCCGGCGCGCATACGCAGTCGGTCATGGAAGGACTGGGCCAGTCCGGCGCGCGGGCCGTGTGGCGCCAGCGCTGAGCACGTTGCGCGGGGCAGTCTCCCGCGCGGCCCTGGTTACCGTTGCTGGAGCAGCGCGGACGCTGGCAGCAGCCTGAAGGCCAGCGAAGCCAGCGCCAGCCAGGCGGCGATGCACAGCAACACCGCGCGGTAGGGCTCCAGCCCGGCGCTGGTGGCCCAGGCGGCCACGGCGCCGGTCAGCGATTGCATCAGCGCCACCCCCAGAAACATGGCCATGGTGTAGAGAGACAGGGCGCGCCCCGTCTGTTCGTTGGGGTAGGACGAGCGCACGTCGGCATATTGCAAGATGCTGTAGCCTGACAGCAGTCCCATCGCGATCATCAGCGCCACCGTGGCCTGGGCGTTGTTGACCCAGGCCATGATGGCGAACAGGCCGGCCATCGACAGCGAAGCGCGGCCCACCCAGGTGCGGCGCCGGGCGGGGCCCGGGTCCATGCGGCCGAAAGCGGCGGGGGTGAACAGCGCAATCAGCGACAACACCAGCGCCACGTTGCCACTGTCCACCAGCGAAAAACCGTAGCGGTCGATCAGCAGAGGCCCCAGCCACAGACCGCGCAGCGACAAAAAGGCCGCATAGCACGACATGCCGAGGATCACGATGCCCCAGGTGTGTGGCACGGTAAAGAGCCGTCCCATGCCCGTCAGCGCTTCCCCCCAGCTGCTGGCTGGACGGTGTGCGGTATCGGCACGTGCCGGTTCATGCACCAGCGCATAAATCAACAGCCACGACAGCAGGCTCAGGCCTGCCAGCAGGCCAAAGCCGGCACGCCAGCCCCAGTGCTGCACCACCCAGGCCAGCGGTGTGCCGGTGAACAGCAACCCCAGCCCGCCCAGGCCCATGCTCAGGCCCGAGAAAAAGGCAAACCGGTCGGCCGCGAAATAGCGCGCAATGAACAGCGTGCAGGCCACGAAGGCGGGTGAATAGCCCACCCCGATCAGCACCTGACCGACCATCAGCCAGCCATAGCTGGGCGCCAGCGCAGACAGGGCCGCACCAGCGATGCCCAGGGGCGCAGCCACCAGCACCGTGCGGCGCAGGCCGTAGCGGTCCAGTGCGATGCCCATCAGCAGTTGCGCAATGCCGAACGACAAACCAAACAGTCCGGCAAACGCCCCCAACGAGGAAGCCTGCAGGCCGAAATCTGCCTGCAGGCCCTGGGCCACGATGGCGGTGGTGGTGCGGTAAGCCTGGCTCAGCGCAAAGCCCGACAGCAGCGTGAGCAGCATGACCCACAGCGGTTGTGTACGGGAGAGTCTCATCGAGGGAGGAATGACGGTAGGGGCACGCCGGTGATTGTGCCGGCGCGCGGCACAGCTGCAGGCACGAAACCGGAGCGGGCCTTCAGACCCTCGCCAGGCGCTGCAGCGCCCGCGCGTGGCGCAGCAAGGTCTGCTCGGCCTGCGCCAGCACCGGTGCATCGACCATGCGGCCGTCCAGCACGCACACGCCGCCGCCCGCCTGCTCCAGCGCCTGCCGCACGCGCTGCGCATGGGTCACGGCGGCCTCATCGGGGTCGAACGCGGCATGCAGCACTGGCACCTGCGCCGGGTGGATGCACAGCTTGCCGCCAAAGCCCATGCGCCGCGCGCGCTCGGCATCGCGGCCCATGCGCTCGGGATTGCGCGTGTCCACCGTCACGCCGTCGATGGGCGCGGCCAGCCCCGCGCGGCGCGAGGCCAGCACCAGGGCCATGCGCACGGGCAGCAACTCCTGCTCGTCTTCGGCGCAGGCCATGCCTGCGTCCACCTGGAAGTCGAGATGCCCGAAGGCCAGCCGCGCTACCTGGGGCGCGGCAGCCAGCGCGTCGGCGGCCGCCAGGCCCGCCACGCTTTCCACCAGCGGCACCAGCGCAGCCTGCGGCCCGGCGGCCCGGGCCACGGCCTGCAGGGTCTGCGCGCGCTCGGCCTTGGGCACCACGGCGCCGGCCAGGCCCTGGGCGGTGAGTCGTGCCAACGCCTGCAGATCGGCCGCAAACCAGGGGGTTGCCTCGCTGTTGATGCGCACCAGCAGCCGTGCGCGCTGCGGGGCCGGCAGGGCGGTCAGCGCATCGGCCAGGGCGGTGCGGGCGCGTTCCTTGTCTGCGGGGGCCACGGCGTCCTCCCAGTCGGCAATCACCAGGTCGGCGCCGCTGGCCAGGGCCTTGGGCAGCCGCTCGGGCTGGGTGGCGGGAACGAAGAGGAAGGAGCAGGCGTGGCGCACGGAGTCGGTCATGGGAAGCAGGGAAGCAGGGAAGCAGGAAGGCGGGAACAGCGCGGGTCAGGCGTATTCGGAGATTTCGATCAGGTTGTGGTCCGGGTCGCGCACGTAGACCGAGCGGATGGGGCCGCGCGCGCCGGTGCGCTGCACCGGGCCGCACTCGATGGCAATGCCGTGCTCGGCCAGGCGCTGCTGCACCTGCGCCAGCGGGATGGACGCAATGAAGCACAGGTCCAGCGCGCCCGGCAGGGGGTGCTGGGCCTTGGGCTCGAACTCGCGGCCCTGGATGTGCAGGTTGATCTTCTGCCCGTTGAACACAAAGGCCTTGCGGCCTTCGCCAAAGGTCTGCAGCGCCATGCCCAGCACGGTGCTGTAGAAGTGCACGCACTGCGCCTCATGGGCGGTGGTGAGCACGAGGTGGTCCAGCCGGTCGATCATGGGGTGCCTTGTGGTGCAAGCGCCCCGGCCGGCAGCGAGCCAGCCGGGGCAAAACGGGCGAGATTACTCGGCGCTCACGCCGGCGGCCTTGATGACCTTGTCCCAGCGCGCCACCTCGGCCGCCAGGTGCTTGCGCAGGCCTTCGGGCGTGGCCTTGTCGGGCGAGACCAGGTCGGAGCTCAACTCGGCGATGCGCTTTTTCACGTTCTCGTCCTTGATCGCCACGTTCAGCGCCTTGTTGAGCTTCTCGATCACGTCCTTGGGCGTGCCCTTGGGGGCGTACATGCCGTGCCACACCTTCACGTCGAAGCCCTTGAGGCCCTGCTCGTCCAGCGTGGGAATGTTGGGCATGGATGCCAGGCGCTGCGGCGTGGTCACGCCGAACACCTTGGCGCGCTTGCCATCCTGGATCACCGGGGCGGTCTGCGTGGTCTGGTCGCACAGCAGGTCCACCTGGCCGCCCATCAGGTCGTTCATGGCCGGGCCGGCGCCCTTGTAGGGCACGGTGGTCAGCTTCACGCCCACCTGGTGCATGAACAGCATGCCGCACAGCTGCGACACGGCACCCACGCCTGCGTTTGCCAGCGACACCTTGTCCTGGTTCTTCTTCACGTAGTCCAGCAGCTCGGGGAAGGTGTTGGCGGGGAAGTCCTTGCGCGACAGCAGCGTCATGGGCACGTCCAGCACCTGGCCGATGTACTCGAAGTCCTTGAGGGGGTCATAGGGCAGCTTCTTGTACAGCGCCGGGGCCGTGGCCATGCCCATGTGATGGATCAGGATGGTGTAGCCGTCGGGCTTGGAGCGCACGATGCGCGCGGGCGCCAGCGTGCCGCCCGCGCCCACGGTGTTCTCCACCACCACCGTCTGGCCCAGCGACTGGCCCATGGGTACGGCCAGCAGGCGCGCCACCACGTCGGTGGGCCCGCCTGCGCTGTAGGGCACGACCAGGGTGACACTCTTTTCAGGCCAGGTGTTGGCGGCGGCAGGGCCGCCCAAGGCCATCGCCGCGCAGGCCGCGGCGATGGCGCCGAAGGGGGTGCGCCGGGAAATCGGGATGAAGCGTGCGGTCATGCGTGTGTCTCCTTGTCGGTGGTGGTGAAGGGGGCGTCTTCTGCGCCCCTGGGGGGATCATGGGCCGCGGCGCAGGCGGGACCGCCGGTCAGCCCAGCAGATGCTGCGTGCGCGGCCACTCCTGTACTTGCCACAGGCGCTGCACGGCCGCCCGAGCCTGCGCATCGGACACCGCGCCGCCGTAGGCGGCCAGGCGCAGGGCCTTGGCCGTGAGTTCCTCGCGCGAGAGGGTGTTGCCGGGGTCGCCCTTGGGCTCTTCCACGCGCCCGGCCAGCGTGCGGCCGTCGGTCGTCTGCACGGTGACCTTGCCGATCCAGCGCTGCGGGTAAGCAGCGTCCACCTCCGGGTCCAGCACCATGCGCACCTTCTCGCGCAAGGTCACAGTGTCCGGGGCCAGGAACTGCTCGTCGAATTCGGTCAAACCCGCATGGCCAAAGCGTGCGGCCAGTGCCAGCACCGTGCCCATGGAGAACTTGGACTGGTGCACCGTGGTGGGCGAGACCACCGGCCCCAGCACGTCGATGGCACCCTGGTGCACATGGCAGGTCACCTGTGCGATGTCGGCGGGCGCCAGGCCGTGCTCGCGCATCACCTGCTGCAGCGCGTCGGCGGCAGGGTGCGTATGGCGGCACGAGGCATGCCACTTGAACGATGTCTCGGCCGTGGCCCAGCGGGTGCCCAGGCCCTCGGTGAGCTTGGCCGGGTTGGCATCGCTGGACATGCCCGCGGCCAGGCCCTGCGGCCCGGTGAAGATGTCCTGCGCGCCGGTGAAGCCGTCCTGGGCCAGGTAGGCGGCCATCAGGCCGGCCGCGGCGGCGTGGGCCGTGTGCAGCTGCTTGCTGTCGGCCGCGGTGCGCAAAAATTCCCACAGCCCCGCCGACTGCGTGCCGGCCGAGCCAAAGGCGTGCTGCATCTGCGCGGGCGTGAGCTCCAGCAGGCGCCCCACGGCAGCGGCTGCCGCCAGCGTGCCGGCCGTGGCCGTGGTGTGGAACACCTTGTAATGGCTGCGGCCCAAGAATTCGCCCACGCGGATGCCGACCTCATAGCCCGCCACGCAGGCCGCCATGAGCTGCGCGCCGCTGGCGCCGATGCTTTGCGCCACGGCCAGCGCGGGCGGAAAGACCACGGCCGCCGGGTGGAACACCGAGCCGTTGTGCACATCGTCCTGCTCGGCCACATGGCTGGCCGCGGCATTGGCCAGCGCGGCCATCATGGGGCTGCTGGTGGCGCCGTGGCCGACAACCTCGGCCGGGCCGCTGGCAGGGCCTTGCGACAGGGCAAAGCGCGTGATGCTGGCCACGGGCCGGGCGCGGCAGCCGGCCAGCACGGAGCCGAACCAGTCCACCCACAGGTCTTCGGTGCGGCGCTGCACGGGTGCGGGCACGTCGCTCCACTGCAGCGTGGCGGCAAACTGGGCCAGGGGATGGATGGTGACTTGGGTTTCTTGCTTCATTTCGGGCTCCCGGGCAGGCGTATCAAGCGCTAGGGCCTGTTCACACTATTTTTGCCAGTGCGAATGGCGTGAAAACCGCGCCAATCTAGGCGCGTGACGACGCCAAGGCCGGGGCCTTGGCTAGGAGGGCAACGACGAATGGCGCGGTTTTCACTCCGTTCCCTCCGGGTTGCGATCAAAAAGGGCCATTCGCGGCGTTGCCAAGCCTCGCTGGGGTAGCACCCCAGCTTCGTTTGGCGCCTTGCGCCTGGCCCTTTTTGATCGCAACGCATCTGGCAAAAATAGTGTGAACAGGCCCTAGTGTGGTGTCTCAAAAATAGATAGAACTATTTTGACCGGTGTTGGTCGAATCAGCTTCCTTATAGGAGACTACGCTGATGGCCCACCCTGGACGCCCCGCCACGAAGCTGCAGATCACCGATGCCGAGCGCGCAGAGCTGCATGCGCGACTGCGCGTACGCAAAGCGCCCGAGGACGAGAAGCTGCGCATGCGAATCGTGCTGGGCTGCGCAGATGGGGAGTCGGGCACCATGATTGCCCAACGCTTGGGCACGACGGTGCAAACTGTCTCCAAGTGGCGGCGGCGCTACCGGGCGTATCGTCTGGCGGGTTTGACCGATGCCCCGCGCGCTGGCCGCCCGCGCAGTGTGGGCGACGAGCAGGTTCAGCTCATTGTGGACAAGGTTCGCCAGAGCAAGCCTGACAACGCCACGCACTGGAGCGTGCGCCAGATGAGTCGGCACGCTGGCGTATCGCCCGCGACGGTGCAGCGCATCTGGCATGCCTTTGGGCTGAAGCCGCACCTGCAAGAAACCTTCAAGCTATCGACGGATCCCCATTTCGTGGACAAGGTACGGGATGTGGTGGGGCTGTATATGGCACCACCCGATCGCGCCTTGGTGCTGTGCGTGGACGAGAAGAGCCAGATCCAGGCTCTGGATCGCACCCAACCAGGGTTACCACTGACGTTTGGCAAACCCAGCACGCGCACGCACGATTACAAGCGCCATGGCACAACGTCGCTGTTTGCAGCGCTGGATGTGGCCACTGGCAAAGTCATAGGACAGCTCAAGCGCCGTCACCGCAGTGTGGAATTCCTGCAGTTCCTCAAAGCCATCGATGCAGCGGTGCCTGGCGAACAAGACATCCACCTGATCATGGACAACTACGGCACGCACAAGACGCAGGCAGTGCGGGCCTGGCTAGCAGCCCATCCTCGCTACCACGTTCACTTCACGCCCACCTCAGCGTCCTGGCTCAATCTGGTCGAGCGTTTCTTTAGCCAGATCAGCGAGCAGTGGATCAAGCGCAGCGCCCACACCAGCGTTGCTCAGCTGGAGCAATCCATACGGGAATACATTGATCGTCACAACGAGGATCCCAAGCCGTTCGTGTGGCATAAAAGTGCGGACACCATCTTGGCATCTGTGGCGCGGGCAGCGAGTACCATTATTTGATGATTACTTTTGAGACACCACACTAGCAGCTATGGTTTTTGCGTCAAAGAGGTTGCGGTGCCTGCAGGGCGTCGATCTGCTCGGCGCTCCAGCCCAGCTCGGCCAGGATGGCGGCGTTGTGCTGGCCCACGGCGGGCACGGCATCCATGCGGTAATCGAACGCGCTGTTCACGCCGGGCGGCAGCAGCGCCGGGATGCGGCCCACGGGGGAATCCACTTCGATCCAGCGCTGGCGTGCGGCCAGCTGCGGGTGCGCCCACAGGTCGGCCATGTCGTTCACGCGGGCGTTGGCGATGCCCGCTTGGTCCAGCCGCTCGACGACCTGGGCGGCGCTGAGCGTGGAGAACTCTTGCAGGATCAGCGCCTGCAGCGCGTCGCGGTGGGCGTTGCGCTGGCCGTTGCTGTCAAAACGCGCGTCCGTGGCCACTTCGGGGCGCTGCAGCACGGCGTCGCAAAAGGCCTTCCATTCGCGCTCGTTCTGCAGGCCCAGCATCACCGTCTTGCCATCGCCCGCCACGAACGGGCCATAGGGGTAGATGCTGGCGTGCGATGCGCCGGTGCGCGGCGGCGGCGGCGCGCCGTCGAAGGCGTAGTACATCGGATAGCCCATCCACTCGCCCATGGCTTCGAGCATGGACACGTCGATGTGGCTGCCCTCGCCCGTCTTGCCGCGCAGCAGCAGGGCCGACAGGATGTTGGTGTAGGCATACATGCCCGCGGCAATGTCGGCCACCGAGATGCCGGACTTGGATGGCGTCTCGGGCGTGCCGGTGACGGACAGAAACCCCGCCTCGCTCTGGATCAGCAGGTCGTAGGCCTTCTTGTCGCGGTACGGGCCGTCCGCGCCGTAGCCGCTGATGTCGCACACGATGAGCTTGGGGTTGTGCGCCTTCAGGGCTTCGTACGACAGGCCCATGCGTGCGGCGGCGCCGGGCGCGAGGTTCTGCACCAGCACGTCGGCGGTCTTGAGCAGTTGCAGCAGCGCGGCCTTGGCCTGGGGCTGCTTCACATCGAGCGCCAGGCTCTCCTTGCTGCGGTTGATCCAGGTGAAGTGCGACGACTGGCCCTTCACGCGCTGGTCGTAGCCACGCGCGAAGTCGCCGCTGCCGGGGCGCTCCACCTTGATGACGCGCGCGCCCAGGTCGGCCAGCTGGCGCGTGCAGAACGGCGCGGCCACCGCGTGTTCCAGCGAGACGACGGTGATGCCGTCAAGGGGGCGGATGTTTGGATTCATATCTCAGGACTTCTATCGAGCGGTGGCGCTGCCCGCGACGTTCGAAACTGGCGCGACCCACACCAGCGGACGCCGAGCAAGGGCCTGGGCCGGCCGCGCCGCCCCGCAGCGAGGGCGTCGTCCCCCTGCCCGCAGCGCGTAGCGCTGCGAGAGCGGGGGGAAGGCGCGAAGCGCCACAGGGGGGTGTCGCACGTCAGAACGAACGGGGCAAGCCCAGGATGTGCTCGGCCACGTAGCTGTAGATCATGTTGGTCGAAATCGGCGCCACCTGGTACAGGCGCGTCTCGCGGAATTTGCGCTCGATGTCGTACTCGCACGCGAAGCCAAAGCCGCCGTGGGTCTGCAGGCAGACGTTGGCCGCTTCCCAGCTGGCCTTGGCCGCCAGGTACTTGGCCATGTTGGCCTCGGCGCCCGCGTTCTGGTGGGCGTCAATCTTCTCGCAGGCCTTCCAGCGCATCAGGTTGGCGGCTTCCAGCTCGATGAAGGCATCGGCAATCGGGAACTGCACGCCCTGGTTCTGGCCGATGGGGCGGTTGAACACCACGCGCTCCTTGGCGTATTTGCTGGCCCGGTCGATGAACCAGTAGCCATCGCCAATGCACTCGGCGGCGATCAGCGTGCGCTCGGCGTTCAGGCCGTCCAGCAGGGTCTTGAAGCCCTTGCCTTCTTCGCCCAGCAGCGCGTCCTCGGGGATCTCGAGGTTGTCGAAGAACAGTTCGTTGGTCTCGTGGTTGACCATGTTCAGGATGGGGCGCACGGTGAGGCCGTTGCCAATCGCCTGGTGCAGGTCGATCAGGAAGCACGACAGGCCGTCGGAGCGCTTTTTCACCTGGTCGGCGGGCGTGGTGCGCGCCAGCAAAATCATCAGATCGCTGTGCTGGATGCGCGAGATCCAGACCTTCTGGCCGTTGATGACCCAGCGGCCGTCTTTCCTGACGGCGCTGGTCTTGAGCTTGGTGGTGTCGCTGCCCGTGGTGGGCTCGGTCACGCCCATGGACTGGATGCGCAGCTCGCCCGAGGCAATCATGGGCAGGTATTTCTGCTTTTGCGCTTCGCTGCCGCTGCGCACGATGGCGTTCATCACGTACATCTGGCCGTGGCAGGCGCCGGAGTTGCCGCCGCTGCGGTTGATCTCTTCCATGATGACCGAGGCCTCGGCCATGGTCAGGCCCGAGCCGCCGTACTCCTGCGGAATCAGTGCGGCCATCCAGCCGGCCTGGGTCAGGGCATCGACAAAGGCCTCAGGGTAGGCGCGGGCCTCATCGACCTTGCGGAAGTATTCGTCAGGGTACTGGGCGCACAGAGCGCGCACGGCGTCGCGGATTTCCTGGTACTGGTCGGGCTGGTGGATCATGGTGGATTTCAAGTGTTTTTAGTCTCTGGCGCTGATGCAGCAAGCGCCAGCAGCTATGGATTTGGTAGTGTTCAGGCCAACGTGGCCGTGCCCTGCATGGTCAGCCAGCCCTCGTGGTCCTGGGCCCACAGCTCCACGGTCTTGCCGTCGCTGGAGGGCTTGCCGTGCACGCTGAACGGGTGCAGGTCGAACGTCGGTCGCACGGCGCGGAAGTCGAACGTGAGCACCTGCGCGCCGGGCAGGCTGCGGCGCAGCAGGTCCAGCAGCAGCGTGGCGATCAGCGGGCCGTGCACGATCAGGCCGGGGTAGCCCTCGACCTCGGTCACGTACTTGCGGTCGTAATGGATGCGGTGGCCGTTGAAGGTGAGCGCGGAGTAGCGAAACAGCAGCACGTCGTCGGGCACGATGGTGCGCGACCAGGCGGCCTGGCCCTCCAGCGGCGGCTTTTGCGGCGTGGGCGCCGGGTCGCCGGGCTGGGCGGCGCTGCGGTAGACGATGTCGTGCTCCTCGGTGAGCGCCAGGCCCTGCGCGTTGCGGTACTGGTGCTCCACCAGCACGAAGAGCAGCTCACCCGAGCGCCCCGCCTTGTGCTTGACGGACTGGATGGTGGAGGTGCGCTGCACCTGCTGGCCCACCTGCAGCGGGTTGGCACCATCTCCCCGCATTTCCCAGCGCAGGCGCCCGCCCGCCCACATGCGGCGCGGCAGCGGCACGGGCGGCAGAAAGCCCCCGCGCTTGGGGTGCCCGTCCGGGCCGATCTCGCTCTGGCGCGCATGCGGCAGGAAGTACAGCCAGTGCCACAGCGGCGGCACGGTGGTGCCAGGGGCCGGCGCGGGGTCGTCGCGGTCCAGCGTGGCCGACAGCGCCGCGATGGGCGTGGCCGTGAGGGTGTCGCTCAGGGTTTCGCTTTGGCCCTGCCAGGTCTGCAGGTGCGCGAGCTGGGCGGTGTCGATGGTGGTTTCGGTCATGGTCGCCATCGTGCGGCCTCGCAGGCCCCTGCGCAATCCGCGTTTGTGAAAGCGCCTCTTCGTCGCCCATGAAGCCCCCGGGGTCTTCGCGCCGCTTTCATGGGGCCGAAGCCCGCCCTTGCGATTGCCGAATAGCGCGGGCGGCCCTTTGCCGTCATGCTCGCAGCCATTGATTTCCTATCGCAAACAAAGGACGACAGACATGGCGCAGAAGATGGTGCAGGACAAGGTGGTGGTGGTGACGGGGGCTGGCGGCGGCATCGGGCGCGACATGGCGCTGGCGCTGGCCGCCGCCGGGGCCAAGGTGGTGGTGAACGACATCGGCACCTCCACCACGGGCGAAGGCACCGACGCCGGCCCCGCGCAGAAGGTGGTCGAGGAGATCAAGGCCGCCGGCGGCCAGGCCGTGGCCAACATGGACAGCGTGGCCGAGGCCGCCGCGGCGGGCCGCATCATCCAGTGCGCGCTGGACCACTTCGGCCGCATCGACGGCGTGGTCAACAACGCGGGCATCCTGCGCGACCGGTTCTTCCACAAGATGAGCCTGGACGAGTGGGACGCCGTGCTCAAGGTGCACCTGTACGGCAGTTACTACATGAGCCGCGCGGCCGCCAACCATTTCAAGGAGCAGGAGAGCGGCGCCTTCGTGCACATGACCTCCACCTCGGGCCTGATCGGCAACTTCGGCCAGGCCAACTACAGCGCGGCCAAGCTGGGGCTGGTGGCGCTGTCCAAGTCCATCGCGCTGGACATGCAGAAGTTCCACGTGCGCTCCAACTGCATCGCGCCCTTCGCGTGGAGCCGCATGATCGGCTCGATCCCCACCGACACGCCCGAGCAGCGGGCGCGCGTGGCCAAGATCCAGCAGATGACGCCCAACAAGATCGCCCCGCTGGCCGTGTACCTGCTGTCGGACCAGGCCCAGGACGTGAACGCCCAGGTCTTCGCCGTGCGCAACAACGAAATCTTCCTGATGAGCCAGCCGCGCCCCCTGCGCTCGGTGCACCGCAGCGAAGGCTGGACGCCCGAGTTCATCGCCGAGCACGGCATGCCCGCGCTCAAGAGCTCGTTCGTGCCCATGGAGCGCTCGGGCGACGTGTTCTCCTGGGATCCTGTGTGACAGAGACAACCCCCTGAGGCGCTGCGCGCCTTCCCCCTTCTCTCGCAGCGCTGCGCGCTGCGGGAAGGGGGACGCCACCAGCGCGGCGGGGCGGCGCGGCCAGCCCAGGCCCTTGCGCGGTGGCCGCTGGCCTGGGGACGCGCCAGTTGCATGGCGCGCTGGCAATACACAACCTTATGGACAACTGAGATGGCCATTGACTATCACCACCTGAAGGCGCGCGATTTTGGCGTGATCCGCCAGACGTACACCGAGCGCGACACCATGCTTTACGCGCTCAGCCTCGGGCTGGGCAACGATCCGCTGAACGCCAGCGCGCTGCCCTTCGTCTACGAGGGGCTGGAAGGCGGCCTGCGCGCCCTGCCGTCGCAGGCCGTGGTGCTGGGCTACCCGGGCTTCTGGGCGCGCGAGGCGGACACGGGCATCGACTGGGTCAAGCTCCTGCATGGCGAGCAGCGCATGCGCCTGCACCGCCCGCTGCCCGCGAGCGGCGAGGTCGTGGGCCACAACCGCATCACGCACCTGACCGACAAGGGCGAGGGCAAGGGCGCCATCATGGTGACCGAGCGGCGCCTGGAAACCGCCGCCGGCGAGCTGCTGGCCACCGTGCAGCAGGTCACCTTCCTGCGCGGGGATGGCGGCTACAGCCAGCAGGGCGGCGGCCAGCCCAGCGACGCACCGCTGCCCGCGCTGCAGCCCACGCCGCAGGACCGCGCGCCCGACCTCACCGACACCCAGCCCACCCGCCCCGAGGCGGCGCTGCTCTACCGCCTGATGGGCGACTACAACCCGCTGCACGCCGACCCGGCCGTGGCCGCCAAGGCAGGCTTCGAGCGCCCCATCCTGCACGGGCTGGCCAGTTACGGCCTGGTGGCGCACGCGCTGCTGCGCCAGTGCTGCGCCGGCGATCCCGCGCGCCTCAAGGCGCTGGACATCCGCTTTGCCGCCCCCGTGTACCCAGGGGAGACGTTGGTGACCGAGATCTGGCGCGTGCCCGGCCAACCGACGCAGGTGCAGCTGCGCGCCCGTGTGCTCGAACGCGACAAGGTGGTGCTGAGCCACGGCTTCGCCGAACTGGCGTGAGCTATCAAAAAGTGAGCTGCCGGCGCTTCATAGGTAAGCGCTGGAGCTCGTTCTGAATCAAAAACCCTGGAGCACGCCATGAGCGCACCCCCCGTGTTGACCGCCGTGCAGGACGGCATCGGCACCATCACCCTGAACCGCCCCGAGGCACGCAACGCGCTCAACCAGGCCATGCGCCCAGCCCTGGCCGCCGCCATCGCGCAGATGCGCGACGACGCGCAGGTGCATGCCGTGATCCTCACGGGCGCGGGCGGCGCGTTCTGCTCGGGCGGCGACATCTCGGCCATGCTGGACACCACCCGCACCGGCCTGGCCTTTCGCAAGGGCATGCGCGAGCTGCACCAGTGGTTCCCCGAACTCGTGAACCTGGAAAAGCCCGTGATCGCCGCGGTGGACGGCCCGGCCTTCGGCGCGGGCCTGAGCCTGGCCCTGGCGGCCGACTTCGTGCTGGCCACGCGCCGCGCCAAGTTCTGCGCGGTGTTCGGCCGCATCGGCCTGATCCCCGACCTGGGCGCGATGCACCTGCTGCCGCGCATCGTGGGCCAGCAAAAGGCCAAGGAGCTGGTCTTCACCGCGCGCACCGTCGATGCCGAGGAAGCCAAGCAACTGGGCATGGTGTTCGACATTGTGGACGACGCCACCGCGCTGACCGAGGCCGCGTTGGCGCTGGCACGGCGTTTTGGCGAGGCCTCCACCGCCGCCATCGGCATGGCCAAGACCATCATGAACCAGTCCTTCGAGAGCGACGCGCGCACCATCGCCGAGCTGGAGTCCTATGCGCAATCTGTGTGCCGTGGCTCCGACTACCACCAGGACGCGGTGCGACGCTTCAAGGACAAGCAGCCGCTGCGCTTCGACTGGGACAGGAAATGACTCCCCCCTGTGTCGCCTTCGGCGCCATCCCCCCAGGGGGACGACGCCAGTGGCCGGGCAAAGCCCGCTCCACGGCGTCCGCTGGCATGGCCTGCTCCGCGGCCATCGGACCGGTGCCGGCGCGCCAGTTTCATGGGTTGCGGGTGGCGCGCTGCGCCCTGGAGCACTGATATGAGCGCATTGGCCGAACGCTTGCAGGCACTGATCCGCCCCGGCGACACGCTGTGGTGGGGCCAGGCCACGGCCGAGCCGCTGACGCTCACGCGCGCCGTGGTGCAGCATCGCCACGCGCTGGCGCAGGGCGGGCGGCTGCGCGTGTTCGTGGGCATCGGCGCGTCGGACACGCTGCAGCCCGGGCTGGCCGACGCCATCGATTTCTTCGGCTATGCCGCGGGCGGGCCGCACCGCGCCCTGGCCCAGGCCGGCGTGCTGGACATCCTGCCCAGCCACTATTCCCATCTGCCGGGCCTGATCCGCGCGGGGGTGCTGCCGGCCGACGTGGTGCTGCTGCAGGTGTCGCCGCCCGATGCGCAGGGCCGCTACAGCCTGGGGCTGGTGCAGGAATACCTGCCCGCCGCGATCGAGCGCGCGCGTGTGGTGATCGCCGAGGTGCACCCCGACGTGCCCTGGACGCACGGCGGCCTGCACCTGCAGGCCAGCGACTTCGCGCTGCTCATCGACGCCGAGCACCCGCCGCTGGACCAGAGCCGCAGCGCGCCCGGCCCGGTAGAGCAGGCCATTGCGCGCCATGTGGCGGGGTGGGTGGAAGACGGCGCCACGCTGCAGCTGGGCATCGGCAACCTGCCCGAGGCCGTGCTGGCCGCGCTGCACGGCCACCGCGACCTTGGCCTGCACAGCGGTGCAGTGGGCGACGGCATTGCGGCCCTGGCCGAGGCCGGCGTGCTCACCAACGCCAGGAAGAGCCTGGACACCGGCGTGGGCATTGGCGGCATTCTCATGGGCGGCGAGAGGCTGCGCCGCTGGGCGCACCGCAACCCACAGATCGAGCTGCGCGGCACCGACTACACGCACGACCCCGCGGTGCTGGCCGCCAGCCACAAGCTCACCGCCATCAACGCGGCCATCGAGGTGGACCTCACCGGCCAGATCAATGCCGAGGTGGCCGCCGGCTGCTACGTGGGCGCCGTGGGCGGCGCGGTGGACTTCCTGCGCGGCGCCGCGCGCAGCAAAGGCGGCCTGCCCATCGTGGCGCTGCCCGCCACCGCCAAGGGCAAGACACGCATCGTGGCCCAGCTCTCGGGCCCGGTGAGCACGCCGCGCAGCGACGGGGGCCTGATCGTCACCGAGCATGGCGTGGCCGACCTGCGCGGCCAGACGCTGTCGCGCCGCGTGCGCCGGCTGATCGACATTGCCGCCCCCGAACACCGCGCCGACCTGGAGCGCCAGGCCCACGACACGCTGCGCCTCTGTGGCGCGGCATTTCAAATTTGATAGCTATTGGCGCATGTCAGATAAGCGCTAGCGGCCATTTTCATTCATATTTCAAGGAGCAACACCATGCGCAGAGCCGCCATCGTCACCCCCGTCCGCACCCCCGTCGGCACCTTTGGCGGCAGCCTGCGGCCCGTGCCCGTCGAGGAGCTGGCCGCCACCACGGTGCGCGCCGTGGTCGAGAGAAGCGGCATCGACCCCGCGCGCATCGACGACGTGGTCATGGCCCAGTCGTACGCCAACAGCGAGGTGCCCTGCGTGGGCCGCTGGGCCGCGCTGCAGGCAGGGCTGCCGGTATCGGTGCCGGGCATGCAGCTGGACCGGCGCTGCGGCGGCGGCCTGCAGGCCATCGTCACCGCGTCGATGATGGTGCAGAGCGGCGCCGCCGACGTGGTGATCGCCGGCGGCGTGGAGAGCATGAGCAACATCGAGTACTACAGCACCGACATGCGCTGGGGCGCGCGCTCGGGAAACGTGCGCTTCTACGACCGCCTGGACCGCGGGCGCGAGCGCTCGCAGCCGGTGGAGCGCTTCGGCAAGATCTCCGGAATGATCGAGACGGCGGAGAACCTGGCGCGCGACTATGGCATCACCCGTGAGGAGGCCGATGCCTTCGCGCTGCGCAGCCACCAGCGCGCGGCGGCCGCCTGGGAGGCGGGCCGCTTTGCCGACGAAATCGTTCCCGTGCAGGTGCCGCAGCGCAAGGGCGAGCCGGTCACGTTTGCCCGCGATGAGGGCTTTCGCGCCGACGTCACGCCCGAGAGCCTGGCCAAGCTGCGCGTGCTGATGCCGAACGGCACCGTGACCGCCGGCAATGCCAGCCAGCAAAACGATGCCTCGGCCGCCTGCCTGATCGTGGCCGAGGACAAGCTGGCCGAGCTGGGCCTCACGCCCATGGCCACGCTGGTGGGCTGGGCCGCCGCGGGCTGTGAGCCCTCGCACATGGGCATCGGCCCGGTGCCGGCCGTGAAGAAGCTGCTCGCGCGGCTGAACCTGCGCATCGACGACATGGATCTGGTGGAGCTCAATGAGGCCTTCGCCTGCCAGGTGCTGGCCGTGCTCAAGGGCTGGGAATGGCAGGACCAGGATGCCATCGCGCACAAGCTCAACGTCAACGGCTCGGGCATCTCGCTGGGCCACCCCATCGGCGCCACGGGCGTGCGCATCCTGGCCACGCTGCTGCACGAGCTGCAGCGCCGCAAGGGCCGCTACGGCCTGGAGACCATGTGCATCGGCGGCGGCCAGGGCATCGCCGCGGTGTTCGAGCGCGTCTGACGCGCGGCGCTTGCACTGAGCGGTGGATCTGCGCTGCCGCAGACCGCCGCGTGTGACTGCGTGACCTGGCGCCTTGCACGGCTGCGGTGCAAGGCGCGCGCCAGCGTGCGCGTTGTTGGCCTGGCCCTAAGGACACCTCAACCCCGGCTTTGACAAAAGCAGATTCCCAGCGTGCGCACCGGGCCGCACCATTGCTGCCAACGCGCTGGCCCTTCGCCCCAGCGGTGCCCGCGTTACCTACAACATCAGGAGACACACCATGCCCGCTTCCCGTCGTCTCGCCACGGCCGCCCTGGCCCTGGCGCCTTTCGCCTTCGCTCTGCCTGCCGCCGCGCAGGACGGCCAGCCCGTGCGCCTCATCGTGGGCTATGCCGCGGGTGGCCCCGTGGACCAGGGGGCGCGCCTGTTCGCACCGGCGCTGTCCAAGGAACTGGGCATGCCGGTCATGGTGGAAAACAAGACCGGCGCCAATGCCACCATTGCCGGCAGCGAGGTCGTGCGCTCCAAGCCCGACGGCATGACGCTGTGGTTTGCCGCCAGCCCCACCATCACCATCAGCCCCAACGTGATGAGCAAGATGCCGTTCGACCTGGCCCAGGACCTGGCGCCGGTGGCGCCCGTGCTGAGCTACTACAACGTGCTGGTGGTGAACAACAACGAGCCCTACCGCACCGTGCGCGAGCTGGTCGCCCACGCCAAGGCGCACCCCGGCAAGCTGGCCTACGGCTCGGCCGGTGTGGGCGGCTCCAACCACCTGGGCGCGCTGCTGTTTGCCAGGCGCAGCGGCATCGAGATGAACCACATCCCCTACAAGGGCAACGCCCCGGCGATGACGGACGTGATCGGCGGGCAGCTGAACATGATGCTGGACATCATCAGCACCGCCAGCGCCTACATCCACAGCGGCAAGGTACGCGCCATCGCCGTGACCTCGCCCCAGCGCAACGCCTCGCTGCCGGACGTGCCCACCTTCGCCGAGTCGGGCATCGAGGCCCTGAAGGGCTTCGACGTGGGCGGCTGGTACGGCATCTACGGCCCCAAGGGGCTGGCGCCCGAGCTGGTGGCCAGGATCAACAAGGCCGTCAACGCCGCGCTGGCGCAGCCCGAGCTGAAAAAGCGCTACAAGGAACTGGGCTACGACGAGTGGACCGGCGCGCCGCAGAAGCTGGCCGAGCGCGGCGCCCAGGAGCGCGCCATGTGGGCCACGGTGACCCAGGGCATCACCGTGGATTGAGATGGCAGAGCGCATCCATCACCTGCTGGACCGCTGGCTGGCCGAGGCGCCCGCGCGGCCCTTCATTCATCTGCCGGACGGCCGCAGCCTGAGCTTTGCCGACCTGGGCGCGCTCACCGACACGGCCGAGGCCGAACTGCGGGCCCTGGATGTGCGCCCTGGCCACCGCGTGCTGGTGGTGGCCGAGAACTGCCCCGAGCATGCTGCGCTGATCCTGGCCTGCAGCCGCGTGGGCGCCTGGTCCTGCGGCGTGAACGCACGCATGGCGCCCGCCGAGATCGACGCCTTCGTCGACAAGGCCGATGCGCGCGTGGTGTTCTTCACGGCTGCGGCATCGCGCAGCGCCGCCGCGCATGCCCAGCGCTTCGCGGCGGTCGATTCCGCGCTGCCGGGCATGCAGCACGGCGCGGTTCTCCAGGACGCGCAGCCCGAAGCAGGTGCGCTGCGCGATACGGTCGCCTCGCTGATCTTCACCTCGGGCACCACGGGCCAGCCCAAGGGCGTGATGCTCACGCACGATGCGCTGATCCACTTTGCGCGCGTGTCGGGGGCATCGCGTGCGCTGGGTCCGCAGGACCGCAGCTACGCCTTTGTGCCCATGACCCACATCTTCGGTCTGGGCACGGCGCTGCTCAGCTCGCTGCTGGCCGGTGTGCAGCTCGTGATGCGTCCGCAGTTCGATCCCGACGACCTGCTGGATGCGCTGGCCCACCATGGCGTGTCGCAGCTGCAGGGGCCGCCCGCGCTGTTCTCGCGCCTGCTGGCGCACTTGCAGGAGCGCGGCATCCAGCGGCCCGAGGCGCCAGCGCTGCGCTACCTCTACACCGGAGCGGGCCCGCTCGACCTGGCGCTGAAGCAGCGCGTGGAGGCCGCCTTCGGCCAGGCGCTGCACCACGGCTACGGCCTGTCGGAATACGCAGGCTCGGTGCACCTCACGCGCCTGGGCGAGCAGCGGCCCGACACCAGTGCCGGCTACGCCGTGGCCGAGGCCGAGGTGCGCGTGACCGACCCGGCCACCGGCGAGCCGCTGCCGCTGGGCGAGCGCGGTGAGCTGTGGATCCGCGGCCGGGGGCTGATGCCCGGCTACTTTCGCGACCCCAAGGCCACGGCCGCGGTGATGCGCGAAGGTGGCTGGTACGCCAGCGGCGACCTGGGCGAGATGTATGCCGACGGCGCGCTGTTCGTCGTGGGGCGTCTGAAGGAAATGATCATCCGCTCGGGCTTCAACGTCTACCCCGCCGAGGTGGAAACCGCGCTCAACACCCACCCCAGCGTGCAGCGCTCGGCCGTGGTGGGCCGCACTGTGGAGGACGGCAACGAGGAGATCGTCGCCTTTGTGGAGTTGCGCCCGGGCGCCGCGCTGGATGCCGATGCCATGCAGTCCCATTTGCGCGAGCTGCTCGCGCCCTACAAGCGCCCGTCCCACATCGTCGCCCTGAGCGAGCTGCCCACCAATACCAACGGCAAGGTGCTCAAGCGCACCCTGAAAGACCAGGCCTTGGGCCTGACCACCTGAACGATAGGAGACACACCATGCATTCCACCCCCTCCCGCCGCAACTTCATCGCCGGCAGCCTGCTTGCCGCCGCCCATCCGCTGGCGGCGCTCGCGGCCGACCCCTGGCCCAGCCGGCCCGTGCGCTTCATCGTGCCGTTCCCGCCCGGCGGCCCGGTGGACACCACCGCCCGCGTCTTCAGCCACAGGCTGTCCGAGATCTGGAAGACGCCCACCGTGATCGACAACCGCGCCGGCGCGGGCGGCGTGGTGGGCGCGACGGCCGCCGCCAAGGAGGCACCCGACGGTTACGGCCTCTTCGTGGGTGCCATCCACCACTCGGTCAACCCCTCGTTGATGGGCAAGCTGCCCTACGACATCGAGAAGGACTTCGCCCCCATCAGCTTCGCGGCCATGTTCCCCGTGTTCATCGTGGCGCACCCCTCGGTGCCGGCCAACACCATCCAGGAGCTGATCGCGCTGGCCAAGAAGGGCACGCCGCTGGCCTATGGCTCGTCGGGCAACGGCGGCGGCACGCACCTGGCGGGCGAGCTGTTCAACATGGAGGCGGGGACCAAGCTGCAGCACATCCCCTACAAGGGCAGCGCACCGGCCATGAACGACCTGCTGGGCGGGCAGGTGCAGCTCATGTTCAGCGACGCACCCACGGCGCTGCAGCACATCAAGAGCGGCCGGGTGAAGGTGCTGGGCGTGGCCAGCCGCCAGCGCTCGGCCATGCTGCCCGACGTGCCCACGGGCGTGGAATCCGGCCTGCCCGGCTATGAGGCGTACTCCTGGGCCGCGCTGTTCGCGCCCGCGAAGACGCCGCAGGCCGTGCTGGACAAGATCAACGCCGACTTCAACACCGCAATGAAAGACCCCGCCGTACGCCAGCGCCTGCTGGACGCCGGCGCCGAGGCCGATCCCGGCACGCAGGAGCAGATGCGCCAGCGTCTGCGCGGCGAGCTGGACAAGTGGGCCAAGGTGATCAAGACGGCGGGGATCACGCCGGGTTGATGCCGCGGCGAAGACGCCCTTTCAGATTGTCGAATTGAAGTGATGCGGTGGCCGGGGCATGCTGTGCCTCGTACTCCGAAGACTCGAAGAATCCCATGCACCTGAGCGCACAGACCCACTACCAGGCCGAGCTGGATGCCGGCCGCTTTTGCCTGCAGCACTGCCCGCAGTGCAAGAACCACGTATTCACGCCGCGCGAGCTGTGCCCGCATTGCGGCGCCAGCCCGCTGCGCTGGGTGCGCGCCAGCGGCCTGGGCACCGTGTATTCCGCCACCACCATCGCGCGCAAGGCGGACGCGGGGGGCAACTACAACGTCGCGCTGATCGATCTGGATGAAGGCGTGCGCATGATGAGCCGCGTGGAGGGGGTGGCGCCCCAAGACGTGCGCATCGGCCAGCGGGTGCAGGCCCGCGTGGCGCAGAAGGACGGGCGTGGCCTGGTGCTGTTCCAGCCCGCAGCGCAAGGGGGTGCCGCATGAGCCGCGTTCCGCAATCCCCTCTGGACGCTGCCGCCGTGAACCGCCCGCTGCGCGGCCGCGCAGCCATCGTCGGCGCTGCCACCTACGGCTGTGGCGAGGCGCCCGGCATGGACGACATGACGCTGCTGGTGCGTGCCGCACACGCGGCCGTGGCCGACGCGGGCCTGACCATGCAGGACATCGACGGCCTGGCCACCTGCAGTGTGAACGCCAGCATGTGGACCATGCCGGTGATCGAACACCTCGGCATCAATCCGACCTATGTGGACGGCACGATGATCGGTGGCTCCAGCTTCATCGCCCACCTGCTGCCCGCCATCCGCGCGCTGGAGGCCGGGCAGTGCAAGGCCGTGCTGGTGTGCTACGGCAGCGCGCAGCGCTCGGCCACCTTCGGGCGCAAGGAAAGCGTGGCCGCGCGCCGCTTTCTGGACCCGCAGCCCTACGAATTTCCCTATGAGCCGGTGCTGCCCGTGTCCGCCTATGCGCTGGCCGCCGCGCGCCACATGCACGAATTCGGCACCACGCGCGAACAACTGGCCGAGGTGGCCGTGGCCGCACGCGCCTGGGCGCAGCAGAACCCCGAGGCGTTCATGCGCGACCCGCTCACCATCGAGGATGTGCTGGCGGCCCGGCCGATCGCCAGCCCGCTCACCGTGCGCGACTGCTGCCTGGTGACGGACGGTGGCGGCGCCCTCGTGCTCACCCGCGCCGAGCGCGCGCGCGACCTGCCCAATCCGCCCGTCTATGTGCTGGGCAATGCCACGGCCATCTGGAATCGCCAGATCTCCTGCATGCCCGACCTGACGACCACCGCGGCAGCGCAGTCGGGCGCCCAGGCCTTCGCGATGGCGGGTTTGCAGGCCAAAGACATGGACATGGCCCAGGTGTACGACGCCTTCACCATCAACACCCTGCTGTTCCTGGAAGACCTGGGCTTCTGTGCCAAGGGCGAGGGCGGCGCCTTCGTGCAGAACGGCGGCATCGCGCCCGGCGGGCGCCTGGCCGTGAACACCAACGGCGGCGGCCTGTCGTGCGTGCACCCGGGCATGTACGGCATCTTTGCGCTGATCGAGGCCGTGCGCCAGCTGCGTGGCGAGGCCGGCGCGCGCCAGCTATCGCGTCATGACACCGCCGTGGTGCATGGCAACGGCGGCACGCTGTCCAGCCAGTCCACCGCCGTGCTCGGCACCGCCGACACCCTCTGAACCCGCATACCGAAGAAAGAACCCTCATGATCCGCGACCCAGACATCCTGGAAGCCCTGCTCGACAGCGTGCGCCGCTTTGTGCGAGAACGCCTGGTGCCGGCCGAGAACGAAGTGGCCGAGACCGATGAAATTCCCGAGTCCATCGTGCAGGAGATGCGCGAGCTGGGCCTGTTCGGCATGACCATTCCCGAGAAGTTCGGCGGCCTGGAGCTGACGATGGAGGAGGAATGCCGCGTACTGTTCGAGCTGTGCCAGACGGCGCCGGCCTTCCGCTCGATCATCGGCACCACCGTGGGCATCGGCTCGCAGGGCATCCTGATGGATGGCACGCCCGAGCAGCAGGCCCAGTGGCTGCCCAAGCTGGCCACCGGCGAGGTCATCGCCTCGTTCGCGCTGACCGAACCCGAGGCGGGATCGGACGCCGCATCGCTGCGCACCACGGCCATCAAGGACGGCGACCACTACATCGTCAACGGCACCAAGCGCTACATCACCAATGCGCCGCACGCCGGCATGTTCACGCTCATGGCACGCACCAACCCGGCCGACAAGGGCGCGGGCGGCGTGTCCTCGTTCATCGTGGACGCCAAGACGCCCGGCATCAGCTTTGGCAAGTACGACAAAAAGATGGGCCAGCGCGGCGCCCACACCTGCGACGTGATCTTCGACAACGTCAAGGTGCCGGCGGCCAACCTCATCGGCCTGCAGGAGGGCCGCGGCTTCAAGACCGCCATGAAGGTGCTGGAAAAGGGCCGCATCCACATCGCCGCGGTGGCGGTGGGCGTGGCCCAGCGCATCCTGCGCGACGCACTCGCATATGCCCTGGAGCGCAAGCAGTTCGGCCAGCCCATCTGCGACTTCCAGCTGGTGCAGGCCATGCTGGCCGACAGCCAGGCCGAGCTGTACGCCGCCGAATGCATGACCATCGACGCCGCGCGCCGCCGCGACGACGGGCACAACGTCTCCACCGAGGCCTCGTGCGCCAAGATGTTTGCCACCGAGATGTGCGGCCGCGTGGCCGACCGCGCGGTGCAGATCCTGGGCGGCGCAGGCTACATGGCCGAGTACGGCATCGAGCGCTTTTACCGCGACGTGCGCCTGTTCCGCCTGTACGAGGGCACGACGCAGATCCAGCAGATCATCATCGCGCGCAACATGGTGCGTGAGGCGCGCGCCGCATGAGCGGGGCTCCGCCGCTGGTGGACCGCAGCGCCTTCTTGCGCCTGATCGGCGCCGCGCAGGTGCCGGCGCCGCCGGGCAAGGTGCAGGTGCGCCTGCCGCACCTGCGCGAGGAACTGCTCAACCAGTTACCCGCTGCGCATGGCGGCGTGGTCATGGCGCTGCTGGATTCCGTGATGTCGCGCGCCGCGGGCGAGTTGCCCGAGGCGCCCTCGCAGACCGCGGTGACGGTGGAGATGAGCAGCCGCTTTCACCGCCCGGGGCGCGGCGCGCTGCTGGCCGAAGGCTGGGTGGTGCATGCCACGCGCAGCCTGTGCAGTTGCGCGGGCCAGCTGCTGGACGAGGACGGCCAGCTCGTGGCCACCGCACACGGCACCTTCAAGTACTGGCTTGCGCCGACCACGCTTGATTCAAAAAAGTGAGCTGTTAGCGCTTGTCTAGCAAGGGCTAGAGGCCAATTTCATTCAAAGATCGCACGGGCCGCTGCCGCTGCGGCGGTCACTCCAGCTGCAGCCGCCCCTGCGCATCGGCCACCAGCAGGTCCACCAGTTCCTGCGCAAAGCTGGGCAGGGCCTCCATGCTGCGCACGCAGATCTGCATCTCGCGCACCGACCAGGCGTCCGACAGCGGCACGATGGCGATGTCCATGGCCTGCGCATGGCGGCTGGCGGCGGACTCGGGCAGCACGCCCACGCCCACGCCGGCCTCGATCATGCGGCAGGCCGTCTCGAAGTTGCCGACCTGGATGCGCAGCTTGATCGGGCGGTGCAGCTGGTCGCTGGCGTGGCGCAGGAAGGCATGGATGGCGCTGGATTCGTGCAGCCCCACGTAGTCCAGCTCCTGCGTGTCGGCAAAGTCGATCTGCATCTCGCCGTCCAGGGCATGGCCCTTGGGGACCACCAACACCAGCCGGTCGCGGCGGTAGGGCAGGGTCTCCAGGTTCTCGGTGCGCACCAGGCCGGCGACGATGCCGATGTCGGTCTGCCCCTCGGTCACGGCGCGCACGATGTCGTGCGACAGGCGCTCGCGCAGGTCGATGTTCACGTCGGGGTTGCGGCGCAGGAAGTGCCGCAGCACCGGCGGCAGGAATTCGCCCAGAGAGGTGGTGTTGGCGAACACGCGCACATGGCCCTTGATGCCGCGCACGTATTCCTGCATGTCGCCGCGCAGGTGTTCGATCTGCCCGAGCACCATGCGCGCGTGGGACACGAAGGCCTGGCCCGGCGGCGTGAGCGTCACGCCCTGGCTGGTGCGGTACAGCAGCTTGGTGCCGATGCTTTCTTCCAGGTTCTTGATACGCGTGCTGGCCGCCGGCAGGGAGATGAAGGAGAGTTCCGCGCCGCGCGTCATGCTGTTGGCGTCGGCGATGTGCACCATCAGGCGCAGATCCACAAGATCGAAATGCATGGCCATGGCCGGCATTGTAGAAAGCGCCAGCGGCCCGGGCGGGCATGTGAACGCCAGCTTTCACAAATGCAAAGCCGGCGTGCAGGGATGCGCCGTACCATGCCTTTTCCGCTCGGCAAACACCGCTGTCCATGACCACACCTCACATCTCCTCTTCCACGGGCACCGAACGTGCCGGTGCGCTCAGCCATCTGCGCGTGCTCGACCTCTCGCGCGTGCTGGCCGGCCCCTGGTGCACCCAGAACCTGGCCGACATGGGTGCCGACGTGATCAAGATCGAGAAGCCCGGCGACGGCGACGACACGCGCCACTGGGGCCCGCCGTTCTTTCCCGATGCCGACGGCCAGCCGAGCGAACACGCCTGCTACTTCGCCGCCTGCAACCGCAACAAGCGCTCCGTCACCGTGGACATGGCCACACCCGAGGGCCAGCGGCTGATCCGTGAGCTGGCCATGCAAAGCGATGTGGTGGTGGAGAACTTCAAGACCGGCGGCCTCAAGCGCTACGGCCTGGATTACGAGTCCCTGAGCGCGCTCAACCCACGCCTGATCTACTGCTCGGTCACCGGCTTTGGCCAGACGGGGCCCTACGCGCCGCGCGCCGGCTACGATCTGCTGGTGCAGGCCATGAGCGGGCTCATGAGTATCACCGGCCGCGCCGACGCCGAGCCCGGCGGCGGCCCGATGCGCGTGGGCGTGGCCGTGATCGACCTGTTCACCGGCATGTATGCCACCACCGCCATCCTGGGCGCGCTGGAGGCGCGCCACCGCACGGGACGCGGCCAGCACATCGACATGGCGTTGCTGGACGTGGCCATGGCGGTGCTGGCCAACCAGGGTGCGGGCTTCCTCAACGCCGGCAACATTCCGAAGCGCCAGGGCAACACCCACCCCAGCGTCGTGCCCTACCAGGACTTTCCCACGCAGGACGGCAACATGCTGCTGGCCATCGGCAACGATGGGCAGTTCGCGCGCTTTTGCGAAGCGGCGGGCACCGACTGGGCCGGCGACGAACGCTTTGCCACCAACGCCGGCCGGGTGACCCACCGTGAGACGCTGATCCCTCTGATGGCCGCCCTCACGCGCACGCGGCCCACGGCCGCCTGGATCGCGCTGTTGGAGGACAAGGCCGTGCCCTGTGGCCCGATCAACCACGTCGGCCAGGCGTTCGACGATGCGCAGGTGCGCGCACGCGGACTGCGCGTGGAGCAGCAGCGCTACCCCGGCGCCCAGCCGCCGGCCGGCGAAGTGGTCAACCGCGTGGTGACCACCGCCAGCCCGCTGCGCTTGTCCGATACGCCCGTCACCCTGCGCTATGCCCCGCCCGCACTGGGTCAGCACACCGACGAGGTGCTGCGCGAGCGGCTGGGGCTGGATGCCGCGCAACTGCAGGCGCTGCGCGCGCAGCGCGTGCTCTGAGGCAGCGTCAGAAGGCGTGGGCCACGCCCACGCCGAACGCCGTGCGCGAGGGGTTGTGTTCGTAGCGCTGGTGCCCCAGGCTCGCGTAGAGCATGGTGCGCTTGGACAGGTGGTACTCCGCCCCCAGTGACGCCATGTGGTGGGTTACCCCGTCGTTCAGCCGCTGGCGACCGTAGCTGGCGCGCAGCGTGGTGACACCCAGGGCGTAGCTGCCGCCCACCGACACCATGCGCGACGTATCGGGGCTGCTCCCCGCGCGGCTGTGGTCGTAGGCCATCATCAGCGTGGCGGCGCCCAGGCGGTAGAGGCCGCCCAGGAACAGGTCCTTGTCACCGCTGCCGTTGCGCTCGTAGCCCACCATGGCGGCCACCGGGCCCTGGTCGTAGTTCAGTGCCACCGAGCCGCCGCGCCCGTCGCGGCCGGGCGCCTGGGTGCGCTCGGTCGAGGCGCTGGCATTGAACGAGAAGCCGTCCCAGGTGGGCGAGTCGTAGTAGATGCCGTTGGTCATGCGTCCATATTCCGCGGCGCCGTTGTTGCTGGCGCGGTCGGTAGGCGTGTAGTAGTGGGCCATGTGCCAGGCGGTGGAGGCAATGCGGTTGAAGTTCGAGAAGGCGTCGAACTTCCATTCCTGGCTCCACATCGCGCTGAGGGCGCGGCCCAGGCGCAACTGGCCCCAGCCGCCCTGCAGGCCCACGGTGGATTCGTCATGCCAGAAGGGCTTGCTGCCCGCCCCTTCGGATTGCCCCGTGTCCAGCTCGAAGCGTGTGCTCAGGCGGAAGTTGGCCTTGAGGCCACCGCCCAGGTCTTCCGTGCCGGCCACCGCCAGATGGCTGCGCTGGATCGTCCCCAGCTTGCGGGTCTTGTCGTAGTCACGAAAGACGCCGGTGTCCAGATAGCCGCTGATGGTCACTTGCGACTGCGCGGTGGCCGGCAGGGCGAGGGCGGCGAGGGTGGCAAAACTGAGAGGCAGGGATTGGGACATGCGCATCCTGGGGAGACTCCTTGTGTGATGAAACGCCCTGCCGCTCCCTCGCGGGGAAGGCATGGGCGTGGCGCTGCCGCAGGCAGCAGGGAGAGCGATGAAACTGGCCATCGCAGGAATGGCCAGCGCGATGACGCGCCCGGCAGACGGTTCGGGATTCCAGGTGGCCACAGGGACTGCGGCCCGCCCGAACAAAAGGGCGCATGCAGGCCGCCAAGGGCAGTCTGCACGGCCGATTATAAAAATGGGGTGCGCGCGCGCCATCCGCGATGTCCCGTATGCGCGTGCGCCGGGGCCGGGAAGGGCAGGCAAAGAAAAAGGCGGCCCGCAGGCCGCCTTGCGCACGGAGCGGGCCGTTTCAGGGGTACAGGCCGCGCATCTCGCGCGCATGCAGGATGCGCTTGCAGGCCACGATGAAGGTCGCCGTGCGCAGCGTGACTTTGTTCTCCTGCGCCACCTGCCACACGCCCGCGAAGGCCTCTTTCATGATGCGCACCAGGCGGGCGTTGATCTCGTCCTCGGTCCAGAAAAAGCTGGAGAAGTCCTGCACCCACTCGAAGTAGCTGACCGTCACGCCGCCGGCGTTGGAGATCACGTCGGGCAGCACCAGTACGCCCTTGTCGTTGAGGATGTCGTCGGCCTCGGGGGTGGTGGGGCCGTTGGCGCCCTCGATCACCATCTTGGCCTGGATCCGTCCCGCGTTGTCCTTGGTGATCTGGCTCTCCAGCGCTGCGGGGATCAGGATGTCGCAGGCCACGCCCCAGAAGGCGTCGTTGGCCATGGGCTCGGCACCGGCGAATCCGCCCACGCCGCCGGTTCGCTGCACGTGCGCCAGCAGCGCCGGCACGTCCAGACCCTTGTCGTTGTGGATGCTGCCGGTGTGGTCCTGCACCGCCACCACCTTGGCGCCGGCCTCGGCAAACAGCTTGCCGGCCGTGCCACCCACGTTGCCAAAGCCCTGCACGGCCACGCGCGCACCCTCGATGGCCATGCCGGTCAGGCGCGCGGCCTCCACGCCCACGGTGAACACGCCGCGGCCCGTGGCCTCCACGCGGCCCAGCGAGCCACCCAGGTCCACGGGCTTGCCCGTGACCACGCCGGTGGCGGTGGTGCCCACGTTCATGGAATAGGTGTCCATCATCCAGGCCATGACCTGGGCGTTGGTGTTCACGTCCGGCGCGGGAATGTCCTTGGAGGGGCCGATGATGATGCCGATCTCGCTGGTGTAGCGGCGCGTCAGGCGCTCCAGCTCGGCCTTCGACAGGGTCTTGGGGTCGACGCGGATGCCGCCCTTGGCGCCACCGTAGGGCACGTTCACGGCCGCGTTCTTGATGCTCATCCAGGCCGACAGGGCCATGACTTCGGACAGGGTCACGTCCTGGTGAAAGCGCACACCGCCCTTGCCCGGGCCTCGGCTGACGTTGTGCTGCACGCGGTAGCCCTCGAAGTGGGCGATGGTGCCGTTGTCCAGCTCAATGGGCACATCCACGATCAGCGCACGCTTGGGGCGCTTCAGCGTCTCCACCCAGCGCGCCAGGCTGCCCAGGTAAGGGGTGACGCGGTCGATTTGCTGCAGATACACCCCCCAGGGGCCGAGGTGGTTGGGGTCCAGATAGGACGGCAGCGCGTGGGTGGGAAGGGGTGGGTTGGGGGTGTTGGACATGCGGAATTCCTTGGGGAATGTCTACCAAGCGAAGCACTTTATGCCTGTCGCCCAGGGCTGTCCAACGCCGCCATGTTTCCATCTAATGCATTCGATGCATAACCTTGCCATGCCCGCGCCATGGTGAAATTTGCTCCTTTAAAAGGAGCTGTTGGCGCTTGTCATGCAAGCGCTAGAGCCCTATTTGACTGTGAAATTTTCCAGCGCGGGGTCGCCCGGTGGGTAGCGCAGTTCCAACCGCTGCAGCACGCCGCGCAGCACGCTGGCGATCATCAGATTGCGGTGCGTCTTGGAGTCGGCGGGCACGATGGTCCACGGCGCCCACGGGGTGTGCGTCGCGGGCAGGAAGGCCTCATAGGCGCGCTGGTAGGCGTCCCACTGCTCGCGCACCTGGATGTCGCCCATGTCGAACTTCCAGTGTTTGGTGGGGTCGTCCAGGCGCTCCTGCAGGCGCTGGCGCTGCTCGTCCTTGCTGATGTGCAGCATGAACTTCATGACCACCGTGCCCGTTTCGGCCAGCAGCCGCTCGAAGTCGTTGATGTGCGCATAGCGCTGGCGCTGCTGCTCGGGCGTGATCCAGCCGTTCACCACGGGCACCAGCACGTCCTCGTAATGGCTGCGGTTGAACACGGTGAGTTCGCCCGCACCGGGCACCTGGCGGTGGATGCGCCACAGGTAGTCGTGCGCGCGCTCGAACTCGGTGGGCGCCTTCCAGCCCACGGCATGCACGCCCAGGGCGCTCATGCGGCCGAACACGCCACGCACGGTGCCGTCCTTGCCGGCGGTGTCCATGCCCTGCAGCACCACCAGCAGCTTGTAGCGGCGGTCGGCGTACAGCAGGTCCTGCAGCGCGTCCAGCTCCAGCGCCAGCTCGTCCACGCGGGCTCTGTCCTGGGCCTTGTCGCCGCACGAGAAAGGCTTGGCGCCCGGGTCAAAGTCCTTCAGGCGCAAAGAGTTGCCGCCGTCGTCATCGCCATGCTTGCCGTTCTTGTTTTTGCCATTGCCGGTGCCATTGCCTTCCACGGCGAAGTCGCGTGGATGCCACTGGCGCCACAGCTTGGCCAGGCTGTTGTCTGCGATGTCGAAGGGCTGCTGCAGCGGCTGCTGATCGGACATGGGCGCTCCTTGAAGGGGGTGACGGGGGTCTGAAAAGTGACAAACAGATGTCTGTCGCCCTATTGTGGCGCCAGGCCGGGCAGCGCGGCCCCGCAGCGGTGCGGGTAAACCAGGCTACCTATACTTCGGCGCATGAGTGCAACAACACATGCCGTCGGCCTGCAGGGGCCATGGCGTCGGGTGCTTTTTGTCACCCTTTATGAAGCCATCGCCATCGCTGTCTCCAGCCTGCTGTTCATGGCCATTGGCCAGAGTGCGGGCGCGTCGGGCGCGATGGCCGTGGTGGCTTCCACGCTGGCCATTGTCTGGAACCTGGCATTCAACCTGCTGTTCGAGCGCTGGGAGGCGCGCCAGAGCGTCAAGGGCCGGTCGGTGCTGCGCCGCGTGGTGCACGCCGTGGGTTTTGAGGGCGGGCTGGCGCTGGTGCTGATCCCGCTGATGGCCTGGTGGTTCAACGTCAGCCTGTGGCAGGCCACGGTGCTCGAGGCCGGGCTGCTGCTGTTTTTTCTGGTCTATACCTACACGTTCAACTGGGCGTTTGACCGCGTCTTCGGCCTGCCGGCATCGGCGCAGGCCCGGCCTGCTGCACCGCCTGCGGGCGCAGCGGGCGTGACAAGCGCTACTTGATTCATAGCTGCAGGCGCCTGCCAAATAAGCGCTGGAGCCGTTTTTGGCACTTTTTCGACGGGGCTTGCCCGGTGCCGGGCGCGCCGGCCGCGTCAGCCGACCAGGGCCACGCCGGGCAGGCCCCAGTGGTGCAGCAGCTCGCGCAGGATGAGCAGGCGCGCGGCGCTGGCGCCATCGACAGGCAGCGCGTCTTGCGACGCCGGGCGGCCGCCGGCGCGGGCGGCCAGGCGGTTGAATAGCTGCTCGACGGCGGCTATGCCCAGCCAGTCGCCAGCCGCTGTGCTTGCAGCCTCCGCGGTGCCAGGCCTGGTCGCCAGCGCGCTCAGCGCATGCACGTGCGGGTCGCGCGTGGCCAGCTGCAGTGCCGCGGGGAAACGGGCGCGGGCGGGCATGACGGCGTCCTCGATCGCCTCGATGGCCTGCTCAATCTGCAGCAGCGTGGGCGGGTTGCCACGCCGCCACCCCGCCGCCAGCTGCTCCGTGCCGACGGGCATGGTCAGGCTGGGGGCGTCCTTGTCCCCCGGCTCTGGCAGAACGAGCGTGGACTGCGCGTTGATCTGCAGCAGCCAGCGGTCGCGGGCGCCGGCCGGGCCGATGGCGCAGGGCAGCAATTGACTTGCGTAGCCTGTCACTCGAAGCGGAAGGCCGAGATGTCCACCGCCATCACGCGGTCGGTGAACACCTTGGCGCCGCGGCTGTCGCCGGCCGCGCCCGCCACCACATGCAGCGGCAGCAGGTGCTCCTCGGCGCGCGGCGGGTGCGACTGCCGCGCGCTGGGGCCGGCAGCAGTGTCCCAGGCGGCCAGGCGGGCGTTGCGCTCGGGCGCGGGCAGGGCCACGGTCTCGCCCAGCCAGCGGTCGAACGCTTCGCCGATGGCGGTGGAACGCGGGTCGCCGTAGCCGCGCATGTTGTGGTAGCTCATGCCGCTGCCGATGATCAGCACGCCCTCGCCGCGCAGGGGCTCCAGCGCCTGGCCCAGGCGGATGTGATCGGCGGCATCCAGGCTTTGCAGCAGCGACAGCTGCAGCACGGGCACGTCGGCATCAGGGAAGGCGACCTTCAGCGGGATGAAGGTGCCGTGGTCGTAGCCGCGCTCGCCGTCATACCCCGGGGCAAAGCCCGCGCCGGCCAGCAGGCTGCCCACACGTTCGGCCAGTGCGGGCGCACCAGGCGCGGGGTAGGTCAGCTCGTAGGTGTGCGCCGGAAACCCGTAGTAGTCAAACAGCATGCCGGGTTGCTCTGCCGTGCTCATGCTGGGCTGCGGCGCCAGCCAGTGCGCGGTCACCAGCACGATGGCTTTGGACCGGGCGGGGAGGCTGGCGGGAATGCTGCGCAGCCAGGCGGCGGTCTTGTCCCAGGCGTCGGGCGGGTTCCAGTCCATGAAAAAGCACGGCCCCGCGCCGTGCGGGATGAACAGCGTGGGCATGCGGGCGGTGGTGGTGTGGGCGTTTGTCATGGGCAGCAGTTTGAGCCTGGAGGCGAGATTTTCAAAGCCTGTTGCTGCAACACAGTCATTACCCGGGTGATCGAATGCGGCGCGTTGCCCGCAGTGCCAGCGTCGTCACTGCTACCTTGATCGCCACACCGCAGGGGCGCCTGCGGTGCCGTGGCGGGCTGCTTATTTGCTGCCGCTGAAGATAAAGCCAGCGGTTTGCGATGGCAGCAAGCCCATGGCGATCAGCTTGCCGCTTTCGTAGTAGCCCACGCCAGAGACCGTGGCGCCGTTGCCCAGCGTGCAACTGGCACCCGAGAAGGTGATGCGCAGATCAAAAATATTTTTGCCGCTGGCGCGGGGCGTGACGGAGCCGCTGGCGCTGCAGCCCAGTGTTGTCGGATAGCTGACAGCACCGGACGCGCTGATGGTGACTGCCAGCCACTGCACCGGCGCGCCCGTTCCCACACCGTACCCGCGGTAGGTGCCGGCCAGCGCCGACAGCGAGGTGGGTTGGTCATAGAAGGTGGAGTAAGTGGCCGAAAAGCTGTTTCCGTCGGACAGCCGCAGATCAAGCCGGTTTTTGGCCGTGTAGGTGCCGCTGTAGGAGCCTTGGCTTACCGAATTGGACAAGAGGTTGAACTCGCGCCCAGACCCCGTCAACGCACCGTTCGATGACGTGGTTTTGCCCTGCAGGGCACCGTAGAGGGTGCTGCCGCTGGTATAGACGCCCCAGGTGTCACCGTTTTCCAGCACGGCCACGGCAACGTCATAGCCTGCCGCCGATTTGCCCATCCAGAACCCTTCCGCGCTGGTCGCGGCAGGTGGTGGTGCAGGAGTAGGTGTAGCAGTGGAAGCGTCGTCGCTGCCACCGCCCCCGCAGGCGGTCAAAAGTGTTGCTGCTACCAAAACCGAATACCCTGCAAGTCGAAACTTCGTTGTCATGGTTACCCTCTGTTGTGTTGTGGGGGCAGGGCACAGCGCACCGCCCCGTCGCGCAATGTAGCGTAAATAGTCGTAAATGGACTATTCCAATTTGGGATAAAGCATGCGCGGGTGTCAATCACCGTCTATCACCCGCGTTACCAGACCCTTCGGGATGGCCTGGCTGCCTTGCGAAAGCAAGCGGGTCTCTCGCAGGTGCAGCTGGCGCAGAGGCTGGGGGTGGGGCAGTCATTCGTATCGAAGATAGAGCGTGGCGAAAGTTATGTGGACGTGATGCTCTTCGTAGATTGGTGCCGCGCTTGCGATGCCCCCAGTGCAGGGCTGGAACTTGACCGGCTGACAAGCAGCTGAGCCGCGTCTGGCGGTGCGCCTGACCCTGTTGTGCAACGCGAGAAGGCAAATCAGTAAAATCCGCCGTTTCCCAAGGAGCGTTGCAGCGGGCGTGTCACTGCCCGTCAGGCTTGGGCATCTGCACAATCAACGACGCTCGCCTGCCGCATCTCCACAGCCACAGGTGAGCCATGTCTGATATTTCCGTCCTCCCTCCCATGAAACTTTCCGGCCTGGAGCCGGTTTTTATTGGTGAGGGCAGTTTGTTCGTCAACGTGGGCGAGCGCACCAACGTCACCGGCTCCAAGGCGTTCGCGCGCATGATCCTGAACGACCAGTACGAGCAGGCACTGTCGGTGGCGCGTCAGCAGGTGGAAAACGGCGCGCAGATCATCGACGTGAACATGGACGAGGCCATGCTGGACAGCAAGGCCGCGATGGTGCGCTTCCTGAACCTCATCGCCTCCGAGCCCGACATCGCCCGGGTGCCGGTGATGGTGGACAGCTCCAAGTGGGAGGTCATCGAGGCCGGCCTGCGCTGCCTGCAGGGCAAGGGCATCGTCAACTCCATCAGCATGAAGGAGGGCGTGGAGGAGTTCAAGCGCCAGGCCAAGCTGATCCGCCGCTACGGCGCGGCTGCCGTGGTCATGGCCTTCGACGAGAAGGGCCAGGCCGACACCTTCGCACGCAAGACCGAGATCTGCGAGCGCGCCTACCGCATCCTGGTGGACGAGGTGGGCATGGCGCCCGAGGACATCATCTTCGACCCCAACATCTTCGCCATCGCCACGGGCATCGAAGAGCACGCCAACTACGCCGTGGACTTCATCGAGGCCGTGCGCTGGATCAAGCAGCATCTGCCGGGCGCCAAGGTGTCGGGCGGCGTGTCCAACGTGTCGTTCAGCTTCCGCGGCAACGAGCCGGTGCGCGAGGCGATCCACACCGTGTTCCTGTACCACGCCATCAAGGCCGGCATGGACATGGGCATCGTCAACGCGGGCATGGTCGGCGTCTACGACGACCTCGACCCCGAGCTGCGCGAGCGTGTGGAAGACGTGGTGTTGAACCGCCGCCCCGACGCGGCCGAACGCCTGCTGGAGATCGCCGAGGCCGCCAAGGGTGCCGCCAAGGACGACAGCAAGAAGCTGGAGTGGCGCGGCACGCCCGAGCACCCGAAAACCGTGGGTGAGCGCCTGTCGCACGCGCTGGTGCACGGCATCACCGACTTCATCGTCGAAGACACCGAGGAGGCCTACCAGCAGATCGTGGTGCAAGGCGGCGGCCGCCCGCTGCACGTGATCGAAGGTCCGCTGATGGACGGCATGAACATCGTGGGCGACCTGTTCGGCGCGGGCAAGATGTTCCTGCCGCAGGTGGTCAAGAGCGCCCGCGTGATGAAGCAGGCCGTGGCCCACCTGATCCCTTACATCGAGGAAGAAAAGCGCCAGCAGGAAGCCGCCGGCCTGGACGTGTCCAGCAAGGGCAAGATCGTCATCGCCACCGTGAAGGGCGACGTGCATGACATCGGCAAGAACATCGTGACCGTCGTCCTGCAGTGCAACAACTTCGAGGTCATCAACATGGGCGTGATGGTGCCCTGCCATGAAATCCTGGCGCGCGCCAAGGCCGAAGGCGCGGACATCATCGGCCTGTCGGGCCTGATCACGCCCAGCCTGGAAGAGATGCAGTACGTGGCCGGCGAGATGGACAAGGACGAGTACTTCCGCATCAAGAAGATTCCATTGCTGATCGGCGGCGCCACCTGCTCGCGCGTGCACACGGCCGTCAAGATCGCGCCGCAGTACCAGGGCCCCGTGGTCTACGTGCCCGATGCCTCGCGCAGCGTGAGCGTGGCGCAGAGCCTGCTGGGCGAGCAAAAGGACAGCTACCTGGCGGAGGTGCAGGCCGACTACGACCATGTGCGCCACCTGCATGCCAACAAGAAGAAGACGCCGGTGTGGCCGCTGGCGCAGTGCCGCGCCAACAAGACGCGCATCGACTGGGCGCATTACCAGCCGCCGGCGCCCAAGTTCATCGGCCGGCGCGTGATCAAGAACATCGACCTGGCCGAGCTGGTGCCCTTCATCGACTGGGCACCGTACTTCCAGACCTGGGACCTGGCCGGCAAGTACCCCGACATCCTGCAGGACGAGGTGGTGGGCGAGGAAGCCACGCGCGTCTTCCGCGACGCACAGGCCATGCTCAAGAAGATCGTGGAGGGCCGCTGGCTCACGGCCCACGCCGTGGTGGGCTTCTGGCCCGCCAACACCGTGCGCGATGACGACATCGAGCTGTATGCCGATGCCGCGCGCGACAAGGTCGTGCTCACCTGGTACGGCCTGCGCCAGCAGGCCGAGAAGCAGCCCGACGCCGAGGGCCGCATGCGCCCCAGTCGCTGCCTGGCCGACTTCATCGCGCCTCGCCCGGAGGGTGGCGCACCCACGCAGGCCGACCACATTGGCGCGTTTGCCGTCACTGCCGGCATCGGCGTGGATGCCAAGGTGGCCGAGTTCATGGCCGACCACGACGACTACAGCGCCATCACCCTCAAGGCCCTGGCCGATCGCCTGGCCGAGGCCGGTGCCGAATGGCTGCACCACCGCGTGCGCACCGACTGGTGGGGCTACCAGGCGGGCGAGCGGCTGTCCAACGACGAACTGATCGCCGAGAAGTACGTGGGCATCCGCCCCGCGCCGGGCTACCCCGCATGCCCCGATCACCGGGTGAAGAAGCCGCTGTTTGCATTGCTGGGCACGGCCGACGTGGGCATGGACATTACCGACAGCTACGCCATGACGCCCGCGGCCAGTGTGAGCGGCTTTTACTTCAGCCACCCCGAGAGCACCTACTTCAGCGTCGGCAAGATCGACGATGCGCAGGTGCAGGACATGGCCCAGCGCAGCGGAGTGCCCCTGGCCGAGGTGGAGCGCGCGCTTGCGCCGAATCTGGGTCTATAGCGCCTGGTCGGCACAGGCCATGCCAAGATCGACCCATGAACCTGCGCCTGCTGACACACCACACTGCACCCCTGCTGCTGGCGGCCTGGATGCCGCTGGTTGCCTGGGCGAACCCGTCCTGGCTGACGGCTGATGGGCGCCCCCTGCCGGCTGCGCATGAAGCGGTGCGCTGGCTCAACGAAGCCGCAGCCGATGGGCTGGAGCCGGCCGACTATGGCGCGCAGCACCTGAGTGATGCGCTGGCGGCCGCAGCCGCCCGCGGCCTGGATGCCGCCTGCGCCGTGGCGCTCGACCAGGAGCTGACGCAGGCCGTGGAGCGCTACCTGTATGAGCTGCACGGCGGGCGCATCGATCCGGCACGGCTCAACGAGCGCTACGACCACTCCCGCCGCCCCCAGCCCGACCTGCGCGCCGCGCTGCAGACCGCGCTGGCCGACGGCCAGATCCAGCAGGCGCGGGACGCGGCCATCCCTCGCGTGCCCATGTACCCGGCGCTGCGCGCACTGCTGGCGCAGTACCGCGCGATGGGCGCTCACCCTGCCTGGGCGCAGCCGTTGCCCGCGCTGCCGGGCCGCAAGCTCACGCCGGGCCAGCCCTGGGAGGGCCTGGGCGTGCTGGCCGAGCGGCTGGTGGCGCTGGGCGACCTGCCGCCGCAGCCCACGGGCGAGCCGCCCGCAGCGTCCGCGCCAGCGCAATATACCCCCGCATTGGTCGAGGCCGTCACGGCCTTCCAGCGCCGCCACGGGCTGGAGGCGGACGGGGTGCTGGGCGCGACCACGCTGGCGGCGCTGAATGTGCCCCCGGCCGCACGCGCCGAGCAGATCGCGCTGCAGATGGAGCGTCTGCGCTGGACGCCCGTGCTGCAGGGCCCGCGCATGATCGCCGTGAACGTGCCCGAATACCGCCTGCGCGCCTATGAGTACGCGGGCGGCAGGATCACGCTGCGCCTGTCCATGGCGGTCATCGTCGGCAAGGCGCTGGATACGCGCACGCCGCTGTTCGATGAGGACATGCAGTCCATCGAATTCAGTCCGTACTGGAACATCCCGCCGTCCATCGCCCGCGGCGAAACCGTGCCGCGCCTGCGCCGCGACCCGGGCTACCTGGCCCGGCAGGGCATGGAGTTCGTCAGCGCGGCGGGGGTGAGCACCGACGCCACACCCGAGATGCTGGGCGCCGTGCTGGCAGGCCAGGCGCGCATACGCCAGCGCCCGGGGCCGCTGAACGCGCTGGGCGATATCAAGTTCGTGCTGCCCAACAACGACAACATCTACCTGCACCACACCTCGGCGCCCACGCTGTTCGGCCGCAGCCGGCGCGACCTGAGCCACGGCTGCGTGCGTGTCGAGGAGCCGGTGGCGCTCGCCCAGTTCGTGTTGCAGGACGATCCCACCTGGACCGTGGAGCGCATCCGTGCGGCCATGGCGCAGCCCAAGCCCGTGTTCGTACGGCTGCCGCATCCGGTGCCGGTCATCATCACGCACATCACCGTGGTGGTGCAGGACGGCCGTCCGCACTTCTATGGCGACCTGTACGGCCATGACCGCAAGCTCGCCAGCCTGCTGCGCCAGCATTCGGCAAAACCCTACGATGCGGTCCGCGCGGGTAGTGCTGCCGGGGTGATCGGTCCAAAATAGCGCGTTTTTTCGCTTTTTCGAGGTTTTTCGCGCATGGCTCCACCGCACAACCCCCACCGCCGTCTATTCCTGGGGCGCGGCGCCGCCGTCGCACACGCCGCTGCGGCCGCGGTGCTGCTGCCCAAGGCGGCGTTGGCGTCGCTCAGCGAAGCGCAGGACCTTGCGCGGCGCCTGGCCTTCAACCACCTGCACACCCATGAGCGGCTGGCGCTGGTCTACGCCCAGGGCGAACAATTCGTTCCCGCGGCGCTGCCCACGCTCAACCACTTCCTGCGCGACCACTACAGCGGCGACGTCGGCGTGATGGACCCGGACCTGTTCCACCTGCTGCACCGCGTGCGGCAGACGCTGCAGACGCAGCAGCCGTTCGAGGTGATCTCCGGCTACCGCAGCCCCCACACCAACGAGACGCTGCGCACCACGCGCGGCGGCGGTGTGGCGCGGCGCAGCCTGCACATGGACGGCAAGGCCATCGACGTGCGCCTGCCCGGCGTGTCCCTGAGCGACCTGCGCGACGCCGCCATCTCCCTGCGGGCGGGCGGCGTGGGCTACTACGCCCGGGAGCAGTTCGTGCACATCGACACCGGACGTGTGCGCAGCTGGTAAGCCTCTGCGCCGCAAGAGAACCAAGGCCCCGCATGCGGGGCCTTTTTCATGTCTGAGGAAGGGCGCTAGCTACACCGGGTCGCCCGGCGCCGCCATCTCCAGCTGCATCATGATCATGTTGACCAGCGTGTGCACCGTGGGCCGGCCGGTCTCGATGACGTAGTGCGCGGCCTCGCGGTACAGCGGGTCCCGCGCGCGGTAGAGGTCGCGCAGGCGGGCCAGCGGGTCGTCCACCTGCAGCAGGGGACGCGTGCGGTCGTGCTTGATGCGCTTGAAGATCTCGTCGGGCGAAGCGCGCAGGTACATCACATGGGGAAAGCTGCGGCGCAGCGTGGCGCGGTTGTCCTCGCGCAGCACGGCGCCGCCGCCGGTGGACAGCACCATGCCGCCGGGCTGGGCGGCCAGCTCGGCCAGCAGCGCAGCCTCGTGGTCGCGAAAGGCCACTTCGCCATGCTGGTCGAAATAGTCGCGGATGCTGGTGCCCAGCCACTGCTCCAGCCGCTGGTCCAGGTCCACGAAGGGAAGCCCCAGACGGCGGGCGAGCTGGCGGCCCACCGTGGATTTGCCCGAGCCCGGCATGCCGACCAGGGCGCAACGCGTTTGCATGCTTGTCTGTCGTGGTGAGTGAAGACTGGGAAGTGTAAGAGCGTCCACCTGGTCCGTGCGGCAGCCGGTGCGCGGCCAGCTATCGGCTTGCGCCGACAGGGGGCCGGGCCCGCACTGTTCACAATCGGGCCATGCCAATGACCCTGCAGAGCCTCCAATCTTTTGCCCAGCCACTGCTGCAGCGGGTGTTGCAGCCCATTGCGCCGCTGGTGCGCGCCGTGCAGATGTGGCTGGACGCCGACGGCCTGCGCATGAGCGCGGCGATGTCGTTCTACGGCATGCTGAGCCTGGCGCCGCTGTTGCTGCTGCTGGTGGGGGTGCTCGGGTGGTGGATCGACCAGGCCTACCTGGAGAGCAACCTCATCGCCCAGGTGCGCGGGGTGATGGGCGAGCGCGGCGCCGAGGTGGTGCGCCTGGCGCTGGCCAGCGCGCAGGAGCCGGCCGAGGGGCGCCTCGCGTCGGTGGCCGGCTTCGTGCTGCTGCTGTCCGGCGCGACGGGGGTGTTTGTGGAGCTGCAGAGCGCGCTGGAGCGGCTGTGGGCACACGGCCAGCCCGCGCCCGAGCGCAAGGCGTGGTGGCGCATGGCCTCCCTGCGCCTGCGAGGCCTGGCCTATGTGCTGGCCATCGGTTTTCTGCTGCTGGTGTCGCTGGTGTTGTCCACGGCCATCAACGTGCTGGCCACCTGGGCCAGCGCGCGGCTGCCGTTCGGCTCGGGCACGCTGCTGCAGATCGTCAATGAGGCCGTGGCCTTCGCCGTGGCGGTGGCGCTGTTCTTGGGGCTGATGCGCATCGGCAGCGGCCCCAAGCCGCCCACGCATTGCCTGGTATTCGGCGCGGTGGTGGGCGCCACGCTGTTCACGGTGGGCAAGCAGTTGCTGGCGCTGTACCTGTCCACCGCGGCGGTGGTGTCGGCCTATGGCGCTGCGGGCTCGCTGGTGGTGCTGCTGATGTGGATCTACTTTTCGTCCGCGGTGCTGCTGTTCTCGGCCGCCAGCGCGCGGGCGCTGCACGAAACGCGTGCCGCCGCCTCCGCGCCGGCGGGGCGTTGACCGCTGATTACGTCCGTTACGCCGCGCGCGGTTTTGTGAAGCAGGGCCGGCGTTAGCCTTGGCGCCGGTGCCGTGGCGGCTGCATGCGCAGCCCGCGGCTTTTCCTCTGGCAACCGAACGAGCACATGCATTCCACCTCTGCTTCCCCTGCCGCGGCCCCGTCCGCGGCTTCGCTCAAATGGCTGTGGGCCGCCGTGGGCGTGCTGGGCGTGAGTGTGCTGGCCCTGGGCGGCACGCTGCTGGCGCAGAACCTGCGCGGCGGTCCGCCTGCTGGCGACTCCGCGGCCAGCGGACCGGCCGCCACGCTGGCAGCCACCGCGCCGCGCACGCCCGAGGCGGAAATGTTGAATGAAAAAGCGCCTCCAGCCCAGTTGCAGCAAGCGATGACAGCTCTCGATTCAGGAGCAAATCCCACAGCCCGGCGCGCAGCAGCGCCGCCTTCTCCACAGGCGTATCCACAGGACGACCCACAGACGTATGCACAGGGCTATCCACAGCCGGGCGCATCGCCCTCGCCAGTGCCAACCCAGCGCGGCGAACCGCTGCAGCGGGCCGTGGCGCAGCGCAGTGCGGCGCCGGTGTGTGCCACCTGCGGGCGGGTGGAGTCGGTGCGCGCTGTCGAGCAGGCCGCGCCGGCCACGGGCGTGGGCGCGGTGGCCGGCGGTGTGCTGGGGGGCGTGCTGGGCAACCAGATCGGCAAGGGATCGGGCCGCACCGCGGCCACGGTGCTGGGCGCCGTGGGCGGCGGCTACGTGGGCCACAAGGTGGAGCAGCGCGCCCGTACCACCACGGTCTACCAGATGCGCGTGCGCATGGATGACGGTTCGGTGCGCAACTTCACGCGCGCCCAGCCGCTGGCCGAGGGCACGGCCGTGCGCGTGCAGGGCAAGAGCCTGCGCGTGGACCCGGGGGCGGACGCCGATCGCGCGGGCGTGGAGCCGGTGCGCGTAGTGGACCGGGGCTATTGAGCGCAGGGGCCTGCGCTTGACGAGAGTGGCTACCCAGGTGCTATGAAAATAAAAGCGGCCTGCGCTTGCGGGCAGGCCGTTTTGAGGGGGATTGGCGTTGGATCGCCTGTGGGCAAGCGCCAATAGCTCCTATTTTGCTAGCAAATCGACGCGGCGAGGGCCGCGTGCGTCACTTCTCCACGAAGGCGCGCTCGATCACGAAGTCGCCGGGGCGCGTGGTGTTGCCTTCCTCGAAGTCGCGCTTTTCCAGCAGTTCCTTGAGCGAAGCCAGCATCTCCGGGCTGCCGCAGAGCATCACGCGGTCGTCCAGCGGGTTGAGTTCGGGCAGGCCCAGGTCGGCGGCCAGCTTGCCGCTGTCGATCAGGTTGGGCATGCGGCCCTGGTTGCGGAAGGGCTCGCGCGTGACCGTGGGGTAGTACTTGAGCTGCTTGGTGATCAGCTCGCCCAGGAACTCATGCTGGGGCAGTTCCTTGGTGATGTAGTCGTGGTAGGCCAGCTCGGCCACCTGGCGCACGCCGTGGATCAGGATCACCTGCTCGAACTTCTCGTACGTCTCGGGGTCGCGGATCACGCTCAGGAACGGCGCCAGGCCCGTGCCTGTGGACATCAGGTACAGCCGCTTGGCTGGCAACAGGTAGTCGATGAGCAGCGTGCCCGTGGGCTTCTTGCCCACGATGATGGAGTCGCCCACCTGGATGTGCTGCAGGCGCGAGGTCAGCGGGCCGTCGGGCACCTTGATGGAGAGGAACTCCAGGTGCTCCTCGTAGTTGGCGCTGACGATGCTGTAGGCGCGCAGCAGCGGCTTGCCGTCCACCTTCAGGCCGATCATGGTGAAGTGGCCGTTGGAGAACCGCAGCGCCGGGTCACGCGTGGTGGTGAAGGAGAACAGGCGGTCGGTCCAGTGGTGTACGGTCAGTACACGCTCTTCGTGAAATGCGCTCATGGATGGGTGCCAGAAAAATGAACGAAAACGGGGCGAACGGGAGCCGTGGGGGCAGGGCCGGTGGCGTTAGTGTCGCGGCTTTGATATGCGCTCTCGGCATAAGCCGACATTTGCGCTGTGTCCACGGCACCCGTCAAGCATCGCGTGCGGGCGTTGGCTGCCCCCTGCCATGCGGGCAAACCCGCACATTGTCGGACAAACTCGTGGCAGCGGTACAGTTGCGTTGCCCGGAAGCTGACCTGTGGCAAAGGATTCGACCATGCACAAGCCCTTCACCCCCCTGCTCGCCCTGCTGTTTGCGGGTGGCGCCTATGCGCAGGGGGCCTACACGATCGGGGAGATCAACAGCTACAAGGCCCAGCCCGCCTTCCTGGAGCCCTACAAGAAGGGCATGGAACTGGCGGTCGAGCAGATCAATGCGGCTGGCGGCATCCAGGGCAAGCAACTGCGGCTGGTCACGCGCGACGACAACGCCACCCCCGGCGACGCGGTGCGCGCGGCCGAGGAACTGATCGCGCGCGAGAAGGTGGATGTGCTCATGGGCAGCTTCCTGTCGCACGTGGGCCTGGCGCTGACCGACTTCGCGCAGCAGAAGAAGCGCTTCTTCCTGGCGGCCGAACCGCTCACCGACAAGATCGTGTGGGAGCACGGCAACCGCTACACCTTCCGCCTGCGCCCCTCCACCTACATGCAGGTGGCCATGCTGGTGCCCGAAGCCGTGGCGCTGAAGAAAAAGCGCTGGGCCATCGTCTATCCCAACTACGAGTACGGCCAGTCGGCCGTGGCCACCTTCAAGCAACTGCTCAAGGCCGCGCAGCCGGACGTGGAGTTCGTTGCCGAGCAGGCCACGCCGCTGGGCAAGGTGGATGCCGGCAGCGTGGCCCAGGCGCTGGAAGACGCCAAGCCCGATGCGATCTTCAACGTGCTGTTCGCCGCCGACCTCGCCAAATTCGTGCGCGAGGGCAACACCCGCGGGCTGTTCACGGGCCGCAGCGTGGTGAGCCTGCTGTCGGGCGAGCCGGAATACCTGGACACGCTCAAGAGCGAGACGCCCGAGGGCTGGATCGTCACCGGCTACCCCTGGTATGCCATCCAGACCCCCGAGCACAAGGCCTTTCTGGACGCCTACATGAAGCGTTTCAAGGACTACCCGCGCGCGGGCTCGGTGGTGGGCTACAACGCCGTCCAGTCGGTTGCGGCGGGGCTGGCCAAGGCTGGATCGGCCGACACCGAAAAGCTCATCGCCGCCTTCCGCGGCCTGCAGGTGGCCACGCCGTTCGGTCCCATCACCTACCGCACGCAGGACCACCAGTCCACCATGGGTGCCTACGTGGGCAAGACCGCGCTGCGCATGGGCAAGGGTGTGATGGTGGACTTCACCTACCGCGACGGCGCCAGGTACCAGCCCAGCGACGCCGAGGTGAAGCGGCTGCGCAAGGACGAGTGACCGCCGGACTCTGCGCCGGCGCCCTTCCCCTGGAGGACCGCGCGGCCGCTACCGCGGGGCGGCCCGGGCGCGACGGCTGCGGGCTTCACCCGTGCAGGCTGCGGTGGCCCTGTGCGGCAATGGACGACTGACATGGATGTTTCGGGGCTGCTGGCCCAACTGCTCAATGGCCTGGCGGGCGCTTCCACGTTGTTCCTCGTGGCGGCGGGGCTGTCGCTGATCTTTGGGGTGATGCGCATCGTCAACTTCGCGCACGGCTCGTTCTACATGCTGGGCCTGTACCTGGCCTATGCCCTGGTGGAGCGTCTGGGCGAGGCCCTCGGCTTCTGGCCTGCGCTGCTGTTGGCTCCGCTGGCCGTGGGCCTGCTGGGCGCGGCGGTGGAGGTGCTGCTGCTGCGCCGCATCTACCGCGCACCCGAACTGTTGCAGCTCCTGGCCACCTTCGCCTTGGTGCTGGTGATCAAGGACGCGGCGCTGTGGCTCTGGGGGCCGCAGGAGCTGTTCGGCCCGCGCGCGCCGGGCCTGGAGGGCGCGGTGGACCTGCTGGGCCGGCGCTTTCCGGCCTACGACCTGTTCCTCATCGCCGTGGGGCCGCTGGTGCTGGTGCTGCTCACGCTGCTGCTCACGCGCACGCGCTGGGGCACGCTGGTGCGCGCCGCCACGCAGGACCGTGAGATGGTCGGTGCGCTGGGTGTGAACCAGGCCTGGCTGTTCACCAGCGTGTTCGCGCTGGGGGCCCTGCTGGCAGGCCTGGGCGGCGCGCTGCAGCTGCCGCGCGAGCCTGCCAGCCTGGAACTGGACATGCTCACCATCGGCGCCGCCTTCGTGGTGGTGGTGGTGGGCGGCATGGGCTCGCTGCCCGGCGCCTTCGTGGCGGCGCTGGTGATTGCCGAGCTCAAGGCCGTGTGCATCTGGCTGGGCGTGGTCGAGGTCGCGGGGGTGGAGGTGGCCTTTCCCCGGCTCACGCTGGTGGTGGAATTCCTGGTGATGGCGGCCGTGCTCATCTGGCGGCCCTGGGGCCTCATGGGCCGCCCGCAGGCCGTGGCGCGTGGCGTGGGCGCGCCCGAGGCGCCGCTGCGCCAGGCGGGGCAGGGTGCCACGGCCGCCTGGTGCGCGCTGGTGCTGGCCCTGGCGCTGCTGCCGCTGGCGGTGGAGCCGGGCAGCTACGCCACCGTGCTGCTGACCGACATCGCGATTGCTGCGCTGTTCGCCGCCAGCCTGCATTGCATCCTGGGGCCGGGCGGGCTGCATTCGTTTGGCCATGCGGCGTACTTCGGCCTGGGCGCCTACGGCGCGGCGCTGCTGGTGCGCTGGCTGGACTGGCCCATGGGCACGGCGCTGCTGCTGGGGCCGCTGGTGGCGGCGGCCGGCGCGCTGGTGTACGGCTGGTTCTGCGTGCGCCTGTCGGGCGTGTCGCTCACCATGCTGACGCTGGCGTTCGCACAGATCACCTGGGCCATCGCCTACCAGTGGGACGGGTTCACCGGCGGCAGCAACGGCATCACCGGCGTGTGGCCGCCGCAGTGGGCCGCGCAGGGTGCGGGCTTCTACTGGCTGGTGCTGGCGCTGGCCGTGGCGGGCATCTACCTGCTGCGGCGCATGCTGTTTGCGCCGTTGGGCTGGGCGCTGCGCGCGGCGCGCGACTCGGCACTGCGGGCCGACGCCATTGGCATCGACGTGCGCGGCGTGCAGTGGGCCGCCTTTGTGGTGGCAGGGCTGCTGGCCGGTCTGGCGGGGGCGCTGTACGTGTTTTCCAAAGGCAGCGTGGCGCCCGATGCGCTGGGCGTGTCGCGCTCGGTGGACGGGCTGGTGATGGTGCTGCTGGGCGGCATGCAGCAGCTGGCCGGGCCGGTGGTGGGTGCGGGCGTGTTCACCTGGCTGCACGACACCGTAGCGCGCAGTACCGACTACTGGCGCGCGCTGCTGGGCGGCATCATGCTGCTGCTGGTGCTGCTGTTTCCTCAAGGGATTTCGGGGTTTGCGCAGATGTGGCAAGCGCGAGCAGCTATCAAAAACAAAGCGCAGGAGGGCGCGCCATGAGCCTGCTGCAGGTCCAGGGTCTGCGCAAGTCCTTCGGCGGTGTGCAGGCCGTGCAGGGCGTGTCGTTCGCGCTGCAGGCCGGCGAGCTGCTGGCGCTGATCGGCCCCAACGGCGCGGGCAAGAGCACCACCTTCAACCTGGTGGGCGGGCAGCTCCCCCCGGACGATGGGCGCGTGCTGCTGAAGGGGCAGGACATCACCGGCCTGGCGCCGCGCGCCGTCTGGCGGCGCGGCGTGGGGCGCACCTTCCAGATCGCGCAGACCTTTGCCAGCTTCACCGTGCTGCAGAACGTGCAGATGGCGCTGCTGTCGCACGACCGGCAGGCCTGGCGCTGGTGGCGCCGTGCCGATGCGCACCGCCCGCAGGATGCCCTGGCGCTGCTGGAGCAGGTGGGCATGGCTGCCCAGGCGCAGCGCCCGTGCAGCGCGCTGGCCTACGGCGACGTCAAGCGCGTGGAGCTGGCCATGGCGCTGGCGCACGCCCCGGCGCTGCTGCTCATGGACGAGCCCACCGCCGGCATGGCGCCGGCCGAGCGTTTGGCGCTCATGCAGCTGGTGCAGCGCATCGCGCGCGAACGGCACATGGGCGTGCTGTTCACCGAGCACAGCATGGACGTGGTCTTCGGCCTGGCCGACCGCGTGGCCGTGCTGGTGCGCGGCCAGCTGCTGGCCGAGGGCACGCCGCAGCAGATCCAGGACGACGCGCGGGTGCAGGCCGCCTACCTGGGCACGGGGCTGGCACTGGAGTCCGCATGACGAATCAAAACGATAGCGCCTTGCACTTGCCCAGCAAAGTTCTAGAAGCAAAAACACCCTTGCTGGAGGTGGCAGACCTGCACGCCTGGTACGGCGCGGCCCACATCCTGCACGGCGTATCGCTGAGCGTGGGGCACGGCGAGGTGGTGGCCCTGATGGGGCGCAACGGCGCGGGCAAGTCCACCACGCTCAAGGGCATTGCCGGCCTGCTGGAGCGGCGCAGCGGGCGCATCGAGTTCCTGGGCCAGCGCATCGACCGCCAGCCGCCGCACGCCATCGCGCGGCGCGGCCTGGGCTACGTGCCCGAGGACCGGCGCATCTTCACCGACCTCACGGTGCTGGAGAACCTGGAGGTGGGCCGCCAAAAACCCCGCCACTGGCCGGACGGCACGCCCGCGCCGCTGTGGACGCCCGAGCGGCTGTTCACGCTGTTCCCCAACCTGGGCGAAATGCCCGACCGCCCCGGCGGGCGCATGAGCGGCGGAGAGCAGCAGATGCTGACCGTGGCGCGCACCCTCATGGGCCAGCCGCTGCTGGTGCTGCTGGACGAGCCCTCGGAGGGCGTGGCGCCGGTCATCGTGCAGCAGATGGCGCGCACCATCCGCGCGCTGAAGGCCGAGGGCATCGGCATCCTGCTGAGCGAACAGAACCTGCCCTTCGCCGAGGCCGTGGCCGACCGCGCCTGCGTGCTGGAGCAGGGCCGCATCGTGTACAGCGCCGGCATGGCGCAGCTGGCGGGCGACGCCGCGGCGCGGCGGCAGTACCTGGGCGTCTAGCGGCCCAGGGACACGTGGGGGCCAGGCCGTTCAGGCGGCGGCCACCTGCGCCAGATGCTCCGCCACCACCTGCGCCAGCCAGTCCATCACCGTGCGCACGCGCCGCGGCAGGTTGCGGCGGTTGGCGTACATCAGCGTGAGCGGCATCGGCGGGGCGGCCAGTTGCGGCAGCACTTCGACCAGATCGCCGCGCGCCAGCAGGTCCACCACGCCCAGATGCGGCACCTGGATCAGGCCCAGCCCCGCCAGGCAGCCGGCCATGTAGGCCTCGGCATTGTTCACCGTGAGGGCGCCCTGCATGGGGGTGAGCACGAGTGCGCCATCCACCACGGCCTCGAAGCCTGCAGAGCGGGCGCCCAGCGTGTTCACGAAATGCACCAGCCGGTGGCCCGGCAGGTCGGCGAGCGAGCGTGGCGTGCCATGCGCGCGCAGATAGGCCGGGCTGGCGCAGTTGACCAGCCGCACCAGCCCCAGCGGGCGCGCGACCAGGCTGCTGTCCACCACGGCGCCCGTGCGCAGCACGCAGTCGAAGCCCTCGCGCACCACGTCCACGCGGCGCTCGGTGCTGCTCAGCTCCACCTCCAGACCGGGGTGGGGCGCCAGCAGTTCGGGCAGGCGGGGCACCACCACGTTGCGCGCCATGCCCGTGGACATGTCGATGCGCACGCGTCCTTTCAGGCCGGCGCCGTCGGGGTGCTGGAACATGGATTGCAGCTCGTCCACGTCCGCCAGCAGATCCTTGCACCGCTCGTAATAGGCCTGCCCGTCCTGCGTGAGCTGGACGCGCCGCGTGGTGCGGTGCAGCAGGCGCGTGCCGAGCTGGGTTTCGAGTTGCTGCACGGCGGTGGAGGCGCTGGCCTTGGGGATGCCCAGCGCTTCGGCGGCCTGCGTGAAGCTGGCCAGCTCGGCCACGCGGACGAAGATGTGCATGCGGTCAAACGGGCTCATTGTTCGTATCCAAAGAACGATGCGATCAATTTTCAGTGATTTATGGATGCAGCGCGGATCAATAGAGTCCGTTCACTGCTTCTCACTCCTCACTGAAAGGTTCCCGCCATGACCCACGCCGCATCTTCTTCCTCCTCTACGGCCACCGCCGGCATGGCCGCCCGTCCGGCCATCGCCCTCATCACCGGCGGCAGCCGGGGACTGGGCCGCAATGCCGCGTTGCACGTGGCGCGGTCCGGCACCGATGTGATCCTGACCTACCGCAACCAGGCCGCCGAGGCGCAGGCCGTCGTCGCCGAGATCGAGGCCCTCGGCCGCCGCGCCGTGGCGCTGCCCCTGGACGTGGCGGCCAGCGCCACCTTCACCGCTTTCGCAGGCCAGGTGCGCGACGTGCTGGCGCGGCACTGGCAGCGCGAGCGTTTCGACTTCCTCGTGAACAACGCCGGCGTGGGCGTGTATGCCAGCTTCATGGAGACCACCGAGGCGCAGTTCGACGACATGGTCAACATCCACCTCAAGGGCGTGTTTTTCCTCACACAGAAGCTGCTGCCGCTGATGAACGACGGCGGGCGCATCCTGAACGTGTCGTCGGGCCTGGCGCGGTTCGCGCTACCGGGCTACGCGGCCTATGCGGCGATGAAGGGCGGGGTGGAGGTGCTGACGCGCTACCTGGCCAGGGAACTGGGCGCCCGCGGCATTGCCGTGAACGTGGTGGCGCCTGGCGCGATCGAGACGGATTTTGGCGGCGGCGCCGTGCGCGACAACGCGCAGCTCAACGCCTTCATCGCCGGCCAGACCGCGCTGGGCCGCGTGGGCCTGCCGGACGACATCGGTGGCGTGATCGCTGCGCTGCTGCAGCCGGGCACGGGCTGGGTGAACGCACAGCGCATCGAGGCATCGGGCGGCATGTTCGTTTGACGCCCGGCAGCGGGGCTGCGCCTGGTTGCTTTACTGCATTTTTTGGGCTGTAGCGCTTGTTAAATCAGCGCTAACAGCTATAAATAACGTAGCAAAACGGGGCGGGTGGGGCATCCCCGCCCGGGGCACTCAGAAGGCTTCCCAATCGTCGTCGCTGTGGCGCGCGGCGGCCGGGGCCGCCTTGGCCGCTGCCGGGCGGGCGGGCGCCGCCAGCGTGCGCGCTGCTGCGGGGGCTTGGTCGTTGTGGTCGTTGTGGCCGGTGCGGGCCGGCGGAGGGGGCGGGCGCTGCCGCTGCCGCTGCCGTTGCCGTCTGGGCGGCCTGCAGGCCTTCCACGCGGAACACGCTCACTGCCTGGGCCAACTGGCCAGCCTGGGCCTTGAGCGAGCCCGTGGCGGCGGTGGCTTCCTCCACCAGTGCGGCGTTCTGCTGCGTGACCTGGTCCATCTGCGTGATGGCCTGGTGCACCTGCTCGATGCCCGCGCTCTGCTCCTGGCTGGCGGCGGTGATCTCGGCCACCAGGTCGCTCACGCGCTGCACGCTCTGCACGATGGCGTCCATGGTGCGGCCGGCTTCCTCGACCTGGTGGGAGCCTTCCTCCACCTTGGCGACCGAGTCGCCGATCAGGCCCTTGATGTCCTTGGCGGCAGCCGCGCTGCGCTGTGCCAGTGCGCGCACCTCGCCGGCCACCACGGCAAAGCCGCGACCCTGCTCGCCGGCGCGCGCGGCCTCCACCGCGGCGTTCAGCGCCAGGATGTTGGTCTGGAAGGCGATCGAGTCGATCACGCCGATGATGTCGCTGATCTTGCGGCTGCTGGCGTTGATGGCGCCCATGGTCTGCACCACGCCGGCCACCACCTGGCCGCCCTGCGTGGCCGTCTGCGCGGCGGAGGAAGCCAACTGGTTGGCCTGGCGCGCGTTGTCGGCGTTCTGGCGCACGGTGCTGGTCAGCTGCTCCATCGAGGCGGCGGTTTCCTGCAGCGAGCTGGCCTGCTCCTCGGTGCGCGAGGACAGGTCCTGGTTGCCTGCGTCGAGCTGGCTGGACGCCGTGGCGATGCCGTCGGTGCCCGAGCGCACGCGCGCCACCACCTGCGACAGGCTGGCGTTCATCTCCTGCAGCGCCTGCAGCAGCTGGCCGGTCTCGTCGCGCGAGTCGACCTGCACGCGGCTGGTGAGGTCGTTGGCCGCCACGGCGCGCGCCACCTGCACGGCCTGCGCCAGCGGCCGCGTGATGCCGCGTGTGAGCCACCATGCGCACAGGGCGCCTGCGCCCAGGCCGAGCACGCCCAGCACGATCAGCCACAGCCGGCTTTGCCCATAGGTGACATTGATCCCCTGCGCCGTGGCGTCGATGCGGGCGCGTTGCATGTCCAGCAGGCGCTGGATCAGCGCCACGTACTGGTCGGTGGCGGGCAGGTACACCTGGGTGAGCAGGCGTTCGGCCTCCTCCAGCTGGCCCTCGGCCTTGGCCTTCACGGCCTGGTCGCGCGAGGACAGGTAGGTCACGCGCGCCTTCTGGATGTCGGCCCACAGGGCCTTTTCCTCGTCGCTGGTGAGCAGTGTTTCGATACGCTTTTGCAGCTCGGCCGATTCGCGCGTGGAGGTGGCGGTGTCCGCCGCGAAGAACTGGCCGAGCGAGGGGTCCGTGCTCTTGACGATGGCCGAGGTGCGCCGCGCCGCGCTGTACACGTAGCGGTACCAGTCGCTGATCATGCGCTCCACCGCCAGGGGTTGCTGCGTCATCTCGTTGGTGGCTTGCGCCACGGTCTGCAGGCGCCATACGCCAAAGGCCGTCATCAGGGCCATCAGCAGCAGGACAGGGCGAAGCCGCCTCCCAGGCGGGTGCCGATGCTGAGGTTTTTCATAGGATCTTCAGGAGGATTCAAACAAGGAAGGGCAGCGGTGGCGCGTCACGCCGGTGCGCGCAGGACGCGCCGGTATTGCACGGCTTCGGCCACATGGGCGGCGCCCACGGTCCCGCAGCCCGATAGATCGGCAATAGTACGTGCAACCTTGAGGGCCCGGTGCGTGCTGCGCGCCGACCACGCCAGGCGCGCCGCCGCGGCCTGCAGGAACCGCGCGGCCGGCGCGTCCAGCGCCGCCATCTGTTCCAGCTCCTGGCCCTGCAATGCCTGGTTGGCCTTGCCCTGGCGCTGGAGCGCTCGTTCGTGCGCGCGGGCCACGCGTTCGCGCACGGCGCCGCTGGGTTCGCCGGGCGGGGCGCCCAGCAGTTCCTCGGGCGGCAGCGCGGGCACCTCCACATGCAGGTCGATGCGGTCCAGCAGCGGGCCGCTGAGCTTGCCCTGGTAGCGCGCGATCTGGTCGGGTGTGCAGCGGCAGGCGCGCTGGTGCGAGCCCGCAAAACCACAGGGGCAGGGGTTCATGGCCGCCACGAGCTGAAAGCGCGCCGGGAACTCGGCGCGCTGCGCCGCCCGGGCAATGGTGATGCGCCCGCTCTCCAGCGGCTCGCGCAGCGCCTCCAGGGCGCTGCGGGCGAATTCGGGGAATTCATCGAGGAACAGCACGCCTTCGTGCGCGAGCGAGATCTCGCCCGGGCGCGGCGGCGAGCCCCCACCCACCAGCGCGATCGCGCTGCAGCTGTGGTGCGGGCTGGCTGTGGTGCGCTGCATCCACTGCGCGGGGGTGAAGCGCCCGGCCAGGCTGGCAATGGCCGCGCTCTCCAGCGCTTGCTCCACCCCCATCGGGGGCAGCAGCCCGGCAAAACGCTGGGCCAGCATGGACTTGCCCGAGCCCGGGGGCCCCACGAGCAGCAGCCCGTGCCCGCCTGCGGCAGCGATCTCCAGTGCGCGCTTGGCCGCGGCCTGCCCCTTCACGTCGGCCAGGTCCGGGCCATCGGTGGCCGGGGCCGGCGGCGCGGGTTGCAGCCGCTGCCAACCGCCGTCGTCCGCGCCATCATCGTTCGGCGGGGGCACGGGCACGAACTGGCGTACCACGTCCAACAGGTGGTGCGCGCGGTAGATCTCGGTGCCCGGCACCAGCGCAGCTTCTTCGGCGCTGCCGGGGGGAAGCACCGTGCGTACGGGCTGCGCCAGCGCGCGCAGCGCCAAGCTGGTCGCCAGGGCGCCGCGCACCGGGCGCAGCAGGCCCGACAGCGATAGCTCGCCGGCGAACTCCCAGCCGTCCAACCGGGCCGCGTCGATCTGCCCGCTCGCGGCCAGGATGCCCAGCGCGATCGGCAGGTCGAAGCGGCCGGAGTCCTTGGGCAGATCGGCCGGCGCCAGGTTCACGGTGATCTTCTTGTTGGCCGGGAATTCCAGCCCGGCGTTCTGCAGCGCGGAGCGCACGCGCTCGCGCGCCTCCTTGACCTCGACATCGGCCAGGCCCACCAGCGCGAAGCTGGGCAACCCGTTCGCCAGGTGTACTTCCACCGTAACGGCGGGCGCGTGCAGGCCCAGCAGGGCGCGGCTTTGCACCAAAGCAAGACTCATCGCAACGGATCTCCCCAGGCATGTGCGTGCAACCATGGCGACGGGATGCGCCAGGGGGCGGCCCTGCACCAGGCTGGTGCGAAATGCGCCGGGCTGCAACCCCTGTGACTGCACGTATGTCTCAGGATGGTACCCGGCAGGCCGTCGCGGGGCGGATTTCGGGGTGGCACGGTCCATGCATTGAGGGGGTGTCAACCGTCGCCCAACACTGGAGGAACCATGCACCGCTTTTCCCTCAAGACCCTGGCCCTCGCTTTTGCGGCCGTCGCCGTACCGGGCCTTGCCAGCGCCCAGCTCACTGCCAATGTGTCGCTGACCAGCAACTACAAGTTCCGCGGCCAGGACCAGGACGTGAACCGCATCAAGGCCGTGAACCCGGCCATCCAGGGCGGGTTCGACTACAGCTTTGGCGACAGCGGCTTCTACGTGGGCAACTGGAACTCCAGCGTGGACTGGCTGTCCGGCAACTCCATCGAGGCCGACTTCTACGGTGGCTACAAATTCAAGGCCGGCGAGGTGGACCTGGATGTGGGCGCGCTCACGTATGTGTACCCGGGCAACACCAGCGGCAACACCACCGAGCTGTACGGTGCGGCCACGTACGGCCCGTTCACGGCCAAGTACTCGCACACCGTGTCCAAGGATTACTTCGGCTGGGCGGGCGCCAAGACCTCCAGCAACCGCGGGCGCAACACGGGCTACCTGAACCTGGCGTTTGCGCAGGAGGTTGCGCCCAGCGTCACGCTGAAGGCGTCCGTGGGCTACACGCGCTTCGCCAGCGACATCAAGGATCTGGGCGTGCCCAATTACGTGGACTACAGCGTGGGCGGCGCCTACGACTTCGGCGCCGGCCTGTCGTTGTCCGCGGCGGTTGCCGGAGCCAACAAGAAGGGCTTCTTCGGCGATGCCAACAAGGCCCGCCTGATCGTCTCCCTCACCAAGACCCTTTAACTCTCGACAAGGAACCGATCATGAAAATGGTCACCGCCATCATCAAACCCTTCAAGCTCGACGAGGTGCGCGAGTCCCTGTCGGACATCGGCGTGCAGGGCATCACCGTGACCGAGGTGAAGGGCTTCGGCCGCCAGAAGGGCCATACCGAGCTGTACCGCGGCGCCGAGTACGTCGTGGACTTCCTGCCCAAGGTGAAGATCGAGGCCGCCGTGGCCGACGAGCTGGTGGAACGCGTCATCGAGGCCATCGAAGGCGCGGCCCGCACCGGCAAGATCGGCGACGGCAAGATCTTCGTGGCGCACCTGGAGCAGGTGGTGCGCATCCGCACCGGCGAGACCGGCCAGGAAGCCCTGTGAGCGCGCGCCGCACAGGCATTCGTCCCTCCCGACCCAGAGATCTGCCATGAAAAAACTATTTGCTTCCCTACTGATCGGTGCAAGCCTGCTGGCCGGTGGCGCCGGCGCGCTGGCCCAGACACCCGACGCGGCCGCGGCGGCTTCGGAGCCCGTGGCCGTCGCCCCCGCGCCTGCGCCCGCTGCCGAGCCCGTCGCAGCACCTGCTGCGGCACCCGCACCCGCACCCGCGGCAGCGGCGCCCGCCGCGCCCAAGGTGGACTCGGGCGACACCGCCTGGATGCTGACCTCCACGCTGCTCGTGATCCTGATGATCATCCCGGGCCTGGCCCTGTTCTACGGGGGGCTGTGCCGCACCAAGAACATGCTGTCCGTGCTGATGCAGGTGTTCGTGATCTTTGCCCTGGTGTCGCTGCTGTGGTCCATCTATGGCTACAGCCTCGCGTTCTCCGGCGAGGGCCAATTCGTGGGCGACCTGTCCAAGCTTTTCCTGAAGGGCGTGAGCCAGGAAACCTTTGGTGCGCTGGCGACCATTCCCGAATACGTGTTCATCGCCTTCCAGGGCACGTTCGCGGCCATCACCGTGGCGCTGATCGTGGGCTCCTTTGCGGAACGCATGCGTTTTGCGGCCGTGCTCATCTTCGCGCTGCTGTGGTTCACCTTCAGCTACGTGCCCATGGCCCACATCGTGTGGGGTGGCGGCCTGCTGGCGGCCGACGGCGCGCTCGATTTTGCGGGCGGCACCGTGGTGCACATCAATGCCGGTATCGCGGGCCTGGTGGGTGCCTACATGGTGGGCAAGCGCATCGGCTTTGGCCGCGAAGCGTTCACTCCGCACTCGCTCACGCTGACCATGGTGGGCGCCTCGCTGCTGTGGGTGGGCTGGTTCGGCTTCAACGCCGGCTCTGCAGGGGCCGCCAACACCGTTGCGGGCCTGGCCTTCGTGAACACCGTTCTGGCCACCTCGGCCGCCACGCTGTCGTGGATTGCCGGCGAAGCGCTGCACAAGGGCAAGGCCTCCATGCTGGGCGCGGCCTCGGGCGCGGTGGCCGGCCTGGTGGCGGTCACGCCCGCCGCGGGCTTCGTGGGCCCCATGGGCTCCATCGCGATCGGCCTGATCGCCGGCCTGGTCTGCCTGTGGGGCGTGAGCGGCCTGAAGAAGATGCTGAACGTGGACGACGCCTTCGACGTGTTTGGCGTGCATGGCGTGGGCGGCATCGTGGGCGCCATCCTCACCGGCGTGTTCGCGGCCCAGGGCCTGGGCGGCACCGGCGGCCTGACGCCCGACACCTTCAGCATGGGCGCGCAGGTGTGGGTGCAGGTCAAGAGCGTGCTGTTCACCATCGTGTGGTCGGGCGTGGTGTCCTTCATCGCCTACAAGGTCGCCGACCTGCTGGTGGGCCTGCGCGTGAGCGAGGAAGCCGAGCGCGAGGGCCTGGACATCACCTCCCACGGCGAGACGGCCTACCACCGCTGAGCGGCGTTGAACGGCGGGCGCCGCGTGGTGGCGCGGCGGCCCTCCGACTACAAGCGAGTAACTCCCTGTCCCGTGTTTGGGCCCGCCCTTGGCGGGCCTTTTCTTTGTGCGGCGCGCAGGCCCGGGGCCAATAATGCCTGCATGAACACTGCCTGGACGCCCCTGGCCGCCGCGCCTGCGCAACTCGGCGAATCTCCCTTCTGGCACCCCCTGGAGTCCCGTCTGTACTGGGTGGACATCGCCGGCCGCGCGCTGTGGCGCAGCGGCGTGCACGGGAGCGATGCGCAATGCTGGCCCCTGCCGGCCGAGCCCGGCTGCATCGCGCCGGCGCGCCAGGGGGGCACACCCGCAGGCCTGGTGGTGGCGCTGCGCGACCGCATCTGCCACGCGCCGCGCTGGGGCGGGCCGCTCCTCACGCTGGCGAACTTGCCCATCGACCCGGCGACCGAGCGTGCCAACGACGGCAAGTGCGACGCGCTCGGGCGCCTGTGGGTGGGTACGGTGCATGAGCCCGCCCAGGGCCCGCGCCAGCCCGTCGCTGCGCTGTACTGCATCGACCTGCGCGGCGGGGACCAGGACGGCCCCGATGCTCCCACGGTGCGCCGCATGCTGGACGGCGTGGCCACCGCCAACGGACTGGCCTGGTCGCCGGACGGGCGCACGCTGTATTGGAGCGACACGCCCTCGCACACCATCCGCGCGTGGGACTGCAACGCCCAGTTGGAGCCCATCGGGGCGCCGCGTGTGTTGCACCGCTTTGCGACGCGCGATGAGGCAGTCCCCTATGGCGGCCGCCCTGACGGTGCCGCTGTGGATGTCGAAGGCGCCTACTGGTGCGCGCTGTACGAGGGCGCGCGCGTGCTGCGCTTGTCGCCGCGCGGCGAGGTGCTGGCCGAGCTGCCCACGCCGCTGTCCTGCCCCACCATGCCCTGTGTGGGTGGGCCTGACGGGCACACGCTGTTCGTCACCTCTGCACGCAAGGGCCGCAGTGCCGATGAGCTGGCGCGCTGGCCCCAGTCGGGGCGGGTGCTGTCCACCCGCGTGGCCGTGGCGGGGTTGCCCGTGGCCTGGTGCGAGATCGGCCAGCGCTGACCCCTGCGGCGCGCATGGCTGCCGGCGCCATTCACGCCGCGCGTTCAAAAAAATCAAACCTGCGTCCCGGCCGGCCGAAAGGGCAGGGCAGTACCATCGCCGGATGGACGCAGCCCTTCGCCAGATCATCGACCGCGTGCGCGACAGCGCAGACCGCCGCAGCGCCGTGCGCATCTGCGGCGGAGGCACCAAAGACTTCCATGGCCCGGGCGCGCCGCAGCATGCTGGCGAGCCGCTGGACATGCGGCCCCTGGCCGGCATCGTGAGCTACGAGCCCAGCGAACTGGTGGTGACCGCGCTGGCCGGCACGCCGCTGGCGGAGTTGGAGGCGCTGCTCGCGCGCCATGGCCAGAGCCTGCCGTTCGAGCCGCCACGCTTTGCCGAAGGCGGCACCGTGGGGGGCATGGTGGCGGCCGGCCTGTCGGGCCCGGCGCGCGCCAGCGTGGGCGCGGTGCGCGACTACGTGCTGGGCGTGGAGATCATCAACGGGCGCGGCGAGCTGCTGCGCTTTGGCGGGCAGGTGATGAAGAACGTGGCGGGCTATGACGTCTCGCGCCTCATGGCCGGGGCCTGGGGGCAGCTCGGCGTGATCACCGAGGTCAGCCTGAAGGTGCTGCCGGTGCCGCCGGCCGAGGCCACGCTGCGCTTTGACTGCGACCAGGCCGAGGCGCTGCGCCGCCTCAACGCCTGGGGCGGCCAGCCGCTGCCGCTCAACGCCAGCTGCTGGGTCGAGGATGCGGGCCGCGGCCAGCTCTACTTGCGCCTGCGTGGCGCGCAGGCGGCGGTGCAGGCCGCCTGCCGCAGCATGGGAGGTGAGTTGCAAGACACTCCCACCGTGCCTAACGACTGGCAGGCTTGCCGCGACCAGCGCCTGCCCTGGTTCGCCGCGCGCGCGGCAGACCATGCGCTGTGGCGCCTGTCGGTTCCCCAGACCGCGCCCGTGCTGGCATTGCCCGCGGGCGTGGCGCCGCCGCTGGTGGAGTGGCACGGCGGTCTGCGCTGGGTGCAGGCGCTGCCGCAGCACGGCGATGCGCTGCACGCACTGGCCGCCGAGGTGGGGGGTAGTGCTTCTCTATTCATAGCTGCTAGCGCAGATGGGATAAGCGCTAGAGCCGTTTTTGATGCAAATTCTGCGGCGCTTGCTGCGATCCACCAGCGGCTCAAGCAGGCGTTCGACCCGGCCGGCATCTTCAACCCCGGGCGCCTCGTCTAGGGCCTGTTCACACTATTTTTGCCAGATGCGTTGCGATCAAAAAGGGCCAGGCGCAAGGCGCCAAACGAAGCTGGGGTGCTACCCCAGCGAGGCTTGGCAACGCCGCGAATGGCCCTTTTTGATCGCAACCCGGAGGGAACGGAGTGAAAACCGCGCCATTCGTCGTTGCCCTCCTAGCCAAGGCCCCGGCCTTGGCGTCGTCACGCGCCTAGATTGGCGCGGTTTTCACGCCATTCGCACTGGCAAAAATAGTGTGAACAGGCCCTAGCCATGCGCCTGCTGCGCCACCTGACCGGGCAGCACCGCACCACGGTCACCAACCGCACGCTGGGCCTGCTGCTGGCGTTCAACGCGGGGGCGATCAACGCGGGGGGCTTTCTGGTCGTGCACATGTACACCTCGCACATGACGGGCTTCCTTTCGCTGGTGGCCGACAACCTGGTGCTGGGCAACATGACGCTGGTGCTCAGCGCCATCGGCACGCTGTGGGCGTTCATGTCGGGCGCGGGCTCCACGGCCATCCTCGTCAATTGGGCGCGCCACCAGCACCTGCGCAGCGGCTTTGCGCTGCCGCTCTTGCTGGAGGCGGTGCTGATGCTGCTGTTCGGCCTGATGGGGGCCATCACGCTGGGCTGGCGCACGCCGTTCGCCGTGCCGCTCACGGTGCTGCTGCTGGCCTACATCATGGGGCTGCAGAACGCGGTGGTGACCAAGATGTCCTCGGCCCAGATCCGCACCACGCACATGACGGGCATCGTCACCGACCTTGGCATCGAGATGGGCAAGGCCCTGTACTGGAACCGCAGCGGCACGCCGCGCGAGTCGCAGGTGCATGCCAACAAGGCGCGCCTGCGCATGTTCGCCAGCCTGCTGGGCATGTTCACGGCCGGCGGCGTGGTCGGCGCGGCGGGCTTCAAGTACGTGGGCTTCATCTGGGTGGTGCCGCTCGCGTCCATCCTGCTGGCGCTGTCGCTGCCCCCCCTCGCCGCCGACCGCCACCGCCTGGCCCAGCTGTGGCGCGCGCGCCGCGCCCCCGCACCCGCCGAAGACGCCCCCGCGCGCCGCTAACCCCTCCACGATCTCCACGACACACCATGCAGACCCAGCTCGCACCCCAGTACCAGGGCACGCCCGAAGGGCAGGAGGCCGAGGCCATCCTGCGCAAATGCGTGCACTGCGGCTTTTGCACTGCCACCTGCCCCACCTACCAGTTGCTGGGCGATGAGCTGGACGGCCCGCGCGGGCGCATCTACCTCATCAAGCAGGTGCTGGAAGGGGCCGATCCCACGCGCAAGACGCAGTTGCACCTGGACCGGTGCCTGACCTGCCGCAACTGCGAGAGCACCTGCCCGAGTGGCGTGCAGTACGGGCATCTGGTGGACATCGGCCGGCGCATCGTCGAGGAAAAGGTGCCGCGCCCGCGCGGCGAGGCGGCGGCCCGCTGGATGCTCAAGGAAGGCTTGCCATCGCCGCTCTTTGCCCCGGCAATGAAGGTGGGCCAGGCCGTGCGCGGCCTGCTGCCCGAGCGCCTGCGCGCCAAGGTGCCGCCGCGCCAGGACGCGGGCGCCTGGCCCACGCGCAGCCATGCGCGCAAGGTGCTGCTGCTGGAGGGCTGCGTGCAGCCGTCGATGGCGCCCAACATCAACAATGCCACGGCACGCGTGCTGGATGCTGCAGGCATACAGACCGTGGTGGCGCGCGAGGCGGGCTGCTGCGGCGCGGTCAAGTTCCACCTGAACGATCAGGAAGGGGGCCTCGCCCAGATGCGCGCCAACATCGACGCCTGGTGGCCCTACGTGGAACGCGGCGAGGTGGAGGCCATCGTCATGAATGCCTCGGGCTGCGGCGTCACCGTGAAGGAATACGGCCACCTGCTGCGCAACGACGCGCAGTACGCCGAGAAGGCGGCGCGGGTGAGCGCCCTCACGCGCGATCTGTCGGAACTGCTGCCCGATCTGGTGGAGCGCCTGCGCGGGCGCATCCAGCCTCCCGCGGCCCCGCTGGCCTACCACCCGCCCTGCACCCTGCAGCACGGGCAGAAGCTGCGCGGCGGCGTGGAGCGGCACCTGGCGGCGCTGGGCTTCGAGCTGCGCGTGGCGCGCACCGAGTCGCACCTGTGCTGCGGCTCGGCCGGCACCTACTCGGTGCTCAACCCGGAACTGTCGTACCAGCTGCGCGACCGCAAGCTGGGCGCGCTGGGCGAGGCCTTCACCGAGCAGCCGCCTGCGGCCATCCTCTCGGCCAACATGGGCTGCATCACCCACCTGCAAAGCGGCACGGGCATTCCCGTGAAGCACTGGGTGGAGGTGCTGGATGCCGCATTGCTGGCATGATGACGGGTTTTGACCGCCGCGCGGGGCGGGCTTTCGGGGCCCGGCCGCGCGCTTTCGAGCCATGAACGACACCGTGAACGCACCCGCTCCGATCCACGAAGAAGGCGTGCCACCCATCGCCGCTGCGGTCCCCGCGGCCGAAGGCCATGCGACACCGGAGAGCCCCGCGTCGGCCAGCCCGGCACCTGCCGCTGACAGCGGCGCCGCACGCGCGCCCAGGGCCAATCGCCGCGGCGGCCGTGGCCGCGCGGGGGGCGGCGTGAGTCGGGAGCGCAGGCCACAGGCGATGCGCCCCAGGCCGGCGCCAAGGGCGGCCCGCGGCGGGTGCACCCCGCCGTACGCATCCGCTGCTGGAGCAGTTGGCGGGCTGGTATCCGCACTTGTTCGGTGCGCAGTTCCTGCCGCTCAAGCGCGGCATCTTCCAGGACCTGCTGGCCGCGCATGGCGAAGCCATCGACAAGGACGCGCTCAAGCTCGCCCTCTCCATCCACACGCGGTCCACGCGCTATCTGAATGCGGTGGCCCAGGGCATGAAGCGCCACGACCTGCAGGGCCAGCCCGTGGAGGACATGGCGCCCGAGCATGTGCACCACGCGCTGCTGGAGGTGTTCCGCCGGCGCAAGCCGCAGGACGGCGAGGACCTGACGGCCAAGCTGCGCCGGCGCATTGCCCAGGCGTTCGAGGCCAGCGGCCTCACGCGCGAGGCCTATGACGCGCTGGTGCGCGGCCGCGACGAGAAGGCCAACGCCCTGCTCGATGAAGCCTTTGCCGAGGTGGCCGAGCGCGATGCCAAGGCCGAGGCGCTGCTGCGTGCCTTCGAGGCCAGCGGCCAGACCCCCGAGGCCTTTGCCGATATGTACGGCCTGCCCGCTCGGCAGGCTGCGCAGATGCTCGAGCGGGCACGCCAGCGCCGCGCACCGGGCGCCTGAGCGCGGCGCGAGGGGTGGTGACAGGCTGCTGACACGACGCTGTCAGCAGCTTCCCCGCAGCATGGAGGCCTTCGCAACATGCTTTCAAGGAGCCCCTCCATGACCATCCCCTCATCCAGCCAGGCCATCAACTGGTTCGAGATTCCGTGCGCCGATCTCGGCCGTGCGCAGTCCTTTTACGAGCGCATGCTGGACCGGCCCATGCGCCGCGAAGACTTCGGCAGCGAACCCATGGCCCTGTTCTCCAAGGACGATCCCGCGACGGGCGGCTGCCTGGTGGCGGGCCCGCAGCGCCGCGCGGCGCCTGACGCGGGCGTGCGCATCTACCTGGACTGCGAGCCCAGCGTGGAGGCGGCTTTGGCCCGTGTAGTGCCTGCCGGTGGCCAGGTCGTGGATGCCTGCACGCAGCTGCCCCAGGGCATGGGGTACATCGCCCACGTGCGCGATACCGAGGGCAACACCATCGGCCTGCACGCCATGGCGCGCTGAGGCGCCGGCTCGCACACCCTGCTGACACCCCGTTGTCAGCAGGGTGGCGGCAGCATCGGCGCGTTCTTGGATTCCGTTCAGGAGAGATTTCCATGATCCCAATCACCGTCCAGGTGCCGGCGTTCAGCGTGGCGGGCGTTGCCGTGCGCACCTGCAACCGAGACGAGGCCCAGCCCGAACGGGCGCGCATAGGCGCACTGTGGGACCAGTTCTTCACCGAAAGCTGGGCGCGCCAGTTGCCCGGCCCCGGGGCCGACGGGCGCCTCTACGGCGTCTACAGTGCCTATGAGTCCGATCAGCATGGCGCCTTCGACGTGACGGCCGGCGTGTCGGCCGCCGTGCAGGCCGATCCGCCGGTGGGCGCGGCCCGCATCGAGGTGCAGCCGGGCAGCTATCTGGTGTTCCACTGCGAGGGACCCATGCCGCAGATGGTGCTCGACGCCTGGGCCGCCGCGTGGCGCTACTTCGAGGAACATCCGGAGGTGCGGCGCCGCTTCGACACCGACTTCGAATGCTACGAGGGGCCGGAGTGCGTCGCCCTGCACATCGGCGTGCTGCTCTGAGTGCAGGCCCGGGCGCTGTCCTGCCTGGCACCCGGCACCGTACCATGCGGACCATTCCTTCCGTGGCCTGAGATTCCATGCGCCGTGCCGACCGCCTGTTCCAGATCGTCCAGCTCATCCGGGGCCGGCGCCTGTCCACGGCCGCCTTTCTCGCCGGGCGGCTGGAAGTGTCGCTGCGCACCATTTACCGCGACGTGGCCGACCTGCAGCACCAGGGCATACCCATTGAAGGCGAGGCCGGCGTGGGCTACCGCCTGGGCGCGGGATTCGAGCTGCCGCTGCTGATGTTCAGCCAGGGCGAGGCCAACGCCCTCGTGGCCGCCGCGCGGCTTGCGCAGACCTGGGTCGATGGCGGCATGGCGCGCGAGATCGAGGGTGCGCTTGGCAAGATCCTCTCGGTGCTGCCGCCCGCCGCGCGCGCGGCGGCCGAGGCGCAAGCGCTCTACGCGCCGGGCTCGGGGCTGGATACGCTCGCCCAGGCCGCGCTGCAGGCGCTGCGCGAGGCCGTGCAGTCCTGCCATGTGGTGCGGCTTGACTACGCCGACGTGCAAGGTCGGTCCAGCCTGCGGCGCGTGCGGCCGCTGGGCTGCTTCTATTGGGGCAAGGTGTGGACGCTGTCGGCCTGGTGCGAGCTGCGCGATGACTTCCGGGGCTTTCGCATCGACCGCATCGCGGCCTTCGAGGTGCTGGACGAGCGCTTTCGCCAGGAGCCCGGCAAGACCCTGGCCGACCTGCTGCGCCAGGTCGAGGCCCGGATGCGTGACTGCCCGGCCGAGGGGCTGGACGGCGCCGCGTTCTCCTCCTGACCTTTTTGCTCCTCCGCTGCGTGGATGGAATGTTGGCCATGGCGCTGTCTTGCTGTCGACTGCAGTCCAGCGCCGGGCCTGCACGCGCTGCAAACCTGCCCCACGGCGTACCCACGCAGCATGGCACGGTGAGAACCGCGGGCCGTGGCCCGCTTGCTGCCTTGGCTGGTCTTGGCAGGCCCGGAGGCCGGTATCGGGGCTGTACTTGCCGCGGCCTTTGTGGAGCGCGCATGTCGCGCCGGACCGCTTGTGAAAACCGCTTGGCTTCAGGCCGCCAGCGCTGCCTCGATGTCGCCCGTGAGCTTCTCGGGAGCCTCCTGCGGCGCGTAGCGGCGGATCACCTGGCCGTCCCGGCCGACCAGGAACTTGGTGAAGTTCCACTTGATCGCCTTGGTGCCCAGCACGCCGGGCGCTTCGGCGGTGAGCCAGCGGTACAGCGGGTGCGCGTCGCTGCCGTTGACGTCGATCTTGGACATCATGGGAAACTGCACGCCATAGTTGCGCAGGCAAAAGCCCGCGATGGCGTCGTTGCTGCCCGGGTCCTGGTGGCCGAACTGGTTGCACGGAAAGCCGAGCACTACCAGCCCGCGCGGCCCATAGCGTTCGTGCAGCGCCTGCAGGCCGGTGAACTGCGGCGTGAAGCCGCAGGCGCTGGCGGTGTTGACGATGAGCAGCACCTGACCGCGGAAGTCGCTCAGTGGCTGGGGTGCGCCGTCGATGCGTGTCGCGTCGAAGTCATACGCAGTGGTCATGGGGCCTCCGGTCGTGTGTCCGTCACCTTATCACTGGGGGCATGGGGTGTGCCTGCTGCATGCACCCGCGGCCGCCAGACCGACCAGCCGGCCGCCAGCAGGATCAGCGCGCCGCCGGCGAGGGTCCCGCCCGTCAGCTGTGCCGCGCCCAGCAGCGTCGAGGAGCCGCTGGCGAACACCACCTCCGACAGCATGATGATCGCCGTCGTCCCTGCCGCCAGGCGCGCGGCGCCAAACTGCAGCGCCCAGTTGCCGATCAGCAGCACGACCGCCAGAAGCGCCGCCACCCAGGCCCAGGTGGCGTTCAGCGGTGGAAAGGGCGGCACCAGGCCCAGGGATCGGCCCAGCTGGGCCGCCAGCAGCGCCATGAGCATGCAGCCGCCGAACATGGCGACCATGCGCGCCTGGCCCGGGACGGCGTGCAGGCGGCGCAGGGTGACGTTGGTCACGGCAAACGTGAAGCCGCCGAGGATCGCGAGCAGATCGGCCAGCGTCAGGGCGGCGAGCAGACGCGGCAGGCCGCCCTCGGCGGGCCACAGCACCAGCAGCACGCCGCTGAAGGCCAGCAGCAGCCGCGCCAGCGCCTGCGGCGTGGGCCGCTCGCCCAGGAAGCGCCAGGCCAGCAGCACGCTCCAGGCCGGCATCAGATAGAACAGCAGGATCACGCGGACCACGTCGCCAATGGTGATGGCCCAGTTGAAGGCCACATTGTTCAGGCCCGAGCACAGCGCCAGCAACCACAGAGCCCGGTGCTGCCGCAGCTGCGCGGAAATGCCCGGCCGCAGCGCCAGCAGCACAAGGAGGATGGCCCCATACATGAGCGCCGTGGCCCACAGCGGGTGCAGTCCCGCGCCGTGCATCTGCCGGAACGGCCACCAGGACAGTCCCCAGATGAAGGCGTTGAACAGCAAGGCCAGGGCGGGAAGCGGAGATTGCATGCAAAAAGTGGCCGTAGCGCTTATCTGGCAAGCGCAAACAGCTATCAAAAACAGAGTGGTGAAGGCGCGAAGACGCCCAGCCTTTGCGGCGCATTGTGCCGGCGCGACGGCGGGCGCGCGGGGCTGCGCAGGGGTAGCCCCACGCACCGGTTCAGTGGTGGTCGTGCCGGGCGATGGAGAGCAGGTGCTCCACTTCCTCGGGATGGCTGCGCACGTTGTGCGCGTGCCAGCGGCCGATCAGCCACATCACGCCCGCCACCAGCATGCCGAAGGCCGTGATGGCACCGAAGGCCGACAGCCCGAACTTGGTGGACAGGCTGTAGAACGCGCCCATGCCGAGGATGGCGGCCTGCTCGTTGAAGTTCTGCACGGCAATGGAGCGGCCCGCGCCCATCAGGTTGTGGCCCCGGTGCTGCAGCAGCGCGTTCATGGGCACGACCAGGAAGCCCCCCAGCCCGCCCAGCAGGATCAGGAACGGAATGGCCAGCCAGATGTTGCTGATGACATTCATCAGGATCACCAGCAGGCCCATGGCGATGCCCATCGGGATCACGCGCGTAGCCATGTCCAGGCGCATGTGCAGGGACGCCGCCACCGCGCCCGCGGCCGTGCCGATGGCCACCACGCCCACAAGGGCCGAGGCCTGCGTGGTGCTGTAGCCCAGGGCCGCGGCGCTCCAGGCCAGCACGATGTAGCGCAGGTTGCCCGACACCCCCCAGAACAGCGTGGTGGTGGACAGCGAGATCTGCCCGAGCTTGTCGCGCCACAGGCGCCCGTTGCAGGTCCAGAAGTCGGGCAGCAGCGCCAGCGGGTTGGGCGGCAGGGGGCGCATCTCCACGCCCGTGTGCGGGATGCGCAGGTTGAACCACGCCGCCAGCATGTACACCGGCACCAGCGCCAGGATGGCGGCTTCGGCCGCGAGGTCGATGCCCAGATCGATGCCCGGCATGTCCAGCGCCAGCAGATGGCTGGCGATGTGGGGTGCGACCAATTGGCCGCCCACGAGCACGCCCAGGATGATGGAGGCGATGGTCAGCCCCTCGATCCAGCCGTTGGCCTTGACCAGCTGTGATGCGGGCAGCAGCTCGGTGAGGATGCCGTACTTGGCCGGCGAATACGCCGCCGCGCCCAGGCCCACCACGGCGTAGGCCAGCAGCGGGTGGTGGCCGAACAGCATCATCAGGCAGCCCACCACCTTGATGGCATTGCTGATGAACATCACCCGCCCCTTGGGCATGGAGTCGGCGAATGCGCCCACCCACGGCGCCAGCACCACGTAGAACAGCGCGAACATGGGCACCAGCGCTGCGCGCTGCCACTCCGGCGCGCCGCTCGTACGCAGCAGTTCCACCGCGGTCACGAACAATGCGTTGTCGGCCAGCGAGCTGAAAAACTGCGCCGACATGATGGTGTAGAAACCGCGCTTCATCGGGTGGCTGGTGGCTCCATCAGCGGGAATGATGGCCTGTGAAAATTCGAAACACTCCGAGGAGCGACGGGCGGTTATATCACGCGACCCTGCGCGCCCAGTGCCAGAATGGCCCCCGTCCAGTCCGTAGAAACACCCCCATGCCGCGCCCCATTCTTGCGACCATCCACCCCGCAGCCGTGCACCACAACCTGGAGCGCGCGCGCCGTGCCGCGCCCGATGCGCGCGTGTGGGCGGTGGTCAAGGCCAACGCCTACGGCCACGGGATCGAGCGCGTGTTCGAAGGCCTGCGCGCCGCCGACGGTTTCGCTTTGCTGGACCTGGCCGAGGCCGAGCGCGTGCGCGCTCTCGGCTGGCGCGGCCCGGTCCTGCTGCTGGAGGGCGTGTTCGAGCCGCGCGACCTGGAGCTGTGCTCGCGCATGGGCCTGTGGCATGCCGTGCACTGCGATGCGCAGATCGACTGGCTGGCCGCGCACAAGACGCAGGTGCCGCACCGCGTGTTCCTCAAGATGAACTCCGGCATGAACCGCCTGGGCTTCACGCCCGAGCGCTACCGCAGCGCCTGGGCGCGCCTGAACGCGCTGCCCCAGGTGGACGAGATCTCGTGCATGACCCACTTCAGCGACGCCGACGGCCCGCGCGGCATCGCGCACCAGGTGCAGGCGTTCCAGACCGCCACGCAGGACCTGCCGGGCGAGCGCTGCATCGCCAACAGCGCCGCGCTGCTGCGCCACGGCGGTGATGCGCAGGTGCGGCTGGACTGGGTGCGCGCGGGCATCGTGCTGTACGGCAGCGCGCCCGACCATCCCGAGCGCCGCGCGGCCGACTGGGACCTGCAGCCCACCATGACGCTGGCTTCGCGCATCATCGGCGTGCAGCAGCTGCAGGCGGGCGACACCGTGGGCTACGGCTCGCGCTTCACGGCGCAGGGGCCGCTGGGCATCGGTGTCGTGGCCTGCGGCTATGCCGACGGTTATCCACGCCACTGCGATACCGGCACGCCCGTGCTGGTGAACGGGGTGCGCACGCGCACCATCGGGCGCGTGAGCATGGACATGCTGGCCGTGGACCTCACGCCCGTGCCCGGAGCGGGGCTGGGGGCCGAGGTCACGCTCTGGGGCCGCGCCGCCAACGGCGCCGTGCTGCCCATCGACGAGGTAGCGCAAGCGGGTGGCACCATCGGCTACGAGCTGATGTGCGCGCTGGCACCGCGCGTGCCCGTGGTGGTGCAGGACTGATTCCATCCATGGCCCGGGTGCGCGGCTGCGCGGGCGCCTCGTGGCGCGGCATGCGCCTGCCGCAGCGGCTGCAGGAGGGCCTGCGCCAGCGCCATGCCCTGCGGCTGCATGGCTGGTGCATCGGCAGCCTGATCCTGGGTGTGATGTGGGCGGTGTCCCACACACAGATGGCGCTGGGCGTGCCGTCGCTGGCGCTGCGCTACCTGGTCACGCTGGGCGTGGGATATGGGGTCTATCTGCTGGTGTTGCGTCTGTGGGCCGCATGGCTGCTGCGCCGGCGCAGCGATACGGGCGACGCGCCCGACGGGCTGGACCTGCTACCCGATGCCGGCTGGCCCGCCGGCCCCGGGCCGCAGGGCCCCGCACCACCTTTGCACGGCGGTGGCGGCGACTTTGGCGGGGCGGGCGCGACAGGCCGGGGCCTCGCAAGGGGCGCCGGCCTTTTTTGGGGGGCCTGGGCGTCAGGCCAGGGCGCGCTGCACCGCGGGGCGCTGCGCCATGCGGTGGGAGTGCGCGTGCACCTTGGGAAACTGCGCGATGTCCACGCCGTCGCTCTTGAGCCAGCCCGCAACGGTGAAGAGGTAGCCGTCGGCCACCGAGTACTGCTCGCCCAGCACCCACGGGCCTTCGCCCAGGTAGTGGCGCTCGATCAGCGTGAAGCACTCGGTCATGTTGGCGGGCACCTTGCGCTGCATGGCGGCCTGGGCCTCGGGCTCGTCGGCCCAGCGGCTGGCGCGCGGGCGGTGGGCGTGGGCGATGTGCACGGTGGAGGCCAGGTAGCTGTGGAATTCCTGCAGGCGCGCGAAGCCGAAGGGGTCGGCGGGCGCCAGGCGCGCATCCGCGAAGCGCTGCGCCACGTAGGCCAGCAGGGCGGGGGTCTCGGTGAGCGTTCCGTGCTCGGTCACCAGCGCGGGCACGCGGCCCTTGGGATTGACCGCGAGGTACTCGGGCGAGCGCTGCTGCTGGCTGGCGAAGTCCACGCGGACCAGGGTATAGGGTGCTTGCGCTTCCTCCAGCGCGATGCGCACGGCCTGTGCGCAGGTACCGGGGGTGAAGTAGAGGGTGAGAGAGGTCATGGACGGCGGGCGTGATCGAGGATGGATGATCGTATCTATAAAAAGAGGAGCGGCTTGCGCTCAATCCCAGGTCATTTCGATGCAATAAGTACCTGAATGTGGCTTGTGGCAAGCGCTGGCAGCTCCTTTTTTTGATGCACCAGGAACTCAGGAGCCCACGCTGGCCGGCTGCGCGCCGGGCAGGGGCGCGGCGGGCGCCGAGGGCTTGGGCACGGCGGGGACCGAGGGCAGGTGCGGCGGATCGGCGGGCTTCTTGTCGCAAGCGGCCAGCGCCAGTGCGCAGGCGGTCAGCAGCGGCGCGGCCAGGGCGCGAAGTGTCGGCAGGGGCATGGCGGGTCCTTCCGGAGTCGGTGTTCGCCCGGCGGGGCGGCACTGCCCGTTAGGATAGGACAGATCCCCCGCGCCGGCCCACCGCCGGCCTACGCTGCGTCCTGCCACCATGGCCAAAGAAAAAACCATCTTCTCCTGCACCGAATGCGGTGGCACCAGTCCGCGCTGGCTGGGCAAATGCCCCTCCTGCGGTGCGTGGAACACCCTGATCGAATCCGTGCCCGACGCCGGACCGGGCAAGAACCGCCTGAGCGGGGCCGGCCAGTACGCGGGCCTGGCCCAGGCGCAGGCGGTGATGCCGCTGGCCGCCATCGAGGCGACCGAGGTGGCGCGCACTGCGAGCGGCATCGAGGAACTGGACCGCGTGCTGGGCGGTGGCGTGGTCGAGGGCGGAGTGGTGCTCATCGGCGGCGATCCGGGCATCGGCAAGTCCACGCTGCTCTTGCAGGCGATGGACGCGCTGCAGCGCGCGGGCCTGCCCACGCTGTACGTGACGGGCGAGGAGAGCGGCGCCCAGGTGGCGTTGCGTTCGCGCCGGCTGGGGCTGGATGCGAGCCAGGTGAACGTGTTGGCCGAGATCCAACTCGAAAAAATCCTCGCCACCGTGGAGGCCACGCAGCCCGCGGTGTGCGTCATCGACTCCATCCAGACCGTCTATTCCGACCAGCTCACCAGCGCCCCCGGCTCGGTGGCCCAGGTGCGCGAGTGCGCGGCCCACCTCACGCGCATGGCCAAGGCCACGGGCATCGCCGTCATCCTGGTGGGCCACGTGACCAAGGAGGGTGCGCTGGCCGGCCCGCGCGTGCTGGAGCACATGGTGGACACGGTGCTGTACTTCGAGGGAGACACGCACAGCAGCTTCCGTCTGGTGCGCGCCATCAAGAACCGCTTTGGCGCCGTGAACGAGATCGGCGTGTTCGCCATGACCGAGAAGGGCCTCAAGGGCGTGGCGAACCCCAGTGCCATTTTCTTGAGCCAGCACAGCGAGCCGGTGCCCGGCAGCTGTGTGCTGGTCACGCTGGAGGGCACGCGGCCGATGCTGGTGGAGATCCAGGCGCTGGTCGACGGCGGCGGCCCCAGCCCACGGCGCCTGTCGGTGGGGCTGGAGCGCGACCGCCTGGCCATGCTGCTGGCCGTGCTGCACCGCCACGCGGGCGTGGCCTGCGCCGACCAGGACGTATTCGTCAATGCCGTAGGGGGCGTGCGCATCAGCGAACCCGCGGCCGACCTGGCCGTGATGCTGGCCATCACCAGCAGCCTGCGCGGCAAGGCGTTGCCCAAGGGCTTCATCGCGTTTGGCGAGGTGGGCCTGGCTGGCGAGGTGCGCCCCGCGCCGCGTGGCCAGGAGCGCCTGAAGGAAGCCGCCAAGCTGGGCTTCACGGTGGCCGTGGTGCCCAAAGCCAATGCGCCCAAGAAGCCGATCGCCGGGCTGGAGATCCACGCAGTGGAGCGCGTGGACGAGGCCATGACTGCCGTGCGCGGGCTGGACTGACGCGTCGTGTCGCTGGGGCTACGCAGCTTCCACAGCGGCGCCGGTGGTGCTGCGTAGGACAATGCGGCCATGAATCTGCGCAAGATATTGATCCCGGCGGGCATCGTCGTCCTGGTCATCGCCGCCTACCGCGCCTATGGTCCGCAGGGCATCCTCACCGTGAGCGGAGGGCTGGTCATGTGGGGGCTGCTGCATTACACGCGGCTCATGAACGTGATGCAGAAGGCGCGTAACCACCCGATCGGCTACGTGGGCAGCGCGGTAATGCTCAATGCCAAGCTGAAAGCCGGTGTGAACCTGCTGCACGTGGTCGCCATGACGCGCGCCCTGGGCCAGCAACTGTCGGCGGACGGCCAGCAGCCCGAGCTCTACCGCTGGACCGACGGCACGCAGTCGCACGTGACCTGCGAGTTTGTCAACGGTCGCCTGGTGCGCTGGGAACTGGTGCGACCCGCCCCGCAGGAGGACGCCGGCCCGACTGCCGCCGCCAACCCGGCGGACGAATCGTAGAATTGCGTGCTTTGCGACCCACGCAGTTCTCTCGAAAAGGATCTCCATGAGCCCCGTTGTTCCCTCCATGGCCGACCGTGACGGCAAGATCTGGATGGATGGCCAGATGGTGGATTGGCGCGACGCCAAGATCCACGTGCTGACCCATTCGCTGCACTACGGCTGCGGCGCCTTCGAAGGCGTGCGCGCCTACAAGACGGAGCAGGGCACGGCCATCTTCCGCCTGGAAGAGCACACCAACCGCCTGTTCAACAGCGCCAAGATCCTGCGCATGACGATCCCCTTCACCAAGGACGAGGTGAATGAGGCACAGAAGGCCGTGGTGCGCGAAAACCAGCTCGAATCCTGCTACCTGCGTCCGCTGACGTGGATCGGCTCGGAAAAACTGGGCGTCTCGCCCAAGGGCAACAAGATTCACCTGATCGTCGCCGCCTGGGCCTGGGGCGCGTACCTGGGCGAGGAAGGGATGCAACGCGGCATCCGCGTCAAGACCAGCAGCTTCACGCGCCACCACGTCAACATCACCATGACGCAGGCCAAGGCGTCGAGCAACTACACCAACTCCATCCTGGCCAACATGGAAGCCACCGATGATGGCTACGACGAAGCCCTGCTGCTGGACAGCGCCGGCTTCGTGTCCGAAGGCTCGGGCGAGAACGTGTTCATCATCAAGGACGGCGTGGTGTACACCCCCGACCTGTCGGCCGGCGCGCTCAACGGCATCACGCGCAACACCGTGTTCCACATCTGCAAGGACCTGGGCCTGGAGCTGGTGCAAAAGCGCATCACGCGCGACGAGGTGTACATCGCCGACGAGGCCTTCTTCAGCGGCACGGCCGCCGAGATCACCCCGATCCGCGAACTGGACCGCGTGCAGATCGGCAGCGGCAGCCGCGGCCCGCTGACCGAGAAGATCCAATCGGCCTTCTTCGACATCGTGAACGGCCGCAATCCCAAGTACGCCCACTGGCTCACCAAGGTCTGAACCCATGTCACAAGCCATCGTTGAACTGCTGGCCAAGGATCTCAACCTCCAGGGCGGCGTGTATTGCCCCAGCCCCAAGGCCGACATGAAGCTCTGGAACAGCCACCCCAAGGTCTACCTGGACGTGGCCCACACGGGCGAGGCCAAGTGCCCCTACTGCGGCACCGTGTACCGCCTGAAGGCGGGCGAGGTTGTCCACGCCGGGCATTGATGCGGCGTTCGCGCCACGCCTGTGTTGGCACCCCCGTCGCGTTGGCGGTGGTGCGTTGATCACTGCAGGGCTGATCCGCAGGCTCTGGGCTGCGTACTGTTCATGACCCTTGAAAACCTTCTGGGCCCAGGCCCCTGGCCTCGCCGGGTCGCCACGGCGGCCTTGTTCCTGCTGCCTGCGCTGGCGTTGACGGTGCAGTCAGGCTACTCCTATGGCGCCGTGTTGCTGCTGGTTGGTGCGCTGTGCTCTGCGCACCGATGGCCTCGTCTGCCGCAGGATCGCTGGACCTGGAGCTTTGCGGCCATCATGCTCGGCATGGGCATCCTCTGGTTGGTATTGGCCAATCCCCTGGAGGGACTGGGAGGATGGGACCGACCGTCCAAATTCGCTCTGGGTATTGCCTGCCTGTTGTTTGTGAGCCCTGTAGGGCCTCGGCCGCGCGCCCAGTTCTGGGGGTTGGTGGCAGGTTGTGCGGGCGCCGGCGCCGTCGCGCTGTGGCAGGTGTACGTGGAAGGGGCTCCGCGTGCCTCGGGCTTCCCGACGGGCAGGACCAATGCCATTCAGTGGGGCAACCTGGCACTCTTGCTGGGCACCATGCTGGCCGTGCAGACCATTGCGTTGCGCGAGCATCTCAACCGTCGGGACGTAGCACTGGCATGTATCGCCGTGCTGTTGGCATTCAACGCTTCTGTTCTTTCACAGTCCCGTGGCGGCTGGCTGGCGCTGTTGCTGGCGGCGCCGTGGGGTCTGTATCTGCTGTGGCGCTTTTTCTGCCGCGAACTGTGGCGCACCCTGGCGGGTGCTGCCATTGCGCTGCTGGTGCTGGGCGCAGCCAATCATGCGGTGCTGGCAGAGCGCTGGGACATCATGGAGCAGGAAGTGCTGATCTACGGCACCGAACGTGCGGCCGACACCTCCGTGGGTCAGCGGCTGGAGCACTGGCGCTTTGCCTGGGAGGTGGGGCTGGAGAAGCCTCTCCTCGGTTGGGGCATGCGCGGGTATCTGGCCGAAAAGGAAAAGCGGGTGGCGGCGGGGCAGTACGAGCCCTCCATCCTTGAATACATCTACACCCACAACGAACCCCTGGATATGTTCATCAAGGCGGGCCTTGTGGGCGTGCTGTTGCTGCTGCTGTTCTATGCGGTGCCGCTGGGCATGTTCTGGCCCACCCGCGCGCGCATGGCCGCCTACGCGGGGCAAGCGGCCGAGGTGCGTGCGCAGGTGCTGGCGCTGCGCATGGCGGGCGTGTGCATTCCGTTGCTGTATGCGGGATTCGGAATGACGCAGGTCTTCTTTGCACACAACAGCGGGATCATGTTCTACCTGTTCATGGTGATGACCACCTGGTCGGCGGTGCGCGGCATGGACGCGCTGTACGCGGGCAAGGGATCCGCTGCGGCTGCGGCATAAGGCCACGCCATGGTGTCTGCGGCGTCTGCCCCTGGCCTTCCCGGCGCGGCCGGCACCCCGGCCGTGCGCCGGCCGCGGGTGCTGCATTTCGTGACGGGCGGGTTTTCCGGCGCCACGCAGGTGGCCGTGGATCTGGTACGAGCGCACGCGGCTTCGGGCCGCTGCGAGGCCTTGCTGGTGCTGCGCCGCAAGCGGCACACGCGCAACGAACGCGTGCAGGCCCTGCGGGACCAGGGGCTGGCGGTGGAAACCGTGGCCGGCTGGGCGCACGTGGCCACCATCTGGCAGCTGGTCGCGCTCTGCCGGCGTTTCCAACCCGATGTGCTGGTGGCCCATGGGTTCAGCGAGCATTTATGGGGCCGCTATGCCGGGTTGATCGCCGGCGTGCCCCACCTGGTGCATGTAGAGCACAACTCCCGCGAGCGCTACACCGCCTGGCGGCTGCGCCAAGCCCTGTGGCTGGCTGAGCGCACCGACCTCATCGTGGGCGTCTCCGAAGGCGTGCGCCAGAGCCTGCTCGCGCGTGGCTTCCCCGCCGCCAAGACCGTGGCCATTCCCAACGGCATCGCGCTGGGGCCGTATGAGCTGGCGCGCCATCCCGCTTGGGCCGACCGTGTGCCGGGCATCGTCATGGCCGCGCGCTTTGCGCGCCAGAAGGACCATGCCACGCTGCTGCGCGCCGTCGCGCTGCTGCGCGATCGCGGCCTCACGCCGCCCGTCAAACTGGCCGGCGGCGGCAAGGCGGCGGCGCAGCGGGCGGCGCGCAAGCTGTGCACGGCCCTGGGGTTGGACGGGCAGGTGGAATTCCTGGGCCATTGCGGTGATGTGCCGGGACTGCTCATGGGCCACCGCATCTGCGTGCTGGCCACGCACTACGAGGGCATGCCGCTGTCGCTGATCGAGGGCATGGCCGCAGGCTGTGCGGTGGTGGGCAGCCGTGTGGTGGGCGTGCAGGAAATCATCGATGACGGCCGCAATGGCCTGCTGGCCGCGCATGCCGATCCCGCATCGCTGGCCGACGCACTGGAGCGGCTGCTAGTGCGCGATGACGAGGCGCAGCGCATGGCCCAGGCCGCGCAGGAAGATGCCCGGCACCTGTACAGCCTGCAGACCATGACGAAGCGGTACGAGGACCTGCTGCTGCGGGGGCTGGAGGTTGCTCAGTGAGCGGCGCCGTGCGCGCGCCGGCTGCGCCCTGGCTCAGCATCCTGGTGCCGGTCTACAACGTGCAGGACTATCTGCAAGCGTGTCTCACCTCCGTGGTGGAGCAGGTGGCGCAACTGCCGCTTGCCGTGGAGGGGGGGGCAGGCGTGGAGGTGCTGGTGCTCGACGACTGTTCCACCGATGGTTCGCGTGCACTGATGCAGCAATTGGCGCAGCGCTGGCCCGGCCGGCTGACCCTGATGCGCCACGCGGTCAACCAGGGCCTGAGCGCCGCGCGCAACACCATGATCGACGCCACCCGCGGTGAATACCTCTGGTTCCTGGACTCCGACGACAAGCTGCTGCCCGGTGCGCTGGCCGGTTTACAGGCCACCGTGCAGCGCCATGCCCCGGATGCGGTGCTGTGCGACTTCATGGTGTGGCGCGAGCGTACGCAACTCAAGCACCGGCTGCGCGGCGAGGGCCATCGCGCCACCTTTGCCGGCCCGGCGGGGGGGCTTCAGCGCGACCGCGCTGCGCTGCTGACGGGCGTGTTGATGACCGGGCAGTTGCATGCCTGGTCCAAGGTCACACGGCGCGCGCTGTGGGGCGCAGACCTGCGCTTTCCCGCGGGCCGCTACTTCGAGGACATGGCCGCCATGCCGCTGGCCCTGCTGCGCGCGCGCAGCTATTGCTACATGCCCCAGCCCTGGGTGGCCTACCGCCAGCGCGGCAGCAGCATCCTGGCGACGATGACCCTGCCCAAGGCGCTCGATCAGTCACGGGCATTGGGCGCGTTTGCCCAGGCGCTGCGCACGGCCGAGGCCGAAGGGGCCTTGCCTGCCAGCGCGGCGCTGCATTTCGCCCTGGCCCACCAGAGTGCGCGCAACCTTGCCGGCGCGGCGCGCTTCCTGGAGCGGGCCGATCTGCCCGTGGCCGAACGCCGAGTCGCAGCGCAGCGATTGCGTGACGACTTCGCTGCGGCATCGCCGTTGTCGGCGCAGGCCTTGCTGCGCGCCTACGTGCGGCGCGGCTGGTGGCTGCGCGCTCTGCGGCTGCGCCGTGCCTGGGGTGTCGTGGCGGTCGAAGCAAAGGGCTGACCCATGTCGCATGCGCCATCCTCCACCCACTGGAAGCACCGGGGCGAACTGTGGCTGGCGGGCTGGCTGAAGCGCTGGTACCGCCTGCGCCCGCGCGACCTGGAGCCCGCCCCGGCACCCGTGTTCACGCTGCACGCCACGGGCACCGCAGCCGCAGCGCCGGCCGCGCGCACGGCCATTCCCCGCATTCTCTGGAGCTACTGGCAGGGCGGCACACCGCCGCTGCTGGTGCAGCGCTGCTTCGACCACTGGCGGCGCCTGCATCCGCATTTCGAGATCCGCATCCTGGACGAGCGTGGCGTGCTGCGGTACCTGCCGGCCATCCCTGCTGCCCTCGACGGCGCATCGGCGGCCAAGCGTGCCGACTGGATCCGCCTGGAGCTGCTGCGCCGCCACGGCGGCATCTGGCTGGACGCGAGCACCATCCTCACCCAGCCGCTGGACTGGGTTCTGCAGGAGCAGGCGCGCACGGGTGCCGACTTCGTGGGCTACTACCTGCAGCAGTACACCAGTGTCCCGGACCGGCCGGTGGTGGAGAACTGGTTCATGGCCGCGCCGCCCGGCAGCCCCTTCATCGAGGATCTGCAGCGTGAATTCACGCAGGAGGTCATCGCCCGCACCGGCGAGCAGTACATCGCCCACCTGCAGGCCCAGGGCCTGTACACGCAGGCGCTGCAGCGCATCGACATGCCCGCCTACCTGACCATGCACCTGGCGCTGCAGGTGATCCTGCTGCGCGGCGGCAGCTACCGACTGGGCCTGTCCCCGGCGGAGTCGGGGCCGTACTTCCTGCACGTGCAGGGCCGCTGGCGCCGCGCTGCGCTCAAGCTGCGGCTGCTGTTCATGCGTGCGCGCGGGCCGCTGCCGCCGCTGATCAAACTGCGTTCGCCCGACCGCCGGCGGCTGGACGACTACCTGACGCAGGGCCTGTACCTGCCGGACAGCGTGGCGGGGCAGTGGCTGGATGGGGATCGCCCCGCCCTCCGATAATTCTCTGCTTTGCTATATATTAAATAGCTGCTGGCGCTTGATGGGAAAGCGCTAGAGCCCCAAAAGGCTTAAACCTTCAGGCGCCGCAGTGCGGCCTGCCATTCCTGCGCCAGCAGCGCCACCAGCTGCTGTGCCGGCAGCGCGCGCGCGGCGGCAACGCCCTGGCCTGCCCACAGGGACAGGTAGTCCGCGCGTCCCTGGCTGGCGGCGGCCTTGCGCAGTGGGCCGGTCAGCGCGTTCTGCACCGGGTACGCCGGCACCGTGGCCTCGTGCGGTGCCAGCCGCTGCATCAGCGTGTTGACGATGCCGCGGGCGGGCCGGCCGGAGTAGATGCGCGTGACGCGCGTGTCCGTGGCCTGTGCGTCGGCCATGGCGGCGCGCTGCGCAGGGCCGATGGCGGACTCGGGGCAGGCGAGGAAGGCCGTGCCCAACTGCACCCCCTGCGCGCCCAGCGCCTGGGCAGCCGCAATGCCGCGCCCGTCCATGATGCCGCCGGCGGCAATCACCGGGATGGAGAGCGCATCCACGCACTGCGGCACCAGCGCCAGGGTGCCGACCATGCTGGCCTCGAAGTCGCCCAGGAAGGTGCCACGGTGGCCGCCGGCCTCCATGCCGCTGGCGACCACGGCGTCCGCACCCACGGCGGCCCATGCCTGCGCCTCGGCCAGCGTGGTGGCGGTGCCGATCACGTAGCAGCCGGCCTCGTTCTGGAGGCGGCGCACCTGGGCCGCGCTCAGGATGCCGAAGGTGAAGCTGGCCACGGCGGGGCGGGCCTCCAGCAGTGCTTCGAACTGGGCGTGGAAGTCCTCGCACCAGCGCGCCGGCGCCTCGGGTGGGGGCAGGCCCAGGTCGGCGTACAGCGGCGCCAGGCGTTCGATGGCTGCCTGCACCGTGGCTGCATCGGGCGTGGGCTGCTCCAGCACGAACAGGTTCATGCCGAAGGGCTTGGCGGTGGCCGCGCGCACGGCGGCAGCGGCCTCGCGCATGGCCTGGGGCGAACGCATGCCGCAGCCCAGAAAGCCCAGGCCGCCGGCCTGGGAGACGGCGGCAGCCAACTGGGGCGTGTCCGAGCCCGTCATGGGCCCCTGGAAGAGGGGCAGGTCGATCTGCAGCCGTTGCAGCAAGGCATTCATGGGGTCAGCTCCGCAAAGAAGAATCGGGGGCGAGGACAGAGGGGGTGTCCTGGGCGCCGTGCAGCGCTGCTTGCAGCGCGGCCAGCGCGGGCGTGGCATAGCCCGTGCGGTGCACCAGCACCGTGTCGCAGGGGCCCAGCGGCACCCAGCGCAGCGCGGGCGGTGTGTGCAGCAGATCGACCACCGCCTCAGGCACCACGCCGGCGCAACGGCCCCCGGCCACGCAGGCCAGGATGGCGGGGTAGGACGCGAGCTCCAGCACCTGCGGCGCCTGTCCCGTGGCCTGGCGCATCCAGTCTTCGCCGATGCGGCGGTAGGTGCAGCCGTGCGCAAACGCGGCCAGGGTGTGCACGCGCAGGTCGGCAGGTGTTTCGACGGGGGGGTGGCTGGCCGGCAGGGCCAGCAGCAGCGATTCCGTCCAGACGGGCGTGCGCTGCACCGGGGCCTCATCGTCCAGGCCCGGCGGCGGCCAGGCCACCAGGGCGCAGTCGAGTTCGTGGGCCAATACCTGCTCCACGAGTTGGCGTGAGGGCGCGGTGCGCAGCTCCAGCACCAGCGCGGGCCAGCGCGCATGCAGTTGCGCCAGGGGCGCGGGCAGGCGCGCGGCGGCCGTGCTTTCCATGGCGCCTATGCGCAGGTGGCCGGCGGGCGCGTCCGGGTGCAGGGCCTGGCGGGCCTCCTCGGCCAGCGCCAGCAGGCGCTCGGCATAGGCCTGCAGCGTGGCGCCGGCGGGCGTGAGCAGCATGCGCCGGCCCTCGCGCAGGAACAGGGCCGCGCCCAGTTGCTCCTCCAGCTGCTGCACGCGCGTGGTCACGTTGGACTGGGCGCGGCCCAGCCGCTCGGCCGCCCGCGTCACGCTGCCCTCATGGGCCACCGTGCGAAAAATCTCCAGTGCGACCAGGTCCATGGATACGTTTGTGAGATGATTTGTTGAAAAATCATCTTATAAAAAGATTGATGGCAATCATACCGCCGGAGACCGCGCCATGGAACCACAAGCCACCCCGTCGATTGATGTGCCCGCGCCCCGCGGGCCCGCCCTGCACTGGAGCGAGCGGCCCCATGCCGTGGCCCTGGCCGGCATGCTGGCGCTGGCGGTGGCCATGGGCGTGGGACGGTTCGCGTTCACCCCGCTGCTGCCCATGATGCTGCACGACGGGGTGCTGACCCTCACCGAGGGCAGCTGGCTGGCCACGGCCAATTACGTGGGTTACCTGCTGGGGGCGCTGGCCTGCATGGCACTGCCCTGGGTGGCACCGGGCTTCTATGCGCGCTGGCATCCGGCGCGGCTGGCGCGTGCCGGGCTGGTGGCCACGGTGCTGCTCACGCTGGCGATGGCGCTGCCCGTGGCCGCCGCGTGGCCGGCGCTGCGCTTTGCGGCCGGGGCCGCCAGCGCCTTCGTGCTGCTGAACGTGGCGGCCTGGTGCATGGTGCGCCTGGCGGTGCTGGGCCGCCCGGCCATGGGCGGGCTGATCTTCTGCGGGCCGGGCGTGGGCATCGTGCTCACGGGGCTGGCCGCCAGCGCGATGGTGGCCGCGCAGTGGCGTGCGGCCTCGGGCTGGGTGGTCTTCGGGGTGCTCTCGGTGCTGCTGTGCGTGGGCGTGTGGCCCGTGGTGCGCGGCCGCGCGGTCAAGGCCGACCCCGGTGCCCAGCCCCGCGCGGCCGCGCAGGCGGGAAACGCCGGCACCCTGGCGGCGCGCGGCGTGCACGCCGTGGCGTACGGCCTGGCGGGGCTGGGCTACATCGTGACCGCCACCTTCCTGCCCGTGATCGCGCGTGCCGCGCTGCCCTCCGGTTCACCCTGGCCCGACCTTTTCTGGCCGATGTTCGGCGCGGGCGTGGCCGTGGGCGCGGCGCTCAGCACGCGCGCGCCCAGCGCCTGGGACCGGCGCTGGCTGCTGCTGGCGGCGTATGCGCTGCAGGCGCTGGGCATCGTGCTGGGGCTGCTCTGGCCCACGCCGGCGGGCTTTGCACTCAGCAGCGCGTTGGTGGGCCTGCCGTTCACGGCCATCACCTTCTACGGCCTGCAGGAGGCGCGGCGCCTGTGGCCGCAGTCTGCCGACAGCTTTGCCAGCCTGGTCACGGCCGTCTACGGCCTGGGCCAGATCGCGGGTCCGCCGCTGGTGGCGTGGCTGCTCGCGCACGCCGATGCCGGCCAGGGCTTTGCCCGCGGGCTGGCGCTGGCGGCGGCGGCACTGGTGGCCGGCGCGGCGATGTACGGCTGGTCGGCCTGGCGCTGGCCGCAGCGCGCCTGACAGGCCGTCAGTGCTGCCCTTGCAGGCGCGCGTCCCAGGCCTCGCTCTGTCCGCTGTCCAGGCGCCGCTGGAACAGCCGCTGCCATGACGGCGGCAGCGGCAGAGCGAGGATTTCGCGCAGCGTGGCGGGCGTGCAATCGCGCCGGTCGATCACCTCCAGCAGCCGTGCGATGGGCCACGCGGGCTGCGGCCGCGCGAGCAGCCAGACGGTGTCGCCCGCCTGCACCGTCCCGGGTTGCAGAACGCGCAGATACCAACCCGCGCGCAGGCTGCGTTGCACGCGCAGCGCCATGTCGGGCACCTGGAAGCGGTCGTTCAGCTTCCAGCAGGGCTGGCGGCCCTGGCTGACCTCGAAAACGGCGCTGCCGATGCGCCACTGGTCCGCAATGCACACCTGGGCCTCCTGCACGCCGTCCAGGCTGAAGTTCTCGCCAAAGGCACCGGGCTGCGCGAGCAGCGCCTGCGCCGTGGCGTGGCCCGCCAGCTCCTCGCGCCAGGGCGTGTACTGCGGCCATGCATAGCAGTGCACGGCCTTGTCGGGGCCGCCGTGCACGCGCAGGTCGCCCTGCTAGTCACCGTCCAGTCCCTCCGCGCCTACGGCGACGGGGCCGCTGCGTGCCTGCTTGGCAATGGCGCTGCGGCTGCCGGGGCGGGTGTAGGGTTGCGCGCGGCCGGTGAGCACGGCGCGCAGCGTGCCCAGGGCCGTGGGTTGGGAAGGCAAGGGGGTCATGTTCATGGGCGGGGCTGATCGGGCAGTGGGCAGCCGCCATCGTCGCAGCCCGTGGCGGGCACGGCCGCCGGGGCGGCTGGCGTGGGTTCCGCCAGCAGCCGGCCCAGCAGCGCGCCCAGCCGCAGATCGTCCAGATGGCCGAAGTGGTGCAGGCGCACGCGGCCCTGCGGGTCCAGCACCACCAGGCTGGGCGTTCCGCTGAGCGACAGGCTCTGCATGGTCCGTGGAATGCTGCGCGGCGCATCGGGCTGGTCCAGACCGATGGGAAAGCGCAGCCGGTATTCGTGGATGAAGGCCTGCAGCACCTCTGGCGTGCCCTGCACGGCGTGGTGCTCGAACACCGTGTGCAGGCCGATCACGACGAGTTGATCCGGCGCAAACGCCTCATGCACGCGCCGCGCCTGCGGGATGCCGTGCTCCACGCAGCCAGGGCACAGCATCTGAAAAGCGTGCAGCACCACCACACGCCCGCGCAGGCTGTCCAGCGTGAGCGGCGCGGGGGTGTTGAACCAGTGCGCCACCTGCAGCGGCGGCGCAGGCGCAAAGAAGGGCGCGGCGGCGGTCATGGGCAGGCCTTGCGGAACGGGAAAAGCGCCACCCTACAACATGGGCGAATGTGCCTGCTGAGGCAAGGGCGTGTGCGCCGACGCTCAGCGCGTGACCGGCAGGCGCAGCGTGAAGCAGGCGCCTGCCGCGCCATCGGGCCGGTCCTCGCACACCACGCTGCCCCCATGGCGCGCCGCGATGGAGCGCACCAGCGCCAGGCCCAGGCCCACACCGCCCGAGCGTTCGCTGGCGCCCGGCAGGCGGTAGAAGGGCTCGAAGATGCGTTCGCGCTGCGCGGGCGGCACGCCCGGGCCGTGGTCGCACACGCGCAGCACGGCGTCGTGCCCTTCGCGCGTGAGGGTGAGGGTGATCTCGCCCTGGCTGTAGCGCCGCGCGTTCTCCAGCAGGTTGCGCACGGCGCGGCGCAGCAGCTTGGACACGCCCGGCACTTCGACGGGCGCCGTCATGGCGTCTGCACCATCGCCGGATCCCACGTGCAGTTCGGCGTCCACGCGCACGCATTCCTCCACGGCCAGGCCCACCAGGTCCACGGGCTCGACCGTGCCCACATCGGCGGCGCCGGAATCCAGGCGGCTGGCCAGCAGGATCTCGTCCACCAACTGGTCCAGTTCGGCGATGTTGCGTTCAATCTCGGCGCGGAATGCAGGGGAGGGCGTGCCGCCCTGCATCAGCTCCAGCCCCATGCGGATGCGCGTGAGCGGCGAGCGCAACTCGTGCGAGGCATTCGCCAGCAGCGATTTGTGCGACTGCACCAGCGTCTCGATGCGCGCGGCGGCGGCGTTGAACTGGCGCGCCAGCGCCGCCACCTCGTCATGGCCCTGCTCGGCCACGCGCACCGACAGGTCGCCCTCGCCGAAGCGTTGCACGCTGCGCTGCAGTTGCTCCAGCCGCTGCATCAGCCGGCGGATGATGGGGAACACCCCCACGGTCACGGCAATGCCCACCAGCGCGAGCATCCACAGAAAGCCGAAGGGCGGGCGGAACCACGCGGCGGGACCGCGCTCGTCGGGGCGCGGGCGGGGCGTGCGCGGGGACAGGTGCATCTCGTACACCTCGCCCGTGGCGCTTTCGATGCGGTAGAGCACGCCCTCGCCAGGCTCGCGCCGCTGGCGCAGGCCCACGCCATCGACCAGCGTGCGCCCCTGCGCGTCGGTGATGCGCACCTCGCGCGAGGGCGGCTGCAACTGGCTTTGCTCGGCCGCCCAGCGCCAGGCCATGCCGATGGCGAAAGCAAACACCAGTACGCCGCCCACCACGGCCAGCCAGATGCGCAGGTACAGGCGACGGGAGAAGGGGCTGATCAGGGACATCTCCATCAGCCTTTCACTGCGTGTTGCGCGGCCCGCGACGTATGAAACTGGCGCGACCCAGGCCAGGGCAGCCGAGCAAGGGCCGCCCCGCAGCGAGGGCTGCGTCCCCCTGCCCGCAGCGCGCAGCGGTGCGAGAGCGGGGGGAAGACGCGAAGCGTCTCAGGGGGGTGTCGCTTCATCTCAGTCCTGCTGCTTGGCGAAGACATAGCCCACGCCGCGCACGGTGAGGATGCGGCGCGGGTTCTTGGGGTCGGCCTCGATGGCCGCGCGGATGCGGCCCATGTGCACGTCGATGGAGCGGTCGAACGCCTCCAGCTCGCGCCCGCGCACGGCCTCCATGATCTGGTCGCGCGTCAGCACGCGGCCTGCGCGCTCGGCCATGGTGACCAGCAGGTCGAACTGGTACGAGGTCAGGTCGCAGGGCCGACCGGCCACGGTGACGGTACGCGCATCGCGGTCGATCTCCAGCGAGCCGAAGCGCAGCACATGGGTGACCGGCTGGGCACCGGCCTCGCGCCGGCGCAAGAGGGCGCGGATGCGCGCCAGCAGCTCGCGCGGCTCGAAGGGCTTGGGCAGGTAGTCGTCGGCGCCGATCTCCAGGCCGATCACGCGGTCCATCGGGTCGCCCTTGGCGGTCAGCATCAGCACCGGCACCTGGGCCGCGGCGCCCGGCAGCGCGCGGATGCGCCGGCACACCTCCAGGCCGTCGATGTCGGGCAGCATCAGGTCCAGGATCACCAGGTCGGGCAGTTGTCCGCCCTCGGGCGCCTGCAGCCGCGCCAGGCCGCTGGCGCCGTCGGCCATGTGCGTGACCTGCAGCCCGGACTGGCCGAGGTACTCGCCCACCATCTGCGCGAGGCGGTGGTCGTCTTCGATCATCAGCAGTTGCGAGCTCATGCGGTGCCTTTCAGTGCTGCCATGTTCACCGGGCGCCATCTACCGCGGTTGAAGCATGGGTAAAGTTGGGTAAACCGGTTTGGTATGATTTTGATAGCTGTCAGCGCTTATGTATCAAGCGCTGGAGGCCTTTTTGGCTCTATGCGCCAGCGGCACTAGTCGCGGGTCGGGTAGCCCGCACATTCTGCGATAACCTTGGCGCCATGAGCCTCGTCAAATCCAAACAACGCGTCGCCGACCACGGCGAAGTCTTCACCCCGCCGTGGATGGTCGAGGCCATGCTCGATCTGGTGAAGGATGAGGCCGAGCGCATCGACGCGCGCTTTCTGGAACCCGCCTGCGGCAGCGGCAACTTCATCGTGCAAATCCTGCGGCGCAAGCTCGCTGCGGTGGAGCGCAAATACGGCAAATCTGACTTCGAGCGGCGGCATTACGCCCTGCTGGGGCTGATGTGCATCTACGGCATCGAGTTGCTGGCCGACAACATCGCCGAGTGCCGCGCCAACGTGCTGGAGGTCTTTGCCGACTACCTCCAGCTGGACGAGGCTGATGACCTGTACCGGGCGGCCTTGTATGTACTGTTACAAAACCTGGTGCATGGCGACGCGCTGACCATGCGCGACCACCACGGCCAGGCCATCACCTTTGCCGAATGGGGCTACCTGGGCAAAGGCAAGTACCAGCGGCGCGACTTTAGGTTTGACGCACTCACCGGCGCGTCAAAGTTCAGTGAAGAGGGCTCGCTCTTTGCCGACCTGGGCAAGCACGAAATCTTTACCCCGGTCACCATCCACCCGCCCATGACCGTGGGCGAACTGGCAGCCCTGCCAAAAGACAGCATATGACTGACACCATCGTTCCCCAGCTCACCGCACGCTTTGACGAACTCAGCCAGCGCCTGCCCGATGACGGCATCGAGTTCTGGTTTGCCCGCGACCTGATGGAGCCCCTGGGCTACGCCCGCTGGGAGAACTTCACCACGGCCATCCATCGGGCCATAGAGTCTTGCAAATCAACGGGTTACAAAGAATCTGACCATTTTCGTGGCGTCACGAAAATGGTCACCCTGGGCAGTGGCGCCCAGCGCCCTGTGGAAGACTTCATGCTCACCCGCTATGCCTGCTACCTGATCGCCCAAAACGGCGACCCGCGCAAGCAGGCGATTGCCTTTGCCCAAAGTTACTTTGCGGTGCAAACACGCAAGCAAGAGCTGATTGAAGACCGCATGCGCCTGCAAGCCCGGCTGGAGGCGCGCGACCGCCTGCGCGAATCGGAAAAAGCGCTGTCGCAAAACATCTACGAACGCGGCGTGGACGATGCCGGTTTTGGCCGTATCCGTGCCCAGGGGGATGCGGCGCTGTTTGGCGGCCACACCACGCAGATGATGAAAGAGAAATACGGCATCGTGCAGACGCGCCCGCTGGCTGACTTTTTGCCCACGCTGACCATTGCAGCCAAGAATCTGGCCACCGAAATGACCAACCACAACGTGCAGCAAGCCAACTTGCTGGGCGAGCGCTCCATCACACATGAGCATGTGCAGAACAACCAGAGCGTGCGCGTCATGCTGGGTCAGCGTGGGATTGCGCCCGAGCAGTTGCCGGCAGAAGAAGACATCAAGAAGCTGGAACGCCGGGTGAAAGCCGAGGACAAGAAAATCGAAAAGCAATCGGGCAAGCTGCCAGGGCCTGAGGGCCAGAACGTATGAGCACCGCATGAGCATCACCCTGCAAGCCCCCTTCGCCCTGCATGGCCGCAACCCCGATGTGCTGACCTGCATTGCCAATCTGTCGAACGACGAGGTTTTCACACCCCCAGAACTGGCCGGTCGAATGCTGGACTTGCTGGCCAATGCCTGGGCTGCCGACCACGGTGGCGCAAGCCTATGGGCGGATAAAACCGTGCGTTTTTTGGACCCCTTCACCAAATCGGGCGTGTTTCTGCGCGAAATCACCAGCCGCCTGACCGCGGGGCTGGCGCAAGAAATCCCCGACTTGCCAACGCGCGTAAACCACATCCTGACGCAGCAGGTGTTTGGCATTGCCATCACGCGCCTGACCAGTTTGCTGGCGCGGCGCAGCGTGTATTGCTCCAAATACGCCAACAGCGCGCATTCCATCGCCCATGGCTTTGCCAACAAGATGGGCAACATTTGGTTTGAGCGCACTGAACACACCTGGGTGCAGGGCAAATGCAGGTTTTGTGGCGCTAGCCAAAAAGCGTTAGACCGTGGTGAGGAAAAGGAAACGCACGCCTACGCTTTTATTCATACCGACAACATCAAAACTCGAATAGCCGAGTTATTTGGAGCAGACATGCAATTCGACGTGATCATTGTGGCAACCCGCCGTACCAGTTGAGCGATGGCGGTTATGGCTCTAGCGCCGCGCCCATTTACCAGTTGTTTGTAGAAAAGGCCTTGGAACTAGATCCGCACTACGCGGTGTTTGTGACGCCATCGCGCTGGATGGCGGGCGGCAAAGGTCTGGATGGTTTCAGGGCAAAGATGCTTTCTGATAAGCACCTGCGCAACATCGTGGACTTTCCCAAACTGTACGAAGGCTTTCCGGGCGTAAAGATTCGCGGCGGTGTTTCCTACTTCTTGTGGGATCGCCAGCACAGCGGGCCGTGCTCTGTGCAGACGATGTGGAACGGACAGCCCACAGGCCCAGCGGTTGCGCGCCATTTGGATGCGTATGACATCTTGGTGCGGCGCAATGAGGCGGTGCCAATCTTGGAGAAGGTGCTCACAAAAGACAAGGCAACCCTGAGCAATCGAGTTTCCAGCCAAAAGCCCTTCGGACTGCGAACCTTTTTCCATGGAAAACCCAAACCTGATGGCCTCAAAAACCCGATCAAGCTGTTCGGCTCTCAAAAGGTAACCTGGGTCGAGCGTTCAGACGTTCCAACGAACACGGCCTGGATAGACAAGTGGAAAGTTTTGATGACTCGGGTTCAGGGAACCAGTGCGGCCATCGAAACCAAATTTCTGAGCAAGCCCATCATTGCCGAGCCTGGGACGGCCTGCACGGAGAGTTACATCGTTGCCGGGCATTTCGAGTCCGAAGCCGAGGCGATCCCAGGCAGGCCGACCCCGACAGGCCGCTGGTGTATTTCGGCTCGTTTCAAGACCTGTTGGGGCGCGATGCGGCAGGCAATATCAAAGCCCGTAACGAGTGGCTGCACACGCTGAACTGGGATGTGGTGGTGTTTGACGAATATCACTTTGGCGCGTGGCGCGACACGGCCAAAGAGCTGTTCGAGGGCGAAGACGATGCCAGCGTCAAAAAAGAAAAAGAGCTGGAGGGCGTGCTGGAGCAGGTGAACGAAGAGTTGGGTATGCGCGCCACGCTGGAAACCGACTTTTTGCCCATCACCACGCGGGCCTACTTGTACCTGTCGGGCACACCGTTCAAAGCGCTGGCTACGGGCGAGTTCATTGAGGAGCAAATCTTCAACTGGACTTATACCGACGAGCAGCGTGCCAAAGCTGCATTTGCCCAAGCGCACCCTGCGCCGCATCCTGGACAACCCCGAGGCGATGGCCGCCGTGGAGCGCATCGAGGGCTGGCGCGCGCTGGGCGACAACGTCATTGAAACCATCATCAACAAGAGCGAGAAGGTCAAAGCCCTGAAGCAAAAAGCCAAGGACGAGGAGCTGTCAGCGCGGGAGAAAAAAGAGCTTTCGGCGGAAGAGAAGGAATACAGATCCAAACGCAAGCTGGTGCAGGAAAAACTGATCAAGTTTGCGACGCGCATCCCGGCGTTCATGTACCTGACGGATTTCCGTGAGAACACCTTGCAGGACGTGATCACCAAGCTGGAGCCAGAGCTGTTTTTGACGGTGACGGGCCTGACGGTGCAAGACTTTCATCTGCTGGTGCAGCTCAAGGTATTCAACACCGAGCAGATGAACGCGGCGGTGTTTGCGTTCAGGCGCTATGAAGATGCGTCACTGCGCTACACCGGCATCGCCAGCCATCCAGGGCTGACGCACATTGGGCTGTATGACACCGTGGTGGCGATGGCCTAAAGGTGATATTGTTTTGATAGCTTTCAGCGCTTGTCTATCAAGCGCTGGAAGCCTTTTTGGCCCTGTGCGCCAGCGCCACCAGCAGCAGCACCGGCAGGCCCAGCAGGGCCGTGCTGGTAAAGAACGCGCTGTAGCCGTAGGCATCGACGAACTGGCCCGAGAAGCCCGCCAGCCATTTGGGGGCCAGCAGCATCATGGAGCTGAACAGCGCGTACTGCGTGGCCGAGTACTGCACGTTGGTCAGGCTGGACAGGTAGGCGATGAACGCCGCCGAGGCGATGCCGCCGGCCAGGTTGTCGGCGCTGACCACGGCCACCAGCGCGGTCAGGTCGTGGCCATGCCCGGACAGCCAGGCAAACAGCAGGTTGGTCAGCGCGCTGAGCACCGCGCCCAGCATCAGCACGCGCATCACGCCCAGGCGCATGGACAGCACGCCGCCTACAAAGGCGCCCGCCAGCGTCATGATGACGCCGAAGACCTTGCTCACGGCGGCCACTTCGTCCTTGGTGTAGCCCATGTCCACGTAGAACGGGTTGGCCATGATGCCCATGACCACGTCGCTGATGCGGTACACGGCGATCAGCGCCAGGATCAGTGCCGCCTGCCAGCGGTAGCGCCGGATGAAGTCGGCAAAAGGCGCCACCACCGCGCCATGCAGCCACTCGCCCAGGTTGCGCGCGGGCGGCAGTGGGCGCGGCGTGGGCTCGGGCGACAGCAGCACCGTCACCACCCCCACCAGCATGGATGCGGCCATGACGAGGTAGGCCGTGGTCCAGGCGCCGGCCTGGTAGCCGCTCAGGCTGGCGTCCTCCGCGCGGGCAGCCACCCACAGCACGCCCGCGCCGGCCCAGATCATGGCCAGGCGGTAGCCCGTCTGGTAAGTGGCGGCCAGCGCGGCCTGGTGGTCGGTGTCGGCGGACTCGATGCGGAACGCATCCAGCGCAATGTCCTGCGTGGCCGAGCCAATGGCCACCAGCAGTGCGCACCACACCATGGCGTCCAGCCCCTGGCGCGGGTCGGCCAGCGCCATACCGACGAGGCCCGCGGCCACCACACCTTGCGCCAGCAGCAGCCAACTGCGCCGCCGCCCCAGCCAGCGCGTGAGCAGCGGCAGCGGCAGGCGGTCCACCAGCGGCGACCAGACCCATTTGAACGCATAGGCCAGCCCCACCCACGACAGGTAGCCGATGGTCGTGCGGTCGATGCCCGCCTCGCGCAGCCGAAAGCTCAGCGTGCCCAGTACCAGCAGCAGCGGCAGCCCGGCTGAAAAGCCCAGGGCCAGCATGCGCAGGCTCGCGGGCTCCAGGTAGACGAGCCAGGCCTGGCGCCAGGAGCGGCGGGCGGCGGCGGATGCGGGGGCGTCAGGCGGCATGGATGCGGAAAAGAGGCGCGGTCGTGAAAAAGCGAGTGCGGCGTTGCCCTAGTATTTGAGCATGGCCCGTTCCGCATCCGCGCTGCTGCACCCCGTCGCTTCGGTGCGCCACTATGGTGGCGAGCACCAGGCCCATGCGCACGCCCATGCGCAGGTGCTGTATGCGCTGCACGGGCGCATGGAGCTGGAGGTGGCCGGCCGCGCCGCCTTCGTGGACACGGCCTGCGGCATGGTGGTGCCCGCGGGCACCGAGCATGGCTATCTGGCCCGCCCGGACACGCGCATCCTGGTGATCGACGTGCCGGCGCAGGCCGCGGTGGACTGTGTGCGCCGCTTCGCCGTGCCCGCGGCGGCGCGCACCGTGCCCGAGCCCGGCGGCGCGGCCGCGCGCCTGGCGCTGCTGCTGCAGGCCCCGCGCGTGCTGGCGCGCCGCGGGCTGGACCTGGCCGCCCTGTGTGCCGCCGTGGACGCGGCCCTGCACGAGGACTGGCCCACCGCCCGCATGGCGCGGCTGTTCCACCTGAGCGCGGCGCGCTTTCACGCGCGGCTGCTGGAGCTGACGGGCGACACGCCCCAGCAGTGGCTGCGCGCGCGGCGGCTGGACCTGGCCGAGCGCGCCCTGGCACGCGGCCAGTCGCTGGAGGCCACGGCCCTGCGCTGCGGCTACGCGAGCGCCAGCGCCCTGGCCTATGCGCTGCGGCGCGAGCGGGGCCTGGGGGCGCGGGCGCTGCGGATACAAGCCAAAACAGCCTCCAGCGCTTGATGGATCAGCGCAAGCAGCTATCAATAATGAAGTAAAGCGCGCGGCACCACGCGCGTTGCTCGATAGTTGCCCTGCGGCGCGCGGGCACCATCGCGGGCATGAACACCGCATCGATTCGCAGCATCGCCATGGTGTTGCTGGCCGCCATGCTCTGGGGCACCACCGGCACGGCGCAAAGCCTGGCGCCCGCGGGGCTGTCGCCCTACTGGGTGGGCGCTTTGCGCCTGGTGATCGCCAGCGCCTTCTTCGCCCTGCTGGCCTGGCCCGCCTGGCGCGCGCGCCGCGGCGGCGGCCTGCGCTGGGGCCGGTGCTGCTGGCGGGCGCCTGCGTGGCCACGTACAACCTGAGCTTCTTCGCGGGCGTGAAGTCTGCCGGCGTGGCCCTGGGCACGGCCCTGGCCATCGGCAGCGGCCCGATCTGGGCCGGCCTGCTGCAGACCGTGGCGCAGCGGCGGCTGCCGGCCCCGTATGGTGGCTGGGCACGCTGCTGGGCGTGGCGGGCGGCGCGGCCATGGCGCTGGACGGCGGCAGCACGGTGCGCGCCCCCTGGACCGGCATCGCCCTGTGCCTGCTGGCGGGGCTGGCGTACGCCATGTATGCGCTGACCAACAAGCGCCTGGTGGCGCAGGCCGGCGCGGCCGTCGTGAACCTGGCCGTGTTCGGCATGGCGGGCCTGCTGTCGCTGCCCGTGGCGTTGCTGCTGGGCGGCGCGCCCACGGTGGCGCCGGGCGCGCTGGGCATCGTGCTGTACCTGGGCCTGGTGGCCACGGGCGTGGCCTACCTGCTGTTCAGCACGGCGCTGCGCCACATCAGCGGCGCCACCGGCGTGACGCTGGCGCTGGCCGAGCCGGTGACCGCCTTTGCGCTGGCCGTGGCGGTGGTGGGCGAGTCACCTTCCGCCATGGCCTATGGCGGGCTGGCGGCGGTGCTGGCGGGCCTGTTGCTGGTGATCTGGGCGGAACTGCGCACAACCCGGCCTGCTGTGGGCGCCGCCGCTGCCTGAGCTTGCACTTGCTGGCGTTTGTTACAGCCGGCGGTCAACCTGGCCGGGCGGGCTGCCGTTGCTGAAAGGCCAGGGCCGGCGCATCCGCGCCGGCCAGTGCGCAAAGGACAACCCATGAACCATCGCCAGCGCGCGGTCGCGGCCCTCCTGGGCCTGGCGGCCGCCTGTGCCCAAGCCGAAGTGAACGTGAGCGTGGGCATCGGCCTTCCAGGCCCCATCTATGCCGAGCCGGCCCCGGTGTATGTGGCGCCGCCACCCGCCTACGTCGTGCCCCGCCCCGTCTATGCGCCGCGCCCAGTGATGGTCGTGCCACAGCCCGTGTACGCGCCCCACTGGCGCGACGACGACGATGACCACGACGAATGGAAGAAGTGGCGCAAACGCCATCACAAGGAGCAGAAGAAGGCATACAAGCGCTGGCGCCGCGAATGGGAAGACAACGACGATTGACCCGCGCATGGTTCCTGCTGCCGTCGTGGCGCAGTGCCTGCCCGCCTACATGCAGGCGGTGACGCGCGCCGCTAGACTGCTGCCCATGAACAGCCCCACCGTCTCTGTGCCCCCGTTGCCCGTGGATGCGGGCTGCCGTTGCTGCGCCGCGCGGGGCGGCACCTGGCAGGCGCGCCGCGCCTTCGTGCTGGCGGCGGCTGGCACGCTCGTGCTGCCGGTCGCGGCGCAGGTGGAGGTGGGGTCGGCCTCGGGCATGCGCCGGCTGGTGCCGGCCGAGACGCTGGAAGACTCCGCTGTCCAGCAGTACAGCCAGTTGCTGGCGCAGGCCAAGGCCAAGCGCGCACTGGCGCCGGACAACCACCCCCAGCTGCTCAAGCTGCGCGCGATCGCGCGGCAGATCATTCCGTACGCCGCGCAGTGGAACAGCCGCGCCGCGCAGTGGCGCTGGGAGGTCAACCTGATCGGCAGCAAGCAGATCAACGCCTTCTGCATGCCCGGCGGCAAGATTGCGTTCTACACGGGCATCCTGGACCAGCTCAAGCTGACCGACGACGAGATCGCCATGGTCATGGGCCATGAGATGGCCCACGCGCTGCGCGAGCATGCGCGCTCGCGCGTGGCCAAGAGCCAGGCCACCAGCATCGGCCTGTCGCTGGGCGCGCAGCTGCTGGGCCTGGGCGACCTGGGCAATGCAGCCGCCAACCTGGGGGCGCAGCTGCTCACGCTCAAGTTCAGCCGTTCCGACGAGACCGACGCGGACCTGGTCGGCCTGGAGCTGGCCGCCCGCGCGGGCTACAACCCCCAGGCCGCCGTGAGCCTGTGGCGCAAGATGGGCGAGGCCACGGGCAACGGCGGCATCGCGTTCCTGTCCACCCACCCGTCGGGGCCCGACCGCATCCGCGAGCTGGAGCAGAACGTGCCCAAGGTGCAGGGCCTGTACCAGGCATCGCGGCGCGGGTAATGCTATTAAAAATATAGCTGTTAGCGCTTATGGAGTAAGCGCTGGAACTTTTTTTGATTCGGATTCTTTCCTGCGCACTGGCGCGGACCAGACGCTGTCCCGTGGCCCGCTGCGCACGCGCCGCGCCGTGGCGCGCGCCATCCACGCCAGCGCCAGTGCCCCCGCGAGCGCAGTGAGGTCCACGCCCAGCAGCGCGCCATCCGCCCAGGCACCGGCGCCTGGTGCCAACCAGCCCAGCAGGCTGGAGGCGGGGATGGCCAGCGTGCAGGCCACTGCCAGCCACAGCAGCGGCGCGGCCGCGCGCGCCGCGCCACGAAAGAAGGCCCAGACCACGCTGGCGAAAAACACCGCGTAATAAATGCCCACGTGCCAGGCGGCCATGTCCTGCACGCGCCCCGGCAGCCACTTGGCCGCGGCCAGGGTCAGCGACAGGCCGGCCACGCAGCCGATGCACACGCCCACCGTGGCGGCGGCCATCAGGGCCGTGTCGCGCCGCTGCTCGGGCAGGGCGCCGCTGGTGCCCACGCCGCCGGCGGGCGTCGGTAGATCCAGCGGGCCGCTCGACGCCAAGGAGCAGGTTAACTATGAGTCACAAGTGCTTGCAAAGCTTATTGGGAAAGCGCTATCAGCTACAAAATAGATAGCCAAATCACGTATTGCCCACATAAGGATTGCTGCGGCGCTCGCGCCCGAAGGTGCTCTCCGGCCCGTGCCCAGGGATAAACACCGTCTGGTCGCCCATGGGCCACAGGCGCTGGGTGATGCTGTCGATCAGTTGCTGGTGGTTGCCGCCAGGAAAGTCCGTGCGGCCGATGCTGCCCGCGAACAACACGTCGCCCACGAAGGCGCGGTCGATCTGCGGTGCATGGAACACCACGTGGCCGGGCGTGTGGCCGGGACAGTGGCGCACGTGCAATGTTTCGCGGCCGATGGTGACCGTGTCGCCGTCCTGCAGCCAGCGCGTGGGCGTGAACTGCCGCGCGGGCGGAAAGCCGAACATGGCGCTTTGCTGCGGCAACGCGTCGATCCAGTACTGGTCGCCCGTATGCGGTCCGATGATGGGCAGGGACAGCCGCTCGGCCAACTCGCCCGTACCACCGGCGTGGTCGATGTGCGCGTGCGTAAGCCAGATGGCCTTCAGTTGCAGGCCCAGGTGCTGCACTTCTGCCACCAGGGCATCCAGGTCGCCCCCGGGGTCGATGACCGCGGCGTCCATCGTTTCATCGCACCAGACGATGGAGCTGTTTTGCTGGAACGCGGTGACGGGGAGGGTGCGGTAGTGAAGCATCCGTCCATTGTCGCGGCATGCCGCTGGGGTCAACAAAAAGTGCCCCGCACAAAGCGGGGCACACTTGCTTGTGGTTGGGACGGCGCGCGGTGCTTAAAGCACCGATGAACAAGTCCCGCGCGTGGCGCGCATCTCTGTCGGGGCGCGGGCTGCCGCTGCCTGCTACCGGCCCGCTTGATGGTGGGAGCGGGAGGTGGCCGCTTCAGTCGGCGGCCAGTCCCACCGCGCCCAGGCGGCGCGCAATGGCCTCGCGCACGTTGCGCACGTGCTGCATGCCGGCTGCGTCGGCCGCGGCGGCGTCGCCCGCCAGGACGGCGTCGCACATCGCCTGGTAGTCGCGCATGCGCACCTGCTGCAGCGTGGCGGGGCGGTGCTGTGCGTACACGATCGGCATGTGGATGGAGGGCAGCAGGCGGCGCAATTCGCGGCTGCCGCTGGCGGCCAGCAGCGCGCGGTACATGCCGCGGCGCGCGCTGGCGAAGGCGTCGGCGTCCTGGCTGCGGTCGGCCTCATGCAGCTGCGCCAGGGCTGCCTGGATGGGCGCTGTGGGTGCACCGTGGGCGATGCCGCGCGCCGCGCTGCGCGCGAGCAGGCCGGTCATGCGCTCGGCCACGTCCAGCACCTCCAGCGTTTCCTGGGGCGAGAGAGTGCGTATGGCAGCCCCCTTGTTGCGAAACAGGTCCACCAGTCCCTGGGCCGCCAGGCGCTGGAGCGCCTCGCGCACCGACGCGCGGCTGACGCCGAACTGCGCGGCCAGATCCACCTCGACCAGCCGCTGCCCGGGCACCAGGCGCTGCTGCGCCAGCCCCTGCACGATGCCGTGGAACACCGCGTCGGCGGCGGTCACGGGGGCGATTTCGGGAGCGTCGTCAGCGGGCTCGGGCGGCAGGGTGGGCAACATGGGCGGGCGGCAGGAGGGAGGACAAACATTATCACAGCGTGACAGGGCTTGTTTTCAATATTGTCTGACAATATCATCTGCAACGCGCCAGGCGTTCTGGCGCTTCATTTCAAAGAGGCCCTGCATGGACTTTTCCCTCTCCCCCGAGCTGCTCGCCTTGCGCGACAAGGTGCGGCAATTCATCGCCGAACAGGTGATTCCGCTGGAAAACGACGGGCGCCAGTCGCACCACGGCCCCGATGAGGCGCTGCGCAACGAGCTGGTGTCGCGTGCCAGGGCGGCCGGGCTGCTCACGCCCCACGCCTCGCGCGACATGGGCGGGCTGGGGCTGTCGCATGTCGCCAAGGCCGTGGTGTTTGAAGAGGCGGGCTACTCCTGGCTGGGCCCCACGGCGCTCAACATCCATGCGCCGGACGAAGGCAACATCCACCTGATGGAAGAGGTGGCCACGCCCGCGCAAAAAGAGCGCTGGCTGCGCGGCCAGGTGGCGGGGCAGTGGCGCTCATGCTTTGCCATGACCGAGCCCGCGCCCGGCGCCGGGGCCGATCCGTCCATGCTGGCCACCACGGCGGTGCGCGACGGTGACGACTACGTGATCAACGGCCGCAAATGGTTCATCACCGGCGCCGAAGGCGCGCACTACGCCATCATCATGGCGCGCATGGAGGACCGATCAGCCACCATGTTCCTGACCGACATGGGCCGGCCCGGCATCGTGCTGGAGCGCAACATGGACGCCATGGACAGTTGTTTCACCGGCGGCCACGGCGTGCTGCGCTTTGACAACCTGCGCGTGCCCGCAGCCGATGTGCTGGGCGAGGTGGGCAAGGGCTTTCGCTACGCCCAGGTGCGCCTGGCGCCCGCGCGCCTCACGCACTGCATGCGCTGGCTGGGCCAGGCACGCCGCGCGCACGACACGGCGCTGGCATACGCCCGCAAGCGCCACGCCTTCGGCAAGCCGCTGGCCGAGCACGAGGGCGTAGGCTACATGCTGGCCGACAACGACATGGACCTGCACACCGCGCGCCTGCACATCTGGCACACCGCATGGATGCTGGACCAAGGCGAGAAGTGCAACTTCGAATCGAGCCGCGCCAAGGTGGTGTGTTCCGAGGCTGAGTGGCGCGTGGTGGACCGCAGCGTGCAGATCCTGGGCGGGCAGGGCGTGACGGGCGAGACGCCGGTGATGCGCATCTTCACCGACATGCGGGCCTTTCGTATCTACGACGGCCCGAGCGAGGTGCACCGCTGGAGCATGGCGCGCAAGCTCGTGCACATGGCCGAGAAGGCCGCCGCAGCCAAGGAGGTGGCATGAGCGATGCATTGACGCCCTTTCGCCTGGACGGCCGCGTGGTGCTGGTCACCGGCGCATCGAGTGGCCTGGGCCAGCATTTCGCGCGGCTGCTGGCTTCGGTGGGCGCTCGCATAGCCGTCGCCGCGCGCCGGGCCGACAAGCTGCAGGGCGTGGTGGATGACATCGCCGCCGCGGGCGGCGAGGCGCGGGCGTTCACGCTGGACGTGACGGACGCCGCCAGCGTGCGCGCGTGCCTGGACGCCGTGGGCGCCTGGGGCGTGCCCGATGTGGTCATCAACAACGCGGGCGTCACGGTGACGCGCCCGCTGCTGGAGCAGACCGAAGAAGACTTCGACCAGGTGCTGGACACCAACCTCAAGGGCTGCTGGCTGGTGGCCACCGAGGCCGCCCGCCGCATGGTGGTGGCGGGCAAGGGCGGCTTGTATCTTTAAACCAGACCAGCGCGGTAGAGTCTGAACGCCGTTGAGGCGGCCAGACCGGCCCGTGCAGTTTGGTAGGCGCTGGGGTGATAGAGCCCGTGACTGAGTACAGAACGCATGGCCGCCGCGCTGGTCTTCGTGAAGCCCGAACGGTTACGCGCGCCTTGATTGAGCGCGCATGCACAAGCAAGGGATCTGAAGATCATGTCTGTTACCTCTGTGACGGTGGGCATCGACGTGGCCAAGGCGCACGTGGATGTCTGTGTGCTGGGTGCCAAGAGCAGCGCCCAGCGGTTTGACAACGATGCCGAAGGCCACTCGGCGCTGGCGGCTGCCCTGCAGCCCCTGGACGTGGGTCTGGTGGTGATGGAGGCCACCGGCGGCTACGAGGCCGCGTTAGCGTGTGCCCTGCAGGCCACAGGCCTGCCCGTGGCGGTCATCAACCCGCGCCAGGCGCGCGACTTCGCCAAATCCATGGGACGCCTGGCCAAGACCGACGCGGTGGATGCGCGCACGCTGGCCGAGCTGGCAGCGGTGCTGCTGCGCCGCGACGATCTGCAGCGCTTCTTGCGCCCCCTGGCCGATGAGCGCCAGCAGTGGCTCGCGGCCCTGGTCACGCGCAGGCGCCAGTTGCTGACCATGCTCCATTCGGAGCGCCAACGGCTGCAGATCACGCCCAAGAAGCTGCACGCCAGCATCGAGGCCATCGAGGCGGCGATCAAGGCGCAGCTCGATGAGATCGAAGAGCAGATGGTCACGCATGTGCGCGAGCACTTTGGGGAGCTCGACACGCTGCTGCAGTCGGCTGCGGGAGTCGGCCCGGTGGCCAGTGCCACGATGATTGCCGAGCTGCCAGAGCTGGGCCGGCTGAACCGGCGCGAGATCGCTGCATTGGTGGGCGTGGCGCCCATGGCCAATGACTCCGGCGGCAGCAAGGGCAGGCGGCGCGTACAAGGCGGGCGCTTCGAGATCCGCCGCGTGCTGTACATGGCAACGCTCACGGCCACCCGCTACAACCCGGCCATCAAGGCCTTCTACGAGCGTCTGAAGGCCGCTGGCAAGTTGCCCAAGGTCGCCCTGGTCGCTTGCATGCGCAAGTTGCTCACCACGCTCAACGCCATGGTGCGCACTGGAAAACCTTGGGACAAGTCGCTTCATTGCGCTTGACTTCGAAGACGGTTACTCAGTCGTCAACGTGGCGTCCATATTGGGCGAGCGCGTGGCGGGCGGCGTGGCACCCTATGCCATATCGAAAGCCGGCGTGATCCAGGCCACCAAGGCCATGGCGCTGGAGCTGGCGCGCCACCGCATCCGCGTGAACGCGCTGCTGCCCGGCTATGTGGTGACCGACCTCAATCGCGACTTTCTGGCCAGCGAGGCGGGCGACAAGCTGCGCAGCCGCATCCCCAGCCGCCGCTTTGGCGAGCTGAGCGACCTGGACGGCCCGCTGCTGCTGCTGGCCAGCGATGCGGGCGCCGCCATGTCCGGCGCCACCGTGGCCGTGGACGGCGCGCACCTGGTGAGTTCGCTATGACCGGCGCAGTGACCCATCTGCCGCTGGACGCCCTGGGCGACTACCTGCGCGCGCAGGGCCTGGCGGGCGCGGGCCCGCTGACCGCAACGGTGCTGGCGGGCGGACAATCCAACCCCACCTTTCGCATCACCACGGCGGAAGGCCGCAATTACGTGCTGCGCAAGAAGCCCCCGGGGGCGCTGATCGCATCGGCCCACGCCATCGACCGCGAGTACCGCGTGATGCGCGCGCTGCAGGACACGGCCGTGCCCGTGCCGCGCATGCTGGCCTATTGCGACGATGCGGCGCTGCTGGGCACGCCGTTCTACGTGATGGAGTTTCTGCAGGGCCGCGTGCTCATGGACCAGTCGCTGCCCGGCGTGGAACCGGCCGAGCGCACCGCCATCTACCGCGAGATGAACCGCGTGATCGCCGCGCTGCACGCCGTGGACTACGCCGCCGTGGGCCTGGCCGACTACGGCAAACCTGGCAACTACGTGGGCCGCCAGGTCGCGCGCTGGTCGCGCCAGTGCCGCGAGGCCACGGTGCCCGTCACGCCGGCGATGGAGCGGCTCATGGACTGGTTGCCCCAGCACCTGCCGCAGGACGACGAGACCACGCTGGTGCATGGCGACTACCGCCTGGACAACCTCGTGTTCCACCCCAGCGAGCCGCGCGTGATCGGCGTGCTGGACTGGGAGCTGTCCACGCTGGGCCACCCGCTGGCCGACCTGGCCTACCAGTGCATGGCCTGGCGCATCCCGCCCACCCTGTGGCGCGGCATCGGCGGGCTCGATCTCGCGGCGCTGGGCATCCCTCAGGAAAGCGAGTACGTGGGCTGGTACGAGCAGGCCACCGGACGCCAGGCGGCGGAGCACTGGGATTTCTACCTGGCCTACAACCTGTTCCGCATGGCGGCCATCCTGCACGGCATCGCCCAGCGGGCGCAGGACGGCAATGCCGCGGCCGCCGACGCGGTGGAGACGGGCGCCAAGGCCGGACCGCTGGCCGAACTGGGGTGGGAGGCGGCGCAGCGTTACATGGCCGGGCGCCAGTAAGCAGGTCGCTATGAAAATAGAAGCTGTTCGCGCTGGATATGTAAGCTTTTCCATGCGAAAGCGCGTGGAAAACGCCGAACACCCGGCGCGAATAGCTCCTGAATTCAGAGCGACAGCTCGTACCCCACGGTGATGGGCGCGTGGTCGCTGAACTTCTGCGCCTTGTAGATTTCCTCGGTACGCGCGAGCGCCGCGATGGCGGGCGTCGCCAGGTGGTAGTCCAGGCGCCACCCCACGTTGTTGGCATAGGCCTGGCCACGGTTGCTCCACCACGTGTAGCAAGCGTCCGTGGTCTCCGGCTGTAACTGACGGTAAACGTCCACCAGCCCGCCCGCGGGGTCAGAGATGTGCAACAACTTTGTCATCCAGGCGCGCTCCTCGGGTAAAAAGCCGCTGTTCTTCTGGTTGCTGCGCCAGTTCTTCAGGTCGATCTGCTGGTGGGCAATGTTGATGTCGCCGCACAGGATGAACTCCCGCTCGGCCTTCAGCCGCATGAGGTGCGGATGGAATTCCTCCAGGAAGCGGAACTTGGCCAACTGGCGCTCCTCGCCCGAGGAGCCGCTGGGGAAGTAGGCGCTGATGATGGACAGGCGCCGCGCGGGCGTGTCAAAGCGCAGTTCCACGTAGCGCCCCTCGGTGTCGAACTCGCTGGAGCCGTAGCCGATGACCACGTCGCTGGGCTCGTGGCGCGCATAGATGCCCACGCCGGAGTAGCCCTTCTTCACCGCAAAATGAAAGTAGCCCTTCAGGCCGGCCAGCTCCTCGAAACGCCCCTGCATGTCCGCAGACTGGGCCTTGATTTCCTGTACGCAAATACAATCCGGCCGGCTTTGGGCAATCCATGCCTCGACCCCTTTGGACGTGGCCGAGCGGATGCCGTTGAGGTTGAGACTGGTTAATTTGAACAAGGATGCATCCATGGTGACAGACAGCGCGCAGACGGTGGAACAAGGGGCGAGCCAAGCCCGCCTGGCGCAGGATTTCGTGCGGTTTGCTGTGGATTCAGGGGTGCTGCGCTTTGGTGAATTCAAGACCAAGGCAGGCCGCATGAGCCCGTATTTCTTCAACGCCGGTCTGTTCGACGACGGCGCCAAGCTCGGACGGCTGGCGCAATTCTATGCACAAGCCCTGCTGGCCAGCGGCGTGGAGTTCGACATGGTCTTCGGCCCCGCCTACAAAGGCATTCCGCTGGCCGCCACGGTGGCGGTGGAACTGGCGCGCCTGGGCAAGAACGTCCCCTTTGCCTACAACCGCAAAGAGGCCAAGGACCATGGCGAGGGCGGCACGCTGGTGGGCGCGCCGCTGCAGGGCAAGGTGCTCATCATCGACGACGTGATGAGCGCCGGCACCGCCGCGCGCGAGTCCATCGCGCTGATCCGCGCCGCGGGTGCCACGCCGCATGCGATTGCGATCGCCCTCGACCGCCAGGAGAAGGCCACCGAGAATGGACAGGACGTGGACCACAGCGCCGTGCAGTACGTGCGCCGTGAACTGGGCATGCAGGTTTGCGCTATCGCCAAGCTGGCAGACTTATTGCAATACCTATCGGCGGGTGGCGGCGATGCGCAGATGCGCGAGCACCACGAGCGGGTGCTGGCCTATCGCCAGCGCTACGGCGTGAACGACTGAAAACAACGGCAGCAGCCAGGAGGGCAGGGGTTTTGAAAGCAGGCACACGACACGCGGGCTGGTTCATGGCAGGTATGACCGCCGCAGCGCTGGGCCTGTTGTCCCCGGTCGCCTGGGCGCAGCCGAAGCCGCCGCAAGAGGTGTACACCTGCATCGACAAAACCGGCAGGCGCATCACCGCCGACCGCCCCATCGCCGACTGCGTGGACCGTGAGCAGCGCATCCTGGACCACACCGGTGCCGAGCGGCGCCGCATCGGCCCCACGCTGACCGAACACGAGCGTGCCGCGTTGGAAGTGCAGCGCCGCAAGGAGGCGCAGGAGCGCGCGCGCATTGCCGAAGAGCGCCGCCGCGAGCGCGTGCTGATGGCGCGCTACCCCGACGAGGCGGCCCACCAGGTTGAGCGCGAGGCCGCCCTCGTGCAGGTGGACGAGGTCATGGCCGTAGCACGCAAGCGCATCCAGGAACTGCAGGTCGAGCGCAAGCGCATTGACGGCGAGATGGAGTTCTACCGCCGCGACCCGCTCAAGGCGCCGATGAAGCTGCAGCGCCAGATCGCCGAGAACGATGAGGCCGTGGCCGAGCAGCAGCGCTTTTTGACCGCGCAGGACCAGGAAAAGCGCCGCATCCACCAGCGCTTCGACGCCGAACTGGCCCAGCTGCGCCAGTTATGGGCGGCCCAGCGCGCGGCGGCGTCGCAACTGGTGCCGCCGCAGTCCACGCTCGTATCGCCCGGCGCCTCGCGCTGAGACGGCACACAAAAAAAGGCTCCACCGGGAGCCTTCTTTTTTGATAGCTGCCAGCGCTTGACTGGCCAGCGTTTCAGGCCAGTTTGGCCTTCAGCAAGTCGTTGACCTGCTGGGGGTTCGCCTTGCCCTTGCTGGCCTTCATCACCTGGCCTACGAGGGCGTTGAAGGCCTTGTCCTTGCCGGCCTTGTACTGTTCCACGTTGGCGGCGTTGGCGGCGATCACTTCGTCGATGATCTTCTCCAGCGCGCCCGTATCGTTCATCTGCTTGAGGCCCTTGGCCTCGATCACGGCGTCCACGTCATGGCCTTCGCCGCTCCACAAGGCTTCGAATACCTGGCGAGCAGCGTTGTTGCTGATGGTGCCGTCGTTGATGCGGCCGATGAGCGCCGCCAGTTGGGCGCTGTTCACCTTGGCCTGCTCCACACCGATCTCCTCGGCATTCAGGCGGCGCGAGATCTCGCCCATCACCCAGTTGGAGGCGAGCTTGGGCTGGCCGCAGCCCTTGGCGGCGTCCTCGAAATAGGCCGCCATGGCCTGGCTCTGCGTGAGCGTGGTGGCGTCGTACTCGGGCAGGCCGTACTGCTGCACGAAACGCGCGGCCATCGCGCGCGGCAGCTCGGGCATCTGGGCCTTGATGTCATCGATCCAGGGCGCGGCGATGCGCAGCGGCGGCAGGTCGGGGTCGGGAAAGTAGCGGTAGTCGGCCGCGTCTTCCTTGGTGCGCATGGCGCGCGTCTCGCCCGTGTCGGGGTCGAACAGCACGGTGGCCTGCTGGATCGCGCGGCCATCCTCGATCTCCTCGATCTGCCAGCGGATCTCGTAGTCGATCGCCTGCTGCATGCTCTTGAAGCTGTTGAGGTTCTTGATCTCACGGCGCGTGCCCAGGGGCTGGCCGGGCTTGCGCACCGAGACGTTGGCGTCGCAGCGGAAGCTGCCTTCCTGCATGTTGCCGTCGCAGATGCCGATCCAGGTCACGATCTTGTGCAGTTCCTTGGCGTAGGCCACGGCTTCTTCGCTGCTGCGGATGTCGGGCTCGGTCACGATCTCCAGCAGCGGCGTGCCGGCGCGGTTCAGGTCGATGCCCGACTGGCCCCCTCCACCCAATGAGGAGTCCTCGTGCAGCGACTTGCCCGCGTCTTCCTCCAGGTGGGCGCGCACCAGGCGCACGGTCTTCTTCTCATCGCCCAGATAGAAGGAGACTTCGCCGCCTTGCACCACCGGGATCTCGAACTGGCTGATCTGGTAGCCCTTGGGCAGATCCGGGTAGAAGTAATTCTTGCGCGCAAAAATGCTCTCTGGCGCAATGTGGGAGCCAAGGGCCAGTCCCAATTTAATAGCGCAGGCGACGGCCTCGCGGTTCATCACCGGCAGCGTGCCGGGCAGCGCCAGGTCCACGGCGCAGGCCTGGGTGTTGGGCTCGGCGCCAAAGGCGGTGCTGGCGCGGCTGAAGATCTTGCTGCGGGTGGCGAGCTGGGTGTGGGTCTCGAAGCCGATGACGACTTCGTAGCCCTGGATGAGTTTCGCGGTCATGGTCAGATGCCCTCCGGCGCACGGAGGTGGAAGTCGGTCGCCTGCTGCAGGCGGTGCGCGGCGTTCAGCAGGCGGCCCTCCTGGAAGTAGTTGCCGATGAGCTGCAGGCCCACGGGCATGCCGCCCGCGCCAAAGCCGGCGGGCACGCTCATGCCGGGCAGGCCGGCCAGCGACGCGGGCAGGGTGAAGATGTCGGCCAGGTAGTCGGCCAGCGGGTCGTTGCCGTGCTCGCCGAGCTTCCAGGCCACGCTGGGCGCCACGGGGCCGGCGATCAGGTCGCAATCCTTGAAGGCGTTCTGGAAGTCGTCCGCGATCATGCGGCGGATCTTCTGCGCCTGCAGGTAGTAGGCGTCGTAGTAGCCGTGCGAGAGCACGTAGGTGCCGATCATGATGCGGCGCTTGACCTCGTCGCCGAAGCCTTCGGCGCGGGTCTTCTTGTACATGTCCACCAGATCGGCGTAGTCCTTGGCACGGTGGCCGAACTTCACGCCGTCAAAGCGCGAGAGGTTGGACGACGCCTCGGCCGGCGCAATGATGTAGTACACGGGGATCGACAGCTCCGTGCGCGGCAGGCTGATGGGCACCAGCTTGGCGCCGAGCTTCTCGTACTCCTTCAGTGCCGCATCGACAGCGGCGCGCACGTCGCCCGCCAGGCCGTCGCCGAAGAACTCGGCCGGGATGCCGATGCGCAGGCCGTCGATGGAGTCATTCAGCTGGGCGCTGAAATCCTCGGCCGGCACGTCCAGGCTGGTGGAGTCGCGGTCGGGGTCGGGGCCGCACATGGCCGACAGCAGCAGCGCGCAGTCCTCGGCCGAGCGGGCCATCGGGCCAGCCTGGTCCAGGCTGGAGGCGAAGGCGATCATGCCGTAGCGGCTGGCGCGGCCGTAGGTGGGCTTGATGCCGGTGACGCCGCAAAACGATGCCGGCTGGCGGATGGAACCGCCGGTGTCCGTGCCGGTGACGGCCGGCGCCAGGCGCGCGGACACGGCCACGGCGCTGCCGCCCGAGGAGCCGCCGGGGATGCGGCTGGTGTCCCAGGGGTTGCGCACCGGTGCGGGGGCGTCGTAGCCCACGGGCGCCACGGCGGAGTTTTCGTTGGCCGAGCCCATGGCGAACTCGTCGCAGTTGAGCTTGCCCAGCGTCACGCAGCCGGCATCGGCCAGACGAGTGACCACGGTGGCGTCGAACGGCGACTGGTAACCGGCCAGCATCTTCGAGCCGGCGGTGCTGGGGAAGTCGCGGGTGACGAAGATGTCCTTGTGCGCGATCGGCACGCCGGCCAGCGGGGCAGCCGTGCCGGCGGCGAGGGCCGCGTCCTGCGCGCGGGCCTGCGCCAGGGTGGCGTCCTCGTTCATGGCGACGTAGGCGCCCAGGTTCTGGTGCTGGCGTGCGCGGGCCAGGAAATGCTGCGCGGCCTCGACGGCCGAGACCTGTTTGCTGCGCAGTGCGCTGGTCAGCTGTGCGATGCCCAGGTCGTGGAGTTCGGAGGAGGGGGTGTTGCTCATGCTGTCGTCCTCACTCGATGACCTTGGGCACCAGGAACAGGCCGCGCTCGACGGCCGGCGCGCTGCGCTGGTTGGCCTCGCGCTGGTCGGGCTCGCTGGCCACGTCCTCGCGCAGGCGCAGCTGCACATCCTGCACCACCGCCACCGGGTGCGACAGGGGGGCGATGCCATGGGTATCCACAGCCTGCATCTTCTCGACGATGCCGAAAAAACCGTTGAGTTGCGTGAGCATGCGCTCACTTTCGCCGGGGCTCAGTTCGAGCCGGGCCAGATTGGCGATGCGGCCGATATCCTGGGGTGTCAGTGCCATAGGGAAGAGGGACGGGCGGAAACCAGATGTAAAGCGGCTTTCCGGGCTCCGCCAGGGGGAGTTATTCACAGGGGATGCGTTATTATCCCGGCTTTGCCGCTAGACCTCCACATTGCCGGTCATTGTGCGAAAAAAGCCAACAAACACCCCGTAATATCCGGCGACGGCAGGCCGACGTGCATGCCGTGCCTGAGAGGACCCCTGCATGTTCGGAGCTTTCCGTCGGTACTTCTCCACCGACCTGGCCATTGACCTTGGCACAGCCAACACCCTGATCTTCGCCCGCGACAAGGGCATCGTGCTCGACGAACCCTCCGTCGTCGCCATCCGCCACGAGGGCGGCCCGCATGGCAAGAAAGTGATCCAGGCCGTGGGCCACGAGGCCAAGGCCATGCTGGGCAAAGTGCCTGGCAACATCGACGCCATCCGCCCGATGAAGGACGGCGTGATTGCCGATTTCGTGATCACCGAGCAGATGATCAAGCAGTTCATCAAGATGGTGCATCCCCGCTCGGTGCTCACGCCCAGCCCGCGCATCATCATCTGCGTGCCCTGCGGCTCCACCCAGGTGGAGCGCCGCGCCATCAAGGACGCGGCCGAAGCGGCCGGCGCCACCGCCGTGTACCTGATCGAAGAGCCCATGGCCGCCGGTATCGGCGCGGGCCTGCCGGTATCCGAGGCTTCTGGCTCCATGGTGGTGGACATCGGCGGCGGCACCACCGAGGTCGGCGTGATCTCGCTGGGCGGCATGGTCTACAAGGGCAGCGTGCGCGTGGGTGGCGACAAGTTCGACGAATCCATCATCAATTACATCCGCCGCAACTACGGCATGCTGATCGGCGAGCCGACGGCCGAGGCCATCAAGAAGAACATCGGCTCTGCCTTCCCAGGCTCCGAGGTCAAGGAGATGGGGGTCAAGGGCCGCAACCTCTCCGAGGGCGTGCCGCGCAGCTTCACCATCTCGTCCAACGAGGTGCTGGAGGCCCTGACCGAGCCGCTCAACCAGATCGTCTCCGCCGTCAAGAACGCGCTGGAGCAGACCCCGCCGGAGCTGGGCGCCGACATTGCCGAGCGCGGCATGATGCTCACCGGCGGCGGCGCGCTGCTGCGCGACCTGGACCGTTTGCTGGCCGAGGAAACCGGCCTGCCCGTATTGGTGGCCGAGGAGCCCCTGACCTGCGTGGTGCGCGGCTGCGGCATCGCGCTGGAGCGCATGGACCGCCAGGGCAGCATCTTCACCAGCGACTGAGCCCGAACCGCGCCTGACGAGCTGTCCGCATGCCACAGGGAACCCTGGACCGTTCGGCGCCGACGCTGTTCAAGCAGGGGCCATCGCCGCTCTCCCGCCTCACCCTCTACAGCGCCCTGGCGCTGTTTTTGATGGTGGCGGACGCACGCTTTCACCTGACCGAGCCGCTGCGCAAGGCCGTCTCCACGGCGCTGTACCCGCTGCAATGGCTGATGCTGCAGCCGGTGGAGTTCGCGGACAAGGGGGCCGGATACTTCCAGTCGCTGCAGGCCGCACAGCAGGGCATGGACGACGCGCAGCGCACCATGGCGCAAATGGCGGTGCGTGCCGGCGAGGCCGAGCAGCTGCTGCGCGAGAACGCCGAGCTGCGCCAGTTGCTGGCACTGCGCGAGCGCCTGACCACCGAGGCCACAGCCGCGCAAGTGATTTATGACACGGCAGACCCCTATACGCGGCGTGTGATGGTGGACCGTGGGCAGCTGGCAGGCGTGGAGCCGGGCTCGCCGGTGATGGATGCCTCGGGGGTGCTGGGGCAGGTCACGCGCGTGTTCCCCATGCTCAGCGAAGTCACGCTGCTCATCGACCGCGACCAGGCCATTCCTGTGCTCAACCTGCGCACCGGTGCACGCAGCGTGGCCTACGGCGACCCGGTGGCCGGGCATGGCGGAGGCATGGAGCTGCGCTTCACGCCGGGCAATGCGGATGTGCAGGAAGGCGACCTGCTCACCACCAGCGGCGTGGACGGCCTGTACCCCGCGGGCCTGCCGGTTGCGCGCGTGCTGCGCGTGGAGCGGCGCGCCGACTCCGCCTTTGCGCGCATCTACTGCGCTCCCGTGGCGCAGATGTACGGAGCGCGCCATGTGATGGTGCTCAAGCCGGTGGTGGCCGACCTGCCACCGCGCCCCGAACCTGCGCCGGCGGCGCCCAAGCGCGGAGGCCGCAAATGATCATGCCCAAGGGCCAGCAGCTGCTGCTGCCCGTGAACCCGGTCTTCATCGCTGCCAGCCTGGTGGCCGCGCTGGCGCTGAACATGCTGCCACTGGGCCGCGTGGTCTGGACGCCCGACTGGGTCATGGTGCTGCTCGTGTTCTGGGGCATGCACCAGCCGCAGCGCGTGGGGCTGGGGGTGGCTTTCCTCATGGGGCTGTGCCTGGATGTGTACCAGTCTGCCCTGCTGGGCCAGCATGCGCTGGTGTACTGCCTGCTGATGTTCGGCGCGCAATACACGCACCGCCGGCTGCTGTGGTTCGGCCCGCTGCTGCAGGCGCTGCAACTGCTGCCGTTGTTCTTTGCGGCCCATGCGCTCGAACTGCTGCTGCGCGTAGCCATCGGCGGGGGCATCCTGCCGGGTTTCGAAGGCCTGGTGGCGCCGCTGCTGGAGGCCACCCTCTGGCCGCTGGCCAGCTGGGTGCTGCTGGCACCCCAGCGCCGCCCGCCCGACCGCGATGAAAACCGGCCGCTGTGAGCGCGCAGGGGTGAAGGGCCGCCGCGGATGACCGAACTGCGCAATGCCGAGGCCGATGTCTGGCACTTTCGCCTGCGCGTGTTCGTCGTGGGCGTGGTGGTGCTGCTGGCATTCCTGCTGATCGTCGCGCGCCTGGTGGTGCTGCAGGTGGTGCGCCACGAGGACCTCGCGGACCAGGCCGAGAGCAACCGCACGGCGGTCGTGCCCATCGTGCCCAACCGCGGCCTCATCCTGGACCGCAACGGCGTGGTGCTGGCCACCAACTACTCGGCATACACGCTGGAGATCACGCCCTCGCGGACCATGGACCTGGAGGCGACGATCGACGCCCTGGCCGAGGTCGTGGACATCCAGCCGCGCGACCGGCGCCGCTTCAAGCGTCTGCGCGAGGAGTCGCGCAGCTTCGACTCCCTGCCCATTCGCACACGGCTGTCGGACGAAGAGGTGGCGCGCTTTGCGGCGCAGCGCTACCGCTTCCCCGGCGTGGACATCAAGGCGCGGCTGTTTCGCAACTACCCGCTGGGCGAGGTGGCGAGCCACGCCATCGGCTACATCGGCCGCATCAACCAGCGCGAAAAGGAGCGCATCGAGGACTCGGACGATGCGGCCAACTACCGCGGCACGGACTACATCGGCAAGCTGGGGGTGGAGCAGAGCTTTGAATCCACGCTCCACGGCCAGACGGGGTTCGAGCGCATGGAGACCTCGGCCGGCGGGCATGCCGTGCGGCGCCTGAACAGCCACCCGGCGACGCCGGGCAACACGGTGATGCTGTCGCTGGACATCAAGCTGCAAAAGCTGATCGAAGATATGTTCGGCGAGCGCCGCGGCGCTCTGGTAGCGCTGGACCCGCGCAACGGCGAGGTGCTGGCGCTGGTGTCCAAACCCACGTTCGACCCCAACCTGTTCGTCGAGGGCATCGACCAGGAAAACTGGCAGGCGCTCAACGAGTCCATCAACAAGCCGCTGCTCAACCGCGCGCTGCGCGGCACCTACCCTCCCGGCTCCACCTACAAGCCCTTCATGGCGCTGGCCGCGCTGGAGCTGGGCAAGCGCACGGCGGGGCAGGTGTTCAACGACCCGGGCTATTACAACTATGGCGGGCGCACCTTCCGCAGCCACGAAGGCGGCCTGGGCGGCGTGGACATGCACCGCGCCATCCAGTATTCGAGCAACACCTATTTCTATTCGCTGGCCGTGGAGATGGGTGTGGACGCCATCCACGACTTCATGAAGCCGCTGGGCTTCGGGCAGATCACCGGCATCGACCTCGGGGGCGAAGTGCGCGGCGTGCTGCCCAGCACCGAGTGGAAGCGCAACACCTACAAGCGCCCTGAGGCCAAGCGCTGGTACTCGGGCGAGACCGTGTCGCTGGGCATCGGCCAGGGCTACAACAACTTCACCATGCTGCAGCTGGCCGTGGCCGAGGCCACGCTGGCCAACGGCGGCACCCGCCACCGTCCGCACCTGATCAAGGCCGTGAAAGACCAGGTGGGCGGGCAGGTGACCGAGGTGCAGCAGCCCCCCGGCGAGCACCTGGGCTACAACCCCAAGCATGTGGCGATCGTGAACAACGCGCTGATGGCCGTGAACCAGGCGGGCACGGGGCGGCGCGTGTTCGCGGGCGCGCCCTACACCTCGGCGGGCAAAACCGGTACGGCGCAGGCGGTGAGCCTGGGGCAGAACGTGCGGTACAACGCCAAGCTGCTGGAGGAGCACCAGCGCGACCATTCCCTGTTTGCCGCGTTCGCACCCGTGGAGGAGCCCCGCATCGCCGTGGCCGTGATCGTGGAGAACGCGGGCTTTGGCGCGGCGGCGGCGGCGCCCATCGTGCGCCGCGTGTTCGACTACTGGCTGCTGGGCCAGTACCCGAGCGAGCAAGACCTGGCGGCCGTCTCCAAGGGGCAGGCCGGTGCTCCCATGGGCACGCCGCGCAACGTGGCGGACGTGCCGCTCGCGATGCCCTGAGGGCTCTTGCGCCCGGTCAGGGTGCCGAAGGACGCGCCAGTGCGCGCGGCGGCGGCAACTGGCTCACCACCAGGGCGGCCACGATCAGCGCCGCGCCCGCCAGGCCGGCCGCGCCCAGGCGCTCGCCGATCAGCACCCAGGCCGTGGCGGCGGCAAACACCGGCTCCAGCCCGAAGACGATGGCGCTGCGCATGGCATCCACGCGCTGCTGGCCCCAGGCCTGCAGCGTCACCACCAGCACGCTGGCCACCACGCCCAGGTAGGCCAGCGCCGTCAGCGCGTGCGCCGGCAAGTCCGCCAGGGCCTGCAGCGTCGTGGCGACCTCGCCATGGCGCGCGAGCAGCAGCACGCTGGCCGCGGCGAACATCACCAGCGCCTGCACCGCCGCCATGCGTGTGGCGCGCAGCGGCCGGGCCGCCGTGCGGCGCGCGCATTCCTCCAGCGTGAGGATGTAGATGGCATAGAACAGCGTGCTGGCGAGCGTCAGCGTGTCGCCCAGGTTCCAGGGCTCGTTCTCGTGGAACATCAGCACCATGCCGGCCAACGCCATGGCGCAGGCCGCCCACAGCGCGGCGCCATAGCGCCGGCCCAGCACGGCCATGGCCAACAGCGGCACCACCAGCACGTTCAGCCCGGTGACGAACGCATTGCGGTTGCTGCTGGTGCGCGCCAGCCCCTCGATTTGCAGCCAGAACGCGAGGAACAGCAGGGCACCCAGCAGCAGACCCCAGCGCAGTTCCGTGCGCCGCAGACCGCGCCACAGCGGCGCCAGGACCAGCAGCGCAATCGCGAAGCGGGCCCAGATGATCTGCAGCGCATCCAGGTGCGCGGACATCATCTTCATCGCAGGGAAGGTGGTGCCCCAGACGGCGACCACCAGCAGGAGGGCCAGCAGGCCCTGGCGTTCGGAACGCATGGCTTCTTCAAAAATGAGAGCTGTTGGCGCTTGTATCAAAAGGATTTCGATATGTTTTCATATCGAAACCCAAGTAAATCAAGCGCTGACAGCTATGGTTTTATAAGCGGCCGCACCGTGCCGCCCGGCGGGTCAGTGGCTCATGCGCCCGATGAAGGAGCGGATGCGGTCGTTGGCCGGGTTGGAGAAGAACTCGGCCGGCGGCGCATCGTGGGCAATGCAGCCCTGGTCGAAGAACATCACGCGGTCGGCCACCTCGCGCGCAAAGCCCATCTCGTGCGTGACCACGATCATCGTCATGCCGCCGCGCGCCAGTTCGCGCATCACGTCCAGCACCTCCTGCACCATCTCGGGATCAAGGGCACTGGTGGGCTCGTCGAACAGCATCACCTTCGGTGCCATGGCCAGCGCGCGCGCAATCGCCACGCGCTGCTGCTGGCCGCCCGACAACTGCCAGGGGTACTTGTGCGCATGGTCCTGCATGCCCACGCGCTTGAGCAGGGCCATGGCCTTGTCGTTGGCCTCGCGGCGCGACGTATGGCGGATGCGGCGCGGCGCCAGCGTCACGTTGTCCAGCACCGTCATGTGGCCGAACAGGTTGAACTGCTGGAACACCATGCCCACTTCGCTGCGCTGCAGCTGCAGTGTGCGCGGGTCGTCGGTGACCTCCACGCCGTCGATGGTGATGCTGCCGCTGTCGTGCGGCTCCAGGCGGTTGATGGCGCGCAGCAGCGTGGACTTGCCCGAGCCCGAGGCGCCGATGATCACGGTGACCTCGCCCGTGCGGAACACGGTGGACACGCCCTTGAGCACCTCGTGGCTGCCGAAGGCCTTGCGCACGTCCTTGCACACGATGTAGGGATTGGCGGAAGCGGCGTGGCTCATTTCACACGCCCTTCGACGTCAAAGCGGTACTCGATGGCATGCGTGACCTGCGTCACCAGCGTGGTCAGGATCAGGTAGGTGATGGCCACCGTGGTCAGCGTGGCCACGGGCTGGAAGGTGGCGGACTGGATGCGGTTGCCCACGTTGGTCAGCTCCACCACGCCGATGGCGTAGGCGAGCGACGAGTCCTTGAGCAGCGCCACGAAGTTGCTCACCAGCGGTGGCAGCGCGATCTTGAAGGCCTGGGGGAACACGACGTCGAAGAACACGTGCGTGCGCGACAGGCCGAGTGCTCGCGCGGCCTCGGTCTGCCCGCGCGGCACGGCCAGCAGGCCGGCGCGGATGGCCTCGGCGTTGTAGGCGCCCACGTTCAGACCCAGCGCCACCACGGCGGCGGCGAAGTCGGGCAGGTTCAGGCCCGGCACCAGCACGGGCAGCGCGAAGTACACGAACAGGATCTGCACCAGCAGCGGCGTGCCGCGGATCGCCCAGATGTAGAAGCTGGCCACCCAGCGCAGCCAGGCCAGGCGCGAGGTGCGCGCCAGCGCCGCGGCGGTGCCCAGCAGCAGGCCCACGGTGCCGCTGACCAGCGTCAGGTACAGCGTGGTGAGCGCGCCTTCGGAGAAGAGCTCCGCGTTGGAGCCGATGGGCTCAGGAAAGAAGGAGAGGAACTGGCCGAGCAGGGCGAGGACCAGCGCCATCAACACCAAAGCCGCCACCAGCGTTGCATTGCTGCGCTGGGTGCGGCTCCAGTGTGCGGGCCAGAGAGCGAGAAGCATGGGCAAAGCGGGCCGGACCCGCAGGCCCGGCGCAGTCGGTTACTTGCAGGTGACGTCTTCTTGGAAGTACTTCTGGGAGATCTTGCCCACAGTGCCGTCGGCGATCGCTTCCTTCAGCGCCTTGTTCCAGGCGTCGGCCAGGCCCTGGTTGCCCTTGGAGACGGCGGAGGCCACCTGCTCCACGAACAGCATGTCGCCCGTGCGGAAGCCCGCCTTGGGCGCCTTGGCCAGCATTTCCTTGGCCACGAAGCGGTCGGTCACCCAGGCGTCCACGCGCTTGGAAGCCAGGGCGTTGCGCGCGGCTTCGTCGGTGGGGAAGTTCTTCACGTCCTTCACGCCGGGCACCTTCTTCACGGCGTCCAGATAGGTCGTGCCGGTCTGCACGGCCACCACCTTGCCATTCAGGTCTGCGGCCTTGGCCACCTCGGGCTTCATCGACACGATGATGCCGCCCGAGCAGTAGTGCGGCAGCGTGAAGGTCACGGCCTTGGAGCGCTCGTCGGTGATGGCGTGCGAGGCGATCACCAGGTCCCAGCGGTCCTGGGCCAGGCCGGTCAGCAGCGCGTCGAAGCCGACGGTCTTCCACTCGTACTTCAGGCCCATCTTCTTGACCACGGCCTCGGCCACTTCGATCTCGTAGCCCGTGAGCTGCTTGCCCTTGAAGAAGTTGAACGGCGCGTACTGCCCCTCGGAGCCGAGGATGATGGTGCCGCTCTTCTGGATTTCTTCCAGGGGACGCGCCTGCACGACAACGGCGGCGCACAGCGCCACAGCAGTGGCCAGGGTCTTGAACATCTTCATAGGGAGTTCCTGCTTGCTTCAGGTACAAAAAATCCGGCATTGCGGATCACAAGCCGGAAACCAACGCCTGCGCAAGAAGCCCGGGTAAGGGCGGCGTCACGAGGCGGTCACATTAGAGAGCGGCCCCTGGTGCGCCGCATTGACGCAAACCCGGGGGCGAGGGTCATTGCGGGCGCATCAGCGTGGACTTGCCGAACAGGCTCTCCAGCAGGTCCACGGCCAGCTCGGCCGTCTGGTTGCGCACGTCCAGCGCAGGGTTCAGCTCCACCAGGTCCGCCGAGCCGAGCGCGCCGCAGTCGGCGAGCATCTCCATGCACAGCTGGGTCTCGCGGTAGGTCGGGCCGCCGCGCACGCCGGTGCCCACGCCCGGGGCCACCGACGGGTCCAGGCAATCCATGTCGAAGCTCACGTGCAGGTGCGTGTCCTGGTCCACGTCGGCCAGCGCGGCCTGCATCACCGCGCGCATGCCCAGCTCGTCGATGGTGCGCATGTCGTAGACCTCGATGCCGTGCTCGTTGACGAAGCGCTTCTCGGTGGCGTCCACGCTGCGCACGCCGATCAGCGTGATCTGCCCGGGCTGCAGCGCCGGTGGGTCCTCGGGGCCGGCCAGGCGCGTGAGCTGTGCCGGGCCGTGGCCCAGCAGGCACGCCACAGGCATGCCGTGCAGGTTGCCGCTGGGGGAGGACTCGGGGGTGTTGGCGTCCGCGTGCGCGTCGAACCACAGCACCTTCAGCCGCCGCCCGCGCGCGCGGCAGTGCTGCGCCACGGCGCTGATGGAGCCGATGGCCAGGCAGTGGTCGCCGCCCATGAGCAGCGGCAGCTGGCCCGCCTGAAGCGCAGCGTGCGTGGCTTCGTACACCGCCCGGTTCCAGGCCGCGACCTCGGCCAGATGGCGAAAGCCGCTGGCGGGCTCGGCCTGCGGATTGCCGGGGCCGGCCAGGTTGCCCTGGTCGCGCACGTCGAAGCCGCGTGCCTGCATGGCCCGCGCGATGCCCGCGATGCGCAGCGCGTCGGGGCCCATGCTGGCGCCCAGCACGCTGGCGCCCACGTCGGTGGGGGCGCCGATCAGGGTCAGGGTCGTCATCGGGTCTCTCCTTGTCAGTGAATGCGGGTGGATCGGGTCAGCGCAGGAACGCGTCGTAGCCGGTCTTCAGGATCAGCATGCCCACCACCAGGATGAAGATGCCGCGCACGAAGCCCGCGCCGTGCTTCAGCGCCAGGTGGGCGCCGAGCAGGCTGCCCACCACGTTGGCCACGGCCAGTGGCAGCGCGAAGTGCCACCAGACATGGCCCTTGGCCGTGAACAGGATCAGCGCGGCCACGTTGGTGGCGAGGTTCAGCAGCTTGGCGGACACCGACGCGTTCAGGAAATCGTAGCCCAGCACGCGCACGAAGAGAAACACGAAGAAACTGCCCGTGCCGGGGCCGAAGAAGCCGTCGTAGAAACCGATGGTCACGCCGATGGCGCAGGCCGCCAGGGTTTCACGCCCTGCAGCCAGGCGCGGCGCGTGGTGGCGCCCCAGGTCCTTGCGCGCCAGGGTGTAGATCAGCAGCGCCACCAGCACCAGCGGCAGCAGCTTGCGCAGGAAATCGGCGGAGATCAGCGTCACCACCCAGGCGCCGGCGAACGCGCCGACGAATCCCGCCAGCGCCGCCGGCAGCATGGCACGCCAGCGCATCTGCACGCGGCGGCTGTACTGCCAGGTGGCGATGCCCGTGCCCCAGATGGCGGCACTCTTGTTGGTGCCCATCAGCGTGGCCGGCGGCGCGGTGGGAAACGTGGCGAACAGGGCGGGCAGCAGGATCAGGCCGCCCCCGCCGACGATTGCGTCCACGAAGCCGGCCAGCAGCGAGGCCAGCGAGACGATGATCCATTCCATGGGCGCGATTGTCGCACCGCTACCGCTACGGAATCAGTAGCTGCTTGCGCCCACCCTGCGGGCGCTGGGGCCACTTTTGCTGAAAGTCTCGACAAATAAAAAGGCACCCGGGTTGCGGGTGCCTTGTGAAGGGGCATCTCGTTGCGGATGCCTGATTGGATGGTTGATGTTCTTGTGTTAGGGCTGTTGTCTCCTCGGTCCCCTCGGTTGGCGTGCCGAGGCGCGCTTCGAGTGCATGGACTGTAATAAAACGCACCCCGGTGGTGCATTGGTGGTTTCCCGCACCTGCTGCCACTGGTTCAAACTGGGGCACGCGCCTCGCTGCGAATCCATTGGGCGGCCATCTCGGCCATCATCAGCGTGGGTGCATTGGTATTGCCGCTGGTGATGGTGGGCATGGCGCCCGCGTCCACCACGCGCAGGCCGGCCACCACGCCGCCGCGGCCGTCGCGCACGCGCAGGCGCGCATCCAGCACGGCCTGCGGATCGTCCAGCCGGCCCATGCGCGTAGTGCCCACGGGGTGGAAGATGGTGGTGGCGATATCGCCCGCCAGCCGGGCGAGGTCTTCGTCGCTCTGGTACTGCGGGCCGGGCTTGTATTCCTCGGGCTGGTAGGGAGCCAGCGCGGGCTGGGCCACGATGCGGCGCGTGACGCGCAGGCTGTCGGCGGCCACCTGGCGGTCCTCGGGCGTGGACAGGTAGTTGGGAGCGATGGCCGGCGCGGTGCGGAAGTCCGGGCTCTTGATCTGGATGGTTCCGCGGCTGGTGGGGTTCAGGTTGCACACGCTGGCCGTGAAGGCCGGGAAGCGGTGCAGCGGCTCGCCGAAGGCCTCCAGCGACAGGGGCTGCACGTGGTACTCAAGGTTGGGGTGCGGCAGGTCCGGCTGGCTACGTGTGAAGGCGCCCAGTTGCGACGGTGCCATGCTCATCGGGCCGCTGCGCTTGAAGGCGTATTCCAGCCCGATTCTGGCCTTGCCCAGCAGGTTGCCCGCCAGCATGTTCAGTGTGGGCACGCCTTGCACCTTGTACACGGCGCGGATCTGCAGGTGGTCCTGCAGGTTGGCGCCCACGCCGGGCAGGTCGGCCTGTATGTCGATACCGTGCCGCTGCAGCAACGCGCCGGGGCCGATGCCCGACAGCTGCAGAATCTGTGGCGAGTTCACCGCGCCGGCGCTCAGGATCACCTCCTGCTGCGCGTGGGCCGTGACCATCTCCTCGCCGGTCCACACCTGCACGCCGGTGCAGCGCAGGCTGCCGTCCGGCTGACGGTCCAGTACCAGGCGCGTCACCTGGGCCGAGGTCCACATCTCGAAATTGGGCCGCCCGTAGCAGGTGGGGCGCAGGAAGGCCTTGGCCGTGTTCCAGCGCCAGCCGTTCTTCTGGTTGACCTCGAAATAGCCCACGCCCTCGTTGGTGCCGCGGTTGAAGTCGTCGGTGGCGGGAATGCCGGCCTGCTGCGCGGCCTGGGCGAAGGCGTCGAGGATGTCCCAGCGCAGGCGTTGCTTTTCCACGCGCCACTCGCCCGAGCTGCCCGTGGACTTGCTGCCGTGCAGGCGCTTGAAGTTCTCGTTCACGCCCTCGGGCTGGTCCAGGCGCCAGTGGTCCTCGTGGCGGCGAAAGGCCGGCAGCACATTGTCCCAGCGCCAGGCGTCGTCGCCCGTGATCTGGGCCCACTGGTCGTAGTCGCGCGCCTGGCCGCGCATGTAGATCATGCCGTTGATGCTGCTGCAGCCGCCCAGCACCTTGCCGCGCGGGTAGCGCAGGCTGCGGCCGTTCAGGCCGGTGTCGGCCTCGGTGTGATAGAGCCAGTCGGTGCGCGGGTTGCCGATGCAATACAGGTAGCCCACGGGAATGTGGATCCAGTGGTAGTCGTCCCTGCGGCCGGCCTCCACGAGCAGCACACGGTTCTTGGGGTCTGCGCTGAGCCGGTTGGCCAGCAGGGCGCCGGCGGTGCCGCCGCCGATGATGATGTAGTCGAAAGTGGTGTCGCTCATGGATGCCGATCGCACGTCAGGGAAGGAGCGCAACGCGCCAGCGCCGGGGCTGCCGCAGTGCAGCAATCGATTGTGCGATTCGGCACTCGGGTGTCGAGAGGGAAACCCCGCTGCGCTACGCTTTTTGATAGTGGCAGCGCGCGCTGCGGGTGCGTCACGGCCGGTTTTTGATGTTTTTTCAAGCGCCGGCGGGCCTCGCTTTTGCCACGCGCCAATTCTGTGGAATGATGCGCCGCGTCAGCCCCGTGCACGGCGCGGCCGCCGGAATATGCAAAACTGCGGGTGCCGCCAGTGGCGCCGGCGCCAGCCGGTCGCCCGGCCTCTTTCCCGACCACCATGCCCGTCACCCACCCTCCATCGGTCGTGCAGGACCACGCTGCCAGGCCCCTTGCCCAGCCGCAAGGCGACTGGGTGGCCGCGGCCTTTGCCGACCGCCGGGCCTGGCGGCGGGTGGCGGCGCAGCTCAAGGACTGCGGTCCCGGCGTTGCCTGGAGCCTGCAAGGCGTGCAGCGTCTGGACCACGTGGGCGCGCAGATCCTGTGGAACCACTGGGGCCGCGCCTGGCCCGAGCAGCTGGAACTGACCGAGAACCAGCGTGAGATGCTGGAGCGCGTGGCGCAGTACACCACCCCCTGCGAGCCCCCCGCGCCTTGGCGCCTGGGCGACCAGGTGGACCGCCTGGGCGTGATGGTGCTGCACGCGCTGGACCATGTGCGCCATCTGGTGATACTGGTGGGCCAGCTGGTGCTGGACGTGCTGCGCCTGCTGCGCAACCCGCGGCGCGGGCCCTGGCGCGACATCTCGGGCCACCTGTACCGCATGGGCGCCACGGCGCTGCCCATTACGGCGCTGGTGGGTTTCCTGATCGGCGTGGTGCTGGCCTATCTCATGTCGCTGCAGTTGCGGCAGTTCGGCGCCGAAGCGTTTATCGTGAACATCCTGGGCATCTCGCTGATCCGCGAGCTGGGGCCCATGCTGGGCGCCATCCTCGTGGCGGGGCGATCGGGCTCGGCCATCACCGCGCAGATCGGCGTGATGCGCGTCACCGAGGAGCTGGACGCCATGCGCGTCATGGGCATACCGCACGGTTTTCGCCTGGTGATGCCGCGCGCGCTGGCGCTGGCGCTGGCCATGCCGCTGGTGGCCCTGTGGACCACGCTGGCGGCGCTGGCGGGCGGCATGCTGGCTGCGGACCTGACCATGGGCATCTCGTCGGCCTACTTCGCGCAGGCCCTGCCTGCCGCCGTGAATGTGTCCAACCTGTGGCTGGCGATGTCCAAGTCGGTGGTGTTCGGCGTGTTCATCGCGCTCATCGGCTGCCACTGGGGGCTGCGCGTCAAGCCCAACACCCAGAGCCTGGGCGAAGGCACCACCGCCTCGGTGGTGAGCGCCATCACCATGGTGATCATCGTGGACGCGCTGTTCGCCGTCGCTTTCAAGAACGTGGGTTTCTAGCCATGGATGCCACCCGCCCCGCCGCAGACGCCGACACCCGGGCCGTGGTTGAGCCGCCGGTGGTGGACATCCGCGGCCTGGCCACGGTGTTCGGCCGGGGTGACGAAGCGTTCACGGTGCACGACGACCTGCAGCTCACCGTGCAGCGCGGCGAGATCCTCTCGCTCGTGGGAGGCTCGGGCACCGGCAAGACGGTGTTGCTGCGCCACATCCTGGGGCTCACGCGGCCCACACGCGGCAGTGTGGAGGTGCTGGGCCGCCCGGCGGCTGAGCTGGTCGGCGGCGAGCGCGCCAGCAGCCGCGTGGGCATGCTGTTCCAGCACGGGGCGCTGTTCTCGGCCTTCAACGTGCTGGACAACATTGCTTTCGCGCTGCGCGAGCTGGGCACGCTGCCGCCCGCGCTGGTCAACGACGCGGCCATGGTCAAGCTGCGCCTGGCGGGGCTCAAGCCCGAGCACGCCACGCGCATGCCGGCGGACCTCTCGGGCGGCATGATCAAGCGCGTGGCCCTGGCGCGCGCGCTCATCATGGACCCGCCGCTGCTGCTGCTGGACGAACCCACGGCGGGGCTGGACCCGAGCAGTTCCGACGCGTTCTGCGCGCTGCTGCGCGAGCTGCATGCGGCGCTGGGCCTCACGGTGATCATGGTCACGCACGACCTGGATACCCTGTACGCCCTGTCCACGCGCGTGGCCGTGCTGGCCGACCGGCGCGTCATCGTCACCGGCACGCCTCAGGAGGTCGCGCGCTTCGACCATCCCTTCATTCACCACTTTTTTCTCGGAGAACGCGGCCGCCGTGCCATGGCCCAGCCGCCCGCCGCCTCTTCGTCCAAGGAAGCCTGATGGAAAACAAGTCCCATGCCCTGGCCGCAGGCATTTTCGTGATCGCCGTGGCGGCGCTGCTGGCCGGCCTCGGCATGTGGCTCACGCGCGACCAGACCGATTACCAGCTCTACGAGCTGTCCAGCAAGGACAGCGTGAGCGGCCTGCAGCCCCAGGCAGCCGTGCGCTACAAGGGCGTGGCCGTAGGCAAGGTCATGCACATCGGTTTTGACCCGCAGGTCTCGGGCAACGTGCTGATCCGTATCGCCGTGAATGCGGACGCGCCCATCAGCCCCACCACCTTCGCCACGCTGGGCTACCAAGGCGTGACGGGCCTGGCCCATGTGCAGCTGGACGACGCGGAGGCGCCGCTGCCCGCGCCGCCGCCGGGCGCCAGCGGCCTGCCGCGCCTGCCGCTGCACAGCTCCTCGTTCAGCCAACTGGCCGAGCAGGGCCCGGCCATCCTGGGCCAGGTGCAGGAGGCCACGCAGCGCATCAACACCCTGCTGGGCGACGAGAACCAGCAGCGCTTTTCCACGGCACTGAAGCAGTTGGGCGACGCGGCGGGCAGCATCGACCAGCTCGCGCGCCGCCTGGACAACACCGTGACCACCCGTCTGGACCCCGCGCTGGCGGGCGTGCCGCCGCTGGTGCAGGACACGCAGCAGACCCTGCAGGCGCTGCGCCAGGCGGGCAGCAGCGCGGCCACGGCCGCCAACGACGTCAGCCAGGCCATCCGCACGCTGCAGGCCGAGGGCGGCGCGCTCGACGAGATCGCCGCGGGCGCCAAGTCGCTGGCCGGCGCGGCCGACCGCTTCGGCCGCGTCACGCTGCCGCGCATCAACCATGCGGCCGACGAAACCGCGCGCGCCGCGCGCCGCGTGGGCCGCACGGCCTCGGGCATCAACGACAACCCGCAGTCGCTCATCTACGGGCCCGGTCGCTCGGCCGCGGGACCGGGCGAGCCCGGTTTCACCGCCCCCGCAGCACAGCAATGACACATCGCAAGGATCCTATGATGACTATCAAAAAGATAGCTGCTAGCGCTTATCAGATAAGCGCTAAGGCCATATTTTGCTTAGCATCCCTGGCCCTGGTGGCGGGCTGCTCCATCCTCCCCGAGCCGCCGGTGCGCGCCGATGTGTACGACTTCGGCCCCGGTCCCTTGCAGGCGCCGGGCCCCGCGGCCAGCGCGCCGCTGCCCCCGATCGCGCTGGCCGAGGTGACCGCCACGGGCCTGCCCGAGGGCAGCACCGCGCTGCTGTACCGGCTGGCCTATACCAACGCCCAGCAACTGCGCCCCTACACCCAGGCGCGCTGGAGCCTGCCACCCGCCGTGCTGCTGCACCAGGCGGTGCGCGAGCGCCTGGGCCAGCGCCGCGCGGTGCTCTCAGGCGACGACGGCATGGCCGTGTTGCTGGAGCGCGGCCGCATGCCCAGCGTGCTGCGCCTGGAGCTGGAGGAGTTCAGCCATGTGTTCGGCGCGCCCCAGGCGAGCGCCGGCCTGGTGCGTGTGCGCGCCGTGCTGGCCGACGCGAGCACCGCGGGTGAGACGCTGGTCGCGCAGCGGGTGTTCGTGGCGCGGCGCGATGCCGCCACGCCCGATGCCGCCGGCGGCGCCAAGGCCCTGGCCGATGCGGCGGCCCAGGTGGCCGAGGAGCTGGCCGCATGGGTGGAGCAGTCCGGCCGCTGAGCGCCTGCGCCCTTCCCACCCCCAGAGACATGCTGCGCATGTCTCTTTTTTTTGCCCACCGCGCACCGGCGACGGGGTGGAGGCCTACATGCCGCTGTCGCCCTGGGCTGACGCGGCTTGCGTGCGCGCACCGACGCGCTGCCGCCGGGCACCTGCCTAGAGTCCATTCATCGCCTCGCAATGCCCGGCGCCATACAGGGGCCAGGCAGGCGATCCCTCAACAACCGCCACAGGAGAGTGACGTATGAACGAAGACCGCATTGAAGGCAACTGGAAGCAGTTCAAGGGCAAAGTGAAGGAGCAATGGGGCAAGCTGACCGACGACGACCTGGACGTCATCGCCGGCAAGCGCGACCAGCTGCTGGGCAAGCTGCAGGAGCGCCACGGGCTGGCCCGGGAGGCGGCCGAGGAACAGCTCAAGGGCTGGGAACAGCGCAACCCCGACTTCCGCTACGACTGACGCAACGCGCCGCAGGGGCACGACTCGCGCGCCCTGCGGGATCCAATTTCCATCACATTCATCTGGAGGACATTCCATGAAAAACGCACGCAATCTGCTGGCCCTGGCGGCCGCTGCCCTGATGGCCACTTCGGGCATGGCCATGACCAAGGAGGAATACAACGCCGGCAAGGACCGCATCGGCGCTGACTACAAGGCCGCCAAGGCGCAGTGCGACACCCTGAAGGGCAACGCCAAGGACGTCTGCATGAAGGAGGCCAAGGGCCGCGAGAAGGTGGCCAAGGCCGAGCTGGAAGCCCAGTACAAGCCCAGCGACAAGGCCACCTACAACGTGAACGAGGCCCGTGCCGACGCTGACTATGAAGTGGCCAAGGAAAAATGCGACGACCAGAAGGGCGACGCCAAGGACATTTGCGTGAAGGACGCCAAGGCCGCCCATGTGGCCGCCAAGGAAAACGCCAAGGTGCAGCGCGCGCAGGCCAAGCCTGCCGACTCCACCGCCGAGAAGCGCGCCGATGTCGCAGAGGCCAAGAAGGACGCCGCGGAGGCCCAGCGCGAAGCCAACTACAAGGCTGCGAAGGAGCGCTGCGACACCATGAGCGGTGACGCCAAGGACAAGTGCGTGGCCGATGCCAAGCGCACCTACGGCCAATAAACCGGCAAACATGTGCAGCCCCGCCTCTGGCGGGGCTTTTTTTGTCCCCCACCAGCGGCACCGACATGACATGTGTCAATACCGCCGGTGGCGGTTTTTCTTAAGCTCGCGCCGCTTCACAACGCCGCACAGGAAGGAAAGACCGCCCATGGCCGCATTGCAATGGTCCGAGGAACTCGCACTGGATCTGCCGCAGATGGACCACACGCACCAGGAATTCGTGGCACTGCTGCAGGCCGTGGAGAGCGCAGACGACGTGGCGCTCATCGGTGCCTGGGAAGACCTGGTGGCGCACACCGACGCCCACTTCGCCCAGGAGGACCGCTGGATGCAGGCCACCCGCTTTGCCGCGGGCAACTGCCACAGCACGCAGCACCAGGTGGTGCTCAAGATCATGCGCGAGGGCACCGACCGCGCGCGCCAGGGCGAGCTGCATGTCCTGCGTGAGATGGCTGCAGAGCTGGCCGTATGGTTCCCCCAGCATACGGACGCCATGGACGCGTCCCTCGCCCAGCACCTGCGCCGCGTGGGCTTCGACCCCGCCACGGGCAGCGTGCAGACGCCGGGCGCGCTGCCCGACGATCTGATCCACGGCTGCGGTGGGGCCTGCTCTTCGGGTGACGACACCCCCGCCCAGCCCGCCGCCGTGGCCTGAACGATCGGCCGGCTCAACAGAACTGCAAAACTGGGGCGGTGCGGCGCCGCGCCGGGTGCGTGTGGCGCGTGGCGACAGGTTGTGCCGGAGTGGCGCGGTGTGGCGTCCCGCGCCCGCCACGGTTGCTGTCGCGTCGCCCCGCTAAGCTTGCTGCGTTTTCACGGCCAGCCGGAGCCCCCATGACGCCGCATGAACCACCCGAAAGCGCGCTTTATCGCACCCTGCTCGAATCCACGCGCGCCATTCCGTGGAAGATCGACTGGGCCACGGCGACCTTTGCCTACATCGGGCCGCAGATCGAGGACCTGCTGGGCTGGGCGCCCACCAGCTGGCGCACCGTGCAGGATTGGGCCGACCGCATGCACCCCGACGACCGGGACCGGGTGGTCAACTTCTGCATTTCGCAGTCCCAGTCGGGCGTGGACCACGAGGCGGACTACCGCGCGCTCACCACAGGCGGGGATTACGTATGGATCCGCGACGTGGTGCATGTGGTGCGCGACTTGCAGGGCAATGTGGTGTCGCTCGTGGGCTTCATGTTCGACATCACCGAGCGCAAGCAGAACGAGCACCAGTTGCTGCAACTGCAGCAGGTGCTGCAGGAACTGTCATTCCGCGACGGGCTCACGGGCGTGAACAACCGCCGCAAGTTCGACGCGGAGTACGAGCGCGAATGGCAGGAGGCGCAGCGCACCGGCGAGCCGCTGTCGCTGCTGATGTTCGACGTGGATTTCTTCAAGAGCTACAACGACCAGTACGGCCACGTGGAGGGCGACGAGTGCCTGCGGCGCGTGGCCCGCGCGCTGCAGCAGGCCGCCCACCGCCCGCGCGACTGCCTGGCGCGCTACGGGGGCGAGGAGTTCGTGCTGCTGCTGCCCGGCGCGGAGGCATCTTCCGCGCGCGCGGTGGCGCAGCGCTGCATGCAGGAGGTGGCCCACGCCGGTATCGTCCATGCGGCTTCGCCCCTGGGCCAGCAGCTCACGGTGAGCGTGGGCATGGGCACGGCCCTGCCCGGCACGCAGGATGACTCCAAGCGGTTCCTGGAAACGGTGGACCGCTGCCTTTACCGTGCCAAGCACGCGGGGCGCAACCGCATCGAGGCCACGGCCTGACCGCTATGAACGCGCGGCCAGCACCGGGAACAGCTTGCTCAGCCCGTCGGCCATCACCTCCACGGCCAGCGCCGCGAGGATCAGCCCCATGAGCCGCGTCATCACGTTGATGCCCGTCTTGCCGAGCACGCGCTCGATGGGCTCGGCCAGTGCAAAGCACAGCGCCGTGGCCGCGCCCACCACCACGCCGTAGCCCACCAGCGCCAGGTGCTGCCAGATGCTCTGCGCGCGGTCGGCGTAGATCACCACGGTGGACATGGCCGCCGGCCCCGTGAGCAGCGGGATGGTCAGCGGCACCACGGCGATGCTGCTGCCCGCGGCCGCCTTCTCGGCGCCCTGCTCCAGCTCGTGGGTGTGCGGCTTGGCCTCGGCCGGCTGCGCATTGAGCATGTTCATGGCGCTGATCAGCAGCAGCATGCCCCCGCCCACCTGGAAGCTCTGCAGCGAGATGTTGAAGAAGTCCAGGATCTGCAGACCGACAAGCGCGCAGGCCGCGATCACGCAAAACGCGCTGAACGCCGCCACCTGGACGGTGCGCCGGCGCTGCGCGGCGTTGAAACCGCTGGTGTAGTGGATGAAGAACGGCACGATGGCCAATGGATTCACGATGGCCAGCAGCGTGATGAGCGGCTTCAAGTCCATCAGCGGCCCCCGGCAATGTCCATGAGCGTGGCCGAGGTGTAGCTGGCCGCGTCCGACATCAGCCACACGATGGCCTCGGCCACTTCCTCGGGCGTGCCGCCGCGCCCCATGGGCACCTGGCCTGCCAGGTCGCGCACGCGGTGGGGCAGGCCGCCGCTGGCGTGGATATCGGTGTCGATCAGGCCGGGGCGCACGGCATTCACGCGGATGCCCTCGCCGCCCACCTCGTGCGCCAGGCCTATGGTGAGCGTGTCCAGCGCGCCCTTGGACGCCGCATAGTCCACGTACTGATGGGGTGCACCCAGCCGGGCCGCGATGCTGGACACGTTGACGATGCTGCCGCCGGCGCCGCCATGGCGCGTGCTCATGCGCAGCACCGCCTCGCGCACGCAGTAGAAGGCGCCCAGCACGTTGATGCTGAACATGCGCCGCAGGCGCTCGCCGTGCATTTCGTCCACGCGGGCAGGGCGGTCCACCACGCCCGCGTTGTTCACCAGTGCCGTGAGGCGCCCCAGGCGGTGGTCCACGGTCTCGAACAGTGTCACTACGTCGGCCTCCACCGCCACATCGGCCTGCACGGCGATGGCGTGCCCGCCCGCGGCCTCGATCTGGCGCACCACGCCGTTCGCGGCTTCGGCGTGGCGCAGGTAATTGATGGCCACGGCCCAGCCGCGCTGCGCGGCCAGTACGGCGGCGGCAGCGCCGATGCCCCGGCTGCCGCCGGTGATCAGAACAATCTTGTCCATGTACGGGTGACTCCTGCAAGAATGGCGCATTGGAACAGGTTTGCGGCGCTGACGCGTATCGTCCACGCGCCTGCATTCCCTTCGCTCAACGCCTCAGGAGACACGACATGGGACAGTGGGTGGACCTTACCGCCAGCGACGGATTCACGGCCCCCGCCTGGGTGGCGCGCACCGACGGCGCGCCGCGCGGCGCGGTGGTGGTGCTGCAGGAGATCTTCGGCGTCAACGCCCACATCCGCGCCGTGACCGACCGGCTGGCCATGCGCGGCTACCTGGCGGTGGCGCCGTCCACCTTCGCGCGGGTGCAAAAGGGCGTGGACCTGGGCTACAGCGATGCCGACATGAAGGCCGGCCGGGCACTCAAGGCCGCCGTGGAGGGGTTGCCCGCGCCGGGCGTGATGCCCGACATCCAGGCCGCCATCGACTATGCCGCGCGGCACAGCGACTGCAAGGTCGGCGTGGTGGGCTTTTGCTGGGGCGGGCTGCTCACCTGGCGCGCGGCCTGCATGCTGCAGGGGCTGTCCGCGGCCGTGCCCTACTACGGCGGCGGCATGACCACGCCCGCCGAGGTGGCGCGCCAGCCGCGCGTGCCGGTGCTGGCGCACTTTGGCGAGCGCGACCAGTGGATCCCGCTGGACAGCGTGCAGGCCTTTGCCTGCGCGCACCCCGAGGCGCAGGTGCATGTGTACGCGGCGGACCACGGCTTCAACTGTGACCAGCGCGCCAGCTACGACGAGGCCGCCGCCATGACCGCGCGCGACCGCACGCTCGCCTTCCTGGCACGGCACGTCGGCTGAGATTTATAGAGAAAATCACTGCTAGCGCCCACCTGGTAAGCGCTAGCAGCTAGATTATTGATAGCGTTTTCGCATCGACATCGCCGCTCAATGCGCACCGGCCGCGGCGTCGGCGCTGCCGCTGGCAGCGCGCGTGGGGTGGGCCAGCCACACCAGTGGGATCAGCAGCAGGAACAGCAGGGCCGAGGCATAGAAGATGTCGTTGGCCGCGAGCATGAAGGCCTGCTGGTTCACCAGCCGCTCCACCTGGGCCAGTGCCTGCTCGGGCGTGAGACCCCCGGCCTGCAGGCCCTGCAGCGCCTGTGTGAAGGGCAGGTGGCCCTGGTGCAGGCCTTCGGTCAGCTGGGCATGGTGCAGGCTGGCGCGCCGCTCCCACAGCGTGGTGGTGACGGACGTACCCACCGCGCCGGCCGTGATGCGCATGAAGTTCGACAGCCCCGAGGCCGCCGGGATGCGGTCGGGCGCAATGCCCGACAGCGTGATCGTGACCAGCGGGATGAAGAAGAACGCCATCGCCACGCCCTGGATGATGGTGGGCACCATGATGGTGGCCAAATCTGCCTGGGTGTTGAAATTGGAGCGCATCCACAGCACCAGCGCAAACACCAGGAAGGCCAGCGTGGCAAAGCGGCGTGGGTCCACCTTGGCGATGTTCTTGCCCACCAGGGGGGACAGCACCATGGCCAGCAGCCCCACGGGCGCCATCACCTCGCCGGCCTGCGTGGCGGTGTAGGGCCTGTTCACACTATTTTTGCCAGTGCGAATGGCGTGAAAACCGCGCCAATCTAGGCGCGTGACGACGCCAAGGCCGGGGCCTTGGCTAGGAGGGCAACGACGCGTGGCGCGGTTTTCACTCCGTTCCCTCCGGGTTGCGATCAAAAAGGGCCATTCGCGGCGTTGCCAAGCCTCGCTGGGGTAGCACCCCAGCTTCGTTTGGCGCCTTGCGCCTGGCCCTTTTTGATCGCAACGCATCTGGCAAAAATAGTGTGAACAGGCCCTGGCCCATGTACTGCTGCAGCCACAGCGGCAGCAGCACCACGTTGCCGAAGAACAGCCCGTAGCCCACGGAGGTGGCCAGCGCACCGGCCCAGAAATTGCGGATGCGAAACAGCGCCAGGTCCACCACGGGGTGGTCCTCGCCACGCTCCCAGACCACGAAGGCCACCAGGCCCACCAGCGCGACCAGGCCGCAGGCCACCACCCAGGGCGACTCGAACCAGTCGTGCTCCTTGCCGATGTCCAGCATGACCTGCATGGCACCCACCCAGATCACGAGCAGCGCGAGGCCTATGGAGTCGATGGGCAGCGCGCGCCGCTCTGTCTCGCGCTGGTGGAAGATGCCCCAGGTGACCACCACGGCGGCAATGCCCACGGGCACGTTGATGTAGAAGATCCACGGCCAGGTCATGTTGTCGGTGATCCAACCGCCCAGCAGCGGCCCCATGACCGGCGCGATCAGCGTGGTCATGGACCACATGGCCATGGCCAGCCCCGCCAGCGCGCGCGGGTAGCTGGACAGCAGCAGCGACTGCGACAACGGGATCATCGGCCCCGCCACGAAGCCCTGCAGCGCGCGCGCGGCGATGAGCAGCGTCATGTTGGGCGCCAGGCCGCACAGCAGCGACGCGATCACGAACAGCGCCACGCTCGCCACGAACAGGCGCACCTGCCCGAAGCGCTGCGACAGCCAACCCGTGAGCGGCACCGCGATGGCGTTGGCCACGGCAAAGCTGGTGATCACCCAGGTGCCCTGGGTGGGGCTCACGCCCAGGTCGCCCGCGATGGCGGGCAGGGACACGTTGGCGATCGACGTGTCCAGCACGTTCATGAAGGTGGCCGCCGACAGGGCCAGCGTGCCCCACAGCCGGGCGCTGCCCGTGAGGGGTGGCGGCGGCAGCGGCGGTGTGTGTGCGGGTGCGGTCATGCGCGTCGGCTCAGAGCGTGCCCAGGTTGGCGCGGATGATGCGCGCCACGTCGGCATCGGCACCCTTGTCCAGCGTGTCGTACACGGCCGTGCTGGCCACCGCGTCCTTGCGCGGCGCATCGGCCAGCGCGGGGCCGCTGCGGTCCTGCGTGTCCACGCTCACGTTCATCGACAGGCCCACGCGCAGCGGGTGCTCGGCCAGCTGCCCGGCATCCAGCGCGATGCGCACGGGCACCCGCTGCACCACCTTGATCCAGTTGCCGGTGGCGTTCTGCGCCGGCAGCAGCGCGAAGGCCGCGCCCGTGCCCACGCCCAACCCGGCCACGGTGCCGGTGTATTCCACCTTCTTGCCGTACAGGTCGGCGACGAGCGTGGCGCGCTGGCCCAGGCGCAGGTTGCGCAGCTGGTTCTCCTTGAAATTGGCGTCCACCCAGACCTCGCGCAGCGGCACGATGGTCATCAGCGGCGTGCCCGCGGCCACGCGCTGGCCCAGTTGCACCGTGCGCCGCGCCACGTAGCCGTCCACGGGTGCGGGCAGGGCGGTGCGGCGATCGGCCAGGTAGGCCTCGCGCACCTTGGCGGCTGCGGCCTGCACGCTGGGGTGCTGCGCCACGGCCACGCCCTGGGTGAGCGACTGGTTGCTGGCGAGCTGCTCGCGCGCGGCGGCCACGCCTGCCTGCGCAGCGGCCAGCTGTGTGCGCGCGGTCTGCAGCTGGCTCTGCGCGTGGCGCAGTTCCTCCTGCGAGACGGCGCCCTCGCCGGTCAGGGCCTGGCGGCGGCGCAGGTCGTCCTCGGCGCGCGCGATCTCGGCCTGGGCGCGTGCGGCCTCGGCCTCGCGCAGGCGCACCTGCGCGGCCAGGGCGCTGTTGTTGGCGTACAGCGTGCGTGTCTGCCGCACGGCCTGCGCCAGGTTGGCCTCGGCCTGCTGCAGCGCCACGCGCGCGTCGGCCGGGTCCAACTGCACCAGCGCGGCGCCGGCGCGCACGAAGTCGGTGTCGTCGGCCAGGATGGACATCACCGTGCCGCCGGTCTGCGGCGTGATCTGGATGACGTTGCCCTGCACGTAGGCGTTGTCGGTGTGCTCGTAGTGGCTGGCGACCAGCCAGTCGTACAGGCCCCAGGCGCAGCCGGCGAGCACGACGACGCCGGCCAGGGTGAACAGCGCCTTGCGGCGGGCCGCCTTCGATGCGGCGGAAGGGGTGGAAGGAGTTGCGGTCATGGTGGACAAGGGCAAAAAAGGGGGATGGGGGCGAATTCAGCGGGCGGCCGCCACCGTGGGGGCCGCTTGCGGGGCTTGCGCCGTGGGCGGCGGCGTGGCTGCATAGCCACCGCCCAGGGCGCGCATCACGCCCACCTGGTTGTCCAGCCGCCGCGCGGCCAGGTCCACGGCCAGGCGGCGCTGGGCCAGCACCTGGCTTTCGGCCGACAGCACTTGCAGGTAGGTGCCCAGGCCGGCCTCATAGCGGCGCCGCGCAATGCCATAGGCGGCCTGTGCGGACTCGCCGGCCTGGCGCTGCTCCGCGATCTGCCGTGCGATCGAGCTGCTGCTGGCCAGCTGGTCGGCCGCATCGCGCACCGCTTCCAGCAGGGCGGCGTTGTAGCTTTCGACGGCGGCGTCCCGGTCGGCCGCCTTGCCGCGCAGGTTGGCGCGCAGGCGGCCGGCATCGAAGATCGGCAGTCGCAGCGCCGGGCCCACGCCCCATTCACGGCTGCCGGCCTCGATGAAACGGTCCAGCCCCACGCTGGCCAGGCCCACGAAGGCGGTCAGGCTCACGTTGGGATAGAACTGCGCCCGCGCCACGCCCATGTCCTGGGTGGCGGCTTCCACGCGCCAGCGCGCGGCCGCCACGTCGGGGCGGCGGCCCAGCAGGTCGGCCGGCACGGCGGCGGGGGTTTCTGAAAAATGGATAGCTGCCAGCGCTCGTGGGGTCAGCGTCTGGGCCGTCTGGGGGTCTGCAATCAGCGCGCCCAGCGCGTTGCGTGCCAGGGCTTCCTGCTCGCGCAGCGCCTCGATCTGCTGGCGCGCTTCGGGCAGGGCGCCTTCGCTTTGGCGCAGCTCCAGCTGGGTGTCCAGCCCGGCCTGCACGCGCCGCTGCACCAGTTGCAGCATTTCGGTGCGCTGCTGCAGCGTGCGCTCGGCCACGGCGCGCTGGGCCTGCAAGCGTGCCAGCTGGAAGTAGCCCTGCGCCACGCGGCTCGCGAGCAGCAGGCGCGCGGCCTCGGCGTCGGCGCGCGCGGCCTGGGCCTCGCCCAGCGCGGCGGCGAGAGCGGCACGGTGTTTGCCGAAAAAGTCCAGCTCCCAACTGCCCGACAGGCGGGCGGTTTCCACGCTACGAATGGCGCCGGCCTGGCCGGGGGGGTAGGGTCCGTTGGCGCTGTAGCGCTGGCGCGTGGCGTCCAGGCTGCCGTTGACCTGCGGGCTCTGGGCCGCGCGGGCGGTGTCGGCAAAGGCCTCGGCGCGCGCGATGCGGGCTGCGGCCTGCTGCAGCCCGGGGTTGCCTTGCAGGGCCTGGGTGATGAGCGCATCCAGCTGCGCATCGCCAAAGCTGCGCCACCAGTCGGCGGAGACCGCAGTCTGCGGCTGCACAGCAGCATCTGCGCTGGATGAGGGCGCAGCGGCCAGGCCCAGGGAGGCAGGGTCGCGCATCCGGGCGTGGGAGTCGATACCCGCCATGTCGGCGCAGCCCGACAGCAGAGGCAGGGCCAGCAGCGCGATGGCCAGTGTGGCGCCATACAGCAGCGCACTGCCGCGGGGCGCGGTCGGAGGAATAAGCGCCGGGGCGCTGGAGGGTGAGAGGTGGTTTTTCATGTTGTGGTCTCTCGGCAAAGGGCAAACGGGGCGGGCGGTAAGGCCCAGGCGCTGGCGCCTATGGCCCGCCTTCTGGAGGGCGTACGTTGGCGTAGATGCGTTTCAGGAAGTCGCGCAACTGCGCCTCTTCCTCGGCGGAGAAACCCTGCAGCAGCTGGTCCTGCACCTCGCCCAGGAGGGCGGGCAGCTGGGCGGCGACGGCCTGGCCCTCTGGCGTGAGCGCGACATGCACCACGCGGCGGTCTTCCTGCGATCGCTCGCGCTGGCACAGGCCCTTGGCCTCCAGCCGGTCCAGCAGGCGCGTGAGGCCGCCCGCGTCCAGGTGGCACATGCGCGCCAGGGCCGCGGCGGTGCCGGGCGGGTCCAGCAGCAGGCGCAGCAGGGGTTTCCACTGCGCGTCGGTCAGGCCCAGGGGCTCCATGCGGCGCTCCACCTCATACCCCAGCAGGGTGGTGATGCGTCGCATCTGAAAGCCGATGCTGCGCTCGATCTCGAACGGCACCGGCAGCTCGGGGTCGGATAGCGGGCAGGCGACATCCGCCGACAGGGGGGGCGGAATGGAAGGTGAATTCATGCCGCGTCAATAGTTGACTGGTCAATAATTGTCAAAGCAAGAAAACACAACCCTGCTGGTAACCGGGACGGCGTGGCCGTGCAGCCGCGCGTGCGGGGAAGGGGTCAGCCCTGGCCGGTGCGCGCCAGGTAGCGCTTGCGCCAGAAGAACAGCGTGAGGCCGACGGCCGTGGCGGTCATGCTGCCCATGGCCCACCAGAAGCCGTCCTGCTTGTGCACCAGGGGGATGAACTCGAAGTTCATGCCGAAGATGCCGGCGATCAGGTTCAGCGGCAGGAACACGGCGGTGAGCGCCGTGAGCGTGCGCATGATGTCGTTGGTGCGGTTGCTCTGCGCCGAGAAGTGCATCTGCACCGTGGCCTCGGTGCTTTGCTCCAGCCGGCGCACGTGGTGCACCACGCGCTCGATGTGCTCCAGCACGTCGCGGCTGCGCACCTTGAGCAGGTCCAGTTCGCGCAGGGCCGCCGGCGTGTCCGACGAGGGGGCCCAGGTCTCCAGCACCGCGCACCAGGCCTGCACGGCGGCACGCTGGTCTTCGCAGATCTCGTCGAGCTGGTGCAGGGTCAGGCGCGCGTCCATCAGGGCGCGCCAGTTGTTGAAGCGTGTGCGCGGCTGCAGCAGCTCGGCCTGCCAGTGGTCGAGCTGGCGCGACAGCTCGCGGCGCAGGTCCAGGTAGTTGTCCACGATCTGGTTGACCATGCGCAGCATGAGGTCGGCCGGGCTGGCGGGCAGGCGCGTGCCGGCCACAGGGCCGGTGCGCAGTTCGCGCACCACGGCTTCGGTGGGCGTGGTGGGCAGCGCGTTGCCGTTGGGCGCCTCGGGCGGGGGCGTCGTCGTCGGAGCCGGTGGGGTGATCAGGCGCGCCGCGTAGGCATCGCGCACGGAGCAGTCGGCCGGGTGCACCGACAGCAGCACCTGGTCGAACACCGCGAAGCCCACGGGGCTGGTGTCGATGCGCCGCAGTACGGGCGGGCCGCCGCGCGCCGCCGCCGGCATGAGCGGGGCGGCCGCGGGGGCGAGCGATGCGCTCAGGCGGCGCACCACCAGCATGTCGTACTGCGAGGTGTAGTCGTAATGCGAGGGTAGCTGGGCGTTGAGCAGGTCGGACACGTGCAAGTCCACCAGCTGCTGGCCCGTGAGCGCCTGCAGCACGCCCTGCAGGCGCGGCAGTTCGGTGCTGAACGCCGCACGTGTGCAGGCGATCCAGTGAAACCCCCGCGCGGGCGGCTGGGTGGGCAGCTCGGGCATTTCCCGCGCTTGGGCGCCGGGCTGCAGGTGGAAGATGCGGATCGCCTGCGGGGTTGGGGTCAAATCGGCCTCCAGCGCTTATGGGGCAAGCGCAAGCAGCTATTATTTTGCGAGCAAACGCGCGGCGTCCAGCGCGAAGTAGGTCAGCACGCCGTCGGCACCCGCGCGCTTGAAGGCCAGCAGCGACTCCATCATCACCTTGTCGTGGTCCAGCCAGCCGTTGGCGGCGGCGGCCTTGAGCATGGCGTACTCGCCGCTGACCTGGTAGGCGAAGGTGGGCACCTTGAACTCGTCCTTCACGCGGCGCACCACGTCCAGGTAGGGCATGCCGGGCTTGACCATGACCATGTCGGCGCCTTCGGCCAGGTCCAGCGCCACCTCGCGCAGGGCTTCGTCGGTGTTGGCCGGGTCCATCTGATAGACGTTCTTGTTGCTGCGCCCCAGGTTGGCGGCCGAGCCGACCGCGTCGCGGAACGGGCCGTAGAAGGCGCTGGCGTACTTGGCGCTGTAGGCCATGATGCGGGTGTAGATCTGGCCGTGGGCCTCCAGCGCCTCGCGGATGGCGCCGATGCGCCCGTCCATCATGTCGCTGGGCGCGACCATGTCCACGCCGGCCTGTGCATGGGTCAGAGCCTGGCCTACCAGCAGTTCCACGGTCTCGTCGTTCAGGATGTAGCCGGTGTCGTCCAGCAGGCCGTCCTGGCCGTGGCTGGTGTAGGGGTCCAGCGCCACGTCGGTCATCACGCCGAGGTCGGGGAATTCGGCCTTGAGCTTGCGCACCACGCGCGGGATCAGGCCGTCGGGGTTGAGCGCCTCCTTGCCGTCGGGCGTCTTGAGCGCCGCATCGATCGACGGAAACAGCGCGAGCACCGGGACGCCAAGCTTCACGCACTCTTCAGCCACGGGCAGCAGCAGGTCCAGGCTCAGGCGTTCCACGCCGGGCATGGAGGCCACGGGTACGCGCAGGTGGGTGCCTTCGTGCACGAACACCGGGTAGATGAAGTCGTGCGGCGTGAGCACGGTCTCACGCACCAGGTTGCGGGTGAATGCATCGCGGCGCAGGCGGCGCGGGCGATTGGCGGGAAAGGGGGTGGGGCTGGACAGATGCATGGCGTCGATTGTCCTTCACTCCCATGCCGGGCTCCACCCCTGCGCTCATCCTTGCGCGGGCCTGCCCGTGGCCGCTGGTGGTAGCCTGTGCCACTTGCCATCTCGCCAGGAGTGCGCCATCACCACCGCAGCACAGGAGCACCGCTGGAACCAGCGGTACATGCAAACCGCAGTGACGCGGCCCTATTGGCGCGTGTGGACCTACGAAACGCCCGCCGTGGTGCTGGGTTGCTCGCAGCGCGCCTATCTGGACGGGGCACGCGCGCCTGGCGCTCGGCATGGAGCTGTTGCAGCGCCCCTCGGGCGGTGGTGCGGTGCTGTGCGGCCCGTGGATGGTGAGTTGCTCGGTGGTGCTGCCGCCATCGCACCCCTGGGTGCAGGGCCGCCTGCCCGACAGCTACCAGGGGCTGGGCCAACTGCATGCGCAGGTACTGGCCCCGTGGGGCGTGGCGGCGCGGGCGTTGCCGCCCGATCAGGTTGCCGCTGCCAACGCCCGCGGCGGGCCGGTGGTGCCCTGGGCCTGCTACGGCAGCCTTGCACCGTGGGAAGTGGTGGATGTGGCCGGCCGCAAGCTGGTCGGCCTGGCCCAGCGGCGCCAGCGCGCCGGCGTGCTGCTGGTGGCGGGCACCCTGGTCACGCCCCCGGACTGGGCGTTGCTGTGCCAGGCGCTGGACCAGCAGGGCGACGAAGCTGCACTGCGCGCGCGCACCGTTTCGTGCGCCGAACTCAGTGCCCGTGCGCCGGATGCGCAGCAGATGGCCAGCGCCTTGCGCGTGGCGCTGACACAGACGCTGGGTGAAGAAGCGGGCGACGGCGCGGGCGAGGCGGCGGACGACTCCGCGCGCCAGGCAACGGCGCCGAACCGTCCCTAGCGGACGCTCCATCTTGCGCACCCTGGCGGTGGGTGCTAGATTGGCCCCGGGCGGCCCCTCCGCCCCCCGCTTCACCTCCCTGAGCGGGCCCCGCTGCCTGCGACGCGGCGGGGTTTTCCGCCCGGATTTCCGGGCATTTTTTTTGCCTCATGGCGGTTCCGGGTCCCGACCGGGTCATGCAGCGCCGGCACCGCCACGTACACTGCGCCGATGCTCTGGGTCAAAGCTTTTCACATCGTCTTCGTCGCCAGCTGGTTTGCTGGCCTGTTTTACCTGCCGCGCATCTTCGTCAACCTGGCCATGGTGGCGCCCGGGTCGGTGGCCGAGCGGGAGCGCCTGCTGCTCATGGCGCGCAAGCTGCTGCGCTTCACCACGCTGCTGTCGGTCCCCGCCATCGCGCTGGGCCTGTGGCTGTGGCTGGGCTACGGCATCGGCAAGGGGCCGGGCAACGGCTGGTTGCACGCCAAACTGGCCGTGGTGCTGCTGGCGGTGGGCTACCACCACGCCTGCGCCGTACTGCTGCGCAGGCTGACTTCCAACGCGGACCAGCACAGCCACCGCTGGTTCCGCTGGTTCAACGAGGTGCCGGTGCTGCTGCTGCTGGTCGCCGTGGTGTTGGTGGTCGTCAAGCCGTTCTGAGATGCAGCGGCTGCAGCGTTGCCCGGCTTCGTTCCCTTGCAATGGGGGCGGCGCGCGGCGGGCGGCAGTGGCCACGGCACGAGGTGATTGAGAGGGCATGCACAAGACGTCCGCCTGGCCTCTGGCGCTCATCTACGTGGCGCTGATCATCTTCGCCAGCCTGTTCCCGTTCGACGGGTGGCGCGAGCAGGGAATCTCGCCCTGGGTGTTCTTCTCGGCGCGCATCCCGCCGCCGTACTGGACCTGGTTCGACGTCAACATGAACATCGCGGGCTATGCCCCGCTGGGGTTCCTGCTGGCCCTGGCGGGCCTGCGTTCTGGCTGGCCGCGCGCGGCCGTGCCGTTGGCGGCGCTGGCGGGTGCGCTGCTGTCGCTGAGCATGGAATACCTGCAGATCTTCCTGCCGCGGCGGGTGCCGTCCAACATGGACTTCGCGCTCAACGCGACCGGTGCGCTGCTGGGAGCGTTGGCGGCCGCGCTGCTGGAGCGCTTCGGGGCCATTGCGCGCTGGAGCCGCTTTCGCGAGCGCTGGTTCGTTCCGCATGCGCGCGGCGCGCTGGTGCTGTTGGCGCTGTGGCCCTGGGCCCTGCTGTTCCCGGCGGCGCTGCCCTTTGGCCTGGGGCAGATGTGGGAGCGGCTGGAGGCCGCGCTCATCGACGCGCTGCAGGACACGCCGTTTCTGCAGTGGCTGCCCGTGCGCGAGGCGCCGCTGGAGCTCCTGTCGCCGGGCGCCGAGCTCATGGCCGTCGCGCTGGGGCTGCTGATCCCCTGCCTGCTGGGCTACTGCGTCATGCGCCATGCGGGGCGCCGCATGGCCTTCGCACTGGCGACGGCCGCCGTGGGCGTGGGCGTGACGGCGCTGTCATCGCTGTTGAGCTACGGGCCCACGCACGCCTGGGAGTGGCTCACGCTGCCGGCCCGCATGGGCGTGCTCGTTGCCCTGGGGGCGGCCCTGGCGATGGCGGCCGTGCCGCGGCGCGGCTGCGCGGCGTTGCTGCTGCTGGCGCTGATGCTGCACCTGAACCTGCTCAACCAGGCGCCCACCAGCGCCTACTTCGCACAGACGCTGCAGGCCTGGGAGCAGGGGCGCTTCATCCGCTTCTACGGCCTGGGGCAGTGGCTGGGCTGGCTCTGGCCCTATGGGGCACTCGTCTATGTGGTATTGCGGGTGTCGCGCCGCGATGGCGACTCCTAGAATCGTGCCATGAGCGACACCACCCCCCAGTACTACCAGCGCCACATCTTCTTTTGCCTGAACGAGCGCACGAACGGCGAGAACTGCTGCGCCCACCATGGCGCACAGCAGGCGTTTGACCGCTGCAAGATGCTGGTCAAGCAGCAAGGCCTGATGGGCCCCGGCAAGGTGCGCGTGAACAAGGCGGGCTGCCTGGACCGCTGCGCCGGCGGCCCCATCGCCGTGGTCTATCCCGAAGGGACTTGGTACACCTACGTGGATGAGAGCGACATCGACGAGATCGTGGAGTCGCACCTCAAGAACGGCGTGGTGGTCGAGCGCTTGCTCACGCCGCCGGAACTTGGCCGCTGATTTGCGCTCACTATCCTTTTTGTAGTGTTTTGGGCTCCAGCGCTTTCCCATCCAGCGCGGGCAGCTCTTGATTGGATAGCAACGTGAATGCCCAGACCGAACGCCTGACCCTCACGGGCGCCGCGGGCGCCATCGAGGCTGCGCGCGATGCCGCGGCCGACGGCGTACCGCCGCGCGGCGTGGCGGTGATCGCCCATCCCCACCCGCTCTTCGGCGGCACCATGGACAACAAGGTGGTGCAGACCCTGGCGCGCGCCTTTGTGGCCTGCGGCTGGACGGCCGTGCGTTTCAACTTCCGGGGCGTCGGCGGTACCGCTGGCGTGCATGACGAAGGGCGCGGTGAGCTGGAGGATTTGCTGGCCGTCGTCCGCCAGGTGACGCCCGAGGGGCCTGGCGCCGTGCCGATTGCCCTCGCGGGTTTCTCCTTCGGCGCCTTCGTCACCAGCCACGCGCTGGCGCGGCTGTGGCCCGAGCGCCCAGTGGAACGCGCCGTGCTCGTGGGCACGGCGGCCAGCCGGTTCAACGTGGCCGACGTACCCGCCGAGGCCCATCTGCGCACCCTGGTCGTGCACGGCGAAGCCGATGACACCGTGCCCCTGTCCGCTGTGATGGATTGGGCGCGCCCGCAGACACTGCCGGTTACGGTTGTGCCTGGGGGCGGTCATTTCTTTCACGGACAATTGCCGCTGCTCAAGGGCCTGGTCATGCGCCACCTGCAATCCGCGCCCTGACGGCGCGGCACCATTTCTCTTCTCTTGTCCCGGCCATGCGGTCGGGCCGTTTCTTCTCCCGTTTCCCGAGTGCCTGTTCCCACCATGAAGTCTCTTTTGTCCTCCCTGCGAACCCTTGCCTGCGCCGCCCTGATGGCCCCCGCCATCCTCTGGGCGCAGGTGCCCCAACCGCCGGAGATCGCCGCCCGCAATTACATGCTGGTGGACGTGACGGCCGGCCAGGTGCTGGCGACCAAGGACATCGACGCGCCGGTGGAGCAGGCTTCGCTGACCAAGCTCATGACGGGCTATCTGGTCTTTGACGCACTGCGCGCCAAGAAGATCACGCTGGAGCAGCGCCTGCCCGTGAGCGAGCGCGCCTGGAAGATGCCGGGTTCGCGCATGTTCATTGATCCCAAGATGCAGGTTCCGGTGGACGACCTGCTCAAGGGCATGATCGTGCAGTCGGGTAACGACGCCACCGTGGCCTTGGCCGAAGGTGTGGGCGGTACGGTGGAAAACTTCGTGCGCCTGATGAACGAGCAGGCCAAGGCGCTGGGCATGACGAACACCGCCTACAAGAACCCCGAGGGGTTGACGGAGCCCGGCCACACTACCACCGCGCGCGACCTGGCCACGCTGGCCACCCGGCTGATGCAGGACTTCCCCGAGTACATGCACTACTACTCGACCAAGCAGTACCGCTACGAGGGCACGCCCGCCTCCAACAGCAACAACCGCAACATGCTGCTGTTCCGCGATCCATCGGTGGACGGCCTGAAGACCGGCCACACCGCCGCCGCGGGCTATTGCCTGGTCGCCACGTCCAAGCGCGAGTTTCCCAATGTGGGGCAGCGCCGCCTGCTGTCCATCGTGCTGGGGGCCGCGAGCGAGAACGCCCGCGCCAACGAGAGCCAGAAGCTGCTGAACTGGGGCTACACGGCGTTCGATTCGGTGAAGCTGTTCGACGCTGGCCAGGCTGCCGCCACGCCCGCCGTGTGGAAGGGCACGCAGAGCACCCTCAAGATCGGCCGCCCCGAAGCCATCGTGATCACCGTGCCTTCGGGCAGCGCGGGCAAGGTCACAACCGAGATCGTGCGCAAGGACCCGCTGGTCGCGCCCTTCACCAAGGGACAGGCCATCGGCACGCTGAAGGTGAAGCTGGGTGAGCAGCAGGTGGCCGAGGTGCCCCTGGTGGCGCTGGAGGATGTGGCACAGGCCGGCATCTTCGGCCGTGCCTGGGACGCCATTCGCCTCTGGATCAAGTAATCGCCACGCTTTGGAGGCGGCTCAGCCGGGGGTTCATCGTCCCCGGATTGCCTGTCCGCTTCCAAACTGGTACATTAGAAGGCTTTTCGGAATTTCCGAAGGGTTTCACGTTTTCGCTTTTTATAGCAATTCACGTTTAGGGACGTATTAATGCCAACCATTAACCAACTCGTGCGTCAGGGCCGCACGGTCGAAGTTGTCAAATCCAAAAGCCCTGCTATGGAAAACTGCCCCCAGCGCCGTGGCGTGTGCACCCGTGTGTACACCACGACGCCGAAGAAGCCTAACTCCGCTCTGCGTAAGGTCGCCAAGGTGCGCCTGACCAACGGTTTCGAGGTGATCTCCTACATCGGCGGTGAAGGCCACAACCTGCAAGAGCACAGCGTGGTGCTGGTGCGCGGCGGTCGTGTGAAGGACTTGCCCGGTGTGCGTTACCACATCGTGCGCGGTTCGCTGGACCTGCAAGGCGTCAAGGATCGCAAGCAGGCCCGCTCCAAGTACGGCGCGAAGAAGCCCAAGGCCAAGTAAGCCCTGGGCCTTTCGGTCTGAGATTTTTCGGTGCTGTTCCCGCGTGGCGCGGTGACACAGCGTAGTGACCCTAAACGCAGGTGTTCTGCGCGGGTCGAGTAAGTGGGAGTCCTGAATGGCTCTCGCGGTGCCGGGAATGGTGCCAACTGAAGCAAAGATAGAGGTAAAAAATGCCACGTCGTCGCGAAGTCCCCAAACGTGAAATCCTGCCGGATCCCAAGTTCGGCAATGTCGAGCTGTCCAAATTCATGAACGTGATCATGGAAGGCGGCAAGAAAGCAGTTGCAGAGCGCATCATTTATGGCGCCCTGGATCTGATCTCCCAGAAGCAGCCTGAAAAGGATGCTCTGGAAGTGTTCGTCACGGCCATCAACAACGTGAAGCCGATGGTCGAAGTGAAGTCCCGCCGTGTGGGCGGTGCGAACTACCAGGTGCCCGTGGAAGTGCGTCCCGTGCGCCGTCTGGCCCTGTCGATGCGCTGGATCAAGGAAGCCGCCCGCAAGCGTGGCGAGAAGTCCATGGCCCAACGCCTGGCCAACGAGCTGATGGAAGCCACCGAAGGCCGTGGTGGCGCCATGAAGCGTCGTGACGAAGTGCACCGCATGGCCGAAGCCAACAAGGCCTTCAGCCACTTCCGCTTCTAAACCAGACGGAAGTCATCAAGGGTTCATCTCTGATCACGATAAAGGCCGCAGGCGTGCACAAGCGCGCTGCGGCCTTGTGTTGATGGAGGCCCTTAAGACAATAGTCGCGCGCAGCGTGCGGCTCCGAAACCCAAGCGATCAACCAAGGATTCATCATGGCTCGCAAAACACCCCTTGAGCGCTACCGCAATATCGGTATCTCCGCACACATCGACGCTGGCAAAACCACGACGTCCGAGCGTATCCTGTTCTACACGGGCGTGACCCACAAGCTGGGCGAAGTGCACGACGGCGCAGCCACCACCGACTGGATGGAGCAAGAGCAAGAGCGCGGCATCACGATCACCTCGTCCGCCGTGACCTGCTTCTGGAAGGGCATGGACCTGTCCCGCCCCGAGCACCGCATCAACATCATCGACACCCCCGGCCACGTGGACTTCACCATCGAGGTGGAGCGTTCCATGCGCGTGCTGGACGGCGCCGTTATGGTGTACTGCGCCGTGGGTGGCGTGCAGCCCCAGTCCGAGACTGTGTGGCGCCAAGCCAATAAGCACAAGGTGCCCCGCCTGGCCTTCGTGAACAAGATGGACCGTACCGGCGCCAACTTCTTCAAGGTCTATGACCAGATGAAGCTGCGCCTGAAGGCCAACCCTGTGCCCATCGTGGTGCCGATCGGTGCGGAAGACAACTTCCAGGGCGTGGTCGACCTGCTGAAGATGAAGGCCATCATCTGGGACGAGGCCTCGCAAGGCATGAAGTTCGAATACGGCGAGATCCCCGCCGAGCTCGTCGACACCTGCAAGAAGTGGCGCGAGAACATGGTGGAAGCCGCCGCCGAAGCCAGCGAAGAGCTGATGAACAAGTACCTGGAAGAGGGTGACCTGTCCGAGGCCGAGATCATCGGCGGCCTGCGCCAGCGCACCATCGCCACGGAAATCCAGCCCATGCTGTGCGGCTCTGCGTTCAAGAACAAGGGCGTGCAGCGCATGCTCGACGCCGTGCTGGATCTGCTGCCCTCGCCCGTGGACATCCCCGATGTGGCCGGCACCGATCCCGACGACGAAGAGAAGAAGCTGTCGCGCAAGGCCGACGACAACGAGAAATTCTCGGCCCTGGCATTCAAGCTGATGACCGACCCGTTCGTGGGTCAGCTGACTTTCGTGCGCGTGTACTCGGGCGTCCTGACCAAGGGTGACACCGTGTTCAACGCCGTGAAGGGCAAGAAGGAGCGTATCGGCCGTATCGTGCAGATGCACGCCAACGAACGCCAGGAAATCGAGGAAATTCGCGCTGGCGACATCGCTGCCTGCGTGGGCCTGAAGGACGTGACCACCGGCGACACGCTGTGCGATATCGAATCGCCCATCGTGCTGGAAAAAATGGTGTTCCCCGAGCCCGTGATCGCACAGGCCGTGGAGCCCAAGTCCAAGGCTGACCAGGAAAAGATGGGTATTGCCCTGTCGCGCCTGGCCTCCGAAGACCCGTCGTTCCGCGTGCGCACCGACGAAGAATCGGGCCAGACCATCATCGCCGGCATGGGCGAGCTGCACCTGGAAATCATCGTGGACCGCATGAAGCGCGAGTTCAACGTGGAAGCCAACGTGGGCAAGCCCCAGGTGGCCTACCGCGAAACCGTGCGCAAGACCGTCACCGATGTGGATGGCAAGTTCGTGCGCCAATCCGGTGGTAAGGGTCAGTACGGCCACGTGGTGTTCACGCTGGAGCCCCTGGAAGCAGGTAAGGGCTTCGAGTTCGTCGACGAAATCAAGGGCGGTGTGGTTCCTCGCGAATACATCCCTGCGGTGCAGAAGGGTGTGGAAGAAGCGCTGACCTCCGGCGTGCTGGCGGGCTACCCTGTGGTGGACGTTCGCGTGCGTCTGACGTTCGGTTCGTACCACGACGTGGACTCGTCCGAACAGGCGTTCAAGATGGCCGCCATCTTCGGCTTCAAGGAAGCGGCTCGCAAGGCCAACCCCGTCATCCTCGAGCCCATGATGGCCGTGGAAGTCGAGACGCCCGAGGACTACGCTGGCACCGTGATGGGTGACCTGTCCAGCCGTCGTGGCATGGTGCAGGGCATGGACGACATGGTCGGCGGCGGCAAGGCCATCAAGGCCGAAGTCCCGCTGTCCGAGATGTTCGGCTACGCCACGCAGCTGCGCTCCATGACGCAAGGTCGCGCGACGTACACGATGGAGTTCAAGCACTACGCCGAAGCACCGCGCAACGTGGCCGAAGCCATCGTTGCGGCTCGCGCCAAGTAAGCCGGGCATATAAGCAAAAAGAGCTGCTAACGCTTGTCCATCAAGCGCAGGCGGCTCCTGTTTTTATAGCAAGTTTCTTGCAATCTGCGATCCGGTGCCGTCCTGTTGCACTGTGCGGGCCGAACCAGCAACCGGATGCAGACGTTAAACCCTCACACAGGCATTGCTCTTTTGGAGTTCGAAAATGGCAAAAGGTAAGTTTGAACGTACCAAGCCCCACGTGAACGTGGGCACGATCGGTCACGTGGACCATGGCAAGACGACGCTGACGGCGGCCATCGCCACGGTGCTGGCCAAGAAGTTCGGCGGCGAAGCCAAGGGCTACGACCAGATCGACAACGCCCCTGAAGAAAAGGCGCGTGGCATCACGATCAACACCTCGCACGTGGAATACGAAACGGCCACCCGCCACTACGCCCACGTCGACTGCCCCGGCCACGCCGACTACGTCAAGAACATGATCACCGGCGCCGCTCAGATGGACGGCGCCATCCTGGTGTGCTCGGCCGCTGACGGCCCGATGCCCCAGACGCGCGAGCACATCCTGCTGGCCCGTCAGGTGGGCGTGCCCTACATCATCGTGTTCCTGAACAAGTGCGACATGGTCGACGACGAGGAACTGCTCGAGCTGGTCGAGATGGAAGTGCGCGAGCTGCTGGACAAGTACGACTTCCCCGGCGACGACACCCCCATCATCCGCGGCTCCGCCAAGCTGGCCCTGGAAGGTGACCAGTCCGACAAGGGTGAGCCCGCCATCATGCGCCTGGCCGAAGCCCTGGACACTTACATCCCCACGCCTGAGCGCGCCGTGGACGGCGCCTTCCTGATGCCCGTGGAAGACGTGTTCTCCATCTCCGGCCGCGGCACCGTGGTGACCGGCCGCATCGAGCGCGGCATCATCAAGGTCGGCGAAGAAATCGAAATCGTCGGTATCCGCGACACGCAAAAGACCACCGTCACCGGCGTGGAAATGTTCCGCAAGCTGCTGGACCAGGGCCAGGCTGGCGACAACGTGGGCCTGCTGCTGCGCGGCACCAAGCGCGAAGACGTCGAGCGCGGCCAAGTGCTGTGCAAGCCCGGCTCCATCAAGCCCCACACCCACTTCACGGCTGAGGTGTACGTGCTGAGCAAGGATGAAGGCGGCCGTCACACGCCCTTCTTCAACAACTACCGTCCCCAGTTCTACTTCCGTACCACCGACGTGACCGGCTCCATCGAGCTGCCGGCCGACAAGGAAATGGTGATGCCCGGCGACAACGTGTCGATCACTGTGAAGCTGATCAACCCCATCGCCATGGAAGAAGGCCTGCGCTTCGCTATCCGCGAAGGCGGTCGTACCGTGGGCGCCGGCGTCGTTGCCAAGATCATTGCGTAATCCAGCAAAGCACTGAAGGAATACACAATGTCCAAGCAAAAGATCCGCATCCGCCTGAAGGCATTCGACTACAAGCTGATCGATCAGTCTGCAGCCGAGATCGTTGACACCGCCAAGCGTACCGGCGCCATCGTCAAGGGCCCCGTGCCCCTGCCGACGCGCATGAAGCGCTTCGACATCCTGCGTTCGCCGCACGTCAACAAGACCAGCCGCGACCAGTTCGAAATCCGCACGCACCAGCGCCTGATGGACATCGTCGATCCCACGGACAAGACGGTGGACGCCCTGATGAAGCTGGACTTGCCGGCTGGCGTGGACGTCGAAATCAAGCTCCAGTAATCCCTTCCTGTTGCTTGCTTCGTCCCGGCCCTCAATGTGGGCCGGGCACCCCCAACGCGGACTTGCTTGTAAAAGCAGTCCGCGTTATACTTTGCGGCTTCGCGTTTTTGCGTCCAATTTTGGATGCGTGATGCGGAGTTTTATCAACCTTCTTTCGCGCACATAGGTGCAAGCCGTCGAGGCCGGCGCCCGTCGTGCAAACGTTCTGGCCAATTGAAGTCGGGGCGGCGGAAGTTTTGGAGAACAACCAATGAGTCTGAGCAACTCCCTCGGGTTGCTGGGCCGCAAGGTGGGCATGATGCGTCTGTTCACCGATGACGGGGACGCAGTGCCCGTCACGGTGGTGGATGTGTCCAACAACCGCGTGACCCAGGTGAAAACCCAAGAGAACGATGGCTACGTGTCCCTGCAGGTCACGTTCGGTTCGCGCAAGGCATCTCGCGTGACCAAGCCTGAAGCTGGCCACCTCGCCAAGGCGGGTGTTGAAGCCGGTGAAATCATTCGTGAATTCCGCGTGACCCCCGAAGTCGCAGGCAAGTACGCCGCTGGCGCTGCTGTGCCCGTGGCTGATGTGTTCGCCGTGGGCCAGAAGGTCGACGTGCAGGGCACCTCGATCGGTAAGGGCTTCGCCGGCACGATCAAGCGCCACAACTTCGGTTCGCAGCGCGCCTCGCACGGTAACAGCCGTTCGCACAACGTTCCTGGCTCCATCGGTATGGCGCAGGATCCGGGTCGCGTGTTTCCTGGCAAGAAGATGACGGGTCACCTCGGTGATGTCACCGTCACAACGCAAAACCTCGACGTGGTTCGCATCGACGAAGCACGCCAACTGCTCTTGATCAAGGGCGCTGTTCCGGGCTCCAAGGGTGGGTTCGTCACGGTGCGTCCGGCTGTCAAGGCGCAAGCTTCCAAAGGAGCGAACTAATGCAGCTCGAACTCCTGAATGAACAGGGCCAGGCAGCGTCCAAGGTGGGTGTGCCCGAGACCGTGTTCGACCGTCAGTACAACGAAGACCTGATCCATCAGATCGTCGTCGCTTACCAGGCCAACGCCCGTCAAGGCACGCGCGCCCAGAAGGACCGCGAGCAGGTCAAGCACTCGACCAAGAAGCCTTTCAAGCAAAAGGGTACTGGCAATGCACGTGCCGGTATGACCTCCTCGCCTCTGTGGCGTGGGGGCGGTCGCATCTTCCCGAACCTGCCTGAAGAAAACTTCTCGCAGAAGATCAACAAGAAGATGTACCGCGCTGGCATGGCTTCCATCCTGTCGCAGCTGGCCCGTGAAGGCCGTCTGGCTGTGGTGGACTCCCTGAAGCTTGATACGCCCAAGACCAAGGTCCTGGCCGACAAGTTCAAGGCCATGAACCTGCAATCGGTGATGGTGATCGCCGATGAAGTGGACGAAAACCTGTACCTGGCATCCCGCAATCTGAAGAACGTGTTCGTGACCGAGCCGCGTTATGCAGATCCCGTGTCGCTGGTGCACTACAAGAAAGTGCTCGTCACCAAGGGCGCGATCGACAAACTCAAGGAGATGTTCGCATGAGCACGCTCAAGTTTGACGAAGGTCGTCTGATGCAAGTGTTGGTCGCTCCCATCGTGTCCGAAAAGGCCACCATGGTTGCCGAGAAGTCCAATGCTGTGACGTTCAAGGTGCTGCAGAACGCAACCAAGCCCGAGATCAAGGCCGCCGTGGAACTCATGTTCAAGGTGGAAGTGAAGGGCGTTTCTGTGGTGAACACCAAAGGCAAGACCAAACGCTTTGGCAAGACCATGGGCCGCCGCGATAACGTGCGCAAGGCCTATGTGCTGCTGAAGGAAGGTCAAGAGCTGAACCTGTCCGGGGAGGCTGCGTAAACCATGGCCGTTATCAAGATCAAACCGACTTCCCCGGGCCAGCGCGGCGCGGTGAAGATCTCGCGTGACCACCTGTACAAGGGTGAAGCGTTTGCAGGTCTGCTGGAACCCCAGTTCCAGAAGGCCGGCCGCAACAACAACGGTCACATCACCACCCGTCACAAGGGCGGTGGCCACAAGCACCACTACCGCGTGGTGGATTTCCGTCGCAACAAGGATGCCATCCCTGCCAAGGTGGAGCGCATCGAGTACGACCCGAACCGCACGGCCCACATCGCCCTGGTGTGCTACGCCGACGGCGAGCGCCGCTACATCATTGCTCCGCGCAACCTGGAAGTGGGCGCCACGATCGTCAGCGGCTCCGAGGCGCCGATCCGCGTCGGTAACACGCTGCCGATCCGCAACATTCCCGTGGGCTCGACCATCCACTGCATCGAGCTCAAGCCCGGTGCCGGTGCGCAGATCGCCCGCTCCGCTGGTACGTCGGCCACGCTGCTGGCCCGCGAAGGCGTGTACGCCCAGGTGCGTATGCGTTCGGGCGAAGTGCGCAAGATCCACATCGAGTGCCGCGCCACGATCGGCGAAGTCGCCAACGAAGAACACAGCCTGCGCCAACTGGGCAAGGCCGGTGTGAAGCGTTGGATGGGTATCCGTCCCACGGTGCGTGGCGTTGCCATGAACCCGATCGACCACCCGCACGGTGGTGGTGAGGGCCGTACCGGCGAGGGCCGTCATGCTGTTGACCCATGGGGCAACCTGACGAAGGGCTACCGCACCCGCAACAACAAGCGCACACAAGTGATGATTGTGTCGCGTCGCAAGAAGTAAGGGCTAGCAAATGACTCGTTCTCTCAAAAAGGGTCCGTTTGTTGACCATCACCTGGTCGCCAAGGTCGAAAAGGCCATTGCTACCAAGGACAAGAAGCCAGTCAAGACCTGGTCGCGTCGCTCCATGGTTCTGCCCGAGTTCATCGGTCTGACCATTGCCGTGCACAACGGCAAGCAGCACGTGCCGGTTTATGTCACCGACCAGATGGTGGGCCACAAGCTGGGCGAATTCGCCCTGACGCGCACCTTCAAGGGTCACCCCGCGGACAAAAAAGTCCAGAAGAAGTAAGGAACGACCATGTCTGAAACACGTGCAGTCCTCCGGGGCGTCCGTCTGTCGGTGGACAAGGGTCGCCTGGTCGCTGACCTGATCCGCGGCAAGAAAGTGGACCAAGCCCTGAACATCCTGGCCTTCACGCAGAAAAAAGCTGCCGTGATCGTCAAGAAGGTGCTGGAGTCCGCCATCGCCAACGCCGAGCACAACGACGGCGCCGACATCGACGACCTGAAGGTCAAGACCATCTTCGTCGAGCAAGGCACCACGCTCAAGCGCTTCACCGCGCGCGCCAAGGGTCGCGGCAACCGCATCAGCAAGCCCACGTGCCACATCTACGTGACCGTGGGTAACTGAGGCCTAAAGGAAGAATATGGGACAGAAAATCCATCCTACCGGCTTCCGCCTTGCTGTAAGCCGCAACTGGGCCAGCCGCTGGTATGCCAGCAACCGTGACTTCGCCGGCATGCTGGCCGAAGACATCAAGGTGCGCGAGTACCTGAAGGCCAAGCTGAAGAACGCCGCCGTGTCGCGCATCCTGATCGAGCGTCCTGCCAAGAACGCCCGTATCACGATCTTCTCGGCACGTCCCGGCGTGGTGATCGGCAAGAAGGGCGAGGACATCGAGAACCTGAAGAAGGAACTCGCAACCCGCCTGGGCGTGCCTGTCGCCGTGAACATCGAAGAAGTGCGCAAGCCCGAAATCGATGCCAAGCTGATCGCCGACTCGATCACCCAGCAGCTGGAAAAGCGCATCATGTTCCGCCGCGCCATGAAGCGCGCCATGCAGAACGCGATGCGCCTGGGCGCCCAGGGCATCAAGATCATGTCCTCGGGCCGTCTGAACGGCATCGAAATCGCCCGTACCGAGTGGTACCGCGAAGGCCGTGTGCCGCTGCACACCCTGCGCGCCGACATCGACTACGGCACCTCCGAAGCCAAGACCACCTATGGTGTGATCGGCGTGAAGGTGTGGGTCTACAAGGGCGACACGCTGGGCCGCAACGACCTGCCCGCCGCCGAGACGCCGCGTCCTGAAGAAGAGCGCCGTCCCCGTGGCCCGCGCCGCGATGGCCGCCCAGGCGACCGCGCCGGTGCTGGCCGTGGCGGCCGCCGCCCGATGGGCACCAATGCAGCCCCTGCCGACGGTAGCGACAAGCCTGCCGGCGCTGGTGGCGATTCCGTTAAGCGCGTCAAGAGCGCGCCCGCTGCCGCAGCGGCGGACGGTAAAGGAGAATAAACATGCTGCAACCTGCTCGCCGCAAGTTCCGTAAGGAGCAAAAAGGCCGCAACACCGGCGTTGCCACGCGTGGCAATTCGGTGGCTTTCGGTGACTTCGGTCTGAAGTGCACGGACCGTGGCCGTCTGACGGCCCGCCAGATCGAGGCCGCACGCCGTGCGATCTCCCGCCACGTCAAGCGTGGTGGCCGTATCTGGATCCGCGTGTTCCCCGACAAGCCGATCTCTACCAAGCCCGCTGAAGTGCGTATGGGTAACGGTAAGGGCAACCCCGAGTACTACGTGGCTGAGATTCAGCCCGGCAAGGTGGTGTTCGAGATCGTTGGCGTGCCTGAAGAACTGGCCCGCGAAGCGTTCCGCCTGGCTGCCGCCAAGCTGCCGCTGCGCACCACGTTCGTTGCCCGTCAGATTGGCGCCTAAGGAGAAATCAACATGACGAAATCTGCTGAACTCCGCCAAAAAGACGTGGCCGGCCTGGAAGCCGAAATCAAGTCGCTGCAAAAGGCCCATTTCGGCCTGCGCATGCAAAAGGCCACGCAACAGCTGGGCAACACCGCCACGCTGAAGGCCACGCGCCGCGACATCGCCCGCGCCAAGACCATTCTTGCTGAAAAGCAAGCCGCCAAGTAAGGAGCCGACATGACGGAAGCTAAAAAATCCCTCAAGCGCACCTTGGTTGGCAAGGTGGTCAGCGACAAGCGCGCCAAGACCGTGACCGTGCTGGTCGAGCGCCGTGTGAAGCACCCCATCTACGACAAGATCATGATCAAGTCGAGCAAGTACCACGCCCATGATGAGAATGGCGAGTACAAGATGGGCGACACCATCGAGATCACGGAGAGCCGTCCGCTCTCCAAGACCAAGAACTGGGTGGCCACGCGCCTGGTGCAAAAGGCCGGGCTGCTCTAAGCCTTCGCAGACGCCGTCTGCGCGCCTCCGAGAAACGACCCACAATGTGGGTCGTTTTTCTTTTTGGGGCCCGCAGATCCTGCCGGGGCCCTCCAACCCAGCAAGGAGATTCTCATGATCCAAGTCGGCGACACGCTGCCCGCCATCACACTGATGGAGTACTCGGAAGTCGAGGGCAATGGCTGCAGCCTCGGCCCGAACCCGGTGGATGTGCAAAAGGCCGCCGCGGGCAAGACGATTGCGCTGTTCGCGGTGCCGGGCGCCTTCACACCCACCTGCTCGGCCAAGCACGTTCCCGGCTACGTGGAGCAGGCGGGCGCCCTGAAGGCTGCCGGCGTGGATGAGATCTGGTGCCTGTCGGTGAACGATGCCTTCGTGATGGGCGCGTGGGCGCGCGACCAGAAGACCGATGGCAAGGTGCGCATGCTGGCGGACGGCGACGCAGCCTTCGCCAAGGCCACCGGTCTGACGCTGGACTTGAACGGCAAGGGCCTGGGCCTGCGCAGCAACCGCTATTCCATGCTGGTCAAGGACGGCAAGGTGGTTGCCCTGAACGTCGAGGCGCCGGGCAAGTTCGAGGTGAGCGACGCCGCTACGCTGCTCGGCCAGGCCAAGGGCTGAGGCTGCTGGTGCTGGCATCGGAGGGCTCCGGTGCTGGCACCACGCCGCAGGCGAAACGCCGCCCCGTCGCGAGATGTGGGCGGCTTTGCTATTATTTGGATAGCTGTTAACGCTTTCCAGATAAGCGCTAGAGGCCTAAAAGGCTAGTAAATTTCCGCTTTCAGGTAGTGCGAACCCGGCAGGGGGTTGTGGTAGTACGGCGGTATTTCCTCGAAGCCCAGTTCGGAATACAGCGCACGCGCCGATTCCATGCCGTCCAGCGTGTCCAGCAACACGCAGGCATAGCCGGCCTGCCGTGCCTGGTCCAGCATGGCCTCGGCCAACTGCCGCCCCAGGCCGAAGCCGCGGAACGCCTTGCGCACGTACAGGCGCTTCATCTCGCAGGCGTTGGGGTAGTCGGCGGTGTCCAGCGGCCGCAGGGCGCAGCACCCGGCAATGCTGCCCTCCACCTCGGCCAGCAGGATATGGCCGCGCGGCGGCGCGTATTCGCCCGGCAGGGTGGCGAGTTCCTGCGCAAAGTTCTGGAACGACAGGTCCACGTCCAGGGTGTCGGCATATTCCTGGAAGATGTCGCGCACCACGTGCATCTCGTGGGGCAGGGCGGGGCTCAGCAGCGTAATGTCAGGGGAATGGTCCACTGTGCAGAAAGAATTCGGCATGAAAAAGGCAGGGGCCAGTGTAGCCGCACCGCTGTGGGCACTCAAAAAGCCCCCAGGCTGGCGACCCACCAGGCCAGCAGCGCGCTCAGAGCCGCCACAAGGGCCGCCCCTGCGCGGCTGAGCGCATCGTCGCGCGACGCGGGTGTGGCCCCGGGCAGTTGACGATCGCCGTGCACCATGGGGCCCACCAGGGCCTGACGGCGCACCAGGGTATAGAAAACAATCGCCGCCAGGTGCAGCGCGACGAGCCCCACCAGCAGGAATTGGCCCACGTCCTTGTGATACCAAGTGGCCTGCGATACCCACTCGCCAGAAACGAAACGCGTGAGCGGACCGGCGAAGGCGATCTCGTCGTCGCTCAGCAGGCCGGTGCCTACCTGGGCCAGCAGCACCGCCAGCAGGGCAAAGACCGACAGTGCGCCCAGCGGCGAATGGCCAGGGCTGGTCACCTTGCCTTCCTGGTTGGCGAAGTGGCTGCGCAGGCGCGCGGGTGTGGGTAGGAAGCTCGCAAAACGCGACCAGCGTCCGCCCACCAGGCCCCAGGCCAGGCGAAAGGCCAGCAGCGCCAGCATCACGTAGCCCAGCCGCAGATGCCACTGCATGGCGTTGCCGCCCAGCTTGGCGGTGACGACCAGGGCGACGGTGGTCACGGCGAGCGACCAGTGGAACAGCCGGGTCGGCAAATCCCAGATGCGTACGGTGTGCGGCATGGCGAAGCGGGGGAGCGGAGGACGCGGCTATTGTGCCCAGCGTGCCCCCGTCGGGCTATATCCGACTGCCCTTCGGGCGCTTGCGGCCATGGCGTCACGCGGCCGCGCCATACTGCGCGCCGGCGCAGGGCGTCCAGCCGTCGCCGCAGCCATTCCCTTCCCCACGACAAGGTGCATTCCATGCCAATCAAAGCCCTCGCTCTTGCCGCCACCGCAGCAGCCGCCACGCTGGTGTCGCTGCCCGCTGCTGCCCAGTTCGCCAAGCCAGAAGATGCCATCAAGTACCGCCAGGGTGCGCTGTTCGTGATGGGACAGCATTTCGGCCGCATCGGCGCAATGGCCAATGGCCGCGTGCCGTTCGACGCGAAGGCTGCGCAAGAGAATGCCGATACCGTCGCCGCCCTGGCCGCTTTGCCGTGGGCCGGCTTCGGCCCCGGCACGGACAAGGGCGCTCCCACCAAGGCCAAGCCCGGCGTGTGGACCGAACAGGCCAAGTTCCAGGAGCATGCCGACAAGTTCCAGGCCGAGGCCGCCAAGCTGGCCGCCGCCGCCAAGACGGGCAGCCTGGACAACCTGAAGGCCGCGTTCGGCCCGGCGGCCAATTCCTGCAAGGCGTGCCACGACGCCTACCGCGCACGTTGATGCGCTATTGAACTAGTAGCTGCTAGCGCTTGCTGCATAAGCGCAAAAGGCCGATTTCGTTCAGGAAATCGGCCTTTTTTCTGAAGAAAGGTGCCTCAGGCTTCGGCCAGCAGGCGTTCGATGAGCTTGTGCAGCTCCTCGAAATCGGGCGCGCCGATGTAGCTCTTCACGATCTCTCCGCGCTTGTTGACGATGTACGTGGTGGGGGTGAGCTTCACGTCGCCCCAGGCCTTGGCCACGGCGCCGGTGTTGTCGATGGCCACCTTGAACGGCAGCTTGCGCGTCTCGGTGAAGTTGACCACGTAGCTCGGCGGGTCGTAGCTCATGGCCACGGCCAGCGTCTCGAAGCCCTGGCCTTTGTACTTGTCGTAGGTCGCGACGATCTCGGGCATCTCCGCCACGCAGGTGGTGCAGCTGGTGGCCCAGAAGTTCACCAGCGCCACCTTGCCCTTGAGGTCGGCGGTGGTCTGCTGCGAACCGTCGAGCAGAACGAACGTGGACTGCGGTGCCTGGGACGTGCCCGAGCCCAGCACCACCACGGCGCCCACGGCAGCGCCCGCCACCAGGGCGCCCGCCGCCAGCCATTTCTTGATCTGCATAACCAGGTACTCCGTGTGGGCCGCCGTTCGGGTGGCCGTTCGTGTGTTTGACGCGATAGGTACGGGATTGTGCCGCGCGGGGCGTTCCAGCACTCGCCACCATGGGATTGCCAGCAAGGCGGTAAGTTCACCGGACGGCCGGCCGCGAGCGCGCGGTTTGCGCCAGCGTAAAGCCCTGGGGTCCATACCGTGCGCCGTCTAGAGGGGCAACCGCCAGCAGCCAGCCAGGGCGGCGCTGGGAATAATCAGGCACATGACCCTTGCTCCTGCCGGCGCGCGCCGTCTCCTGACCCTGGCCTTCGCGGCCAGCATGCTGGCGCTGGCCGCCTGCAGCCCTGCGCTGAATTGGCGCAGCGTCACCTTGCCCAACGCCGGCCTGGCGCTGACGCTGCCCTGCAAGCCCGAGTATGCGAGCCGGCCCGTGGACCTGGGCACGGGCGCCGTGCCGCTCGCCATGGTCGGCTGCGAGGCCGATGGCGCCACCTTCGCCGTATCCCACATGCCGCTGGCCGAAGCGGCGCAGGCCGGGGCGATGCTGGCGCGCTGGCAGGCGGCCGTACAGGCCGGCATGCGCGCTTCGCAGCCGGCTGCACCCGTCGCCTTCGTGCCCACGCGCGCGCTGGCTGTGCCGCAGTCGGTGCGGCTGCAGGCGCAGGGCCAGGCGCCCGGCGGCTCGGCCGTCACCGTCGATGCCGTGTGGTTCGCGCGCCTGGAGGGCGGCCAGGCACGTCTGTACCACGCGGCGGTCTATGCGCCGCGTCGCACGACGGCCACGGCGGCTGACACCTTCTTCGCCAGCCTGGCGCTGCAGCCATGAGCGCGCTCACGCGGCGCACGGCCGTGGTCGTCTTCCTGGCCTTTGCGTTCACCTACTTTATCTCGGCGCTGTTGCGCGCGATCACCGCCACTCTGGCGCCCACACTGGAGGCCGAGTTTCAGTTGCACGCGCGCGACCTGGGGCTGTTGGCGGGTGGCTACTTCCTGGGTTTCGCGCTCACGCAACTGCCGCTGGGCCGGTGGCTCGATCGTCACGGCCCGCGCACGGTGCTGCTCGGCTTTCTGGGCGTGGCGGTGGCCGGGTGCCTGGTGTTCTCCTGGGCCACGGGCTTCTCGGGGCTGCTTGCGGGGCGCATGCTGTGCGGCGCGGGCGTCAGCGCCTGCCTGATGGCTCCGCTCACGGGATTCCGGCGCTGGCTGGAGCCCGGTGCGCAGTTGCGCGCCAACTCCTGGATGCTGATGACCGGTTCGCTGGGCATGGTGGCGTCCACGCTGCCGGTGCAGTGGCTGCTGCCACTGGCAGGGTGGCGCCCGTTGTTCTGGGGGCTGGCGGCGCTCATCGTGCTGGCCATGGCGCTGCTGGCGCTGGGCGTGCCGCGCTGGCCGCAGGCGCCGGCAGAGTCGGGAGCAGGCGTAGAAACGGGCTATGCACAGGTGTGGCGCCATCCGTACTTCCTGCGCACGGCGCCGCTGGGCTTCTTCTGCTATGGCGGCATGGTCGCGGTGCAGACGCTGTGGGCCGCGCCCTGGATGCAGCACGTGGCCGGCTATACGCCGTTGCAGGCCGCCACCGGGCTGTTCTGGATCAATGTGAGCATGCTGCTCACCTTCTGGACCTGGGGCATGGCCAGCCCGTGGTTGCTGCGTCGCGTGGGCGGGGCCGACCCGGTGATGGCCGCGAGTTTGCCGCTGTCGCTGCTGGTGCTGGCGGGCATTGTGTTGGCGGGCGGACGTGCGGGCGCCGCGGCCTGGGCGCTGTATTGCGTGTCATGCACCAGCGTGGCGCTGTCGCAGCCCGCGGTGGCATTGGCGTTCCCGCAGGCGCTGGCGGGGCGCGCGCTGTCGGCGTACAACCTGGTGATCTTTGCGGGGGTGTTTGCCGTGCAATGGGGTATTGGCCTGGCGGTGGACGCATTCGTGGCCGCCGGGCTGGACATGGCGCGCGCCTACCGGGCCGCCATGGCGCTGCACCTGGCCTGCACGGCGGGGGCCTATGCATGGTTCATGGCGCGGCGCGGGCACGGTGATAATGCACTGCACTGCAGTACCCCATGAATACGCGCCTTCTCATCATCGCCCACGCCCCTTTGGCCCATGCGCTGCGTGAATGCGCGCTGCACGTGTTCCCCGACTGCTGGCAGGAGGTGCTGGCGCTGGACGTGCCGCCCCATGAGGCCCCCGAGGCCACGCTGTCGGCCGCCCGCGCGCTGATGGAGCAGCAGGGCGAGGCCTCGGTGCTGGTGCTGAGCGACCTGTTCGGCGCCACGCCCTGCAACGTGGCCCAGCGGCTGGTGGACGGCCTGCAGTCCCGCCTGGTGGCGGGCGTGAACCTGCCCATGCTGCTGCGCGCCGTGAGCTACCGTAGCGAGCCGCTGGATGCGCTGGTGGCACGCGCCCTCGTGGGTGGCACGCAGGGCGTGATGCAGGTGGGCGCGGCTGCGCCGCAGAATCAAAACCGACGTCCGTCTCATGATCAAGAAGAACATCACCATCAGCAATAAGCTGGGCCTGCATGCCCGCGCCTCCGCCAAGCTCACCAAGATGGCGGGCAGTTTTCCCTGCGACGTCTGGATGCGCAAGGGAGAGCGCCGCATCAATGCCAAGAGCATCATGGGGGTGATGATGCTGGCGGCGGGCATGGGGTCCGAGGTCGAGATCGAGACCGATGGCGCGCAGGAGCAGGAAGCCATGGATGCGCTTGTCGCGCTCATCGATGGCAAGTTCGGCGAGGGCGAATAAACCGCAGGCGAGGCACGCATGACCTTCTCCATCCACGGTCTGGCTGTCGCGCGCGGCATCGCCATCGGGCGGGCGGTGCTCGCGGTATCCAGCCGCATGGAGGTGGTGCACTACTTCATCGAGCCCGGCCAGGTCGAGGCCGAGATCCTGCGTGCGCGCCGCGGACGGGACGCGGTGGCCGAGGAGCTGCAGCGCCTGCAGGCCGACATGCCGCACGACGCGCCGCCCGAGCTGGCCGCGCTGCTGGACGTGCACCTGATGCTGCTGCAGGACGAGATGCTGGTCAACGGCGTCAAGCACTGGATCACCGACCGCCTCTACAACGCCGAGTGGGCGCTGACCACGCAGCTGGAGATCATCAGTCGCCAGTTTGACGAAATGGAGGACGAGTACCTGCGCGAGCGCAAGGCCGACCTGGAGCAGGTGGTGGAGCGCATCCTGCGCCACATGCGCGGCGTGGCCAGCCCCGTCGCGCCGCCGCCCTCCGCCCGCGCCGCCAGGCCGAGGCGGGTGCGGAGGCGGAGTTCCTGCTGGGCGGCGCGGCCGATGCGCCGCTGGTGCTGGTGGCGCACGACCTGTCGCCGGCCGACATGCTGCAGTTCAAGCAGAGTGTGTTCGCCGGCTTCGTGACCGACGTGGGGGGCAAGACCAGCCACACGGCCATCGTGGCGCGCAGCATGGACATCCCCGCCGTGGTGGGTGCGCGCAGCGCCAGCCAGTTGGTGCGACAGGACGACTGGGTCATCATCGACGGCGATGCCGGCGTGGTCATCGTCGACCCCACGCCGATCATCCTGGCGGAATACGGCTTTCGCCAGCGCCAGATCACGCTGGAGCGCGAGCGCCTCATGCGGCTGCGCCACACGCCGGCCGTCACGCTGGATGCGCAGGCCATTGAGCTGCTGGCCAACATCGAGCAGCCCGGTGATGCGGGTGCCGCGTTGCGCGCGGGCGCGGCGGGCGTGGGGTTGTTTCGCAGCGAATTTTTGTTCATGGGCCGCAGCGGCCGCCTGCCGGACGAGGAGGAGCAGTACCGCGCCTACCGCGAGGCGGTGGAGGGCATGCAGGGCCTGCCCGTGACCATCCGCACCGTCGATGTGGGCGCCGACAAGCCTCTGGACAAGGGGTACAAGGACAGTTCGCTCAACCCGGCGCTGGGCCTGCGCGCCATCCGCTGGAGCCTGGCCGATCCGGCCATGTTCCGCACCCAGCTGCGCGCGGTGTTGCGCGCTGCGGCACACGGCCCGGTGCGGCTGCTGTTCCCCATGCTCGCGCATGTGAGCGAGATCCGGCAGACGCTGGCCCAGGTGGACCTGGCGCGCGCCGAGCTGGACGCACGCGGCGCTGCCTACGGTGCGGTGCAGCTGGGCGCCATGATCGAGGTGCCGGCTGCGGCGCTCATGGTGCGCCAGTTCCTGCGCTACTTCGACTTTCTCTCGATCGGCACCAACGACCTGATCCAGTACGCACTGGCCATCGACCGCGCGGACGAGGCCGTGGCCCACCTGTACGACCCGCTGCACCCGGCCGTGCTGCGGCTGGTGGCCGACGTGATCGCGGAGGGCGCGCGCCAGGGCAAGAGCGTGAGCGTGTGCGGCGAGATGGCGGGCGATGTCGCCATGACCCGGCTGCTGCTGGGCCTGGGCCTGCGCAGCTTCTCGATGCAGCCGGCGCAGATCCTGGCCGTCAAGCAGGAGGTGCTGCGCGCCGACGCGCGCAAGCTGGGCGAGTGGGCGCAGCAACTGTTGGATGCGGACGATCCGGCTGCGTCGTTGCAAGCGCCCTAATCGCTATTTAAATAATAGCTGCTGGCGCTTGTCAGTATTGGCCTAGAGGCCGATTTGACTTGTATTCCGAGTCAAACGCCAGCGGCGTGCGCCTGCTGGTCGGCGTGGTAGCTGGAGCGCACCATGGCACCCACTGCGGCGTGGCTGAAGCCCATCTTGTAGGCTTCTTCCTCGAACATCTTGAAGGTGTCGGGGTGCACGTAGCGGCGCACCGGCAGGTGGCTGTTGCTGGGGGCGAGGTACTGGCCGATGGTCAGCATCTCGATGCCATGGGCGCGCATGTCGCGCATGACTTCCAGAATTTCCTCGTCCGTCTCGCCCAGGCCTACCATCAGGCCGCTCTTGGTGGGTACGCCGGGGTGCAGTTGCTTGAACTTCTTGAGCAGGTTGAGGCTGAACTGGTAGTCAGAGCCGGGGCGCGCTTCCTTGTACAGGCGCGGCACGGTTTCCAGGTTGTGGTTCATCACGTCCGGGGGCGCGGCCTTGAGGATTTCGAGCGCACGGTCGTCGCGGCCGCGGAAGTCGGGCGTGAGGATCTCGATCTGCGTGCTGGGCGAGAGTTCGCGGGTACGCTGGATGCACTCCACGAAGTGGCCCGAGCCGCCGTCGCGCAGATCGTCGCGGTCCACGCTGGTGATGACCACGTACTTCAGGCGCAGCGCGGCAATCGTCTTGGCGAGGTTCAGCGGCTCGTCTTTGTCCAGCGGGTCGGGGCGGCCGTGGCCCACGTCGCAGAACGGGCAGCGGCGCGTGCACTTGTCGCCCATGATCATGAACGTGGCCGTGCCCCTGCCAAAGCATTCGCCGATGTTGGGGCAACTGGCTTCCTCGCACACCGTGTGCAGCTTGTGCTCGCGCAGGATGTTCTTGATCTCGTAAAAGCGCGTGGTGGGACTGCCTGCCTTCACGCGAATCCACTCGGGCTTCTTGAGCACCTCGCCCTGCTCGACCTTGATCGGGATGCGCGACAGCTTGGCCGCGGCCTTCTGCTTGGCCAGCGGGTTGTAGGCTTCGGTGGACTGCGCTTCGCGCACGACGTCGGGAGTGCTCATGGCTGCTGAGGGAGAGGTCAGGGCGCGAGGCGGCGTGCGAGCTGTTGGCCCAGCATGGCCGCGGCATCGTCCCAGGGGATGTGGACGCCGATTGTAGAAAGGTCCACCGTTTGCAAACCTGCGTAACCGCAAGGGTTGATGCGGGAGAAGGGTTCCAGGTCCATGGCGACGTTCAGCGCCACACCGTGGTAGGTGCAGTGGCGCGCGACCTTGATGCCCAGCGCGGCGATCTTGCCCAAGCCGGTGAAGTCCGGCTGGGGTGGGCCGTCGGCGTGGGTACGTTTTTGCGGGCGCTGCGGCAGCATGCTGTGGCCGTGCGGATCGTCCAGGCGCACGTAGATGCCGGGCGCGCCGGCCACGCGGTGGCCCGTCACGCCGTAGTGGCCCAGCGTGCGGATCACGGCTTCCTCTATGCGGTACACGTATTCCTTGACGTAGTAGCCCGCACGGCGCAGATCGATGAGCGGATAGGCTACGACCTGGCCGGGGCCATGGTGCGTCACCTGCCCGCCGCGGTTGGTGGCAACGACGGGGATGCCGCCGGGCGAGAGGACGTGGTCGCTCTTGCCGGCCAGGCCCTGTGTGTACACCGCGGGGTGCTCACAAATCCACAGCTCGTCGGGCGTCTCGTCAGTGCGCTCCTCCGTGAAGCGCTGCATGGCGGCCACCGTGGCCGGGTAGTCCACCCGGCCCAGCATGCGCAACTCCATGGTGCGGACGTTCAGAGCACGACCTTGACCATCGGGTGCGAGGTCAGAGCCCGGTACAGATCATCGAGCTGCTCCCGGCTGGTGGCAGTCACGGTGATGGTCACGCCCAGATAGTTGCCCGCGCGGCTGTCGCGCAACTCGATGGTGGAAGCGTCGAAGTCGGGGTCGAAGCGGCGCGCAACCTCGGTGACGGCATGCACGAACCCGTTCACGTTTGCTCCCATGACCTTGATGGGAAAGCGGGACGGATATTCGATCAACGAGTCCTTGCGAGGATCGGCGGAAGAGGGCTGGTTGGGCGTCGTCATTAGGCTCTTTCAAGGCCGGAGGGGCCGAAGGGAAGGGGATGCCCCAAGCGGGTGGCAATGGTATACCCGCGGTTCGCTGTGGCTTTAGGCGGGCCCCGTGGCCGCGCTGCACCACAATGGGCGTTGGCGCGTTGCCACAATGGTGCGGCTATGTGCAGTGATCCACCCGCGCTCCGTTACCGATTGTGGATCGGCCGGGGTTTTTACTTATAATCAAGGGTTTTGTGAAAGTTTTGGTCTGTGGCGCAGGCGTCTTCCAACGATAAAAAAATCGCCTCCGAGACTGAATCTGAGGTTGAGGATTCCGACTTCAAGCCCCTGACTGCACAAGAGGCGCGGGAGTGGCGGTCACGCCATCCGGCGCTGTCGGTCTGGCGCATTGTCTGGGGCCAGGCGGCGGTGGGGGCGGCAGTGGCCCTGCTGGCATGGTGGCTGACGGGCAGGCTGCCGGTGGCATGGTCCGCCGGGTATGGGGCTCTGTCCGTCGTGGTGCCGGCGGCGCTGTTTGCCCGTGGCATGGCGCGCACGCGCTCCACGGCTGGTGCTGCGATGGTCGGGCTTCTGGGTTGGGAGTTGGTCAAGATTGCATTGACCGTCGCCATGTTGGCGGCGGCGCCCCGGGTAGTGCCGGGGCTCAGTTGGCTGGCGTTGCTGGTCGGCATGGTGGTAACGATGAAAACGTACTGGATCGCGCTGCTGGCGCGGCCTGGTGTCCGACGAACCGATTGATATTTGAGAGAAGAGTTGTCCGATGGCCGCAGATGCGCACGCCCCGACTGCAAGTGAATACATCGTTCACCACCTGCAGCATCTCCAGAACATCAAGCAGAAGTCCATCATCGACTTCTCGGTTGTCAACCTCGATTCCGTTGCCGTCAGCGTGATCTTGGGTGTTTTGGGTCTGTTCGTCATGTGGCTCGCTGCCCGCACGGCCACTTCCGGCGTGCCAGGCCGCTTCCAGGCGGCTGTCGAGATGCTGGTCGAGATGGTGGACAACCAGGCCAAGGCCAACATCCACAACGCGCAAAGCCGTAAGTTCATTGCACCTCTGGCGCTCACCGTGTTCGTCTGGATTTTCCTGATGAACGCCATGGACCTGCTGCCGGTGGACCTGCTGCCCGTGCTCTGGCAGGGCGCCACAGGTGACTCGCATGCCTACCTGCGCGTCGTTCCCACCGCCGATCTGTCCACCACCCTGGGTCTGTCCAGCGCCGTGCTGATCCTGTGCTTCGTGTACAGCATCAAGATCAAGGGAATGGGCGGCTGGGCGCATGAACTGGTGACCGCGCCCTTCGGTACCAGCAAGAACCCCGTTTTCGCCCTGATCCTGGGCGTGGTCAATCTGCTCATGCAGATCATTGAATACGTTGCCAAGACCGTGTCGCATGGCATGCGACTGTTCGGCAACATGTACGCTGGTGAGTTGGTGTTCATGCTGATTGCCCTGATGGGTGGCGCAGCGGCTATGTCGCTCTCTGGTGTGTTGCTCCCCGTGGGGCACATCATTGCGGGCTCTATCTGGGCGATCTTCCACATCCTGATCATCACCCTGCAGGCCTTCATTTTCATGATGCTGACGCTGATTTATCTCGGCCAGGCGCATGAAGCTCACTGATCCTTTCGTTTCCTTTCTCAACCTTCCTTTCTTTTCATCCTAGGAGTCATCATGGAAAACATTCTCGGTCTCGTCGCTCTGGCTTGTGGTCTGATCGTGGGCCTCGGCGCTATCGGCGCTTCGATCGGTATTGCCCTGATGGGTGGCAAGTTCCTGGAATCCTCCGCACGCCAGCCTGAGCTGATCAACGAACTGCAAACCAAGATGTTCATCTTGGCAGGTCTGATCGACGCCGCCTTCCTGATCGGCGTGGCCATCGCTCTGCTGTTCGCTTTCGCCAACCCCTTCGTTCTGGCCTAAGCCTCCGTCAACGCCCTAGAAAGAAAGGTGTTGCCGTGAGTATCAACGCGACCCTGTTCGTTCAGGCCATTGTTTTCCTGATCCTGGTGCTGTTCACGATGAAGTTCGTGTGGCCCCCGATTGCGAAGGCGCTGGATGAGCGAGCCCAGAAAATCGCCGATGGTCTCGCAGCTGCCGATCGTGCCAAGACCGAGCTTGCTGCTGCCGACCAGCGTGTGAAGCAGGAACTGGCTGCCGCCAGCAACGAAGCCGCGACACGCTTGGTCGACGCTGAGCGCCGCGCACAGGCCATCATCGAAGAGGCCAAGGCGCGCGCCAACGACGAAGGCAACAAGATCGTCGCTGCTGCCCGTGCCGAGGCCGAGCAGCAAGCGATCCAGGCACGTGAAGCCCTGCGCGAGCAGGTGGCGGCCCTGGCCGTCAAGGGGGCTGAGCAGATTCTCCGCAAGGAAGTCAATGCCGGCGTTCATGCCGATCTGCTGAACCGTCTGAAGACCGAGCTGTAAGGGAGCATTCAATGGCTGAACTCGCCACCATTGCCCGCCCTTACGCCGAGGCGCTGTACAAGGCCTGCACCGACCAAGCCGGTGTGGACCTGAATGGCGCCACAGCCTGGGTGGACGAGCTGGCGGCGATTGCCGCCAATCCCCAATTGCGCCAACTGGCGGACAACCCCAAGGTGACGGGCGAGCAGGTGTTCGACGTCATCGTGGGCGTGGCCCGCTCGGCATTGCCTGACCTGGCCAAGAACTTCCTGCGTACCGTGATCGACAACGGGCGCGTGCAGGCGCTGCCTGAAATCGCGGCCCAGTTCCGTACGCTGGTCAATCGCAGCCACGGCACTTCGGATGCCGTGGTGTACAGCGCCTTCCCGCTGGATGCGGGGGCTCTGACCGATGTGGGTGCCACGCTTGAAAAGCGCTTCGGTCGCAAGCTCAATCTCTCCGTGCAGTTGGATGAGACCCTGATCGGCGGCGTGCGCGTGGTGGTGGGCGACGAGGTGCTCGACACTTCCGTCAAAGCCCGTCTGGAACAAATGAAAGCTGCCCTCACCGCCTGATGGGCGTGAGGTCTCGGCTATACCCCCAAGAAAGAAGGAAAGAGTCATGCAACTCAATCCCGCAGAAATTTCTGAACTGATCAAGAGCCGCATCGAAGGTCTGGCAGCCAGCAGCGACATCCGCAACCAGGGCACCGTGGTGTCCGTGACCGACGGTATCGTGCGCGTCCACGGCCTGTCGGACGTGATGCAGGGCGAAATGCTCGAATTCCCTGCTGCGGCAGACGGTCAGCCCTCCTTTGGCCTGGCCCTGAACCTCGAGCGCGACTCCGTCGGCGCCGTGATTCTGGGCGAGTACGAACACATTTCTGAAGGCGATACCGTGAAGTGCACGGGCCGCATTCTGGAAGTGCCGGTGGGCCCGGAACTGATCGGCCGCGTGGTGAACGCTCTCGGCCAGCCGATCGACGGCAAGGGTCCGATCAACGCCAAGATGACGGACGTGATCGAGAAGGTCGCTCCCGGCGTGATCGCGCGCCAGTCCGTGGACCAGCCGCTGCAAACCGGCCTGAAGTCCATCGACTCCATGGTGCCAATCGGCCGTGGCCAGCGTGAGCTGATCATCGGCGACCGCCAGACCGGCAAGACGGCAGTGGCCATCGACGCCATCATCAACCAGAAGGGCCAGGGCGTGACGTGTATCTACGTCGCCATTGGCCAGAAGGCATCGTCGATCAAGAACGTGGTGCGCGCTCTGGAACAGGCCGGCGCCATGGAATACACCATCGTCGTGGCGGCTTCGGCTTCCGAGTCCGCCGCCATGCAGTACGTGTCGGCCTACTCCGGCTGCACGATGGGCGAGTACTTCCGCGACCGTGGCGAGGACGCGCTGATCGTGTACGACGATCTGTCCAAGCAAGCTGTGGCCTACCGCCAGGTTTCGCTGCTGCTGCGCCGCCCGCCAGGCCGCGAAGCCTTCCCCGGCGACGTGTTCTATCTCCACAGCCGCCTGCTGGAGCGTGCAGCCCGTGTGAATGCCGACTATGTGGAAGCCTTCACCAAGGGCGAGGTCAAGGGCAAGACGGGTTCGCTGACCGCACTGCCCGTGATCGAAACCCAGGCCGGCGACGTGTCTGCCTTCGTTCCAACCAACGTGATCTCGATCACCGACGGTCAGATCTTCCTGGAAACCAGCCTGTTCAACGCTGGTATCCGCCCCGCCATCAACGCCGGTATCTCGGTGTCGCGCGTGGGTGGTGCCGCCCAGACCAAGCTGATCAAGGGCCTGTCCGGCGGTATCCGTACCGACCTGGCCCAGTACCGTGAACTCGCGGCGTTCGCGCAGTTCGCCTCCGACCTGGACGAAGCCACGCGCAAGCAGCTGGATCGCGGCGCCCGCGTGACGGAACTGCTCAAGCAGCCCCAGTACAGCCCGCTGAGCACGGCCCTGATGGGCGCGACGCTCTTCACGGTGAACAAGGGCTTCCTGGACGACGTGGACGTGAAGAAGGTGCTGGCCTTCGAAGCCGGCCTGCACCAGTACCTGAAGACGAGCCACGGTGCGCTGCTGGACCGCCTGCAGCAGAACCGCGCGTTCGACAAGGAAGGCAAGGACGAGGCCGAACTGACGCAAGTCATCACGGCGTTCAAGAAGTCGTTCGTTTAAATCGGACGAGGAACCATCATGGCAGCAGGTAAGGAAATACGCGGCAAGATCAAATCGGTGGAAAACACCAAGAAGATCACCAAGGCCATGGAAATGGTGGCCGCGTCCAAGATGCGCAAGGCGCAAGACCGCATGCGTGCCGCCCGACCCCCTGCCGAGAAGGTGCGCAACATTGCCGCCCACCTCGGCGAGGCCAACCCTGAGTACGTGCACCCTTTCATGAAGGCGAACGATGCGAAGGCGGCTGGCATCATTGTCGTGACGACCGACAAGGGCCTGTGCGGAGGCATGAACACCAACGTGCTGCGCGCCGTCACCACCAAGCTGCGCGAACTGCAGTCTACGGGTGTCGATGTGCAGTCGGTGGCTATTGGCAACAAGGGGTTGGGCTTCCTCAACCGCGTGGGGGCCAAGGTCGTGGCGCATGCCACCGGGCTGGGCGATACGCCGCACCTGGACAAGCTGATCGGACCGGTGAAGGTGCTGCTGGATGCTTACGCGGAAGGCAAGATCAACGCGGTGTACCTCAGCTACACCAAGTTCATCAACACCATGAAGCAGGAATCGGTGGTGGAGCAGTTGCTGCCCCTGTCGTCCGAGCAGATGCAGGCCCAGAAGACCGGCCATGGTTGGGATTACATCTACGAGCCTGACGCGCAGAGCGTGATCGACGAACTGCTGGTGCGCTATGTCGAGTCGCTGATCTACCAGGCAGTGGCAGAGAACATGGCCTCGGAGCAGTCCGCGCGCATGGTGGCCATGAAGGCCGCCACCGACAACGCCGGTAACGTCATCAACGAGCTCAAGCTGGTCTACAACAAGACGCGCCAAGCGGCGATCACGAAAGAACTTTCGGAGATCGTTGCAGGTGCCGCGGCAGTCTGATGCCGCCTTCGGGTCTCGGTTTAAATTTTTGGAGCAAATCAAATGGCTCAAGTGCAAGGCAAGATTGTTCAATGTATCGGCGCCGTGGTGGACGTGGAGTTCCCGCGCGACCAGCTGCCCAAGGTGTATGACGCCCTGAAGCTCGAGGGCTCGCCCCTGACGCTGGAAGTGCAGCAGCAGCTGGGCGACGGCGTGGTGCGTACCATTGCGCTCGGTTCTTCGGACGGCCTCAAGCGTGGCCTGATGGTCACGAACACCGGCAACCCCATCACCGTGCCCGTGGGCAAGGCCACGCTGGGCCGCATCATGGACGTGCTGGGCAACCCCATCGACGAGCGCGGCCCCGTGGACCAGAGCCTGACGGCTTCCATCCACCGCAAGGCCCCCGCTTATGACGAGCTCAGCCCTTCGCAGGAACTGCTCGAGACCGGCATCAAGGTGATCGACCTGGTGTGCCCGTTCGCCAAGGGCGGCAAGGTGGGCCTGTTCGGTGGTGCCGGTGTGGGCAAGACCGTGAACATGATGGAGCTCATCAACAACATCGCCAAGGCGCACTCGGGTCTGTCCGTGTTCGCTGGCGTGGGTGAGCGTACCCGTGAGGGCAACGACTTCTACCACGAGATGGCCGACTCCGGCGTCGTGAATCTGGAGAACCTGGGCGAGTCCAAGGTGGCAATGGTCTACGGCCAGATGAACGAGCCCCCGGGCAACCGTCTGCGCGTGGCCCTGACCGGCCTGACCATCGCCGAGTCCTTCCGCGACGAAGGCCGCGACGTGCTGTTCTTCGTGGACAACATCTACCGTTACACGCTGGCTGGTACCGAAGTGTCCGCCCTGCTGGGCCGGATGCCTTCCGCCGTGGGCTACCAGCCGACGCTGGCCGAGGAAATGGGCCGTCTGCAAGAGCGTATTACCTCGACCAAGGTCGGGTCCATCACGTCCATTCAGGCCGTGTACGTGCCTGCCGACGACTTGACCGACCCGTCGCCCGCCACCACCTTCGCCCACCTGGACTCCACCGTGGTGCTGTCGCGTGACATCGCCGCTCTGGGTATCTACCCTGCCGTGGACCCGCTGGACTCCACCAGCCGCCAGCTGGACCCGCAGGTCGTGGGTGAAGAGCACTACCAAGTGGCCCGCCAAGTGCAGGGTACCCTGCAGCGCTACAAGGAACTGCGCGACATCATCGCCATTCTGGGTATGGACGAGCTGGCCCCCGAGGACAAGCTGGTCGTGGCCCGTGCCCGCAAGATCCAGCGTTTCCTGTCGCAGCCGTTCCACGTGGCCGAGGTGTTCACGGGCTCGCCTGGCAAGTACGTGCCGCTGTCCGAGACCATCCGCGGCTTCAAGATGATCGTGGCTGGCGAATGCGACCACCTGCCCGAGCAGGCCTTCTACATGGTTGGCACCATCGACGAAGCCTTCGAAAAGGCGAAGAAGGTGGCCTGATGGTCCGAAGGCCGGCCCCGCGTCCGGCCCTCGTGAGCCCCACAGGCTTGCCATTCCCTTTTTCTAGGAGCAAAGATGAACACCATCCATGTTGATGTGGTCAGTGCCGAAGAGTCCATCTTCTCCGGCGAGGCGCGCTTCGTCGCGCTGCCCGGCGAAGCGGGCGAATTGGGCATCTATCCGCGCCACACGCCACTCATCACCCGCATCAAGCCGGGTTCGGTGCGCATCGAATTGCCTGACGGCAATGAAGAGTTCGTTTTCGTGGCCGGTGGCATTCTGGAAGTGCAGCCCGACTGCGTGACCGTGCTGTCCGACACCGCCATCCGTGGCCGTGACCTGGACGACCAGAAGGCGCAGGAAGCCAAGGCTGCGGCCGAGGAAGCCCTGAAGAACGCCAAGAGCGAGATCGATCTGGCGCGCGCCCAGGCCGAGCTGGCCGTGATGGCAGCGCAGATTGCCGCGCTGCGCAAGTTCCGCCAGAAGCGCTGATCGACTGGTCGCCTTCCATCGCAAAAGCCGCCTTCGGGCGGCTTTTGTCGTTAGGGGGGCCGCTATGGCGCTCGTCCATCGGCGCCGTCCGACGCCAGCCAGGCCCAACGCGGCGCTAGCATGGGCCATGGTCAACCCTTTGGCAGAGACTGCGGCAGGCGACCTGGTGGTAGCGCGCCCCGAAGGGCTGTATTGTCCACCGGGTGGCTTTTATATCGACCCCTGGCGGCCGGTGGACCGGGCCGTCATCACCCATGGCCATGGCGACCACGCGCGGCGCGGGCACGGACACTACCTGGCGCACGAGCACAGCGCGGGTATCCTGCGCGGTCGGCTGGGGGCGGACATCGCCTTGCAGACGCTGGCTTACGGCGAACCCCTGCACCACAACGGCGTGCGCATCTCACTGCACCCTGCGGGCCATGTGCTGGGCTCGGCCCAGGTGCGGCTGGAGCACGGCGGTCGCGTGTGGGTGGCCTCGGGTGATTACAAGCTGGAGGCCGACGGCACCTGCGCGCCGTTCGAGCCCGTGCGCTGTGACACGTTCATCACCGAATCCACCTTCGGCCTGCCCATCTACCGTTGGCCCGCCCAGGCCGTTCTGCAAGCCCAGATCAACGACTGGTGGCGTTCCAACGCGGCCATGCGCCGCCCTTCGGTGCTGTTTTGCTATGCGTTCGGCAAGGCGCAGCGCATCCTGCATGGCGTAGATGCCAGCATTGGTCCGCTGCTCATGCATGGCGCGGTGGAGCCCCTCAATGCCGCTTACCGCGCCGCCGGCGTGCGCCTGCCGCCCACGCAGGGGGCCACCGACGCGTCACTGGATGCGGCGACACGCGAGACCGCGCTGGTGCTGGCGCCGCCCTCGGCCCAAGGCAGTCCGTGGATGCGCCGCTTCCCACGCCACGCCGATGCCTTTGCCAGCGGCTGGATGCAGCTGCGCGGCACGCGTCGCCGCCGCGGGGTGGATCGTGGTTTCGTGCTCTCCGATCACGCAGACTGGCCGGGGCTGCAGCAGGCGATTGCCGCCACGGGGGCCGAGCGCGTGTTCGTCACCCATGGCAGCGTGGCCGTCATGGTGCGCTGGCTGCGCGAGCAAGGGCTGGATGCCCAGGCTTTCGCCACCGAATACGGCGACGAGGACGAGGCAGCGCCGACCGACGCGCCAACTGCAGCGCCCACTGCACCGGAAGGCGACGCAGGCGACGCGACCGGAGGCACCTCCTGATGCAGGCCTTCGCCGCGCTCTACCAGGCGCTGGATGCCAGCACGTCCAGCCTCGCCAAGCAGGCCGCGCTGCGCGACTATCTGCGGGGTGCGCCACCCGAGGATGCCGCCTGGGCCGTCTACTTCCTCGCGGGTGGCAAACCACGCCAACTCGTGCCCACCAAGCTGCTGCGCGCGGTGGCGCGCGAAGCGGCGGGGTTGCCGGAATGGCTGTTCGACGAAAGCTACGAGGCTGTGGGCGATCTGGCCGAGACCATCGCACTGCTGTTGCCCCCGCCCACGCAGGCGCACGCCCTGGGGCTGGCCGCATGGATGCGCGAACACCTCTTGCCGCTGCGCGGCCTGGCGCCCGACACCCAGGCTGAACGACTGGGTGCGCAATGGGCGCGGCTGGCGCCCGAGGAGCGGCTGGTGTACTTCAAGCTCATCACGGGGGCCTTCCGCGTGGGCGTGGCGCGCTTGCAGGTCACGCAGGCGCTCGCGGCCGTGAGCGGCGTGGACGCCAAGCGCATCGCCCAGCGCCTCATGGGCTACACCCACGTGGGCGCGCAGCCCGGGGCGGCCGACTACCAGCGCCTCGTGGCGCCCCAGGGAGATGGTGCGGGCGCGCAGGCTGTGGAAGCCCAGGGCCATCCCTATCCCTTCTTTCTGGCGCACCCGCTGCAGCTGCCGGTGGCGCAGTTTGAGGGCGCGCTCGGCCCGCCGGCGGACTGGATCGTGGAATGGAAGTGGGACGGCATCCGCGCCCAGCTCGTGCGGCGCGGGGGCACCACTTGGCTGTGGTCGCGCGGGGAGGAGTTGGTGACCGATCGCTTCCCCGAACTGCAGGCGCTGGGTGACGAAGCCCTGCCCGACGGCACGGTGCTCGACGGCGAGATCGTCGTCTGGCAGCCCGCGCGAGCGGATGCGCCGGCGCAGCCGCGCCCGTTTGCCGACCTGCAAAAGCGCATCGGCCGCAAGTCGCTGGGCGCCAAGCTGCTGCGCGAGGTGCCCGTGGTGCTGCTGGCCTACGACCTGCTGGAGGAACACGGCCAGGACCTGCGCGGCCTGCCGCTGCAGGCGCGGCGCGCGCGGCTGGACGCGCTGCTGGCGCGCGTCGACCACCCGGCGCTGGTGCCCAGCCCGGTGCTGCCGGGACAGAGCTGGGCCGAACTGGCCCGCCTGCGGGACAGCGCGCGTGCCCTGGGCGTGGAGGGCATGATGCTCAAAGGGCGCACGGCGCACTATGGTGTGGGCCGCACCCGGGACGTGGGCATCTGGTGGAAGTGGAAGATCGACCCGATGAGCGTGGACGCCGTGCTCATCTATGCGCAGCGCGGCCACGGGCGCCGCGCCAGCCTGTACAGCGACTACACGTTCGCCGTGTGGAGTGCGCCGCAGGGAACCGAGGGGCGCACTCTGGTGCCGTTTGCCAAGGCGTATTCGGGCCTCACCGATGCCGAGATGGCGCGGGTGGACGCCATCATCCGCAAAACCACGGTGGAGAGCTTCGGCCCGGTGCGCAGCGTGCGGCCCACGCTGGTGTTCGAGCTGGGCTTTGAGGGCATAGCGCGCAGCGCGCGGCACAAGAGCGGCATCGCCGTGCGCTTCCCGCGCATGCTGCGCTGGCGTGAAGACAAGCCGGTGGACGAGGCTGATTCGCTGGATACGCTGGCAGCGCTGTTGACTGCTACGCCATGATCTGGCGCTATGAATACAAGAGCTGCTGGCGCTGGATGGACGGGCGCTGCGGGCCGTTTCCCCTTGAAATGCCATGGCCTGTGCGGCGGCAATCCCTTGGCCGCGCGGTGCAACGGGGGGTGCCGTGACCGCCCCGCGCTTCCCCCCTCGCAACCGGCTGGCTGGCCACGCGCGGCTGGGCGCCATTCGCCTTCCAGCGCCAGGTGTGGCGCGCCATCGCGCAGGGACGCTCGGGCCTGCTGCATGCCACCACGGGCGCCGGCAAGACTTATGCGGTGTGGCTCGGGGCGCTGCAGGCCTTTGCGGACTTGGAGTCAAAACGGCCTGTAACGCCTGTCCATTCGGCGGTACACGCTATAAATAACGAAGCAGCACCGCGGACCGCACCACTCACCGTGCTGTGGATCACGCCCATGCGCGCGCTGGCCGCCGACACGCTGCGTGCGCTGGCGGCGCCGCTGCAGGCCCTGGCCGCACAGCATGCCGGCCTGGCGCGCTGGAGCCTGGGCGCACGCACGGGCGATACCGGCAGCGCCGAACGCAGCGCCCAGGCGCGGCGTCTGCCCACGGTGCTCGTCACCACCCCCGAAAGCCTGTCGCTGCTGCTGGCGCGCGCGGACGCGCGCGAGCAACTGGCCCGCGTGCGCCTGGTGGTGGCGGATGAATGGCACGAGCTACTGGGCAACAAACGCGGCGTGCAGGTGCAGTTGGCGCTGGCGCGGCTCGCGGGCTGGAACCCGCGGCTCCTGGTCTGGGGCATGTCGGCCACGCTGGGCAACCTGCCCGAGGCCATGCAGACGCTGCTGGGCCGGGAGGGCGGCACGCTGGTGCGCGGCCGCGTGGAAAAGCGCCTGGTGGTGGATACCCTGCTGCCCGAGCGGCCCGAGCGCTTCACCTGGGCCGGTCACCTGGGCCTGGCCATGCTGCCGGCGGTGGTGCGCGCGCTGGAGGAGTCGCCCGGCACCACGCTGGTGTTCGTCAACGTGCGCTCGCAGGCCGAGCAGTGGTACCAGGCGCTGCTGGACGCGCGGCCGGACTGGGCGGGGCAGATCGCCATCCACCACGGCTCGCTGGACCGCAGCGTGCGCGAATGGGTGGAGGCGGGGCTCAAGAGCGGCAGCCTGCGCGCCGTGGTCTGCACCAGCAGCCTGGACCTGGGCGTGGACTTCCTGCCGGTGCAGCGCGTGCTGCAGATCGGCTCGGCCAAGGGCGTGGCGCGCCTGCTGCAGCGCGCCGGCCGCTCGGGCCACGCACCAGGGCGGCCCTCGCGCATCACGCTGGTGCCCACGCACAGCCTGGAGTTGGTGGAGGCCGCTGCCGCGCGCGCCGCGGTGCATGCCGGGCGGGTGGAAAAGCGCGTCTCGCCGCACCAGCCTGTCGACGTGCTGGTGCAGCACCTGGCCACGGTGGCGCTGGGCGGGGGCTTCGAGCCCGAGGCGCTGTATGCCGAGGTGCGCCGCACGGCCGCGTACCGCGCGCTGCCGCGCGGCGTGTGGCAGTGGTGCCTGGACTTCGTTGCGCGTGGCGGCAGCGCCCTGGCGGCCTACCCGGACTACTGCCGTGTCGTGCCGGACGAGAACGGTGTGTGGCGCCTGCCCGATGCGCGCCTGGCACGCCGCCACCGCGCCAACATCGGCACCATCGTGAGCGATGCCAGCATGCAGGTGCAGATTCTGCAGGGCGCTCGCCTGGGCGCGGTGGAAGAGGGCTTCATCGCGCGGCTGTCGCCGGGCGATTGCTTCGTGTTCGCCGGGCAGGTGCTGGAACTGGTGCGCACGCGCGAGATGACCGCCTTCGTGCGGCGCGCGCCGGGGCGCCAGCCCACGGTGCCGCGCTGGAACGGCTCGCGCATGCCGCTGTCCACCGTGCTGGCCGACTACGTGGTGCAACAGCTCGCGCAGGCGGGGCGGGGCCGCTACGCCAGCCCCGAGCTGCGCGCCGTGCGCCCGCTGCTGGAGGTGCAGCGCCGCTGGTCCGCCCTGCCCACGCCGGGCACGCTGCTGGCCGAAACGCTGCGCACGCGCGAGGGCTGGCACCTGTTCCTCTACCCGTTTGCCGGCCGGCATGCGCACATCGGGCTGGCCAGCCTGTTCGCCTGGCGTGCGGCCCAGGGGGTGCCGGGCACCTTCTCGATCGCCGTGAACGACTATGGATTGGAGCTGCTGTCCGCCACAGAACGCGACTGGCCGGCCTTGCTGCCCGACCTGCTGCGCACCGACGCCGCCGCGCCGCAGGCCGCCCGGCAGGCGCACGCTCTGGCGCCCGACGAGGCGCTGGCCATTCGCAACACTGCCAACGCCACGGCGCCCGAGTCGGTGCCGCAAGAGCGTGACGCGCGCGCAGCGTTGCTGCACGAGGTGCTGGCCAGCCTCAACGCCACCGAGATGGCGCGCCGGCGCTTTCGCGAGATTGCGCGCGTGGCGGGGCTCATCTTTCAAAGCCACCCGGGCGAGCAGCGCAGTGCGCGCCAGCTGCAGGCGTCTTCCCAGTTGTTCTTCGAGGTCTTTCGGCGTTATGACGCGGGCAACCTGCTGCTGCGCCAGGCCGACCAGGAAGTGCTGAGCCAGGAGCTGGACGTGGCACAGCTGCTGGCGACGCTCACACGCATGCAGGCGCAGCAGCTCATGGTGCAGCCTCTCGTGCGACCCGGGCCGCTGGCCTTTGCGCTGATGGTGGAGCGCTTTCGCGAGCAGCTCAGCAACGAGGCGCTGGCCGACCGCATCGCGCGCATGCTGGGCGACATGGAAGCCGCCGCCAGCGCGCGCAAACCCGTACCGGCCCCGCCGGTGCAGGACGTCGTGCCCCTGACCCGCCGCGCCGCCGGCGCGCCGCCCCCCGCGGCAGGAAGCATCGTCCGCCGTCACCGACGCACTGCGCGGCACGCTGGACTTTGCCGATGCCTCCGAGGGCACGGGCGCCGCGCCGGCCGCGGCGCGGGGCCGTTCCCCGCGCCGCGCGCGCAAACCTTCCCGCCCGTTGCCGCGCCTGTGACCCATGCATGCGCCTGATCCGCCCGCCGACCTGGCCGTGGACCTGGCCGGCACCACCGTGTGGCTGCTGCCCGAGCGCGCGCTGTGGTGGCCGGAGGGCGCCATGCTGTGCCTGGCCGACCTGCACCTGGGCAAGGCCGCCACCTTCCGCGCGCGCGGCCTGCCCGTGCCCGCGGGCACCACGCGGGGCAACCTGGATCGGTTGGCGCAGTTGCTGGCGCGCCACCCCGGCGTGCAGCGCCTGGTGGTGCTGGGCGACTTCCTGCATGCGGCCGAGGCCCACGCGCCCGCGTTGCTGCGCGCGTTGGCCGTTTGGCGCGAGGACCATGCGGCACTGGAACTGGTGCTGGTGCGCGGCAACCACGACCGCCACGCGGGCGACCCACCGGCGTGGCTGGGCGCGCGCATCGTGGAGGAGCCTTGGTCTCTGGGACCTTTCGCCTGCTGCCACCATCCACAGCACCGCGCGGGGCAGTGGGTGCTGGCCGGACACCTGCACCCCACGGCCGTGCTGTACGGCGGCGGGCGCGATGCGCTGCGCATGCCCTGTTTCGTGGCGGAGCCGGGACTGCTGGTGTTGCCGGCCTTTGGCGAGTTCACCGGCGGCCATGCCGTGCCCGCCGCGCCGGGGCGCCAGCGCTTCGCGGTGGGGGCGGGGCGCGTCTGGGCGTTGCCCTGAAGGGGTGATCGAAAAGGGAGTTCCGCCTCGCAAGGCGTGCTCTGGTACTCAGTCCACCGTGCCCGGGATGACGGGAGCGTCGGGCAGCTCGTTCGGCCAGTCCACGCCCTCGGTGGCCGGAAAGTGCTCCACGAGCAGCGCAGAGACCTCGCTCAGCGCCTGGGTCAGACCGTCCTCGTACCGGCCTTGGCGGAAAGCCTCGGCCATGTGCGACACCATGCTGCGCCATGTCGCCGGGGGCACGCGGCGCGCCAGAGCGCGGTCGGCCACGATCTCGATGGCATGCTCGGCCAGCATCAGGTAGATGAGCACGCCGTTGTTGTGTTCGGTGTCCCACACACGCAGCTTGCCGAACTGCGTGACCGCGCGCTCGCGCGCCGTGGCGCCGCGCCACAGGTACGACAGCGGCAGGCCGCCTTCCACGCAGATGCGGATCTGGCCGGTGTGGCGGCGCTCGCTGGCGGCCACGCGCTGGCCCAGGCGCTCCAGCACCTCGGGTGGCAGGGCCTGGTGCAGGCCGCCGTCGGACCAACGGTGCCGCAGCAGCCGCGCCAGGCGCGCCAGCACGCCGGAAGGTGGGGATGAAGAGGGTGTGACCATGGTGTTTCGCTCTGTGCTTGCCGCCCTACCAGTCGCCCGATGCACCGCCGCCGCCGAAGTCTCCGCCGCCGCCCGAGCCGAATCCACCACCGCCTCCACCGCCCCAGCCACCGCCGTGACCGCCTCCCCAGCCGCCGCCGCCGTGCCACACCACGGGGCCGCCGCGGCCCGCAAAGATCCAGGTGTAGAGCAGCGCCAGCAGCCCCGCGCCACCCGCCAGCAGCAGGCTGGAGGTGACGATGAAGGCCAGGAACCCAGCGCCGCCGCCCATCACCAGGCCGCCCAGGCGCTGGCCGAACAGCCGGCGCACCACGGGGCCTGCCACCATCACGCCGAAGAAGAGGAAGACGGCCAGGTCTGTCCAGTCAAAGCCCGCGGACGCGCCGCGGCCCTGCCCGTCGCCTTGCTGGCTGCTTTGCGGCGCGGGCAGGTTTTCGCCCGCGATGCGCGCGCCGATCTGCTGCACCGCGGCGTCCAGCCCGCCGGCAAAGTCGCCCTCGCGAAAGCGCGGCTTCATCGCGCCGTCGATGATGCGCGCGGCGGCGATGTCGGGTATGGCGCCTTCCAGCGCCTTGGCCACCTCGATGCGCATGCGCCGGTCGTCCTTGGCCACGACCACCAGCACGCCATCGCCCACGTCCTTGCGGCCGATCTTCCAGGCGTTGCTCACGCGGTTGGCGAAGGCGGCGATGTCCTCGGGCGCGGTGGTGGGCACCATCAGCACCACCACCTGCGAGCCGTGCTGCTGCTCGATGGCGGCCAGCCGCGCCTCCAGCCTCTGGCGCTGCGCGTCGTTCAGCGTGCCGGTCTGGTCGATCACGCGCGCCTGCAGCGCAGGCACCGCGCGCAGCGGCTGCGCGGTGGCGGGGAGGGCTCCGATAGCTACAAGAAATATAGCTATCAGCGCTTGAAGGGCAAGCGCTAGCGGCATATTTTGCTTACAACCCCGATGTCAGGGCTTGGAGGCGGGTGCGGGGCTGGAGAAATCCACCTTGGGCGGCGCAGAGATCTCGGCCTCGTTCGCCACCGTGAAGCTGGGCTTGGGTTCATAGCCGAACACCATGGCCGTGAGGTTGGTGGGGAAGCTGCGTGCGAGCACGTTGTACTCCTGCACGGTCTGGATGTAGCGGTTGCGTGCCACGGTGATGCGGTTCTCGGTGCCCTCCAGCGTCACGCGCAGGTCGCGGAAGGCCTGGTTGGCCTGCAGCTGCGGGTAACGCTCGGCCACCACCATCAGGCGCGACAGCGCGCTGGACAGCTCGCCCTGCGCCTGCTGGAACTTGTTGAACGCCTCGGGGTTGTTGAGGGTTTCGGGCGTCACCTGGATCGAGGTGGCCTTGGCGCGCGCCTCGATCACCTTGGTCAGCGTCTCCTGCTCGAACGCCGCCTCGCCCTTGACGGTGGCCACGATGTTGGGCACCAGGTCGGCGCGGCGCTGGTACTGGTTGAGCACTTCGCTCCACGCGGCCTTGGACTGCTCGTCCAGGCGCTGGAAGTCGTTGTAGCCGCAGCCCGAGAGGGCCAGCACGGCGGAAAGCATGGCGATGAGTCGTTTCATGGTGAAGAGGCCTTTTCAATGCAGAAGAAAGACGGGCGGCACGGCGCCGCGCATGCCCATCATTGTGCATGCATCGGCCAGGCGCATGACAGGGCCATCGAACGGCACAATACGCGGCTGGGTTGCAACCACCGACACTTCGCCATGCCCCGAACCCCGCTGCGCGCGGCCGCCCTGGCCGGTTCCCCCGACGATCTGGAAGCCGCGTTCTACGACGCCCTGCAAGCCGGCGACGTGGAGCGCGTGATGGCCTGCTGGGCCGACGAGGACGACATCGTCTGTGTGCACCCCGGCGCCGCGCGCCACGTGGGGCCCGCCGCCATCCGCGCGGCGTTCGCCACCTTGCTGCAGCAGGGCGGCCTCAACGTGCATCCCGCGCAGGTGATGCGCGTGCAGGCCCTGGCGAGTGCCGTGCACAGCGTGCTGGAACATGTGCGTGTGATGCTGCCCGACGGTCCGCGCGAGGCCGTGGTACAGGCCACCAACGTCTACCACAAGACCCCGCAAGGCTGGCGCCTGGTGGCGCACCATGCCAGCGCCGCCGGCATGCACGAGGCCGAGGGCGCTGCGCCCGCCGGGCACCTGCTGCATTGATGCCAAGCCTTTGGTAGGCTGGTTTATGGATCAAATGGGCCTTCAGCACAATACCAGCAAGCGCTGCCAGCTATGAAATATGAAGCGCCTTGGTGGCTGCCCGGCGGCCATGCACAGACCATCTGGCCCGCGCTGTGGGCGCGGCGCACGCTGGGGCCGCCGCCGGCCTATGTGCGCGAGCGCTGGCTGGCGCCCGACGGCGACTTCGTGGACGTGGACTTCCTGCGGCCGTGTGCCGCGGCGGGCGCGGCCCCGCGCCGCTGCTGGTGCTGTTCCATGGACTGGAAGGCTCGTCGCGCAGCCACTATGCGCAGGCCTTCGCCGGCGTGGCCCGCGAGCGCGGCTGGGGTTTTGCCGTGCCGCATTTTCGCGGCTGCAGCGGCGAGATCAACCGCGCGCCGCGCGCCTACCATTCGGGCGACCATGAAGAGATCGACTGGATCCTCCGGCGCCTGGCCGGGTTGCAGCGGACCGGCGGTGGGGCGCGGGCGCCGCTGCTGGCCGTGGGGGTGTCGCTGGGCGGCAATGCGCTGATGCGCTGGGCCGGCGAGCAGGGCGGCAGCGCGCTCGCCAGCGCGGACGCCATCGCCAGCGTGTGCGCTCCGCTGGACCTGGCGGCCGGCGGCCACGCCATCGGGCGGGGCTTCAACCGGCAGGTGTACACGCGCATGTTCCTGCGCACCATGGTGCCCAAGGCGCTGGCCAAGCTGGCGCAGTACCCCGGCCTGTTCGACCGCGCGGCCCTGCTGGCCGCGCGCGATCTGCACGCTTTTGACGACATCTTCACCGCGCCGCTGCACGGCTTTCGCGATGCGGACGACTACTGGCGCCGCGCGTCGGCCAAGCCGCTGCTGCCTGCGGTGCGCGTGCCGGCGCTGCTGGTCAATGCGCGCAACGATCCCTTCGTGCCCGGCGCCAGCCTGCCGTGCGACGGTGAGGTGGCGCCCGCGGTCACGCTCTGGCAGCCGGCGCATGGCGGCCACGTCGGCTTTGCGCAGGGCGGCTGGCCCGGCCATGTGCGCGCCCTGCCCGAAGCCGTGGCTGCCTGGCTGGCCGACCACGCGGCGCTGGGGTGAATGCCTGCGGGGGCGCGGACGAGGGCGCACAATCGCTGTCATGGATGACATCGTCAAGCAGGCCATCGCCAAATGGCCCAACGTGCCGGCCTGCTACGGCTGGCTGGGGCTGGATGCGCGCGGCCACTGGTACCTGCGCGATGACGCCGTGCAGTTACAGGGCGGCTTCGCCGTGGCGCGCGGAACGCGGCTGGAGCATGCCAAGCTGATCGAATTCATCCACCGCAACTATGAGGCGGATGGTGAAGGCCGCTGGTTCTTCCAGAACGGACCGCAGCGCGTCTATGTGGAACTGGAGGCCACACCGCTGATCTGGCGTCTGGGCGCCGACGGCGAGCCCGTGGCGCACACCGGCCGGCCGGCCGGTCGGGCGAATGAGTGCCTGGTGGACGAGGCCGGCCGCGTGTACCTGGCCTGCACCGCCGGCCTGGGCCTGGTGCACAGCCTGGATGTGGAGGCGTTGGCACGCCAGATCGATCAGGGCCGCTGGACGCCACGCGAGGTGCTGGCGGCCGACCTGCCCGGTGCCTACGGCTTTGTGCCGAGCCCGCAGGCGGTTGCGGGCCCACTGCCGGCGTAACGCGCACTGCAGAAAACCCCCGGCCAGAAACCAACAAGCCGGCACGCGGCCGGCTTGTGACGAGGCGAAAAGGGCCTTAGTTGGAGGCAGGTGCGCTCGCAGCGGCCGCGCCGCCTTCGGCGCCGGGACGGTTGGGCTCCTCGAACTTGGCGCCGGCGGCATTGGCCATGTAGGCCACGCCGCGCGCGATCTCGGTGTCGTCGAAGTCGCCGCCACCCTGCGGTGCCATGGCGCCCTTGCCCTTGAGGGCCGATTGCACCAGGGCTTCGAAGCCCGTGGCAATGCGCGGCGCCCAGGCGGCGGCGTCGCCCAGCTTGGGCGCGCCCGCGGCGCCGGTGGCGTGACAGGCGGCACACTGCCCCTGGAAGACGGCTTCGCCTGTGCGCAGCGGGCGGTTGGCGTCGCGCACCTCGACGTTGCCGATCTTCTGGATGCGCTGGGCCACGGCCAGTTCGGGGTTGGCGGAGCCGGCCGCCGGCTTCTTGTCGGCCGTGACGAACAGCACCAGGCCGATGATGGCGAACACCGGGAGCACAAACGCAAAAATGACGGTGACCAGGAGTTGCTTGGGGTTCTTGATCGGTCCGGTATGCGCTTCGTCGTGGGTGTCGCTCATGGGATCCTCTGGTGATTCTGTTGTACTGGGGGCTGAAGGGAAAAGACTTTTCGATTATAGGAGCGCGCTCCACGCCCGCCCGTTGGGGAAAAAACGGGCAGGCGCGCGTCGTGACCTATGTCAGGAGCGTGGGGTCTCTTCGGCGGGAGCGGTCCAGCCGCCGCCCAGCACCTTGTAGAGCGTCACCTGGTTCTGCAGTTGCTGCAGGCGTGTCACCACCAGTGACTGCTGGGTGGCGAACAGCGAGCGCTGCGCATCCAGCAGGTCCAGGTAGCTGGCCACGCCGTTGCGATAGCGCAGGTCCGACAGCTCGAAGCGTTTGGCATCCGCCTGCGCCTGGGCGCGCTGGGCGTCGACCTGCTCCTGCAGCGTGGCCTGGCCGGCCAGGGCGTCGGACACCTCGCGGAACGCGGTCTGGATGGACTTCTCGTACTGGGCCACGGCGATTTCGCGGCCCGCGCGCGCGGACTCCAACCCCGCCTGGTTGCGGCCGGCATCGAAGATCGGCAGGGCCAGTTGCGGCGCCAGAGAGAACGCCCACGAGCCGCTCTTGAACAGCCCCGACAGCTCATCGCTCACGGTGCCGAACTGGGCGGTGAGCGAGATGCGCGGGAAAAACGCCGCGCGCGCCGCGCCGATGTTGGCGTTGGCGCCGATCAACTGCTGCTCGGCCATGCGCACGTCCGGGCGGCGCACCAGCAGGTCGGAAGGCAGGCCCGCGGGCAGCGCCTGCATGGGCGTGGCGTCGGCCAGGCGCGAGGAGGGCAGGCTGGCACGGATGTCGTCGGGCAGCGGCTGGCCCAGTAGCAGGACCAGCGCGTTTTCATCGAGCATGCGCTGGCGCTGCTGCTGTGCATAGGTGGCGCGTGCGGCCTGGGCCAGGCTCTCGGCCTGGCGGTTGTCGAGCTCGGAGCTCACGCCGTTCTCCAGGCGCAGGCGTGTGAGCTTGACCGACTCATCGCGCGTTTCCAGCGTGCGACGCGAGATGTCGAGCAGCTCCTCGTCGGCCATCAGTGTGAGCCAGCCCGAGGCCACGGCCGCCACCAGGCTGATCTGCGCCGACTTGCGCGCCTCGTCCGTGGCCAGGTACTGGGCCAGGGCCTGCTCCTTGAGGGCCGCCACGCGCCCGAAGAAGTCGATCTCCCAGGCCGAGATGCCAAACCCACCTGGAACTGATTGGCGTAGCTGCCCGTGGTCGCGCTGGGCTGGCGCGTGCCGCTGGCGATGGCGTTGACCGTGGGGAACTGGTTGGCGCGCTGGATCTGGAACTGCGCGCGCGCCTGCTCGACATTGAGCATGGCCACGCGCAGGTCGCGGTTGTTGCCCAGGGCCATGCCGATCAGCCGCTGCAGGCGGGGGTCGGTGAAGTATTCCTTCCAGTCGATGCTGGCGGCGCTCTGGGGGGCTGCAGCGCTGGCACTTGCCAGCGGGTAGGTTGGCGGCACTGGCGCCGCGGGCCGCTCGTAGTGCGGGATGAAGCTGCATCCGGCCAGCAGTACCGCTGCCGTCAGGGTGGACAGGGCACGCGCCGGGCGCGTGCTGTGCAGGTTGTGCTTGTGCATGGTGTCTTGCTCCGGCGGGGGGCTTCAGGCTTCTGTGCCGCTGCTGCTGTGCTGCTGGGCCAGTTTGGCGTCGTGATCGTGCTGTCGCTCGCTGCCCCGGAACAGGCTGCGCACCACCACAAAGAACACGGGCACGAAAACCACGGCGAGGACGGTACCGGTGATCATGCCGCCGACCACACCGGTGCCGATGGCGCGCTGGCTGGCCGAGCTCGCGCCGGAGGCCAGATACAGCGGCACGACGCCCAGCGTGAACGCCAGCGAGGTCATGACGATGGGGCGAAAGCGCAGGTGGGCGGCTTCCAGCGCGGCCTCGATGATGTTCTTGCCCTGGGCCTGCAGGTCCTTGGCAAATTCGACGATCAGGATGGCGTTCTTGGCCGACAGACCAATGATGGTCACCAGACCGATCTGGAAGTACACGTCGTTGGCCATGCCGCGCAGCAGCACGCCCAGCACCACGCCCAGCACGCCCAGCGGTACGACCAGCATCACCGAGAACGGAATGGACCAGCTCTCGTACAGCGCCGCCAGGCACAAAAACACCGCCAGCAGCGCGAACGCATACAGCACGAGGGCTTGCGAGCCGGCAAGTTTTTCCTCGCGGGACTGGCCGGTCCACTCAAAGCCAAAGCCTTCTGGTAGCTGGGAGGCAAGGCGCTCCATCTCTGCCATGGCGTCGCCCGTGCTGTAGCCCGGGGCGGCGTCACCGGCGATCTTCATCGACGGATAGCCGTTGTAGCGCACGGTCTGCATGGCGCCGGTGATCCAGCGCGTGGACGCAAACGTGGACAGGGGTAGCACCTGGCCCTTGTCGTTGAGGATAGGGATGTCGAGCACCGACTCGGGCTGCATGCGCGCAAACCCGTCGGCCTGCACCACTACCCGTTGCAGGCGGCCCTGGTTGGGGAAGTCGTTCACGTAAGTGGAGCCCAGCGCCGTCGCCAGCGCGCTGGCGATGCGGTCGTAGGACACGCCCAGGGCATTGGCCTTGTCGCGGTCGATGTCAATCTGCATCTGTGGCGCGTCCTCCATGCCGTCGGGGCGCACGGCGGCGAGCACCTTGCTTTGCGAGGCCATGCCCAGCAGCTGATTGCGTGCCGCCAGTAGCGCATCGTGACCCTTGCTGCCACGGTCTTGCAGCCGGAACGTGAAGCCCGAGGCCGTGCCCAGCTCGGGAATCGGCGGTGGGCTGAGCGCGAAGATGAAGGCATCGCGGAAGCCCGACAGCGCGCCCATGGCGCGGCCGGCCACGGCGTCGGCGGAGTGCGCGGCGCCGGGGCGCTCGCTCCAGTCCTTGAGGGTGATGAAGGCCAGGCCGGCGTTTTGCCCCTGACCCGAGAACGAAAAGCCCGAAACGGTGACGATGTCGCGCACTTCAGGCTGTTTGAGCATGAACTCTTCCACCTTGGTCAATGCTGCACGGGTGCGCTCTTGGGAGGCGCCAGGGGGCAGTTGCACGTTGGAGATCAGAAAGCCCTGGTCTTCATTGGGCAGGAACGAGGTCGGCAGACGCATGTACACCACCGCCACCGCGCCCAGCAGCACGGCGTAGATGATCAGCATGCGGCCGCCGCGGCGCACGAGGCGGGACAGGCCCGACTCATAGCGGTGCGTGGTGCTCTTGAAGACACGGTTGAACCAGCCGAAGAAGCCTTTCTTCTCGTGGTGGTCTTCCGCGACGGGCTTGAGCAGCGTGCCGCACAGCGCGGGCGTCAGCGACAGTGCCAGGAAGGCCGAGAACGCAATCGACGTGCCCATGGTGGCCGCGAACTGGCGGTAGATGTTGCCGGTGGAGCCCGCGAAGAACGCCAGCGGCACGAACACCGAGATCAGCACCACGGTCACGCCCACGATGGCGCCAGAAATCTGGCCCATGGCCTTGCGCGTGGCCTGCAGCGGCGGCAGCCCCTCCTCGGCCATGATGCGCTCCACGTTCTCCACCACCACGATGGCGTCGTCCACCACGATGCCGATCACCAGCACCATGCCGAACATGGTCAGCACGTTGATCGAGAAGCCCATGGCCAGCAGTGCGCCAAAGGTGCCCAGCAAGGCCACCGGCACCACGATGGTGGGGATGATGGTGTAACGGAAGTTCTGCAGGAACAGGAACATCACCAGAAACACCAGTCCGATCGCTTCAAGCAGGGTATAGACCACTTTTTCGATGGACACCGAGATGAAGGTGGAGGTGTCGTAGGGGATGGTGTAGGCCACGCCCTGCGGGAAGTACCTTTGCAGCTCGGCCAGCTTGGACTTGACGGCGTCGGCAGTGGCCAGCGCATTGGCGCTGGAGGTGAGCTGCACGCCCATGCCCACCGAGGGCGAGCCATTGAGCCGGCCGCTGAAGTTGTAGGTCTGCGCGCCCAGCTCGATACGCGCCACATCCTTCATGCGGACGGTGGAGCCGTCGGTGTTGGCGCGCAGGATGACGTTGCCAAACTCTTCGGGTGTGGACAGCTGGCCCTTCACGACAATGGTGGCCGATATGGTCTGGCCCGCTGGGCTGGGCAGCTCGCCCAGGTTGCCGGCGGACACCTGCACGTTTTGCGCGCGGATGGAGGCATTGACCTGATCCAGCGACAGGTTGAAGCCTTTGAGCTTGGCAGGGTCTATCCAGACGCGCATGGCACGCTCGGCACCGAACTGGGTCACACCGCCCACGCCCGGCAGGCGCTGCAGCTCGGGCACCACGTTGCGCGCCGCGTAGTCGTTGAGCGCGTCGATGTTCATGTCCGGGTTGTCGGACGTGAGAATGGAAAACAGCAGGAAGTTGGCACGCGACTTCTCGACGCGCACGCCTTGCTGCGTAACGGCCGCCGGCAGGCGCGGAGTAGCCCGCGAGAGGCGGTTTTGCACGTCCACCTGGGCCAGGTCGTCATTGGTGCCGGGCTCGAAGCTCAGCACGATGGTGCCGGTGCCGTTGGCCTGGCTGGTCGTCTCCATATAGGCCAGACCGGTGGCGCCGTTCATTTCACGCTCGATGACCGACAGTACGGTGTCCTCCAGGGTCTGCGCCGTCGCGCCCGGGTAGGCAACGGTTACCTGGATGGTGGGGGGAGCCACGGTGGGGTACTGCGCCACGGGCAGCTGGGTGATCGACACGGCGCCGACCACCATGATGAAAATAGCGATCACCCACGCGAAGACGGGGCGCTCGATGAAGAACTTGGCCATGTGCCGCGCTCCTGTCTTTTATTGCTTGGCCGCCGCAGGGGCCGGCTGACTGGAGGCCGCCGAGGCGGGGTTTGCGGGCGCTGCTGATGCGGGCGCTGTGGCGGGCTGTTGGGCGGCACCAGCGGCTTGCCAGGCGACGGGCTTGACGACGATCGGATCGCCGGGCTTGCCGCGCGGCAGCTTCTGAAAGCCATCCACCATGACCTGTTCGCCCGACTTCAGGCCATCGAGCACCACCCAATGGGAGCCCTGTGCAGGCCCCAGCTTGACCACACGCGGGGTGACCTGGTTGTCCGGGCCCACCACCAGCACCGTGTCGGCCTTGCCCGAGCGGGTGACCGCCTGCTGGGGCAGCAAGATGCCGTTGTCCACCTGCGCCTGCTCCAGGCGCACGCGCACGTACAGGCCGGGCAGCAGGGCGCGCTCGGGGTTGGGGACTTCGGCACGCAGGGTCACCTGGCCGCTGGTGGCGTCCACGGTGAGGTCGGTGAACAGCAGGCGGCCGGTCTGCGGATACACGATGCCGTCTTCCAGCACCACGCGCACGTTGGCCGCATTGGCACTGGACTGCTTGTACTTGCCGCTGGCCATGGCGGCCTTCAGCTTGATGGCCTCCGAGGCGGACTGCGTGAAGTTGATATACAGGGGGTCGATCTGCTGGATCACCGCCAGCTCGGTGGGTGTGCCCTGGCCCACCAGCGCGCCTTCCGTGACGAGGGCGCGGCCAATGCGGCCGGAAATCGGAGCGGTGACCGTCGCATAGCCCAGGTTGATGCGCGACGTGGTCAGCGCGGCCTTGGCGGCGGCAACATTGGCTTCGGCGGTCTTCTGCGCGGCGACCGCATTGTCGTATTCCTGCTTGCTGATGGCGTTGACGGCCACCAGCGGGCGGTAGCGCTCGGCCAGCGCACGGCTTTGCGCCAGGCTGGCCTCGGCCTGCGCCACGCTGGCCTCGGCCTGCGCCAGGCTGGCCTGGTAGGGAGCGCTGTCGATCTGGAACAGCACCTGGCCTGCCTTCACGTCACTGCCTTCGGTGAAAACACGTTTTTGCAGAATGCCCGCGGCCCGCGCGCGCACTTGCGCCACGCGCGAAGCCTCCAGCCGGCCGGGCAGCTCGGTGACCAGGCCGATGCTGCTGGCCTGCACCGCGACCACGCCCACCTCGGGGGTGGGCGGCTGGGCAGGGGCGCCGCCGGCATCATTTTTCTGGCCGCAGGCGCTGAGGGTGAGAACCCCTGCCAGGGCCAGGGAAGAAACGATTGCCGGGGTACGCTGGGCCTGGCGGATAGTCGGCGCCATCGCGTGGTTCAGGAGGGGCATGGGAGTCCTTTGGGAGGGCGGTGTGCGGCGAGGCTTCGTGACGCTGGCGGTGGGTGTTGGCATCAGCGAATGACAATGGCGCAAAAAGGAATGCAGCATCCATCCATCCATGTATGTATAAATGTCACTACCCGCGCAGCGTCGCGTTTCGGAGGTTCCCACGATGGCACGGCGTACCAAGGCAGATGCGGCTGCCACGCGCAATGGCCTGCTGGATGCGGCTGAGCATGTTTTTTACGAGAAGGGCGTTTCTCGCGCGTCCTTGGCCGATATTGCCACCGTGGCCGGCACCACCCGTGGCGCCATTTATTGGCACTTCAAGGACAAGGCAGATTTGTTCAATGCCATGCTGGATCGCGTCACGCATCCGCTGATGCAGGCCATTGAAGACACCCAAGGCATGGCGCACCTGGCGCGTTTGCGCGGCCTGGTGCAGGGCGTGCAAGGCGCCGTCGCGCACGATGAGCGCATGCGCCGTGTTTTCGAGATCGCGCTGTACCGGGTTGAATACGTCGAAGACTTTGAGGCCGTGAAACGCCATCATGTCGCAGGGTGCGCGGCTTTCCAGGCGCAGATTGCCCGGGAGCTGGGCCTGGCCGCCGCGGCGCAAGGCATCGACCTGCCCCTATCGGCCCCGGTTGCGGCCATGGGCGTGCAGGCGCTGTTTGATGGCTTGCTGCAGTCGTGGCTGCTCAACGATGCCAATTTCGACCTGGAAGCCGCCAGCCGCCAGACCATCGACGCATATCTGCGCGGTCTGGGCTTTTGCCTGTGAGGCCGTGCAATAATCCCGCTCCACCCTCGTGATGAGGGTGGTCATCCTTTAAGCGGCTGTAGCTCAGTGGATAGAGTATTGGCCTCCGAAGCCAAGGGTCGTGGGTTCGATCCCCGCCAGCCGCACCAAAATCAACGCCAACGATTTGCACCGAACGCCGGGGCTCCTGTCCAGGAGCCATGCTGTCGTTGCCGAGCAGCGGGCCTATTCGTCCCCGCCTGTACTCCGCGCGTCCCCCCGTCCCACCAAGCCCCCGTCCACTGCGTTGGCCCATGCAGGGCCGAAGGTGGTTGGATTTGCTCCTGATTTAATAGCTGTTAGCGCTTGATATAAAAGGGCTTGAGCCGGATTTGGCTTAAAAATGATTCAGCGCACCCCAGTGGGGCTGTTGAGCAGTTTCTCCAGGTTCGTGCGCAGGCTGAAAAGCTCTTGCTTGAAGAGTTCCAGCTGCGCCTGCATGCGTACCGACGGTGCCAGCACCATCATGGCGTAGGCGCCGCGGTAGGTGTTGATGGCCACGGCAATGGCAGAGACGCCTGGAATGATCTGCCCATCGTCCAGGGCGTAGCCCTGCTGGCGGACGGTGTCGAGGGTCTGCCGCAAGGCGGCTGCCTGCTGCGGACGGTCGCCCAGCTCTTGCTGAATCCAGGCTTGCAGCGATGCCTCATCCAGGCGCGCCAGCAGCACCTTGCCTGCGGCGGTGATCTCCAGGGGCGGCATGATGCCCAGCTGCGGAACGACGCGCAGCACCTGTTCCCCCACCACGGCATCCACGACGTGCAGCTTTTGCAGCTGCAAACGGGCCAGGCTGACGGTTTCCTGCAGCTTCATGGACAGCTGCTGCACATGGGGCGTGAGCACCGGCACCACGTCTGAATGCGTGGTGTAGAGCATTTGCCCCAGCGCCGGGCCCATGCGGAAGCCGGTGGGGCCTGCGGGCTCCACGATGTTCTCGGCCACCAGGGCGTTGATGATGCGCTGCACGGTCGAGCGGGGCAGCTCTACCTCGGCCGCGATGGCCGCAAGGCTCATGCCGCTGAGCTGGCTGTGTGTGCTGAGCGCTCGCATGATGCGGCTCATCCGGGCGATGACCTGAATGCCGCTGTGCTGCCGTTCATCGGTGTCTTGTGGTGCTGGCATTGAAAAATTGGTGCAGAAAAAAGCCTGAAAGGCAAGTGGGGAGGCTCATCGCCTTGGAGGCAAGGGGGGGATCCCTGATGACCCGTTATTTTAATCGCCCAGTGATACACTGCACCGCTAATCGATACATAAGGACAGTTGTTCTCTGGAGGAACTCTGTCCTTTTTGTGTTTTCTTCCCGATCCGCCCGAGTGGGGCTGTTTTTACGAGGAGCGTGAACTCATGAGCGTGAAGTTTCCAACGGCGGCCCGTGCGGCTTTGGCTGTGGCGGCAGCAGGCATGTTGGTGGCATGCGGCGGCAAACCCGAGGGCCAGGGCGGCCCCCAGGGCCCTGCTGCCGTGGGCGTTTTTGCCGTGCAGACCCAGGCGGTGACTTTGAGCACCGAATTGCCCGGCCGCACCGTGGCTTCGCGCGTGGCCGAGGTGCGCCCCCAGACCAGCGGCATCGTGCAAAAGCGCCTGTTTGAAGAGGGCAGCGTGGTCAAGCAGGGCCAGGCGCTGTACCAGATTGACCCGGCCACCATGAATGCGCGCCTGGTCAAGGCCCAGGCCCAGCTGCAAAGCACCGAGAACCTTGCCAAGCGCTATGCCGTGCTGCGCGAGAAAAACGCCATCAGCCAGCAGCAGTACGACGACGCCATGAGTGCCTGGCGCAACGCGCAGGCTGACGTGGAGCTGGCACGCATCGACACCGTCTATGCCAAGGTGCTGTCGCCCATCGCGGGCCGCATTGGCCGCTCGCAGGTGACCGAAGGCGCGCTGGTCGGTGTGGGCCAGGCGCAGCCCATGGCGACGGTGCAGCAGATCGATCCCATGCATGTGGACATGCAGCAGTCCATGACGGACATCCTGCGCCTGCAGGCCGCCAATGCCCAGGCCAGCGCCAAAGTGCGCCTGGTTCTGGAGGACGGCAGCGTCTATCCCGTGCCGGGCACGCTCAAGTTTTCTGAGGTCAATGTGGATGAAAGCACGGGCTCTGTGACCTTGCGCGCCACTTTTGCCAACCCCGACGGCCTGCTGCGCCCGGGCATGTTTGTGCGCGCCCAGCTGCAGACGGGCACCAAGCCAGAGGCGCTGCTGGTGCCGCAGCAGGCCGTGTGGCGCAACACCCAGGGCAAGTCCATGGTCTGGGTGGTGGGCGATGACAACGTGGCCAAGCCGCGCCCCGTGAACGCGGTGCGCACGGTGGGCAACACCTGGCTGGTGGAAGGCGGCCTGCAGTCCGGCGAGCGCGTGATCACCGAAGGCCTGCAGAAGCTGCGTGGCGAGATGCCAGTGCAGCCGGTGCCTGCCCAGAACGTGGACATCGTGACCGACCTGTACGCCGTGAACGCCGTGGGCAAGGGCGACTGAAGGAAGCACGATGTCCAAGTTTTTTATCAACCGCCCCATTTTTGCGTGGGTGATCGCCATCGTGATCATGTTGCTGGGGGTGCTGGCCATCAAGGGCCTGGCCATCAGCCAGTATCCGAACGTGGCGCCGCCTGCGATCTCGATTTCGGTGACCTACCCCGGCGCATCGGCGCAGACCGTGCAGGACACGGTGGTGCAGGTGATCGAGCAGCAGCTCAACGGCCTGGATGGCCTGCGCTACATCACCTCGGCATCCGAGTCAGACGGCTCCATGCAGATCGTCGTGACCTTCGAGCAGGGCACCGACCCCGACATTGCCCAGGTGCAGGTGCAAAACAAGCTGAACCTGGCCACGCCCATGCTGCCGCAGGAAGTGCAGCAGCAGGGCATTCGCGTGGCCAAGTACCAGATGAACTTCATGATGGTCGTGGGCCTGGTGTCCGAAGACGGGCGCATGAACTCCAAAGACCTGGCGGACTACATTGCCTCCAACATCCAGGATCCGGTCTCGCGCACCAAAGGGGTGGGCGACTTCACCCTGTTCGGCGCGCCCTACGCCATGCGCATCTGGCTGGACCCTGCCAAGCTCAACGCACACCAGCTCACGCCCACCGACGTGATTGCGGCCGTGCAAAGCCAGAACGTGCAGATTTCTGCCGGCCAGCTGGGCGGCTTGCCCACCATCAACGACAAGGTGCAGCTGCAGGCCACGGTACTGGGCAAGACCCGCATGAAGACGGCGGACGAGTTCCGCGAAATCATGCTCAAGGTGCGGCCCAACGGCGCGCAAGTGCGCCTGAAAGACGTGGCTGACGTGCAGCTGGGCGGGCAGTTTTACAGCATCTCGGGCAAGTACGACGGCAAGCCCGCCTCGGGCCTGGCGCTGCGCCTGTCCACCGGCGCCAACGTGCTCGAATCCATCGCCGCCGTGCGCGACACCATTGCCCAGCTGGAGCCCAACTTCCCGCAGGGCGTGAAGGTGGTCTATCCGTACGACACTTCGCCCGTGGTGCAGGTGTCGATCGACTCGGTGATCAAGACCCTGCTCGAAGCCATCGTGCTGGTGTTCCTGGTGATGCTGCTGTTCCTGCAAAGCATACGTGCCACCATCATCCCCACGCTGGCCGTGCCCGTGGTGCTGCTGGGCACCTTCGGCGTCCTGCTGGTGGCGGGGTTCACCATCAACCTGCTGACCATGTTCGCCATGGTGCTGGCCATCGGCCTGCTGGTGGACGACGCGATCGTGGTGGTGGAAAACGTCGAGCGCCTGATGCACGTCGAAGGTCTGTCGCCCAAGGAGGCCACGATCAAGTCCATGGGCCAGATTTCTGGCGCGCTGGTTGGTATCGGCGTGGTGATTTCGGCCGTGTTCGTGCCCATGGCGTTCATGGACGGCTCCGCCGGCGTGATCTACCGCCAGTTCGCCATCACGATTGCGGCGGCCATGTCGCTGTCGGTGCTCGTGGCGCTGATCTTCACGCCTGCGCTGTGCGCCACCATCCTGAAGGCGCCCGTGCCGGGCAAGAAGCCCGCCAAGTTCTTCGCCTGGTTCAACCGGGTGTTCAACGCCAGCGCCAGCGGCTATGCCGTGGGCGTGGAGGGCATCCTCAAGCGCAACAAGTGGTTTTTGCTGATCTACGTGCTGCTGCTGGCGGGCCTGGTAGCGTTGTTTGCCCGCATTCCCACGGCATTTCTGCCCGAGGAAGACCAGGGCACGATGCTGGTGCAAGTCCAGTTGCCATCGAACGCCTCGGCCGCGCGGACCGACCAAGTGCTGCAGACCGTGAGCCAGCACCTGCTGGAGAACGAGAAAGACACCGTCCACAGCGTGATGGCCGTGAACGGCTTCAACTTCGCCGGTCGCGGTCAGAACTCTGGCCTGTTGTTTGTCGAGCTGAAACCCTTTGACGAACGCAAGGGCGCGCACCAGCACCTGAAAGCCCTGTACGGCCGCACCTGGGGCTTTGTCAGCCAGCTCAACGACGCCATGATCATCCCGATCATGCCGCCGGCCATCATCGAGCTGGGCAACGCCACTGGCTACGACTTCTTCCTGCAGGACAACGGCGGCGTGGGCCACGAGGTGCTGATGCAGGCGCGCAACCAGATGCTGGGCATGGCCGCGCAATCGCCCAAGCTGGCCCTGGTGCGCCCCAACGGCCTGTCGGACGAGCCGCAGTACCAGATCGAGATCGACGAAGAGAAGGCGCGCGCGCTCAACCTCAATCTGGCGGACATCAACGCCACCATGTCGATTGCCTGGGGCTCGGCCTACATCAACGACTTTATCGACCGCGGCCGGGTGAAGAAGGTGTTTTTGCAAGGCAAGGCCGACGCCCGCGTGGGCCCGGAAGACTTTTCCAAATGGTATGTGCGCAACAACGTCGGCAAGATGGTGCCCTTCAGCGCCTTTGCCACCGGCAAATGGGTGTACGGCCCCGCCAAGCTGGAGCGCTTCAACGGCGTGCCCGCTGTGCAGATTGTGGGCAGCACCGCCCCCGGCGTCAGCACTGGCGAAGCCATGGCCATCCTGCAAGACATGGCCAAACAGCTGCCCCCGGGTGTGGATCTGGTGTGGACCGGCCTGTCGTACGAAGAAATCAAGGCCGGCGACCAAAGCGCGTGGATCATGGCCTTGTCCATGCTGGTGGTCTTTTTGTGCCTGGCCGCCTTGTACGAGAGCTGGTCCATCCCGTTCTCGGTGATGCTGGTCGTGCCCCTGGGCATTTTGGGCGCGGTGCTGGCCACACTGGGCCGTGGGTTGACCAACGACGTGTTCTTCCAGATCGGCATGATCACCACCATGGGCCTGGCGGCCAAGAACGCCATCCTGATCGTGGAGTTTGCGCGCGAGCTGTATGAAGACGAAGGCAAACCGCTGTTCCAGGCCGTCGTGGAGGCCGCCCGCCTGCGCCTGCGCCCCATCGTCATGACGTCTCTGGCATTTGTGCTGGGCGTGGTGCCGCTGGCCATTGCCACGGGCGCGTCCAGTGGCAGCCAGCACTCCATTGGCACCAGCGTGGTGGGCGGCACCCTGGCGGGCACCTTCCTGGCCATCTTCTTCGTGCCGCTGTTCTTTTATGTGATTGCCAGCATCACCCAGCGCTTTCGCAAGGCCCGGCCTGCGGCGCCCGTGACCCCTATCCAGGAGAAAACCGCATGAAACTGCACACCCTGACCGGCGCCATCGCGCTGGCGGGGCTGTTGAGCGCCTGCTCCATGGTCCCGAAGCACCAAACCCCCGCCGCCCCCGTGCCTGCCGAATGGCCGCAGCCCGCAGCGGGCAGCACCCAGGCGGCAGCGCCGGTGAACTGGCAACAGTTCTTTGGCAATGCGCAGCTGCGCACGCTGATCGAGCTGACGCTGGACAACAACCGCGACCTGCGCGCCGCCGCGCTGAACGTGCAGGCCTTCCAGGCGCTGTACCGCATCCAGAAGGCCGACAGCCTGCCCACCATAGGCGCCGAGGCTGGCGGCTCGCGCCAGCGCGTGCCCGCCGACGTGGCCGGCACGCCGCAGGCGGTCACCGCCAGCACCTACAGCGTGGGGCTGGGCATGGCCGCGTACGAGCTGGACCTGTTCGGCCGCGTGCAAAGCCTGAATGATCAGGCGCTGCAAAACTACCTGGCGATGGACAGCACCCGCAAGGCCACGCAGCTGAGCCTGGTGGCCGCCACCGCCAGCGCCTGGATGACCTGGCAGGCCGATCAGCAGCTGCTGGACGTGGTCACGCGCACACTGGCCGCCAATGAGCGGGCGCTGGACTTGATCGTGGCGCAGGTGGACAACGGCATTGCCACCGACCTGCAGCGCCACCAGGCGCAAACCGCGGTGGACAGCGCCCGCGCCCAGCACGCCCAGTTCACCCGGGCGGTGGAGCAAGACCTGAACGCGCTGCAGGCCCTGGTGGGCGCACCGCTGCCCCCATCGGTACTGCAGACCCGGGTGGGCATTGCAGACTGGCAACTGGCGCAGCTGCCCGTGGGCCTGCCGTCGCAGGTGCTGGCCCAGCGCCCTGACATCCTGGCGGCCGAGCAGCAACTGCGGGCCGCCAACGCCAACATCGGCGCTGCGCGCGCGGCCTTCTTTCCGCGCATCGCCCTGACCGCCAGCGTGGGCACGGCCAGCAGCGACCTGTCGGGCCTGTTCAACGGCGGCTCGGGCGCCTGGAGCTTTGCGCCGCAAATCAGCATCCCGCTGTTCAACGCGGGCCGGCTGGCGGCCAACCTGGACTACGTCACGCTGCAAAAAGACATGCGTGTGGCGCAGTACGAAAAAGCCATCCAGACGGCGTTCCGCGAAGTGGCCGATGGCCTGTCGGCACGCCACACCTTTGTGCGCCAGCTGCAGGCCAACCAAAGCCTGGTGCAGGCCTCGGGCAAATACCTGGATCTGGCCCAGCTGCGCTACGACGCCGGCGTGGAGGGCTACCTGACCGTGATCGACGCGCAGCGCAACCTGCTGAGCGCCGAGCTGGGCGCGGTGCAGACCGGGTTGCAGCAGGCGTTGAGCGAAGTGCAGCTGTTCAAGGCCCTGGGCGGCGGCATGCTGGTGGCTGATGCGCAGCCCGGCGCCTGATAGTCACCCGGCCCGCCCGGCCGGTTGCGCCGCGCTGCACGGGCCGACAGCCCGGCGCGCGGCAGGTCTGCGATCATCCGCTCCATGACCTTTGAAGCCATTTTGTTTGACTGCGACGGCGTGCTGGTGGACAGCGAGCCCATCACCAACGGCGTGCTGTGCCAAATGCTGGGCGAGGCCGGCTGGCAACTGTCGCCCGACGAGTGCATGCGCTTGTTTATCGGCAAAACCGTGCGCAGCGAAACCGCCCGCATCGAAGCCGAAACCGGCCGCCCGCTCACCGACGCCTGGATGGCCGAGTTCTACGCGCGCCGCAACGCCCGCCTGCAGACCGAGCTGGTGGCCATTGCCAACGCGCCCCAGGCTGTGCACGCGGTGCATGCGCTGCTGCAGGGGCGCATTGCCTGCGCATCGGGCGCCGACCGCTTCAAGGTCGAGATGCAGCTGGCCCAGGTGGGGCTGGCACCGTACTTTGCCGGCCGCATCTTCAGCGGCCACGAAATGCCCGCCACCAAGCCCGCGCCCGACGTGTACCTGGCAGCCGCCGCATCGGTCGCCGTGCCGCCCGCGCGCTGCCTGGTGGTGGAAGACACGGTCACGGGCGTCATGGCCGGGGTGGCAGCGGGCGCCACCGTCGTGGGCTACAGCCCGTCGCCCGTGGGCCACGGCTCGCCCGATGCCCTGCGTTCCGCCGGCGCCCTGCAGGTGATGACCGACATGGCCGAGCTGCCTGTGTTGTTGCAGGCGCTGCGGGGGTTGTGAGTCGAAAGTGGCCTCAGTCCCTACGAAACAAGCGCGAGCAGCTATCAATAACGTAGTGCTTTCGCGTCCTGCCAACGGGCATTTCGACCCCCGCCAGCCGCGCCACATTCCCCAGCCCTTGTTCCCAAGGGCTTTTTTGTGGTTCCCACCGTCCATTCGTCAAGCCGCGCCTACGGACGGGTAGTCCCTAGCCTACGGTTGGCCCTTTGCAGTCCCCCGACAGTGAACTTCACACGGCAGTTTCCGTGTGACTTGTTCAACTTACCGGAGATGGAAATGGCAAACACCAATCAGGGCAACCAGAACCAAGGCAACCGCAATCAGAGCCAGGGGAGCCGGGACAACAACCAAGGGCAGTCGGGCTCGGGGCGCGGATTTGCCTCAATGGACCCCGACCGCCAGCGCGAGATCGCCGCAGAGGGGGGGCGTGCAGCGCACGCTTCGGGCAACGCCCACGAGTTCACATCGCAGGAGGCCCGCGCCGCGGGAGCCAAGAGCCATGGCGGCGGGGGCAACAACGCCTCTTCCGGCTCGGGCAATACCCGGGGCGGCAGCAGCGAGCAGCAGGCGCGCGCCGGCAGCCAGAGCCACAAGAACGACCGTTGACGTCTGGCACGGGACCGGAGGCCCGCAGTAGGCAGGGCCTTCGATCCAGCCGGTGTCCCGCGCGGGTCGGCACGCGCGCTTGAGCCCCAAGCTGTCAGCCATATAAGCGTGCTCCTACATCCCGTACGAGGGCATGTCCGCAGGATGAGACGTTTCAAACGTGATCGAACTCTGGTGGATACAGCATCTGGTCCGCACCCATAGGACTACCCATGACCACATCAACTCCCCATCCCTGGGGAACGAATCTGCAAAAAGCCCAGACCTTTCAACCGGACTGGGACAGTTACGTCGTCACGAAGGTCAAGCATGTGCGGGCGGCCTTGCTTTCCGGCATCGACACCTTCAGCGCGGAAGGCTTCACCGTGCCCATGGCCACCGGCTTCATCGAACTGACAGGGATGCGCGCTGGGTCCTTCCGCACGTTTCTGAAGATCGGGTTTTCCGAGTCCAACCGCGTCATGCTGCCGACGTTCCAACTGGTCGATAACGCCGCGGTGGGAACGCTGATCCTGCCTTCCCCCTGCTTTGGCTCCGCGCTCCAGTTCGTCAACAGTCCCATGGCCCATTTCCGCATCGGCGGCGATGGTCGCCGCAACGCGTTGGCAACGGACGTCACGCTGTTGAACAGCGCATTGATCGAAGCCGGCGAACCCGAAGGCATGGAAATCTGAAACCCCGGCGCACAGCCCGGCGCGCCGTGCGCTCGCTGTCCCCGGCCATTGACGGAGTGATCGCATGAAAGCTCTCACCTACCAAGGCGCCAAGGACGTGCGCGTGGAAAACGTGCCCGACCCCGTGCTGCTCGCACAGGACGATGTGCTGCTGCGCGTCACTGCCACGGCCATCTGCGGCTCGGATCTGCATATCTACCGGGGAAAGATCCCTGGCATGAAGGACGGCGACATCCTCGGCCATGAATTCATGGGTATCGTGGAAGAGGTGGGCCCTGCAGTGACGGCGCTGCGCCCTGGTGATCGCGTGGTGGTGCCGTTCGTCATCGCCTGCGGATCCTGCTTCTATTGCGACAAAACCCTGTTCGCGGCCTGCGAGAACACCAATCCGGGACGCGGCGCCATCCTCAACAAAAAGAACGCCACCGCGGGTGCAGGGCTGTTCGGCTACAGCCACCTCTACGGCGGTTACCCCGGCGGGCAGGCCGAGTACGTGCGGGTGCCGCACGGCAACGTCGGGCCGCTGAAGGTGCCCCAGGTGCTGAGTGACGAGCAGGTGCTTTTCCTGTCCGACATCCTTCCCACCGGCTACCAGGCGGCGGTCAATGCACAGATCGGTCCGGGCTCTTCTGTGGCGATCTTCGGCGCGGGACCGGTGGGGCTGATGAGCGCCCTGGCGGCGCGCTTCCTTGGCGCGGAGCAGGTCTTCATGGTGGACCACAACGAGTACCGGCTGCAGTTTGCCCAGGCCACGTACGGCGTGGTGCCCATCAACTTCGACAAGGACGAGGACCCGGCCGAAACCATTCTCTCGGCCACGGGTGGGCACGGCGTGGACGCCACGATCGACGCCGTAGGATTCGAGGCCAAGGGCAGCGCGCTGGAGACGGCGCTCACCGCCGTGCGGCTGGAGGGTTCCAGCGGCAAGGCGCTGCGCCAGTGCATCGCCGCGACGCGCCGCGGCGGAGTCCTCAGCGTGCCCGGGGGTCTATGCCGGCTTCATCCACGGCTTCCTCTTCGGTGACGCCTTCGAGAAGGGGCTGCCCTTCCGCATGGGGCAGACGCATGCGCAAAAGTACATGCCCCAGTTGCTGGAACACATCGCCAACGGCCGCATGCGGCCGGAGGTCATCATTTCCCACCGCATGAAGCTTGCCGATGCCGCGCGCGGCTATGAAATCTTCGAGAAGAAGGAAGAGGAGTGCCGCAAGGTGGTGTTGACGCCCTAGCGCGCTGCTACCCGCGCGTGCTGCTGCCCGCGTACGGTGAGGTCGGGCCAGGTTGGGCAGGCCACCGGCCGTCGGAGTCAGTCATCGCCTCCCTCACGCGGGTGGCGATGCGGCCACCCATGGGCCGGGCCTTCATCGCTTGATGGAAACCGCCAGGTCTTCGGCGTGGTCCTTGTGTGCCCTGAGTTTCGGCAGCGCCTTGAGGGCGAAGCTCTGGATCTCCGGATCGTCTGCGTCTTTGCCGGCCGCCTCGAACAGCGCGATATCGTTGCGGTGGTCGTTAAGGCCCACCTGCGAGAGGAATTCCTGGTCGAATTTCTGGGCCTTGGCGAGCTGGTCCAGCTGCTTTTGCTTGTCGCCAGGGAGGGTGGTGGGCAGCGCGACGCCCTTGCGCGCCGCCAAGGCCCGGAGTTCGTCGTTGGCGGCGGTGTGGTCCTTCACCAGCATCGCGCCAAACGATTTCACTTCGTTGGCCGTAGCGCGGTTCTGTGCAAGCTTGCCGGCTTGGACCTCGTAGAGCCCGCCGGTAGCGGCCTGCGTCAGGAATTCGCGGTCTTTCGTGCTGGCATCGGCATGGGCCGCTGCGGCGAGCACCAACCCGCAGGCCGCGGTCACCAGCCTGGCGGTGCAGATTTTTGGCATGGCTGTCCCCCTAGAAAAAAGGGCCAGTATCGGAACGGCCCTGCGAAGGGGCTGTCGGCCCGTGCTGGAGGGGCGGGTCAGCCGTCTCCTACCGCCACTGCAAGGCGGCTCCGCCGGCCGGGGCGCTCAGGCGGCCTGGCACTGGCCGTCCACGAACACCCGCATCTCCCCCGACTGGAAGGCGGTCCATTGCTCGTTGGAGGTCAGCGGCGCCGTGACGACCACGGCCACCTTGTCGTTGGGCGTGGTGTGCGCGGAGAAGTCCACGCGCAGGTCTTCATCGCACAGCTGGGCCTGCGAGAACGGGTGGCGGCGTTCGATGTAGTACAGGTGGGTGGACGCGTGCGCCCACAGCGCCTGCCCGTTGGACAGCAGGAAGTTGAAGGTGCCGTGGGGCGCAATGCGCGCCGCCAGCTCGCGCAGCGTCAGCGTCAGCTCCTCGATGCTCGGCATGCCCGCGTGGGACTTGCTCAGCTCTTGCATCAGCCAGCAGAACACATGCTCGCTGTCGGTGGTGCCGACCGGGTGGAAGTGCGCGTGCAGGCGCGGACGGAAGTCCTTGAGGTCGCCGTTGTGCGCAAACACCCAGTAGCGCCCCCACAGCTCGCGCACGAAGGGGTGGCAGTTTTCCAGGCTCACCACGCCCTGGGTCGCCTTGCGGATGTGGGCGATGACGTTGCGGCTCTTGATGGGGTAGCGGCGGATCAGCTCCGCCACGGGTGAATCGGTGGCACGCTCATGGTCCACGAAGTGGCGCAGCCCGCGCCCCTCGAAGAAGGCGATGCCCCAGCCGTCCGTGTGGTCGGCCGTGTTGCCGGCGCGTTGCGCAAACCCCGTGAAGCTGAAGGTCACGTCGGTGGGCGTGTTGGCATTCATGCCAAGGAGCTGGCACATGGGCGATCGGCCTGTGGTGCGTTGGAGGGCGGCTTACTGCCGGTCCAGCCAGAGCTTGCCGCCCGTGGCCCAGTTCTCGCGCTTCACGTCCGTGATCAGGATGTCCACCGACTCGGGGGAGCCCCCCAGGATTTCGACGGACACGCGCGTGATCTCCTCGACCAGCTTGCGCTTTTGCTCGACGGTGCGGCCTTCCATCATCTCGATGTGGTACGTGGGCATGGTGGTGGGATTCCGGTTGGGGTTCAGGGGTTGGGAACGACGGGTGCCGGGGCCTGCGGCGCAGCGGGCTCTTCGCGTGCACACAGCGGGCAGATGCACGCGCGGCCGCGCGCCTCGGCGGGCAGGCGCGCCAGTGCGTCGCGCGAAACGCTCTCGTGCATGCACCAGCATTGCTGCGCCGGCAACCCGGCGGCCACGGCGCAACCGTTGGATTGGCCGCACAGCGGGCAGCGCGTGGTGGAGGGAGCGGTGGTGGGCATGGGGGAGAGTGTACGAAAGCACAACGGCACCCGTGGGTGCCGTTGTGGTCAAAATGGCCCCTGGCGCCCGTCCATCAAGCGCTAGCAGCTATTGTTTGAATAGCAATCAAGCCTTCTTCTGCGCGGCCTTCACCTTCTGGCGCCAGGCGTGCAGCAGCGGCTCGGTGTAGCCGCTGGGCTGCTCTACGCCCTTGAACACCAGGTCGCAGGCGGCCTGGTAGGCCATGGACTCGGCAAAGCGGCCGTGCATGCGCTGGTACAGCGGGTCGCCGCTGTTTTGCTGGTCCACCTTGGCGGCCATGCGCTCGAACGTGGCGCGTACCTGCCCTTCGGTCACCACGCCGTGCAGCAGCCAGTTGGCCACGTGCTGGCTGGAGATGCGCAGCGTGGCGCGGTCTTCCATCAAGCCGATGTCGTTGATGTCCGGCACCTTGGAGCAGCCCACGCCCTGGTCGATCCAGCGCACCACGTAGCCCAGGATGCCCTGGATGTTGTTGTCCAGCTCCTGCTGCTTTTCGGTCTCGCTCCAGTTCGGGTTGCTGCTCACGGGCACGGTGAGCAGGCCGGTCAGCAGGTTGTCGCGCTCGGCCTCGGCGTCCACCTTCAGCAGCTCGGCCTGCACGGCGGCCACGTTGACCTGGTGGTAGTGCAGCGCGTGCAGCGTGGCGCCCGTGGGGTTGGGCACCCAGGCGGTGTTGGCGCCGGCCTTGGGATGGGCGATCTTCTGCTCCAGCATGGCCTTCATCAGGTCGGGCGCGGCCCACATGCCCTTGCCGATCTGCGCGCGGCCGGACAGGCCCATGGACAGGCCCACCAGCACGTTGTTGCGCTCGTAGGCCTGGATCCAGGCGCTGCTCTTCATGTCGCCCTTGCGGATCATGGGGCCGGCCTGCATGGCGGTGTGTATCTCGTCGCCGGTGCGGTCCAGGAAGCCGGTGTTGATGAAGGCCACGCGCGCCGGAGCGGCGGCAATGCAGGCCTTCAGGTTCACGCTGGTGCGGCGCTCTTCGTCCATGATGCCCAGCTTCACGGTGTTGGCGGGCAGGCCCAGCACCTGCTCCACGCGGCCGAACAATTCGTTGGCAAACGCCACTTCGGCCGGGCCGTGCATCTTGGGCTTGACGATGTAGACGCTGCCCGTGCGGCTGTTGCGGATGCCACCCGCGCCACCCTTGAGGTCGTGGATGGCGATGGCCGTGGTGACCATGGCGTCCAGGATGCCCTCGGGAATTTCCTTGCCCTCGCCGCCCCACAGGATGGCGGGGTTGGTCATCAGATGCCCCACGTTGCGCACGAACATCAGCGAGCGGCCGTGCAGCTTCACGGGCTTGCCGTCGGCGCCGGTGTATTCGCGGTCGGGGTTCAGGCCGCGCGTGACCTGCTTGCCGCCTTTGTCGAAGGTGTCGGTCAGCGTGCCCTTGAGGATGCCCAGCCAGTTGCTGTAGCACAGCACCTTGTCTTCGGCGTCCACGGCGGCCACGGAGTCTTCCAGGTCCAGGATGGTGGACAGCGCAGCTTCCACCACCACGTCGGCCACGCCGGCGGCGTCGCCCTTGCCGATGGGGGTGTTGCGGTCCACGCGGATGTCGATGTGCAGGCCGTTGTTCACCAGCAGCACGGACGATGGCTCGGCCGCATTGCCCTGGTAGCCCACGAACTGGGCCGCGTTCTTCAGGCCGGTGGTGGCACCGCCCTGGAGCGTGACGGCCAGCGTGCCGCCCTCTACCTTGTAGGCCGTGGCGTCCTTGTGCGAGCCGCTGGCCAGCGGGGCCGCCTGGTCCAGAAAGTCGCGTGCGAATGCGATGACCTTGGCGCCACGCACGGGGTTGTAGCCCTTGCCCTTCTCCGCGCCGCCTTCTTCGCCGATCACGTCGGTGCCGTACAGCGCGTCATACAGCGAGCCCCAGCGCGCGTTGGCGGCGTTCAGGGCGTAGCGTGCGTTCAGGATGGGCACCACCAGCTGTGGGCCGGCCTGGATGGCCAGCTCGGCATCCACGTTGGTGGTGGTGGCCTGCGCGCCCTTGGGGGGCTCGACCAGGTAGCCGATCTGGCTCAGGAAGGCGCGGTAGCCTGCCATGTCCTGGATGGGGCCCGGGTTGGCCTTGTGCCAGGTGTCCAGTTCCTTTTGCAGGCGGTCGCGTTCGGCCAGCAGGGCCGCGTTCTTGGGCGCCAGGTCGGCCACGAGGGCATCGAAGCCCTTCCAGAAGGCGGCCGGCTCGACGCCGGTGCCCGGCAGCACCTGCTCGTTGATGAAGGCGTGCAGTTCGTTGGCCACCTGCAGGCCGTGGACGTGGGTACGTGCGGTCATGAGAAACCCCCTAGCGGTAATTGAAAAGCCGTGGCCCATGGAGGAGCCTTGCATGCCACTGTATTGGAAATATTTCCATTAATAAATCGCGCACATATCTCTTAACCAATGACTTTTTTGCAAAGGTTGGCACACTCCGCATGGGGAGTACGGTGCGTGCTTTCATGAAATTGATAGCTGCTTGCGCTTGCTGTATAAGGCTTGAAGCCTGATTTGGCTTGTATTCATGGACAAACTCAAAGCGTTCGAGTCATTCGTGTCGGTGGCCACGCGGGGCAGTCTCACCGCCGCCGCCAAGGCCGAGGGCGTGGCCCCGGCCATCATGGGGCGGCGCCTGGACGCGCTGGAGGAGCACCTGGGCGTGAAGCTGCTGGTGCGCACCACGCGGCGCATCTCGCTCACGCACGAGGGCAGCGCCTTTCTGGAGGACTGCCAGCGCCTGCTGTCCGACGTGGCCAACGCCGAGGCCAGCGTATCCGCCGGCGGCGTGAAGGCCACGGGGCATCTGCGCGTCACTGCGCCCGCCGGCTTTGGCCGGCGCCATGTGGCGCCCCTGGTGCCGCGCTTTCATGACCTGCACCCCGAGGTGACCCTCTCGCTGAACCTGAGCGACCGCGTGGTGGACCTGGCAGGCGAGGGCTACGACTGCGCCGTGCGCGTGGGCGACCTGCCCGACTCGTCCCTGGTCAGCGTGCGCATGGCGGACAACCGTCGCCTGTGCGTGGCCACGCCCCAGTACCTGCAGCGGCGCGGCACGCCCACCCACCCGGGCGAGTTGGCCCAGCACGACTGCCTGACCCTCTCCAGCGATGCCTCGCAAACGCGCGGCTGGGCGTTTCGCGTGCCGGTGGCCGGCGGCGCTGGTGCCACCGAGGTCGTGCACTTCAAGCCCGGCGGGCCCCTCGATTGTTCCGACGGCCAGGTACTGCACGACTGGTGCCTGGGCGGCTGGGGCATCGCCTGGCGCAGCACCTGGGAGGTGGAGTCCGAGATCGCGGCCGGCCGCCTGGTGGCGGTGCTGGAGGAGTTCGCCGCGCCGCCCAACGGCATCTATGTCGTCTTTCCCCAGCGCAAGCACCTGCCGCTGCGCGTGCGGCTGTGGATCGAGTACCTGAAGCATCATTACGCGCAGCCCGAATTCTGGGCACGGCCCGCCTCTGTCTGACATGAACGCGGGGCACAATGCCGCGGCATTCCTCCCGCCCGGCCCCCATCATGCCGGGGCCGTACGCACGGCCCACCATACAGGAGCTTTCATGCGCATTCCCGTTCTTTCTGTTCTCCCCGCGTTGCCCGCCGCTCGCTGGATGCTGGCCGTCATGGCGCTGGCCCTGGTCGCCGGCTGCGCCTTGCCCGCCCGGCACGCGGAAACCACGCCGCGCGCGCACGGGGTGCCGGCCGGCATGGTCAGTGTCACCTACGCGGATCCGGCCGGCTTTGCCGAGGCGCGCGAGCAAACCCCGCACGAGCCCGCCGCGGCCCGGCGTGCCTGGATGGATGCGCTGTGCGAGCACCTGGCCGAGCGCGTGGCCGCAGCCTTGCCGGAGGGCGAGCGCGCGGAGGTGCACATCACCGACGTGCGCCGCGCCGGTGCATTCGAGCCCGCGGCGGGGGCCACCGCCCAGGCGGTGCGCGTGGTGCGCGACGTGCATCCGCCGCGCATCGCGCTGGAGTTCAAGCGCCTCTCGCCCGACGGCCGCACCCTGGCCGAAGGCAGTCGCACGCTGCCGGGCTTGGCATTCCAGATGCGCGGGGACCGCTATACTGGCGACAAGCTGCGCCACGAAAAGACGCTGATCGACGATTGGGTGGCGCAGGAGTTCTCCGCGCGCCGCCCCTGACCTGTGCGCGCCGCGCGTACCTCTGCCGAAAGGAAACCCGTGACCACCGAAGCCCTGCTCGCCTATGCCCACATCTTGGCCTTCCTCATGGCCGCCACCTTCCTTGCCAGCGAGACCGCGCTGTGCCGCAAGGAGTGGATGAACGCGGCCGCAGTCGAGCGGCTGGCGCGGGTGGACATGCTGTACGGTATCTCGGCGCTGCTGGTGCTGGCCACGGGCTTGGCGCGCACCTGGTGGGGCATGAAGGGCGGAGCGTGGTACTGGTCGCAGCCGCTGCTGCATGCCAAGGTCACGTTGTTCGTGGTGATCGGGCTGATGTCCATCGTCCCGACCATGCGCTTCCTGCGCTGGCGCCGAGCGGTGCGCGCCGGCGGCGCGCTGCCCTCGGATGACCAGGTGCGCAGCACGCGCCGTCTGGTGATGATCGAGGCCCATCTGCTGGCGCTGATTCCGCTGTTGGCCGTCTTCCTGGCACGCGGCGTGGGCACGCGCTGAGCGCCGAGGGAAGGGCAAAAAAAGAAACCCCGCGGGCGGCAGGCGCGCGGGGTTTGCTCGTGCAGGCCCGATGGGCGGGCCCGTGCGGTGCGTCGGTCCTTTAGCTGGCCGCGCCGCTCAGGCACTCTTTCATGAAGGCCTTGCGGGCGTCGCCCTTGAGGTTCTTCGCACCGGCGTCCGCGTTGCAGCTCTTCATCTTGTCCTGCTGGGTGGACGCCTTGTTGCCGCTCAGGCACTCCTTCATGAAAGCTTTGCGTTCGTCGCCCTTGAGGTTCTTGGCGCCGGCGTCGGCATTGCAGGTCTTCATGCGCGTCTGCTGCGCCGTGGGCGCCTTGGCGGGGGCAGAGGCGCCGGTCGCGGGGGCGTCCGCAGCGTGTGCGGCGAACGAAAGGGCAAAGCCGGCAGCGGCCAACAGGGGAAGCAGTTTCTTCATGTAATGCTCCTGCAAAAAAGGAAAAGGTGAATGCGCCCGTCGGCAACGCAGTGCCCCACGGGCCACCCAGCATAACGCCGGGCGGTCACGAATGGATGACGGGTCGGCCCGTAGAATCCGCCCCCATGCTCTCCGTCAAACAGGAATTGCTCGCGGCGCTGGCCGACGAGCTGGAAAAGGTGTCGCCCGGCGCAGGCAGCCGCGCGGCCTTCGAATCTCCCAAGGTCGCTGCCCATGGCGACCTCGCGTGCACGGCCGCCATGCAGCTGGCCAAGCCCCTCAAGCAGAATCCCCGCGCACTGGGTGAACAGCTACAGGCCGCGCTGGAGGCCACGCCCGCGTTCCAAAAATGGGTGCAGGCCATCGAGATCGCCGGCCCCGGTTTTCTGAACATCCGCCTCAAGCCCGCCGCCAAGCAGCAGGTGGTGCACGAGGTGCTGGCGCAAGGCGCGCAATATGGCTACCAGCCGGCGCGCGGCGAGAAAGTCCTGGTGGAGTTCGTCTCCGCCAACCCCACCGGGCCGCTGCACGTCGGTCACGGCCGCCAGGCCGCCATCGGCGACGCCATCAGCCATCTGTACGCCACCCAGGGCTGGAGCGTGCACCGCGAGTTCTATTACAACGACGCGGGCGTGCAGATCGACACCCTCACCAAGAGCACGCAACTGCGCGCCAAGGGCTTCAAGCCGGGGGATGACTGCTGGCCCACCGACGCGGACAACCCGCTGGCCAAGAATTTCTACAACGGCGACTACATCCAGGACATCGCCGACGCCTTCCTCGCCAAGTCCACCGTCCAGGCCGATGACCGCGCGTTCACGGCGAATGGCGATGTCGAGGATTACGAGAACATCCGCCAGTTCGCCGTGGCCTACCTGCGCAATGAGCAGGACAAGGATCTGCAGGCCTTCAACCTCCAGTTCGACCAGTACTACCTGGAGTCCAGCCTCTACGCCAACGGCCATGTGGACGCTACCGTGCAGCGCCTCGTCGCCAACGGCAAGACCTACGAGCAGGACGGCGCGCTGTGGCTCAAGTCCACCGACTACGGGGACGACAAGGACCGCGTCATGCGCAAGCAGGACGGCACGTACACCTACTTCGTGCCTGACGTGGCCTACCACATCCAGAAGTTCCAGCGCGGCTTCACCAAGGTGGTGAACATCCAGGGCACGGACCACCACGGCACCATCGCGCGCGTGCGCGCCGGCCTGCAGGCGGCGGACGTGGGCATCCCCCAGGGCTACCCCGACTACGTGCTGCATACCATGGTGCGCGTGGTGCGCAATGGCGAGGAGGTCAAGATCAGCAAGCGCGCCGGCAGTTACGTGACGCTGCGCGACCTGATCGAGTGGACCAGCAAGGACGCGGTGCGTTTCTTCCTGCTGTCGCGCAAGCCCGACACCGAATACACCTTCGACGTCGACCTGGCCGTGGCGCAGAACAACGACAACCCCGTGTATTACGTGCAGTACGCCCATGCGCGCATCTGCTCGGTGCTGCGCGGCTGGCGCGAGGACTACGACGTGGCCGCGCTGCGCGATGTGGACCTGTCGCCGCTGGAAGGCCCGCAGGCCCAGGCGCTGATGCTGCTGCTCGCCAAGTATCCCGAGATGCTCACCGCGGCCGCGGCCGGCAATGCGCCGCACGACGTGACCTTCTACCTGCGCGACCTGGCTGCCGCCTACCACAGCTATTACGACGCCGAACGCATTCTGGTGGACGACGAGACCGTCAAGCAGGCGCGGCTGGCGCTCGTCGCCGCCACAGCGCAGGTATTGCACAATGGATTGGCGGTGCTGGGCGTGTCTGCGCCAGCCAGAATGTAAGTGACCACTGATATGAAGAAACAGCAACGCGGCGGCACCATCGTGGGCTTCATCCTCGGGGTGGTCGTGGGCCTGGGAGCCGCGCTGGCCGTGGCCGTGTATGTGACCAAGGTGCCCGTGCCCTTCCTGAACAAGAGCACGCCGCGTGCGTCCGAGCAGGACGAGGCCACGAAGAACAAGAACTGGGACCCCAACGCGCCGCTGTACGGCAAGAACCCTGCGCGCCCCGCTGCGCCGGCTGCCGTTCCCGCGTCCGACACCGCGACCGCCGCAGCCCAGCCTGCGTCGGGTCCGCGGGCGGCGGCCAGCCGGCCCGGCGCGGCACCGACGTCGGCCGACCCGCTGGGCGACCTGGCCCGCGCGAAGGCCAACGCGGCGCCCGCTCCCGCGACCAGTGCCGATCCTTTCGAGTACTTCGTGCAGGCGGGCGCGTTCCGCACCCAGCAGGATGCCGATGCGCAGCGCGCCAAGCTGGCCATGCTGGGCTGGGAGGCGCGCGTCAGCGAGCGTGAGCAGAACGGCCGCACGGTGTTCCGCGTGCGCGTGGGCCCGTTCGGCAAGCGTGACGACGCCGAGTCGCTGAAGGAAAAACTCGATGGCGCGGGGGTGGAGTCCGCGCTGGTCCGGGTGCAGCGCTGAACTTTTGCCCGCGCTGGCGCTCACAACCCTCCATGCTGTCCAGGAGTGATCCCAACCTATGAAACGCCGTGAGTTTTCTCTGACCGTCGCCTCCGCGGCCACCGCCCTGAGCCTGCCGCTGGCGGCGCCCGCATTGGCGCAAGGCCGCCAGTTCAAGGAAGGCAAGGACTACGTCAAGCTGGGCAAGCCCGTCGCAACCGAGGCACCTGCCGGGAAGATCGAAGTTATCGAGTTCTTCTGGTACAGCTGCCCGCACTGCAATACGTTCGAGCCTTCGCTGGAGGCCTGGATCAAGTCGGCGCCCAAGGACCTGCACATCCGCCGCGTGCCCGTGGCGTTCAATGCGAGCTTCGTGCCGCAGCAAAAGCTCTACTACGCGCTGGAAGGCATGGGCAAGCTGCCCGAGCTGCATGCGAAGGTGTTCCGCGCGGTGCACGTGGAACGCCTGCCGCTGAACAAGGACGAGCTGATCTTCGACTGGATCGGCAAGCAGGGCGTGGACGTGGCGAAGTTCAAGGAGGTCTACAACTCCTTCACCGTATCCAACCAGGTACGCAAGGCGTCGCAGCTGCAGGACGGCTACCAGGTCGAAGGCGTGCCCTCCATGGGAGTGGCCGGCCGCTACTACACCGACGGCACCATGGCCGGCAACATGCAAAGCGTGCTGCAGGTGGTGGAGCACCTGGTTGGCGTAGCGCGCAAGGGCTGAAGCGCCCCGCCGCCACCAGCGACAAGCGCGCCTACGGGCGCGCTTTTTTCATGCCTGCGCACCGGTTGGCGCGGCGGCATGACAGCCGGTGGCAGGCCTGTACGGGTTGATGCGATCCACTGCGGCGGCGGCGCGCTTGCGTCAGTACAATGACCGCAAGATTCGTGCCCTCTATGAGAACCCGATTGCCCTTCCTCCTCCTGTCCCGCGCCGCAGCGCTGGCCCTGGCGCTGGCTGCATCGCCGCTGGTGCATGCCGAAAAAGCCGACCGCAACAAGCCCATGAACATCGAGGCCGATGCCCTGCGCCACGATGAGCTCAAGCAGACCAGCGTTTTCACCGGCCGTGTCGTCATGACCAAGGGCACCATCGTGCTGCGCGGCGCGCAGCTGGAGGTGCGCCAGGATGCCGACGGCTTCCAGTACGGTGTGGTGACGGCCGAGCCGGGCAAGCGCGCTTTTTTCCGGCAAAAACGTGACACCGCGCCGGGCGCGCCCGACGAGTTCGTCGAGGGCGAGGGCGAGGTCATCGAATACGACGGCCGCGCCGACGTGGTGAAGCTCATCCGCCGCGCCGAGCTGCGCCGCTACCGCGAGGCCACACTGACCGACGAGCTGGCCGGCGCCCTCATCGTCTACAACAACCTCACGGACGTGTTCACCGTGGACGGGCAGAAGACCGCGCCCGCCGGCGCCACTGCCGGCACGCCGGGCGGCCGGGTGCGGGCGGTGCTCGCGCCCAAGGAGCCTGCCTCGGGCACCAGCGCCACGCCGCCCGTGCGCACCGAGCCGCCCGCGCTGCGTACCAGCCCCAGCCTGGACGGCGCAAAGTGAGCGCGGCCTTGGACGATGCGCGCATGAGCGAAGGCGTCAGCCGCCTGGAGGCGCTGCACCTGGAGAAGTCCTACGGCAGCCGCAAGGTGGTCAAGGACGTGTCCGTGGTCGTGCAAAAGGGCGAGGTGGTGGGCCTATTGGGCCCCAACGGCGCCGGCAAGACCACGTCGTTCTACATGATCGTCGGCCTGGTGCGCAGCGACGGCGGCCGCATCAGCATCGACGGGCAGGACGTGACGGACATGCCCATCCACCGGCGCTCGCGGCTGGGCCTGTCGTACCTGCCGCAGGAAGCCTCGATCTTTCGCAAGCTCAATGTCGAAGACAACGTGCGCGCGGTGCTGGAGCTGCAGACCGACGAGGCCGGCCGCACCCTGCCGCGCGCCGAGGTGGAGCGGCGCCTGACCGCGCTGCTGCAGGAGCTGCGCGTGGACCACCTGCGCAAGTCGCCTGCACTGGCGCTGTCGGGCGGCGAGCGCCGGCGCGTGGAGATCGCGCGCGCGCTGGCCACGCAGCCGCGCTTCATCCTGCTGGATGAGCCCTTCGCCGGCATCGACCCGATCGCCGTGATCGAGATCCAGCGCATCATTGGCTTTCTCAAGGCGCGCGGCATTGGCGTGCTGATCACCGACCACAACGTGCGTGAGACGCTGGGCATCTGCGACCACGCCTTCATCATCAGCGACGGCCAGGTGCTGGCTCAGGGTACGCCGTCGGACATCGTCGACAACGCGGAAGTGCGCCGGGTGTACCTGGGCGAGCACTTCCGCATGTGAGAGTGATGGGCGACCACGGCGCGATGCAGGACCAGACAGTGGGTTGCAGGCCATGAAGCCCGGCCTGTCGCTGCGCGTCTCGCAGCACCTGGCGCTCACACCGCAGCTGCAGCAGTCGATCCGCCTGCTGCAGCTGTCCACGCTGGAGCTGGCCCAGGAGGTCGAGCAGATGCTCGACGAGAACCCCTTCCTGGAGCGCACGCTGGAAGAGGCCCCGCGCGAGGAGTTCGGCCTGGCCCAGGCCGATGCACCGGTGAGCGAGCAAGACCGCGAAGCCGAAGATGCTATTTATTCAGGAGCTGTCAGCGCAGGACAGGAAAGCGCTACAAGCCAAAATGATGCAGAAACCTCCACCGCCGAAACGACGGCCGAACCCGCGGACTGGGAAGGCGACGGCTCGGTAGACCTGGCGCCCGACGACAGCGAGTGGGGCGGCGACGCCCCGGCGCGCAACGGTGCCGGCGCGGGGAGCGACGACGAGGTGGACGCCACCGAGCTGGCCCGCAGCCAGGAGTCGCTCACGGCCTTCCTGCACCGCCAGGCGCTGGCGCTGCGCCTGTCCGAGCTGGACATGGCCGCGCTGCGCTTCCTCATCGAATCGCTGAACGACGACGGCTACCTGGACGAGCCGCTGCAGGACCTGGCCGCCAGCCTGGCGGGCACCGAAGACCCCGAGCAACTCGATGAACTGGTGCACCGTTTCACCGTGGCGCTGGGCCTGCTGCAAAGCCTGGAGCCCGCAGGCGTGGGCGCGCGCGGACTGGCCGAATGCCTCACGCTGCAGTTGCGCGCGATGGACCAGGACGAAGAGGGCGACCCCGACGTGATCCAGGCCGCGCTGGCCATTTGCGGCCAGCCGCTGGACCTGCTGGCCAAGCGCGACGTGCGCCGCCTGGCGCAGGCCTGCGGCACCAGCGAAGAGCGCACGCGTGCCGCGATGGCCTTGATCGCACGGCTGGAGCCACGTCCGGGCAGGCGCTTTGCCGACGTGGACCGCAACATCATCGTGCCCGACGTGATCGTCAAGAAAACTGGCCGCGGCGGACAGCAGAACTTCAGCGTGCAGCTCAACCCGGACGTGATGCCGCGTCTGCGCGTGCACGACATCTACGCCGGTGCGTTGCGCGGCGGCCGTGGCGAAGGCCACCAGGCGCTGCAGGCACGGCTGCAGGAGGCGCGCTGGTTCATCAAGAACATCCAGCAGCGTTTTGACACCATCCTGCGCGTGTCGCGCGCCATCGTGGAGCGGCAGAAGAACTTCTTCGTGCATGGCGAACTGGCCATGCGCCCGCTGGTGCTGCGCGACATTGCCGATGAACTGGGCCTGCACGAGTCCACCATCAGCCGCGTGACCACCGCCAAGTACATGGCCACGCCGCAAGGCACCTACGAACTCAAGTATTTCTTCGGCTCGGGGCTGGGCACCGAAACCGGCGGCAACGCCTCCAGTACGGCCGTGCGCGCGCTCATCAAGCAGTTCATCGCGGCCGAGAACCCGCACAAGCCGCTGTCGGACAGCCAGATCGCCGAGATGCTCAAGGAGCAGGGCATTGAATGTGCGCGCCGCACCGTGGCCAAATACCGTGAGGCGCTCAAGATCGCCCCGGCCAACCTCCGCAAGGCACTTTGAACCATGGCACGCGTCGTCTTTGACCTTCCCCCGCACTTCGGCTTCAGTACCGAGCTGCAGATCTACATCAGCCATGTCAACCAGGGCGGGCACCTGGACAACGCGCAGTTGCTCAGCCTCGTGTCCGAGGCGCGTGTGCGTTTCTTCAAGTCGCTGGGCTACCCCGAGGCCGACGTGGCGGGCCTGTCCACCGTGGTGGGCGACATCGTGGCGCAGTACAAGTCCGAGGCGTTCCACGGCGAGACGCTGCGCGTGGAGATGACGCCGCAGGATTTCAACCTCTACGGCTTCGACCTCGTCTTCCGGATGACCGAGAAGAGCCAGGGGCGCGAGATCGCGCGCGGCAAGACCGGCATCGTCTTCATCGACCGGGCGGCCCGCAAGCCCGCACCCATTCCTGAATCCGTGCTCCAGCCATTGCTGCAGCGCGCAGCACAGCCGCAATGAACCAGCTTCAACTCTTTTTGCCCTGCGCCGCTGGCGTGGAGGGCTATCTGGCCGACGAGGTGCACAGCCTCACGGGGCTGGCCGGGCAGGACCTGCTCGTGGGCCGCGCGGGCGTGCTGCTGCGCGCCTCCTGGCGCGATGCGCTGCGCCTGAACCTGCACAGCCGCCTGGCGCAACGCGTGCTGGTGCAACTGGCCGAGCGGCCCTACCGCAACGAGGACGATATCTATGCCGCCGCGGCCGACGTGGCCTGGGAGATCTGGTTCACCCCGCGCCAGAGCTTCAAGGTGGAGGTGACGGCGCGGCACAGCCCGCTCAAGAGCCTGAACTTCGCCGCGCTGCGCGTGAAGGATGCCGTGGCCGACCGCTTCCGCGCCAAGGCCGGCGTGCGTCCCGACGTGCAGACGCAGTGGCCCGACGTGCGCGTGCACCTGCACCTGACCAGCGACCGCGCCCAGATCTACATCGACACCTCGGGCGAGCCGCTGTTCAAACGCGGCTGGCGCGAGGACAAGGGCGACGCGCCGCTCAAGGAAACGCTGGCCGCGGCGATGATCGCCGCCACCGGCTGGGACCCGCATGGCGAGCAGCCGCTGCCGCTGTACGACCCCTGCTGCGGCAGCGGCACCGTGGTCATCGAGGCCGCGCAGATCGCCTGCCGCATCGCGCCGGGCCTGCAGCGGCGCTTTGCCTTCGAGAAGCTATTGCCGCACCAGGCCCATGTCTGGTCTGCTATCAAGGATGAAGCGGCCAGCGCCGTTACCGCGGCTTCGGTGCCGATTTTTGGCAGCGACGTGTCGCACCGCATGGTGGACTTTGCCCAGCGCAATGCCGTGCGCGCCGGCGTGGCCGACGCGGTGCAGCTGCGCGGCGGCGACGCGCTGCAGCGCATGCCGCCCAGTGAACAACCCGGGGTGATGCTGCTGAATCCGCCGTATGGCGAGCGCATCGCCGCGGCCGGCACGGCGGGGCGCAATGCGCGTGAGCGCATGTCCACGGTCGAGCGCATGGGCCGCGAGACGGCGCAGACCGAGGACGGCGTGGACTTCTTCGCGCAGTTGGCCGCGCACTGGAAGAAGCACTACGCCGGCTGGCAGGCCTGGATGCTCACGCCCGACCTCAAGCTGCCCGGCAAGATGCGCCTGAAGGAGTCGCGCCGCGTGCCGCTGTGGAACGGCCCCATCGAATGCCGCCTGTTCCGCTTCGACCTCGTGGCGGGCGCCGTGCGGGATCGGCCGCGCGCCGGCCACACGGGGGAGGGCGGCGCGGCCAACGGTGCGCCGGCCGGCGGAGCCTCGGATGCGTCCTGAGCTGCGCCTGCCCGCCGTGGCGCCGGCGGGCGAGAGCGTGCGTGCCGTGGTGCTGGACACCAACATCGTGCTCGACCTGTTCATCTTCGCCGACGCGGCCGTGGCCACCGTGCGTGCGCTGCTGCAGGCCCAGCGCCTGGACTGGATTGCCACGCAGCACATGCGGGACGAGCTGGAGCGCGTGCTGCAGTACACCCACCTGCAGCCGCGCATGGCGTATTACGGCGTGGGCGCGGATGACGTACTGACGGCGTTCGACGCGGGCGTGCGCCTGGTCGAGGTGGCGCCGCGCGCGCCCTGGGCCTGCAAGGACGCGGACGACCAGAAGTTCATCGACCTGGCGGTCGCGCACCGCGCCATCATCGTGTCCAAGGACAAGGCTGTGCTTTGCATGCGCAAACGGCTGTTGACGCAGGACACGCATGCGGTGGCAGCTATTGTTTTTGAAGAGATTTGCGAACCATGTCCAACCTGATCGTGCATGGCGGCACGCCGCTGCGTGGCCGCGTCACCCCCTCGGCCAACAAGAACGCGGTATTGCCCGTGCTGTGCGCCACGCTGCTCACGCGCGCGCCGCTGCGCCTGGTGGGCGTGCCCGACATCACCGACGTGCGCAAGATCCTGGAGATCTTCCGCACCCTGGGCAGCGAGGTGCGCTGGGACCATGCCAGCGCCACGCTGGAACTGCACCACCAGGCCACGCACTTCGACGCCGCCACGCACCGCCTGCCCGAGGAGATGCGCTCGTCCATCATGCTGGTGCCGCCGCTGCTGGCGCGCTTCGGCGTGGCGCGGCTGGAGGACAACGTGAAGGGCTGCACCCTGGGCGTGCGCGAGATCGACCCGCATGTGGAGGTCTTTCGCAGCTTCGGCGGCCAGGTGGAGCGGGCCGAGGGTTCGTTGCTGGTGCGCCGCGTGGGCATGCTCACGCCGGTGCACCACTGGCTGGACTATGCCTCGGTGACCACCACCGAGAACTTCGTGCTGTGCGCCGTGGCCGCGCAGGGCACCTCCACGCTGACCAACGCGGCGTCCGAGCCGCACGTGCAGGAGTTCTGCCGCTTCATGCAAATGCTGGGTGCGCAGATCGAGGGCGTGGGCACCTCGCGGCTTACGGTGCATGGCGGCGGCGAGCTGGGGGGCGGTGAATTCCGCTTTGCCGAGGACTTTCACGAGATCACCACCTTCCTGGCGCTGGGGGCCATCACCGGCGGCGACGTGGTGGTGAAGAACAGCGCACCGGAGAACTTCCCGCTGATCGACCGCACGTTTGCCAAGTTTGGCGTGCGCGTGGAGCACCGGGACGGCTGGTCGCGCGCCTTCGTGGACGGGCCGCTCACGGTGCAGACGCCCTTCACCCCCAACGTGCTGACCAAGGTGGAGGCAGCACCCTGGCCCTATTTCCCGGTGGACCTGCTGCCGATCTTCATCGCGCTGGGCGTGCGCGCGCAGGGCAACGCCATGTTCTGGAACAAGGTGTACGACGGCGCTTTAGGCTGGACGGGCGAGCTGTCCAAGTTTGGCGCGCATGTGTACCAGTCCGACCCGCACCGCATCGTCACCTTCGGTGGCGGGCAACTCGCGCCGGCGGTGGTGGAGAGCCCCTACATCATCCGCGTGGCGATCGCGCTGTTCATGGTGGCGGCCAGCATCCCGGGGCGCTCGGAGATCCGCAACGCCACGCCCATCCGCCGCGCGCACCCGCACTTCGTGGAGAACCTGCGCAGCCTGGGGGCCCGGGTGGAGTGGACGGCAGAGGAGTAGCCGCGCCCTGATCGCCCCAGCCTTCGCTGCGCTGCAGCACAAAAGTGGATTGTGGTTTATACTTACGCCTAAGGGTTAACACCTAGTGGTTAACCCGGTGTTGGTCGGCGTATGAGATGCGCGCCGTTCCGCACCGGATGAGCATCTCAGTCAGGAAACCACACCATGCGCGAAGCCGTCCGTCTGATCCTCGAGTTCATCCAAGAAGCCCGCGAGGCCCATCTGGAAATCGCCAGCCAATAAGGCTGGGTGGGCCGCCCAGACGGCCCTTTGGTACCGACCGCTGCGCCCCATTGCCTTGGCATGGGGCGTTTCTGTTTTTAGGCCAAATCAAGCTCTAGCGATTGTGTGATAAGCGCGAACAGCTATTAATACAATAGCTGATGCGCGGCCTGCGGCGTTACACTGCGCGCCTCAGGCCTCCTGGGGCCCCGTTTCTCCTCCTCCTTAGCCCGCGGGTCCAAGCCCCGCCCGATTCCGCATGAACGCCACCTCCGATACCCCCGCATCCGCCGCCGTCCCCGCCCTGGGGCCGGATGAACTGGACGAACTCGACAGCCTGCTGGACGACCTGCGCACGCGTGAGGAAGATGTGCCGCAGTGGGAGTTCTGCGACGGCTTCCTGACGGCGCTGGTCTGCACGCGCCGCCCCGTGCCCGCGGCGGAATGGCTGCCCATGCTGCTGGGCGACGGCCTGGAGCTGGACGTGGCCGAAGGCGAGCCCCTGCCGCTGGTGCCCACGTTCAAGGACCTGGCGCAGCAGGAGCGCTTTCTTGCCTTGTGGGAGCTGCGCCGCGCCGAAGTGCAGGCGCAACTGGACGAGCAGGCCGAATCGCTGGACGCCGACAACGCCTTCCAGCCCGAGGTGATCGACATGCGCGGCGCCATCGCCAGCCTGCCCGAGGAGGAGCGCGCCGAGATGGCGGGGCAGGAGATTCCTTCCTTCGGCCAGGTCTGGGCGCTGGGCTTCATGTTCGCCGTGGAGAACTGGCCCGAGGACTGGGCCACCCCGCGCGACAAGGAAGCCGCCCAGTGGCTGGACGGCGCGCTCGAATCCATCGTCGCCCTCACCGAGGACGACACCGGCAAGCCCGAGATCTGCATGTACGCCGAGGACGGCCCACCCAGCACCAGCCAGGAGCGGCTGGAGGTCTTTGGCGAGGCCATCTGGGGCGTGTACGACCTGCGCCAGCTCTGGCGCAGCCTGGGTCCGCGCCAGGAAACCATCGTCAAGGGCGAGCAGCCCGGCCGCAACGACCCCTGCCCCTGCGGCAGCGGCAAGAAGTACAAGAAGTGCTGCGGCGCGGCTTGACGCGGCTGTGGCCAGGTGTGGCTCGCCTGGCGCGGCCTTGCCTGGTGTAGCTGGCCTGGCGCGGCCCGGCCTGGCGCGGCTCGGCCTGGCGCGGCTCGGTCTGACGCGGCCCGGCCTGACGCGGCCCGGTTCGACTCGCCGGCATTGAGTGGGCGGCACGCAGCCGGTGGCCCGGTATTGCGCTCTGGGCCTGCCCAGGTGCTACGGCGCCGCCAGGCCCAGTGGGACCGTCAGGAGCGCGAAGGGGCGGGCAACTGGGCCAGCAACTGCGCCAGCCGCCCCAGCGCGTGGCGCACCGTGGCGGCGCGCACGGCGGCGCGGTCTCCGCCAAAGCGCCGCAGTTCCGAATGGGTGGCGCCCGCCACGCACCAGCCGAACCACACCGTGCCCACCGGCTTGTCCGGGCTGCCGCCCGTGGGGCCGGCCACGCCCGTCACGGCCACGCTGACCTGCGCGGCGCTGTGGCGCACGGCGCCCTCGGCCATGGCGCGGGCCACGGGCTCGCTCACGGCGCCGTGGGCCGTGATGAGATCGGCGGGCACGCCCAGCAGCGCGGTCTTGGCGGCGTTGGAATAGCTGACGAAGCCGCGCTCGAACCATTGGCTCGACCCCGACAGGTCGGTGCAGGCGGCGGCGATCAGGCCGCCGGTGCAGCTCTCGGCCGTGGCCAGCATCCAGCCGCGTGCGAGCAGCGTGGTGGCGATATGAATCAAATTGGCCGCCAGCGCTTGTCCATCAAGCGCTGGCAGCTCTATTTTTGATAGTTCCATGGCATTCACCCGAACCAGTGGCGCCACAGCGCGATCACCAGCAGCGTGCAGAACGCGGCCACCAGGTCGTCCAGCATGATCCCCAGGCCGCCGCGCCAGCCGAAGCCCTTGAACAACCGGTCGGCCCAGGCCACGGGGCCGGGTTTGGCGGCATCGAAATAACGGAACAGCGCAAAGGCGGCGAGCTGGCCCCAGAAGCCCATGGGCATGGCCAGCCACAGCACGATCCAGATCGCGACGATCTCATCCCACACGATGTGGCCGGGGTCTGCCACGCGCATGTGGCGTGCGGTGACGGTGCAGGCCCACCAGCCCAGCAGCAGCGACAGCGCGATCAGCAGCCCCATGCCGCGCGGCGTGAGCCACAGTTGCAGCACCAGGAACGCCAGCCACCCCCACAGCGTGCCCACCGTGCCCGGTGCCACACGCGACAGTCCGCTGCCAAAGCCCAGCGCGATGCAGTGCGCGGGGTGCACGAACAGAAAGCGGCGCAGGGCGTGGGGCGGCAGCGGGGTGGGGGGCGGCGTATCGGGCATGGGCGGCAAGGATGCAAGGGCCGGCCGATGCTACCAGCGGCGCCGGCCCGGTAGCGGGAGCGGTCAGGCGAAGTGGTCGAACGAGGCGAAGTGCTGCGCCACGGGCTGCCCCTGGCCGTCCACCACACGCAGGCCGGGCGCGGGCTCGACGCGGCCGATGCGCGTGGCGCGCGTACCGCTGGCCTGCGCGGCGGCCTGCACGGCGGCCTGCTGTGCGGGAGGGGCGGTGAAGACCAGTTCGTAGTCGTCGCCGCCGGCCAGCGCGCATTGCATCAGCGTTTGTGCGTCAAAATCGGCTGCAGCGCCCGCCTGCTGGGCGCTAGCAGCTAGTAAATTGGTAGCGACGGTGGCGTCCACGCAGGCGCCCACGCCCGAGGCCTTCAGGATGTGACCCAGGTCGCCCAGCAGGCCATCGCTCACGTCGATGGCGCTGCTGGCCACGCCGCGCAGCGCCAGACCCAGCGCCACGCGCGGTGTGGGCTGCTCCAGCCGTGGGCGCAGCTGCTGCAGGGCGGTGGGCGGCAGCGCCAGGCGGCCGCGCAGCGCATCCAGCGCCAGGCGCGCCTCGCCGGGCGTGCCGCTCACGTAGATGTCGTCGCCCACCCGCGCACCGCTGCGCAGCAGGGCCTGGCCCGTGGGCACTTCGCCGAACACGGTGACGCAGAGGTTCAGCGGCCCCTGCGTGGTGTCGCCACCGACCAGCTCGCACTGGTGCGCGTCGGCCAGCCGCAGCAGGCCGTCCGCAAACGCCTGCAGCCAGGGCGCATCCACGCGCGGCAACGCCAGCGCCAGCGTGAAGGCCAGCGGCCTGGCGCCGCAGGCGGCCAGGTCCGACAGGTTCACCGCCAGCGCCTTGTGGCCCAGGTGCGCGGGGTCCACGTCGGCAAAGAAATGGCGGCCCTCGACCAGCATGTCGCTGGACACGGCCAGCTGCATGCCGGGCGTGACCGACAGCAGCGCGCAGTCGTCGCCCACGCCCAGCGCCGCACGGCGCACCGGGCGCGTGAAATAGCGCGCAATCAGGTCGAACTCACCCATGGGCGGCTGCCGCGTTCAGATGTCGTGCCCGCGAAAGCGCAGCGCGGCCTGGCGGCTGACCTCGGCCAGCAACTGCTCTTCGCGCTGGCGCTCGCGCAGCCAGCGGGCGTCGTTCTGGCCCAGCGCGGTCTCACCGCGCAGCATGTGCAGCGCGCCCGATGCGCCATGCGTGCCGGCGTAGCGCGCCACGTGGTCCAGCGTCTGCAGGATGTGGTCGCGCAGCGGCATGTGGTCGCCGCTGGCAGGGTCCACGTACACCGCGTCCAGTCCGAAGCGGCAGGCCTGGAAGCGGTTGTAGGTGTAGACGAGGTAGTCGTCCTCGGTGGGGGTGAAGGGCTGCTCCGCCAGGAACCACGCGGCCAGCGACTGCACGTAGCCGGCCAGCGCCGCGGCGCGCTCGATGGTGAGCGGCGTGTCGAACACGCGGATCTCGATGGTGCCGTACTCGGGCTTGGGGCGGATGTCCCAGTAAAAGTCCTTCATGCTCTTGACCACGCCGGTGCGCGTCATCTTGTTGAAGTACTGCTCGAACTCGCTCCAGGTGAGTACGCAGGGCGCGCGGCCCGACAGCGGGAACGCGAACACCGAGTTGAGGCGCGCGGAGTCGAACTGCGTGTCCTGCGCCTGCACGTACGGGCTGGAGGCCGACAGCGCGATGAAGTGCGGGATGTAGCGGCTCATGCGGTGCAGCATGAGCAGGGCGGAGTCGGCGTCGGGGCAGCCGATGTGCACGTGCTGTCCGAAGATGGTGAACTGCTTGGACAGGTAGCCGTACAGCTGCGACAGCTCCTGAAAGCGCGGCTTGTCGTAGATGCGCCGCTCGTGCCATTGCTGGAAGGGGTGCGTGCCGCCGCCGACCACGGCGATGTTGAGCTTGTCCGCGCTCTTGACCAGCGCGTCGCGGATCTGCGTGAGCTGGCCCAGCACCTCGGAGCTGCTGTGGCACACGCCGGTGGAGATCTCGATCATGCTGTTGGTCATCTCGGGCACCACGCTGCCGGGCAGCGGCACCTTCTTCATGAGGCGCAGCATGTCCTCGGCGTAGGGCGCGAGGTCGTAGTCGTTGGTGCTCACGAGCTGCAGTTCCAGCTCGACGCCCAGCGTCAGGGGCTCGGAATGGTGGAAGGCTTCAAGACTCACGTTGGGTGTCTCCGGTGTTGCTGCCGCGGCTGCTCAGGGGCGCCCAGGGCTTGGAGCTTTCGCCCGCGCGGTAGATGGCCACGGTGGCGATCACTGCGCCCAGCACTTCCATCACCAGGATGGCCGGCAGGGCGATGCGCGCGATCAGGTGGCCCGTGGAGGCCGAGGCCACCACGAACTGCGAGGCCACCAGCAATGCGATGGCCGACATCGGCGCCATGGCGCAGCTCAGCCACAGGGCCTGGCGCCAGCTGGCGCCACTGCCCACGTTGCCCACGCCCACGCCCAGCGCCTTGGCCAGCAGGCGCACGAAGATCAGCGCCAGCACGGCGCCGACCACCGGGCCGCTCCAGTCGGCCTGCGCGGCGACGGTGGAGACGAGCACGAACATCAGCATCGTCAGCAGCGAAGAGGCGGTGCCCATCTGCCGCGGCCAGGCCCAGGGGCGCGGGTGCAGCTGCTTGAGCAGCATGCCGCCCAGCAGCGCGGCCAGCGGGGCCGAGCCGCCCATGTGCGCGGTGACGGCGGTGCTGGCGGCGATCAGGGCCATCAGCAGCATGGAGGTGTTCTCGCTCGTCGGGCTCATCACGCGCAACGCCAGGCGCAGGATGAGCGACAGCAGCGCACCCACGGCCACAGAAACGCCCAGCACCACCAGCGCGGGATACAGCGTGCCCACCAGGCCCACGCCGGGGCGGTTGATGAGCTCGGCCTGCGCGCTGCCCAGCGCCAGCGCATACAGGGACGACAGCGTTGCGAGCACCACGGCACGGTCGGTCACGGGGCCGGCGGCGCGCGTGTCGGACACCACGCGCGTCAGAACCGCCGGTGATGCCGCCATCGCGACCAGGGCCAGCGGGCCGGCGGCGCGCTCGGGTACGTCGAACCACAGCATCGTCCAGTACACCGCGAAATAGGTGAAGGCGGACTCCGCGATGCTCTGCACCAGCACCATGGGGTTATGGCGGAACCAGCGCAGCGGAATGCGACCGCCCGCCTCGAACAGCACCACGGCCACGCCCAGCTCCACCAGGAACAGGCCAATGCCCTGCAGCGGCCACACGGCGCCGCCAAAGCCCAGCAGGCCCACGATGGTGCCCACGAGCGTGTAACCCACGACCTTGGGCAGGCCGCTGTAGCGTTGCACCAGATAGCCCGTGATGGAGGCCACGGCCAGCAGCAGCGACCACTGCACCGTGGGCAACCCCGCCGATGGGCGCAGCCACTGCGCCCAAAAGCTCATCAGCTCATTCATTGTTGTAGATCCTCTGTCTCGTGCGGGCAGGCCCGCTGGATGCCGGGGCGCAGCCTGCCCCAAGGGCGCGCGCTGCAGCTGCGTGGAACGTGACTACGTTCCCAGGCTGTTAACTGAATGTATCTGCAGCGGTCGCGTTGCTTCTGTAGGACGGCGCGCAGCCTGCGGTGGGCGCACCTTATCAGACGGTGCGGCGCGGGGGCAGGAAAAAGCCCAGCGGCGCGCTGCGCCAGCGCGCCAGCAGCGCGCGGTAGATGCGCGCGCGGTCCACGCTGCCCACGTTGTGCGCACGCAATGCCAGGCGGAACGCCAGGTAGAAGCTGACGAGGACGTTGAGCGCACCGTTGAAGGGCACCATGGCCACGGCCCACCAGAAAGCCGGCTGGTGCAGCACGTCCATGCCCAATGTGGCGCTGGCCACGCCGATCTGCCCGGTGGACAGCGTAACGTGGCGCACATCCAGGCCCAGCCCGAAGAACGCGGCAAAGGCCGGCGTCAGCCCCAGCATGAAGCCGAGCGAAATGTTGGCCGCAAAGCCCGAGATGTTGCCCCGCAGAAAGCGCGCCCAGCGGGCGGCGCGTGCAGCACCCAGCATGTGCGTGATGCGCGGGTTGTACTGGATGGCCGAGTCCAGCCGGCGCAATACGAACCAGTTCTCCACCCAGCCCGCGAAAATGCTGGACGCGAACAGCAGCACGCCGGTGAAGGCCGCGAACAGCAGCGAGGGGCCCAGCAGGTGCAGCGACTGCAGCACGTGTTCCGCCTGGGCCGTGCCGATGGCCGGCTGCCCGAGCATCTGCGCGATGAGCAGCGCCAGGGCCAGCGCCCCGGGGAACACCAACAGCACGTTGCCCAGCACGGCGGCCACCTGCGAGCGCACGAGATGCGCGACCTCGTCCACGAAGGATTCCAGCCCCTGCGCCTCGTCCAGGTCCTTGAGCTTGGCGGCCATGGCGGGTGCCGTCATGGCGGGCTGCTTGGTGGCCACCGTGAAGTGCAGCAGCTGGATCAGCACGAAGCTGACGGCGTAGTTCACGCCCGCCATGAAGCCGCCCCAGAACGCGGACAGCGCCAGCGCGTACAGCCCGAACTTGGCCAGCGTGGTGAAGGCCATCACCAGCCCGCCACCCGCCGCCTTGCGCACCATGGCCAGGTATTCGCCCGCCGTGCGGGTGATGTAGTGCTCGCCCGTCTCGGCGCTGCGCTCGGCGACCTTGGCCGCCAGCATGGACGAGTTGGACGCCACCAGCGCACGCAGGCTGCGCCGCTCGCGCCCCACGGTCACCAGGCGCGCAAGGAACTTGGCCGCCGCCACGGCGGGGCGGGGCGACAGCAGGCATTCCAGCAGCTCGCGCACGCGCAGGATGCGCTCGCGCAGCTGGCGCAGGCGAAACACCAGGCCCACGGAGATGCCGTTGTCCTCGAAGTGCGCATACACCGTGTTGGTGGCGGCGCGGCAGGCGTCCAGGCGCTCGCGCAGGCGCTGCACGGCTTCCTGTAGGCGGTCGCCGGTGCGCAGCGGGTGCTCCACCTCCACGCGCAGGCTCTCCACATCGCGGATCAGCGCATGAAAGGGCTGGGCCTCGCGCGCCTCTTCGCTCATGCGCAGACGCAGCTCGGGCGCAAAGCCGGTGGACAGGATCTGCCCGGCGCAGTAGGTGATGGCGTCCAGCAGCGCGCGCTGCCAATGGCTGGCGCCGCCCTGCTCGCTGGCGGGCACCAGCACGGCCAGCAGGCGGCCCAGCAGGGTTTCGTCCAGCGACGCCAGCCAGCGCGCGTCGAAATCGCCAGGCAGCGCCAGCATGAACAACTCCGACGCATCCAGCGTTTCGGGGCTGGAGGGCAGCAGTTTGTAGCGCACGCGCTCGGCCAGCTCGCTGGCCATGGAGGTGCGCTGGGCAAAGCCGAAGTCCGCCAGCAGCGTGGTGATGTCCACCTGCTGCGTGAGCGCTGCCCACCAGGCCTGCAGCCGCACCTGGATGTCGGGCGAGCGTTCCGCCGCTTCGACCAGCAGGGCCACGCGGCCTGCGGCGCCCTCTGTGGACTGGCCGTCGCCGCGCACCCAATCCAGCACGGCGATGAGTTGCAGGTGCCGCTGTGCCAGCGGTGCGGTCGGGTCGATCCCGGCGAGCAGCTGCGCCAGGTCAGGGCCGCTGCGGCTCAATGCAGCACCCTTGCCGCCATGGGCTGGCCCGGTTGGCCGGGCGAGAAGGCCTCCAGCACGAACAGCTCGATCGGACAGGTGAACGGCTCACCATCCTCGGCCACGCAGAAATAGCTGCCGTGCATGCTGCCGCTGGCGGTGCGCAGGCGGCAGCCGCTGGTGTACTGAAATGCCTCGCCGGGCTTGAGCAGCGGTTGTTGGCCCACCACGCCCAGGCCCTTGACCTGCTCGGTGTGGCCATTGGCGTCGGAGATGATCCAGTGGCGTGAAATCAGCTGCGCGGTCACGTCGCCCGTGTTGGTGATCGTGATGGTGTAGGCAAAGCTGTATACGCCTTCGTCGGGCGCGGACTGGTCGGGAAGGTACTGCGGCTGCACCTGCACCTGGAACTGGTATTTCGGCATCGTGCAATGGTAGCGGCGATGGTGAGTCCCGTGCCGCACAAGGACCCGCTCCGGCTGTGCCCGGCATGCGACCGTCGCGCTGCAGCGGCGTCAACTGCGACAATCGCGGCCATGAGCCGCACCTACCGCATCGCCCCTTCTATCCTGTCCGCCGACTTTGCCCGCCTGGGTGAGGAAGTGCGCAACGTCATCGCCGCCGGCGCCGACTGGATCCACTTTGACGTGATGGACAACCACTATGTGCCCAACCTCACCTTCGGCCCCATGGTGTGCCAGGCCCTCAAGCCCCATGCCGTGACGCCCGCAGGGCACGCCGTACCGATCGACGTGCACTTGATGGTGCAGCCCGTGGACGAACTGGCCACGGCGTTTGCCAAGGCGGGGGCGGACCTCATCAGCTTCCACCCCGATGCCTCGGCGCACGTGCACCGCAGCATTCAGAACATCCGCGCGCAGGGCTGCAAGGCGGGCCTGACCTTCAACCCCGCCATGCCGCTTGACGTGCTGGACTGGGTGATCGAGGACATCGACCTGATCCTGTTGATGAGCGTGAACCCCGGCTTTGGCGGACAGAGCTTCATCGAGAGCACGCTGCGCAAGATCGAAGCGGCCCGCAGGCGCATCGAGGCCTCGGGCAAGGACATCCGCCTGGAGGTGGACGGTGGCATCAAGGCCGACAACATCCGCCGGGTGGCGGATGCGGGCGCGGACACGTTCGTTGCAGGCAGCGCCATCTTCGGCAAGAGCGACTACAAGGCGGTGATCGACGCCATGCGCGCCGAACTGGCGTGAGGCGCCGCCGCGCGGCTTGATCGCAATCCGCTGAAAAAGCCTATTGCACCGGCGTGGTGGCTTCGCGCAGCACGCCACCGCCTTCCACCGAGCCCGACACCGTGGCGCTGCTGCGCACGCGCGCCTCGCAATCGGACCGGTCCTGTGGGGTCTTGAAGGCCTCGCAGCGGGCCAGCGCGTTGCGCTCATAGATGCTGGTGTCGCTGCTGGACAGCTGGCCCGTGCGCGCGGCCTGGGCGGCCGCCCCTGCCTCGCGTACGCAGGCGGCGCGGCTTTCCGCGGGCACGGACGCGCAGGCGGCACGGTCGCTGCTGTACTGGCTGCGCACTTCGTTGGCAGCCTGCGCCGCGCCGGCGCACAGCAGCAATGCGGCGGGAAGCAGGGCGGTGAATCGATGCAATGCCATGGGATGACCTCCTGAAGGGCGATGGTTTTGACGGTTCCAACAATGGCTGTCCAGCGTAGGGCGCCACCCGGGGGGGCGTCTGTCCGCATGCGGCGCCGTGGTGTGTCGGACGGGTCGGACAGCGCATACACTGCCCGCGCTCAATGCATGACTGACAAGGACAAGGGATGGAACGGGTGCAACAAGACCTCGCCGCGCTGCTCGCGCGCACCGACGCCGCGATCGTGGACCTCGACGGCACCATGGTGGATACGTTGGGCGATTTTGCCGAGGCGCTCAATCGCATGCTGCGCGACCTGCAGCTGCCCGCCATCGCGCCGGGGGCGATCGAGCGCATGGTCGGCAAGGGGTCGGAGCATCTCCTGCGTTCAGTGTTAAAACACGTTCTAGCGCCCGACCAGCAAGCGCTGACAGCTATGCAATTGGAAGCAAAGGCCGAGGCCTTGTATCCCCAGGCGTGGGAGCGCTACCAGCACCATTACCTGGCCATCAACGGCCAGTATGCGGCGCTGTACGCCGGCGTGGCCGAAGGGCTTGCGGCGCTGCACCGCACCGGTCGGCCGCTGGTGTGCCTGACCAACAAGCCCACCGACTTCGCCCGGCCTCTGCTGCGCGCCAAAGGGCTGGACGGCTTCTTCACCCACGTGTTCGGCGGCGATGCGTTCGCGCGCAAGAAGCCCGACCCGCTGCCACTGCTCAAGGCCTGCGAGGCGGTGGGAACCTCGCCCGCGCGCACGCTGATGATCGGCGACTCCAGCAACGATGCCCAGGCCGCGCGTGCGGCGGGCTGCCCCGTGGTGCTGGTGACGTACGGCTACAACCACGGCCAGCCCGTGCGCGGCGTGGACGCGGACGGCTACGTGGATGCGCTCACCGAGCTGATCGCTAGGGCCTGTTCACACTATTTTTGCCAGTGCGAATGGCGTGAAAACCGCGCCAATCTAGGCGCGTGACGACGCCAAGGCCGGGGCCTTGGCTAGGAGGGCAACGACGAATGGCGCGGTTTTCACTCCGTTCCCTCCGGGTTGCGATCGAAAAGGGCCATTCGCGGCGTTGCCAAGCCTCGCTGGGGTAGCACCCCAGCTTCGTTTGGCGCCTTGCGCCTGGCCCTTTTTGATCGCAACGCATCTGGCAAAAATAGTGTGAACAGGCCCTAGTGTGGTGTCTCAAAAATAGATAGAACTATTTTGACCGGTGTTGGTCGAATCAGCTTCCTTATAGGAGACTACGCTGATGGCCCACCCTGGACGCCCCGCCACGAAGCTGCAGATCACCGATGCCGAGCGCGCAGAGCTGCATGCGCGACTGCGCGTACGCAAAGCGCCCGAGGACGAGAAGCTGCGCATGCGAATCGTGCTGGGCTGCGCAGATGGGGAGTCGGGCACCATGATTGCCCAACGCTTGGGCACGACGGTGCAAACTGTCTCCAAGTGGCGGCGGCGCTACCGGGCGTATCGTCTGGCGGGTTTGACCGATGCCCCGCGCGCTGGCCGCCCGCGCAGTGTGGGCGACGAGCAGGTTCAGCTCATTGTGGACAAGGTTCGCCAGAGCAAGCCTGACAACGCCACGCACTGGAGCGTGCGCCAGATGAGTCGGCACGCTGGCGTATCGCCCGCGACGGTGCAGCGCATCTGGCATGCCTTTGGGCTGAAGCCGCACCTGCAAGAAACCTTCAAGCTATCGACGGATCCCCATTTCGTGGACAAGGTACGGGATGTGGTGGGGCTGTATATGGCACCACCCGATCGCGCCTTGGTGCTGTGCGTGGACGAGAAGAGCCAGATCCAGGCTCTGGATCGCACCCAACCAGGGTTACCACTGACGTTTGGCAAACCCAGCACGCGCACGCACGATTACAAGCGCCATGGCACAACGTCGCTGTTTGCAGCGCTGGATGTGGCCACTGGCAAAGTCATAGGACAGCTCAAGCGCCGTCACCGCAGTGTGGAATTCCTGCAGTTCCTCAAAGCCATCGATGCAGCGGTGCCTGGCGAACAAGACATCCACCTGATCATGGACAACTACGGCACGCACAAGACGCAGGCAGTGCGGGCCTGGCTAGCAGCCCATCCTCGCTACCACGTTCACTTCACGCCCACCTCAGCGTCCTGGCTCAATCTGGTCGAGCGTTTCTTTAGCCAGATCAGCGAGCAGTGGATCAAGCGCAGCGCCCACACCAGCGTTGCTCAGCTGGAGCAATCCATACGGGAATACATTGATCGTCACAACGAGGATCCCAAGCCGTTCGTGTGGCATAAAAGTGCGGACACCATCTTGGCATCTGTGGCGCGGGCAGCGAGTACCATTATTTGATGATTACTTTTGAGACACCACACTAGCTGAATTCCTCCGGCCGCATGCGCGCCATGGGCGCCGCGCGGGGCGCCCGGGTCCTCAGAAGCTCTCCCATTCGTCGTTGTCGGCAGTCGTGCGGGCCGCCTGCGCGGGTTGAGGGCGCGCTGCTGCCGGACGTGCCAAGGCGGCCGCCGGCGGCGTGGCGGGCCGGGCAGGGGCGGCGGGTGTCGCGGAGGTGGCGGGTACGGGAGTCGGCACGGCGGTGGCATGCACGGGCGCCATGCGCGGCAGGGCGGAGGCGTTCTGCGCCAGCTTGAACACGGCGACGGCCTCGACGAGCTCGCGGGCCTGGCCGCTGAGGCTGCTGGCGGCGGCGGCCATCTCCTCGACCAGCGCGGCGTTCTGCTGCGTGGCCTGGTCCATCTGGGTGATGGCCTCGCCCACCTGGGCCACGCCCGCGCTTTGTTCGCTGCTGGCGGCGCTGATCTCTCCCATGATGTCGGTCACGCGGCGAATGGCGGTGACCACCTCGGTCATGGTGGCACCGGCCTTGTCCACCAGCTGCGAGCCCTGCTCCACGCGCTCCACGCTGGCGGTGATGAGCTGCTTGATCTCCTTGGCGGCCTCGGCCGAGCGCTGCGCCAGCGCGCGCACCTCGCCGGCCACCACGGCAAACCCGCGGCCTTGCTCACCGGCACGCGCGGCCTCCACGGCGGCATTCAGCGCCAGGATGTTGGTCTGGAAGGCGATGCCATCGATCACCCCGATGATGTCGGCGATCTTGCGGCTGGACTCATTGATGCCGCGCATGGTGTCCACCACCTCGGAGACCACCTCGCCGCCCTGCACGGCGACGGTGCTGGCATTCATGGCGAGTTGGTTGGCCTGGCGGGCGTTGTCGGCGTTCTGGCGCACGGTGGCGCCCAACTGCTCCATGGAGGCGGCCGTTTCTTCCAGGGCGCTGGCCTGGCTCTCGGTGCGGCCGGACAGGTCGTGGTTGCCCTGCGAGATCTCCGCGCTGGCCGACGCGACGCTCTCCGCATTGGCGCGCACGCCGGCCACTACGCGAGCGAGGTTGCCCTGCATGTGGCCCAGTGCCTTCAGCAGCGCCGCGGCTTCGTCGCGGCCGTGGGCCTGGATGGACTGGGTGAGGTCGCCCTCGGCGATCAAGCCTGCGCCGCGCACGGCCAACTGCAAGGGCCCGGTCACGGAGCGGCTCAACAAGATCGCGGCGCCCGCGCCCACCAGCAGCGCCACTGCGGTCACGACCATCAGGATGGCGCGACTGCGCGTGGCCTGCTTGGCAGCGTTGTCGCGGGTGCTTTCGTAGAGCGCGCGCTGGCGCTGTTCCATGGCAACGATGGACTGTAGGTAAGCGTCGGCCAGCGGCTTGAGTTGACTGTCGAGCAACTCACCCACACTCTCGCCGGCAGCCTTGCGCTTGAGCAATTCAGCCCGCGGGCCGCGATAGGCTTCGCGCGTCTTCGCAATGTCGGCGAGCAGGCGGCGCCCTTCGTCGGTGGTCACCAGCCGCTCCACCACCTCCTGCGCCTTGGATGCTTCTTCGGAGGTCTTGGCAATCTCGCTTTGCCAGCTCGAGAGATGGGAGGTGTCCGCATCCAGGATGGCGGCGCGCGTGCGCACCCAGTTCAGGTCAATCGCCTGCCGCCATGTGCTGGCGGCGCGCAGCCGTTCGTTGTCCGTGCTGGTGAGCTGATGGGTGACGCTTGCCAACTCCTGCAAACGCCATATGCCTACCGCCGCGATGACCACGGTGATGAGCAGAACCAAGCCGAAGGACAAGGCCAGGCGCGTGCCGACCTTGAGGTTGCTGAGATGCATAGAGGCCCCTTGCTGCGAAATTGCAATAAAGTGTATCACCAAGGTGAGATGGCTGAAAACGCCATCAAGGGGGCAATGGCATGCTTTCTCTGCGCATCGTCACTGCGTGGGTCGATGGGCTTTATTCCTTGCCCAGCAGGGCGTCCTTGAGCTTCCAGTCGGCCGGCTGGCTGCCGAGCCAGATACCCAGCAATGCGTTGAAGAATTCGGGCTCCTTGAACGGTTCGCCCTGCGGGACGCCCTTCACCGTCACCTGCGTGCCCGTGCCGGGCAGCCAGTCCACGACGAACTGTTCGCCCGCCATGAGCTTCTTGTGCTCCGAAAAGATCTGGCTCATGCGCAGCACGCCCGGAATCAGCTTGGAAAAGGCGGCCTTGTCCATGTTGTCTTCCATACCGCGCGAAAACAGCTTGCCGAGTTCGGTGGAGTCGATGTCGCGCAGCATGGTCACGCTGATGCGCTTGGGGCCGCGCAGCGCGTAGACCTCGGCAGGCGTGGACGCCTTCTTCTCCAGGTACAGGCCTGCGGCATACACCTTGAACACGGCCTTGTAGCGCACACCGGCGCCATTGAGTTGCAGCTTGCTGCCGCCCAGGTCGAGGGTGGGCTCGAACTTGACGCCGGCTGCGGTCGTCGGCTCCGTCGATGCGGGAGCCGGAAGCGCCAGGCACAGGGGAAGGGCCAGAGCACCCCACTGCAGGGTGCGACGACGGGTGAAGGGCATTGCGCAACTCCAAAAAAGAACGCTCGTTCGTTTCTAAATGTTGCGCCATCGAGGGGCGGTCGGCAATAGGGTTTTCGCGTGGATGCGCTGCAGCATCCACCGCGCAGGTGACAAAGTGCTTTGCTACACTGCGGGTCCATGTTCATTCACCACACGTTCATCACAGGTTGCAGCGACCGGGGAGCCTGGCCCTGGCGCAAGCCTGCGTCGTTGAACCCCTGACTGCACCTGGGCGCCTCCCCAGCGTGCGCCCGTGGTCCCACAGGTGCTGTCCTGCACGGGGCCGACTCCTCTGAATGATCCTGCGGCGCACTGGCGCAGCCAGCGACCGCGCCGCACGAGCTGGGAATCTTCTTGTGATCACTGAACTGGAATTCAAAAGCCTGGCCAGCGAAGGCTACAACCGCATCCCGCTGATGGCGGAAGCCTTTGCGGACCTGGAAACCCCTCTCTCCCTGTACCTCAAGCTGGCCCATGGCAAGGGCGACGGCAAGCACAGCTTTTTGCTGGAGTCGGTCGTCGGCGGCGAGCGCTTCGGGCGCTACAGCTTCATCGGCCTGCCTGCGCGCACCTTGCTGCGGTCCAGCGGCTTCGGCGATGCGGCGCGCACCGAGGTGGTGACCGACGGCCAAGTGGTGGAGACGCACCCGGGCAACCCGCTGGACTTCATTGCCGCCTACCAAAAGCGCTTCAAGGTGGCGCTGCGCCCGGGGCTGCCACGCTTTTGTGGCGGGCTGGCGGGCTACTTCGGCTACGACGCGGTGCGTTATATCGAGAAAAAGCTAGAGGCCACCTGCCCGCCCGACACGCTGGGCTGCCCCGACATCCTGCTGCTGCAGTGTGAGGAACTGGCGGTCATCGACAACCTCTCGGGCAAGCTGTATCTCATCGTCTACGCCGACCCGGCCCAGCCCGAGGCCTATGCCAAGGGCAAGAAGCGCCTGCGGGAGCTGAAGGACCAGCTCAAGTATTCCGTGAGCGCGCCCGTGGTGCGGCCCACCGAGAGCCACACCGCACAGCGCAGCTTTGCCAAGGCCGACTACTTGGCAGCCGTGGAGCGCGCCAAGGAGCTCATCGCCGCGGGCGACTTCATGCAGGTGCAGGTGGGCCAGCGCATCCACAAGCGCTACACCGAATCGCCGCTGTCGCTGTACCGCGCGCTGCGCTCGCTGAACCCGTCGCCGTACATGTACTACTACAACTTCGGCGATTTCCAGGTGGTGGGCTCCAGCCCCGAGATTCTGGTGCGCCAGGAGAGCACGCCCGAGGGGCAGAAGGTCACCATCCGCCCGCTGGCCGGCACGCGCCCGCGCGGCGCCACGCCAGAGGCCGACAAGGCCACCGAAGTGGAGCTGGTGAACGACCCCAAGGAACGCGCCGAGCACGTGATGCTGATCGACCTGGCGCGCAACGACATCGGCCGCATCGCCAAGACCGGCACCGTGAAGGTGACCGAGGCCTTCGCGGTGGAGCGCTACAGCCACGTGATGCACATCGTGAGCAACGTGGAGGGCATCCTCAACGACGGCATGACCAGCATGGACGTGCTCAAGGCCACCTTCCCGGCCGGCACGCTCACCGGCGCGCCCAAGGTGCACGCCATGGAACTGATCGACCAGTTGGAGCCCAGCAAGCGGGGCCTTTATGGCGGCGCCTGCGGCTACCTGAGCTATGCGGGCGACATGGATGTGGCCATCGCCATCCGCACCGGCATCGTCAAGGACGGCACGCTCTACGTGCAGGCGGCGGCCGGCGTGGTGGCCGACTCGGTGCCCGAGCTCGAATGGAAGGAAACGGAACACAAGGCGCGCGCCCTGCTGCGTGCGGCCGAATTGGTGGAGGAGGGGCTGGAATGACCACCCGTGCAATCGACAAGACCCAGCCCTGCGCCAGCATGGCCGAGGTGCGCGCGCGCATCGACGCGCTGGACGACATCCTGGTGCCGCTGCTCGTGGAGCGCGGCGGCTACATGACCCAGGCTGCCCTCAACAAGCCGCGCGAAGACCAGGTGCGCGACGAAGCGCGCATCGAGGCCATCGTGCAGCGCGTGCGTGCGCGTGCGGCGGCCGAGGGCGGCGAGCCCGACGTGATCGAGGCCATCTACCGCAGCATGATGGAGGCCTACATCGCCTACGAACACCGTGAATTCGCGCGCCTGTGCGCAGAGGGCCGCAAGGGCCAGGAGGTGACGCCATGACGCGCGTGCTGATGGTCGATAACTACGATTGAGGTCTACTGGCGTCTATCAACCTCCATGGAACAACTCTAAGTCTATGTTTTTAAAGGGTTGATCGTCCATCGAGCGATTCTGAAAGCTGGACAAATCCAGTGCTCATGTGTGTAATGGAGTGTGTAACGGGCCAAACTGGAGGCGTTATACACATGGCACTCACAGCACTCAATCTTCTCTCGGCGCGCAAAGTGGAAACGGCGCAGCCCAGGCCCAAGGTGTACCAACTCCGGGACGGAGGCAGCCTCTTTTTGCGCGTTCAGCCCAACGGCTCCAAGCTCTGGTGGTACCGCTACCGGCTGGGCGGCGCTGAACAGGTGTACTCAATCGGGGTGTACCCAAAGGTCACGCTGGAGGCAGCCCGTGCGGAACGGGACCGGGCAAAGGCGTTGGTCAAGAAGGGCCTCGACCCCATCGTGGAGAAAAAGGCGGCGATCGCCCTCCAGGCCGACACATACGAACGCACGTTCGAGACCGTTGCTCGGGAGTGGATCGTCAGCAATGCTCACTGGAGCGAGTACTACACCAACCAGGTCACCAGCTACCTTGAGAAGGATGTTTTCCCCCGGATTGGCAAGTTGCCGATCAGCAGCATCAGGGCTCCACATCTGCGCCCCATCATCAAGGATGTGGCGGCTCGTGGCGCGAAGACTGTGGCGATCCTCATCCGCCAGTGGTGTGGGCAAATCTTCAGTTATGCGGCTGCCCAAGGTCTCTGCGAATACGATCCTGCCGCCTTGCTCAAGGGACTGGTCAAGCGCCCTCAGGTCCGCCACAACCCTCCGTTGACATGGGCAGAGATCCCGGACTTTCTCAATCGTGTGGACAACGAAGGGGGTTACCAGACGACAGTCCTCGCCCTCAAGCTGATGGCTTTGACCTACGTGCGCACCGTAGAACTGCGCAAGGCCTCCTGGGAAGAGTTCGACCTGGACAACGCCATGTGGTCGATTCCGTCCGAGCGCATGAAGATGCGACGCCCCCATCTGGTTCCCCTGTCACGGCAGGCGGTGGCCGCTCTTAGGGAACTACATGCTCTAACTGGCGGCGGCAAAGTATTGTTCCCGAGCTACAGAAAGCCGGGACAAGTGATGTCGGCAACGACGCTCAATCAAGCACTCAAGCGCATGGGTTATGGCGGACGGTTTTCGTCCCATGGCTTCCGCTCGACCGCAACGACGATCCTTGGACTGTTGGGATATCCGGAGAAGCGGGTCGATCTTCAACTCGCTCATTCCAAAAAGAGCAAGGACTCATCGCGCGCGCCCTACGATCACACGAAGTTTGTGGAGTCCCGCAAGGTAATCATGCAGGACTGGGCTGACATCCTTGACTCATTGCAGGCAGGGAAACCCGTTGAAGGGGTCACGAAGGCGTTTGGCCCCATGTCGAAGCGTAGAACGGCGCTGCTCCGTGTCATAGAGCGCGAGTGATGTCTGCTGCTTGGCGAGTGGAATGCCTAATGCACGTGTAGCACCTTGAACTGAAGACGCAGAACGAGGACATTGGCACTCGACTAGGTTGGAGCATTCTGGGGTCTCCTCGTTTTCAGTGCAATAAGTGACGGTACGAAAAGCTAGCACTGGCGCGGAGGTGGTGTTGGTAGATCGTTGATTTCATTGACTTTCCTGTTCACTTTCAAATCTGCGATTCGTGGCGTCAAACCGTGGTCGGTTTCATCCATTGGTGCCAGTTATCGATGCATTTGGCCGCGAAGGCAGGATTTGGTCAGCATAGCGGTCAACCGGGAAGCGAAACACACCCCGCAAGTTGATGCTCTCCAGCCTGGTGGGCGCAATCTTCCCGATCAGTTCCGGTGGAATGACCTGGCGGCGGTTCGACCAGCGATCCAGGACCGCCTGCATCTGTGAGGTATTCCACGCCATCACGATGTTGGCCATCAGGCTCAACGCATCGGCCACAGCCTGCATTTCATCGACACGTTTGGCCTGCGCCGGGCTGATCCGGCCGGTATAAATGGCGCGCTTGAGGGCGTTAACAGCCTCGCCCCGATTGAGCACCCGGCGCAACTCGTTCCTGAAAGCGTCCTTGACAAAGTAGTCAGCCAAAAACGCCGTACGCAGCAACCGCCCCAATTGCACGCCAGCCTCATAGATTGGATCGCCCTGGGCGGCAGAACCGAACCGCGCAAGAGCTGCCACCGCACTGGCATGTCCGCTCATGACCGAGGCTGCCAGGTGCACCAGACTATCCCAATGCTTTTCGATCAAAGCGACGTCGACATTGGCTTCGCACACCGCAGCGATTTCTGCGGGCACTTTGGTGCCGCGTGGCACAAAGAGGTGGCGCTGTTTGAGTTCCTTCAACCGCGGGCAAAGATCAAAACCAAGCAAACGGGCATGTGACATGGCAAAGTCGGTGTAGCCATGGGTATCCACAGCAAGCTGGCTGGTCTCCAGCTTTTCTTGGCGGATGACACCTTCAATGGCCACGCCCGCCTGGCGCTCATTGAGCACAAAGGGCTGCGCATGGAAGATGCCCCACCGGTCTTTTACATGGGAGTAGATTCCAATGGAAGGTGTGTTGCGCCGAGGATCAAGCCGGGCTTGCCACACCCGTTTGGTGGTCTCCATGCTCATCATGTCAGAAGATGCCAAATCGGACCGCCCCCAGGTGGCGGCAATCGGGTGTCGCTGCATGAATTCCAGCACAGCCTGGCAGGCCTGGCTCAGACGCCGTTCGTCCCGCGCCCAGCGCATGGCCTGGCGAATGCTGGTGGCAGACAATTGCGGAATCATGCGCGCGCATTCGACCGCAGTCAGACTGGTGCCGTGGGCCATGATGCCGGCATAGACCATCAGCAGCTCGTCGGTAGAGCGCGGCTCACGTCCGAGCATGATCCAGCTAAAGCGCACCTGGGCGTCAACGGCCAGAATCACTTCCGGCAATTGAACCTCACCGATGCGGTGATCCAAAGCCGCGCGCAGCTTGGTCACTTCTGGGTCTTCGTCCTCTGCGGGCAATGGCGACAAATGGAGTTCATCATCCACGCGCAGTACGCCACTGCGGGCTGCAGCGGCCACCGCATCGACACCGGCAGTTACTCTGGCCAGCAAAGGCTTCAAGAAAGTGGCAGCCTTGCTGGGTAACGATAGACGGGCATAGTGTTTCTTGGACTCTGCCTGCCAACGCTCGTCCGTGAAGAACAAGCGCGCACGACCCCGAAAGCTCAGGCTGTGCTCAATCCAGACCGAGCCATTGCGCACCGCGCGGCGCAGGGCAAACAGGGTGGCCACCTCCAACGCCTGAAACGCCCGTTCCCGGTCTGGGCTGGAGATCGAAACCTGCCAGATCATTCCCAGACTTGGTGCCACCACTTCAACTGGCAGCTTTCTGGATCCTTTGAGATATAAAGCTTGCAGCTTGGCAAGGTACTCGATGGCAGGATGCTCGCCGGTGGCCTGCCAGGGCAGCTTTGCAATGGCGACGAGCAACGACCGCACGGGGCGAATTCCATCAATCAATCCCTCGCGGACCAGGGAGGCCCTGCTCGGTGGTTTGCGTTTCTGGGTTTCGGTGATCAAGGCTTCAAGACGGGCACGCAACTCAGCATCTGGCACCGCACCTTGCGCGCTCAAGGCAACAAGTTCGCCGAGCAGCGTTTTGTACATTGCGGCCCAATTGACGGTAGCGGGGACATCGGCGGCAGCCTGACGCCACAGATCGGCGATCCGGCGCTGCACCATAAGGATCAACTGGTCTGTGGTGGTGAACAGGCAATACCGAAGAAAGCATGCGACCTCCACGGTGCGCGCTGGCTCTTTGATCTTGGCTCCGGCTGAGGGCGGCCTGGAGACAAGTCGGCGCGCGTAGCGGCGCAAGATGAGATCGGGGATGTCTGCCAGGTGCTTATGAACGTCCAGCGTGTAAAGCAGGTCGATGCGCTCCAGTACCTCGCTGATTTGGCGGGTTGAGTGTTTCGCCGGTGCAGCCCATAGCCAACTCTGCTGGGTTTGTCCATCTGGGCGCAGCTCTGAAACTGAGGCTCGCCAGCGATCAAGTGTTGCTGGATCAACGCTGGCGGCGATGGCGGTGCCTGTTTCAACTTCAAGCTGGGCAAGTGCCGCCGCAATCAGTGTCCGAATTGCCCGCTCGTGCACGATCACCAGCTTGTTCTTGTACAGCCATTGACGCGCCCGCACGAGTAGCTGATCGCGGTCGGCGCAGCGCGCCACTTCGTCGCGCAGTTCACGTACCAGTGAGCGGCGCTGGTGCTCGCTCATCCACTGGAATCCAAGGACCGTGCAGGCTACTTGTTGGTGATCGAATAGCGTGCGCCCGCGTTCATACATGGCTCTCAGCGAGGCGACTTCTGGTGCTGCAATGCCAAGCTCGTTGCCAAGGTGGCGCCACAAGGCTACTGGAATTACCCGAAAGGCACCGAGCAAACGCCCACTCATGCGCAGGAAACCAATATGGAGCGCCAGACCAAGCTTGTGGGAATCACCTCGGCGTGCATTGATTGCGTCGCGCTCGGCACCATCGAAGGTGAAAAATGCCTTCATCTCGAAGTCGCTGATATCGCGGGGGAGCCCACGCATCCCCAAAAACGTTGTGTGCCAACCCTGCATCGTGAACCTCAAAAGTGGGAGGCCACCATACCCGTTTACAAAGCGAACAGGAAAGTCAATGAAATCAACGGTCTACCCAGACCACCCCCGCGCCAGTGCTAGCTTTGCGTACCGTCACTTATTGCACTGAAAACGAGGAGACCCCATTCTTGGCGACCTGCAGTGCTCTGCGCTCGAACCGCTCTGAAACAACGTCGGCTTGTCCGCAGGGCCGCTGCAGGTGGGTCACGATCTCGTAGGGTCCGTCAGACAGCGGCCGTGTGTGAATGCCCCATCCCTGCGCATGCTCAATGCGCGATTGCGCGGATACCCCGACGCCGTAGCCGGCAGCGACCCATAGCGCGATCATCTCGAAGGAAGAGACACGCTGAATGTTCTGTTGACTCACCGCGGGAAGAGAAGGCAGCCGCTGATCCAGCAAAGGGCAATTCTCTGCAGGCCAGCGAAAGACGGAGTAGTCCAACAGTTCGGCGATCGTGAGCTTCGCCTGGTCAAGTAAGGGAAAGCGCAACGGCATGGCGACGGCCATGTTCTCGGTCCATAGAGGTTGGCTTTTCAGCGACGGATCGCTCGATCCTTCAAGCGTCATGCCCGCGTCGTAGCGGCCTTCCCGAAGTCCCGCAATCAAATCATCGGCTGTGACCTCATGAAACGAAATGGTGACTTCCGGCTCTTCCGCACGCTGCAACGCAAGCAATGCCGAAAGATGCGATGACGGTACGCCAGGCGCTATGGCAAGCCTGAAATTGGAAAAGGAAAACTGGCTGGTGGCGTCGTGCATGAGAGCCCCCACAAAGCGATCGGATCAAAAAGGCGAGCCACCATGATAGCCAAAAGAGATATCTTTAACGTGGTTAAATTCGGTCGATTGATCGACGCTTCTGGTGATGCAGGAGCGCAGCGTTCAACCGGGCCGCCCCCCTGGCACAACCACCTATGAAGCCGAGCCGGCACTGGCCTTCGGCCAAGCGGTGCGTGCTGCCCGCTTGGCGCAGGGAGTCGCTCAGGATGAATTCGCGTCCATGGCTGGTATAGCTCGCTCGCATATGGGCAAGATCGAGCGTGGGGAGCACATGCCCACGCTCGCATTGATACTGAAAATCTCCGCTGCCCTCAGCATAAGTGCGGCAGAGCTGATGAGTGCAACGGAACGCAATCTTCGTGCCGATGCCCAATCTTAAGTGGTGCGGTCCGTTGCGTCAGTCGCTCGAAGGGTCCCGGAGGCGGTCGATAAATCGCACCAGCGAAGCCGATGAGTTGCTGCTTTCGAGTCGAAGCAGGTAGGTGGTGATCACGGCTGTATCCAGCGCCAATGGACGGATCACCACGTCCGGTCGCTGGCTGACCGGAATCTTGGTCGCCGTCATGAAGCCCACGCCGTAGCCGGCACCGACCAAGGTGAGCATCATGTCCAGCGAGGAAACCTCCTCAACGACATTCAGTTTGTGTTCCTGGGTCTGCAGGAGGCGCGCCAACTCGCGGCAGTAGCCTTCGCACACCTGGGGATCGCACAGGACAAGAGGATGCCCCCGGAGTTCATGGAGTGGAACCTCCTTGTGGACGAGCAGTGCGTGCCGGGCTGGCAAGGCGACCACCAGCGGGTCCTGCCAGATAGGTTCGGCGACGATGCCATCACCGACGTCGGCGGTATGAGCGAATCCGATGCAGAAGTCGCCCGAGCGCAGGCCGCGCAACTGCTCGGCCAAAGGCACTTCGGACATCCGTATCTCGATCTCGGGTTCTTCGGCACGGCAACGGGCTAGAAACGCCGACAGCCGGGGATCGAGCGCGCCGTCGGATACGGCGATGCGCAGGCTGCCTCGCAAGCCCGCCGCGACAGCCTTGACGTTCTCGCGGGCCTGCTCCAGGACGGTGAATAGCCGGCGAGTGTCCTGCAGGAACACGGCACCCGCAGCGGTCAGTCGGGTGCCCCGGCGGTCCCGGTCGAAGAGCACAGCGCCTAACTCGTCCTCAAGCTCCTTGATGGCGCGGGACAGAGGAGGTTGCTCAATGTGAAGACGCTTGTATCTTTAAACCAGACCAGCGCGGTAGAGTCTGAACGCCGTTGAGGCGGCCAGACCGGCCCGTGCAGTTTGGTAGGCGCTGGGGTGATAGAGCCCGTGACTGAGTACAGAACGCATGGCCGCCGCGCTGGTCTTCGTGAAGCCCGAACGGTTACGCGCGCCTTGATTGAGCGCGCATGCACAAGCAAGGGATCTGAAGATCATGTCTGTTACCTCTGTGACGGTGGGCATCGACGTGGCCAAGGCGCACGTGGATGTCTGTGTGCTGGGTGCCAAGAGCAGCGCCCAGCGGTTTGACAACGATGCCGAAGGCCACTCGGCGCTGGCGGCTGCCCTGCAGCCCCTGGACGTGGGTCTGGTGGTGATGGAGGCCACCGGCGGCTACGAGGCCGCGTTAGCGTGTGCCCTGCAGGCCACAGGCCTGCCCGTGGCGGTCATCAACCCGCGCCAGGCGCGCGACTTCGCCAAATCCATGGGACGCCTGGCCAAGACCGACGCGGTGGATGCGCGCACGCTGGCCGAGCTGGCAGCGGTGCTGCTGCGCCGCGACGATCTGCAGCGCTTCTTGCGCCCCCTGGCCGATGAGCGCCAGCAGTGGCTCGCGGCCCTGGTCACGCGCAGGCGCCAGTTGCTGACCATGCTCCATTCGGAGCGCCAACGGCTGCAGATCACGCCCAAGAAGCTGCACGCCAGCATCGAGGCCATCGAGGCGGCGATCAAGGCGCAGCTCGATGAGATCGAAGAGCAGATGGTCACGCATGTGCGCGAGCACTTTGGGGAGCTCGACACGCTGCTGCAGTCGGCTGCGGGAGTCGGCCCGGTGGCCAGTGCCACGATGATTGCCGAGCTGCCAGAGCTGGGCCGGCTGAACCGGCGCGAGATCGCTGCATTGGTGGGCGTGGCGCCCATGGCCAATGACTCCGGCGGCAGCAAGGGCAGGCGGCGCGTACAAGGCGGGCGCTTCGAGATCCGCCGCGTGCTGTACATGGCAACGCTCACGGCCACCCGCTACAACCCGGCCATCAAGGCCTTCTACGAGCGTCTGAAGGCCGCTGGCAAGTTGCCCAAGGTCGCCCTGGTCGCTTGCATGCGCAAGTTGCTCACCACGCTCAACGCCATGGTGCGCACTGGAAAACCTTGGGACAAGTCGCTTCATTGCGCTTGACTTCGAAGACGGTTACTCAGCCGCCCGTGTGAAATGAAGCTCTTCGGCCAAAACGATAAAGCAACGCAGATGCCGCAGTTCCATGAGCAATGTTCCTATACAGGCGCTGACGACCTCCTTCTGTTTGCTCCACGCTATGCGCGTTGAAAACCTCTTTTAAGCGATGTTTTTTCATGTGTTCTTGAGCATGAGATGTAGGCGTTCAACTTTTCCAAACGAGAGATCGGGCTGTGTTTGACCGAGCATTCAAGAGCCCTGTTTATCTACGGCGCTAAGGGTCAATCTTTACAATGTCCCCAATGTCTTGTACGTATGCAAGTGCATAGGCCATCTCTCCAGAGGTTTGCGTATGCAAAAACATCAATGGCTGTCCTCGTGTTATCTCGTCACCTAAGTGCACCTGCAATTGAATCCCTGCGGCTGGACTCTCAGGCGCACCGGCCAATTTGGCTAAACGAGAAAGCTTACGGTTGTCGATGTGTACTGCTCGGCCTGAAGTGGTTGCCAGAAGCGGTTCGACATAGAGAGCTTGGGGCGGCTCACGAAATCCCCCCTGTGCCGCGCAGATTCTCTGAAATTTTTCCCACGCGCGGCCACTGCTGATCGTCTCATGAGCCAACCGAAATCCCTCCCCTTCTTTGGCGACGCCGCCAAGCTCAAGCACCGCACCCGCCACCAACGCCACGCGGTCACATAGGTCTTGCGGCGCATCCGCCTCGTTGCGCAACACGGCCAACACGTCGCGCGCCTCCAACGCCGGGCCGATACCTCTTCCGACAGGTTGATTCCCGTCTGTAAACAGGCAACGCAATACAAGGCCAAATGACGCGGCGACTTCTGAAAGGTGATGCGCAAGGTGCTCGGCAGTTTCCCGGCTGCGGACTTTTGCGGTTGGCCCAACCGGAATATCGATCACGATGTGGGTCGCCCCTGCCGCAATCTTCTTGGATAACACCGAGGCAATCAGTTGTCCTTGGGTGTCAATATCCAGTTCACGCTCAATACGCACGAAGATGTCGTCCGCAGGGCTCAGGTGCATCGCGCCGCCCCACGCCACGCATCCACCCTCTTTCTCCACGACCTTTCTGAGCGTATCCAGGTCCAGGTCTACAGGAGCCAGCGTTTCCATGGTGTCCGCCGTGCCAGCGGGAGAGGTGATGGCGCGTGATGAGGTCTTGGGCATCACCAATCCATTGGCTGCGGCGATGGCAACCACCAACGGCGTGGTGCGATTTCCCGGTAATCCGCCCACACAATGCTTGTCCACAACAATCTGAGCCTGCCATTGCAGGCGATCTCCGACATCGACCATCGCACGGGTGAGATGGATGGTCTCTTGCATATCCAGAGGCAGTACCGCCGTTGCGGTCAGGAAGGCCGAAAGTGCGACATCGGTATAGCGACCATCGACCACATCACGGACGATCGCCTGCAACTCCGTCGTTTGCAGTCGGTGGCCGTGAATTCGCGCACGCACGGCCGACAACGATTCGAGCATTGGCGGATGCCGAACCTGCACAAAATCGCCCTCATGGATGTCCAGGGCATCCCAGGCGGCCTCGGACAGAGCGATCTGTCCGGCTTTGAGCAGATCGCTGTCGATTTGGTACAGCAGCGCTTGCACAGTTCGGTCGCCGGCGATGATCAGTACCTGTGACCGCGGTGCCAGCCCTTCGGCACGGCAGACATGGCAGTCGGTCCGCATCAAGACGACGGGTTGATGCTGGGCATGCAGTCGCATGCGCAATGCTTGCAAGGCGGGTGTCTGGGGCGTGATGCGGGCACTCACAGGGCGAACTCCTGGTTTTGCATGGGCACCGATGCGTGCCAATTGAGTTCGCGCTGGATACGTTCGCGCAGCGCCTCAGAGGCATCAGATTCACCGTGAACAATGAACACTCTTTCCGGCGCCTTGGTAAAGCCGCGCAGCCATCGCATCAGCTCATCGCTGTCGGCATGAGCCGACAACATCGCAAGCTCGGCGACCTCTGCCTTGATCGGCATCCAGCGTCCATGGATCTTGACTTCGCGAGCGCCCTCAAGCAGCTTGCGCCCGCGCGTACCTGCTGCTTGGAATCCAGAGAACAGCAGCGTGTTCTGATGGCTACCGCCAAACGCTTCTATGTGATGCAGCACGCGGCCGCCGGTGGCCATGCCGCTGGCGGAAATAATCACCTTGGGGTATCGATTCGCCGATAGCGCCTTGGACTCTTCAACGTCGCGCACGTATGTGACTTCTGAGAATGCCGTCTCGAAATCGTGTTGAGCGAGCTTGTGGTCGTCGGCATGGCGGTGCAGCAGCGCAGTTGCGCTGGTGGCCATGGGACTGTCCAGATAGACGGGCACGTTGCGGAGCCGACCGCGCTGTCGCAACAGCCATAGGTCATAGATCAACGACTGCGCGCGTCCTACGGCAAAAGCGGGAATCACTACGGTGCCTCCGCGGCGAGTCGTACGCTCGATGATGTCGCCTAGCGCTTCGACGGCATCGGAACGGTCATGATGACGATTGCCATAGGTGGACTCGATGATGATGTAGTCCGCTTCCGTGACGGGTTCAGGATCAGGCATGACCGCATCGTCATAGCGGCCCAGGTCGCCGGAGAACACCAAACGCTTGCCGCCGATGTCGATCTGCGCCGTCGCCGCTCCAAGAATGTGGCCGGCCCTGCGTAGAACCAGGCGTGCACCGCCCGGCAATACCGTCTCCTGATGCAGTGGCACGGGCTTGAACTGCAAGAGCGTGCGTTCGGCATCTCGGACCCGATACAGGGCAAGGGCTGGCTTGTGCTTGGAAAATCCCTTCCGGTTGGCGAACTCGGCATCCTTCTCCTGCAACCAAGCACTGTCGAGCAGGATGAGTTCGGCGACGTCCCGTGTGGCTGGCGTCGAGAAAATCTTCCCGCGGAACCCGTTCAGCACCAATCGGGGGAGATATCCACAATGATCCAGGTGCGCGTGCGTCAGTACAACCGCATCGATGTCCTTGGACTCAACGACAAGATGCTGCCAGTTCAGCTCGCGCAGGTTCTTCAGTCCTTGGAAAAGTCCGCAGTCGATCAGGATGCGGGTACTGCCATATGTGATCAGGTGTTTGGAGCCGGTGACGGTACCGGCACCGCCCAGGCTGGTCAGTGAGAGCATGAAGTTGTCTCCTCGCTTGTTGGTGGGTTGTGAAATCAGGAGCTGGCGCGGTCACTGCGGACCGTGTCAGAACCACTTGAAATTCACGCGTCGGTCGCGGCAGCAGCAGCCTGCGAACTGTTCCAGCCGGTCACTTGCGCAGCGGCATAGATGGCATCCACCCAGGTGCATCGATTGGCGATCAGCATTCCAGCCACATCGAGGGTGCCGCCGTGGTTGATGTAGCCCAAAGCCCGCGTCTTCGAAGGGCCGCTGTCAATGCGGCGAAGCACGCCCAGCATCGGCTCAGGGCGGGTATGGCTTATCAACACGCGCGGCAGGTGAGGCGGGAAGAGCGCTTGCAGGGATTCGTCACCGAGCACGAAGGCGGCCTCAAGTTCGTCTCGCGGAATGCGTAGACGGCCGGGCTCGACCACCACGGTGATGCACGACGCAAGCCCATGGTGCTCCAGGCGGGCATGGGCTTTGAGCGCTTCCTCCAACTGGTAGGCGCCAATCGCTACGAATTGCAGTTGTGCGGTGGACGGATCGCCGGCTACATGGGCTGCTCCATGCTCGATCAGCGATTGAGCCGCGGCGGCACTGAAGTGATTCGGCGTGTCGCGCTTGGAGACCACCACACAAGCCACTTGGCCGCGGCTGGCGTAGACCGCTCGCAACGCGGCGCACGCCGTGTTTTCATCCACCGGGAACAACACGCGTGCGGTGTCCGACATTTCCCCTAGCAATGCTTCGCCAATGGTCGGGTCCTGGTGTGACTGCTCGTTCTTGCTGTTCTCCCAGGTGTGGGATGTGACGACCAGCGGGATGGAGATCCAGCCTGGCGGCTGGCCCAGTTCCTTCTGTCGGCGCGCGAAGATGATCTCCTGGCGAATCAATCCAAGCATCTTGACCGCGAAGGCCTCGTAGCTGACGATCAGGTTCAGCCCCCCTTTGTTGGCGAGGGCGGCGGCCGCAACGGCTTCTTCATTGAGTGCGGTGATCACCGAGCCATGCGTCGATTCCGGGACGCCGGGTTCGGGCACGTTGACGCGGTGCTTGAGCAGTGCCAGTGTGGCTCCCATCTTGTTGCTGGCCAGTTCATCGGGATTGCCGATCCGGACGCGCAACTGTGGATTTGCCTGCGCCAGTTTCACGAACCAACGATCCAGTGAAGACATGGCGCTGCCAGATACCTTGGTAGGAGCCCAGGCCGGCACCGGCAGATGAGGACTCGCTGGATGGCGTCGAGCCATGGGGTGCTCGCTTTCGCGCGAGCGCCGGTTCTTGCCGTGATTCGCCAGGACGGTGAGCGCGTTTTCCAGTTCGATCTCTGGCACGAATAGCGCCGCAGCCCCAGCATTGAAGGCCTCGCGTGCCTGCGCGTGCTCGCGCGGATTGCCGTCCAACGGCAGGTTGTGGGCGGCATTGGTCGCCGCGCCCGGGAAGCCGAAACCTTTCTCCGTCTCGGCGATCACGTAGGGGAACTTGACGGGATAGCGCCGGTTCGATTGTGCGGCGAAAGCGCTCAGCGTGTCTTCAGATTCGACAATGGCCCATGCGATCGCCACTGGATCGCGTCCATCGATGATGACGGGATCAAAGCCGTTGTGGCGCAGATCTTCGGCTAACCAGGCAGCGCCACCTTCCTGCACGATCTGGGTGCGCTGCTCGATGCGTCGCCCGTTGAGAATCATGATCGGGACGGCGAAGCCGCAGTCCTCGGCGCGCCACCAGCGCGGTGCCCAGTCCGAGCCACGTTGCTCCTCGAAAGCGCCATCACTGAGGAATGCCACCAGGCTTTCTCCCGGCAACGGCGTGTGCACATACTGCAGCCCGGCGAACCCCAGATAGCCGCCTTCGGAGATCGCGCCGGCCGTGTTCGGCCCGGCATGGCTGCCCAGCGGTACCGCGGGCCGCCCCTGCTTATCGATGGCATAGGAGTAGAAATCCTCGATCAGGCGTGACAGGCCTGCCTCGCTGCGGTCGTAGCGTCCACGCTGGGCGGCGGACACATCGCCGGTCAGTGCGTTCACCGCTTCGATCGCGGCCACGCAGTGCCCTTGTCCCATTAGCCAGCCGCGTGTCGTCCCGGTCAGTGCATTGGCCAACAGATAACCCACGAAAGCCGGCACCATGTCGAGCGAACCGCCGGTGTGGCCTTCGGGCGTTTGTTTGAAATCATCGGAGCCCAGAGGGCGGCCGCTTCGGTCGATGCGCCGGGCATAGGTCATATGCGCCACTACGCTCATGGCCATGCAGGCCACCCGGTCGGCTGCGGCCAGCAGCGCATGGGCCGAGGCTTCATCTGCCACACGCCCTTGCGCAACCATGCGGTGCACGAGGGTCTGCATACGTTCGATGGTTTCGGACTGGTGCGCGATGGGCCCGTAACCGGCACGCCAATCGATTGCGAGGTTAGCCTGAGAGGGCATTTCGGGTTCCTTGAAAATAGCGGGATAGGTGGAAGATCAGGCTCGCGGATCGGTCTGGCCGCTGGAAAGCGCGCCGGCAATCAGCGAAGCCAGACCGATCCGGTTGCTCGGATGCGGCACCGCGTCGGTGGACGTGATCCGAGCGAACAGCGGCGTCAATTGGCTCCAGGCGTCTTCGGCGAATAGGGCATGCACCACTACGCACTCCGGCTTGCGCATTCCTTGTTCGGCGAGTTTGTGCGCCGCGACAGCGAGCGTGCGGCCCGAGGATGCGATGTCGTCCACCAGCACCGGCGTTCTGTCACGCCAGACCGACAGGTCGGGAACATCGATGTCCACGCTGCGATCGCCATGGCGTGTCTTGCGAAGCACGGCGTGCGGCACGCCGATGCGGGAGGCGATGGAGCCGGCCCACTGCTCGCTTTCCTCGTCGGGGCCCACGATCAAGGGTTCTTCGACATGATTCGCGATCCAGTCGGCCAGCAGTGGCGCGGCATGCAAGGTGATGGTGGGGATTGTGTAGACCGCTGATAGTGTCGGATAGCGGTGCAGATGCGGATCCACCGTGAGCAGCTTGTCGAACGTCGATGAGACCAAGCGTGCGAAAGTCCGCGACGTCACGCTTTCGCCGTCATGGAATCGCTTGTCGTGGCGCATGTAGGCCAGGTAGGGTGCAACCAGGTTCACCTCGCGCGCGCCAAGCTCTCGCACGGCGTCCGCGGCAAAAGCCAGGAGCAGGAACTGCGGGTCTGGATGGGTCAGCGTGCAAATTAGATCCACGATCTGGCCAGCAGGTTCGCCATGCAATCGGACATAGCTTTCGCCATCGGGGAATCGGCGCGTTTCGATGCGGCCGACATCGCTGCCATATGCCTGCGCGAGGCGACCGGCGAAATGTTCGTTGCCTGGAAGGGCAAGGGTGAGCCGTTGCATGCGGTTGTCTCCTTTCTTATTGGTTGTCCTGGTTCACTTATCGAACTCGGGTGCTTGGTCGGCGTCAGTACTCCACACGAGCAATCAGTCCCGTGCCGACGAACAACGACAGGACGGCCCGTATGGAGTCGAGGAAGGAATCGACCGGCATCAGAATTTCCTTCCTACAGTGATCGTTCCGTAGACCGGGATTTCTTTTTGTCCCCGGAATTCGCGTGTGCGGTGGTAGCGGGCTATCGCGATGCGCCAGTTGCCTTGGGTAATCGCGACGCCGTAGCCGACATCCGCCACGAGTGGCCGCTTATCAACGCTATGGCCGGACTTGAAGGTATTGCCATCCAACGTGATGTCGTGCAGAACCCAGCGAGCGTCTAGCGCCACGAAGAGGTGGCCGTTCCAGTTGCTGCCAGCGGTCGTGCGCACGGGCGAGGTGTTCTCTCCGGCAGGCCGTAGCGGTGCCGTACCTAAATCATCAGGCAGGCGCAGCCCATAGCGCAGTTCTCCACCGACATTCGCGTAGGTGGCGAAGTTGCCGAAGCTGCCACCCCAGTGGCGGGTCAGATCCCAGCCCCAACCGCTGACGTCTTCTTGCCTGAAGACTCGTGTTCGGCGTTCGTGCAGCAACTGCAGCACAGGCTCGTCGCGCAGTTGGTGTCGCCAGCCATTGAATTTGTCGACGCCGATGGTGTCATGCCACCAGTTCTGGGTTTGCCTGGCCAAGGAGGAGGGGCCCACAACACCGACGCGGATTTGTGAGGTACGCAGCGTATCGCCGCGCCGCGCGTTGTAGCCGAAGCTCAACATCATTGCGCCGGCGAAAGGGCGGTCGTCTTTGATCAGATCGCTGCGCGTTTTGTCGCTGGGGGTGTACATCATCTGTCCGAAGCCGATGGTCATGTTCTGTTCGTCAAAACCCTCGGGTTGCAGCACCGTGAGAAAACGATTCAGCCCACGGACGAGACGGGGTAGGCAAGGGTCATCGCGATAGTCCACAAGGTTGGGGGAGACCCAGCTGACGAGAAATCCATTGGAGTAGCCTTGATCTTGTCCAATGCCGCCGAACATGTCGTTGTCGATCCGCAGATTGAGCGTTCCCGTTGAGCGCAGCGGGTTGTCCTGGTGGCAGGACTGGGCCTGTGCGGAGGCGCTCAGCAATAGCAGCAGCAAGGAGGCTGCGACTTCCAGCCTCCATTCAGCGGGGTCGCTGGACTGAACTTTCATCACGCTGGCGTGCCACCCTGCCCAGGGGTTGCAGTCACAATGACCGATTGGGACTGGCGCACCAGCATCACTGGAACTGGTGCGATGCGAGCGAGCTGCTCTGCATCGCTTCCCATCAGCAGCCTGTCCACGCCCCGGCGTCCGTGGGTACCCAACACCACCAACTCGCATTGAGTAGTCAGTGCCTGCTGAGCGATGAGCACCGAGACGCGCTCGCCGTTGCTTTCCAGAAGGACGGTCTCAACCACCAGGCCTCCCTGCCTCAGCCGCAGCGCCGCCTCGTCCAGCAGCTTCTGCCCGGCCGCCAGGAAGCCCGGCCTCACTTCTTCAATATAGATCCTCGGCCTCTCGAAGCCGTTGCTATGCTTCATCTCCTCGATGACGTGCAGCAAGACGATGGTTGCGCCATTCAGGCGTGCCAGCACCGCAGCGTGGTGGAGCGCCAAATCGGCAGTAGGACTTCCGTCGAGCGGAACCAGGATTCTTGAGTACATGAATGTCTCCAGTTATCAGAGTAGAACGGGATGACGAACAGATATTGCGTATACCGTGTCGCAATAGCGGACGCGGGATACGCTTATTCAGTTGCGTACATATTCCCCTGGGGCGTCGCAAACAGTGGGGTATCCACTGGATTCAGCACCTATGAGCGGAGGCGCAACAACATCACCGGAACGCTCTCGCAGCCACGCCGACCATGCGGGCCACCAGGAATCCGGATGCGTCTGCATCGTCGCTTGCCACTCATCCGGCGCCATGTATCCATCACCGGCCGCGCGGGTATGGATTTGATATTGGCGCTTACCTCGGCCGGGCTCGCTCACGATGCCGCCGTTGTGTCCTCCAGTGGTCAGCACGAAAGTCAGCTCGGCCGAAGACAGGAGATGCAGCTTGTAAACCGAGCGCCAAGGCGCAATATGATCCGAGGCAGTGCCGACGCAAAACACCGGCACAGCGATGTCTCCCACTGAAACGGGGCGACCCGTGACGGGATAACGCCCCGCGCTGAGATCGTTATTCAGGTAAAGGCGCCGGAGATACTGCGAATGCATCTTCGCAGGCAGGCGAGTCCCATCGGCATTCCAGGCCATCAGGTCGGTCATTGGCCGACGATCGCCCAACAGGTATTCGTCAATCATGCGAGACCAGATGAGATCGTAGGCACGCAATAACTGGAAAGCTCCACTCATCTGTTCGGGGGTCAAATAGCCGGTTTGAGCCATGCTGGCCTCCAACAGCGCCACTTGACTCTCGTTGATGAAAAGACTCAGCTCGCCCGGTTCGCTGAAGTCCGTCTGTGCGGCAAGCAGGCTTACCGACACCAGCCGCGTATCGCCATCACGCGCCATGGCTGAAGCACCAATGGCCAGTAGCGTTCCGCCCAGGCAATAACCAGCCGCGTGGACTCCATGCCCGGGGACAACGGAAGTCACAGCGTCCAGCGCTGCATGCAGGCCGAACTCCAGGTACTCATCCATGCCCAAATCTCGATCCTCAGCATCCGGATTTCTCCAGGAGATGCAAAAAACCGTATGCCCTTGCGCAACCAGATACCGTATCAGCGAGTTATGCGGTGACAGATCCAGTACGTAGTACTTCATGATCCAGGCAGGAATGATCATGATCGGTTCGGGATGGACTTTCTCGGTAGTGGGCGTGTACTGAATCAGTTCGATCAGTCGATTTCTCAGAACGACTTTTCCTTCCGTGACCGCTACGTCGCGCCCAACGACGAAGTTCTCCGTTCCCGCGGGAGGCTGGCCGGATAGTTGCCGACGCAAGTCGTCGAGAAAGTTGCGTGGATGCAGACCGTGCGACGGAGGAAGCCGAGATGGAGGCCGAACTCAACAGGGCATGCACGCACTCATTGTTGGCATGCTGGCCTTGATGGATGCTGATGGCCTTTCAGGAGATAGTTGATCGTCGTTCTCGTTTGTGGGGGTTGAATGGAAATCCAGGGATGCCGTAATTGAGGAGCCTGGACGGCGTATCGTTCAGGAACAAACACGCACGGGCGGCCAGGCCCTGCCGTGGCTCGACATGACGGCCTTCCTGCGCGGGGCCATCGACCTTGCGCTAGACAACCATGCCAATGCGCCACGCAGCAATACGCAATGGGTGTTCTTCGACCGTGGCCTGATCGACGCGGCGGCAGCACCCCAGGCACTGGACGGCACTACTATTCTGGACACGATTGCCCAGTCGCATCGCTACCACTCGCGCATCTTTCTGGCCCCGCCGTGGCCTGAAATCTATGTGCAGGACGAAGAACGCCGTCACAGCATGGATGAAGCGCGGGCTGAATTCGAGCGGCTTCAGCGCACCTATCCAGCGCTGGGCTATGCGGTATCGCGGTTGCCCAAGATCAGAGTGGCGCAACGCGCTGACTTTGTGCTGGACACCTTGGCTAGCCGCTAACCTACCAAGGCGAACTCTACCGTATCTCACCGCCACGTAGGACTCCATGCTCAAATCTCTTGCGTAACTCTGAGATAAGGATTGTTGGGTGGTACTGCATCGAACAACCAATTCGCATCGATCAGCAAATACCCATGCAGCTTCCGGGACTTGCGCGGCCCGGTGACTTCACAGATCCAGATGTTCAAGCCGCTGTCGTGCTTTCGATGCAACCCCAGTTTCTCAAAGCGCTTCTGCACCCACTGCCAATCCGGCATCTTGTCCTGCCGTGCCAGCGTGCCGACATGAGGGTGCTCCTGGACGTAGCGCTGGAACACACCTGGGCTGACCAAGTAGGCCGTGTCATTCACGGAATGCACGAGCGCTTTTGCGTCGTTGATGATGAGCCGGCGCGAAGCAATTCCCTGTTTCAGCCACATCATGAAATGTTCGCCTGACGGGGGCGCTGCTGTTAGGGGTGGTTTAGCAGTAGATGGTGGTGGCGAAGGAAGCACTGCGGCAGTCGCTGGCATAGGAGTGCTGGGGTCTGCGGGGTAGCTTCTCTGTGCGACCGGCTCCACATCCTGCTCGGCACCAGGCGAGCCGCTCGTGCTCACCATTGCCAGCATGTCCTCCATGACATCGGACACGGGCTGGGCCTTAGGCGGTGAGGCGGTGACGGTACTACTGCCTTCCCAAGATGGAAGTTTCTGACCGTTCGGGGCTGCCTTCGCCATGGCCGCAGGCGGCATTTTCGGCGCCTCGGCGTCGTTTTCGGCGACTGCCGCGTCGATCGCTACCGTGCCTGCAAAAGGCGTCGGTCGCTCGCCAGATTCCCAGATCAGCGCAGGAGCGAGGCGCAACAGGGTGAACGAGTGGGACCAGCCGGTGGAACTGGTTATGGTCGCGCGCCAAATAGCCTTGCCGTCGGGCGCCGGCTGCAACATGCCGTGATCCTGGAGGACGTTGAACACCGCGGTGTTGTTCGCAGGGATGCCATCGACGCCTTGGGACAGCAGGTGCGCACGCAGTTTGTCCGAGACCGTTTTGCTCACCAGCCACAGGGCATCGTCGGTGAGCCAGCCATCGGAGGCTTCCGGCTGGTTCAGTTTCAACTGTTCCTTGAGCAGGTAGCGCAACCCGTCGAGCAGCTTGCGCTGCAGCGCGTGCTTGGGCGCAGCCATGGCGCGGGCCGGATCGCCGCCCAGCTCCTGGGCCACCGAGGCCCGGTCTGCCTGCACGACAAGTTCGCCCAGTACGCCGGCGTGCTCGTACTGCCCGGCCAGGACGTAGAGCAGTGGTGCCCACAGGGACGGATAGCCGCTGAGCCAGTCCAGGGCCTCACGGTCGAGCAGTTGGTGGTAGAGCAAACCTGTCGCGGCGCTGTGCAGGCGGTACTCGCGATCGTCGCGGTAGCGGAATCGGTATGGCTGGCGCAGCGGGCCGTGCCAAGGGTGCCAGATGCTGCCGTCGGCCAGCTCGACGTGCAGATCGACGGCGATCTTGCCGATGTCGTGCAGCAGCGCGGCGTAGGCGACGGCGGCGGTCCAGGCTTCGGACTGTGCCGCTTGGTCTTCGGGGCTGGCGCCGATGGGCAGCAGATGGGACTGCCGCAGTTTCAGACTGTAGGCGACGATTTCGAGGCCGTGGTCGAGCATGCCGCCCAGATAGGCATGGTGATGCGCCTCGGAGGCCGGGAAGGCCTGGACCAGCTCGGCGTAGCGTTCCAGGGGCGCTCGGTACAGCGTGGCGAATTGCCTGCGCGACAGCGAGGTGCGCTGCCAAATGTGCTCCAGCAGCTTCTGCCGGCGCGGGGTGGCCAGCAGCGATGCGGCCGACTCGGGCCGCATCAACCCTTTCGGGAGGACGGTGGCGGGTGCTGGCGGTGGCGCGCCGGCGACCGGGGGCCGTTTTCGCTGGAACAGGGAGAGCATGCGGGTGTCCTGTGGCGGGCCGACCGGGAGGCCTTTTTGCCTTTTCGAGGTAGGGCCTTTCCCCTTGCACCCCATTCCCTTGCCGTTTCGGCCCTTTGGCCTTTAACCGTTTCGGTATAGCGGGGCCTGGGTTGCGGTTCCAGCGTCAATGTGGAACCCGCACGAATGGATTGCGCGGCGACCAGCCGCTGGCCTCGGCCTATGCTGCGGAGACGCTGTTTTCGCCAGGTAGGTTGCTCTCTAGGCGTCAAAGTTGACAAATGCGACAAAGGCGACTAGAGTAAGTCCTGTCTCAAACCTACCTGGGAGATGACCATGCCCACCGCCATTGAATTCATTGCCGACCGTCTGCCGCGTGTCACCGTGGAGGATGTGCGCCGCTTCGCGGATACCGTCGAAATCCGGGATGCGCCGGCTTTCGCGGCCGAGTTGCAGGCGTTCATTCACGAGCGCGTGGAGGCGGTAAAGCTGCCAGCCAACCTCGAAGGTGAAACGGTGGAGCACGCCTTGAAGCGTAAGACGGCTGCGCTGCGCGCTGAGACGCGCTGGGCGCCGACTGAAACCGACGTCCAGCGAGGCCGCGCCGTGCTGCTGGAAACCTTCAACCAGCCGCACAACCTGCCGCCCGCGGAGTACGCCAAGCTGGCGGACAAGTCGCGCCAGCAGATCTACAAGGACATCCTCGCCCGTCGGCTGCTGGCGCTGAACGTGGGGCCGCGAGGCCAGAAACTGCCCGACTGGCAGCTCGACCCGGTGAAGCAGCAGTTGACCCAAACCGTGCTTCAGGAGGTCGAGGGCATCGACCCTTGGACGATCTACCGCGCACTGTCCGAACCGCTCGAAGGTTTGGGCGGCCGCTCGCCAGTGGATGCGGTGACGCATGGCACGATCGACGACGTGGCCGAGGCCGTGTTCAACGTGCTGGGCGTTCAGGTGCATTGAAGCGAGATCGCCATGAGCCACGAGCTGCCTTCGTTCCTGATCGATGCCGGTGAGCTGCTCCAGCATGTGAGCCGCGTCGTCTATCGGGGCAGCCCGCTGTACTATGGCCGCAGCAGCACCAATCGCTACGATGACCCGGCCCAGGCCTACGGGGTGCTCTACCTGGGGCGCGACCTGCCCACGGCGCTGATGGAGTCGGTGTTTCATAAGCACCAGTGGCTTGCGGACACGAAGCGCTCGATCGCGCTGAAAGAAGTCCAGAGCCGGATGGTGCGCGCAGTGGGCGTGATGGACGACGTGCTTCTGGCCGACCTCACGGCGCCGGGCGTCATGGCGGGCTACTTCGGCCTGAACCTGGAGCAGTTGGCCAGCCGCGACTACACGCACACGCAGCAGGTGTCGGCCCAGGTGCATGCGATGCTTGGAGATGACGGCCAGGTGCTGTTCGACGGGGTGCTCTATCCGTCGCGCAACAACTATCCCGCCAAGAGCATCGCGCTGTTCGAGCGTGCCAGCGCGAAGGTCAGTGTCATCGAGGACATCGATCTCGTTGACCATGTGGACTGGCCGCGTTTCGTTGCTACATACCGCATCGGCGTGGAGCCCGACCCTGGCCCGTTGGAACCGGATGACGAAGCGTCCTGAAGCAGCAAGAGAACACATTGAAGCCCTAAACAGAATGAAATGGACCAAACTGAAATAGGCATCCCTCAGCAGTAGGAGACGACCATGAACACCACGACTCGCACCAGCACCGCAGAACGCCTCGGCCGCGCCTTTGGCCGCGGATGGCGTGCCTACGCGCGCTGTGAACGGCGGGCGTCGAACTGGTTGGTTTCCAAGGGCATGCCGACGGCTGGAGCCACCGCGCTCGTGTGGATGGTTAAGCTGGCTGCGCTCGGGGTGCTGCTGTACACCACCTTCTGGCTGGCCCTGGTGATGGTGTGCGTCATGGTGGTTGCCTGGATGGCCCGCAACACCGACTTGGGCGAGGAGTTGCCCGAGCCAGAGTGGCGAAACGGACCAGCAGGATTCGGCCTATACACCTACGACGGTTTCCGCATTGATCCTCATGTCGAGGACGACTAGCAGCGATCACTTCTTCGACACTGCATTGATCGCAATGCTTCCTCCCCTTCCGCCAGCAGCCTTGGCATCTCCGGTGGCTCCTGCGAGGCCTTGCAACACGTTGCCGGCACGAACGCCCGCCCAAGCCAAGGCCATGATCCAGAACGTAGGCAGTACGATGAACATCGTGCCCGTGACAAACATCAGGAGCATGTCTCCGAAGGCGTTGTTCAGCCCCACCAGCGGGTCGAAGTTGGTGTGCGGCCGATTCCAGCCGAACCCCCAGCCATAGAGCGCATCCAGGATCGTCGAATCGATCCAGCGCGCAAGCTGAAACCAGAAGTCCGTGAAGAAGAGCGCGAACTGCACGACGCTGACGGTAACGACCGTCTTCAGATCGTAGGTGCCTACGACCAGCACAAGCGGGATGCAGATGACCAGCGCCATCTTGAGCAAGGCGAGGACCATGGGCAGAGACTGTCTCACGACGTCCATGGCGGGAAACGCGGCAATCGCGCCGACGGCCATCCCAACGTCTCCCGTGGCCCGCGTCACGATGTTCGGCAAGGTCTTGTCGATCTGGCCGCCATAGTCCGTATAGACGCTACCCTGGTTCAATTTCTGTTGCCGCGGTGACGCGATGGCGCGGATCACCGAGTCGTCCACCTCGGCCCTGCTCAGGAACCCGGCCCAGCCTGCCAGGCGATTCAACAGGTTCGGGTCCACCTGTCCCAGCAGGCGTGCCCGCAGGCCATTGCCGCCATCGGCCCACCACTGCCTGCAGGTCGGGTAGCCGCCACCGCTGCCCACCTGTGCAAGCCCCGCATCGCGGGTGCTGTCGTAGGGCCAGTCGTCGCGCGGCGTGCTTGAGCGGTAGGTGTCGTAGTAGCCGCCCGTGCCCGTGAAAAACCTCGACCCTATCCAGGTCACGTCGTGCATCTGCTGCTCATCAAGCTGAGGGCGCTGCATGAACAATTTGGCCCGCGCAGGCCCATAGCAATCCCGCGAGAAATCCGCTACTTCCTGAGCCAGTACCGGGTCGTCAATGCGGGTCGCGTCGATCTCCATGCGCATCTGCCGCAGGTCCGTGCCGCATGGGATCGCCGCCACCGAGGCGCTCGTGACGGCGCGCGAGAGCGCGTGCATGAAAGCCCACCAGACCGGCACCTTCGCCGACTGGTTGTTGATGGTGCTGAAGGACTGCGACCAGCCGGTATCCGTGGGCTGCGGCACGCTGACCTGGCACTGGGCCGAGCGCGAGCTGTCGTACTGGATGGTGTTGAGGTCCACGTCGATGAACGGGATGCCAGCGAACATCACCACCACGATGGCGACGAAGACCCGGTTCTCGATGCGCGCAGCCGAGAGCACGCCCTTGTTGCCTTCGTCGGCACCTTCCGCACGGGCCTTCAACCACTCCTGCACGATGATGGCGACGAACGGCAGCGCGAATACTCCGCTCGACACCAGCACCGCCCAGATGCCGTTGTTGACGATCCAGGACACCAGCGTCAGGTAGTACTCCAGGTAGTCGGTCGTAAAAAGCGTCATGGCGCGGCTCCCTCTTCAGCTCTGCATCAGCAGGCTGGCTTCCAGCGCCACGATGGCGACGACGCCGGCGATCTCGCTGCGCACCAGGCGTCGCCGCGCTTGCGCGTCTTCCTCGCGGGCCAGCAGCCGGCGGCGCATCCAGACCCAGCCATAGACCGTCGCGCCGTACAGGCACAGCCGCCACACCAGGAAGTAGCCCGCGCTGGCAGCCAGCCACCGCTCCCAGCCGGCAACGCTGCCGACGAGGTAGATGCCGACGAGATTGGCGCCCACGGCCGCGGCGATGATGACCACCGCCAGGAGCAGCGCCTTTGCCGCGCGCCGGCTGAAAAGCCAGCGCGGGCGCAGCCAGGCCGCGTTCATGGCGTGCCTCCCGGGTTGCCCCGCTGCAACCGATCGAGGCGGTCGGGCACCGGGTCGCCTTCGTAGATGCCGCGCGAGCCGGCCGCGCGCGTCCCGTGGCGCTGGATGATGGCCATGGGCGAGTTGTTCGCCAGTTCGCGCCGCAGTTCAAGTTCGGTCTTGAGGTTGCGGATCTCCTGATCGAGCGTGTCGCTCTCGTGGTTCACGGCCTCGACCGCCAACTGGTTGGCCGCCACGTTGGGTTCCTTCTTGCCGGTCAGCAGGGTCCGCTGGAGCAGCAATGCCTTCTCCAGCACGGACGACAACGCGACCTCGGACGCGAGACGTCGCGCCAGCAGGTCTTGGTCTGGCTCGTCGCGCAGCGCCTCGATGACGCCGCGTGTAATGGGCAGCGAGGTGCTGCCGGCTGCATGCAGGTTCTCGAACGTCGTGTTGCGCGTCCCAGAGACCAGTTCCTGCAAGGCCTCCAGCTTGGTCTCGTACTCCTCCTGGATCAGCGGCGTCAGCCCGACGCCAGGCACGGTCTCGGTCTTGGTGCAGGAATCACACGTGCGCTGTACCTGTTCCCCGAGAACCCGCGTCGCCCATTCGGTCGCCTGCTGCGGCGACGTCCAGGTCTGGCAGGACAGGCTCGCGCAACTGGCGGGCGCGATGGAGGACGTGTCAGTCACGCTGCGCCCGTTGACCAGGTTGTAGCCCGCCCGCGTCACGTCACCGACCACCCGGATGGCCGACTGGCCCGCGCCGCCGGCATTGCTGCCGCCCACCCAGGGCACGCCGTCGTTGCCGCGGCGCGTCTCGGCCTGCTCGATCGCCGATACGGCATCCGTGCTCGACACCGCATCGCGCAGCGCCATGCCTTCCGCCATCTGGCTCCATCCGAGCTGGCCGCCCGCCGTCTCGGCCATCTTCTCGGCCATCGCGCGACACGTCAGCTTGGAGCGGTCGAAATCCAGCCTCGCCTGCAGCACACCATTGGTCAGCAGGTTGTACAGCCCCGGATCGGCACGCTGGATGATCAGCGCCGGCAGCGATGCCACGGCACTGGTCGCGCTCTGGATCACGTTGCTCATGATCTGCTGGAACCCATTCGTGATCCCATTGAGCTGATTGCGCAGCGTGGTCTGGATGCTCATGTCGCCGCAGATGAGGTTGCTGTTCCAACCCAGGCCGACCCCGATCGAACGCATGCCAGCGGCGCGGCCCATGGACACCGCACTGCCACCGCCGATCGAGTACATGACCTCATCGCCGATGACGGGGCCGCTGGTCTGGAAGCCGGCCTGCGCCCACGCGAGGCCACAGACCAGGGCGAGCGCGCCGGCTAGCGCCGTGGGGCGCAGCGGGCGGCGAACCTTGGCGGATGGGTTCATCAGTTCAGGACGCTTCATCGCCGTACCCTCAATAGAAATCGACGCTGCCGAGGAACACCTGGCCCCGGCGTTCGCAGCACGCATAGGGCCGCCACAACGCCCAGGCGTAGTCGCCTTGTTGGGCCTGTGTCAGGAAGCCGTTGCGCGGGAAGACCGTGCAGGACGAGGACAGGACGGGCGTGAGTTCCTGCCACTTGCCGGTCGAGGCATCGCCCTCCATCAGCGCGCCGGCCGGCCAGTAGCCATCGCGGGAGTTGGCGAGCAGCGGCTGATAGACGTGGATCTGCCCGCGGCGCGTGACCACATCGCCGGCCCGTTGGGCCACCACGGCACCGGCCTTGTGGTCGTCCGTCTGGTGCAGGAAGCCGCCGCGCGGATAGACGTTGCCCCAGAGGTTCAGGGTCGAGCGCGCGCCGACCTCGCGCATGCCCGGGATCAATGCCTCCGGGTACACCATCTCCGGTACGTTGTAGCGCCAGGCCGGCGTGTCCAGCGTACTGAGCAGGTACGGCATGAAGGCCGTGCCTGCGCCCTCGCAGAAATAGCCCGAGGACGAGACGAACTGGTTGAACACCTCGACGCCGGGGTGGCCGATGACGTCCGCGTTCTTGAACTTCGCGAGATTGTTTTCGTGATCTTCATTGGTGGTGCCGTCCCCGCCGGCCTGGGCCGAAGGGTTGGGCGTGCTCATGGCGCGCACTTCGACCCAGGGGTTCTCGCCGGTGTTCGAGTAGGACGAAACCACCGCATCGGGGATGTAGTGCCTGACCTTGACGGACGTGCGCACCGTGCAGCCGGTCCAGGTGCAGTAGAGCCAGTAGCAGATACCCACCACCCGGTACTCCAGGCAATCGGGCGAAGCCACTGAACCCACGATGGTCGCCGTGTTCAGGGCGTAGCTGCCCGTGGCGCTGAGCAGCAGCACGGAGGTGACGGCAGCCCGCATGCGGCGCAGAAGGTCGAATGAGCGGATCACGGTTCGGCCCTCCGGTGCTGTTCGATGCGCGCGATGGCGCGGGCCACGTCAGGCTCGCCATAGACCACGTAGCGCTGATCCACCACGACAGCCGGAATGGTGGTGATGCCCAGGCTCCATGCGTCGGCAACGCCCTGGTATGCGGTGGCGATGCGACGCTGGAGGTCAGCGCCCCCCTGGCTCAGCCGGCGCTTCACGATGGCTGTTGCCTGTCCGGGATCGGCGGGCAGCGCCGCAGAAAGCTCCGCTTCGATCCGGGGCGCTTCATCCAGCTCGATCAGCTGCTCGCCACCCATGGTCCTGACCGGGTGACGGCTGTCGGTGATGACCACCACATCGGCGGCGAAGCTGGCCGGGCTGAACACGGCCAGGGAAGCCGGCAGCGCAACGGCCAGGCCAAGGGTTCGCCAGCCCGATGCGAACCTGGATGAAGATGCTGGCATGTCGAGCGCCCCCAAGAGTTGTCAAGGGCCATAGTCAAACGCCGAACGCCATGCGGCCCCAACAAACAATGCGCATCGCGGACTGCCCGCATACCTGCTTGTCTTGCGCCAATGAAAAGCGGAGGCCGAAGCCTCCGCGTGGATCAAGGAGCCGGTGCCATTGCTACAGCAGGCCGGATTCCGCAAAGGAGAACGGGGCACCCTGGCCGACGATGATGTGGTCCAGTACCCGCACATCGATGAGCGCCAGCGCGGCTTGCAGTTGCTGGGTCAGCATGCGATCCGCGCTGGACGGCTCGGAGACGCCCGAAGGATGCTGGTGGGCGAAGACCACCGCGGCGGCATTCAACTCCAGCACACGCTGCACGACGACACGCGGATAGACCGAAGTCGCGTTGATCGTGCCCCTGAACAGCGGCTCGTAGGCCAGCACCTGGTGCAGGCTGTCCAGGAACACAGCGGCGAATATCTCATTGGGCTCAGCGACCAGTTTCAGACGCAGGTAGTCCCGTACAGCGGCCGGTTGGCTGAGGCACGGTCCAGCTTTGAAGACCCGTCTCTCCAGCAGCACGATGGCTTGCTGGATGATCCAGTCCTCGTGTTGGGCAGCGATGGCGGAAAGCGACTCCAGGCAGGAGTCATTGACGGCGAAAGACATGGCGAACCTCCAGACGGTGAGATCGGAGGGCACTCGCCCTGGGAGGGCAAGCCCTCCTGGGGAACGAACAAGGTGCATCCATCACCGCGGCAGCGGTGATCGTTCGCGGCCAGGATGCGAGGCGAACGGGGTTGTGGTCAGCGCAGCGGACTGCGCCGTAGCCTTGAAGACCGGGGCTACCTGGGCATGTCGCCGACGACGTCGGCAGGCATTTCCGATGTGGGTGTGGCGGCGGGATCGCCGGCCGCGAGCATGTCCATGGCCGACAGCAAGGCATCGCCCTCGATCGGGCCCTGCAGCAGGATCGCCTTGCCGGTTTCGCGATCGTGCAGCCGCAGCGACGGCGTGGCGGTCACGCCGCTGTTCGTGGCTTCCGCAGTTTGGGTACGAATCGCCGCGTCGGGCCGCTCGCTCGCAATGCACTGTTCGATGGCTGGCGTCAGGGCGGGGTGGCGCAGGTCTTCGGGCAAGCCCTGGCCGTCGCTGTGTGTGTGGACATAGACCCACTCGACAGCCTGCCAGAAGGCGGGATGGCCGCCGGCTTCGCCCGCGCATTCCACCAAGCGCGCTTCGGCGGACGCGGCCGGCTCATGCGCGGCCAACGGCAGGTGGTGCCATTGCAAGGCCACGTCCGCATTGCCGGCTACCCAACGCTTGAGGACAGGGAAATAGGACCGGCAGAACGGGCATTCGAGGTCCGCGTAGAGCGTCAGCGTGAAACGACCTGCCGGGTTGCCCATCTGCCAAGGAGGCCCGGCCACCTGCGTCTCGCTGACAGGCGCCGAGGTTTGGGGCGTGGACTCGCCTGGCGAACGGGACACGAGCCAGATCAGCAGCAGCGCAACCAGCACTGCGCCTAACGCCCATGGCCAGCGGGCCCGCCAGCGCCGACGGCGGAACGCCTGGACCTGCATCGGAATGGATGAGCGTTTCTGTTCCATGGCGTTCTCCGGTGCACGGCAGATTCAGGGCAGGGCCAGGGCCGGCGACTCGATGCCGCGTGCCCGGTCGATCTTCTCGGCCACCTTGAAGGCGGCATCCAACTCGCTGACGCCGTGCTGCTGCATGAGCTGGTAGCGCTCGGCCTTCTCTTCGGGTTCGGTCTGCGCGAGCGCGAGATACAGGCTCGGCGGCACGGCGCGGAAGAGCACCTCCATGCTCTTGGAGAGGATGACGCCCTCGGTGAACTTGCCCGCTTCCTTGCGTGCCGAAAGCATCAGCGCCTTCTGCGCCGGCGAGAGTTCGCGGAATCGTGCGATCTTCTCCACCTCGTCCGGCGGCATCGACAGGCAGATCCACCACTCGATCATGTTGAGCATGGGCTCTGCGGCGCGCGGCAGATCGTCGATGTTTTGCGTCGCCAGCCAGAACCAGGCGCCCAACTTGCGCCACATTTTTGTAATTTTCACGACATACGGCGCGAGCAGCGGGTTCTTCGTGATGATGTGGCCTTCGTCGGTCACGTTGATGATCGGGCGGCCGAGATACTGGTCACGCTCCGCGATGTTGTTCACCGTGCTGATGAGGCTGATGTACGCGATCGAGAGCTGCGCGTTGTAGCCCTCACGGGCATAGGTCGCGAGATCCACCAGCGTGATGTCGGCCTCGGGCCACGGCGTGCCGTCGCGGTCGAACATCTCGCCGTCCGTGCCTTGGCAGAACATGTCCATCGCGTCCGCCATCTCCAGCAGCCGCACGCGCCGCATCTCGGGCAACGTCGGGTCCTGGCCGCGGGTGCGCAGCGCATTGCGCACGTCGCGCGTGAGCACCGTGCGCTTCTCGGCCACGCAGTGCTCGGCGGCGTCGAGGATGCACTGGCGGATCAGCGAGCGGTCGGCGCGCGTCATCCTGGCTTCCTCCTTGTCCTCGCCGCCAGTGATCATCAGCCGCGCCGTGATCTCCAGTTCGCCCAGCACGTCGCGCTGTTCGTCCGCCTCCATGGCTGAGGCATCGGGTGGCAGGTCTTCGTCCAGCGCATCGGCATCGAGCGTTTGCACATCGCTGGGCGTTTCGATCAGCCGGCGCGCGTCGGCGAACGGCGCTAGGCTGATGCCCGATCCGGGGGCCAGCTTGACCCGATTCACGGTCAGGCCCAGGCGCCTGGCGAAGTCGCTGAACAAGCCGAAGCTATTGCCGGCTTCCACGATGAAGAGGCGCGGCCGATAAATGGCCGTGACCTGGTTCAGCAGATTGTTGAGCGTGGCCGATTTGCCGGAACCCGTCGGGCCGAACAGGAACAGGTGGGCGTTCATCTGCCGGTCCAGGCGATTGAGCGGATCGAAGGTGATCGGCCCGCCGCCGCGGTTGAACATCGTGATGCCTGGATGCCCCGTACCCTGGGCACGGCCCCACACCGGCGACAGGTTTGCCGCGTGCTGGGCGAACATCAGTTGCGTGTACCACCGGCGCCGATCCTTGCCGGGGTTGTAGCAGCACGGCAGCCAGCGCAGGTAGCTGTTGAGCGGCGCCACCTCATCATCCTCTCGCACCGGCTGCAAACCAGCGTTGAGCATCACGTTCGCCAGGTCCAGGCCGCGCCGATCCAGTTCCGCCTCGTCGCGCCCGCGCAGGTAGAACGCCAGCGTGCCCCGGTAGAGCTTGTGCGCGCTGCCGATCAGCGAGCGGGCTTCATGCACGTCCTTGAGCGTCTGCTCCGACGCCAGCGTCTCGCCCACGGCCTTCTTCGCCAGGTGGTTCAGATCCGATTCCAGGACATCCTGGGGCGTGGCAACCATCGTGAGACAAAGCAAGGTGTCTTCCGGCATCTGGTCGAACAGCGTGTTGATCGCATCGCCCTTGCGGGTCTCGCCGGTTAGATGTCCCGTGCCGGGCGGCATGCGCAGCCGGTCGGTGATCAGCACACGGTGCGGCATGCCGTCGAAGTACCAGGTGCCGTGCTCCACGTCGGAGCGTGGCTGGCCGAAGAACAGCCGCTGGCTGAAATCCCGCCCGCTCGCCAGTTCGATCTCGCCGGCCTCAGTCTCGTCCGGGTAGCGCGCCAGTGCGTAGAAGCGCTCCCGGTCCTCTGTACTGGGCCCGAGCATCGCGGGGCGCGGATTGAGCCACCGCAGCAGCCAGTCGTGGACGTCGGCTGCGACCATGCGCCGTGCCTGGATGCCGGCGTTCGCCAGCCCGCCACACAGGCGGTCGCAGACGATGTTCAGCATCTGCTCGGGCGTCTGGCCGCGGCGGCTTGCCTGCCCGGTGGCACGTCGATAGACCACCATGCGCACGCGCCGCGTCTGCCCGCGCCAGCGCAGCCGCGTGACCACCGTGTCCTCGAACAGGCCGCCGGGCTTGGCCACCGCACGCAGATGGTGGCCGAAGAAGCGCAGGTAGAACTCGGTGAACGCTGTCCCGCGGGCACGTGGCTGCACGTAGTCACGCAGGGTCTGCATGTACTGGTCGAAACTCGGCTCGTCCTGGGCATAGAGCTGGAGCACCCAGGGGTTCTCGTCCAGCTCATCGAAGCTGTCCTGCAGCGCGTTCTCCAAGGCGTCGCGGGCGTGGGCAAGCCAGCCCGGTTCCCGGCCCTCGGTCCCCAGCGGCACCAGCTCGAAGAAGGCCGCCACCGATTGGCCGTCCTCCAGCAACATGGACCTTGACTCGGGCAAGAACTCGACCCAGGGCAGCAGTTCCACGAAGGACGGTGCGACCTCGTACAGCGCCTGCTCGTCGGCCTCCGTCGCCGGTTTGCGGCCCCGGACTGCCGAGCCGGGTTCGGGGATGCCGGCTTGGCGCAAGGCCTCAATGTGGCGCTGCCAGCCGTCCGGCTGCTCGTCATCACCAGCGCCGGATGCGGCCAGCTTCAGCGCGGCCGGCTTAGGCCAGGGAAGTTTCCAGCGCATCAGTAGTCCTCCACGCGCTCACCCGGCATCGCGTACTGAATGCGCTGGTACAGCGGGAAGACGGTCGTGTAGCCGGGCACCGGCACGGGATCGGTGCCGGCCAGGTGCGGGTACACGTACATCACGAGATCGGGATTGGGCAGGCGCTGGAACTGGCGATGGACCTCGTTGCGCGCGGTGCGCGTGTAGCGCATCTGCTCGGCAGGTGCGGCCTGCATATCGGCGTCGGTCAGCGGCCGACGCAGGCTCTGGCGCGCATCGAGCAGTTGGCCGCCGGCGTTCCGTCCGGCTGCGCCACCGCCGTCCCCGGCCTCCTGCTGCCAGATGTCCATCATCGTGCGGTCACCGTGGGTCAGCAGCTTTTCCTTGCTGGTGGCGCAGCCGGCGAGCGCCGCGACGGCGAGGACCAGCGCCAGGCCACGGGCCAAGCTATTCAAGTTCGAGAGCATGGCTTTCTCTTGTGCGGTGATCGACCTTGCGGCCTTCGGGATCGAAGTCGATGGCGAGCGGCTTTTCGAGGTGGACGGCGACCTTCGCGCCGGGCTGGACATAGACGGCGGCGAACGCTTGGCCGTAGAGCTTGTTGACCCAGGCCGACATGTCCCGCACGCCGCCCGCCAGAATCTGGCCGACCGCCTCCTGGCCGCTGATGCCCACGGTGCCGATGGAGCCGTCCGAGCCGACATAGGACATGCGGCCGCTGTCGCTCTCGATGAGCGAGGCCACGCCGGCACCGGCCGCGGTGATCAGGGCCTGCGAGCCGAGGTACTGCTGGGCGTTGCTGCGCCGCTCGCCGCTGACGCAAGGAATGCCGTGGGGATCGCTGATCCAGCCCAAGCCATCGCGCTGCTGGTTGTTCTGCTGGTTTCCTTCGCGGTCTTCGGGGATCGTGCGAATCGTGCCGTCGTTGAAGACGAACGTGATGCTGCGCACCTGGCCGCGCACGCAAGAAAGCGTCCAGTCGCCCGAGGCGGTGCCGCTGAACACGGCGCCGGCCACATCGGGAATGTCGATGCCGTTCGCCGTGAGGTTGTCCGGCCCCACCAGCACCTTGAAGGGGTACGGGTCGTTGACGGTGCCGTCGATCGGCACACGCCCGATCAGCGCTGTCATCGCCACCGAGCCCATGAGCGTGGAGTTCGTGGGGACGGTATAGACGGGCTTTGCGGTCTTGACGCCCGCGGCGCGTGCCCCGGCGTTCGCCACGGTTTCCGCCGTGGTTTGCAACGTGCTCTGCTCGGGGCCGAAGCTCGTCGGGAAGCTCATGCCGCCAGCCGTGCCGCGCCCCCTGTTGCGTCCCTCGGCAGGCTTCGCGTCATCCGGTTCAACCCAGCGCATGCCGCCTTCCATCCCGGCCTCGTCGCCCCCCTGCAGCCCCAGGCCCACGGGCAGATCGGCATGGCTGCCACCGCGCCCACCAATGCTGTCCAGGCGCCGCTGCAGGTCAGCGAGCAGCCCCTCGGTCTGCTGGCGCTCGCTGGCCGCCTGCTGCTGGTCGCGCCGCAGGTTGGAGCGTTCGGACTCCAGCGCAGAGTTGATGCGCTGGTCGATCGAGTTCTCGCGCTGACGCAGCCGCTGGTTTTCCTCACGCTGGGATTTGTTGTCCGAGAGCGCGGTCTGAAGCTCGGTGCGCAACTGCTTCACTTGGGCAACGAGCGTCGCCACGGTGTCGCGCGGGGTATCCCCCTCGATGCCCAACGCTTTCATTTCCGCAGGCGTGAGCTTGGCGCCGGCATCCGCGGCCGGTGGTGCCGAAGTGCTGCCACCCGAGAACAGCCGGATGGCGACGAACAGCACCAGCAAGGCAACCGGGATCATCAGCCACTTCAGGAGTCCATTACTGCGCATCGGGGGCCTCCTTGGCGTCCGTGGGCCTGTCTTTCGGCAGCGGGAGATGTGCGGCGGGGTCGAAGCGGTGGATCGCGGGCAGCAGCGACTGCGCAAGGCCGCGACCGCGCGTCACCAGGTACAGGACGGTCGTGTCCTCGGGTGTTCCGCGCGGGCCAAGCGCCTCATGTTGGAAGGTGGCGGTGAGGAAGTCGCCTTGCAGCACGCGCGGATCAAGCGTGACCCAGCCCGCGCCCGTGTTGGTCAAGCGCACGGCGGTGACCCACTGGTCTTCCAGGCGCCACGACGCGAGCGCGAGTGCGCGCACGGGCAATGTCGGCATCAGCGTGCCGAGGTCCATGTCGCGGCGCAGGTTGACCCGCATGACGCCCGGCAGCGGTTCCACAGTGCGCAGCGGCGCGTAGAGGTTCTGTGCGGCGAAGCGCGTCAACACGACCGGGACCGGGGTTTCGCGCCGCGCTGCTCGCGTCCCTGCCTGGTCCTGGGCGCGCGCCGGGGTCTCGTCGGCACCACCGGACTGATTGCCATAGCGCGCTGGAGTGCTGTTGCCTTCGACGATTCGCACCGGCTCCAGTTCGGCTTCCCCGTCCTTGGGTGGTTCGGCGGCGATGTCCAGCAGGATCAGCGCGCCCGTGTCGGCGTCCTGCAATTGCAGCCGTGTCGGCTCGATCGGCTCGCTGGCGCGCAGGTACACGGCGCCGCCCGCACTTTGAACGCGCAGGCGCTCGCCCACGCCCGCAGGCACGCCGACGCGGACGTTGCGGTCGATGAACACGATGCGCTCCTGGCCGACCTTCAGCGGCACCGCCAGCGGCATGCGCTCCCAGCGCAGGATTTCCACCGCCTGGGCGATGGGTGCGGCGGCCACGGCCAGCAGCCCCAGCAGCGCGAGTACAGGATGCTTCATGGGGTGGTTCCTCCTTGAGGCGCTTGCGGAGACAGGCCGCCGGATGCCGGGCGCGTCGGCTCCGGGGTGCTGATGCGCTGGGGCGTGCCGGCGTAGCAGTCGAGCGCCAGGCCGAACGGATTGCGCGCGGGGTCGATGTCCACTTTGGTGACTTTCACGGGGTAGCGCACCAGGGCGCGCTTGACTTGTTCCGCGCCGTAGTACTCGTCCGCGGTGATGTCCAGCGTCACCACCCAGTCGCGATCGGAGACCGTGCGCACGCGCGCCGTAGGGTCGTCGCCGTAGCCGCGGCCAGGGATTTCGTAGATGCCGCGCACGCGCTGGCGCAGCTCGCCCGTGCTGCGGCGGTAGTCGTAGTCCGCGCGCAGGAAGGCTTGGCAGGACGGCGTGAGGTACGGCGAGAGCGTGTGGAGGTTGCGCGCGTAGTCCTCTTCGCCATTCGTCGGCCAGCGATTGAGGGTCTGGAACACGTAGAACGTGAACGCATAGACCGATTCGGGCGGTACCTCCCACCACTTGCGGGTGCTGCCCGAGCGCAGGTCAGGCGGGACGTGGATGGTCAGGTCGCGCGGCGCGCTCCACCAGCCGCCGCCCATGACCAGGGCGACGATGACCAGGGCACCGGCACCCAGGCGAAGCGTCTTGATGTGCGCCTGCAGGTGGGCGATCTCGTTCTTGAAGCGGCTCATCGTGCGCTCCTTGAGGCAGACCGTCGGGTGGTCCAGAAACCGGAGCGCGAGATCAGCACGTGGCCGCCCACCCAGCCCGCCATCAGCGGATGCAGCGTGGCGATGCGCCATTGCAGTTGCCGATACAGCCAGGTGTCGGGGCGCCCACGCTTGAGGCGGCGCAGGATGCCGCCGCCGATGAACACGCCCAAGGCCACGCCCAGGACAACGAACGTCGGTGCGATGGCAATGGTGCGGAGCATCCACGAAAGCGGCGCGCCGACCAGCAGGCCGGCCGCGCCGGACAAGCCGCAGCAGATCCACAGCTCGTCGGCGGTGAGGCCGCGCACGACAACGGGGTGGCGGTTGAGCCGGTGCGGAAGGAACGTCACGGTCCCGTCCGCACGGACGTGCTGCTGATCGGACATACCGGCCTAGCCTTACAGGATGCCGGTGGCTTCGGTGAGCAGCCAGATGCCGATCACGAGCAGCACGGCGCCGATGGCGACCGTGAGGCCGAACTGGCCCCACGTCTTGCGGCCGGTGTGGATTTCCGCGTAGGTGCCGTAGGCGTGGTAGCAGACGCCGATGAACATCGACGCCACCACCAGCAGGGCCACGAGCATGATGATGTCGTAGCCGTAGTTCCTGATGGTCTCCATGATGCCGTTGCCGGTTCCCCGCGTCGGGTTCTCCAACTGCGGCAGACCTTGTGCGAACGACAGCGCCGGCAGCGCGGCGGCGCCCAGTACCACGGCGGTGCGCTGGGCAAGATGGGAATTGAGGATGCGGTTTTGCATGGTCAGGCCTTTCAGGTCAGGAGAGGAGGAAGAAGGTCAGCACGAGATACATCGCCAAAAACCGGACGACGACGCCGAGGAACTGGCGCTGGTTGAGGCGGCTCTCGGACCACCCCACGTAGGCCGTTCGGATGGCCCAGACGCCCCAGACGAGCAGGACCGCGAACACGACGCCGACCAGGACGGTCGCCATCGCAGAAGGCGCGATGCCGCTGTTGGCTTGAAATGCCGAGACCTGGGCGCCGTTCATGGCTTGCCCTCCGCAGGCGTCGGCGGCGATGGCGCGACGGCCCGCTCCGTGCGGTAGTCGCCGCCCAGTTCGGAGGGGTCGCGGGGCTGGGCGCGTGATGGCGTCAGGTGGAACTGGATGCCGGCGCGAACACGTGCCAAGTCAGCTTGGAGCCGCGGGTAGTCGAAGTGGTAGCGCTCGCCCGGCTGGATCGGCGCATGCGCGGCGCTGTCCGCGACGGTGCGCTCCAGCGCGTCGAGTTGGCGCAGCGCAGCGGCCAGTTCCTGGCGTTGCACAGGGGACTCGGCCAACGCCATCGGGGACTGACCCAGCACGAGGGCCGTCACGAGAAAAGTGGGCATGCCGCGATGCGCGGCGCGCAGCCAGATCGAAGCCACCATCGCGCCATTCCTGTGTGATCAGCAATGGGTTGATCGTGGAGATCAGGGCGGTTTCAGGCCGCAAACAATAGGAACCCGGAAGCGACCGGATTGATGACCTAGAGGTACTTTTTGAAGCTGCCTGCGGTCAGGCTCACGGCCAGTCCGAGCAAGGCCGCGCTGGGCAACAGGATCACCAGCGGATGCACCGAGATCGGCAACGCCAGGTAGGTGATCCAGGGCAGCACGGCCAGCGGCATCAGGCTCGCTTTCGCGCGGTGGTAGATGAAGCCCGATTCCCGGCCCGCGCCGAACCGACGCACGTCCCGCCGTACCAGGCCGTCGATCAAGCCGACGAAGGCCGCGGTGAGGATCAGCGGCAGCGTGAGCACCAGGACCAGCAGGCGCACGAGGAAAGTCAGCGTCGTGAAGGCCGCGGCGATCAGGTAGCTCTCGGCCCAGACGTAGACCTGGCTGATGTAGTAGCGGAAATTGCGCGTCGGCTCGTGGCTGGGCGCACGGGAGCGCTCGGCGGTTCGGCTCATGCGCTCCAGCAACCCCGAGCGCACGAACACCCACTCGTAGCCGGTATCGACCAGTTCGTGCGCCGTGCGCCCCGGCTCCTGCACGACCACGCTGCGCGTGAAGTGGTTGGACAGGTGCCCGAGTTCGTATTGCAGCATCTGCCGGGAGTGGCGCCAGCCCTGGTCCTTCCAGAACAGGTGCATGCCGACGCACTCCACCACGATCGAGAACAGCAGCGAGCCAATCAGCACCCCGAGCAGCCGGAACGGCAAGGTGATGGTGCCGACGATCAGGCCCTGGCGCTGGTTCTGCTCCCGCTGCGCAGTCGAGGCGGCGTCCTTCATGGCGCGGCCTCGTTGCCCGCGCCGTCATCGGCGCCGGCGGCCAACGCGCCAGGCTCGGCCAGAGCAGCATCATCCAGCAGGTCCTCGGGCAAGGCCGCGTCCTGCAAGGCCGGGGAACTGGTGAATTCCCACCACTGCGTCGCCTCGCTGTAGCTCTGGCGCATGTACCCCGCCAGTTGCTGCAGATCCTGCGGCATCACTTCGTCCGGGGCCGGCGCCGGCAGCGGCATGCGCACCTTCCAAAGCTGCCCGCCCTGCAGCAGCGCGAAGCACTGGCCTTTGGGCAGGCCGACGACGTGCGACGGCTCGATCATCGGCACGCTGGACATGCTGATGCGATCCTGCGTGTTGCTGGTGAAATCCGTGGCCCCACGGATGTCCGAGCTGTCGGTCGCGCCGGAGACGATGGTGGTCGTATAGACCTCAACCTTCGGCAACTGCCTCGTCAGCAGTTCGGCCGTGGCCGTCTCGCGCACACGCAGCATGAACAGGTTGTTGAAGTTCCCGATGACCTGGCCTGCCTTGGCCCGGTTGCCGATACGCGCTTCAATGTCGGAAAGCGTCTGCGTGTAGGCCGTGACCTGCATCCCTGCGCCGCCGCCCTTGTTGATCAACGGCACGAATTCGTCCCCCATCAACTCGTTGAATTCGTCGGCGTGGACGTTGATCGGCACGCGAGCGCCAGCCGATGCGCCCGGCAGGCCGTCGTCGATTCCGTGCTTGTAGATGTGCCCAGCCACCGAGACGAGATCGCTGAACATCGAGTTGCCGACCGCTGCGGCGACCTCCGCATCGGACAGCGCGTCCAAGCCGACATAGACGACGGCGCGCTTCCTGATCACCTGCATCCAGTCGAAGATCGGACGCGGGTCGGCCAGGTCGGAGTAGTTCGGCGCCAGAAGCTGGGCGATCTTGCCGCTGGTGAGCTTTTCCAGCAGCGGCAACAACGATGCGACGATCTTGTCGAAGTACGTCTTGTCGTATCGGACAGCGGAGCGCAGGCCATCCAGCACCGGGTCATAGTTGCGCGCCTGCGAGAGGTACTGCTCCAGCGCCACCACGCGCTTCTCGCGCCCGATCATGTTCCTGGGGATGTTCTTCTCGTTGAGCTTGGCCTCGATCTGGACGATCACCTCCCAGGCCTTGGGCTCCGTCTTGGCGAAGAAATGCTGGGCGTACTCGATGAACAGCGCGTCGATGTTGATGACGTGGCGCTGGATCAGCATGTAGTCCGGGCGCTGCCCCAGTTCCACCAGGGCGCGGGCGATGATGTTCACGAAGCGCCATGCGAACTCGCGGAACGCCGCGCTGTTGCCTTCGCCGGAGAGCTGCCCCGCCACCCGGGTCGCCACTTCCGAGATCCGGCCGAAACGGCCCACGGCGTTGTAGCGGGCGCTGATTTCCGGCCAGCCCAAGTGGAAGATGTAGAACTCGCCTTCGCGGCCAGCGCGCTGGGCTTCGACGTACATCCGCTTCAAGAGATCGGCATCCCCCTTGGGATCGATGACGATGACGACCTCATGCTCGCCGGCGGCGTTCTTACGCCGGATGTCCTGGGTGACGAACAACTCGGCCAGGCGCGTCTTGCCCACCCGCGTGGTGCCCAGCACCAGCGAGTGCCCGACGCGCTCGCCCAGCGGCAGGCTGACGTCCACTTCGTCGGGCTCGATGCCGTGCAGCCTTGGCAGGCCTCCCACAGGCGGCAACGGGCGCACGGGGTTGAAAGGCACGTCCCAGCCGGTGAGCTTCGGCAGGCGCGAGAGCGGCAACGGCGCGAACTCCAGCCGTTCCTCCAGGCGTCTGGCCAGCCGGTAGGCCGGCGTCGGCTCGACGTAGCGCCGGAACTCCGGCCGGTACGTCTGCATCAGCCTATGGGTGTGCTTCTGCTCCCAGAGGAACCCACGCCCCACGAACAGCCGCTGCTGGCTGACCGGCACGTCCTTGCTCGTCATCACGTAGCGCGGCAGGCGGCGGATGTTGCGCCGGTAGCGCAGGATGACGCGGGCATCGCGGTAGCGGATCGCGCCGTAGGCGCCGAACGCCAAGGCGCTGCCGATGCCCATGGCCGGGCTCAGCGCGAGCGACCATCGGGCCACCAGGCACAGAAACGCGGCGCCTGCACACGCCGCGACGGTGTATAGCTCCACCGCTGGGCGTAGCAGAACCTCGACCGGCTGTTTCCCCGACATGGCTTCATTGCTCGATGCCGGTGGCCGTGATCAGCGCCGGGTAGTGCCGCAGGCCCAGCCGATAGGCCAGGTCGTCGCCGGCCACGGGCGCGAGCGGCACGCCGGGCACCAGGGCGCGCAGCCGCGTCAGGCCCTGCGCAGTCTCGACGTTGACCACCAGGCCGACCGCGCCGCGTTCGCGCAAAGCGGCGGCGCGGCGCTGCAACCACGCCCGCGAAGCCTCGTCGTCGCCGATGACCACGAACGGCCGCAGGCCGGGCGCTTCGATCACCCGCCGCGCGACGGTGCCGGGCGTGAGCTTGGCGCTGCGCACCGGCAGCATCGCGGCTTCGTCCGCTGGCGTGGCCGGAGCGCGGGGCGTCGGGATGGGCGGCCGCGCCGGGGAACCGGCGCGCGGCTGGAGGTTGAGGGCTTCGTAGTACGGCAGCGCCGACGTGCCGCCACGGTCTTCGACCACGATCAGCGGTTCGCCGGCGCGCGAGGCCAACGGCAGGCCAGCCAGCAGCATGAGCAGGCCCGTGAACGCGAGATGGGCCGGATGGGGTTTGGTCATGGGGAACTCTCCTGGTGCGCGGCGAGTACCGCGGCGGTTGGGCGCGCGCCCTGCACTCGGGCAAGGTGGCGCGACACACTGCGCCGGTAGCGGGCGGCGGGCTCGCCGCCAGCGGGGCGGTGGTAGCGGCCGATCGCCAGCAGCCAGTCCTCGCCGGGGGTGTGCTGCTCTTTCAGGATCTCGGCGGCAATGGCCAGATTGCGGTACGGGTCCAGCAAGTCGCACGGACTGGTGAAGCGGTGCTTGTGGTAGCCGAGGTTGATCTGGCCCAGGCCCGCGTCGATGCGTGTGTGCGGTGTGGCGCGCATCGCCTGCTGCAAGCCAGAGCAGGCATCGGCCCGCGTGGCGAAGCGGCGGGACTGGCCGGCAACGTTGAGGGACCACGGCCAGGGAACGATGCGCCCGTTGCGCCGGATGCCGCTCTCCTGCAAGGCCACGGCGTAGAGCACGGTCGATGGGATGCCTGCGCGCTGGGCAGCGAGTTGGTAAGCCGGTGGCGGAACCTCCTGGGCCAGGGCGGCACCGGCATACAGGCCGGCAGCGAGCACCAGTGCGCGAAGGGGTACGGCTACGGCTGGCGCTGCCATTGGCCGTTCACTTCGCGCACGGCGGCGGGCAGATCGCCGGGCAGGCCCAGCGACAGCCAGCGGCCACCGTCGTGGTTGAGCGTGATGCTGCCGGCGCGCACGCGCGCCGGGTCGATCTGCGCGCGCTTGGCCCAGTCGCGGATGCGGGCATCATCCTGGCGGCTGCCCACCATATACAGGTCGAACTCCGCGCCCGAGGATTGCAGGCGCTGCACGAGCTGCCCGCAGGCCGTGCAGCCGTCCTTGACGAACACCGCCATGCGGCCGCTGCCACGCGCGATGCCGGCGCTTGGCTTGTCGTCGGGCAGGTTCACGCGCTGCATGCCGGGGTTCAGGCGCTGCCAGGCCTCGTCGTAGGCGCGCTGGTAGGCGAGCAGCTTCTCGACGCGGCGCGCTTCCACCTGCACCTGCAGCTCGGCGTAGCGGCGCCGTTCTTCATCGGTGCGGGCCTCGATACCCAGGGCAGACAGCGGGTCCAGGTTGGGCGACTGGATGCCCAGCGGCCCGTCCATCAGCTCGCGGTAGCGAGCCCATTCCTGCGGTTGCAGGCCCCATTCACTGGCTGCCCGGTCGTCCAGCACAAGGGCGGCCAGCGGGCGCTCCTGGCTCTGTGCATTGCGCGCGGGGGCCGTGGCGGGCTGCTGCGCCCAGGTCGCCCACTGCACCGACGCCAGGACGAGCGCACAAAGGAGGATCGACGGCTTCATGGGGTGTGCTCCTGTCAGGGAATCGCCACGCGGCGCGTCTGGTCGCCGGCCTGAAACACCGCGGCATTGCCCTCGATGGCCTGCAAGCGCCATGGGCCGACCGCATCACCGGGCAGCAGCACCTGGAGCTGGTCGGGCGTGAAATCCCCATTGGCCGGCGCGACGGACACGCTGCGCTCGCCCGCGCGCAGCTCGGCGCCGACGACGCGGCACGGCAGCGGCTGCGGTTCGGCCTTGGAGGCGGTGGCCGGGCGTGATGCGCGCGGCTGGGCGGGTGCTGCGGCGCGGGCGGCGGCCTGGCGCGTCTTGATCTGCTCGATCTCCGCTCGCAGTGCTTGAAGATCATCGGCGGCGGCATAGCCGTTCAGCGACTTCTCCACCTGGGCGGCGCGTGCTTCCAGGATTTGGCGGGTGTCCTTGAGGTCAGCGGCCGTTGCGACGGCCGGGCGCTGCTGGATGGCCTCGATCGTCTCGGCCAGGCCAGTCGCCTGCGCTTCGAGGCGCTGCAGGCGGGAATCCAGCCGCTCCTGGTCGGTTTGGTCGCGCATCGCCAGATAGCCGAGCGCCACGATGACGCTGAGGCCGATCAGCCAGAGCCAGAACAGGCTCTGTACGACGACCGCGGCAGTTGAGCGTTGAGCGGGATGCAAGGCATTCATGGCTGGCCTCCCGAAACCGCAGGCGCCAGCGGGAACGTCTGCACCGCCGCGGTTGCGGTTGGCACGGGGGTGTTGTCGCCGGGCCGCTCGAAACAAATCTGCCGCGCGCGGTCATCCGCGTGCAGCTCCCAGGCCGGACCAGCCAGCGTGAGCAGCGCATCGCGCAAGGTCATGGGGCCGAGGTGCAGGTGTGCCGCCGGCAACGGCAGCGCGTACAGCTCGATCACAGCATGCGCGTTCTGGCACAGGCTGTAGCCGCTGCGCTTGAGCACATGCCGCACCCCATCCCCGACCGTGGCGCGGGCATCCTCGGGCATGGACACGTCGATGGTCTGCAAGAGCAGGTCGCGCTGCGCCGCCATGGGGGCCAGTTCGACCAGTGTGTAGCGGGCGTAGCGCACAACCGGGATGTACTCGGGCGCTTCGGGTTCGGGCGCGGCCGAGACTTCCTCGATGGTGTCGGGCGCGACCGGCGCAGTCGTCGTCGCGCAGCCACCGGCCAGCACCGACCACAGTAGGCCGAAAAATCCCGCCAGCAGGCGGCGTTCGGGATGGTGAAACCAGGGTGGAGAGGGGCACATAGCTCGGTGTCCAGAAACATCGAGCCCTCACCATCGCCGCTCGGGCCACGAGCGGCAGCAAACAATGCGAACCAGGCAGCGCCCGATTTGCTAGGAGCGACAAAAGATGGTCGGTGACGAGTCCCTGGGGAAACTCGCCAGGGAATCAAAACGTTATATTTGGCACACTACTTCCGCTCAGTTTGCAGAGCGGAGATTTCATGGGCTAGGAACCATATAAGAGCGGCGCAGTAGAAAGCTAAGCGCGCTGTATCGGAGTCGATTACCAATGACGGCCAGCTCATTCTGTTCATCAAAACGCGCTCGATCGCTGCGTCAGAACCGAGGAATGCACAGCAGAGTCCCGGTTTGAAAGTCAGATCTCGTGGCTCGTCGGCTATCTGTCTGGCTGATAAAACCAACAACGAGAGACAAGCCTTAATCGCACTTCTTGAGGAACCGGATGTTACCGTCAACGATGCCTGTCCGTTTGGCACCTCATGACCCGCGCTGGGCGAACCAAGCGGCGAACGAAGCAGAGCGACTTAAACAGGGCGTGGACTCGATCCTCCAAGTCCATCATATCGGCTCAACTTCTATTCCGGGAATCGCCGCTAAGCCCATCCTCGACCTTATGCCGGTCGTTCTGAACTTGGCCGCATTGGATAGCGAACGATCTGCCGTTGAAGCCCTTGGCTACGTATGGCACGGAGCCAACGGCATCGAGGGAAGGCGCTATTGCACCCTACATGATCCTGAAACGGGTGAGCGCCTCATTCAAATTCACTGCTTCGCGGATGGAGACGCCGCTATCCGCAGACACCTCGCTTTCCGCGATCTTCTGCGTAGTTCGCCGAGCCTCGCAGATCAGTACGAACGGGAGAAGTGCCGATGTGCAGCGCTACATCCCGAAAACAGTCGTGCGTACTCTGATTGCAAGGACGCTTGGATTAAGCGAATCGAAGCGGAAGCATTGTCTCGCTTTTCCTAGCCTCAACTTCAATGTCCGCTTTCGCGCGGCTGTACCGGCGTACGGTCGCGGCAAGCATGGCCCATCAGCATAGCTTCGGGGGCGCGACTTGGCCCGCGCCTAACTTCTTGAATCCCCGTCCTTGATAAACCTGCTGTGGCGGGCTTAGGCGAAATCCAGCGCAACGCCGAGCTGGAGCCATCGTGAGACAAAAAAACGGCCCCGAAGGGCCGTAAGTGGAAGGCATCACGCGGCGACAAGCTGCCGGGCCAGTGCGACCTCGACGGAATCACCGTCCTGGTTCAGGACATCAAGCCCGGATTCGGGCACGTCGCCCGAGGTGGACTGCGAGACCATGATCTTCTTGGCCATCAGCTCCAGGCAGGTCATCTGCGAGGAACCGGCGTAGCCGAGGTAGATCACGCGCACGGGCTGCTTCTGCCCGATGCGCCAGGAGCGGCGTGCCGCCTGTTGGAGGCTATATACGTTGTAGCCCGACTGCATGAACACGATCGTCGGAAACTCCAACAGGTCCAACCCCGTCTTGACAAGTTCGGGATTGGTGATGAGCACGTCGATGCCACGGTCCAGTTGCTCGGCGATCCAGTCTTCGCGACGGCTGGCATCCACGCTTGCGCGCAGCACCGCCACCCGAAAACCTTCCTGTTCCAGCAGTACCTTCAGGCGTGACGTCGTGTCGCGCGTGCCGGTATAGACCGTGTAGGCCAGGACCTTGCGGCCCTGTGCCTTCTCCTCTTTGCAGATGTCGATCAGCTCACGCTCCTTGGGGCTGATCTCGAACTCGTTGAACTGAGCCGGGACAAACGCCAGGGTGTCGCGCGTGCGCGGATGCACCACCGTCTCCGACCGGAAGCAGCAATCCGGCCAGGCCAGCAGCACGTTGAGGACCACACCCAGCAGCGTCGTATCGCGTCGCGCCAGAGCCTGTTTCAGCTCCGCGGTCAGCCGACCCGCCAGGTCGCGGTAGGCCGCGGCTTGCGCCGTGTCCATCGCGACTTCGCGGAACTCCTCGTCATACGGCGGAAGCACATTGCCGCCGATGTCCTTGAGCTTGAGGAAGATCGTGAACGGCAGGATGCAGCGCAACACGCCCTTGGGGCCGAAGCCCGGGGCCTTGACCGTTCTGACACTGACTTTCGTGCCCTTCGCGGTCTTGTGCGCCGTGCCGGTGCTCTCGGAATAGATGTCCTTGAGGACTCCGTGGTCCCTCATGAACGCCATCGCGGCCGACGTCATGCTGCCGCTCGTGGTCGGCCGGTAGCCGTCTTCGAGCATCCGCCCAGGCAAGGCGCGGAACAGCAGATAAAAGAGATCGTCGCCGTAGCCGCCCATCAACGTGCCGGTCAGCAGCAAGGTCTTGCGAGCCTTCGCCGCCAGCACGCCCATGGCCTGGCCTTGGGCACTGCCACCGTTCTTGTACTCATGCGCTTCATCAGCGATGAGCAGGTCGAACGTGCTTTGCGGCAGGTAGCGTTTGACGAACTCCGAGGGTTGATAGCCGCCCTCGCCAAAACCGAACTCCATGTTGGCCATCGCACGTTCCATGCGCGTGGCCTGACGGTCGGAAAACACCAGCTCGCCGTTGCCGTCCATGAGGTTGATGAACTCATGGATGTTGTCACCCAGCATCGAGGCCAGGAAGCCGTCACCGAACTTCTGCATCAGCTTCTGCGCGGTGACTTCCCCGATCGTCGGGATGCGCTTCAAGGCTTTGAGGACGGCCGAGGACTGATCGCTACCGGACAGGCTGCGCGGGCGGATCAGTGTCCATAGGGGCGCAGCGCAATGGCTGCACTTCCTGCGGGACTCCTCGGCTTGGAGCGCGACCGGGTTGACCGGCTCGCCGTCGAGGTCGGTGATGACCGTGCCGCAGTCCGGGCACGCTGCCACGTCGCCGTGGCGGGTGCGCCGCGTGGTGAAAACGGGCTTCCAGTGGAAGCCCATCCGCATCCTGACGCGGCCCAGGACGAAGAACTCCTGACCCGTGGGCTGGACACCCAACTGCTCACGCAGCTTGATGAGCTTGACGAGCGTGTCCGGCCCGTTGAGCACCCACACCTTGGCGCCCGCCACCGTCTCCTGGATCTCGCGCCGCCACTTGTAAACCAGGTGCGGTGGCGACAGGACCAGGGTACGGCGGTAGCCTTCGGCGTTGAGCACGGCGGCCGTGGCGATGCCGACGGTCGTCTTGCCGCAGCCCATCTCGCCATTGACGATCGCGGCGCGTTCGCCACGGTCGATCAGCAGCTCGGCGGCAGCGTGGACGACTTCGGCCTGGGCCGGGAACAGCTTGCGCTTGAGGCTGGCGACGATGAGTTGCCGGTGGGCCTGCGGTTGGCCGGTATAGACCGGCGGGTTCGCGCTGTTGAGGGCGTCGAGCAGTTCGTCGCCGAACTCGCCGACGAAATCCTGAAGGCTCAGGGTCAGAGGGGAAGATTCCGCGTCGAGCAGTTCGCCCTGTACGGGCGCGGCTTCAGCGGCATTGGTTTCGAGATCGAGGGACATGGTGATGCTCCAAAGAAAAAGGGGCATGCACCACCCCCAGCGGGGCAGTGGCATGCCCCGTGGTGGGAAGTAAATCGACGCGTGGCCGACGGTGGTTGAAGGTGCTGGCCTGGGTGGCCAGCGGCTGAACCGTGCTTGTATCTTTAAACCAGACCAGCGCGGTAGAGTCTGAACGCCGTTGAGGCGGCCAGACCGGCCCGTGCAGTTTGGTAGGCGCTGGGGTGATAGAGCCCGTGACTGAGTACAGAACGCATGGCCGCCGCGCTGGTCTTCGTGAAGCCCGAACGGTTACGCGCGCCTTGATTGAGCGCGCATGCACAAGCAAGGGATCTGAAGATCATGTCTGTTACCTCAGTGACGGTGGGCATCGACGTGGCCAAGGCGCACGTGGATGTCTGTGTGCTGGGTGCCAAGAGCAGCGCCCAGCGGTTTGACAACGATGCCGAAGGCCACTCGGCGCTGGCGGCTGCCCTGCAGCCCCTGGACGTGGGTCTGGTGGTGATGGAGGCCACCGGCGGCTACGAGGCCGCGTTAGCGTGTGCCCTGCAGGCCACAGGCCTGCCCGTGGCGGTCATCAACCCGCGCCAGGCGCGCGACTTCGCCAAATCCATGGGACGCCTGGCCAAGACCGACGCGGTGGATGCGCGCACGCTGGCCGAGCTGGCAGCGGTGCTGCTGCGCCGCGACGATCTGCAGCGCTTCTTGCGCCCCCTGGCCGATGAGCGCCAGCAGTGGCTCGCGGCCCTGGTCACGCGCAGGCGCCAGTTGCTGACCATGCTCCATTCGGAGCGCCAACGGCTGCAGATCACGCCCAAGAAGCTGCACGCCAGCATCGAGGCCATCGAGGCGGCGATCAAGGCGCAGCTCGATGAGATCGAAGAGCAGATGGTCACGCATGTGCGCGAGCACTTTGGGGAGCTCGACACGCTGCTGCAGTCGGCTGCGGGAGTCGGCCCGGTGGCCAGTGCCACGATGATTGCCGAGCTGCCAGAGCTGGGCCGGCTGAACCGGCGCGAGATCGCTGCATTGGTGGGCGTGGCGCCCATGGCCAATGACTCCGGCGGCAGCAAGGGCAGGCGGCGCGTACAAGGCGGGCGCTTCGAGATCCGCCGCGTGCTGTACATGGCAACGCTCACGGCCACCCGCTACAACCCGGCCATCAAGGCCTTCTACGAGCGTCTGAAGGCCGCTGGCAAGTTGCCCAAGGTCGCCCTGGTCGCTTGCATGCGCAAGTTGCTCACCACGCTCAACGCCATGGTGCGCACTGGAAAACCTTGGGACAAGTCGCTTCATTGCGCTTGACTTCGAAGACGGTTACTCAGTCCTCGGACGGCAGAACGATGACGGTGGCGTGGCGCTCCGCGTCGGTAACGATGCGAATGGCCAGCCCCGGATGGATCACGTAGTGCGATTCCAGCGATGCGCCTGATTGAAGCGCGGTGCTGTTGGCCTGCCATTGCTGGACGTTGACGTCGCCCCAGTCGCCACGGGTGTGGCGCCTGAAGTACGGGATCGGGTCGAGGCGACCCGAGCGGACCAGGCGGTCAATGCCTTTGCTGAAGATAAGCGCCCCGATCGGGAACGCCAGCCGCCGGCAGTAGGTTTCGATGCGATGCGATGCCATCGGCTCCTCCTTGATGGGTCATTGAGCCACGACACCCCTGCCGGAGTGAAGTGGCTCCGTCAGGAGAATGAGGATGACGATGTGGGGACGTCAGATCAGGTCCCGCTCTTCGGGAAGCTGGATCACCGTGGTCTGGTGGTCCTCGCTGGTCTTGACGATTAGCGCCAGGTCCGGCGTGATCCTGAACTGCGAGATCATCAGGTTGTCCTGTTGGATCGCCACGTCGTTGGCTTGGCGTGTGGCCTCATCGATCTCGCCCCAGTCCCCGCGCACATGGCGCTGGACATAGGCTAAGGGGTCGATCAGGCCTCTTCGGGCCAGCCAATGCACCTTCTCGCTCAACTTCAGCGTACTCGGTGCGAACAACGGTTGCTTGTGCGGCGCTGGCCGCTTGAACGGATTCGGGAACATGGTGTTTCTCCTTCGATGTGGTACAGCAGGACGGCAGCGCGTCCGGTGGATCAGCGGATGGTCAACACCTCGCCCCGTGTCGCGGAGCCAGGCGTCATGTCCCACGCGCGGATGACGGGCACAAACTTGTCGGTGAGGATGCGGGTCTCGGCGATGGAGCCGTCTTCGCGTTCGGTGAATTCCCGCTGGAGCGTTTTGTCCTTGTGGGTGTCACCTTTGACGACGAGCACGCGCCCCGTCTGGGAGCGCACAACGCCGGAGATCGCGCCCGCTGCCAAGGCCAGGGCGAGATGCCAGTGGGACAAGGCTCGCGCCGGTGGACGCAGCGACTGCTGCGCGGCCCCCAGGTGCGTGTCCAGCGACGGCCAGAGGCCTTGCAGCCGACCGACCTCATCGGCGAACTGCTCCGGCTCCATCGTCACGCGGAAGAAATGCTCCGGCTCGACCGGACTGGCGGGGACGATGTACGGCAGGAACGGCCATTCGCTCGGCAGTTCCTCGGCTTCGACTTCGCCTTGCCCAACCTGCAGCAGCAGATTGCGCACGGCCTTGACGCCATCGGGCACCTGCTCGCGCTGGCGCACCCTTCGGCCAAAGATCACCACCTGCTTGAACTGCGTTTCCACCGCTCGGTAGATGCGCAGATCGGTGTAGTGGCGCGTCAACCAGCCGACCAGCTCCGCGTCGAGCACGTAGCCGGGGACGATGAAGACCAGCATGCCGCCGTACTGCAGCAGCGACAGCGAACGCTGATAGAACAGCTTTTCGAGGCGGGCACGTCCCTGACCTTGATAGCCGATGTTGCCGTTGACGTCCTTGGACAGGTCGCCATACGGCGGGTTGAGCCAGAGCAACCCGAAGGACTGTTTGGAGACCATCGTGTCCATCAGGTCCGCGTGCAGGCAGTGATCGACCAGGCCGCGGGCATGGCGTGCCCGCTCCGCGTCGAACTCGACCGCAAACGCCTTGGCCTGCTCGCGCCCGAGGGCGTGGGCGGCTTCGGCGATCGCCACGCCTTCGCCGGCGCAGGGATCGAGGATGCACATCGGCCCATCGCTGGGCATCAGTGCGTTGAGGGCTCTTTCGAGCGTGGGTTCGTCGGTCGGGAAATATCCGTTCTTGACGAAATTGCGGGCGAGCCGCGGGAACATGAGGGCCATGGAAGTCTCCTGGTTGGCGGGGATGAAAGACGGAAGCACGCCGAGACGTGCCTCCGAGGGGGTCAAGCCGCTACCGCTTCCGGCGTCCAAATCTTGGTCGGATAGGGATAGGCGGTGAGCGCGTCACTGCGGATCAGGGAGCCCAGCGCCAGGGTCAGCGCCGGCACGTCGATGGCGAGCCGATGGCCTTCCAGCGGCCCGAGGGCGAACGGAAGGCGGGCCAGCATCTCGCGGCTTTGCAGCAGTTCCAGCACGGTCTCGCGCCAGTGGTCGAGCAGCGGCAACGGGCAGGTGTCCCGCACCAGCATCCACAGGCGGTCAAGCCGGTGGGCGCTGTCGCGCGGCAGCAGTGCCAATGCGCTGGCGTTGGCCTTGTCGGGCCTGACGCAGCGCCGGTCGAACAGCCACACGTTGGACAGCGAACCGAACAGCGTTCGCCGGTAGGCGCGGGTCATGCGCTTTTCCAGGCGATCGACGTTGCCGATGAACACCGGGACGCTGCCGCCCTGGTCGGTGATGACGTGGAACTGGTCCAGTCCCTGCTCGTCGCGCCCGAGGGTCAGGCGAGCGAGGAATTGCTGGACGGCGGTGTCGCGTGCCCAGATGGACAGGAAGATCAGGTTGCCCTGGTCATCGCCAACGCAGGCGTCGGCCATCACGTCCGGGCATTCGTCGATGCGGTACAGCGTGGAAGAAGTGTTTGCGGGCATGGTGGTGTCCTCGGATGAGCGGGAACAGCACCGCCCGTCGGGGCAGGTACTGCCCCGGGGGGGGTGGAAGAAAACCGCTCAGTCCGGCTCGAACTGCCGGGTGTGCGGGTTGAAGTGAAGCGCCTCGTCCACCGCGGTGATCGGCGTGAAGCCGTCCAGGTAGATGTTGTTGAGGTACTGGTCGCGATAGGTCAGCGCCTGCCGTGCCTGCTCCTCGGTGAGGCCGTTGTCGATGAAGTACGCCAGCATTTCCTCGTCGGAGGACACTTCGTCGTTGGACAAACTGCCTTCAACGAGTGCCAGCAGCGATGGCGTGAGCGAAGCCAAAATCGGGTCCATGTCGGTTCCTCCTGGCTCAGGCCATCGACGCCGCGGCGGATGCCGCGGATGCCGTGGGTGTGCGCCGCCGTGCGTGGTAGGCGCGAACGCCTGCACGCCAGTCGGCGGACTGCTCCGGTGCGAGGTCCAGATAGGACAGCGGGCACGTGTAGTAGTACGGGTGCATGGACTCGTCCCCACTGGCCGCCGCTGCGTTCAAGCAGATCGCAGCGGATGTAGCGAAGGGACTGGTCCGGTGCGAGATCACGATGCACGCCTTCGACCTTGGCGGTCATTTCGGCGACGGACCACAGCACGTTGCCGCGCAGGGTGTGAGCGATGACCTTGACGCTGGCGCGCTCGGTCTCTTGCGTTGCGATCAGTTCCGCGATCAGTTCGGACCGCGATTGGTTTGAGAAATACCAGCCCATGAGAGGCCTCCTCGAAAAGTTGAGCCGGAGGCCTCCCGTGGGGAAGAACCCCCAGCGGGTGATGGAATGTCGCAGGTGCGCGAAGGAACCTATGCCCTGTCCTCAGTCCCAGTCGTCATCGTCTCGATCACAACCGGCCGGGCAGTAGCCAAACTCGATGCCGTGCGAGCAGTAGCCGTGCGTTGCATTCCAGTCCTGGGATTCCTGCCGCTCGGCAGGTGTTGCGTAGTCCCATTCCTGTGCGGCGATTTCGAGAGCCTGAGCACGCTGCTCTTCCGGCAATCTATTGGCCAGCGCGTCGATCTCCGAACTGAAGAGCGTCACGTAGTGGTCCTAGGACAAGCCGCAACCGCGCTGGGCGTGTGCGGCGGCCGCCTTGCAGAGTTCCCGCCACGCGGGTTCATCCAGCGTTGAACGCGGGGTATCGCAAGCGATGATGGACATGATGGAGACCTCCAGAAAATGGCCAGGGCCTCCCCCGCATGGGGAAGGAACCCCGGCGGGTGGATGAAGAACACCGCGCATGCGGCGTCTGCTCACGCAGCTTGTGGTTCGGCCTGGCGGCTCCACTCCTGCGTCTTGAAGTCCAGCGCGTAGCCCAGCTCGCCCAGGCGGGCGATCTGCGCGCGCAGGGTGCGGCGGTCGATGGTCGAATCCAGTTTCACGGACTCGCCCAGCGGCCACAGCAAGCCGAACAGCGCGGCGTCACCGTCTTCGGTGCTGCCGGGGGCAGCGGCCGCAGCAGGCGGTGGCGCATCCACGCCGAAGGGCGTGGTATCGACCAGCGGGTCCGCGGACGCCTGCACGGGTGCGGGCTTGGCAGGCCTGGATGCCTTGGCGGGCTTGGCCGGCGTTGCCGCAGGCTGCGCCCCTTGCTCTTCATCGAGCGGATCGACGTCCTGGGTGGCGAAGCTGCGGGCTTCGTCGCGGCTCAGTTTGTCGATGCCGTTGAGCGTCATTCCGTCGAGGCTGGCACGGATCTCGAACCGCATGCCGCCGCCGACCGGGTAGGACTTCGGGAAGATGTAGCGGATGATGAATTCCCCGTCGTACTTGCCTTCGGGGTACTGCTCCAGCTCCGGGTCTTTGACCTCGAACGTACCGAGGTGCGTGGCGAGACGGCCGACCGTGAACGGGCCGTTCTTGCCGCGGATGGTGCGCAGCGTGAGCTGGCCGGGGACGACGATGGGCGCGACCGATTTCTCGGGTGCCGATGTGACTGCCATGATGGTTCTCCTTGAAGAATAGGAAAAGGCAAGGCCCCGTGAGGGGCCATGCCGGATCAGAACGAAGCAGCCAATGCCGGCTCCTGCTCTTCGACCTCACCTGCGGGCTCGCGCTCGGCGGGCTCGACAGGCTGGTCGGCAGCGGTGCCGGCGGCGTCCTCGGCTTCGGGCGCGGGTGCGTCCTCGGCCTGCGGCGCCTCGGCTTGCGCCTGGCTCGTCGGATAGACCTGGGTGCCGTCGATCTTGATCAGACCGATGTGGATCAGTGTCGATTCCAGGCTCGCTCCCGGCTCCCCGGCGCGCTCACCCTTGGTGCGGATGTACGGATCGATCTTCATGTCGTTCAACTTGAAGGCGATCAGCACCTTGCGGTCCCCTTCGATGGCCTGCACGCACCGGCGAACCAGGTGCTCGGCTTCAGGGGTGGCGACGATGGTGTCGAAGTACCGATAGTCCGGTTCACCGACAGGCCCGGCCAGAGCCGCGACGCAGCACGACAGGAACGGATCGCCATCCTTGGGGGTGACGTCCTTCGGACGGCTGAGGTAGCCGATGCCGCGGGTGATCAGCTCGTGCTGCTTGATGGAAGCCAGTTCGGCCCGGTCAAGCGGCTCGGTCTTGAGCAGTCGCGCCTTGAGGGACGCGGCGGCTTCACCCTTGCGCTCGCCCTTGTCGCGGATGTACGCATCGCCCCAGAGGTCGCCGAGGCGGAAGCGCACCAGCGGGCGCTGCTTGGGATCATCAACGCCGATATAGCGTTCGACCAGCTTCTTGGCCTCGGCACCGGAGACCTTGACATCGAAGTAGCGGTAGCTGGGGTCCTTTGCGGAGCCGACCAGCGCGGCAACGGTGCATGCCAGGAAAGGCTGCGCACGGCGGCCGCCCCGGACAGGCACTTCACGGACACGCTGGATGTAGCCGATGCCCGAGGTGTGGAGGTCGAAATACGACTTCTCGTTGGATGTGGTGTTCATGGTGAATCTCCATAGGGAAGAAGCGGAGACACACCAGCCCCACGCATGCGGGGAAAGGTGCGTAACCCCGCGGTGGGTTGATAAGGCGAAAGCATCCGCCACCAGAGACTGGTGGCCGCTCGCGGATGGATGCGGTGCGAGCTGGCTCGGTCACGCAGTGGGAACTGCGACGCAACCTCGAAGACCGATGGTTGCCTGGCATGTCGCTGACAACGTCAGCAAGCATGGGGTCAGCATGGCCGGGCCTCGCGCGCGCGACAGCAATCAATCGGCATCCGGGCGTTTCCCTTTGTCCGCGCCGTCAGGCGCGCGCCACAGGCACTTGGGGCCGCGCAGGTGGTCGGGGGTGTCGGCGCGAGGACGGCTGGGGCGGCTCCAGGTACCGCCGCCGCGCGTACCGACCAGCCGCCAGCCGGCAGCGCGCAGGCTGGCACCGCCTTCCTCGGGCAAGGTGTAGGTGATCAGCCGCGTGTAGCCCAGGGCCTTAGCCGCCTTCCAGGCGGCTCCGTAGAGCTTGCTGCAGGCGTTCGGCGCGCCATCGGTGCAGAGCCTGGTGACTTCGAGGGTCCAGCCGTCGTCCAGGTGACGCGCGACCGGGCGACCGACGATGGCCACGCCGCAAATACTGTCGCTGCCGGACAGCGTGACCGCCAGCGCGAACTTCGCCCCCTGAACCGGGCGGTGGTGTCGGTGGTGCTCCTGCACGAAGGCATTGGCGGTGCGCAGCGACACGGGCACCAGTTGCAGCCGTGGCGAGGCCAATGCCGTGCGCACAGCATCAATCGCCGCAGAAGCAGGCGAGCGGTTCCTCGGCGGCATCGAACAGGTCGCCCTGGTCGGCGGCGAAGCGCGCCAGGTCGGCGTAGCTGGGGCCATCGGCGCGAAACCGAGCGCCGCTGGGCTTGCTCGCCAAGTTCAGGGATTCCATGCGAATCCACCACACGGCGGCTTCGGGCCGGGCCTTGATGAGGGCCAGGCGCTGCCCGCGCGGCTTCAGGAAGCACAGATCGCAGTTGCCTTCGAGCGTGCGTCCGTTGACCGTGAGCAGGTCGAGGTCGAACGGCTGCGCCTGCCAGAAGGTGCCCACGTCGCGCACGGTGACGCCGGCATCCGCCAGCGGCATGCACATGGTTTCGTGGGTCGATTCGGTGGAGTGGCCGCGTGCGCGAATCTTGGCGACGCGCCGTTGCTCGTCGGCCCTGATGCCGATCATCTGGTCCCAGTCCGTCCAGCCCAGGTGCCGCAGGAAGCGGTGCATCGGGCGAATCTTCAGGCTGGTCGTGCAGCCGCGCGCCACGGGATTGGGCAGGTACTGGCGCTTGCGTATCAGCGCCTCGAACGGTTCGCCCTGACGGCTGGCTCGCTCGAAATCGACCAGCATGAAGCCCGGCTCCATGGGCAGGTATTCCAGCCAGTGAATCGGCATCTGCCAGCGTTCGGCGCAGTCGCGCACGAAGCGCAAGGTCGCTTCCACTTCCTTGCCGGTGTTGGCGAAGCAGACCACGGTGTCAGCAGGCAGGCCGCCATTGGCCTGCAACACACGCCAGAGCATGTACGCGCTGGTGCGTCCCCCGGAGAAGCTGATGCAGGTGGGTTGGGTGATCTTGAACGGGTCGTGCATGCGGTCGTCTCCGTGGGCATGTCGGCGGCAGGCCGACGAGGCAGGCCATGGCGGCCGGAGACGAGCGCGCACGCGCGGCGGTGGCCGCGGTACGAAGAAAGGAAAGCCCCCGGATGGGGGCTGCGAGGGCCCGCGCGGCGGTTGCTGCGCTATGCCGGGGGAACCACCTCCAGCGACAGATGCGTGGCGGTGGCGGACAGCATCAGGTCGTCCGTGCCGTGCAGGATGCGTGCGAAGACGCCTTCCTTCGGATCGAAGAACTCGCCGAAGTCGTCGCCGCCCAGTTCGGCGCGTGCCAGCTCCCACCAGTCATCGAACGGATCGGTATCCGGGTTGCAGCCGACGGCATAGGCCAACAGCTTCACCCGACCGTCCGGGCGTCGTTCCCCGCGCTCGGCGAGGAAGTACACGCCCTGATCCTTGGCGAGGATCACGCGGCCCTGAGTGGCGATCGCCTCGGCCAGCACGGGGCGCAGGTCGGAGCCTCTGAATCGCAGGGACATGATTGAAATCTCCTGTGTGGAATGGAAAAGAAAAGGCCCTCCACCCGGATGGATGGAAGGCCCGTGGGGCATGCGGCCGGTAGGCTTCGGCGTCAGCCGTAGTGCCGCCGGGCCTCCTGCCATGGAACGAAGCGCGCATCACCGCCAGTGGAGATCGGAAGCTGCAAGCTCCCGGTCTCTTCCGCCGAGAAGCACGTCGCCTGGTCGAACGGGACCCAGCCGAACTCGTTGGACCAGAAGCCAGCGCTGTTGCCGGTTGCCGACTCGTTGGGTGAATAAACCACCCAGCAGTCGCTCACCTTGGACGTCATGTCAGCACTGCCTGGCGCCGCCGGGCCGCTTTGGCGTCGATCACGCTCACGTCGATCAGGCGCCAGCGCCCGTCGTCGATGAGCCGCTCCAGCACTTCACCGAGCATGTCGAAATACACCTCGTCGTGCCGATCGACCAGTTCGAACAATTCACCATGATTGCGGTGCCGTTCCACCACGTAGGCATCGCCCGCGCGGTCGTACAGCACCGTCACCCGACCCTCGAACTTCGCGGTTGAGACCGTGAAGCTGATGGAGGGAGGCGTCTCGATGATCTTCGACGGCTTGGGATCGACCCAGGTGAAATCCCGGGCGCCCGCATCGACCAGCATGTGGGTGATGCGCCGGAACCCGTCGGGCGCCGGCATTTCCTCCAACTGCTCGATGAGCTGGCCCAGCTCCATGCACTGCGGCTCGGGGATGGGCAGCTTGGCTGGCGCGGAGCCGAGAATATGCCTCGTGATGGTGTAAGGCGTGCCATCCGAGGTTTTCTCGGTGATGACTTCCGGGGTGTCCGCGCGCAGGCCGTCGAAGCGGTGGCGGGCATACGGTTGGACATGCACCTTGGCGCCTTCGCTGGGAACGGCGGTCACCAGGTTGGGGTCGAGCACCGCGAACTCGCTGGGTTTGAGCTTGACGACGATGGCATCGTCCGTCGCGGCGACCACCTTGCCGTCGAAAGGCTGGGGATCGAAGGCGAAGCCCAGCGCCGAAGGCTGCGGCTGATCATCGAACACACGGTACTTGATCGACCGCACGTTGCGGGGCACATGACCCGCGACAAGCGAAGGCATCAGGGTCTTGATGAGAGAGCGATCCATGGGAATCTCCTTGAGGAAAAACAAGGGATTCCCTGCCCACAAGGGAGAGGTCCCTTGTGGGTGGATGGACGCGGTACGTCCGTAGGAAGAAACGACCAGCACGGTTTCCCGCGCTTGCAGCCTCGAAGGTCTTGGCTGCCTGGGCATGTGTCGGCAACGCCGACGAACATGGGGCAAGGATGGCCCTGGAGTGAGCGGTCCGCCCGTAGGAAACCGCACCGCGCCGCATCCGCTTTCCTTCGCTGCGGGCAAGAAAAAGCCCCTCGGAAGGGGCTTGGGGGGTCAAGCTTCGTAAACGAAGTAGTGCTCGCGCTGGCGCGGGAAGAAGACATGCTTCCATGTATCGCCGCTGGTGTTGCCACCGTCGAACACGACCATTTCGTAGTCGTCCACGTCGGTGTCCACCAGGTCGGCGCTGGCGATATGGCGCATGTGCAGCGTGCCACGCATGCGCTCGAATACCAGGATCTGGCCGATGGCGTCGTCCTGGCTCATGGCATTGACGCAGGCTCCAAGCTGGTGCTCGAAGTCGAGCGCGGGCGAGATGAGGTCGGGGAACATGAGGGTGCTCCTGTGAAAATGAACCAGCCCGGCTCCGGGCAGGAGACGGGCTGGTATGGGGGAGAAAGAGGAAGGATGGCGCGTCGCGTGGCTGCTAGGACTCGGCCAGCGGCAGGCCCGGTAGCACGGAAGCGTCGGCGTCGAGGATCAGGATGCGCACGTCGGCCTGGCCAGCCAGTTCAAGGATGTTCGCCAGTTCGTCCGGCATGCCCTTGTTCCGGTGCTCCTGCCGAAGCTGCTCGGCGGTGATGCCCTCGGCATACTCCAGGTTCTGGTCCGTCCAGGGCGTGGAGATCAGCTTGATGCCGATCGCCGGGCTGTACGGAACCCGGAACGCGATGAACAGGAAAGCCTCCGGCGTGGCGAGGTCTGCCAGGTTGGCGAGGTAGTGCCAGGTATCGACGGTGATGTGCTCACGGCTGATTTCCCAGGCCCGGCTGAAATACCCGGTCTCGAAACTCAGGCGCTGCACGACTTCCCGCGCGGCCTCGGCCGAATAGGTGTCACCGACGTGGACCGGACGGCCGTCGAAGTCGTCGCCATGGATGGCATAGACCACGGCGCCGATCACGCCTTGGCCGCTGACGCCCTCACCGGCATCGCATTCGGCCAGCACCTCGGCACTCACGGGGTGAGGACCATTGCTGACCACGGCGAAATCGCTGGTGACGATGCAGGACGATGAAACCAGCTCCTCGTCGGAGAGGTGTTCTTGGCTCTGGTGGATGTTTCGCCAGACATGCGGGCTTCCGTCCTCGTAGCTGATGCACAGCGTGCGGACGATTTTCAGATTCCAGTAGCCGCGGAGAAAGGGATTGGGTTTCTGGGACATGGGAACTCTCCAGATTTGAATAATGGAGCCAATCCCCGCCACCGGGAATTGGACCCGGTGGGTTGAAAGTGGAAAATGCGTCAGGCGGCGCTGATCGTCGGCGTCTGGGCCAGTCGTTCGGCGACGCGATGGCGCACACTCAGGCGGAAATGCTCGTCGTTGATGCCGGCGAGCAGGTTGGCGGCCTCCAACGCGATCAACGCCGAGGCCTCTTCGATGTCGGTGGCCACGATGGCCTTGCGCAGTTGGTCGCCGAGTTGGAGCGCCTGCGAGGACGTTCTGAAGACCTGTACCTCGCGGCTCAGGTAGCAGCCGTGGCCACCGAACTCGAACAGCCTTGGCTTGCTGCAATACCAGCAGCCCTCGAACTGGATGGCGGTCAGGTGATGGCCGTCATCGAAGCGGGAGGCGATCAGAAGCAAGGCTTCCAGGTCGGCGCTGTCCTCGAACTGGTGGTGCTCGATCAGGTTCTCCAGCTCCCCGTCCTGGTCAGCGCCGAAGTGCGCGGCCAGCCGTTCAAGCAGAGGCGGAATCGACAACTCTTCGTCGTCGGGCATGGGGATGCCGAGTTGTGCGGCCAGGTTTTCCAGACCGTCCAGCACATCTGTCCATCGCGGATTATTGGTCTCGGCGATCTGGGCGATGTAGGCCTGCCCATTGCTGGGATGGTGTTCGTCCAGCCTGAAGGCACCGAACAGTGCCTTGATGACGGGAGTAACGTGGTCGAGCACGAGAACGCCCGTGCCTTCGTAGTAGTTGTTTGCCATGCTGGCTCCTTTCGGGGAAGTGAGCGGAGCCAGCCCATGCGGACGACGGCATCCGCAGGGAATCGCCCAAGGCCGTTGGCGCCGGGCGATGGGGAAGAAATTGAGGGACATGGCCTTGTGGGCGCATGTCCCTCACGGGGGGGATCGAGAGGACGGTGGCGTGCCGGAGACCGGCTCACCAGCCGTTGTAGTTCACCAGCAGGTCGGCGATGACCTTGCGGCGCTCCAGATCGAGACCGTCGAAGTCCGACAGCCCGTGGAAGTGGCAGCGCTTGAGCATGGCACCGCCCTCGCGCGCGTTGTAGAAGCTGACCATGGCGGACAGGAACATGCGTTCGCCGCTGCTCAGGACGCCGAGGGCATCGTTGAGCCGCAGCATGTCGGGACGCAAATCCCACTTGGTGTTGGCCTGGTTCAGGCCTTCACGGGTGCCGTCGCCGAACCACTCGGGACCAGCAATCTCGACACCGCGCTTCCAGGCCTCGAAGAAGGCTTGGGGCGCGGCAGCGAAACGCTGATCTTCCCGCATGATCTGATCGACGACTTCCCGCGGCAATAGCTGGTTCATGACGTGATTTCTCCAGTTGGATCAGGGAACGGCGAGCTGGGACCAGCCGCCTCTTTCGAGGGCGCGTTGAGCCGCGGCATAGCTGCGGAAGTACTCGCGGGATTCCCGCGAAACGGGACCTTCGGTATCGCGCGTGCCGATGTAGTGGCCGGCGGCGCTTTGCAGGACTTCGAGCGGCAGGAACTTGCCGCAGTAGGTCAGGGCCAACTGGCCGAAAGAGGCTTGCTGGGACATGGACGGGCTCCTTGGAAAAGCGGGGCCTCGTCCCTCACGGGATGGCAGCTCCCGCACGCGGTTGGAAAAAAAGCATCGGCGTCACGGGGACGCGCGTCCGCGAGATTGATGCGATGCGGACTGGTGGGTGACGCGGGAGAGACCCGCGGCAGCCTGGAACCCTGGCTGCTGGCATGTGCTGACGAATCAGCGAACATGCGGGCAGCTTCGTGCGAGGGCCGCTCGGCGTCAGTGGGAAAACGGCATCCGGCCCAGCCCCGATTGATGGGCGCAGAGAAAAGAAAAGCCCCGCATCGAGTGCGGGGCTGTCAGGAGGGTGCGGTGGCGCTGGGTCAGTCGGGCTTGTCGCCCAGGACATGCTGCTTCCACAAGTCGAATGCCTGCTCGGGCGGAAGCTCGGCGAGGATGACGATGGGCTGGGCCTGCCGGCTGCGCAGCTTTGCAAAGTACGCCGCGCGGTCGGCAATGGCCTTGAGCTTGATGCCCTTGATGAACAGCAGTTTGCCGTCCTTGATGAACAGCACCTTGTTGCCGATGTCGCGGTTGAACGCGGCTCGCACCTTGCGTTCCGCGTGCATGGCATCGGCCAGCTCATCGACCAGGAAGTCGAGCGTCATGTCGATGTAATGAGGATCTTCGCCCTCCTGGCCGAGATCGAGCGGCGTGGGCGGCAGGCCCTTGGCGAAGGCTTCGGCCTGAGCCAGCAGCGCCGCCTTGCCGTTGAGTGCGCGTAGGAACGTCGATCCGCCATGCCCGTCGTTGCGGGCCTCGGCGATGGGAGTGTCGTCGAACACGATGGTGGCGGTGAAGCACAGCGTTTCCTCGCTGGCGAAGTCGGCCACCTTGAGGTTCTTCAGCGTGATGCGGTTTTGCTTGGTGATGGTTTCCATGGGAAGTCCTGAAATCGACCGGGCGGCGACATGCCCCTGACGGGACGTGGCGACCATCCCGTGGGTTGGAGAAAGGAGGCATCGATGCCCCGGTGGGCAGCGTTCGCCGGTGAGATGCCGAAGCGAACTGGCGGGTGGCGTGGGCGGAACCCACGGCAGCCTGGACACCCTGGCTGCGGGCTGCTGCCGATACATCGGCAATGCAGGAAGGAGAATGGCGCGGCCCGCAGGCTGCGTCGCCGATCAAACCGAAGCGGTCGAGCCCGTCTTGTGCAGGCACTGCATCAGCCGGTGGCCCAGCCAAGCCATGCACGGGACGGCCATGGAGTTGCCGATCGCCTTGTAGCGCGGAGCGTCCGCGGCAGGCTTGCCGCGGTATGGGATCAGCGTGTAGTCGTCGGGCATGCCCTGCAGCCGCTCGCACTCCATGGGCATCAGCCGCCGCACCCGCCAGTGCGACCAGTCGCCGGGGCCGGGGTCGTTCCAGTCGTAGCGGAAATGCGCCTCGAAGTCGGGGGCCAGCACATGGGGCTTGTCCGCGCCGCCGCCGCTGGTGCGCAGTGCGGCCGCTACGCTGCCGCCCAGCTCGGCGGCAAGACCCTGCGGCCGTCCCCGCAGGGCAACGCAGGCCACCATCGGCACCCCGTAGCCTGGCTTGCCGTTGGACAGGACGGTGCAAGCCACCTGTCCGTGGCCCGACTCGAAGCGCACTTCGCCGCGGTTATTCTGCGCGAACGCGATGGCAGGCACGACACCGGCGTTCGCATGGCTGTTGCGATGCCCGCCAGCGCGCAGCGTCGGCGTCAGGTCGATCGTCGCATCCGCGCCGTTGCCCTGGGCGGTGAAGGCGATGATTGGCACGCCCTTGCCCGTGCCGTCCTCGCTGCTGCCCTTGCCGTTGTTGGCGGTATCGAGGGCATGGGCGATGCTGCCGGCGACCGACTGCACCATGAACGTCTCGGTGCGGATGTCGTGCTTGGGGCCCGCGGCCATCAGGCATGCCGCCACATCGACGGGGCCGGTGCCGCCGCTGAATCCGAACGTCGTCGTGACCTGACCGTAGGGCTGCTTCAGTCCTGCGTATCCCGAGTACTCGCCTGCTGCCGCAGCACCCGGTCCAGCAGCGCGGGCAGCTTCTTGCCACGGCGCGCGGCCCGCAGAAGAATCCCCGCGCAGGCCTGGGCGCTCAAAAAGTACTTCGGCGGGATCGAGGTCATCACCACCACATGCCACAAGAAACACGCGCTTGCGGCGTTGGGCGACACCGAAATATTGAGCGTCGAGCACGCGCCAGGCGATGCGGCGGCGGGGTCCAGACACACAACCAGCGTGCGCCCATTTTTCCCCTGGCGGCTGGAGCGCACGGCCTTCTCCGGCCAGTGCGCCCAGGAAATGCCCGAAGGCATTGCTGCGGTCGTTGAGGACGCCGGGGACGTTTTCCCAGACGAGCGTTGCCGGCGAGCGGCGGTTTTGGTGGCGGGTTTGGTCGATGGCATTTGCAAGCTCCACATAGGCAAGGGTCAAGGCTCCACGCGGGTCGTTCAGCCCCTGGCGCGCGCCGGCAACGCTGAACGACTGGCACGGCGTGCCGCCGACCAGGATGTCGGGCGCTGGCACGATGCCGGAGCGCACCTGGCGGGCGATCGCGGTCATGTCGCCGAGGTTGGGCACGTGGGGGTAGCGGTGGGCGAGCACGGCGCTCGGGAAGGCGTCGATCTCGGCGAACCACGCGGCTTGCAGGCCGAGAGGTTGCCAGGCGAGGCTCACGGCCTCGATGCCGCTGCACACGCTGCCGTACAGCAGTGGCGCGGCCTGGGGCGCACCGCGAAGGGTGCGAGGTTGCGGGTTCATGTCGGGTCTCCTGTTCGTGTGGCCCTGGGCGGGCCGGGACGTTGATCGGCAGGAGAAAGACGCCGAAGGCCCTGCGGCCTTCGGCTCGGGAGGACAGAACCACCCGTGGGCTGTTGCAGGCCCGGTCGTCGCTAGAACCGTCTGCTCATCAGCAATCACACCCGGCCCATGTCGTGGCTGGGGCCGGCATCGTCTGGCGTGTATCCACACACAAACGGAGCCCAGTGTTTCGCCGGCGGGCACCGGCACCGAATACCGCTGACCACGAAGGGTCTCCGGGTGGCTCGCGCAGGCAAGCCATCGGGGGACCCTTCGCAGCGGGCGGAAAAATGCAGATCAGCAGAACGCGCGGGAAACGGTTCGCGGAGAAGCTACCTTCAGGTCCCGTGGCCGGGGACGGCCGGGCGGGACGCGCACGCGGACAAGAAGGCGTTGCGCGCTGGGCGTCCCGCAGGGCGTGCGGAACACGGGCCGCGCCGCCGATGGCGGGCACGGCTCACGGGAAACGGGGTCGTTCAGGAGCCTTTGCGGCCGCTGTCACTGGTACGGCGCGGGCGCGAGGCCCCGCGCTTGGACGTGCCGGATTCGACCGGCAGCGTGCCTTTGCAGTCGGGGTAGCGACTGCACGACCAGAACGGGCCGCTCTTGCCGGTGCGCTGGCGTGTGGGTGCGCCGCATTGCGGGCAAGTCGGCCCTTGGGGAACCTTGATGGACAGGGATGTGCTGCCGTACTGCGCGATCAACTGGGAAATCCATGCGGCCTGCTTGCCGATGAACACGTCCAGCGTGAGTTGGCCGGCCTCGATCATGTCCAGCGCCTGTTCCCAGACGGCGGTGGTCCCTGGGTCGGCAATCGCTGCGGGCACCGCGTCGATCAGGGTGAAGGCAGCTTCCGAGGCGCGGATGGAGCGCCCCTTCTTCACGAGGTAGCCCCGCGTCAGCAGGCCGGTGATGATGTTGGCGCGCGTGGCTTCGGTGCCGATGCCCGTCGTGTCCTTCAACTTCTGTTTCAGGCGCGGGTCGGTCACGAAACGCGCAACGCCCTTCATCGACTTGACCAGTTCGCCCTGAGTGTAGGGCTTGGGCGGCATCGTCTTGAGCGCCTTGATCTCGGCCTCGGCCACCTGGCATGCCATGCCTTCGCGCAGCGCGGGCAGAGCCTGGCTGCGCGCGGTGGCCTCGCCATCCTCGTCGGGCTGCGGCTCGGCCAGCACCAGGTGCCAGCCGCGGGCGACGACTTGCTTTCCCGTGGCCGCAAGCGTCTGCTGGCCGCAGGAGAAGTTCGCCACGGTGCGATCGAACTCGTGATGTGGCAAAAATTGGGCGAGATAGTGCGCCCGGATCAGTCGGTACACCGCCAGTTCCTTCTCGCTCATGGCCGAGAGGTTCGCCGGTTCGAGCGTCGGGATGATGCCGTGGTGCGCCGTGACCTTGCCGTCGTTCCAGGCGCGCGAGCGTTGGGTACGGTCGAGCTGGCCCATGATCGGACGCAGCGACGGATCGGTCTTGAGCAGGCTGTCCAGTACCGCAGGCACCTCGGCGAACATGCTTTCAGGCAGGTAGCCGGAATCGGAACGCGGGTACGTGGTGGCCTTGTGCGTCTCGTACAGGGCCTGGGCAATCTCCAGGGTTTCCTGCACGTCCAGCCCAAGCTGCTTGGAGCACACCTCCTGCAAGGTGCCCAGGTCGAACAGCAGCGGCGGACCTTCGCGCACGCGTTCGGTCTCGACCGACACCACCTGGGCACTGCCGGCTGCGCGGATCTGCTGCGCGGCCTGCTGAGCGATGGGCTGCTGCACGCATCGGCCGGCGGCGTCGGTGCAGCCTTCGGGCGGAACCCACTGCGCGCTGAAAGCCTGGCCGCCTGCGGACAGGGACACGTCGATGGCCCAAAACGGCACCGACCTGAAAGCCGCGATCTCGCGGTCGCGGTCCACCACGAGCTTGAGCGTCGGGGTCTGGACGCGCCCGACCGACAGCACGCCGTCATAGCCTGCCTGCCGCCCCAGCACCGTGAACAGCCGGCTGAGGTTCATGCCGACGAGCCAGTCGGCCCGCGAGCGCGCCAGTGCCGAGAAGTACATCGGCAGCGTGTCGGACGACGGCCGCAGCTTGCCGAGCGCGGTGCGGATCGAGGCATCGTTGAGCGCCGACAGCCACAGGCGCTCGATGGGGCCTCGGTAGCCACACAGATCGATGATCTCGCGGGCGATCAGTTCGCCCTCGCGGTCGGCATCGGTGGCGATGACCAGGTGGGTCGTCTTCGCCAGAAGCGCCTTGACGACCTTGAATTGCGTGGCGGTCTTCGGTTTGACCTCGACCCGCCATTGCTGGGGAATGATGGGCAACTGGTCCAGCGACCAGCGCTTGAGCGCCGCGTCATAGACCTCGGGTGCTGCCGCTTCTACGAGATGGCCGATGCACCAGGTGACGGTGACGCCGGAGCCGCTGAGACAGCCTTCACCGCGCTGCGTCGCGCCGAGAATCCGGCCAATGTCGTTGCCCTGGGAAGGCTTCTCGCACAAGAACAGCCGCATGTTCGTCCATCCGATTTCCGTGGTTCGCTGAGTTGCTGGAAACTAGGATGCCGAGCACCACCAGAGGCAGCAGCAAACAAGCCGCATGCGGCGGCGACCACTTTCACGGGATGGAATGGCTGGGTCGGGGATGGCGTGCAGCCGGGGATATGCGGGCCGGGAGCCGCGATTTTCGGGAGCGCGTGGAAGCCGGTGGACGTTGATGGAGCTATCCCCTGGGGATAGCTCGCGAGAGCATGGAGGGCGGCGAAGACGTGCGACCGCCCTCCATGCCGGGTCACTTCCTGCGCTTGGCTTCTTTCGGCGCAGCCGGCTCCTGCGCGGGCTGGGGCTTGGGTTCTGCCTCCTGCGGCTTCGGACTGAGGGCCACGGACTCGATGCGGAATGGCAGGATGCCGACGCTGCGCGCGTTGACCTGCCAGGTCTCACGCGGCTGATCCTCATTGTCCGTCCAGGGTTCGCGCTCCATGCGGCCGACGACCAGCACGCGCATGCCTTTCTGGTACAGGTCTTTCCAGTGCGCGGCGTCCCGGTGCCAGATTTCCACCGGCGCCCAGAAGCCGCCGCGGTCCTCGAAGTCGCCGCCCTTGGTGGGAACGGGGTTGTCGAAATAGACGTTCAGCCGCAGCAAGCGCCGCGGTTCGTCGTTGCCGTTGGGGAACTCCCGGTACTCGGGTGGCGAGCCGATGTTGCCTTCGCCGGAAAAATGCGTGCTCATGGTGTGATCTCCGTGGTGGTTGAAATACCCGTGCCTCGTCGGCGTCGGGCGCGTGCTGGGGTGCCCGACGCGATCACCGATCGCGCATTGCAGAGGGGATGGACGTGAGCCGGCGCAGGTAGGCGTCTTCCGCCTCGGCCGCCTTGCTGGCGCATTCCTGCGCCTGCCTGCCCAAGGTGTGCAACAGGCTGATCTGCATGTTCAGCGTGATGCGCTGAAGTTCGATCGCGTGCAGATCGGCCAGCAGGTTGACCGGCGTGCTGGTGCTCGCCATCAGTGCCTGCCACAGGGCCACGCCCATGGCCGAGCGGTCGTGCCTGCGCCAGCGCAAGAACGTCGTTCCCGCGCCAGTGGTCTGCTGGGCCAGTTCGATGGGCAGCAGGTGGAAGGGATGCCCGATGGCCTGTTGCAGCACTTGTCGCTGCGCCAGGCCGATCAACTCGTCGCGCATGGCGAAGCACTGGCTGGCCCAGACCTCGAAGTCCCTCTTACCTTTAAAAGGCTTTAAAAGGCCTTTTAGAGAGGCCGCGTGTTCCAGCCGCATGAAGGCACCCTGTTGCAGGCCCCGGAAGTAGCGGGTGGACTGGTTCAGATCGCTCATGCGGATTCGTCCTCGCCGACAGCGGGTGCACCTTCGGACAAGTCGGCAGCAGCGGCTTCGTCGCCATTGGCAAGGGAAGCGCCTACGGCTGCGGCAGGCCCCTCACCGCGCTGCTGCAGGCCACGACGCACGATGGGCGGTGCAAACTTCGAGCGGCGCATGCCTTCGAGCACGTCCTGTGGCAGTTCGCCGAATTTCTCCAGCGCCGCCCGCGCTGCGGCATTCTTCGCCGCGAAGTCGTCGCGGGTGCAGCCCGAGTAGCGGTACTGCTGGGCCAGCGAGAACAGGCTGCGCAGCGCGTGCGCGCCCTCGTTGAGCCAGCGCTCCAAGGTGCTGCGGTCGATGAGCGCGGTGTGGTGGGCGAGGATCAGCTTGCGCGCGATGTCGTCGTAGTCGGCCAGCAGATAGACCGCCGCGAAGCCCAGTTGCGCGTTGACGAACAGCGGCAGCTTGACGGGTTGCACATTGAGGTTCTCGCCCAGGCTCAATGCCGCAGGCACGCCCGCCAGTGCCTGGTCCACCTGTTCGCGCAAGGTCTGCAGCGTGGTCCTGGTCTGGTCGAGCTTGTCCTCGATGCGCAGCATCCACCAGTCTGAATACGGGTCGTCCTGCTCCGAGCCGCGCTTCATCTTGTTCATCACCGCGATGTAGCCGTTCAGGCCGACGATGCCAGGTCGCCCTTCGGCGGCGGCGCGGCCGTGCCAGATGCGGGAAGCGTGGTGGGTGTGCAGCGTCAGCGACATCGCGCTGCGCAGGGAGCCGAGGTTGAGTTGCAATGGTTCGTTGCTGGTTGCCATGGTGAGCGCTCGCAGGTGGACAGGGAGCCGCCAGCATCCGCATGCAGCGGAAGGCAGTCAGTCAACAAACCGAAATGGGCCAGGCCCCGGTTTCGTCGTGATCGTCGCGCGCGGGTGAGAGCTATCCCCAGGGGATAGCTCCACCAAACACCATGGAGCGCTGTTCGCCCCGAGCACGACGGACATGCGCTGAGAAAGGCATCGTGCAGACCCCGCATGAGGGCGTTACACCTTGCATCACGGCTATCCCCTGGGGATAGCTCCATGGAGCGCCAACGAAAGCGATTCGCCGGGCTCAGCGCGGATGGCCCGGTCTGGGGCGATCATTCGATGCCTGGTCCGCCCGCATCCGAGATCCATCACCGCCGACGAACTATCCCCAGGGGATAGCTCCACTGAACGCCATGGGCGTCTGCTTCATGGTCTGATCGCACGAAGCGGTCAACTCTTGCGCAGAAGCTCGCGTAGCCGGTCGATGTGCTGCTTGGCCACCTCGGGCGGAACCACGTTGCGTGGGGGCTCAGGTGGCGCATCTCGCGTGGCGGCTGGTGGCGGTGCCGACCCAGCCTGCTTGGCCCACGCATTGAACTCGCCACGGATGGCCCGCTGGATGATGCCGAACAGGTAGCCGGCCGGGTTGCGGATGGCGCTGCCACGACAGCGCTCCGCCCATTCGTCCAGCACGGCTTGTCGCAGCGAGGCATCGACCTGCTGCAAGGCCACCATGGCGCCGGCCTGCTGCTCTTCTTTCAAATCGAGGAAGCGCTCGGGCAGGCGAATGCCCTGCATCGCGCGCGCCTGCTCACGCTCACGCGCGGTAGTACGTACTTCATCAATACGACTACTACGTACTGTACGGTCCTGCTTCGGATTCCGAAGAGAGGCGTCTGACGCGGGTTTCGGCCCTGCTTCGGAATCCGAAGAGGGGCGTTCGCCATTCCGAAGAAGGCTCGCGGGCCCTTCTTCGGAATCGTGGGAGGCTCCCCCCTGTGGATAACTTTCGGTGGCTCCGATGCCCTGGCGCGCCAGGCGCTCGGCAAGCACCTGCAGCCGCGACGGCAAGGTGCGGCCGGACAGCAGCGGGTCGTCCGCGATCTCCTTCAAGGTGTTCAGGCCCACGACCTGCACGGCCTTGGCCGAGTGGCCGAGGGCCTGGCTGACCAACTCCAGGTAGTCGGCGTCCAACTGCATCGCCTCGAACGGGGTCAGGGGCTCGTCATGCAGCACGTAGAGGTTGCCGAGGATGCGGCCGGTCTTGGGGTCGCGTCGCCGGCGCACCAGGCTCAGCCAGCGCGTCAGGCGCAGCAGCGTCAGCGCCCGTGCCACGGTTTCATGCGAAGCCGATCCTGCGCAGGGCATCGACGCCAGCCAGGGGCGTAGCTGCTCATAGGTGGGGAACGCGGTCACCCCGTCCTGGTTGAGCATCAGCCGGAACACCTGCCAGGCATTGCGTTCCAGCGGCGTCAGCCGACGATCGAGGAACAGTCGCCTGGGCACGCTCTCGTGCCGGTTGCCGCTGAAGAGGAAGCCGTCGCTGGGTGCGGTCGCGGGTGCGCTGGAACGGGGCGCGAGTTCCTTCAGGGCGCCCGCGAACAGATCGGCGAGGGCGACGGGGCCTTGGCGCGGTGCGCGTGGTGCGGGGTCGTCCACGGCCATCGCTTAACCCAGTCCCTGATCGACCCAGTTCTTGATCGCGGCCCAGACCACCGACAGCGGCAGTGACATGCCTTCGGCCAGGTCCATTGCCGCATCGAGAATCGAGGTTTCATCCTCCAGATCGACGTTTCTGCTGCTGGTCACGGCCTTCCATTGCCGCCACAGTTCCGTATCTTGGGTCTCGTCCAAGACAGGGTGGCGCCCCTTGCGCTTAGGCAGGCCGAGGATCTCGCGCCGCAGCGCAACTTCCTGGTGGGTGAGGCCGTAAAAGCGGCTCACCATTTCCGTGCTGGCACCCAGGCGCAACATGCGATCGACCGTGGCGATCTCCTTCTCCACGTCCTGCGCCTGTTTGAGCAGCCGCCGGAGCACTTCGCGATTGACCGTCACCGAACACCACGACACATTGGCGTTGGCCAGCACGCTGATCAGCGCAGGGTGCTTGAGCGCGTCCAGTTCTTCCTCTCCGAACCCCATCAGCTTGCAGCGCCGCAGTTGCCCATTGCGCAGGTCATACAGCGCCTGGGCAATGACGGCCTGGTTGAGGGGGTGCGGTGCAGACATGCTGGACTCCCTCGCTCAGGTCCCGGAAGCCGTGGTGCTGGCTTCCAAATCCAGCAGGCGCCGAGCCAGACGCAGCAGCCGAAAGAGCTTGACCACTGCGGTGTCGCTCAAGCACGTGGCGTCGTGGCTTTGACCCTGGCCGTGCAGCAGTGCCGGCAGATCAAGGGCGAGTTGCCCGTTGTCCAGGCCAAGCTCGGCGAGGCTCTGGCCCGCAAGGCACGCCAGCAGCGCCAGCACGGCGCGGCCCGCCGGTGATGGGGCCTGGCCACGGCATGCGAAGCCGATGCCATCGGGACGGTCATCGATGCACCCGTCCAGGTCCGCTTCGGCCGCGATCTCGCGCGCGAACTGAGCAATGTGAATGCGCAGCCGGTCCGGTGTGTCCAAGCCGGGATCGATGTACCAGACGTCCGAGATGGGATAGAGGCCACCGGCCTGCACCGGGATGGACTGCAGCACGTTGGCCGAGAAATCGGGCGGGAGCGCATCCCCCAACTGGTCGGCGACCATGCGCTGGATGGATTGGAGTCGCTCCGTCGTCGGTGCCGGCGAGACGATGTGCCCCTGCAGCAGATCGCCCGACGCTGCCACTGGGTTGCCCGAAGACGCCTCGCCAGCCGCGTTGTCCTGGCGTGGGGGCACGGCGCCTGGCCGTCCCACAGGGGATGCCACGGTCGGCGCGGGCGTTGACGCATCACGTGGCGGCCGCGCCAGGGGCACGGGATCGGGCAAGGTCGGTTGTGCCGGGGACGGCGTCGGGTCGCTGACCAATGCACGGTGACGGCTTTCCGATTCGGTCAGGTCCAGCGCCAGCACGTCGTAGTCGATGCCCAGCAACTCGGACATCTGGCCGATCAGCTCGTCCTGCACGCGCTGCGGCGAGAACTCGTCGGCCTGCGTGTCGAACTGCGACAGCACTTCCTGAAAGAACCCCTCGAAGTCCAAAGGAAGCGACTTGGCTTTGGCGTACTGCTCCCAGGTGCGCTCGCAGGCCTTGCGCATGACCGACAGCCGCTCGACCTGGTGGCGGCCGAGCCCTCCATAGAGCACGGTCGGGATCGCGGGCAGCAGGTAGCGCACCGCATCGGCCATGCGGCTGATGTGTGACTGCTGCACGGGGTAGCCATCGGCGCCCAGACGGCGGGCCAGTTCGGACTGGCTTAGCGTGGCGCCGCTTTCCGCTTCATAGAACTCGCGAGCTTTCTCGACGCCCAAGGCGCGTTCGATGAACGTGAGGCCGCCGCGCAACTCGTTCTCCGCAAGGTGGCCGGTCAACGCGACGATTTCGCCCCGCGCGGGCCAGGGCCGAAACAGGCACGATATGCGGAAGAAGCGCTCGTCCCGCGTTTCCGACCAGAGTTCACGCAGGATCGCCAGGCGCGTGTTGCCGCCGTTGCGGATGATGTAGTGATCTTCGCCTGGTCGGCGGGTGATGGCCGGCGCCGCATCCAGGCCCCGTTCGCGAATGGATGCCTTGATCTCCTCGTAGGCGGGATTGCGCTTCTTGCGCGGGTCGTGGTCGTAAGGGCGCAACTGGTCCAGCGTCACGACCATCGGCGTGTCGGCGATCGGATCGCTCAAGGCCGTGGCCGATGGACCGCTGCGCTCGAACCCGGCGGCAAGCAGCTTGCCGGCCATGTCCTGGGAGGTCATCTCAGCCATGGCCGCATCCCTTCGTGCTGGCGGCCTGGGCCAAGCGAGCCTCGCGCTCGGCACGGCGGATCTGCGCGCGGGCATTGAGGGCCGCCCGGTGGTCGCTCGCGGTCGAGCTGGTATAGATCGCAGCGCAACCGGCTTTGGTGAACTTAAGGTGCCCGCTCGGTGTGCGCTTGACGTGCCAACCTTCGCCGATCGCGAATTCGATCAGGGCGCGCAGCCGCTTGTGGCCGCGCGCCAGTTCATGTGCGTTCGCCATGGGGCCTCCCCATCTCAGAGGGGCGCTGCGGGCGGCCGGACACGCGGGCCAGTTGCTCCTGCCATTGCGGGAACAATTCGCCGGCAAGGGCGCGCATGGTGTCGAGCGCGGCGGGCGCGACTCTGCCCAGCGGCTGTCGGTATTCGACCCGATGCACAGGCAGGCCACGGGTCGCAGCGCGTGGATAGGCTTCGATGGCCGGCACGTCGGTGTCGAGCACGCGGATGCCGGCGTGGTCCTGGAACAGGTCGCGCAGGGCCTGCTGGATCAGCCGCGCGTTGGCGGACACGGGGTGGACGCGGTTGATCAGCAGATGCAACGGCGGCGGTTCGATGCCGAGGTGGCGATACGGCGCGATGTCTTCCAGCAACTGCATGGTGCCGCGTCGCAGTTCGCGGGCTGCGAGGATTTCCGGGGTCACGGGCGACAGCGCAAGATCGGAGGCGAGCACCGCCATCTCCAGCAGCACGCTGCGCGCCCCCTGGGTGTCGATCAGCAGCAGGTCGTAGAGGGGTGCCAGCACCGGCAACAGGTGGCGCAGCCGCAAGCGCCCGTCTGGCGCATGCAGCAGCAAGGTGTTCAGTTCGCCCCGGTGATCGTTGGAGACCACCAGGTCCAGCCCCGCGATGATCGTGCGGGACACGAGCCGGCCGAGGTCGCGCTCGTTGAAGGCCAGCAGCTCGTAGATGCCGCCGGGCGCGCGGTGGGCCAGCTCGTAGTAGGAGGACAGCGTGGGCTGCACGTCGAGGTCGAGCAGCAGCACGCGTAGGCCCGCATCGGAAACGAGTCCGCCGAGGTTGGCGGCGGTGGTGGTCTTGCCGACGCCGCCCTTGGTCGAGATGATGGATACAACCTGCATGGCGCTCTCCGTCTGGGAATGGGAAGTCCAAGGGAGAGCGGATCAGGTCCGGTTGTTGAGGCGTTCGGCGATCCACTGGTCGATTTCGATCGAATCCCAGCCGACGGCGCGAATGCCGAGGCGCAGCGCCTGGGGGAACTGGCGCTTCTTCATCAGGCTGTAGATGTGGGCGCGCTTGAAGCCCGACTTGGCTTCGACTTCATCGAGCCGCAAGATGCGGCGCTCGTTCGGTGGCAGGACAGGTGCTTGCGACATGTCGGTCACTCCTGAACGCTCGGTGGCGTTTGTTGGCGTGACCTCTATTCAATAGACATCGCTACGAAAAGACATTGCAAATGCAATCTCCGCGACTGCACATACAAGCTGGAAAACCTCATGCGCTTGCGCTACGGACGTACTTCCTGGCGTTGGCGAACTTGCCGTTCAAGGTTCGCTCCGTGATGCCCATGGTGCCGCCGTAGTGGGCGACCAATGCCGAGACAAGGGCCTCCTGCGTTTTGAAGCTGGAGTAAGGCACGCCCGAGGGGGACTGGCCCAGCATCAGCGTCAGCATCCCGCCGATGATGTTGAGATACGTCGTCTCCGCCCGTTCGCTGATCTCGCACTGGCTGGCAGCCAGCAGCACGGTGGACTGCTTGAGCAGGGTGTCGTGCTGCTCCTGCAGTTCTCGTATCTGGCGCCCGGCTTGCTCCAGCGCTGCCTGAAGGGCCAGCCGCTCCACCAGGATCGCCTGTCCTGTTTCCATGGTGATGAAAGGATGCGCCATGCGTTCGCCACGGCTGAACAGGAATCCTGGCCGGTGCTCAGGATAGTGGGTGCGCATCCAACGTTTCAGATCAACATGGCGAACGGTCAAATCCGGCGACTGCAGTAGCTTCGGGTCATTGAGCGTGATCCCGTCCGTGCCGTAGGGCAGGTCTCCGTTGAGGATGCCGTCATAGATGCGCTCCGAGTACAGCCGGCACTCGTTCCACCGCGGGCAGTTCAGCGACGGTGGCAGGAAGCGCGGTGATGCGATCGCGGCCAGGATCATCGGCAGGTACCGCAGCAACCCGGCCCATCGGATGGCCGCTTCGATGGGTCGATAGAACACCTTTGATGTTGAAATGTCCTTGTGCATGTCTTCGTCTCCTTTCGGAAGCGCTACATCACCGGCTCCTTTCTTGCCCTGCCAAGGGCTGTCGTGTCGTTATGGCCTGCAGCGGATGCCTGGGACGATGCCCTGAACGTAGGCGGGCGAGATGATTGGCATCCGCCGCAGGTGGCCTCGTCTTGTTCGATGTGCAAGAATTGACCGGTTGCCGGCCCATCGAGCGATGAGGACGCAAGCTCGATATTGGCGCTCACGGTATCAGCGTCATGCGCTGCGCTATCCCTCGCAAAACCGGTTCGGTATGGTCTGATACGCCGACGGTTTCACAAAGCCGTGAGCAGCGCCATTTATGCCTGTAGGTCTCGGATCAGCAGAGGAAAGCGGCGGTGTCATATCTGGCCCGGATGCTGATATTGCGATATAGCATCACGCACGTGCGGGCCAAGGTGACTGCTTACCTCAGATTCCATGCTCACAAATCCCGGCCGCATCTGACGATCGCAGGGGGGCAATGCGAAGTGGCAGGCCTACTCGCTCTTTGCTTCTTCGACCTTCGACAGGGCAGCGCTGTCGTCGGAACCGAGGTGGGGGCGATCTGCTGGAGGCTCGGTGCTGTCGGAGGTGGCTTTGCCAAACATGCTCGTGGTAAAATCCCAAAGGCTTACTTTGGAATTCCGTTCGGGCGCACTCGGGCTGAGTTCTAGCTTCTAAATTCAATACTTTGGTCTGTCCATGACCCGTACCGCTTCGACCAACATCGCTCTGTGGTGGCGCTTCCAATAGGAAGCGGCATGTCGTTGCGGTCTTGACCGCACCTTGCCGCCGTACCGGCAGGCAAGGTTTCAAGAAGGCTTCCCCGGCACGGCGGCTCCAAGATTTGAGGAGATTGCCCGATGCCCTTAGCTGATCATCCCCATCGTCGAACTGATGCTCCGCGCCCCGCGACGCTGCGATGGGGGAGTCTGCCCGTTCCGTCTCATCACTCGGCCCAACCATGCTGGCGTAGGCGCTGCTCCAGTGCGCCGCGTTGGCGCGCTTTGCCACTTCTCTCAAGATCCGTTGCCGCTGTCAGCAAGCACCTGCGCGCACTTCGTCCATCGCAAGCGACTGTCGATGTGTGTAATGAAGTGAGTAATGGAGGGTGCGTGTAATGAGAAACATCAATAAAATCAAGGACTTATAATCATGAGACTCCTGATGGTCGACAACTACGACAGCTTCACCTACAACATCGTGCAGTACTTCGGCGAGCTGGGCGCCGAAGTCGAGGTGTTTCGCAACGACGAGATCACGCTGGAGGGCATTGCCGCGCGTGCGCCCGACCGGCTGGTGATCTCGCCCGGGCCCTGCTCGCCGGCCGAGGCGGGTATCTCGGTGGCGGCGATCCAGCACTTCGCCGGCAAGCTCCCCATCTTGGGCGTGTGTCTGGGCCACCAGAGCATTGGCGCGGCCTTCGGCGGCAAGATCATCCGGGCGCAGCAACTCATGCATGGCAAGACCAGCGTCATCACCACCACGCAGACGGGCGTGTTCGCAGGCCTGCCCAAGCAGTTCACGGTGAACCGCTACCACTCCCTGTCCATCGAGCGCGCGAGCTGCCCCGAAGTGCTGGAGGTGACGGCCTGGACGGACGACGGCGAGATCATGGGAATCCGCCACCGCGAGCTGGCCATCGAGGGCGTGCAGTTCCACCCCGAGAGCATCCTCACCGAGCACGGCCACGCGATGCTCAAGAACTTCCTGGATCAAAAATAATAGCTGCCAGCGCTTGCCTGTCAACGAATTCACTGCGAAAAATGCTTGAAATGCATATACAGCAAGCGCAAGCAGCTATCAAAATAGAGGTACTTCCATGACCCCCATCACCCCCCAGGAAGCGCTGCAGCGCACCATCGAGCACCGCGAGATCTTCCACGACGAGATGCTGCACCTCATGCGCATGATCATGAGCGGCGAACTCTCGCCCGTCATGACCGCGGCCATCACCACCGGCCTGCGCGTGAAGAAGGAAACCATCGGCGAGATCACCGCCGCCGCGCAGGTGATGCGCGAGTTTTCCCACAAGGTGCAGGTGCACGACACCAAGCACCTCGTGGACATCGTGGGCACGGGCGGCGACGGCGCCAACACCTTCAACATCTCCACCTGCGCCACCTTCGTCATCGCCGCCGCGGGCGCCAAGGTCAGCAAGCACGGTGGGCGCAGCGTCAGCAGCAAGAGCGGCAGCGCCGACGCCATGGAGGCGCTGGGCGTGCACATCAACCTGCAGCCTGCGCAGATCGCGCAGTGCATTGGCGACGTGGGCATCGGTTTCATGTTCGCGCCCAACCACCACCCCGCCATGAAGAACGTGGCGCCGGTGCGCAAGGAGCTGGGCGTGCGCACCATCTTCAACATCCTGGGGCCGCTGACCAACCCGGCAGGTGCGCCCAACATCCTCATGGGCGTGTTCCACGAAGACCTGGTGGGCATCCAGGTGCGTGCGCTGCAACGCCTGGGCGCCGAGCACGCGCTGGTGGTCTACGGCCGTGACGGGCTGGACGAAATCAGCCTGGGCGCGGGCACGCTGGTGGGCGAATTGAAAGACGGCGCGGTGCGCGAGTACGAGATCCACCCCGAGGACTTCGGCCTGCGCATGGCAGGCACGCGGGCGCTGCGCGTGGAGAACCCGACCGAATCCAAGGCCATGCTGATGGGCGTGCTGCAGGGCGACGAAGGCCCGGCGCGCGACATCGTCTGCCTGAACGCCGGTGCCGCCTTGTATGCCGCCAATGTGGCCGACTCGCTGGAAGACGGCCTGCGCCGCGCCCGGCAGGCCCTGGCCAGCGGCGCGGCCCTGGCCAAGCTGCAGCAGCTGGTCGCCTACACCCAGAAGCTCGCGGCCTGAGCGCACGGCGATGAGCCTGCTGGACGCTCCCATCTGGAACGACCCCGCGACGTGGATCGTGCTGGGCGTGTCGCTGCTGTTCATCGTCGTGGGCATCGTGATGCACCGCATCATCATGAAGGTGGTGCGCGGCCCGGCACCGCCCACGCAAGGCCACAAGGGCCCGGTACCTCCGCGCGAATGAGCGGGACGGGCGCTGGCGCCAGTGCGCGCCGTCACCATTGACGCTCCCTGCGGGGAGCAAGGAAGCAAGCATGTCGGACATCCTGAAGAAAATCTGCGACGTGAAGGTCGAGGAAGTGGCCGCCGCGCAAAAGCGCGTGTCCTTCACCGACATGCGCCGCGACGCCGAGAGCCGCGTGCTCACGCGCGACTTCGTGGGCGCGCTGCGCGCCAAGATCGACCAGGGCCAGGCCGGCGTGATCGCCGAAATCAAGAAGGCCAGCCCCAGCAAGGGCGTGATCCGCGAGGATTTCATCCCGGCCGACATCGCGCAAAGCTACGCCGAGGGCGACGGCAAGGTCAGCGCGGCCTGCCTGTCGGTGCTGACCGACCGCCAGTTTTTTCAAGGCCAGCCCGATTACCTGAAGCAGGCACGCGCCAGTTGCCCGCTGCCGGTGCTGCGCAAGGACTTCATGATCGACCCGTACCAGATCTACGAGTCGCGCGCTTTTGGAGCGGACTGTGTGCTGCTGATCGCCGCCTGCCTCGAGGATGGCCTGATGGCCGAGATGGAGCAGATCGCCCGCAGCCTGGACATGGCCGTGCTGGTGGAGGTGCACGACGGCGCCGAGCTGGAGCGCGCGCTGCGCCTGCAGACGCCGCTCGTGGGCATCAACAACCGCAACCTGCGCACCTTCGAGGTCAGCCTGCAGACCACGCTGGACCTGAAGAAGGAAGTGCCCGCCGACCGCCTGCTGGTGGCCGAGTCCGGCATCCTTGCGCCGGTGGATGTGCACACGCTGCGCGATGCCGGCATGAATGCGTTCCTGGTGGGCGAGGCCTTCATGCGCGCGCCCGACCCGGGGCGGGCGCTGGCCCAGCTGTTCGCCTGACGGCCGCAGGCCGGGCGTCCCCCGGGGTTGGGGCGGTGGCGGCATACTGGGCCCATGAAAGTCATCGGGCCGCGTCGATGAGCCTTGCCTGCCTGAGGCGGTTACCCGGCCATTCTTATCGTGCCCGCATGGAGGAGTTGCCTTGCGCGAGAGACCGGATACGCAGGCCGAGCGTTTTCGCAGGGAGTGGTGGTTGCTGGCGGGCCTGTGGCTGGCGCTGGGGGCGCTGATCGCAGTCGTGCTGATCCTGGAGCGGCGCGACACCGAGGAACGCGAGCGCCAGCAGGTCGCGCACCAGGTGCATATCGTCCATGAGAACCTGGAGCGCCAACTGCATGCCGTGAACCAGGCGCTGGGGGATATTGTTGCGAACCTGCCGCAGTGGCGCGCGCGCCCTGAAGGCGCCTTGCCATTCAACGAGCGGCTGCGGGCCTTCAGCGACGCCATGACCGGCGTGCGCACGCTGACCGTGCTGGATGCCGAGGGTACGGTGGTCGCCTCCAGCCGCGCCGAACTGCTCGGGGAGAACTTTGCCTACCGCGATTACTTCCAGTCGGCGCGCCGGCTGGCAAGCCGCGAGCAGCCCTCGCTGATCGTCAGTGCGCCCATGCGCACGGTGTTGGGTATCTGGGCCATCACGTTGTCGCGCCCGGTGGTGGCGGAAGATGGGCTGCCCGGCGGCGTGGTCGCGGCGACGCTGGACCCCGAGGAGTTCAAGACCTTGCTGGATTCCGTGCGCTACGCCCCCGACGTGGAGAGCACCCTGGTGCACGGCGACGGCGTGCGCTTCCTGCGCGTGCCCGAACGGGCGGGGCTGCTGGGCGCCACGCTGGCGCAGCCCGGAACGCTCTTTCAGGCGCACCTGGACAGCGGGCGGATGGAAAGCCTCTTCGTCGGCGCGATGGAGCCGGACCCGACCGAGCGGCTGGTGGCGCTGCGCACCATCTTTCCGGCGCACCTGCACATGGACAAGCCGTTGGTTGCGGCCGTCGCGCGGGACTGGAGCCAGGTGTTCGCCGCCTGGCGCGCGCGCCTGGACGCTGGGTGTGGCATGGCTGCTGACGGGGGTTGCCATTGGGCTGGGCCTGGGCTTCATGCAGCGCCGGCGCCGCCAGCTGTGGCGCCGCGAGCAGGCGCTGGCTGCCCAGGAAGCCGCCTTGCAGGCCCGCTGGCAGGCGGTGCTGCATGCCACCCAGCAGGGCGTGTGGGACTGGGACGTGGCCGCGGACACGGTGTATTTCTCGCCGGTATGGAAGACCATGCTCGGCTACGCAGAAGGCGACATCGGCGACAGCCTGCAGGAATGGGAAAGCCGCGTGCATCCCGATGATCTGGCGCGCGTGCACGCCGACGTGGCGCGCCACCTGGCGGGTGAAACGGCGGTCTATGAAAACGTGCACCGCATGCGCTGCAGGGACGGCAGCTACAAATGGGTGCAGGACCGCGGCCAGGTGACCGCGCGCGACGCCAGCGGCCGACCCACCCGCCTCATCGGCACCCACACGGACGTGACCGCGCAGCGGCAGCACCAGGAGACGCTGGACCGCCTGGCCGAGAACGTGCCCGGCGCGCTGTACCAATACCAGCGCGAGCCCGACGGGCGCAGCCACTTCCCGTACGCCAGCCCCGGGGTGCAGGACATCTACGGGCTTCCCCCGCAGGCCCTGTGCGTGGATGCGGAGCAGGTCTTCGCGCGCATCCACCCCGACGACCTGCAGGCGCTGCGCGAGAGCGTGCTGGCATCCGCGCAGACCCTGGAGCTGTGGCGCACCGAATACCGCGTGCTCGTGCCCGGGGAGCGCGAGCGCTGGGTCAGCGGCCAGGCACGGCCCGCGCGCACGGCCTCGGGCGCCGTGCTGTGGCATGGCTATATCCACGACGTGACGCTGGCCAAGCAGCAGGCGCTGCAGCTGCAGGAAACCGAGCGCCTGCTCAGGCATCTGATGCAGGAGATGCCCATCGGGCTGTGCATGATCAATGCCGCGGGCGTGATCTACTTTCGCAACCGGCGCTTCCAGGACCTGTTCGGCTACACCGAGGCCGAGGTGCCCACGCTGGGGCAGTGGTGGCCGCGCGCCTATCCCGATCCGCACTACCGCGAACAGGTCATCGCCGCGTGGAACGCAGACCTGGCGCAGGCAGGCGCGCAGGGGGCGAGATCGCGGACAGGGAATACCGCGTCACCGACCGCGACGGCAGGCTGCATACGATGACCATCGGCGGGCTGGCTTTTGGCGACCATTGCATGGCCACCTTCGTGGACGTGACCGAGCAGCGCGCGCAACATGAACTGCTGCGCAAGCTGGCCTTCATGGACGGGCTCACGGGCCTGGCCAATCGCCGCCAGTTGGACCGCACCCTCAAGGCCGAATGGCGGCGCTGCCGGCGCAGCGGCCAGCCCCTGTCCGTGGTGATGGTGGACATCGACCATTTCAAGCAGTTCAACGACCTGTATGGCCACCAGCAGGGCGATGATTGCCTGCGCGCCGTGGCCGCCGCGCTGCGCGGCGGCCTGGGGCGGTCGCACGACCTCGTGGCTCGCTACGGCGGCGAAGAATTCGTCTGCCTGTTGCCCGAGTGCGACCTGGACGGCGCGCGCGCCAAGGCGCAGGCGCTCTGCCGGGCCGTGCATGCGCGGCAGATGGAACACCGCGGCTCGCCGGTTGCGCCCGTGGTCACGGTGAGTGCCGGGGTGGCCTGTGTGGTGCCCGGCGCCGAAGACACCCCCGAACAGTTGCTGGCGCGCGCGGATGCGAACCTGTACCGCGCCAAGGCGGCAGGCCGCAACCGGGTGCATGATGGAATGGATTAGCTATCGTAAATATAGCTTGCAGCGCAGAATGGATAAGCCTTGGAGCATGATTTGATGCTGAATACTCCCGCCGCCACGCAACTGCAAAGTGCCGACCCCGCCGACTGGCCTGTCGCGCCGGGCTGGCAGCCGCTGGTCGACACGTTCTTTGCCAGCGCGCGCGGCCGGCAGTTGCTGGCCTTCCTGCAGGCGCGGCTGGAGGCCGGAGCCGCCATCTTCCCGCCGCAGCCGCTGCGGGCGCTGCAGCTCACGGCCCCCGAGGACACGCGCGTGGTCATCCTGGGGCAGGACCCGTACCACGGCCGTGGCCAGGCCGAGGGGCTGGCGTTCTCGGTGGCGCCGGGCGTGCGCCTGCCGCCCTCGCTGCAGAACATCTTCAAGGAAATGCAGCGCGACATGGGCGTACCCCTCCCACCGTTTCCCAACCCGGGCGGCAGCCTGGTGAAGTGGGCGCAGAACGGTGTGCTGCTGCTCAACACCTGTCTCACGGTGGAAGAGGGCCAGGCCGCGAGCCACGCGGGCAAGGGCTGGGAGCAGCTGACCGATGCCGTCATCCGCGAGGTGGCCGAAGGGCCGCGCCCCGTGGTGTTCATGCTCTGGGGCAGCCATGCGCAGTCCAAGCGTGCCTTCATCCCGCAGGACCGGGGGCACCTGGTGCTTACCTCCAACCATCCCTCGCCGTTGTCGGCGCTGCGCCCGCCCGTGCCGTTCATCGGCAACGGCCACTTCGGCCAGGCGCGGGCGTTCCGCCAGCAGCACGGGTATTGATCAGCGCCGCTCGCGCACCGTCAGCCACGCGCTCGCGGCGCCGCTGGCGGCGATCAGGCAGATGCCCAGCAGCGACCAGCGGTCCGGCATGTGGCCGTACACCGCCCAGCCGGCCAGCATGGCAAACGCGATCTGGGTGTAGAGGAACGGCGCGATCGTGGCGGGCGCTGCGCAGGCGTAGGCCCGCAGCAGCAACAGATGGCCCAGCGCGCTCGACAGTCCCATGACCACCAGCCCCAGCCATACCCAGGCGCTGGTGATGGCGGTCCACACGAAGGGCGCCGCCAGCGTCATCAGCCCGGCGGCAATCCAGCTGGTGTAGAACTGCGTGGTCGTGGGGGCCTCCTGCCCGGCCATGCGGCTGCTCAAGATCTGGTACCCCGTGCCGCAGGCCAGCATGCCCAGCGGCAGCACCAATACCCCGCTGAAGGACTGGCCGCCCGGGCGCAGGATCAGCAGCACGCTGGCCAGCCCCGTGGCCACCAGCAGCCAGCGCAGTGGGCTGACCGGCTGGCGCAGCCACAACGCGGCCACGAGCGTCACGCACAGCGGCGTGGCGGCCACGATGGCGGTGAACTCCGCCAGCGGCATGGCGCGGATGCTGAAGATGCCGAACAGGCTGGTGGCCGCGAACAGCACCGCGCGCAGCAGTTGATAGCGCGGGTGGTCCGTGCGCGGCGGGCGCCAGCCGCTGCGTGGCAGCACATAGGCGCTGGTGACCAGCGACTGGAACACATAGCGCAGCCACAGCGCCAGCAGCAGCGGCGTGGTGGCGCTCACCAGCTTGGTGGCGGTGTCCAGCAGCGCGAACGAGGCGCAGGCGCCCACCGTGAGCGCGATGCCGGCCAGGGCGGTGCGGGGGCTGTGCCCGGCCGGCGCGGCGCTCATGCGCGGGGCCGCTCCAGCAGCATGCAGTCGCCGTAGCTGAAGAAGCGGTAGCGCTGCGCGACCGCGTGGCGGTACAGGTGCATGATGTGCTCGTAGCCCGCGAAGGCACTCACCAGCATCATCAGCGTGCTCTTGGGCAGGTGGAAGTTGGTGAGCAGCAGATCGACCACCTGGAATGGAAAGCCCGGCGTAATGAAGATGCAGGTGTCGCCCGCGGCCTGGCCGCTCGCGGCCCAGGATTCCAGCGTGCGCACCGTGGTCGTGCCCACGGCCACGACGCGGCCGCCGCGCGTGCGGCAGCGCTCCAGGGCAGCGAGGGTGGCCAGCGGCACCTCGTACCACTCGCTGTGCATGCGGTGCGCGGACAGGTCCTCGGTCTTCACGGGCTGGAAGGTGCCTGCGCCTACGTGCAGCGTGACGCTGGCGCGCTCGATGCCGCGTTCGGCCAGGCGGGCCAGTACGGCATCGTCGAAGTGCAGCGCGGCGGTGGGCGCGGCCACCGCGCCGGGCGCACGCGCGAACACGGTCTGGTAGCGCTCGCTGTCCTCGCCGGCATGGGGGTCGTTGCCGCCGGCCTGCTGGCGCTCGATGTAGGGCGGCAGCGGCAGGTGGCCGTGGCGCTCCATGAGCTCCCAGGGGCTCTCGCCCGCAGGGCCGCGCAGGGCCAGGCGAAACAGCGGGCCGTCCGCATCCGGGTAGCGGCCGAGCAGCGTGGCGTCGAACCCGCCAGCGGCCGCGCCGCCGGCCAGGTGGAGCGTGGCGCCGGGCAGCGGCTTTTTGCTGACCTTCATGTGCGCCACGACCTCGTTGCCGGTGAGCACGCGCTCGATCAACAGCTCCAGCTTGCCGCCGCTGGCCTTCTCGCCGAACACGCGGGCCTTGACCACGCGTGTGTCGTTGAACACCAGCAGGTCGCCCGGCTGCAGCAGGTCGGGCAGTTCGCGGAAGATGCGGTCGGTGGGCGGGGCGGTGCGCCCGTCCAGCAGGCGCGAGCCGCTGCGCTGGGGGGCCGGGTGCTGGGCGATGAGCAGCTCGGGCAGCTCGAAGTCGAAGTCGCTCAGGGTGAAGGTGCGGGGTGCGGTGGAGGCAGAGGACATGCGGGGCTTGAGGGCCGGACGGGCCCGTTCCAAGGCAGAAAGACAAGCCCGCGATTCTCGCAAAGATGCCGCCGCCGTGCAGCGCGTTGGTGCACCTCGGGCGCTACCAGCGAGGATCGGGCAGGTCGGACCAGAGTTGCGCGAGGTCGGGGAACTGCCAGCGTGCCGGGTCCTCGCGCGCAATGATCTTGTCGCGGCAGTCGGGCTCGGACAGGTCCACCAGCTCTGGGGGGATGCGCAACTCGGATCGGGTGGAGTAGAACACCCTCACGCGCGGCGCGATCAGCTTGCCTGGCGACTGCTCTGTCACGACGCCCAGGCGGCCCGAGGCGAGGCGCACCAGCGACCCCACGGGGTAGATGCCGATGCTCTTGACGAAGGCCTGGAACAGCCGGCTGTCGAAATGGTCGCGGGTCCATTCCGCCATGCGGCGCAGCGACTCCGAGGGGTCCCAGCCGCGCTTGTAGGGCCGGTCGGAGGTGACGGCGTCGTACACGTCGCAGATGGCAGTCATGCGCGCCAGCGTGCTGATCTGCTCGCCCGGCAGGCGGTGGGGGTAGCCCGTGCCGTCCATCTTCTCGTGGTGGTGCAGGCACGCGTCCAGCACGGGCCCGGGCAGGTCGGTGCCCTGCAGCAGGGCGTAGCCGGCCACGGGGTGGCTGCGCACCACGGTGAACTCGTCGTCGGTCAGCTTGCCGGGCTTGTTGAGCACTTCCAGCGGCACGGCCGCCTTGCCGATGTCGTGCAGCAGCCCGGCCAGCCCGGCCATGCGCGTGGCGCCATCGTCCATGCCGATCTGCCGGGCCAGCGCCACCATCAGCGCGGACACGGCGACCGAGTGCATGTAGGTGTACTCGTCGGCCGTCTTGAGCCGCGCCAGGCTGATGAGCGCGCCGGGGTTGCGCGTGACCGAGTCGGTGATCTCGTTGACCATTTCCTGCGCCACGGCGGTATCGATGGCGCGGCCCAGGCGTGCCTGGCCGAACATCGTGACCACGGCCTGCTTGGCCTGCGAGCAGATGGCCGCCGCGCGGCGCAGCTCCTGGTCCATGCCTGCCGGCTGGGGCGTCACGGCCGGGGCCGGCGCGGGCTGGGCAGGCAGGTCCTCCAGTTGCTGGAAGTCGCTGTCCAGTTGCGCGTCGGCTTCGGCGCGGGACACGCTGGCCGTGCCGGGCGCGATGTCCAGGCCCTTGGATGTGTCGATCCAGACCTCGTGGATCTCCGTGGCGCGGATGCGCTCCAGGTCTTGCGGGTCCTGCAGCAGAAAGCGCGAGCGCCAGAAGGGGTGCTCCATCCAGGAGCCGCAGAACTCATGCAGGTACATGCCCAGGGTGAGATGTTTGACTTCGATACGCTTGAGCATGACGGGAGACGACGAGACGGTAACGTGCGGTAACTACGGGCATGATAGCCTTTTTGCCGTGCCCAGACCCACACGTTCCTCCACCTCCGCCTCGTCCTCCGCGAAGCCCGCCCCCAGCCCTGCACAGCAGGCCCTCGTCAAGCTGGGGCTGGTGCGCGACATTGACCTGGCCCTGCACCTGCCCCTGCGCTACGAGGACGAGACACGCATCACGCCGATCCGCAGCGCACGCGATGGCGACACGGTGCAGATCGAGGCCACGGTGACCGCCAGCGAGGTGCAGATGCGCCCGCGCCGGCAACTGGTGGTGACCGTGGAGGACGGCACCGGCAGCTGCGAGCTGCGCTTCTTCAGCTTCTACCCTTCGCACCAGAAGACCATGGCCGTTGGCGCGCGCCTGCGCGTGCGCGGCGAAATCAAGGGAGGCTTCTGGGGCCGCCAGATGCTGCACCCGGCGTTCCGCAAGGCCGAAGGGGACTTGCCCGCGGCGCTGACCCCCGTCTATCCCACGGTGGCGCAGCTGCCTCAGGCGTACCTGCGCCGCGCGGTGGCGAGCGCCCTCACGCGCGTGGAATTGCCCGAGACGCTGCCGCCGGGGCTGGAGCCCCCCGCGGTTCCCTCGGGGGTGCGGATTGATGGCCAAAACGGCCTCCAGCACCCATGGAGCCTGCGCGAGGCGCTCCTGTTTTTGCACCACCCCACGCCCGATGTGGCGCTGGCCACGCTGCAGGACCACAGCCACCCGGCGTGGCAGCGCCTGAAGGCCGAAGAACTGCTGGCGCAGCAGCTGTCGCAGCTCACCGCCAAGCGCGAGCGCGCCCGCCTGCGCGCACCGGCGCTGCGCCCGCAGACGCAGGCAGGGGGCACGCCGCTGCACGAGCAATTGCTGGGCGTGTTGCCCTTCAGCCTGACGGCCGCGCAGCGCCGCGTGGGTGAGGAGATCGCGCGCGATCTGGCCCGGCCGGTGCCCATGCACCGTTTGCTGCAGGGTGATGTGGGCTCGGGCAAGACCGTGGTGGCCGCGCTGGCCGCCACGGTGTGCATGGACGCGGGCTGGCAGTGCGCGCTGATGGCGCCCACCGAGATCCTGGCCGAGCAGCACTTCGCCAAGCTCATCGGCTGGCTGCAGCCGCTGCTGGCCGCGCGCGGGCGCCAGGTGGCGTGGCTGGTGGGCGGGCAGAAGAAGAAGGAGCGCGCCGAGATGCTCGCGCGCATCGAAAGCGGCGAGGCCGCGCTGGTCGTGGGCACGCACGCCGTCATCCAGGAGCAGGTGCGTTTCAAGAACCTGGCGCTGGCGGTGATCGATGAGCAGCACCGCTTCGGCGTGGCACAACGCCTGGCGCTGCGCAAAAAGCTGGAGCACGCCGGCATGGAGCCGCACCTGCTGATGATGAGTGCCACGCCCATCCCGCGCACGCTGGCCATGAGTTACTACGCCGATCTGGACGTGTCCACCATCGACGAGCTGCCGCCCGGGCGCACGCCCATCGTCACCAAGCTGATCGCGGACAGCCGCAAGGATGAGGTGGTCGAGCGCATCGGTGCGCAGGTGGCGGCGGGCCGGCAGGTGTACTGGGTGTGCCCGCTGATCGAGGAGAGCGAGGCGCTGGACCTGTCCAACGCCACCGCCACGCACGCCGAGTTGAGCGAGGCGTTGCAGGGCGACGCGGCGCACGGGCGCGCGCCGGTGATGGTGGGCCTGCTGCACTCGCGCATGCCCGCCGCCGAGAAGAAGGCCGTGATGGACCTGTTCAAGGGCGGGCAAATGGGCGTGCTGGTGTCCACCACCGTGATCGAAGTGGGCGTGGACGTGCCCAACGCCTCGCTCATGGTCATCGAGCATGCAGAGCGCTTCGGCCTGTCGCAGCTGCACCAGCTGCGCGGGCGCGTGGGGCGCGGCGCGGCGGCTTCGGCCTGCGTGCTGCTGTACTCCACGGGCGACTCGGGCCGCCTGGGCGAGACTGCGCAGGGCCGCCTGAAGGCCATGGCCGAGACCACCGACGGTTTCGAGATCGCGCGGCGCGACCTGGAGATCCGCGGGCCTGGCGAGTTCCTGGGCGCTCGCCAGTCGGGCGACGCACTGCTGCGCTTTGCCGACCTGGCCACCGATACGCTGCTGCTGGAATGGGCGCGCGAGACGGCGCCGCAGATGCTGGACCGCCACCCGCTGCTGGCCGAGCGCCACATCCAGCGCTGGCTTGGCGGAAAATCGGACTATCTCAAAGCCTGATGGGCCGCCCGTGGCCGCACAGCGCGGCGGGCGTTGCACAATGGCCGATTCTGCCGGCCGGATTCGCCATGACTCTTACCGAACTCAAATACATCGTCGCCGTTGCGCGTGAAAAACACTTCGGCCGCGCCGCCGAAGCCTGCTATGTCTCGCAGCCCACGCTGTCGGTAGCGGTGAAGAAGCTCGAGGACGAGCTGGAGGTCAAGCTCTTCGAGCGCAGCGCGGGCGATGTCTCCGTCACGCCGCTGGGCGAGGAAATCGTGCGCCAGGCGCAGAGCGTGCTGGAGCAGGCCGCCGCCATCAAGGAGATCGCCAAGCGCGGCAAGGACCCGCTGGCCGGCGCCCTCACGCTGGGCGTGATCTACACCATCGGCCCCTACCTGCTGCCCGAGCTGGTGCGCCATGCCATCGCGCGCACGCCGCAGATGCCGCTGATGCTGCAGGAGAACTTCACCGTGAAGCTGCTGGAGATGCTGCGCACCGGGGAGATCGACTGCGCCATCATGGCCGAGCCCTTCCCCGACACCGGCCTGGCCATCGCGCCGCTGTATGACGAACCCTTCCTGGCGGCCGTGCCCAGCAGCCACCCGCTGGCCGAGCGCGATGCGGTCTCGGCGTCGGAACTCAAGAACGAAACCATGCTGCTGCTGGGCGCGGGCCACTGCTTTCGCGACCACGTGCTGGAGGTGTGCCCCGAGTTCGCGCGCTACGCGAGCAATGCCGAAGGCATTCGCCGCACGTTCGAAGGCTCGTCGCTGGAGACCATCAAGCACATGGTCTCTGCCGGCATGGGCGTGACGCTGGTGCCGCGCCTGTCGGTGCCGCGGGATGCGCTGCACACGGGCGCACGCCGGCGCAAGAGCGACGACACGCACATCCGCTACCTGCCCATCAAGGAGAGCGACGGCAGCCCGCCGCCCATGCGCCGCGTGGTGCTGGCCTGGCGGCGCAGCTTCACGCGCTACGAGGCCATCGCCGCGCTGCGCAACGCTGTCTACGCCTGCGAGTTGCCCGGCGTCACGCGCTTGTCTTGACGCAGGGCGATGCTGCGCGGCGCGGCAGTTGGTACAGTCATGGCAGAGTCATCCCAACCACCCAGAAAGGACGCACCATGGCCAAGCCCAGCAGCAAATCCGTCAGCACCAAGAGCGGCGCACCGCGCATCAACATCGGCATCAGCGACAAGGACCGGGCCGCCATCGCGCAGGGCCTGTCGCGCCTGCTGGCCGACACCTACACGCTGTACCTCACGACCCACAACTTCCACTGGAACGTGACGGGCCCGATGTTCAACACGCTGCACACCATGTTCATGGCGCAGTACACAGAGCTGTGGAACGCCGTGGACCCGGTGGCCGAGCGCATCCGCTCGCTGGGCCATGTGGCGCCGGGCTCCTACGCGCAGTTCGGCCAGCTCACCAGCCTGCCCGACGTGCCGGCCCAGCCGCCCAAGGCGACCGAGATGATCCGCATCCTGGTGGAAGGCCATGAGGCCGTGGCCCGCACTGCGCGCGAGCTGTTTCCCCTGGCCGACAAGGCCAGCGACGAGCCCACGGCCGACCTGCTGACCCAGCGCCTCACGGTGCACGAGCAGACGGCCTGGATGCTGCGCTCGCTGCTGGAGGACTGAGTAACCGTCTTCGAAGTCAAGCGCAATGAAGCGACTTGTCCCAAGGTTTTCCAGTGCGCACCATGGCGTTGAGCGTGGTGAGCAACTTGCGCATGCAAGCGACCAGGGCGACCTTGGGCAACTTGCCAGCGGCCTTCAGACGCTCGTAGAAGGCCTTGATGGCCGGGTTGTAGCGGGTGGCCGTGAGCGTTGCCATGTACAGCACGCGGCGGATCTCGAAGCGCCCGCCTTGTACGCGCCGCCTGCCCTTGCTGCCGCCGGAGTCATTGGCCATGGGCGCCACGCCCACCAATGCAGCGATCTCGCGCCGGTTCAGCCGGCCCAGCTCTGGCAGCTCGGCAATCATCGTGGCACTGGCCACCGGGCCGACTCCCGCAGCCGACTGCAGCAGCGTGTCGAGCTCCCCAAAGTGCTCGCGCACATGCGTGACCATCTGCTCTTCGATCTCATCGAGCTGCGCCTTGATCGCCGCCTCGATGGCCTCGATGCTGGCGTGCAGCTTCTTGGGCGTGATCTGCAGCCGTTGGCGCTCCGAATGGAGCATGGTCAGCAACTGGCGCCTGCGCGTGACCAGGGCCGCGAGCCACTGCTGGCGCTCATCGGCCAGGGGGCGCAAGAAGCGCTGCAGATCGTCGCGGCGCAGCAGCACCGCTGCCAGCTCGGCCAGCGTGCGCGCATCCACCGCGTCGGTCTTGGCCAGGCGTCCCATGGATTTGGCGAAGTCGCGCGCCTGGCGCGGGTTGATGACCGCCACGGGCAGGCCTGTGGCCTGCAGGGCACACGCTAACGCGGCCTCGTAGCCGCCGGTGGCCTCCATCACCACCAGACCCACGTCCAGGGGCTGCAGGGCAGCCGCCAGCGCCGAGTGGCCTTCGGCATCGTTGTCAAACCGCTGGGCGCTGCTCTTGGCACCCAGCACACAGACATCCACGTGCGCCTTGGCCACGTCGATGCCCACCGTCACAGAGGTAACAGACATGATCTTCAGATCCCTTGCTTGTGCATGCGCGCTCAATCAAGGCGCGCGTAACCGTTCGGGCTTCACGAAGACCAGCGCGGCGGCCATGCGTTCTGTACTCAGTCACGGGCTCTATCACCCCAGCGCCTACCAAACTGCACGGGCCGGTCTGGCCGCCTCAACGGCGTTCAGACTCTACCGCGCTGGTCTGGTTTAAAGATACAAGCGCAGCTGCGCACGCGGGCCGAGCCATGTCCGCCACCGAGACAGAGCTCAAGCTGGCGCTGCCCCCGCGCGATGCGGCGGCGCTGGCGGTGCGCCTCATGCGCGTGCCGGCGCTGGCACGGGCCACGCCGGTGCGTGAGCACCTGGTCAGCCTTTACCACGACACGCCTGCGCAGGACCTGCTGCGCCAGCGCGTCGCCCTGCGCCTGCGCCGCGAGGGGCCTGAGGGCGCGGGTGCCCGCTGGCTGCAGACCCTCAAGACCGCGGGCGACACCACGTCCGCGCTGAGCCAGCGCGGCGAGTGGGAAATGCCCGTGGCCGGCCCGGCGCTGGAGCTGCACCGGTTGGAGGGCACGCCCTGGCCCGCCATGGACCCCGATGGCGTGCTGGCCGCCGCGCTGCAACCGTGCTTTACCACCGACTTCGTGCGCACCCGCTGGCGTGTGCGGGTGCGCGGCGGCGCCGTGGTGGAGGTGGCGCTGGACGTGGGCGCCGTGACCGCCACGGTGGACGGCGCGGCGCATGCCACGCCGCTGTGCGAACTGGAGCTGGAGTTGCTGCAGGGGCCACCCGAGGCACTGCTGGCGCTGGCGCGGCGCATCGCGCGGCACGTGCCGGTGCTGCCGCTGGCCGCGAGCAAGGCCGCACGCGGCTACGCGCTGCTGCACCCGCCGGCCAGCCCGGCCTTGGAGGCCCAGCCGCCCGCGCTGAAGCGCGGCATGACGGTTGCGCAGGTCGCCGAACGCGTGCTGCAGGAGCCTTTCCACCAGTTCTGCGCCAACCTGTTTGCGCTGCAGCAGGGCAGCGACGCGCCCGAGGTGGTGCACCAGGCCCGCGTGGGCTGGCGCCGGCTGCGCAGCCTGGCGCGCCTCTTCGCCCCGGCCTGTGCCGCGCGGCCGGCCCCGCCGCCGCAGCGCTTGCGCCGCTGCTGCAGTCCCTGGGACATTTACGCGACCTGGATGTGGCGCGCACCCAGACGCTGCCTGCGTTGGCCGCGCACTACGCGCAGGGCGGCGCGCGGCAGGCCGCCGCCTGGGCGGCAGCGCAGGCCGCGCTGGATGCCGCCGCAGACCAGGCCCGCGCGCAAACGCGCGCCGCACTCCATCGGCCCGCCGTGGGCGCCGCGCTGCTGGCCTGGCAGGACTGGTTGCATGGCTGGGCGCTGGCCGCGCAGGGGGAGTGCGGCGTGGACGCCTGTGCCAGCGATGCCCTGGCCGGCGCGCCGGCGCGGCACTGGGTGCGCAAGCGCGTCCAGCGGCTGGTGCGGCGCCTGGGCGCGGCGCTCAAAACGGCGGGCGATGACGAAGGCCTGCACCATGCCCGCATTCTCGCCAAGCGGTTGCGCTACGGCAGCACGTCGCTGGCGCCGCTGCTGCCCCGTCGCATGGGCCGCCACCGGGGCGCGGCCGAGCAGTGGCAGGAGCGCCTGGGCGCGCAGCGCGACTGGGCGCAGGCCGCCGCTCTGGTGGCTGGCTGCGGGGGCGATGCCGCCGTGGTTGCCTTCCTGCGCGGCGCCGCGCTGGGGCGCGGCTGGGATCCCCTGCGGGACGCCGCGCGCCGTTGAACGGCAGTCTTCCGGTCAAGGACAGTGCCGTGCGACCACGCGGACGCGCCGGCCGCCATGGCGTATAAAAGCGGGCTTTGGCGCACGCTGGCGGGCACCCGCCCCCGTGTGCTGCGTCGTCCGCGGGCCTTGTGCCTTAGGTGTCCGTGTCCGCCCCGTGGCGCCCCGCGCAACCTGTGTTTTCCCTTGCTTCCATGTCCGCTGTCGCCCCGCGCTCCCGCCTGTCCCTGTACCTCGACCTGATCCGCTGGAACCGCCCCGCGGGCTGGCTGGTGCTGGTGTGGCCCACGCTGGCGGCGCTGTGGGTGGCGGCGGACGGCTTTCCCGGCTGGCACCTGCTGGCGGTGTTCGTGGCCGGCACGGTGCTCATGCGCAGTGCGGGCTGCACCATCAACGACATTGCCGACCGCGACTTCGACCGCCATGTGAAGCGCACCACGCAGCGCCCCATCACCAGCGGCCAGCTGGGCGTGAGGGAGGCCGCGCTGGTGGGCGTGGTGCTCACGCTGGTGGCTTTCGTGCTGGTGCTCACCACGCGCTGGGAGGCGGTGGCCTGGTCGGTGCCCGCGGTGTTGTTCACCATCCTGTACCCGTTCACCAAGCGGTTCTTCGCCATGCCGCAGGCGTTCCTGGGCATTGCGTTCAACTTCGGCATCGTGATCGCCTTTGCGGCCGTGCAGGGCCGGGTGCCTGCCACGGCCTGGGTGCTGTGGCTGGCCAACCTGTTCCTGGTGCTGGCCTACGACACCGAGTACGCCATGGTGGACCGCGACGACGATCTGAAGATCGGCATGAAGACCTCGGCCATCACGCTGGGACGCTTCGACGTGGCGGCCATCATGGGCTTCTTCGTGCTGTGCCTGGGGCTCACGGCGTGGGTGCTCGCGCCCTACGGCCTGGGCTGGCCGCTGTGGCTGGGGCTGGGCGTGGCGGCGGCGCAGGTGGCATGGCACTTCACGCTGATCAAGGACCGCACGCGCGAGGGGTGCTTTACCGCCTTCAGCAAGAGCCACTGGATCGGCGCGGCGATCTTTGCCGGCGTGGCGCTAGGGTATTTGCTACGCTAGTGATAGCTGCCAGCGCTTGACTGTCAAGCGCTGGAGCTATTTTTGACGCCTGAATCAGGCGCCGAACTCGGCCGCCAGTTCCTTGGCGCGGGCCTCTGCCGCGCGCATGGCGGCGATGAAGTGCGCGGGCACCTGTGCCGCCTGCAGGTGCGTGATGGCGGCGTGCGTGGTGCCGCCCTTGCTGGTCACGCGCTGGCGCAGCACCTCGGCGCTCTCGGGCGAGCGCGCGGCCAGCTCCGATGCGCCCTGGAACGTGGCCACGGCCAGCTGGTAGGCCTGCGCGGGCGGCAGGCCCATGTCCACGCCGGCCTGGGTCATGGCTTCGAGGAACAGAAACACATAGGCCGGGCCGGAGCCCGACAGCGCGGTGACCGCGTCGAGCTGCTCCTCGGCCTCCACCCAGACAAACTGGCCGGTGGTGGCGATCACGCGTTCCACCAGCGCCTTGCCCTGCGGGTCCACTTGCGGGCGGTCGAACAGGCCGGTGATGCCCTTGCCCACCAGCGCGGGGGTGTTGGGCATGGCGCGCACGATGTGCTGCGTGTCCAGCCAGCGCGCGATGCTGTCCGTGGGGATGCCGGCGGCCACGCTCAGGTGCAGGGCGGTGGCGGTGTGGGCGCGGGTGGCGGCGGCGGCTTCCTTGAAGGTCTGGGGCTTGACGGCCCAGACGACCAGCGCGGCGCGCGCGAGCGCATCGCCGGCCGCGGGCTGCGCGGTGATGCCGAACTTCTCCCGCAGCGCAGCGCGCGCGGGCTCGAAGGGTTCGACCACCTCGATCTGGCCGGCCGGCAGGCCGCGCTGCAGCAGGCCGCCGATGATGGCGCTGGCCATGTTGCCGCCGCCGATGAAGGCAATGGGGGGAAGGGGGGATGCGCTGGCTGTCATGGGATGGGGCGGGGAAGCGATGAGGTCAGGCGGCATTGTGCGCCGTCCAGCATCATTCAGAGTGATTCAAAAACAGGAGCTGCTCGCGCTTGCTACGCAGGAAGTTCAGAGGGTTTTATGTCTGAAAATGGGTTGCAGCAAGCGCCAGCAGCTATGGTTTTTACGTCAACCGGGTAGCACGGCCTGCGCGACGGCGTGCTCCCAACGCGCCATCAACGCCTCGGCCTGGCTGCGCGGCAGGGTGGGGGTGAAGCGCCGCTCGGCCTGCCACAGGGCAGACAGTTCGTCGGTGCTGGCATACACGCCGCTCGCCAGGCCCGCCAGGTAGGCGGCGCCCAGGGCGGTGGTCTCCACCACGGCGGGGCGCACCACGGGAATGCCCAGCAGGTCGGCCTGGAACTGCATCAGCAGGTCGTTCACGCAGGCGCCGCCGTCCACGCGCAGCTCGCTCACCGGGGCGCCGCCTGCGGCCACGGCGTCGCGGCTCATGGCGGCCAGCAGCGCGGCGCTCTGGTAGGCAATGGATTCGAGCGCGGCGCGCGCGATGTGCGCGATGGTGGTGCCGCGCGTGAGGCCGGTGATGGTGCCGCGCGCGTCGGGCTTCCAGTAGGGCGCGCCCAGGCCGGTGAAGGCGGGCACCATCATCACGCCGCCCGAGTCGGGCACGCTTTCGGCCAGCGCCTGCACCTCGGAGCTGGCCGAGATGGCGCGCAGCCCGTCGCGCAGCCACTGCACCACGGCGCCGCCCACGAACACACTGCCTTCCATGGCGTACTCGGGCGATCGGCCTGCCTGCGCCGCGCTGGTGGTGAGCAGGCCGTTCTCGCTTTTCTGAAAGCGGCTGCCGGTGTGCATGAGCATGAAGCAGCCCGTGCCGTAGGTGTTCTTGGCCATGCCGGCGGTGAAGCACGCCTGGCCGAAGAGCGCGCTTTGCTGGTCGCCTGCCACGCCGCCAATGGCGATCGGGCCACCCAGCAGCGCCGCGTCGGTGGCGCCGAAGTCGCTGGCCGATGGCAGCACCTCGGGCATCAGCGCGCGCGGGATGCGCAGGAGCTGCAGCAGCTCATCGTCCCACTGGTTGGTGTGCACGTTGAACAGCATGGTGCGGCTGGCGTTGCTCACGTCGGTGACATGGCGCTTGCCGCCGGTGAGCTGCCAGATGAGCCAGCTGTCCACGGTGCCGAAGGCCAGCTCGCCGGCCTCGGCCGCGTCGCGCGCGCCGGGCACATGGTCCAGCAGCCACTGCAGCTTGGTGCCGGAGAAGTAGGCGTCGATCAGCAGGCCCGTCTTGGCCTGGATGGCGGCGGCATGGCCCTGTTCGCGCAGTTGCGCGCAGGCGGGCTCGGCGCGCCGGTCCTGCCAGACGATGGCGTGGTGCACGGGCTGGCCGGTGCGGCGGTTCCACAGCACGGTGGTCTCGCGCTGGTTGGTGATGCCCAGGGCGCGCACGTCCTGCGCGGTGATGCGCGCCTCGCGCAGCGCGTCCTGCGCGGTGGCGAGCTGCGTGCGCCAGATCTCGCGCGGGTCATGTTCCACCCAGCCGGGGCGGGGATAGATCTGCGGCAGCTCGCGCTGCGCCTGGGCCACGATGCGGCCACGTTCGTCGAACACGATGCTGCGGGAGCTGGAGGTGCCTTGGTCGAGTGCGAGCAGGTAGGTCATGGGCGGAGCGTAACGTGTTGGGGCGCTGTTCAGTCGCCGGGAGGGCCTCTCATGCGGCAGCCACGGTGCATTGCACGCCGGCCTCGTGCAGCAGGGCCGGGAAGGGCTCGGGCGGCGGCGCGTCGGTGAACAGCCGGTCGATCTGCGCGAGCTGCGCCAGCTGCACCATGGCCGGACGGTTGAACTTGGTGTGGTCGGCGGCCAGCCAGACCTCGCGCGCGTGTTCGATGATGGTCTGCGCGACCTTCACCTCGCGCATGTCGTAGTCGCGCAGCGAGCCGTCGGGCTCGATGCCGGAGATGCCGATGAGCGCGATGTCCACCTTGAACTGGCGGATGAAGTCCACCGCCGCCTCGCCCACGATGCCGCGGTCGCGCGCGCGCACCACGCCGCCGGCCACTGTCACCTCGCAATCGGGGTTGCCCGCCAGGATGGCTGCCACGTTCAGGTTGTTGGTGATGACGCGCAGGCCCCGGTGGTGCATCAGCGCCCGGGCGATGGCCTCGGTGGTGGTGCCGATGTTGAGGATCAGCGAGCAGTCGTTGGGCACCTGGCTGGCCACCGCGCGGGCGATGCGCGCCTTGCCTTCGGCATGCAGCGTTTCGCGCTGCAGATGGCCCAGGTTCTCGACGGTCGAGGCCGGCACCCGCACGCCGCCATGGAAGCGGCGCACCAGCCCCAGCTCCGCCAGCCGCTGCACATCGCGCCGCACGGTCTGCAGCGTCACGCCCAGCGTGTCGGCCAGTTGTTCCACCGTGGCGGACTGGCGGGTGCGCACTTCTTCAAGCAGTCGCAGTTGGCGGGGGTTGGTGTTCACGGCGGGGCTTCCAGCGGCTAGGCAGCAGCCCGAAACACGGAGAACAGGACTGCCGCCCTCACTGTAAAGCGAACCCAAACGAAAAGGTCCAGGGTAAACGTGGGGTGCAAACACTCACAAAGCAACACGCCCGGCGATCAAACGCGCTGAAGCCGCAGGCCGGAGCGTCCTGGCGAGCGACGATGCAAGGCTTGCGCAGCCTGCCGCCATGCAGGCTCCGCAGCCGGGCAAAAAAAATCCTCCGGGTGGAGGATTGGGGGACTGGTGGAAGCGAGTGAACCAGCGGTCCGAGGGACCGCCGGTGCTGCGCTGCCGATCAGAAGCGGTGGCGGATGGACAGCGTCACGCTGTTGACGTCCTTGCCTGGGGCCGAGGCCACGCCGCCCAGGAAGCCGTTGCCACCCAGCAGATCCTGCGAGGTGTTCTTGTTCTCCAGGTGCGTCACCACGGCATTCAGGTCGGTGCGCTTGGACAGCGCATACGTGTAGGCCGCACCGTAGGAGTAGCGGTCGGCATTGAAGGGCCGGCGGTCGTCCATGTTGTTGTAGGCCACGGCCACGGTGTGCGGGCCGCTCGTCAGGCGGTAGCCGATCTGGTACAGGTGGGTGTCCTGGCGGAAGCCCTGCAGGAAGGCGTTCTGCACCAGGGTGGCCACGGGCGCCGTGGCCGGGTTGGCCGCCAGGCCCGCCGCGATGGCCGAGAAGTCGCTCGGGTTGTTGTCCTTGATGGTTGCGTACTGGCCCGTCAGCGTGCCGGGGCCCACGTCCACGGTGGCGCCGATGACGGCCGTGGTCAGGGACTTCTGGCCCAGTTCGTTGTTGCGGGTGTTGTAGCCGCCGCCGAAGGAGTAGCCGTCACCCTTGTAGATGGCCATCGCGCCCAGCAGACGCCGTGCGGTGGTGCGGCCGGCCACTTCGCCAGCGGCATACATGGCCGTGGCGGTGAGGCCGCCGACCTGCAGGCCGTACTGCAGCGAGTTGCTGATCCGGATGTCGAACGAGGCGGGGATCGCCGCCAGCTGGCCCAGGGACAGGCTGGACTCGGTCTTCATCACGTCGAAGTTCGCCGTGGCCAGGTAGCCGGGCGTGTACTGGCGGCCCACGGTGAACTGGCCGAACGGCGTGACCAGACCGGTGAAGATCTGGCGGTCGAAGAAGCTGTTGTTCAGGTTGACGCCGACGGAGTTGCCGATCTGGCCGGCCACCGCGGTCACGGCGGGCTGCAGCGCAGCGGGCAGGCCCAGCGAGGTGGCGGTGCTCAGGCGGTCGGGCAGGCGGCCGCCGGAGATGGGGCGGTTGCTCAGGCCGCCGGTGTCGGCTTCCAGGCGCGCTTCCATGGTGAAGATGGCCTTGTAGCCGCCGCCCAGGTCTTCGCTGCCCTTGAAGCCGAGCCGCGAGCCTTCCATGTTGCCGCTGGTCACGCGCGTCATGCTGCCGCCGGGTGCGCCGGTGATGTGGTTGATGCCCACGTCGACCAGACCATAGATCATCACGCTGCTTGCGCCGGGCGTGGTGGCCTGGGCCATCGCCACAGACGACACACAGGCGAGAGCCACTGCCGACAGCGCATGGATTTTTTTCATAACGTCTCCGAGTTGCAAGGTGAATGGGTTCGGCAGGTCCAGGAAATGGGTGGTGCCGTGGAAGCAGAGACTAGGGGGTACGTTTCAATCGGTAAAGAGTGGCTTTACCGAGCTTGCTGCATTAGAGACAGGGGAAAACCCGGCGATGTATTTGCGTTGGACCTCTGGTAAACGCACGGTCGTTCGTAAATTGCGACGGGGTGCTGATGCCTTTCGTTCCGTGTGCAAGCGAACCAAAACGAAAAGTCCCAGGGTAAACCTTGATTCGAAACGCTCACAAAGCAACAAGAATGATCGCAATCGAACGATCTTGGCCCTGGCGCAGCGGGCGTTGCACGAGCGTGCACCGGCGCTGGCGTCACACCAAACAAGGGGTGGCTGCATGCAGCTGGTATTGGAGAGCATCGGCAAGCGGGTAGGGGCACAGACCTGGCTGCACGAGATGGGCCTGTCGCTGCAGAGCGGGGCGGTCACCGTGCTGCTGGGGGCCACGCAGGCAGGCAAGACCAGCCTGATGCGCATCATGGCGGGGCTGGACGCCCCGACCCACGGGCGGGTGCTGGTGGACGGCGCCGACGTGACCGGCGTGCCGGTGCGCGAGCGCAACGTGGCCATGGTCTACCAGCAGTTCATCAACTACCCCTCCATGACGGTGGCGGATAACATCGCGTCGCCGCTGAAGCTGCGGGGCGAGAAGAGTGTCGACGCCCGCGTGCGCTCCCTGGCCGAACGGCTGCACATCGACATGTTCCTGCAGCGCCATCCTGCAGAACTCTCCGGCGGCCAGCAGCAGCGTGTGGCGCTGGCACGCGCCCTGGCCAAGGGGGCGCCGCTGATGCTGCTGGACGAACCCCTGGTCAACCTGGACTACAAGCTGCGGGAAGAGCTGCGCGACGAGCTGACCCAGCTGTTCGCGGCGGGCGACTCCACCGTGGTCTACGCCACCACCGAGCCGGCTGAGGCGCTGCTCCTGGGCGGGTACACCGCCGTGCTGCACGAGGGCGAGCTGCTGCAGTACGGTCCCACGGCCGAGGTCTTCCACGCGCCCGCATCACTGCGCGTGGCGCGGGCCTTCAGCGATCCTCCGATGAACCTGGTGCCGGCCGAGCGCGTGCCCGGCGGCGTGCGGGCCGCCGGTGCCGATGTGCTCGCCCTGCCGGACGCCGCGCTGGCGGACGCACCGGCGACCGGACTGACGCTGGGGGTGCGCGCCAGTGCGCTGCACGCCCGCCCGCGGGAGGGCGACGTGGCGATCACCGGCCGTGTGGAGCTGGCGGAGATCTCGGGCTCGGACACCTTCGTGCATGCCGACACGCCCTGGGGCGAGATGGTGGCGCAGTTCACGGGCGTGCATTACTTCGAGCTGGGCGAATCGCTGGTGCTGCACCTGTCGCCGGCCGATGTCTACGTATTCGGCGCGGACGGCGCCTTGCTGCGCGCGCCACAGCGCCGGGGAGGGATCTGACATGGCGCGCATCCAGCTCGACCTGGCCCATTCGTACAGGCCGAATCCGCAGCAGGACAGCGACTACGCGCTGCTGCCGCTGGACATGGTCTTCGATGACGGCGGCGCCTACGCGCTGCTGGGCCCCTCGGGCTGCGGCAAGACCACCATGCTGAACATCATGTCCGGCCTGCTCGTGCCCTCGCAGGGGCAGGTGCGGTTTGACGGCCGCGACGTCACCCGCGCCAGCCCGCAGGAGCGCAACATCGCGCAGGTGTTCCAGTTCCCGGTGATCTACGACACCATGACGGTGGCCGAGAACCTGGCGTTCCCGCTCAAGAACCGCAAGGTGCCGGCCGATCGCATCCGCCAGCGCGTGGGCCAGATCGCGGAGATGCTGGAGATGAGCCACCAACTGGACATGCGCGCGGCCGGCCTGTCGGCCGACGCCAAGCAGAAGATCTCGCTGGGCCGCGGCCTGGTGCGCGAGGACGTCGCGGCCGTGCTGTTCGACGAGCCGCTCACCGTGATCGACCCGCACCTCAAGTGGCAGCTGCGCCGCAAGCTCAAGCAGATCCACCACGAGCTGAAGCTCACGCTGATCTACGTGACGCACGACCAGGTGGAGGCACTCACCTTCGCCGACCAGGTGGTGGTGATGACGCGCGGGCGCGTGGTGCAGATGGGCACGCCGGGCGATCTGTTCGAGCGCCCGCAGCACGCCTTCGTGGGCCACTTCATCGGCTCGCCGGGCATGAACTTCCTGCCCGCGCAGGTGCAGGGCGGCGAGATCACCGTGGCCGCGCAGCGCTGGGCTCTGCCGCGTGCGCTGCCGGAGGGCGCCGTGCAACTGGGCGTGCGCCCCGAATACCTGGCGCTGGCCGACGCGTATGCGCCCGGCGCGTTGCGCTGCACCGTGGCGCGCGTGCAGGACGTGGGCACGCACCAGATGCTCACGGCCACCGTGGAAGGTCAGTCCCTCAAGGCCCGTTTCGCGCCCGAGCAGGCGCTGCCCGCGCCGGGCGAGGCGGTCTGGCTGCAGGTGCTGGGCGAGCACACCTGCTTCTACAAGAACGAGGAGCTGCTGCCATGAATGGCTACCCCCTGAGCCGCTGCGCGGCTTCCCCCTGGATGGGGGACGGCGCCCTTTGCTGCGGAGCGGCCCTTGCTGGGCGCCCCGCCGTCTGCGCCGCACCAGTGGTGCGCGTCGCAGGCAATGCCCACTCCCTGGAGCACTGCCATGAGTAGTACGACCAAACCCGTGAACCAGAAGGCCTGGTTCCTGGTGCTACCGGTGATCCTGTGCGTGGCCTTCTCGGCCATCCTGCCCTTGATGACGGTGGTGAACTACTCGGTGCAGGACATCATCAGCCCCGAGCGCCGCGTGTTCGTGGGCACGGAATGGTTCGCCGCCGTGCTGCGCGACGAGGAACTGCACGGCGCGTTGCTGCGCCAGCTCACGTTCTCGCTGGCGGTGCTGCTGGTGGAAATTCCGCTGGGCATCCTGCTGGCGCTCAGCATGCCCGCGCAGGGCTGGAAGTCGTCGGCGGTGCTGGTCATCGTGGCGCTGTCGCTCTTGATCCCGTGGAACGTGGTGGGCACCATCTGGCAGATCTTTGGCCGCTCGGACATCGGCCTGCTGGGCGCGGCGTTCGAGGCCATCGGCTTCGACTACAGCTACACCGGCAACGCCACCCACGCCTGGCTCACCGTGCTGGCCATGGACGTGTGGCACTGGACTCCGCTGGTGGCACTCCTGTGCTTCGCGGGGCTGCGCAGCATTCCCGACGCGTACTACCAGGCCGCGCGCATCGACGGCGCGAGCAAGTTCGCCGTGTTCCGCTACATCCAGCTGCCCAAGATGCGCGGCGTGCTCATGATCGCCGTGCTGCTGCGCTTCATGGACAGCTTCATGATCTACACCGAGCCCTTTGTGCTGACGGGCGGCGGGCCGGGCAATGCGACCACATTCCTGAGCCAGTACCTCACGACCAAGGCCGTGGGCCAGTTCGACCTGGGGCCGGCGGCGGCGTTTTCGCTGATCTACTTCCTCATCATCCTGCTGCTGTGCTTCATCCTCTACAACTGGATGCAGCGCGTGGGCACCACGCCGAAGGAGGGTGCCGGCCATGAATGAGCCCCGCTTCCAGAAACGCACGCTGTTCCTGATCGCCTACCTGGTGTTCGCCGTGCTGCCCATCTACTGGATGGTCAACATGAGCTTCAAGACCAACGAGGAGATCCTGTCCAGCTTCTCGCTGTGGCCCCAGCACTTCACCTGGGCCAACTACCAGACCATCTTTACCGACGAGAGCTGGTACTCGGGCTACATCAACAGCCTGATCTACGTGGCCATCAACACGGTGATCTCGCTCACCGTGGCGCTGCCCGCGGCCTATGCGTTCAGCCGCTACCAGTTCCTGGGCGACAAGCACGTGTTCTTCTGGCTGCTGACCAACCGCATGACGCCGCCGGCGGTGTTCCTGCTGCCATTCTTCCAGCTCTACACCACCGTGGGGCTGATGGACACGCACATCGCCGTGGCGCTGGCGCACCTGCTGTTCAACGTGCCGCTGGCGGTGTGGATCCTGGAAGGGTTCATGAGCGGCATCCCGCGCGAGATCGACGAGACGGCGTACATCGATGGCTACTCGTTCCCGCGCTTCTTCCTCACCATCTTCCTGCCGCTGATCAAGGCGGGCGTGGGCGTGGCGGCGTTCTTCTGCTTCATGTTTTCGTGGGTGGAATTGCTCTTGGCACGCACGCTCACCAGCGTGAATGCCAAGCCCATCGTGGCCACCATGACGCGCACCGTGAGCGCCAGCGGCATGGACTGGGCGACGCTGGCCGCAGCGGGGGTGCTGACCATCGTGCCGGGCGCGATCGTGATCTGGTTCGTGCGCCACTACATCGCGAAGGGGTTCGCGATGGGCCGCGTCTGACGGGAAGGGAAGCCAACACATGAACCACCGCAATTCGCAGCGGCACGCGCAACGCGTCCCATACCAGCGGCAGCCGTGGAACGGGTTTTGCCCGGCCACCGGCTGCGTCCCCCTGGGGGGAAGCGCCGCAGGCGCTCAGGGGGGCACCCATGTTTGACTGGATGGCCTGGACCACCCCGGTGGCGGTGTTCTTCACCTGCATCGTGCTCATGCTGATCGGCATGACGGTGTGGGAAATCCAATCCCCCACGGTGGAGCGCAAGGGCTTTCTGCCCATGACCACCACGCGCGGCGACCGGCTGTTCATCGGCCTGCTCACCGCCGCGTACATCAACCTGGCCTGGGTGGGTCTGGGCGAGAAGATGGCCCAGTGGTTCTCGCTGGAGGCCGAGCCCTCGGTGTGGATCAGCTTCGTGCTGTCCATGCTGGTGCTGGCGCTGGTGCTGCGCAAAGGGTAGTCAAAAAAGATAGCTGCGTGCGCTTGATTTACGGGGATTTGAGATAGAAAAATATCTAAAACCCAATAACAACGAGCGCCAGTAGCTCACATTTTTATAAAAGGGGCCAGCCGACTCTCCCCCGGCACCGGCGCCCATCCAACCCCCGGGGAGCGTTCTTGTGAGGAGACAGCAATGAAGATGCAGTTCAAGGCGATCGCGTTCGCCGCCGCGGCGCTGGCGCTGGGGCAGGCAGCCTGGGCCGGCGAGGCCGAGGCCAAGAAGTGGATCGACAGCGAGTTCCAGCCCTCCACGCTGAGCAAAGACCAGCAGATGGCCGAGATGAAGTGGTTCATCGACGCGGCCAAGAAGCTGCAGGCCAAGGGCGTGAAGGAGATCGCGGTGGTCTCCGAGACCATCACCACGCACGAGTACGAATCCAAGACCCTGGCCAAGGCGTTCAGCGAGATCACGGGCATCCAGGTCAAGCACGACCTGATCCAGGAGGGCGACGTGGTCGAGAAGCTGCAGACCTCCATGCAGTCGGGCAAGTCCATCTATGACGGCTGGATCAGCGACTCCGACCTCATCGGCACCCACTACCGCTACGGCAAGATCCTGAACCTGTCCGACTACATGGCCGGCCCGGGCAAGGACTACACCAACCCCGGCCTGGACCTGCAGGACTTCATCGGCACCAAGTTCACCACCGCCCCGGACGGCAAGCTGTACCAGCTGCCCGACCAGCAGTTCGCCAACCTGTACTGGTTCCGCGCCGACCTGTTCGACCGCAAGGACCTGAAGGACAAGTTCAAGGCCAAGTACGGCTACGACCTGGGCGTGCCGCTGAACTGGAGCGCCTATGAAGACATCGCCGAGTTCTTCACCAACGACGTGAAGAACATCGACGGCAAGCCGATCTACGGCCACATGGACTACGGCAAGAAGGACCCGTCGCTGGGCTGGCGCTTCACCGACGCCTGGCTGTCCATGGCCGGCAGCGCCGACATCGGCACGCCCAACGGCCTGCCCATCGACGAATGGGGCATTCGCGTGGCCGACGACAAGTGCACCCCCGTGGGCGCCAGCGTGGCCCGTGGCGGCGCGACCAACTCGCCGGCCGCAGTCTACGCGCTCACCAAGTACGTGGACTGGATGAAGAAGTACGCGCCCAAGGAAGCCATGGGCATGACCTTCGGCGAGGCTGGCCCCGTGCCCGCCCAGGGGCAGATCGCGCAGCAGATCTTCTGGTACACCGCCTTCACCGCCGACATGACCAAGCCCGGCCTGCCCGTGGTGAATGCCGACGGCACGCCCAAGTGGCGCATGGCCCCTGGCCCCAACGGCCCGTACTGGAAGCAGGGCATGCAGAACGGCTACCAGGACGTGGGCAGCTGGACCTTCTTCAAGGACCATAACCCCGACCGCCTGGCCGCCGCGTGGCTGTACGCCCAGTTCGTGACGGCCAAGAGCACGTCGCTGAAGAAGACCGTCGTCGGCCTGACGCCGATCCGCGAGTCCGACATCCGATCCAAGGCCATGACCGACATGGCGCCCAAGCTGGGCGGCCTGGTCGAGTTCTACCGCAGCCCGGCGCGCGTGGCCTGGTCTCCCACCGGCACCAACGTGCCCGACTACCCCAAGCTGGCGCAGCTGTGGTGGAAGAACGTGGCCCAGGCCGTCACGGGCGAGAAGACCCCGCAGGCAGCCATGGACACACTGGCCGACGAGATGGACCAGGTGATGGCCCGCCTGCAGCGCGCCGGCATGGAGCGCTGCGCGCCCAAGCTGAACGCCAAGGGTGACCCGGCCAAGTGGCTGAGCGACCAGCACGCGCCCTGGAAGAAGCTCGCCAATGAGAAGCCCAAGGGCGAAACCATCAACTACAACACCCTGCTGCAGGCCTGGAAGGACGGCAAGGTGCGTTGATGCCGCAGCGGATGGGCCCTTTGCCGGGCCCATCCCCGCGGATCCGGTCACAATTCAGGGTAAACCCTGATTTTTCCGCCAGGGTTACGGACCATTCCCCTTATGACTAGCGACACCTCCACCCCTTTGGCAACCGTACGGGCCGACCTGCTGGCCCGCCTGGCTCAACCCGTGACCTACGACCTGGCGGTCGTCGGAGGTGGGGCGACGGGCCTGGGGGTGGCGCTGGATGCGGCGGCGCGCGGCTTTTCCGTCGTGCTGCTGGAATCGCACGACTTCGCCAAGGGCACCTCCTCGCGTGCCACCAAGCTGGTGCACGGCGGCGTGCGCTACCTCGCTCAGGGCAACATCGCCCTGGTGCGCGAGGCGCTGCATGAGCGCACCACGCTGTTGCGCAACGCCCCCCATCTGGCGCAGCCGTTGGCATTCGTCATGCCTTCTTACAAGGTGTGGGAAACACCGTTCTACGGTGTGGGCCTGAAGATGTACGACGCCCTGGCCGGCAAGGCGGGCCTGGGGCCTACCGAATTCCTTGGGCGCATGGAGACCCTGCGCTGCCTGCCCACGGCCATGGCCGACGGGCTCAAGGGCGGCGTGAAGTATTGGGACGGGCAGTTCGACGACGCCCGACTGGCCCTGGCCCTGGCGCGTACCGCCGCGCAGCGGGGGGCCCTGCTGCTCAACTACTGCCCCGTGGACGACCTGTTGTACGACGGGGGGAAGGTGGCGGGCGTGGTTTGCCAGGATGCCGAGACCGGGCGGCGCTACGAGGTGCGTGCGCGCTGCGTGGTCAACGCCACCGGCGTGTGGGTGGATGCCCTGCGCCAGCGCGATGGCGATGTGAGCGGCCAGCCCGTCAAGCCCATGGTGGCGCCCAGCCAGGGGGTGCACATCGTGGTGGACCGCGAGTTCTTGCCCTCCGACCATGCGCTGATGGTGCCCAAGACGGCCGACGGGCGGGTGCTGTTTGCGGTGCCCTGGCTGGGCAAGGTGATTTTGGGCACGACCGACAGCCCACGCCAGGATCTGGCGCGCGAGCCCCAGGCCATGCGGGAGGAAGTGGCCTTCATCCTGGGGGAATCGGCGCGCTACCTGCGGCGCGCCCCCCAGGCGAGCGATGTGCGCAGCATCTGGGTGGGCCTGCGTCCCTTGGTCAAGCCCTCGGACGAAGACGCCGCCGCCACCAAGAGCATCAGCCGGGAACACACCGTGCTGGCCAGCCGCAGCGGGCTGGTCACCGTGACTGGCGGCAAGTGGACCACCTACCGCGCCATGGCCGAGGATGTACTGCTCAAGTGCATGGACGAACACCTGCTGCCGCGCCGCCCGGGCGGGATCACCGTTGCGCTGCCCCTGGTAGGAGCCGGTGCCACCCGGGAGCGACAGGGAATGAACGCGCCCCAGGGTCTGCATTCCTACGGTGACGAGGCCGCGCGGGTGCAAGCCCTTCCGGGTTCGCAGGTGCAACTGGCCGAAGGGCTCAGCGAGGCCATGGTGCGCTTTGCCGCGCGCCATGAGTACGCACGCACCGTGGAGGACGTGCTCGCACGGCGCTCGCGCGTGCTGTTTCTCGATGCGCGCCTGGCGGCCGCGCTGGCGCCGCGCGTGGCGGACATCCTGCGCGAGGAAATCCCCGGCCAGGACCCGCAGCTGCCCGCGTTCCTAGAGTTGGCCGCACACTACGCCACGGTGCCGGTATAAAAAGCGCTTGACGCCCGGTTTTAAGTTTGCGATACTGCCGGGCTTCGCGTTAAGTGCGCGAGGTTTCTGCCCAGCGGGAAGCGCCGCAAATGGTTTGCGGCGTGGACGACGGGCCCAAGACTGACTGGCAGGTCGGCCGCCTTGAAAGGCTTCGGGGCATTCGACCGCTGGTGCAAGTTGGGAATATTGAAATGATCCAAACAGAATCTCGGTTAGACGTTGCCGACAATACCGGCGCGAAGTCCGTCCTGTGCATCAAGGTGCTGGGCGGTTCCAAGCGTCGCTATGCCAGCGTTGGCGACATCATCAAGGTGAGCGTGAAGGAAGCTGCTCCGCGTGGCCGCGTCAAGAAGGGCGAGGTCTACAGCGCAGTGGTTGTGCGTACGGCGAAGGGTATCCGCCGCGGCGACGGTTCGCTCGTGAAGTTCGACGGCAATGCAGCAGTGTTGCTCAATTCCAAGCTGGAGCCCATCGGCACCCGCATCTTCGGCCCCGTGACGCGTGAACTGCGTACCGAGCGCTTCATGAAGATCGTGTCCCTGGCTCCCGAAGTTCTCTGAAGGACGCGCCATGAACAAGATCCGCAAGGGCGACGAAGTCATCGTGCTCACCGGGCGCGACAAGGGTAAGCGCGGCACGGTGTCGCTGCGCAAGGATGACTCTCATCTGGTCATCGAAGGCATTAACCTGGTCAAGAAGCATGTCAAGCCGAACCCCATGAAGGGTACGACTGGCGGCATCGTGGAAAAGGCCATGCCCATCCACCAATCCAACGTGGCCATTTTCAATGCCGCTACCGGCAAGGCTGACCGCGTGGGCATCAAGGTGCAGGCCGACGGCACGCGTGTTCGCGTGTTCAAGTCCAGCGGCGCCGAAATCAAGGCTGCCTAAGGAGTCCACATGGCACGACTGCAAGAAATCTACCGCGACAAGATCGCCCCCGAACTGGTCAAGCAGTTCGGTTACACCTCGCCCATGCAGGTTCCCCGTCTGACCAAGATCACGCTCAACATGGGCGTGAGCGAGGCCGTGGCGGACAAGAAGATCATGGACAACGCCGTGGCGGACCTGACCAAGATCGCTGGTCAGAAGCCCGTGGTGACCAAGGCCAAGAAGGCTATCGCCGGTTTCAAGATCCGCGAAGGCCAGGCCATCGGCTGCATGGTGACGCTGCGCGGTGCGCAGATGTACGAATTCCTGGATCGCTTCGTGACGATCGCGCTGCCCCGCGTGCGCGACTTCCGTGGTATCTCCGGTCGCGCATTCGACGGCCGTGGCAACTACAACATCGGCGTCAAAGAGCAGATCATTTTCCCTGAGATCGAGTACGACAAGGTGGATGCCTTGCGCGGCCTCAACATCAGCATCACCACGACGGCCAAGACCGACGAAGAAGCCAAGGCGCTTCTCACGGCTTTCCGTTTCCCGTTCAAGAACTAAAGGCAGCGTATGGCTAAAGTAGCTTTGATCCAGCGCGAACTGAAGCGCGAAAAACTGGCCGCCAAGTACGCCGCCAAGTACGCGGAACTGAAGGCGATTGCCGGCGATGCCAAGCGCAGCGACGAAGAGCGCGAAGCGGCCCGTCTGGGCCTGCAGAAACTGCCTCGCAACGCCAACCCCACGCGCCAGCGTAACCGCTGCGAAATCACCGGTCGTCCCCGTGGCACTTTCCGTCAATTCGGTCTGGGTCGCGCAAAGATCCGTGAACTGGCATTTGCCGGTGACATCCCCGGTGTCACCAAGGCCAGCTGGTAAGCAGGCAGGAGAGATACAACATGAGCATGAGTGATCCCATCGCTGACTTGCTGACCCGCATCCGCAACGCACAAATGGTGTCCAAGGCCACCGTGTCGGTGCCTTCTTCCAAAGTGAAGGTTGCCATCGCCCAGGTGCTGAAGGACGAGGGTTACATCGACGGCTTCGAAGTGAAGTCCGAGAGCGGCAAGACTGAACTCGAAATCACCCTGAAGTACTACGCCGGTCGCCCGGTGATCGAGCGCATCGAGCGCGTGAGCCGTCCCGGCCTGCGCGTGTACAAGGGCTGTGGTTCCATTCCGCAAGTCATGAACGGCCTGGGTGTGGCAATTGTCACGACGCCCAAGGGTGTGATGACCGACCGCAAGGCGCGCGCTACCGGTGTCGGTGGCGAGGTGCTTTGCTACGTCGCTTAACGTGGCATTGAGGAGAAGACTGAAATGTCCCGTGTAGGTAAATCCCCGGTAAGCATCCCCGCAGGCGTGGATGTGTCCATCAAGGACGACCAGATCAGTGTCAAGGGTGCTGGTGGCGTGCTGTCGCTGGCGCAGAACGCGCTGGTGAAGGTGTCTAACAACGAAGGCAAGCTGAGCTTTGAGCCGGTCAACGACTCGCGTGAAGCCAATGCCATGAGCGGCACCGTGCGCCAGTTGGTGAACAACATGGTGGTCGGTGTGAGCAAGGGCTTTGAGAAGAAGTTGACGCTGATTGGCGTGGGCTTCAAGGCAGCAGCCTCCGGCAACAAGCTGAACCTGGCCATCGGTTTTTCGCATCCCGTGAACTTCGAGATGCCTACCGGCATCACCGTTGCCACGCCGACGCCCACCGAAATCGTGATCAAGGGTGCTGACCGCCAAGTGGTGGGCCAGCTGGCCGCCGAGATCCGTGCCGTTCGTCCGCCCGAGCCCTATAAGGGCAAGGGTATCCGCTACGCGGACGAAAAAGTCACGATCAAAGAGACCAAGAAGAAGTAAGGAGCTGCAGCATGTTGACCAAAAAAGAGCAGCGTCTTCGTCGTGCCCGCCAGACCCGCATCCGCATTGCCCAGCAAGGTGTCGCGCGTCTGACGGTCAATCGTACGAATCTCCATATCTACGCCAGTGTGATCTCCGGCGATGGCAGCAAGGTGCTGGCCAGCGCATCCACGGCCGAAGCCGATGTGCGCAAGTCGCTCGGTGGCTCGGGCAAGGGTGGCAACGCCGCTGCAGCCCAGATCATCGGCAAGCGCATCGCCGAGAAGGCGAAGGCGGCCGGTGTCGAGAAGGTTGCATTTGATCGTGCAGGTTTTGCATACCACGGCCGCGTGAAGGCCCTGGCCGATGCAGCCCGTGAAGCCGGCCTGCAGTTCTAAGCGGAGCGGAATACAAAATGGCTAAATTTCAACCCAAGGTACAGAGCGAAGGTCAGGACGACGGTCTGCGCGAAAAAATGATCGCGGTCAACCGCGTGACCAAAGTCGTGAAGGGTGGCCGCATTCTGGGCTTCGCTGCGCTGACGGTGGTTGGCGATGGTGACGGCCGCGTGGGCATGGGCAAGGGCAAGTCCAAGGAAGTGCCCGCCGCCGTGCAAAAGGCCATGGAAGAGGCACGTCGCAACATGGTGAAGGTGTCGCTGAAGAACGGCACCATTCACCACAACGTGACGGGCCACCACGGCGCAGCCGTGGTGATGATGGCCCCGGCCCCCAAGGGTACCGGCATCATCGCTGGCGGCCCGATGCGCGCCGTGTTCGAGGTGATGGGCATTACCGATATCGTGGCCAAGAGCCACGGTTCGTCCAACCCTTACAACATGGTTCGCGCCACGTTTGACGCCCTGACCAATTCCACTACGCCGGCCGAAGTGGCCGCTAAGCGCGGTAAGACGGTCGAAGACCTCTTCGCTGCCTGATAGGGAGGCGTGCAATGACAACGCAACAAACCATCAAGATTCAACTGGTGCGCAGCCCGATTGGCACCAAAGAATCGCACCGCGCTACCGTTCGTGGCCTGGGTCTTCGCAAGCTCAACAGCATCAGCGAACTCAAGGACACGCCTGAAGTGCGCGGCATGATTAACAAGATCAGCTATCTGGTCAAAGTCCTCTGAGAGGTTGATGATGGAACTCAATAGCATCAAGCCCGCAGATGGTGCCAAGCACGCCGCGCGCCGCGTTGGTCGTGGCATTGGTTCCGGCCTGGGCAAGACCGCTGGCCGTGGCCACAAGGGACAAAAGTCCCGCTCCGGGGGGTACCACAAGGTGGGCTTCGAAGGCGGTCAAATGCCTTTGCAGCGCCGTCTGCCCAAGCGCGGCTTCAAGTCGCACCTGCTGAAGTTCAATGCGGAAATCTCCTTGACCGCCCTGGAAAACATGGGGTTGGCTGAGGTGGATGTGCTGGCGTTGAAGAACGCAGGACTGGTGGGCGAGCTGGCCAAGGTGGTCAAGGTGATCAAGAGTGGCGAGATTTCCAAGGCTGTGAAGCTGTCGGGAATCACCGCAACTGCTGGCGCCAAGGCTGCCATCGAAGCGGCCGGCGGTAGCCTGGCCTGATCTGGTTCTGACGAAAGGCATCTGTGGCTACTAACGCAGCTCAACTGGCAAAAACCGGTAAGTTTGGCGATCTACGCCGGCGTCTGGTCTTTCTGCTGCTCGCGTTGGTTGTGTACCGCATCGGCGCGCACATTCCCGTTCCTGGGATTGACCCGGCGCAGCTGCAGCAGTTGTTCAGTGGCCAGCAGGGCGGCATTCTCAACCTTTTCAATATGTTTTCGGGTGGAGCGCTCTCGCGCTTCACGGTCTTCGCGCTGGGGATCATGCCGTACATCTCGGCATCGATCATCATGCAGCTGATGACCTATGTGGTGCCCACATTCGAGCAGTTGAAGAAGGAAGGGGAGGCCGGGCGCCGCAAGATCACGCAGTACACCCGTTATGGAACGTTGGGCTTGGCGATTTTCCAATCGCTGGGTATTGCGGTGGCTCTGGAGAGCTCCGCAGGTCTCGTGTTGAGTCCGGGCTTCGGCTTCCGGCTCACGGCAGTGGTCAGCCTGACCGCCGGCACGATGTTCCTGATGTGGCTGGGTGAACAGATCACTGAGCGCGGCCTGGGCAACGGTATTTCGATCCTGATCTTTGCCGGTATCGCCGCGGGTCTGCCCAGTTCTATCGGTGGTCTGTTGGAGCTGGTGCGCACGGGGGCGATGAGCATCCTGGCAGCCATCTTCATCGTGATCGTCGTGGGACTGGTGACGTACTTCGTCGTCTTCGTCGAACGTGGTCAGCGCAAGATACTGGTGAACTATGCGCGGCGCCAGGTGGGCAACAAGGTCTATGGTGGGCAATCCTCCCATCTGCCTTTGAAGCTCAACATGGCAGGTGTGATTCCTCCAATCTTTGCATCGTCCATCATCCTGCTGCCTGCAACCATTGTGAATTGGTTCAGTGCGGGAGAGTCGATGCGGTGGTTGCGTGATATTTCTGCGGCACTGACGCCCGGCCAGCCGGTCTATGTGATGTTCTACGCCGCGGCGATCATCTTCTTCTGTTTCTTCTACACGGCTCTGGTTTTCAACAGCCGCGAAACGGCAGACAACCTGAAGAAGAGCGGAGCATTCATTCCAGGGATCCGCCCGGGTGAACATACCGCGCGCTACATCGACAAGATCCTGGTGCGGCTGACGCTGGCCGGGGCTGTTTACATCACATTCGTGTGTTTGCTGCCCGAGTTCCTGATCCTGAAGTACAACGTGCCGTTCTATTTTGGTGGTACGTCGTTGCTGATCATCGTTGTCGTGACGATGGACTTCATGGCTCAGGTACAGAACTACATGATGTCGCAGCAGTACGAGTCGCTGCTGAAGAAGGCTAACTTCAAGACGACATTAGGTACCTGATGTCCGTGTGCCTTTGGCGAATGCGCTATAGTCGCGGGTTCGCCAAGAAGCAACGGCTTATTGATGCCCTTCGATCCATCGCGGGCACTTATTTTGTGTTCCGCGCACTGGGCCGGAACGATTGGACAAGTTTAGGAGAATGCAATGAGGGTTTCGGCTTCGGTCAAGAAAATTTGCCGTAACTGCAAAATCATCCGCCGCAAGGGCGTTGTGCGCGTGATCTGCACGGATCAGCGCCACAAGCAGCGCCAAGGTTGATTGGGAAGTATTAGAGGACGAACATGGCACGTATTGCTGGTATCAATATCCCGCCCCATCAGCACACCGAGATTGGCCTGACGGCCATCTACGGGATCGGGCGTACCCGTGCTCGCAAGATTTGCGAGGCATGCGGAATTGCTTATTCCAAGAAGGTCAAGGAATTGACCGATGCCGATCTGGAGAAGATTCGCGACCAGATCGCTCAGTTCACCATCGAAGGTGACCTGCGCCGTGAGACCACGATGAACATCAAGCGACTGATGGACATTGGTTGCTATCGCGGTTTCCGTCATCGTCGCGGTCTGCCGATGCGTGGTCAGCGCACGCGCACCAACGCACGCACCCGCAAGGGCCCGCGCAAGGGTGCAGCGGCACTGAAGAAGTAAGATTCTGAAAGATCACTATGGCTAAATCTCCTGCCAATAATGCCGCGCAACGTGTGCGCAAGAAGGTTCGCAAGAACATTTCGGACGGCATCGCCCACGTGCACGCCTCCTTCAACAACACGATCATTACGATCACCGATCGCCAAGGCAACGCTCTGTCCTGGGCTTCTTCTGGTGGCCAGGGTTTCAAGGGTTCGCGCAAGTCGACTCCTTTTGCTGCTCAGGTGGCATCGGAAGTGGCCGGTCGCGCAGCCATTGAACAAGGCATCAAGAACCTCGATGTCGAAATCAAGGGTCCCGGTCCTGGCCGCGAATCCTCGGTGCGCGCGCTGGGCGCTCTCGGCATCCGCATCACCTCCATCTCGGATGTGACGCCTGTGCCCCACAACGGTTGCCGCCCCCAGAAACGCCGCCGTATTTAATTGGTTTCATAAGCCCACCGCCACCGATCGCCTGGCGCGATGGTGGCTCCCGCAGTCCGCTGCGGCAGTCGATTCAAGGATATAAAAAGTGGCACGTTATCTCGGCCCCAAGGCCAAACTCTCCCGCCGCGAAGGCACCGACCTGTTCCTGAAGAGCGCACGCCGCTCTATCGCGGACAAGGCCAAGTTTGATTCGAAGCCAGGCCAGCATGGCCGTACTTCTGGCGCACGCACGTCAGACTATGGTCTGCAACTGCGCGAAAAGCAGAAAGTCAAGCGCATGTATGGCGTGCTGGAAAAGCAATTCCGCCGCTATTTCGAGGCCGCTGAACGCCTCAAGGGCAATACAGGCGCTAATTTGCTCGGCCTGCTCGAGTGCCGCCTGGATAACGTGGTGTACCGCATGGGCTTCGGCTCGACCCGTGCCGAAGCGCGCCAGCTCGTGTCCCACAAGGCCATCACGGTGAATGGTCAAAGCGTCAACATCGCATCCTATCTGGTCAAGGCCGGCGACGTGGTTGCGGTACGCGACAAATCCAAGAAGCAGGCACGTATTGTTGAAGCCTTGCAATTGGCGCAGCAGGTGGGCATGCCCGTTTGGGTCGAAGTGAATGCCGACAAGGTAGAAGGTACCTTCAAGAAGGTCCCGGATCGCGATGAGTTCGGCGCAGACATCAACGAATCCCTGATCGTTGAGTTGTACTCGCGTTAAACCATAGCCTTAAGTTAGCCGAAATCGTCCCTGAACCGCGAGGCATCGCGGTTTAGGCGCTTCACCAGCCTTACCGGTGTAACGAGCTGGGGGTATTGAGAGGAAGTCTGCATGCAAACCAATTTGCTGAAACCCAAGGCAATCAATGTCGAGCAACTTGGCCCCAACCGTGCCAAGGTGGCGTTGGAGCCTTTTGAGCGCGGTTACGGGCACACGCTGGGCAATGCCATTCGCCGTGTACTGCTCTCTTCCATGGTGGGTTACGCAGCAACGGAGGTGACGATTGCCGGTGTCTTGCACGAATACTCGTCCATTGACGGCGTTCAGGAGGATGTGGTCAACATCCTGCTGAACCTCAAGGGGGTGGTGTTCAAGCTGCACAACCGTGACGAAGTCACGCTGAGCCTGCGCAAGGATGGCGAAGGCGTCGTCACGGCGCGCGACATCCAGACGCCGCACGACGTTGAAATCGTGAACCCCGAGCACGTCATTGCCACGCTGTCTGCGGGCGGCAAGCTGGACATGCAGATCAAGGTGGAGAAGGGCCGCGGCTACGTGCCCGGCAACCTGCGCCGCTACGCGGACGAGGCGACGAAGTCCATTGGCCGTATCGTGCTGGATGCTTCCTTCTCGCCGGTGAAACGCGTGAGCTATACCGTCGAGAGCGCGCGTGTGGAACAGCGCACGGACCTGGACAAGCTCGTCGTCGAGATCGAAACCAACGGCGCTATTACTGCCGAGGACGCGGTCCGCGCTTCCGCCAAGATTCTGGTGGAACAACTGGCAGTATTCGCGCAGCTGGAAGGCGGTGAGTTGGCAGCTTTCGATGCGCCGGCAAGCTCTCGCGGCGCTGCGACCTTCGATCCGATCCTGCTGCGTCCTGTGGACGAACTGGAACTCACCGTTCGCTCTGCCAACTGCCTCAAGGCAGAGAACATCTATTACATCGGTGATCTGATTCAGCGAACCGAGAATGAACTGCTGAAGACGCCGAACCTGGGTCGCAAGTCGCTCAACGAGATCAAGGAAGTGCTCGCTTCGCGCGGCCTGACCCTGGGTATGAAGCTCGAGAACTGGCCTCCGGCAGGGCTCGACAAACGTTAAGTTATAATTTTAGGCTCTCTGAAAAGAGCCAGTGCCTCGGGCAGTACCTGATACGGCTGCCCGATTTAATTACATCAAAGGAAAGCACCATGCGCCACGGACACGGTCTCCGTAAACTCAATCGCACCAGCTCGCACCGCCTCGCGATGCTGCAGAACATGATGAACTCGCTCATCGAGCACGAGGCCATCAAGACCACATTGCCCAAGGCCAAGGAACTGCGCCGCGTGATCGAGCCCATGATCACCCTGGCCAAGGAAGATTCCGTTGCGAATCGCCGCCTGGCTTTCAATCGCCTGCGTGATCGTGACAGCGTGACGAAGCTGTTCAATGACCTGGGTCCGCGTTTCAAGACGCGTCCCGGCGGCTACACCCGCATTCTGAAGATGGGCTTCCGGGTAGGCGACAACGCGCCCATGGCGTACGTCGAACTGGTTGATCGTGCTGAGACGCCTGAAGTTTCTTCCACGGAAGCTTAAATATAGGTTATAATTTCTGTCTACCGCGCGATGGAGCAGTCTGGTAGCTCGTTGGGCTCATAACCCAAAGGTCGGAGGTTCAAATCCTTCTCGCGCAACCAAATACTGACAGTCAAAAAAAGGCCCACTTCGGTGGGCCATTTTGTTTCTGTTCAGGCTTCTCCGCTTCTTGAATCTGCGGCGCGCGGGACCCGAGGGCGGACGGAAACGGCCCTCTGTTGTCTTAGGTCCCCCACGTGGTTGTGTTTCAGGACATGCCGACGACTGGCGCGCGTCCTATTGATACGTACCCCAGGCCGAAGCGCGTAATGGTCTCGGGGTCATAGAGGTTGCGTCCGTCAAAGACCATACGGTCGTGGAGCGCATGGGCCATCTGCGCAAAGTCGGGCACGCGGAAGATTTTCCATTCCGTCACGATGGCCAACGCGTCCGCTCCTTCCAATGCCTCGGTGGGACTGCCGCACAGCACCAGGTCGTCACGCTCTCCGAAAATGCGCCGGGCCTCGTCCATGGCGGCCGGGTCGTGGGCGCGCACCTGGGCGCCTGCCGCCCACAGGCTCTGCAGGAGGTAACGGCTGGGCGCTTCGCGCATGTCATCGGTTTCCGGCTTGAAGGCCAGCCCCCAGACCGCGATGGTCTTGCCGCGCAGGCTGCCGCCGTAGTGCGCAATGATGCGCCGCGCCAGCAACTGCCGCTGCGCGTCATTGCGGCTTTCGACCGCCAGCAGCAGATCGGGGGTGAAGCCAATGGACTGGGCCGTGTGGATAAGGGCCTTGACGTCCTTGGGAAAGCAGCTCCCGCCGTAGCCCACGCCGGGATAGATGAAGTGGTAGCCAATGCGCGGGTCACTTCCGAGCCCGCGGCGCACGTCTTCGATGTCCGCACCCAGTTGCTCGGCCAGGTTGGCCATTTCATTGATGAAGCTGATCTTGGTGGCCAGCATGGCGTTGGCGGCGTACTTCGTCAGTTCGGCGCTGCGCACATCCATCATCACGATGCGGTCGTGGTTGCGATTGAAAGGCGCATACAGCTCGCGCAATTGGCGCTCGGCCTGGGGTGCGCGTGTACCGATGACGATACGGTCGGGCCGCTTGCAATCGGCGACGGCAGCGCCTTCCTTGAGGAATTCGGGGTTGGACACCACCTCGAATGCCAAGGCCACGCGCCGCGTCTCCAGCACCTTGCGTACGGTATCGGCGACCTTGTCGGCCGTGCCCACGGGGACGGTGGATTTATTGACGATGGTCTTCGGCTCGGTCATGTGGGTCGCGATGGTGCGCGCGACGGCCAACACATGCTGCAGATCAGCGCTGCCGTCCTCATCGGGCGGGGTGCCGACGGCGAGAAAGATCAGCTCCCCATGGGCCACGCCCTGAGCGGCGTCAGTAGTGAAGCGCAGGCGGCCTGCCGCCTGGTTGGCCCGCACCAGGGGCTCCAGCCCCGGCTCGTGGATGGGGATATGGCCCGCCTGCAGCGCGGCCACCTTGGCGGCATCGACGTCCACGCAGATCACATCGTGGCCGACGTCGGCCAGCACTGCACCCTGCACCAGGCCGACATAGCCGGTGCCAAAAACCGTAACTTTCATGATGGGTAGAAGTCCTTGTACCAGTGGACGAAGCGCGCCACGCCGTCCCGCACGGGCGTATGGGGGGCAAAGCCGACCCAGGAAGCCAGTGCCGACATGTCGGCCGCCGTGCTGTGCATGTCGCCGGGCTGTAGTGGAAGCATGCGCTTGAGGGCGACCATCCCCAGCGCCTCCTCCAGTGCATGGATGTAGTCCATGAGCAGCGTAGGAGCGCTGTTGCCGATATTGAAGATACGGTAGGGCGCGAGGCCCGTGCCGGGCGACGGCGACAGTGGATCGAATGCGGCGTCGGGTGTGGCGGGCTTGTCGAGTACGCGTAATACGCCCTCGACGATGTCGTCGATGTAGGTGAAGTCACGCACCAACTGACCTTCGCCGTAGACGTCGATCGTCTCGCCCGCAAGCATGGCACGGGTGAACTTGAAGAGCGCCATGTCGGGCCGCCCCCATGGCCCATACACCGTGAAAAACCGCAGGCCCGTGGTCGGAATGCCGTACAGGTGCGCGTAGGCATGCGCCATGACCTCATTGGCCTTCTTGGTCGCCGCGTAGTAGCTGACGGGATGGTCCACCGCGTCGCGCTCGGAGAACGGCAACTTCGCGTTGCCTCCGTACACGCTGGAGCTGCTGGCAAACACCAGGTGCTCCACCTGCTGTGCGCGGCAGCCCTGCAGGATGTTGCCGAAGCCCAGGAGATTGGAGTCGGTGTAATCGTCGGGTTGGTCGATGGAGTAGCGCACGCCGGCCTGTGCCGCCAGATGCAACACCCGATGGGGACGCACCCGCGCAAACAGCGCATGCATGGCGTCGCGGTCGGCGACATCGATCTGCTCGAAAGTGAAGTCGCTCTGACCGTGCAAGCGGCCCAGGCGCGCGTGCTTCAGGCCGACGTCATAGTAGGCATTGAGGTTATCGATGCCCACCACCCGTTCGCCGCGCTCCAGCAGCCGCTGCACGCAATGCATGCCGATGAAGCCGGCGCAGCCGGTGACCAGGGTGACGCTCATGGTTGTGTGCCGCGTGGGCTCCAGATGTATTCGTAATGGGCCAGGGGTGTGCCCGCGCGCACCATGTGGAAGGGCAGGTGGATGGACTGCAGCGCACGCGGTGCGATGCGGGCCTGGGCCTGATCCCACCAGCTCGACGGAACGTAGTCGGTGCGTGAAATCAAGAGCAGGCCTTGCCCCCGCTGCACGCTGCGGCGCAAATGGTCGGCGACGCAGGTCGGGATCTCGTCTTCGCCCGGCGCACAGGCGTCCACCAGTGCGTCGGGAAAGCGCACCCGCAGCATACCGGCCAGCATATGGTCGGATGCGACGATGGGACTGGTGCCGTCATAGCCCGCGGCGCGCAGGGCGTCCGCCAGTTCGATGGACGGGTGGTTCAGCTCATCCACCTCGCCGCGCAGCCCGCTGAACCAGGGGCGTATGCCGGCAGCGACCAGCAGGATGACGGCCATCGTGGCCACGGCGATCGTGTAGCGCCGTGCACGGGGATGGTGTTGCAATTCGGGCCGCGCAGAGAAGGCGGCCAGGGGTGCCATACACAGCAGTGGAAGTATCCAGCGGCCCTTGAAGTTGCTCACGCCTGCAAACACCACCATGCCGGCCAGCGCCAGCAACACCAGGCCCAGGTAGCGCACGAACACGCGGTGCATCGGCGGCGACACCGGCGCCAGCGGCCGCTGCCACCAGGCCGAACGGAAAGCCCACAACGCGAACAGCGCCCACAGCAGCAGCGTGCTGGGGACCACGCCCTCCAGCAGCCTCAGCAGGCCCTTGACCAGCCCGTTTTCAGGCTGGATGTTCATCTTGCTGATGGTGCCGGACGTCGCCTCGGTGAGGTGCGACAGCAGCCATGCCACATGCGGCAGCACGACCAGCAGGCCCACCAGGGGCGCCCACCACCAGCCGCGCGACAGCAGCGCGCGGCGCGCCTCGGGTACCGACAGTGCCGCCAGCAGCATGGCGCCCGCCACCAGCGCGAAGCTGTACTTGGCCAGCATGCCGAAGCCGCACACCAGCCCCAGCAAGGCAAAGTCCAGTGGCCGGGGGCGCCGCACGATGCGCAGCAGCAGCCACCACGCGCCACAGGCCATCGCCGTGACGAGGATGGTATGGGTCTGGTCGCGGACCGAATACCAGCCCAGCGCGGGCATCAGCACCATGCTCGCCGACGCCCAGAAGGCCCCCCGCTCGTCCAGCAGTTCCCGCCCGGCCAGGTACATGAGCGAATACGTCAGTGCCAGCAGCCCATGCTTGAGCAGCGACAGTGCCAGCACGCTGGGGCCGAACACCTGGTTCATCGCCCATTGCAGCCAGGTGTACAGCGGCGGCTGCGGGCCGTAGCCCAGTGCCAGCTCCTGGGTCCACAGAATCTGCTCGGCCTCATCCCACTTCAGCGCGGGCGAAGCGAGCAGGCGCATGGCCACGTGCGCCAGCGAGATGGCCGCGAACCAGAACAGCGGGTGGGTCCAGGGAAGGCGGGACGAAAGCGCGCGGGGCGCGGTGGAGGCGGTCATGGGGCAAGGGGAAAGTAGCGCGCTGTGTGCGTCCGGCGGGCGCGAACGCGCGGGGCGCGCGAGGCACAATCGCAGCCATTATCCCGCTACAACTGTTTCCTTGATGAACACCGCCCCTACTCCAACGCCCGACGTCTCCATCGTGGTGCCGATCTACAACGAGGTCGAGAACCTGCCCGACCTCGTGGAGCGCATCGCGCAGGCGATGTCCGCGCAGCCGCTCAGCTTCGAACTGCTGGCGGTGGACGACGGCTCGCGCGACGGCAGCGCCGACACGCTGCGTGAATTGGCGGCCACGCGCCCCTGGTTGCGCCCGGTGTTCCTGGCACGCAACTACGGCCAGTCGAGCGCCCTGCAGGCGGGTTTCGATCGCGTGCGCGGCCGCTATGTGGTGACGCTGGATGCCGACATGCAGAACGAACCCGGCGACATTCCGCTGCTGCTGGAGCGCCTGGAAACCGACTCCAGCGTGGACATGGTCAGCGGCTGGCGCAAGGACCGGCAGGACGCGGAGCTGTCGCGCAAGCTGCCCTCGCGCATCGCCAACCGGCTGATCTCCAGCGCCACGGGGGTGCACCTGCACGACTACGGCTGCGCGCTCAAGGCCTACCGCCGGCCCATCATCGACCGTATCCGCCTCTACGGCGAGCTGCACCGCTTCATCCCGTCGCTGGCCAAGGAGGCGGGCGCGCGCATCACTGAAGTGCCGGTGCGCCACCATGCGCGCACGCGCGGCGTGTCCAAGTACGGCATCGACCGCACCTTCCGCGTCATCCTGGACCTGATCCTCATCGTCTTCTTCATGCGCTACCGCCAGCGCCCGCTGCATGCCTTTGGCGGGCTGGGGCTGTGGCTGGCTGCGCCGGGCGTGCTGATCCTGGCCTGGCTGCTGCTGCAGAAAGTGCTGGGCGAGGACATCGGCGGCCGGCCGCTGCTGCTTGCCGGCGTCATGCTGGTGCTGATGGGCGTGCAGATGGTGGTGGCGGGCCTGATCGGCGAGCTGCTGATGCGCATCTACCACAAGGCCGGCGGGGCACCGCAGTTCCATGCGCAGGAATATGTGCCGGATTCAAGAGTAAATATGCCTGCGGCGCGCGACCAGCAAGCGCAAGCAGCTACTAATAAGATAGCGTGAAACGTCCGTTCAAGGCCCTGCTGCGCGGCCTGGTGGGCCTGGCCCTGCTGGGCGCGGTGGTGGCGCTGGCCGATCCGTCCCGCGTGTGGGGCCAACTGCGCCAGGCCCAGCCAGTGTGGCTGCTGGCGGGCCTGCTGGCGGGCATCGCTTCCAACCTCGTCTCGGCGCTGCGCTGGCGGGCATTGGCGCGGTGGCTGGGCGCCAACGCGAGCGCGCGCGATGCCTGCCGCTGGTACTTCCAGGCCATCGGCCTGAATGCGTTGCTGCCGGGGGCCGTGGTGGGGGGCGACGTGTACCGCGCCGTGGTACTGCGTGGTAGCGGTCAGGACACGGCGGCCTCCAGTTGGTCGGTGGTGCTGGACCGGCTGAGCGGCCTGTGGATGCTGTGCGCCATCGGCGGCCTGGGCGCTGCCGCCTGTGCCGACGTGCTGGCGCCCTGGCTGCGGTTGCCGCCGGGGCTTTTCATCGCGCTGATGCTCGCAGGCACGCTGCTGTGGCTGGCGCTGCCCTGGTGCCTGCCTGCGCTGCTGCGCAGCCGCCGGTTTGCGGGCGGCTGGCTCGCACCGCTGCGTGAAGCCGCAACGCGCCCCGACTTCCCGCGTCAACTGGTCTGGCAGGCCGGGGCATCGGCGGCGGTGCAGCTGCTGTCGGCCGCGGCGCTGGCGGGGGGCGGGCTGGCACTGGGTGTGGCGCTGCCGGCCAGCGTGTGGGCCTGGGCGATCGCGCCCGTGTTCCTGATGGCGGCGCTGCCGGTGAGCGTGGGCGGCTGGGGCACGCGCGAGGCGGCCGCCGTGGCCGCGCTGGCCCCTTCGGCGTGGCCGCGTCCGCCGCCGTGGGCGTGGGCGTGGTCTATGGCGTCTACGGCCTGGCGCAGGGCGCGCTGGGGGCGCTGGCGTTCGGCCTGCCGCGCAGCGCGGGGCGGTAGGCCCGGGCGCTGGCCTGGCCATCATTGGTGTATTTTTATCAAATTGATAGCACCTTGCGCTTGATGGATGAGCGCTGGAGGTCAATTCGGCTTGAAATGAGGGGCGTGCCCGCGCCGACCATGCAGCGGCGCCGTGCCCGTGCATGCCGGTCGGATGGGGCGCTGGCGCTGCCGGCACCGGGGCGCCGGCGCGATTCAGCCGTGTTCGCCCGCGGGCTCTGCGTCCCGCTTGATCTGCAGCGCGCGCTCGTACAGCGTGTTGCGCGAGGCGTGCGCGATGTCGGCCGCCAGTTTCACAGCGGTCTTGGTCGGCAGCTCGTCCAGCAGCAGGCGCAGCACGCGCTCGGCCTCCGCGCCGTCGCCCTGCGTGGCCGCCAACGGGTGCAGCAGCACCACGAACTCGCCCTTGACCCGCTGGGGAGCGCCGGCCAGCCAGGCGGCCAGCTTCCGCGCGGGATGCGTGGAGACTTCCTCGAACTGTTTGGTGAGTTCGCGCGCGAGCGTCACCGGTCGCTCGCCCAGGTCCGCCAGCGTGTCGGCCAGCGCAGCGATGCGGTGCGGCGCCTCCAGCAGTACCACGCAGCGCGGCTCGGCCGCCAGGCGCTGCACCGCGGCCGTGCGCTCGGCACCCTTGGGCGGCAAAAAGCCCGCGAACAGGAAGCCGCCGCTGTCGGCGGTGGGGGCCACCGCGCCCGCGACGCTCAGCGCGCTCGTCACGCTGCTGGCCCCCGGCAAGGGAATGCAGCGCAGCCCCGCGGCCTGCACGGCCGCCACCAGGCGCGCGCCGGGATCACTCACCCCGGGCGTGCCGGCGTCGCTCACGTATGCCACGCGCTGGCCGGCCTGCAGTTGCTGCACCACCATCTGCGCGGCCTGCGCCTCGTTGTGCTGGTGCAGCGCCAGCAGGCGGTCGGAGGGCTTGTCGATGCCGTAGGCGCGCAGCAGCGACTGGGTGTGGCGCGTGTCCTCGCACGCCAGCGTGTCGGCCAGTTGCAGCACGTGCAGCGCACGCAGTGTGATGTCGGCCAGGTTGCCGATGGGCGTGGCGACCACGTACAGGGCGCCGTGCGGATAATGCTGCGCGGCCGCCGCATCGCGCGCGGCGCTCAAGGCAGAGGCAAAAGAGGCGCTCAATGGGATTCCTCGGCAAGAAGGTGAATGGCAGTGCGCCCGCGCGCACCACGCGCGCCGCGGGGCAGGCGGGGGAAGACCGCGCGCTGGCCCATCTCACGGCGGCGGGCCTGGCGCTGGTGGAGCGCAATTATCGGACGCCGGGGCGCGGCGGCGGAGAGATCGACCTGATCCTGCGCGAGCGCGACGGCACGCTGGTGTTCGTGGAGGTGCGCAGCCGCGGCGCCAGCGCCTACGGCGGCGCGGGCGGCAGCATCGGCGTGGCCAAGCAGCGGCGCATCGTCTTTGCCGCGCAGCACTACCTGCTGCGCTGGCCCGCACCGCCGCCATGCCGCTTCGATGCGGTGCTCATCGAGGGCGACCGGCTGCAGTGGCTGCGCGGCGCATTCGACGCCGCGTAGCGCGCGGCCTACCGTTTGCTACAGGCGCCGCGATACCCGCAGGTATCATTCACGGCCCATGCTTGAGCAACGCATCCAACAGCATTTCATCGACAGCGCCGACCTGAAATACCAGTCGGCCCAGGCGCTCAGCCATCCCATCAGCGCAGCCGTGCAGGCGGTCTGGGCCTGTGTGACCAACGGCGCCAAGGTGCTGGCCTGTGGTAGCGGCCCTTCATCCGCGCAGGCCCTGCAGTTCGCGGCCTTTTGCGTGGCCGGTTTCGAGCGCGACCGGCCCGAACTGGCGGCGCTGGCCCTGCTGCCCGATGCCCTGGCCACCGGCACCAGCGCCGTAGCGGACAGCGCCGTGCTGGCGCGCCAGGTGCGCGCCCTGGGGCAGGCAGGAGATCTGCTGCTGGTCATCACCATCGGCGGCAACGAGCCAGCCCTGCTGCAGGCCGTGCAGGCCGCCCATGAGCGGGACATGACCGTGGTCGCCCTGTGTGGCCGCGACGGCGGGGCGTTGGGCGCGCTGCTGCACGAGACCGATGTCCAGATCTGCGTGCCGCATGACCGAGCCGCCCGTGTGCGCGAGGTGCATGCGCTGGTGCTGCACTGCCTGTGCGACGGCGTGGACGCCCAGTTACTTGGAGAACAGGAGATTCCTCTATGACATTTCCCCTGCTGCGAATTTCTAGCGCCGCGCTCGCGGCCGCGGCCCTGGCCGGCAGCCTCGCCGGCTGCGCGCCGCTGGTCATCGGCGGCGGTGCCGTGGTCGGCACCCTGATGGCGACCGACCGGCGCACCACCGGCACCCAGGTGGAGGACGAAGGCATCGAGATGCGCACCGCCAGCCGCATCCGTGAGACCCTGGGCGACCGCGTGCACGTGAACGTGACCAGCTACAACCGCCAGGTGCTGCTGACGGGCGAAGTGCCCACGGCCGCCGACGGCCAGAAGGTGGAGCAGATCGCGCAAGGCGTGGACAACGTGCGCTCGGTGGTCAACGACCTGGGCGTGATGCCCGCGTCCTCGCTGACGCAGCGCTCGCGCGACGCCTTCATCTCGACCAAGGTGCGTGCGAGCCTCGTGGACGCCAAGGACCTGTCTGCCAATGCGTTCAAGGTCGTCACCGAGCGCGACGTGGTGTACCTGATGGGCCGTGTCACGCAGCGCGAAGCCAAGCGCTCCGCGGAGATCGCGCGCGGCGTGGATGGCGTACGCAAGGTCGTGCGCGTGTTCGAGGTGATCTCCGAAGAGGAACTGATCCGCGGTGGCGCGGCCCAGCAGCCCGCGCCCGTCTCGCAGGACCCCGCCGCGGCGGCGCAGCCAGTCAAGCCCTGAGCACGGGCTGCTCGCGCCGAACAGGTCGGCACCATCCGCGCCTTGTGACAGGCGATTGAACCACTGCTCGCCCTGCGCGGGCAGTGCGCTTGGGGCCTCAGTCTTTTTTGGGCGCCAGGCGGGTGATCAGGCTGGACGTGTCCCAGCGGTTGCCGCCGGCAAGCTGCACGTCGGCATAGAACTGGTCCACCAGCGCCGTGACCGGCAGGCGCGCACCGTTGCGCTTGGCTTCGTCGAGCACCAGGCCCAGGTCCTTGCGCATCCAGTCCACGGCAAAGCCGAAGTCAAAACGGCCCTCCACCATGGTCTTGCCGCGGTTGTCCATCTGCCAGCTCTGGGCAGCGCCCTTGCCGATCACGTCGAGCACCAGCGGCATGTCCAGGCCCGCGTGCTGGCCGAAGGCAATCGCCTCGGACAGACCTTGCACCAGGCCGGCAATGCAGATCTGATTGACCATCTTGGCCAGTTGGCCGGCGCCGCTGTCGCCAATGCGGGTGAACGCGCGCGAGAAGGCCATCGCCGTGGGGCGTACGGCATCGAAGGCCGCAGCGTCGCCGCCGCACATCACGGTCAGTTGCCCGTTTTGCGCGCCGGCCTGCCCGCCGGAGACCGGCGCGTCGATGAACTGCAGGCCCAGCGTGCGGGCGGCGCCATAGAGTTCGCGCGCCACCGCCGCGGATGCCGTGGTGTGGTCCACGAAGACCGCACCCTGCTGCATGCCGGCGAACGCGCCGTCGGCCCCGAGCACCACGGAGCGCAGGTCGTCGTCATTGCCCACGCAGCAAAACACGATGTCCGCGCCTTGTGCGGCCTCGCGCGGCGTCTTGGCATGTTTTACGGTTGCAACGCCCTTGAATTCAGCGCACCATGCTTCTGATTTCGTAGCGGTACGGTTGTACACCGTCACGGTATGGCCCGCCGATGCCAAGTGCCCCGCCATCGGGTAGCCCATGACGCCCAAGCCCAGGAAGGCCACGCGGCGTGCGGGGACCGGATCGTAGGTGCGGGGATTGATGCTGCTGCTCATGGGTTGGGCTCCGTCAAAAAGAGAGGCCCGCAGGGGCGGGCCGGGTGGGGCGAGTGTGTGGGTATCAGACGATGGCGAAATGCTCGGTGCCCGAGGCCAGGTCCGTCGTCTTGGCACGCTGGCTGCTGAGCTTGATCTGCAAGCGCAGGTCGTTCACCGAGTCGGCGTTGCGCAGGGCATCCTCATAGCTGATCACGTTGGCCTCGAACAGGTCGAACAGTGCCTGGTCGAAGGTCTGCATGCCCAGGTTGCGGCTCTTCTTCATGATTTCCTTGATCTCGGCCACCTCGCCCTTGAAGATGAGGTCGGCGATCAGCGGCGTGTTCAGCATCACCTCGACGGCGGCCGCGCGCCCCTTGCCGTCCTGCTTGGGAATCAGGCGCTGCGAGACCAGTGCCTTGAGGTTCAGCGACAGATCCATCAGCAGCTGGGCGCGCCGCTCCTCGGGGAAGAAGTTGATGATCCGGTCCAGTGCCTGGTTGGCGCTGTTGGCGTGCAGCGTGGCCAGGCACAGGTGGCCGGTTTCGGCAAACGCCACGGCGTGCTCCATGGTCTCGCGGTCGCGGATTTCGCCCATCAGGATCACGTCCGGCGCCTGACGCAGCGTGTTCTTGAGGGCCGCCTCCCAGCTGTCGGTGTCCAGGCCCACCTCGCGCTGCGTGATCACGCAGTTCTTGTGCGGATGCACGAATTCCACTGGGTCTTCCACCGTGATGATGTGGCCGAAGGAGTTCTCGTTGCGCCAGTCCAGCATGGCGGCCAGCGTGGTGGACTTGCCCGAGCCCGTCGCGCCGACCAAAATGCACAATCCGCGCTTGGTCATGGTGACTTCCTTGAGCACCTGCGGAACGCCCAGGCCGTCGATGGTGGGCAGCGTGAGCGGAATCGTCCGCAGCACCATGCCCACGCGGCCCTGCTGCACGAAGGCGTTCACGCGGAAACGGCCCACGCCCGCAGGCGAGATGGCAAAGTTGCACTCCTTGGTGCGCTCGAAGTCGGCCACCTGCTTGTCGCTCATGATGGCGCGCGCCAGCGTGAGCGTGTGGTTGGGCGTCAGAGGCTGGGGAGAGACCTTGGTGACCTTGCCGTCGACCTTGATCGCCGGCGGAAACTCCGCCGTGATGAAAAGGTCGCTCCCCCCACGGCTGACCATCAGCTTGAGCAGATCGTTGATGAATTTACTCGCCTGATCCCGTTCCATCCCATACCCCCTTGGTCGTCAGCCTTGTGTTGTTGTGCCGGGCTGTTCAGCGTTGATTTTCACTCAGACGCGCGCTCACCACGCGCAGGCGCTGCGACAGCTTGCGCGCCAGCAGGGCCACCAGGCTGGCGGCCAGTTGCGGGTCGTGGGCCATCATCTCATCCAGCGCCTCGGCGCTGAGCACCGCGATCTCGCATTCCGTGAGCGTGGTGCACGCCGAAAAACGGATGCCGCTGTCCAGCAGCGACATCTCGCCCAGGATATCGCCGGGCCGCGTCTCGGCCAGGCGCAGTTGCTCTCCCCAGGGCTGGACACGGTCCACGGCGATGGTGCCCGTGAGCAGCACGACCATGAAGTTGCCGTATTCGTCCTGGCGGATCAGGTCGCGGTTGGGCGCAACGGAGGCGAACTCGAAGAAGCGCTCCATGCGTTCCACGGCGTCGTGGTCCAGGTGCGCCATGTACTTGTCCTTGCTCCACAGCGATTGCAGCAGCCTGCCGCCACGGCTTTGGGGCAGGCGCTTGGCATCGACTTCGACGGCGCGCGCCTCCCAGGGGACCAGTTGTGATTGCTCCACGCCCTGGCCGGCAAATGCGGTGGTGAAGAACACCGAGTCGGTGCTCTCCTCTCCGGACTTGCGGTTTTTGGACTTGAGCAGGCCGAGAATGCCTTTCATGATGGGGCTCCGATGCGGGCTCGTGTACCAACGAGCCTGGTAGTGAAAAAGTGTGCGGGCCCGCCTTGGAGGGGGGTCAGCCGGGGAAGTTCTCGGGAATCTTGGCCTTGCTGCGCGCCTCGGCCGGGCTGATGATGTTGCGGCGCACCAGGTCAGAGAGGTTCTGGTCCAGCGTCTGCATGCCGACGCTGTTGCTGGTCTGGATGGTGGAGTACATCTGCGCCACCTTGGCCTCGCGGATCAGATTGCGGATGGCGCTCGTGCCCAGCATGATCTCGTGCGCCGCCACGCGGCCAGAACCGTCCTTGGTCTTGCACAGCGTCTGCGAGATCACCGCCTGCAGCGACTCCGACAACATCGCGCGCACCATTTCCTTTTCCTCGGCGGGGAAGACGTCGATGATCCGGTCGATGGTCTTGGCGGCACTGGACGTGTGCAGCGTGCCGAACACCAGGTGGCCCGTTTCCGCGGCGGTCATGGCCAGGCGGATGGTTTCCAGGTCGCGCATTTCGCCCACCAGGATGGCGTCCGGGTCTTCGCGCAGGGCGGACTTCAGCGCGGCCGCGAACGACAGCGTCATCGGGCCGACTTCACGCTGGTTGATCAGGCACTTCTTGGACTCGTGCACGAACTCGATCGGGTCTTCCACCGTGAGGATGTGGCCGTACTCGCTTTCGTTGAGGTAGTTGACCATGGCCGCCAGGGTGGTGGACTTGCCCGAGCCTGTGGGGCCCGTCACCAGCACCAGGCCGCGCGGCTTGAGCGCCAGGTCGGCAAAGATCTTGGGCGCGTTGAGCTGCTCCAGCGTCAGGATCTTGCTCGGAATGGTACGGAACACCGCGGCCGCGCCGCGGTTCTGGTTGAACGCGTTGACGCGAAAGCGCGCCAGGCCGTCGATCTCGAAGGAAAAGTCCACTTCCAGGAACTCTTCGTAGGTCTTGCGCTGGGCGTCGCTCATGATGTCGTACACCATGGCGTGGACGGTCTTGTGGTCCAGTGCATCGACGTTGATGCGGCGTACGTCCCCGTGGACCCGGATCATGGGCGGCAGGCCGGCGGAAAGGTGCAGGTCGGACGCCTTGTTCTTCACGCTGAAGGCGAGCAATTGGGTGATGTCCACGGATTCCCTCTTATCGTTTGATACGCTTGGGCGAACATTATGACGACGATTGCCAGCAACCTCCAGAATGTGCGGGAGCGCATCGCGCGCGCCTGCGCGGCGGCCGGCAGGCCACCCGATGCCGTGGCGCTGCTGGCGGTTTCCAAGACCTTCGGCCCCGAGGCCGTGCGTGACGCGGCGTTGGCGGGCCAGCGGCGGTTTGGCGAAAACTACATTCAGGAAGCCGTGGAAAAGATGGCTCTGGTGGCGGCGCTCGGGCTGCCGCAGCCGCTGGAGTGGCACTGCATCGGCCCGGTGCAGAGCAACAAGACCCGCCTGGTGGCCCAGCACTTCGACTGGGTGCACACGGTGGACCGCCCCAAGACGGCGCAGCGTCTGTCCGACCAACGTCCCGACAACCTGCCCGCGCTGCAGGTCTGTATCCAGGTGAACGTGGATGGTGGCGCCACCAAGGCCGGTGTGCCGGCCGAGGAGGCATTGGCGCTGGCCCAGGCGGTGGCAGCGCTGCCGCGGCTCACGCTGCGCGGCGTCATGAGCATCCCCGACCCGGTGCCCGACGAGGCCGCGCAACTGGCCGTGCTGCTGCGCGTGCGCCAGGTGTTCGACACCCTGCGCGCGCAGGGCGGCCCGGGGTTCGAGGCGGTCGATACCCTGTCGCTGGGCATGACCGGCGACCTGGAGGCCGCGGTGCGCGCCGGCAGCACCATGGTGCGCGTGGGCAGCGGCATCTTCGGTGCGCGCCACTACCCGGCCTGATAAGCTGGCCGTCCTCTAGTTTTGACGGAGATTCCCTCATGCCCGGTTTGCTGCCCGACGTCGATCCCGATGGCCTGCTCGAATTCTCGGTGGTCTATACCGACCGTGCGCTCAACCACATGTCGCGCCGCTTCGTGGGCGTGATGCAGGACATCCTGGCGACGCTCAAGGAGGTCTACCGCGCGCACACCGCGGTGCTCGTGCCCGGCAGCGGCACCTTCGGCATGGAGGCCGTGGCACGCCAGTTCGCCAACCGCGAGAAGGTGCTCATCGTGCGCAACGGCTGGTTCAGCTACCGCTGGAGCCAGATCTTCGACGCCGGCGGGCTGGGCGGTGGTGCCGTGGTCTGCCAGGCGCGCCGCCAGGGCGACGGTCCACAGGCGCCCTGGGTGCCCTGCCCGGCGAGCGAGGTGGCCGCCGCCATCCGCGCCGAGCGCCCGAAGGTGGTGTTCGCCCCGCATGTGGAGACGGCCAGTGGCATCCTGCTGCCCGACGATTACCTGCGCACCGTGAGCGACGCCGCGCACGAGGTGGGCGCGCTGTTCGTGCTGGACTGCGTGGCCTCCGGTGCCATGTGGGTGGACATGGAAAAGACCGGTGTGGACGTGCTGATCTCCGCGCCGCAAAAGGGCTGGAGCGGCTCGCCCTGCTGCGCCATGGTGATGCTGTCGGCCCGCGCGCGCGAGGCGATCGAGCAGACGCAGAGCTCCAGCTTCTCGTGCGACCTCAAGAAGTGGATGCAGATCGCCGAGGGCTACGAAAAGGGCCAGCACGCCTACCACACCACCATGCCCACCGATGCGCTGGTGCGCCTGCGCGACGTGATGCTGGAAACGCGCGACTACGGCTTTGCCAAGGTGCGCGACGAGCAGATCGCACTCGGCGCCAAGGTGCGCGCGCTGCTGCAGGCGCGGGGCTTTCCCAGCGTGGCGGCTGCGGGCTACGAGGCACCGGGCGTGGTGGTGAGCTACACCACCGACCCCGGCATCCAGAGCGGCAAGAAGTTCGCCGAGGCGGGGCTGCAGACCGCCTCGGGCGTGCCGCTGCAATGCGGCGAGGGTGCGGACTTCCAGACCTTCCGCCTGGGCCTGTTCGGCCTGGAGAAGTGGCACAACGTGGACCGCACGGTGGGCCACCTGGCCGCGGCGCTGGACCAGGTCGCGCCGGCGCGCTGACTGGCCGGCGGCGCAAAAGCGCCCATCTCCTACAACCGCGGGGTGGCGTGGGCCGCGGTGCGCGGCTATGCTTTCCCGCATGCATGCGTCCCCCCTGGAGCCTGGTGCGCAGGCCGCGGCTTCGGCCGAGCCGGCCGCGCTTGCGGGCCGTGCCTCCCAGCTGTCCCGGGCCAAGCGCCAGGCCACCGGCCTGCTGCTGGCAGTGGTCGTCGTCTTTGCGCTGACCTATTTCTTTCCACCCAGTCTGGGCGTGGCCTGCGTGCGCGCCGTGGCGGAGGCCGCCATGGTGGGCGCCCTGGCCGACTGGTTTGCGGTGTCGGCGCTGTTTCGGCGCATCCCGCTGCCGCTGGTGCAGCGCCACACCGACATCATTGCGCGCAACAAGGACCGCATCGGCGGCAACCTGGCGGTGTTCGTGCGCGACAAATTCCTGGACGCGCCTTCGCTCGTGACCATGATCCGCCGCCACGATCCGGCCAACATGCTGGCGCAGTGGCTCACGGCACCGGCCAACGCGCGCCTGCTGGGCAGGCAGGTGGCCAGGCTGGCGCTGACCGCGCTGGACACGGTGGAGGACGCGAAGATCCAGGCCTTCCTGAGCCAGGCCGCGCGCACGCTGGTGGGCAAGATCGACCTGTCGCGCTCCATGGCGTCGGCGCTGGGCGCGCTCACCTACCAGGGCCGGCACCAGGCGCTGCTGGACGACCTGCTGGAGCGCCTGGGCGGCATGGTGCGATCCGAGGACACGCGCGCCTTCGTGGCCGACACGCTGCTGCAGTGGATCAAGCGTGAGCATCCGCTCAAGCAGAAGGTGCTGCCCACCGACTGGCTCTCGGGCAAGGGCGCCTCGGCCATCACGCACGCCGTGGACACCCTGCTCAAGGCGGTGGCCGAGGACCCGCAGCACGAGCTGCGCGAGGCGTTGGACGGCGCCGTGCAGCGCCTCATCGCCCGCCTGCAGACCGACCCCGATTGGGCGCGCCGCGGCGACGAGGTGCGCGGCTACCTGCAGAACGACGAGGTGCTGGGCCGCTATGTGCGCGATCTGTGGAGCGACCTGCGCCAGAAGCTGCGCGACGATCTGATGAACGAAGACTCGGCATTGTCCGCGCGCGTGGCCGACATGGGGCAGTGGCTGGGGCTGTCGCTCGCGGGTGATGCGGCGCTGCGCGTGCGCCTGAACGTGCGCCTGGAACTGTGGGCCGCCACCTTTGCGCCCGATGTGGCGCAGTCGGTGGCCGAACACATCCGCGCCACGGTACAGCGCTGGGACGCGCAGGAGATGGCGCGGCTGGTGGAACTGCACATCGGCAGCGACCTGCAGTACATCCGCATCAACGGCACCGTGGTGGGCGGCTGCATCGGGCTGCTGCTGTTCGCCGTCTCGCACGCGGGCGCGTTGTGGGCGGCGGTGGCTGGGCTGTGAATGCTATCTAATTAGTAGCTGCTAGCGCTTGCTGGATAAGCGCTAAGACCCGATTTTGCTTAGAACCGAAAATCCAGCGTTTGCGGCGCCCGGCCCACCTGCACGGTGCGGCTGTGGTTCTGGCCGGCGCCCTGTACCTCCACACGGTAGCTGCCCGCAGGCAGTTGCAGCAGGCACACGGGGCCGCCGGCGCGCAGTTGCATCGCGTCGCCCCCGCCTTGCGGTGTGATGCGCACGTCGACGTTGGCCTCGTAGGCGCCATCCGCTCGCGCGAACAGCAGCGACAGGGGGTAGTCCTTCATGGCTGCGCGCATGGCGGTGGATTCGTCCGTGCCGATGCCGCCGCACTGGTAGTGCAGCGCGCCGGCCGTCTGCACGGGCGGCAGCACGGCCGGGCGGGGCGCGCTGTCGGCCTGCGCCTGCACGGCGCTGGCGCCGCTGGTCAGCAGGGCACACAGACCCAGCGGCGCCAGACGGCGCGGAAGTCGAAACGGGAACGGGGACAACACGGGCATGGCGCACCTCCTTGTCAGGGGTAAAAGCGCCATGCTGGCACCTGGTTGCGCGCCGCGCTGTCAGCCCAGGGCGCGAGCGCGCGTGGTGGCCGTCAGAAGCGCGGCAGGTTGGCGTGGCTCATCTTGCCGTTGCGCACCAGCATCTTGCCGTACTCGGCGCAGCGGTTCAGCGTCGGGATCACCTTGCCGGGGTTGAGCAGGCCCTGCGGGTCGAACGCCTCCTTGAGCGCGAACATCTGCGCGTTCTCCTCCACGGTGAACTGCGCGCACATGGAGTTGAGCTTTTCCACCCCCACGCCGTGCTCACCCGTCACGGTGCCGCCCATGGCCACGCTGGTTTCCAGAATGTCGGCGCCGAACAGCTCGCAGCGGTGCAGCTGGTCGGGGTCGTTGGCATCGAACAGGATCAGCGGGTGCAGGTTGCCGTCGCCCGCGTGGAATACGTTGCAGCAGCGCAGCTGGTACTTCTTTTCCATCTCCTGGATGGCGAGCAGGATGTCCGCCAGGCGCTTGCGCGGGATGGTGGAGTCCATGCACATGTAGTCGGGACTGATGCGGCCGCTGGCGGGGAAGGCGTTCTTGCGCCCGCTCCAAAAGCGCATGCGCTCTTCCTCGCTGGTGCTGACCGAGATGGCCGTGGCGCCCGAGCCGCGCAGCACCTCGCTCATGCGCGCGATCTCTTCCTCCACCTCCTCAGGTGTGCCGTCGGACTCGCACAGCAGGATGGCCTCGGCCATCAGGTCGTAGCCGGCCTTGACGAAGTCCTCCACGGCGGCGGTCATGGGCTTGTCCATCATCTCCAGGCCGGCCGGGATGATGCCGGCGGCGATCACCGCGGCCACGGCGTCGCCGGCTTTGCGCACGTCGTCAAAGCTGGCCATGATGCAGCGCGCCAGCTGCGGCTTGGGCACCAGCTTGACGGTGACCTCCAGCGCCACGGCCAGCATGCCCTCGCTGCCGATCACGGCGGCCAGCAGGTCGTAGCCGGGCGCGTCCAGCGCCTCGGCTCCGAAGGTGATGGGCTCGCCCTCCATGGTGTAGCCGCGCACGCGCAGCACGTTGTGCACCGTCAGGCCGTACTTCAGGCAGTGCACGCCGCCGGAGTTCTCGGCCACGTTGCCGCCGATGGTGCAGGCGATCTGGCTGCTGGGGTCAGGGGCGTAATACAGGTTGTAGGGCGCGGCGGCCTCGCTGATGGCCAGGTTGCGCACGCCGCACTGCACGCGCGCCGTGCGGGCGACCGGGTCCAGGTCCAGGATGCGGTTGAACTTGGCCAGCGACAGCGTCACGCCCATGGCATGCGGCATGGCGCCGCCCGACAGGCCCGTCCCAGCGCCGCGCGCCACCACGGGCACGCCCAGGCGGTGGCAGGTCTTCAGCACGGCCTGCACTTCGCCTTCCGTTTCGGGCAGGCACACGACCAGCGGGCGCTGGCGGTAGGCCGTGAGGCCGTCGCATTCGTAAGGCGTGGTGTCCTCGGGCTGCCAGAGCAGCGCATGCTGTGGCACGCAGGCCGACAGGGCCTGCACGACCTCGGCCTGGCGCTGGGCGCGTTCGGTGGATGTGGGGCTGGGCATGGCGTGACTGTAGGCCATGGCGTGCGCGCGCGGCGTGAGTTTTCTTGCAGGCGGGCGTGAGCCGTGTTGCGCCAATTGCTGCGTTATTAATAGCTACTGGCGCTTGATGGATAAGCGCTAGAGCCTGATTTGGCTTATGGAAATTGGCTTGCGCACGGCCGCGCCGCTTGCGGGGTTACCCCAGCGTGCGGCGCAGCCAGTCCGCGAAGGCCGCGCATTCCCAGCGGTCCATGGTGCCGGTGCGCCAGCACAGGTAGTGCGCGTAGGGGCTGGGGGCGTCGGTGTCGAACAGGCGTACCAGTGTGCCCTGGTCCAGCCAGGGCGCGGCGAGCTTGAGCCGTACCGGGGCCACGCCCATGCCCGCCGCGGCGGCGTCGCACATCAGGCCCACGTCGTTGAATTGCGAGCCTTCGTTGGGTTCGGCCCAGGCCAGGCCCACGGCTGCGAACCAGCTGCGCCAGGGCTCCAGCGGGCTGCGCAGCAGGGGCAGGCCTTCCAGGTCCTCGGGGCGCTCGAAGGGGCCATGCTCGCGCACGAATGCGGGCGAGGCCAGGGGCGTTAGCACGTCCCGTGCGATCTCCACATGCTCCATGTCGGCGTAGTGGCCGGGGCCGTAGCGCACGACGAGGTCCGCGTCCTCCGCCACCACGTCCAGCAGCGGGATGGAGACCTGCAGGGCCAGGTCGATCTCGGGGTAGGTCTCGGTGAACTGGCGCAGCCGCGGGATGAGCAAGGCGCGCGCGAAGGTGGGGGTGACCGCGATCTTCAGCCGGCGCTTGCCCGGCGCCACTGCCGTGCCTGGGAAGCGCTGCAGCGCGGTGAGCCCCTCGCGCACATGGGCCAGATAGGCGCTGCCGTCGGTGGTCAGGGAAAAGTCGGCCCGCCCGAACAGCCGCGTGCCCAGGATCTGCTCCAGCTGCTTGACGCGGTGGCTTACGGCGCTGGGGGTGACGCACAGCTCATCGGCCGTCTGCGTCACGCTGCGCAGGCGCGCCAGCGCCTCGAAGGTCAGCAGGCACTGGATCGGCGGGATGCGCCGCAGGCTGGCGGCGTCCAGGGCCGCCTTGGCCGCGATGGAAAGGGATTGCGTGGCCATGGCGGCGTGTGGGGCAGGGCGGGTTCAGCGGAAGACGACGGTCTTGTGGCCGTTGAGCAGCACGCGGTGCTCGCTGTGCCACTTCACGGCGCGCGCCAACACCTGGCTTTCGGTGTCCCGCCCGCGGGCGGTGAGATCTTCCACGGTATCCGTGTGATCCGCTCTTGTAACATCTTGTTCGATAATCGGCCCCTCGTCGAGGTCGGCCGTCACGTAGTGGGCGGTGGCGCCAATCAGCTTCACCCCGCGGTCATGCGCCTGGTAATAGGGCTTGGCGCCCTTGAAGCTGGGCAGGAAGCTGTGGTGGATGTTGATCGCGCGGCCCGACAGCTTGGTGCACAGGTCGTTGGACAGCACTTGCATGTAGCGCGCCAGCACCACCAGTTCGGCCCCCTCGGCCTGGATGATCTCGTACTGCTTGGCCTCGGCCTGCGCCTTGGTGGCGGCGGTGACGGGGATGTGGTGGAAAGGGATGTTGTAGCTGGCCGCGAGCTGGTAGAAGTCGCGGTGGTTGCTGATGATGGCGCGGATGTCGATGGGCAGCAAACCGCTCTTGTAGCGAAACAGCAGGTCGTTGAGGCAGTGGCCTTCCTTGCTGACCATCAGCACGGTCTTCATGGCCGCGCTGGTGGCATGCAGGCTCCAGCGCATGCTGTGCTCTTCGGCAAAGGTGGCCAGTTCGGCCTTGAGGGTGGCTTCGTCGGTGGACTCGCATGCGAATTGCACGCGCATGAAGAAAAGGCCGGTGCCCTGGTCGTTGTACTGAGCGGCTTCCTCGATGTTGCCGCCGTGGTCCAGCAGGAAGCCGGAGACGGCGTGCACCAGCCCGAGCCGGTCGGGGCAGGACAGTGTCAGGATGTAGGAATGGGTCATATGCTGCGATTGTCGCAGCACGCGAGGCCCCTTCAGGAGTGTGGATTGCTGAGTAAAGGCGCGGGCCGCCGGCCCTCGTGGAGGCCCCTGCAGGGCCGCTGGATGTTGGCGCTGGCCGTTGTTGCCATGGGTGCGGCCTGGGCCTGGGCGGGTGCGGCCGCCTTGCAGTACCTGCCCCTGGAGCCGCAGGCGCTGCAGACCCTGCTGCAGTACAAGAGCGGGCTGGACGCCGTGCTGGCGGGTGCTCTGCTGGGCTGGCTCCTGCTGCGCTGGCGCCGGGGCGGGAGCCGGCGCACCCTGGCGCGCCGGGTGGAGCAGGTGCTGCGCCACGCGCCCGCCGGCATGGCGCGGCTGAGCATGGATGGACGCCTGGTGTGGGCCAATGAACGCCTGCGTGAATGGCTGGGCGTGGCGCCGCACGAGCCGCTGCCGCAGGTCGACTTCCGAACGCTGGTGCGCCCGCACGACAGCGATTGGGCGCAGCGGCAACTGCAGCGGCTGCGCGCCGGCGAGATCGACCATTACCAGGGCGAGCGCTGGTGCCGCAACCAGCGCGATGGATCGCAGCTGCCCGTGCTGTGTACCGTGAGCCATGTGCTGGCCCTGGAGAGCGAGCCCGACCACCTGGTGTGCGTACTGCAGTCCCTGCGTGAAGTGCATGCCGCGCGCGACGCGCAGGCGCTCAGCGAACAGCGCTGGCGCCTGGCGGCCACGGTGGTGGACAACACCATCGAAGGCGTGGTGGTCACCGATGCCGACGGCCGCATCCTCTCGGTCAACCCGGCCGTCACGCGGCTCATGGGCTATACCGAGGAAGAGTTGCTGGGCCAGAACCCGCGCGTGTTCAAGTCGGGGCGGCACGGACCGGCGTTCTACGAGGCCATGTGGGACACCATGCGCCAGACGGGCCACTGGCAGGGGGAGATATGGAACCGGCGCAAGAACGGCGAGGTGTTCCCGGAGCGCATGTCGCTCTCGGCCGTGCGCGGCGCGGACGGCGCGGTGACGCACTACGTGTGCATGTTCACCGACATCTCCGAGGAAAAGGCCCAGCACCAGCGCCTGGAGTTTCTGGCGCACTGCGACCCGCTGACCGGCCTGCCCAACCGCGCCTGGTTTGGCGAGCAGCTCGACAGCGCCGTGCGCCAGGCCCAGGACAGCGGCGAGCAGATGGCCCTGCTGCTCCTGAACCTGGACCGCTTCAAGGACGTGAACGACAGCTACGGCCACGCCGTGGGCGACGAGGTGCTCAGGCACACACCCGCCAGGTGGAGCAGAGCCTGCGCCCGGGCGATCTGCTGGGGCGGCTGGCCGGCGACGAGATCGCCGTGCTGGCCCGCCACCTGCGCCATGCGGACGGCGCGGCAGCCGTGGCGCGGCACCTGATCGCCGCGGCCAGCACGCCCTGGTGCACGCCCGATGGCATCGAGGTGGTGGTGGGCGTGAGCGTGGGCATCTGCATGTTCCCCGCGCATGCGCGGACCACCGAGGCGCTGCTGCAGGGCGCGCATTCCTCGGTGTACGGCGCCAAGGCCCGCGGGCGCGGCGCGTATTGCTTCTTTGACGAATCGCTGATCCAGGCCGCGCGCGAGCGCCTGGAAATCGAGGCGCGGCTGCGCGTGGCTCTGGCGCAGGGGCACCTGCGGCTGTACTACCAGCCGCAGGTATGCATCGCCACCGGCCGGATCATGGGGGCCGAGGCGCTGGTGCGCTGGCTGGACCCGCAGGAGGGCATGATCTCGCCCGCGCGCTTCATCCCCGTGGCCGAGACCTCGGGCGTGATCGGCCCGCTGGGCCAGTGGGTGATGCGCGCCGCCTGCGAGCAGGGCCAGCGCTGGCGCGCCGACGGCCTGCCGGAGATCCGCCTGGCCATCAACCTCTCGCCGCGCCAGTTCCAGTTGACCGACGTGGCCGCCTGCGCCGCCGAGGCGCTCAAGGCCAGCGGCTTCCCGGCCCGCTGCCTGGAGCTGGAGCTGACCGAGTCGGTGCTGGCCGAGCGGCCCGACGAGATCCGCGCCGTGCTGCAGCGGCTGCAGCAGCTGGGCGTGCGCATGGCGGTGGACGACTTCGGCACCGGCTATTCGTCCCTGGCGCACCTCAAGCGCTTTCCCATCGACGTGCTCAAGATCGATCAGGGCTTCATCCGCGACATTCCCCGCAGCGCCGACGACATGGCCATCAGCGCCGCCATCGTTGCCATGGGGCACAGCCTGGGGCTGTCGGTGCTGGCCGAGGGGGTGGAGACGCCGCAGCAGCTGGCGTTCCTGCGCGAGCGTGGCTGCGACGCCTACCAGGGCTGCCTGTGCAGCCGCCCCCTGCCGGCGGAGGAGTTCGCCCGGCTGCTGCAGGCGCACAACGGCATGGCGGGCTGAGCGAGCGCGGGCTGGGGCCAGCGTCCGCTACGGCGCGGGCGGTGGGCCGGGCCAGCGCTCGCGCAGCTCCGCGCACGGGTCGTGGGGCGTCAGCGCCGGCGTGCGGTGGACGTAATCCGCTTCACTTTCAATAGCTGCTCGCGCTTGTCCAGCTTGGGCTATTGCCACTTTTGACGTGAAATCACTCGGCAGCCACGTGGGCACGCCCAGGCTGCGCTGCACGTGGCCGAAGCCCGCCACCAGCAATACCGTGCGGCCGGGGCGGTGGGCGGCCTGCACTGCGCGCGCCATGCGGGCGTCCCGCGCCAGCTGGATGCGCACCATGGGCATCAGCCGCTGCGCCGGCACCAGGCCGCAGTGGCCCTCCTCGATCGCGGTGCGCTGGCGCGCCAGCGCGGCGGGAGGCAAGTGCGTGTCCAGCGCCGCGTCGCGCATGGCTTGCGGCATCTGGCTGCGCGGCAGGTTACCGCCGCGCACCGGCACGCCCGCGGCCACGGCAGCCATCACCACCGGCGCATAGCGGTCCCAGGGCCAGGCCTGCTCATCCCATTGCAGCGCGGCGCGCACCTGGGCAGCGCCCGCGTCCGGCGGCAGGCCATCGGTGCCCGCGCCTTCGGGCGCCATCTCCAACACCAGGGCCGCAAGGCGCTGGCGCGCGGCGAGCCACTGGACCGTGTGCCGCTGCCACTGCTGGTGGGCGGCGGCGTCATGCTGCTCGCCCAGCAGCAGGGCGTCCACGGGCGGCCAGCGCTCCAGTTGGGCGTCCCAGGCGGCGTTGCCCGCGGTGGTTGGTGCCGACTGCTCCAGAAGTGTGGTACAGCCGGCGGCGAATGCCAGAGCCAGCGTGGCGAGCAGAAAGCGGTACAGCGGTAGGGTTGGCATGCCCAATGGTAGGACGTGGCGGCATTGCAACCGGGCGTAAATGTGACTTGCATGAGGAGCGCTTTGGGCCGTAATTTGCGGCGGGCCGCGCCACGGGCGGCTGGCGTGCTACAGGAAACGGAGAGCGCAACTAGGCTGCACGGCCGCGTGACCGCCGAGGCGACAACGACTTCGCAGGGTCTTCATGTAAGGTTCGCGGCGAAGCGTCCCGCGCGGTGTGAAAATCGAGAATTGCCGCCGCGCTTGGGTCGCGGCGTGCACGTCAGTTAGATCCTTTCGGAGCCCCTTCCATGCAGCGTGAAATCACCGACCTTGCCCCCGCCCTGTCTACACAACCCATCAGCATGGATGTGCTGAAGGAGAAATACTTCAAAGACGGCGAGAGCGATGTCGAGGATCTGTTCCGCCGCGTGGCGCGGGCGTTGGCCTCGGTCGAGCGCGAGGACATGCGCCAGGCCCTGGAGGCGCGCTTCCTGGACAACCTGCGTGCCGGCGCCATCGGGGCGGGGCGCATCATGAGCGCCGCCGGCACCGACATCCAGGCCACCCTCATCAACTGCTTCGTGCAGCCCGTGGGCGACTGCATCCAGGGCGTGGACGATGCGGGCTACCCCGGCATCTACGAGGCCCTGCGCGAGGCCGCCGAGACCATGCGCCGCGGCGGCGGCGTGGGCTATGACTTCTCGCGCATCCGCCCGCGCGGCGCGCTGGTGAAGGGCACGGCCTCCATGGCCTCGGGCCCCTGCAGTTACATCAACGTCTTCGACCAGTCCTGCTCCACGGTGGAGAGTGCGGGCGCGCGCCGCGGCGCGCAGATGGGCGTGCTGCGCATCGACCACCCGGACGTGCTGGACTTCATCACCGCCAAGCGTACGCCGGGCCGCTGGAACAATTTCAATGTGTCCGTGGGCGTGCCCGACGCCTTCATGGAAGCGGTGGAGCAGGACCGTGATTGGGAGCTGGTGCATGGCGCCGCGCCCGGTGCGGAGCTGCAGGCCCAGGGCGCACACCAGCGCGCCGACGGCCAGTGGGTGTACCGCACGGTGCGCGCGCGCGAATTGTGGGACACGATCATGAAGTCGGCCTACGACTTCGCTGAGCCCGGCATCCTGTTCCTGGACCAGATCAACACCGACAACAACCTGCACTACACGGAGACCATCCAGGCGACCAACCCGTGTGGCGAGCAGCCGCTGCCGCCCTACGGCTGCTGCGACCTGGGCCCGATCATCCTCACACGCTTCGTGCGCAACCCGTTCGGGCTGCATGGCGAGGCCTCGTTCGACTTCGATGCCTTCGAGCAGGCCGTGGCCACCCAGGTGCGCGCGCTGGACAATGTGCTGGACGTGACCTTCTGGCCCCTGCCGCAGCAACAGGCCGAGTCGGCGGCCAAGCGCCGCATCGGCGTGGGCTTCACGGGCATGGGCAACACTCTCGCCATGCTGTGCAAGCGCTACGACCGCCAGGAAGGGCGCGACATGGCGGTACAGATCGCCGAGCGCATGCGCAACGCGGCCTACCGCGCGTCGGTGGAACTGGCGAAGGAAAAGGGCGCGTTCCCCAAGTTCGACGCCGATGGCTACCTGGCCAAGGGCACCTTCGCCAGCCGCCTGCCCGCGGACATCCAGAAGGCCATCCGCAAGCACGGCATCCGCAACAGCCACCTGCTGTCCATCGCGCCCACGGGCACGGTGAGCCTGGCCTTTGCCGACAATGCCTCCAACGGCATCGAGCCGCCGTTCTCCTGGACCTACACGCGCCGCAAGCGCGAGGCCGACGGCAGCAAGAGCGAGTACGTGGTGGAGGACTACGCCTGGCGTCTGTACAAGACCCTGGGCGGCGACGTGAACCATCTGCCTGCGTACTTCGTGAGCGCCATGGACATGGCGGCCGCCGACCACGTGGCCATGATGGAGGCCGTGCAGCCCTTCGTGGACACGGCGATCTCCAAGACCGTGAACGTGCCCGAGGACTACCCCTACGCCGATTTCAAGGGCCTGTACATGCAGGCCTGGCACTCGGGCCTGAAGGGCCTGGCCACCTACCGGCCCAACAGCATCCTGGGCGCCGTGCTGGAAGTCACGCCCGCCGCAGCGCCGGCCCCCGCCGCCGCACCCGAGGCCGCGCCCGCCCCGGTGGTGGTGGACCCCATGCGCACCATGATCGAGAGCCGTCCCACGGGCGGCCTGTCGGCCGTGGCGGAGAAGCTGGAGTACTGGACGCAGGAAGGCCACAAGACGCTGTACCTGATCGTCTCCTTCCTGCCCGTGCCTGACGGGCGCGGCGGCACGGTGGACCGCGCCATCGAGTTCTTCATGCCCGTGGGGCAGAGCGGCGAATCGCAGCAGTGGATCACCTCCAGCATGCGCCTGCTGTCGCTGGCCGCGCGCGGCGGCTTCCTGGAGCGCGCGCTGTCCGACATGCGCAAGGTGGCCTGGGACCGCGGCCCCGTGCGCCTGGGCACCTACCAGCGTGCCGACGGCGCCCAGGTGCCGCTGTGGCACGACTCCGAGGTGGCGGCCGTCGCCTATGCCGTGCAGAACATCCTGGCGCGCCGCGCCGAGGCGCCGCAGCAGCAGGTGCTGCCGCTGGACGAGCCCGACATGCCCGCCGGCATGCCGCCCGCCATGGCCGGCAAGAAATGCCAGGAATGCGGCGCCCACGCCGTGATCCGCAAGGACGGCTGCGACTACTGCACCCAGTGCGGCGCCCTGGGCAGCTGCGGCTGACCTCATGCGCGGCCCCGTGCGGCGGCAAGGCGCAGATGCTATTTAAAAAGTAGCTATCTGCGCTTGCTGCATGCGCCGCAAGGCCTGATTTGACCAATGGCGGCATAGCCCGCATGGATGGCATGGGCGGCCTGATGATGGTCAAGACGCCCTGCGGCCAGACGCCTACACTCGCGCCATGCGCAAGAAACCCACGCTGTCGACCAAGCTGCTGGCCATGGGCACGGTGTTCCTGCTCGTGGCCCTGGCCTCCATCGGCTTCACGCTGTGGGTCACCTGGCAGCTCGAGGGCGGCGCCGCGGCCGTCAATGAGGCGGGCCGCCTGCGCATGAACATGCTGCGCATGATCCTGGCGCAGCAGAACGAATCGCCCCAGGAATTCGCGCGGCTGAAGCAGCGCTTCGACGACGGGCTGGAGCTGCTGCGCACCGGGGACCCCGCGCGCCCCCTGTTCGTGCCCTGGAACGACGAGACCCGCACGCAGTACGAGCACATCCGCTCGCAATGGCTTTTGCTGCAGCAGGAATGGAAGATGTCCCTGCCGCAGGAGAGTGGCGCCGCCGCCGTGGCGCGCGGCGACGCCTTCGTGAGCGAGATCGACGGCTTCGTGCAGGCCATCGAGGTGCGCATCATGCGCTGGACCGCGGTGCTGCACCTGTTCCACCTGTTTCTCGTGGCCCTGGCCATAGGTTCGGCCGTGGCCTTCATGGCGCTGAGCTATCTGCTGGTGCTCAATCCCGTGACGCGGCTGCAGCAGGCGCTTGGCCGCGTGCGCCAGGGCGACCTGGGCACGCGCCTGGAGGTGGAGACGGAGGACGAGTTCGGCCAGCTGGCGGCCGGCTTCAACCTCATGGCGCATGCGCTGCAGGCCTCGCACGAGGGCCTGGAGCGCAAGGTGCGCGAGAAGACCGCCACCATCGAGGTGCGCAACCAGCGCCTGTCCGCGCTCTACGCCGTGAGCGCGCTGGCGGGCGAGGCCGGCAGCCTGGAGGCCCTGGCCCAGGGTTTCGTGCAGCAGATCCGCAGCGTGGCCGGCTGCGATGCCGCCGCGCTGCGCTGGTCGGACGAGGCCAACCAGCGCTACGTGCTGCTGGCCGCCGACGGCCTGCCCAAGTCCCTGGCCGAGGAGGAGCACTGCCTGAACACCGGCACCTGCGAATGCGGCCAGGCGCAGGAACGGGCGCGCATGCGCGTGATCCCCATCGTCCCGGCGGGAAGGCTGCAGCTGCCGCACTGCCGCGAGGCCGGCTTCGAGACGGTGGTGAGTATCCCGGTGCAGATGCACCAGCGCCTGTTGGGCGAGGTCACGCTGCTGTATCGCAGTCCGCTGGAGCTGTCGGCGGAGATGCGCGAGCTGCTGTCCACCATGGCGCATCACTTGGCCACTTCCATGGAAAGCCTGCGCGCCTCGGCGCTGGAGCGCGAGGCAGCGGTGGCGCAGGAGCGCAGCCTCATTGCGCGCGAATTGCACGACTCCATCGCGCAGTCGCTGGCCTTTCTCAAGATCCAAACCCAGCTGCTGCGCGACGCGGTGGCGAAGGACAACACCGAGGCGCGTGACCGCAGCATGGCGGAGCTGGATACCGGTGTGCGCGAATGCTATGCCGACGTGCGTGAGCTGCTGGTGCACTTTCGCACGCGCACGCAGGACGAGGACATCGAAGCGGCGCTGCGCGCCACGCTCTCGAAGTTCGAACACCAGACCGGCGCGACCACGGCGCTGAGCATGGCGGGGCACGGCCTGCCGCTGGCGCAGGACGTGCAGATCCAGGTGCTGCACATCCTGCAGGAGGCCTTGTCCAACGTGCGCAAGCACGCCGATGCACGCCGTGTGGAGCTGCGGGTGCAGCGCCACCCCCGCTGGCGCTTCGAGGTGCAAGACGATGGCCGCGGGTTCGACCCGGACAGAGTGCCACCCGATTCGCTGCATGTGGGCCTGGGCATCATGCGTGAACGCGCGCAGCGCATCGGTGCGCATCTGGAGCTGGTTTCGCGCCCCGGCGGCGGTGGCACCTGCGTTGTCCTGGAGCTGCCACCAACCACCCGCGAGGAGCCTGCGTTGCCCTTCTCCCTTGTTTCTTCCGCCGCCGCATGAATGCTCCCACCACGCTTTTCCTGATCGATGACCACACCTTGCTGCGCCGCGGAGGCCCTGCGTCTGCTGCCTGCGCTGCGCCCCGACGTGATCCTGCTGGACAACCACCTGCCCGGTGTGCGCGGCGTGGATGCCATTGCCGGCCTGCGCGAGGCGTCGCAGGGCAGCCGCGTGTTGATGCTCACGGTGAGCGAGGATGGGCAGGACCTGGCGGCCGCCTTGCGTAACGGCGCGCAGGGGTATTTGCTCAAGACCATTGACGGTGACCTGCTTGCGCAGGCGATACGGCGGGCTGCACGCGGCGAGCCGGTGGTCAGCCCCGAAATGATGGGCAAGCTGGTGGCGGCGTTCCAGTCCCAGGGGGCGCCCACGCCCGAGCCCCTGCCCGAAGAGGAAGAGCCCGCGTCGGTGCTGTCGCCGCGCGAAGAAGACGTGTTGCGCGAGATTGCGCGCGGTCTCAGCAACAAGGAAATCGCACGTGCGCTCGACATTGCCGAGACCACCGTGAAGATCCATGTGCAGCACATTCTGCGCAAGCTGGGACTGTCCTCGCGCGTGCAGGCGGCGGTCTACGCCTCGGACCGCCACCGCCTCACGGAATAACCCCCAGAGCCCGGCATAGTTCTTAGGGAGTAGGGCGGCATAGGCCGCCCTCGTCCTTTTGCACCGCCCGCGGTGTCCCAGCGAAGGATGTGCAGGCACGGCCAGTTGCGGGACCATTGCACCGTACCCAAGAGAGGACATCTGCAATGGCTCAACTGCCCCAGCGCGCCGCGCCGAGCGCCTCAACCATCGGCGGAGATCCACGCCATACCCGCAAAGCCTGGTCAGTGCTCATCGTCAGCACGCTCGCCTTCACCGTCTGCTTCATGGTCTGGATGATGTTCGGCGTCATCGGGATCCCGATCAAGAAGATGCTGAACCTCAGCTCCACCCAGTTCGGCCTGCTCACGGCCATGCCCGTGCTCACGGGCTCGCTGGTGCGCGTGCCGCTGGGCATCTGGACCGACCGCTACGGCGGCCGCATCGTGATGGCGTTGCTCATGGCCGCCACCGTTCCCGCCATCTGGATGATGGGTTACGCCACCGAATACTGGCATTTCCTCGTGATCGGCCTGTTCGTCGGTTTGGCCGGCGGCTCGTTCTCGGTCGGTACGCCCTACGTGGCCCGGTGGTTCCCCAAGCACCGCCAGGGCATGGCCATGGGCGTGTACGGCGCGGGCAATTCGGGCGCGGCGGTGAACAAGTTCATTGCCCCGGTGATCCTGGTGGCCTTCGGGTGGGCCGCCGTGCCGCATGTGTATGCCGCCATCATGCTCGGTACGCTGGTGCTGTTCTGGCTGTTCAGCCACAGCGACCCGGCACACCTGGTACCCAGCAACGTGTCCTTTGGCGAACAGCTCAAGGCACTGAAGGACCCCAAGGTGCTCAAGTACTGCCAGTACTACAGCATCGTGTTCGGTGGCTATGTGGCGCTTTCCCTGTGGATGGTGCAGTACTACGTCGGTGAGTACGGCCTTGACATCCGTGTGGCGGCGCTGCTGGCAGCCTGCTTCTCGCTGCCGGGCGGCGTGCTGCGCGCCATCGGCGGCGTGCTGTCCGACAAGTTCGGGGCGCACTCCGTGACCTGGTGGGTGATGTGGGTGAGCTGGATCTGCCTGTTCCTGCTGTCCTACCCGCAGACCGACTTCACCATCCAGACCGTCAACGGACCCATCACCCTGCACGTCGGCTTGAACGTATACATGTTCACCGCGCTGTTGTTCGTCCTGGGCATCGCTTGGGCTTTCGGCAAGGCCAGCGTGTTCAAGTACATCAGCGACGACTACCCCAAGAACATCGGCGCCATCAGCGGCATCGTGGGCCTGGCCGGCGGCCTGGGCGGCTTCATCCTGCCCATCATGTTCGGCGCCCTGCTCGACTTCACCGGCATCCGTTCCAGTGCCTTCATGCTGCTCTATGGCGTGGTCTGGGTGTCCCTCATCTGGATGTATTTCACCGAGGTGCGCCGCACCGAGCTCATGGGCCCGCACGGGGCCTAGGGCACCACCCCTGCGAGGGCCTGAGCGGCCCGACTTGGAGAATCGCATGAACACCACTTCCGGCAACGCGCCGCGGGCCTCGCGTCCGGGCCGGGTGCTGACCGTCTGGACCCCGGAGGACAAGGCCTTCTGGGAACGCGAAGGCGAGGCCATCGCCAAGCTCAACCTGTGGATCTCGGTGCCGGCGCTGTTCCTGGCCTTTGCGATCTGGCAACTGTGGAGCGTCGTGGCGGTGAACCTACCGGCCCTGGGCTTCAAGTACTCGACCAACCAGCTGTTCTGGCTGGCCGCGGCGCCGGCGCTGTCGGGTGCCACGCTGCGCATCTTCTACTCGTTCATGGTGCCCGTCTTCGGGGGGGCGGCGCTGGACGGCGCTGTCCACCGCATCGCTGCTGATTCCGGCCATCGGCATTGGCTATGCAGTGCAGGACAACACCACCAGCTATCCCACCATGCTGGTGCTGGCGCTGCTGTGCGGGCTGGGCGGGGGCAATTTCAGCTCCAGCATGGCCAACATCAGCTTCTTCTTCCCGAAGGAGCGCAAGGGTTCGGCACTGGGCGTCAACGCCGGGCTGGGCAACCTGGGTGTGTCGGTGGTGCAGTTTCTGAGCCCGCTGGTCATCACTGCGGGCATCTTCGGTGTGTTTGGCGGCGATCCGCAGACCATTGTGAAAAACGGCCAGGAGCAGCTGGTGTGGGCGCAGAACGCTGCCTTCATCTGGGTGCCGTGGATTGCGCTGGCATCGATTGCCGCGTGGTTCGGCATGCATGACATTGCTGATGCCAAGGCCAGCTTTGCCGCGCAGGCCGCCATCTTCAAGCGCAAGCACAACTGGATCATGTGCGTGCTGTACCTGGGCACTTTCGGCTCGTTCATCGGCTTTGCTGCGGGCTTTCCGCTGCTGATCAAGGCGCTGTTCCCGCAGGTCAACCCGCTGGCCTACGCCTGGCTGGGCCCGCTGGTGGGTGCCGTGGTTCGCCCGTTTGGTGGCTGGCTGTCGGACAAGGTGGGTGGTGGCGTGGTCACCTTCTGGAACTTCATCGTCATGACGCTGGCCGTGGTGGGGGTGCTGTACTTTTTGCCCAAGGGCTCTGGCGGCTTTGCCTTGCCCTTCGGCCCGGCGGAAGGCAGCTTCACGGGTTTCTTCCTGATGTTCCTGGCGCTGTTTTTCACCACCGGCATTGGTAACGGCTCCACCTTCCGCATGATTCCCGTGATCTTTCTGACTCAGAAGATGCGCGAGCTGCGCGGCAACGACCCGGCTGCCAAGGCGCAGGCCATCAAGGACGGCAACACCGAAGGCGCAGCTGCCGTGGGCTTTGCCGGTGCGCTGGGTGCATACGGCGGGTTTTTCATCCCCAAGAGCTATGGCAGTTCCATCGCGGCGACCGGCGGGCCCGAGTTTGCGCTGTGGATGTTTGCGCTTTTCTACGTGCTGTGCATCGTTATTACCTGGTGGTACTACTCCCGCAAGAACGCAGAAATGCCTTGCTGAGCCACGCCACTACCCAGATTTCCAAGGAGCCCCACGATGAGTCATTTTCTCGACCGTCTCTCGTACTTCGCGCAGCCGCGCGAAAACTTCTCGCAGGGCCATGGCCAGACCAACGGCGAAGACCGTACCTGGGAAGATGCCTACCGCGACCGCTGGGCGCATGACAAGATCGTGCGATCCACCCACGGCGTGAACTGCACGGGCAGCTGCTCATGGAAGATCTACGTCAAGGGCGGCATCGTCACCTGGGAGACCCAGCAGACCGACTACCCGCGCACACGCCCCGATCTGCCCAACCACGAGCCCCGCGGCTGCGCCCGTGGCGCCAGCTACAGCTGGTATTTGTACAGCGCCAACCGCGTGAAGTACCCGCTGGTGCGCGGGCGTCTGCTCAAGCACTGGCGCGCGGCGCTGGCCATCGCCAAGAGCCCCGTGGATGCCTGGGCCGCCATCGTCGAAAACGACAGCGCGCGCCGTGAATGGCAAAAGCAGCGCGGCCTGGGCGGCTTTGTGCGCAGCACCTGGGACGAGGTCAACCAGATGATTGCTGCGGCCAACGTCTACACCATCAAGAAGCACGGGCCGGACCGCATCATTGGTTTTTCGCCGATTCCGGCCATGTCGATGATCTCGTACGCCGCGGGCAGCCGTTACCTGAACCTGATCGGCGGCGTGCCGATGAGCTTTTACGACTGGTACTGTGACCTGCCGCCGTCCAGCCCGCAGGTGTGGGGCGAGCAGACAGACGTGCCCGAGTCGGCCGATTGGTACAACTCCAACTACATCATTGCCTGGGGCTCCAACGTGCCCCAGACGCGCACGCCGGATGCGCACTTTTTTACCGAGGTGCGCTACAAGGGCGCCAAGGTCGTGGCCGTGACGCCCGACTACTCCGAGGTGGCCAAGCTGGCCGACCTGTGGCTGCACCCCAAGCAGGGTACCGACGCCGCCGTGGCCATGGCCATGGGGCATGTGATCCTCAAAGAGTTCTACTTCAAGGATGGCGGCAAGGGGCGCTCGGCGTACTTCGACGACTACGCCCGCCGCTACACCGACCTGCCGCTGCTGGTGGTGCTGCAAGAAAAGCAGCTGCCCGACGGCCGCACGGTGATGGTGCCGGGCCGCTACGTGCGCGCCAGCGACTTTGCCGACAAGCTGGGCCAGAGCAACCACCCCGACTGGAAGACCGTGGCCTACGATGTGGACGGCCGGGTGGCGCTGCCCAACGGCTCCATCGGCTTTCGCTGGGGCAAGGACGGGCGCGACGACAAGGGCCTGTGGAACCTGGAGTCCAAAGAGGCGCGCACCGGCAACGACGTCAAGCTCAAGCTGTCGGTGCTGGAGGACGGCGCGCAGGCGCATGACGTGACGGACGTTGCCTTTCCGTACTTTGGCGGTATCGACACGCCCAACTTCCAGTCCAACGACCAGGGCGGCGACGTCATCGTGCGCCGCGTGCCCATCACCCACCTGGACCTGCAGGGCGAGGGCGTATCCGGCCGCGTGGCCGTGGCCACGGTGTTTGACCTGCAGGCAGCCAACTACGGCGTTCTGCGCGGCCTGCCGGGCGAAGAAAAAGACGGCGGCGAGGAGGGTGGATATAACGCCAACGCGCCCTACACCCCGGCCTGGCAAGAGCGCATCACCGGCGTGCCGCGCGACCAGGTGATCGCCATTGCGCGCCAGTTTGCCGACAACGCCGACAAGACCCATGGCAAGTCCATGGTGATCATCGGCGCGGCCATGAACCACTGGTACCACTGCGACATGAACTACCGCGGCATCATCAACATGCTGATGATGTGCGGCTGTATCGGCCAGAGCGGCGGCGGCTGGTCGCACTACGTGGGCCAGGAAAAGCTGCGCCCGCAGACCGGCTGGACGGCGCTGGCCTTTGCGCTGGACTGGATTCGCCCGCCGCGCCAGCAAAACTCCACCAGCTTCTTCTATGCCCACACCGACCAGTGGCGCTACGAAAAGCTGGGCGTGGAGGAAGTGCTATCGCCCCTGGCGGATGCCAAGGCCTACCAGGGCTCGATGATCGACTTCAACGTGCGCTCCGAGCGCATGGGCTGGTTGCCCAGCGCGCCGCAGCTGCAGACCAACCCGCTGCAGGTGGTACGTGACGCACAGGCCAAGGGCGTGGATCCCAAGGACTATGTGGTGCAGTCGCTCAAGAACGGCTCGCTCACGCTGAGCTGCGAAGACCCCGACAACCCCATGAACTGGCCGCGCAACATGTTCGTGTGGCGTTCCAACATCCTGGGCAGCTCGGGCAAGGGGCATGAGTACTTCCTCAAGCACCTGCTGGGCACCACCCACGGCGTGCAGGGCAAGGACCTCGGCAAGGACGAGGCTAAGCCGCAGGAGGTCAAGTGGCACGCCAATGCGCCCGAGGGCAAGCTGGACTTGCTGGTCACGCTGGACTTCCGCATGAGCACCACCTGCCTGTACAGCGACATCGTGCTGCCCACGGCCACCTGGTACGAGAAGAACGACCTCAACACCAGTGACATGCACCCCTTCATCCACCCGCTGTCGGCAGCCGTCGACCCGGCGTGGCAGTCGCGCAGCGACTGGGAGATCTACAAGGGCTTCGCCAAGGCCTTCAGCGAAGTCTGCGTGGGCCACCTGGGCGTGGAAAAAGAAGTGGTGCTGACACCCATCATGCACGACACCCCGGCCGAGCTGGCCCAGCCCTACGGCGTAAAAGACTGGAAGCGCGGCGAGTGCGACCTGATCCCCGGCGTCACCGCGCCGCAGGTGACAGTGGTCGAGCGCGACTACCCCAACACCTACAAGCGCTTCACGGCCTTAGGTCCCCTGATGGACAAGGTGGGCAACGGCGGCAAGGGCATTGCCTGGAACACCGAGACCGAGGTGGCCCAGCTGGGCGACCTGAACGGCCGCGTGCGCGAAGAGGGCGTGACGCAGGGCCGCCCGAAGATCGTCACCGACATCGACGCCACCGAAGTGGTGTTGATGCTGGCCCCCGAGACCAACGGCCACGTGGCCTGCAAGGCCTGGTCGGCGCTGTCCGAGATCACCGGGCGCGACCACGTGCACCTGGCGCTGCACCGCGAGGACGAAAAAATCCGCTTCCGCGACATCCAGGCGCAGCCGCGCAAGATCATCAGCTCGCCCACCTGGAGCGGGCTGGAGAGCGAGAAGGTCAGCTACAACGCCGGCTACACCAACGTGCACGAGTACATCCCCTGGCGCACCCTCACCGGCCGCCAGCAGTTCTACCAGGACCACCCCTGGATGCGCGACTTTGGCGAGGGCTTTGTGAGCTACCGCCCGCCGGTGCACCTGAAGACGCTGGAAGAGGTCGAGGGCAAAAAGCCCAACGGCAACCCCGAGATCGCGCTGAATTTCATCACCCCGCACCAGAAGTGGGGCATCCACAGCACGTACAGCGACAACCTGCACATGCTCACGCTCAACCGCGGCGGCCCGGTGATCTGGCTCAGCGAAGACGACGCCAAGCGCGGCGGCATCGTGGATAACGACTGGGTCGAGCTGTTCAACGCCAACGGCGCCATTGCGGCGCGCGCGGTGGTCAGCCAGCGTGTCAAACCCGGCATGGTCATGATGTACCACGCGCAGGAAAAGATCATCAACACCCCGGGCTCGGAGATCACGGGCACGCGCGGCGGCATCCACAACTCCGTCACGCGCATCGTGCTCAAGCCCACCCACATGATTGGTGGCTACGCGCAGTACAGCTACGGCTTCAACTATTACGGGACCATCGGCACCAACCGCGACGAGTTCGTGCTGGTGCGCAAGATGCGCCGCATCGACTGGCTGGATGAAGAGGCATCCACCAGCACCGCCCACGCCTGAGCGACAAGGAGAGACACGATGAAAATTCGCGCACAAATCGGCATGGTGCTGAACTTGGACAAGTGCATCGGCTGCCATACCTGCTCGGTCACTTGCAAGAACGTGTGGACCAGCCGCCCTGGCATGGAATACGCGTGGTTCAACAACGTCGAGACCAAACCCGGCATCGGTTACCCCAAGGAATGGGAAAACCAGGACAAGTGGAACGGTGGCTGGGTGCGCAACCCGGACGGCTCCATCGCCCCCCGCCAAGGGGGCAAGTGGAAGCTGCTCATGCGCATCTTTGCCAACCCCAATCTGCCGCAGATCGACGACTACTACGAGCCCTTCACCTTCGACTACGACCATCTGCAGTCGGCGCCTGAGACCAAGGCTGCGCCCACGGCACGCCCGCGCAGCCTGATCACCGGCCAGCGCATGGAGAAGATCGAGTGGGGCCCGAACTGGGAAGAAATCCTGGGCGGCGAGTTCTCCAAGCGCAGCGCCGACGTGAACTTCGAGCAGGTCCAGAAGGACATGTACGGCCAGTTCGAGAACACCTTCATGATGTACCTGCCGCGCCTGTGCGAGCACTGCCTGAACCCGGCGTGCGTGGCATCGTGCCCCTCGGGCTCGATCTACAAGCGCGAGGAAGACGGCATCGTGCTGATCGACCAGGACAAGTGCCGCGGCTGGCGCATGTGCGTATCGGGCTGCCCCTACAAGAAGATCTACTACAACTGGCAGACCGGCAAGGCCGAGAAGTGCATCTTCTGCTACCCGCGCATCGAGGCGGGCCAGCCCACGGTGTGCTCCGAGACCTGCGTGGGCCGCATCCGCTACCTGGGTGTGCTGCTGTACGACGCCGACCGCATCCAGGAAGCCGCCAGCGTGGAGCGCGACCGCGACCTGTACGAGGCGCAGCTGGACATCTTCCTGGACCCCAACGACCCGGACGTGATCCGCCAGGCCAAAGCCGACGGCATCTCCGACGCCTGGCTGGAAGCCGCCAAGAACAGCCCCGTCTACAAGATGGCTGTGGACTGGAAGATCGCACTGCCGCTGCACCCCGAGTACCGCACACTGCCCATGGTGTGGTACGTGCCGCCGCTGTCGCCCATCACCGCTGCGGCCAATGCCGGCCACCTGGGCGTGAATGGCGAGATTCCCGACGTGTCGCAGCTGCGCATCCCCGTGCAGTACCTGGCCAACCTGCTCACCGCCGGCGACACCGGCCCCGTGGTGCGGGCGCTGGAGCGCATGCTGGCCATGCGCGCCTACCAGCGCGGCATGCATGTGGACCGCCAGCAGAACCTGGCCGTGCTGCAGCAGGTGGGGCTCACGGTGCATGAAGTGGAAGACATGTACCAGGTCATGGCGATCGCCAACTACGAAGACCGCTTCGTCATCCCCTCGGCGCACCGCGAGTACGCCGAGAACGCATTCGACCTGCGCGGCGGCTGCGGCTTCTCGTTCGGCAACGGCTGCTCCGACGGCTCCACACCGGCCCCGTGGTGCGGGCGCTGGAGCGCATGCTGGCCATGCGCGCCTACCAGCGCGGCATGCATGTGGACCGCCAGCAGAACCTGGCCGTGCTGCAGCAGGTGGGGCTCACGGTGCATGAAGTGGAAGACATGTACCAGGTCATGGCGATCGCCAACTACGAAGACCGCTTCGTCATCCCCTCGGCGCACCGCGAGTACGCCGAGAACGCATTCGACCTGCGCGGCGGCTGCGGCTTCTCGTTCGGCAACGGCTGCTCCGACGGCTCCACGGACGTGAGCATGTTCGGTGGCAAGAAGCGACGCACCATCCCCATCAAGGCCACGGTCTGAGGCGAAAGGAAGAATTGCCATGTTCCAGAAAACGCCTGAATCCCTGCGCCTGACGCTGCGTGCGCTGGCGCACCTGCTGGGCTATCCCGATGCCGCGCTGCGTGCGAACGCGCCGGCACTGCTGGACGCGTTGCGGCTGGAGCGCGCCCTGCCCGAGGCGCGCATGCAGGAGATCGAAGCCCTGTGCCGCCAGCTGTGTGCCATGGAGCCCTACGAGGCCGAGGCGCGCTACGTCGACACCTTCGACCGCGGCCGCCAGACCTCGCTGCACCTGTTCGAGCACGTGCACGGCGACTCGCGCGAGCGCGGCCCCGCGCTCATCGACCTGATGCAGACCTACGAGAAGGCCGGCCTGCAGTTCGATGCGCAGGAACTGCCCGACCATCTGGCGGTGGTGCTGGAGTTCGCCTCCACCCAGCCGCCGGCGGTGGCGCGCGAATTCCTCGGCGAGATGGCGCACATCCTCAATGCGCTGTTCACCGCGCTGACCAGCAAGGGCAACCCCTACGCCTGCGTGATCGCGGCGGTGCTCGAAGTCGCCGGCCAGCGCGTGCAGGCCGTCGCCATCGCGCCCGAGCCGGGCCTGGACGACGCCTGGGCCGAGCCCGAAGCGTTCGACGGCTGCGCCACCCGCGGCCAGAACCGCCCGGACCAGCCCCAACCCCTGCATTTCGTGCGCAACGCACGCGCCAACTCGTCCCAAGGAGCCTCGGTATGACCGCCTGGATCGACAACCTCTTGTTCGGCCTGTACCCCTACATCTGTCTGGCCGTTTTCTTCATCGGCAGCTGGGCGCGCTTCGACCGCGACCAGTACTCATGGAAGAGCGACTCCTCGCAGCTGCTGCGCCGCGGCAGCCTGCGCTGGGGCAGCAACCTGTTCCACGTGGGCGTGCTGGTCCTGTTCTTCGGCCACTTCGTGGGCATGCTCACGCCGCACGCGCTGTACGAGCCCTTCATGAGCGCAGGCGCCAAGCAGATCATGGCCATGGTCGTGGGCGGCGTCGCCGGCACCCTGGGCTTCATCGGCGTGACGCTGCTGCTGCACCGCCGCCTGACGGATGCGCGTATCCGCGCCACCTCCAAGACCAGCGACATCCTGCTGCTGTGGGTGCTGTGGGTGCAGTTGGCCCTGGGCCTGGCGACCATTCCGCTGTCGGCGCAGCACCTGGACGGCTCCATGATGATGCTGCTGGCCGAATGGGCGCAACGCATCGTCACCTTCCGCGGCGGCGCCGTGGAACTGTTGGCCAATGCCGGCTGGGTGTTCAAGGCGCACATGTTCCTGGGCATGACCGTGTTCCTGATCTTCCCGTTCACCCGCCTGGTGCACGTGTGGAGCGGGTTTGGCACACTGGCCTACATCACGCGCCCGTACCAACTGGTGCGCGCCCGCCGCATGAACCTGCCCGCAGGCCACAACCAGCCGGGCAATCGCAACGCGCTATGAAGTAAATAGCTGCCAGCGCTTGCTGGTAGCGGGCTGGAGGCCAATTTCGCTTGAAATCGGCTTTCGGCCTCCCAGCCTCCAGGAGAACCCCATGAGCAACACCACCTGCGGATCGGGCGGCTGCGGCTGCGCCGGCAGCACCGACAACCTCCCACAGGAAGACGCCGCCCCGGTGGCCCGCATCAATGGCGTGCCTTTGCACGCCGACGGCGAGATCCTGCCGCCCGATGCACTGCGCCAGCGCGCCTGCACCGAGCTGCTGCGCCAGCAGGCGCAGCGCGAGGGGCTGTTGTCGCAAGACGACGCGCCGGGCCTGGACGGCGCCACCAGCGCCGAGGCATCGCAGGCCATCGAGCGCCTGCTCGACCAGGCCCTGCAAGTGCCCGAGCCCTCCGAGGAGGCCTGCCGCCGCTACCACGCCGCCCACCCGACGCTGGGCGGGCAGGGCGAGCGCGTGCGGATGCGCCACGTGCTGTTCGCGGTCACCCCGGGGGTGGATGTGAAGCTGCTGCGCCAGCGCGCCGAAGGCGTGTTGCTGGATCTGCGTTGCGCTGACGATGACGGCGCGCGCTTTGCCGCCGCGGCGGGACAGTGGTCCAACTGCCCCAGCGGGCAGGAGGGCGGCGATCTGGGCTGGCTGTCGGCCGAGGACTGCGCGCCCGAGTTCGCGCGCGAGGTGTTCGGCACGCAGGAAGTGGGCGTGCTCTCGCGCCTGGTGCACAGCCGCTTCGGCCTGCACGTGGTCGAGGTGTGCGAGCGCCAGCCGGGCCAGGAGCTGCCCTTCGAGCAGGTGCGCGCCAGCGTGGCGCTCATGCTGCGCCAGCAGGCGTGGGTCAACGCGCTGCGCCAGTACCTGCAGCTGCTGGCGGGCGAGGCCGAGGTCGAGGGCGTGCACCTCGATGCGGCCGATACGCCGCTGGTGCAGTAGCGCCAGGCAGGGGAGACACCCATGCCTGACGACGAGCTGCTGCAACGGCTGCGCCGCTTCCATCTGGATGCCTTCCCCCAATACCGCGAGCAATTCCAGACGCTCGTGGACGAGGGGCAACACCCGACGACCCTGTTCATCGGGTGCTCGGATTCCCGTCTGCTGCCCTACCTGCTGACGGGGGCAGGACCGGGCGAGCTGTTCCTGGTGCGCAACGTGGGGGCCTTCGTGCCGCCCTACGACGGCTCCTACGGCCACCACGGCACGGCCGCCGCCATCGAGTTCGCGGTGCTCGAACTGCATGTGAGCCGCATCGTCGTGTGCGGCCACAGCCACTGCGGCGCCATCAAGGCGCTGTATGGCGAGGTCTCGCCCGAGGCGCGCAACCTGCAGCGCTGGCTGGACCTGGGCCGCGAGGCCGCGCTGCCCGTGCAGCCCGGCCCCGAAGCCCTGCGCCGCACCGAGCAGCGCGCCGTGGTGCTGCAACTGGAACGCCTCATGGAGTACCCCATGGTGCGCCGCCGCGTCGAGGACGGCAGCATTGCGCTGCATGGCTGGCACTACGTGATCGAGGAGGGCGAGGTCCACGTGTTCGACGTGGCCACCGGCGGCTTCGTGGCGGCGTCCAAGGCCAAGAGCAGCGGCACGGGCCCGTATGCGCCATATGTGGAACATGATGGGCAAGTGCTGGTGGATTGAGGTGCACGCTGGCCACACTGGGCGAGGCCCACGCCCATGACTGAAGCGCGGCGCCGCACCGTGCCCCTGCGCAGTGAGCCCGCCGCGCCGGGCCGGCCCTCGGCCGAGGCGCTGGCGCGGCTGGACCGGCGCTGGCGGCCGCGCTACCTCATGCTGGCGCCGCACCGGCTGGGGTTCTTCCTGGCGATGCTGCTGCTCATGGCCTCGGGCCTGTGGTGGGCTCTGGTGCAGATCGACCGCGTGAGCGGGGCGCTGGCATTGCCATACGGTGTGGCGCCGTCGCTGGTGCACGCGGCGGTGATGACGTTTGGCTTCATGCCGCTGTTTTTCGCCGGCTTTCTTTTCACCGCGGGACCCAAGTGGCTGCATGTCGAGCCCTGGCCGGTTTCCCGCGTCATGCCGCCCCTGCTGCTGCAGGCCGGCGGCTGGCTGGTGTGGCTCGCCGGCGGTTCCTGGGGGCTGTTGGCGGCGCTCGCCGGCTGCGCTGCCGCGTTCCTCGGGTTGGCGTGGATGACGGTGCTTTTCATCCGCCTGGTCCAGCGCAGCACGCTGCAGGACCGTTTGCATGCGCGCGCCATTGCCGCGGCCTGCCTGGTGGGATGCGTGTGCATCGCGGCGCTGGGGCTGAGCCTGGCCGGCGGCCGTGGCGACCTGGCGCGTGCCTGGGTGCTGACCGGGCTGTGGGGGTTCGTGGCCGCGGTCTTCGTGGTGGTGGCGCACCGCATGATTCCTTTCTTCACCTCGGCCGTGCTGCCCATGGTGCAGGCATGGCGCCCTTTCTGGGTTCTGTGGCTGATGCTTGCCGCGGTGGTGGCCGAGGCGCTTGCCGTCTGGCTGCCGTGGCTTGGCTGGGCGCCCGCGCTCGACACGGGCGGGCTGCTGGTGCGTGGCGCGCTGGAGTTGTCGGCGGGGGCCGTGCTGCTGTGGCTGGCCTACCGCTGGGGCCTGCTGCAGAGCTTGGCGCAGCGCCTGCTGGCCATGCTGCACATCGGCTTCATCTGGCTGGGGCTGGCCTTCGTGGGCCATGGCTTGGCGCACGGGGTGCAGGGTCTCTACGGCAGCGCTGCCGGGGAACTGGGCGCGCTGCATGCGCTCACCATGGGGTGCCTGGGCGCGCTCATGCTCGCCATGGTCACGCGCGTGTCCTGCGGCCATGGCGGCCGCGCGCTGGTGGCGGACCGCCTGGTCTGGACGCTGTTCTGGGTGCTGCAACTGGCGACCGTGGTGCGGCTGGCGGCGAGCGCGCCATGGCCCTGGTCGCCCGTGCTGTTGGCCGTCGCGGCCCTGCTGTGGGCTGGCATCATGGCGGTGTGGGGCCTGCGCCTCATCGGCTGGTATGGCCGGCTGCGCGCCGATGGCCGGCCGGGGTGAATGCCATGGAACAGGAGAGACCGGTGCCTCCACAGGCCTTGAACAATGCATCCGCCACGGCGGAACTGGCCGCCGCGCTGCTGCAGGCGCGCCAGACCATCCTGCCCAAGCGGCTGGGCGCGCCGGGGCCGGACGCCGCGCAGCTGCAGGCCATATTGGCCGCGGCCGCGCATGCGCCGGACCATGGCTGTCTGCTGCCCTGGCGTTTTGTTGTGGTGCCCGACGCGGCCCGCGCGGCGCTGGGCCAGGCGTTTGCCGATGCGCTGCGCGAGCGCGACGCGCAGGCCACGCCCGAGCAGCAGGAGCAGGCGCGCGAGAAGGCCCTGCGCGCGCCCGTTTTGCTGCTGGTGGTGGTGGACGAATGCGGGGGCGATCCCGAGATCGCACCCAGTGAGCGGCTGGTGTCCGCGGGTTGCGCGGTGCAGAACCTGCTGCTCATGGCGACCGCGCTGGGTTTGGGCTCGGCGCTCACCAGCGGCAAGGCGCTGCAGTCGCAGGCGCTGCGCGGGCTGTTCGCGCTGGGCGAGGGCGAGCGCGCGCTGTGTTTCGTGAGCGTGGGAACGGTCGTGTCGCGCAAGCCCGTGCGCGCGCGGCCCGTGCCGGCGCAGTATGTGGGCACGCTGGTGCCCGGCCGGGGCGTGCAGCCTTGGCCGCAACAAGGGGAATGAATGCAAGTGAAAACCGAGATCAACAGCTTTGACGACCTGCTGCGCGCCGCGCGCAGCCACCGCGAGCGCCAGCGCCTGCTGTTCGTGTTTGCTGGCACAGAGCTGCCCGACGAGGCCACGCCGGAGCAGCGCGAGCGCTTCGCGCAGGGCGAGGGCGGGGTGCTGGTGCCGCTGATGTGCGTGGACAAGCTGCCCGAGGAGCTGGAGTCGTTCGACGCGCTGGTGCGCGAGTCGCAGCAGTTCGAGCAGCCGGGCCAGCCCTGGCGCCTGGTGTTCACCGCGGCGCTGTCGGGCACGGCGGCGCAGGCGCCGTCCGACGACGACGCCGACAAGGTGCTGCGCCGCATGGTGGAGGCCGTGAAAACGGGCGCTTTCAGCGCCTATCTGCCCTTCAACCGCGACGGCCAGCCCGTGCGGCTGGGCTGACGCCATGGCCAGCCGTGTGTCCCTGCCCGGTCTGCACACGCCAGGCGCGGGCTTTGACGAGCCGTTCGAGATGCTGGGCGCCTGCCATGACCGCGTACGCCGCTCGCTGGACCTGCTGCAGCGCCTGCGCGACTACCTCAAGACGCACGCCTGCGACGACTCCGCCCGCCAGGCGGCGCGCGACGTGCTGCGCTATTTCGACATCGCCGCCCCGCTGCACCACGAGGACGAGGAACTCCACGTCTTCCCGCCCCTGCTGGCCGGTGGCGACGCCGCGCTGACGGACCTGGTGCGCCAGCTGCAGCGGGACCATGTGCTGATGGCCGAACGCTGGGCTGCCGCGCGCGTGGGGTTGCAGGCGCTGGCCGACGGGGCCGTGCAGGCGTTCACGCCGCAGCACGAGACGGCCTTGGACCGGTTTGCGCAGTGCTACGACGATCACCTGCGCCATGAAGACGACCGCATCTATCCCGCCGCGCGCGCGCTGCTGGACGACCCCGCACAGCAGACCATGGGGCAGGAGATGGCGCGTCGCCGCGGCGTGCGTTGATCGCTATTAAAATATGAGCTGCTACCGCTTGATGGATAAGCGCTAAAGCCATTTTTCATCTGGATCGGACGGGCGGCTGCGCGCCGCTGTTCGTCAGCGGGCGGCCCCCAAAAAGAAGGCGCCGTGGCCTAGGCCACGGCGCGCTGTGCCCTCACGGGGCGGCGACCCGCCGGGGGCGACCCGCCGGGGGCGGACCGCAACGGGGGCCTGGCCCCCGAAACTCTGGTGCCGCGTCAGTGCACGATCACCGGGTTCTGCGCGAGCCCGACATAGCCATCCAGCGTGTCCTCCACCTCTTCCTGGGTGGGCGTGTTGCGCTGCCAGGCCAGGATCTGCTGCTGGAACATCTCGGCCCAGGAGCCATCCAGGTACACCTCCTTGCCGGAGCGCTTGTCCACGATCTCGAAGCCATGGCGCACCAGTTGTGGAACGGCGGGCGTGGCGGCGTCGCTGGCGCTGTCGGGGGTTGCGTCTGCCAGCATGTGGACCACCACAAAGGAGTCGGAGTCGTAGAGCATATTCATGGCGTGTCCCCCTATCGGTATGCCTGTCAGATTGCAGCGGATCGGTAGAGTTCAAGCCCCCGCGCCCCGCTGCTGTGACCAGTATTCCACGGAAAAGGGGCCGTGGCGGCCTTCGTGCGCGGTCGCGGCCTTGTCCCACGCCGGAACGCGCCCGCCGCCCGCGGCAAATGCCGGCATCAGGGCGTGTCGTGATGGCTCAGGGACAGGTCGGCGAAGTCGCCGTTGGCCTGCGTGAGGCGGATGCGCACTGGCAGATAGCCCATGTCCGTGCCCAGCCAGAGTTCGGCCTTCTGGTCGTAGCGCTGGTCGGGGCGGGGCAGGCGCTGCAGCTTGAGCGCGGGCGTGCTGCCGGCGGGCAGCTCCAGCGTTTGCGGCCCTTCCACGGTGAAGGTCCAGCGCTCGGCGCTGCGCGCACCCACGGTGGTCAGCGTGATCCGGGTGCCAGCGGGGTAGCGTTCGGGCGCGGCGGCCAGCAGGGCGCCCAGCTGGATGAACACGCTCAGCCGGTCCTGGGCGCCGCTGCCGATGGCCGCGCGCGGGGCGTTGGCGCTGAAGATCACCTCGCCGCGCTCGAAGTCGAAATGCGCTGCGCGCTCGCTGCGCGACTTGTCGCCGAACCGCGTGGGGCGCAGTCCTTGCGGCGTGATTTGGCCCACGCTGCTTTGCGAGCGCGCTCCCAGCAGGAAGGCCTTGATCTGCTGGCGCGCCTCGTACTGCGTACCGTCCTGGCGCCACAGCAGTTCGGCACTGGCGTTGTAGTGGAACTTTTTCACCTCGCCCGTCACGTCGAACGCCAGCCGCGCCGAGGGCGGCAGGCGTACCGTGGGCGGTTCGGTGCCGGCCACGGCACCCGCGGCGCCAGGGGGCAGGATTTCCACGCCCGCGGTCAACGCGGGCGCTTCCTGCGCCGGCTGCGATGCGGCGGCTGGCGCGGACGCGCTGGAGGCTTCGGCCATTGCGGGCATGGCCGGATCGCTGGCCGGGGAGAGGGGGCGGAGGGTGCCTGGGGCGCCGCGGCGTCCGCCGACACTTCGGGGTTTGGGGTGGAGGAATCGGCCGGCACCTCGGCAGGGGGCTCCGCGGGCGAGGGTGCGGCTTGCGCGGGCGCCTCCATGGCTGGTGCGGGCTCAGGGTGCTGCGTGGGAGGCGGTGCCTCCACGGGCGGCGGCGGTGGCTTGCGCACGGGACGGGGGCGCGGCTTGGGGCCGGCGGCGGCACTGGCGCGGCCTGGGGTTCCGGGGGAGGCGGCGGTGGAGGCGGGGGCTCCACCATCCGCGTATGGAAGGCCAGCCGCTGCGGCGCGCCCTGGTCCGTGCCGCCCAGCGGCAACCCGACCAGTACCAGCCAGTGCAGGGCCAGTACCACGGCGGTCAGCAGCAGCAGGGCGCGGCGCGGCATGCGTTCAGCCGGGTGTGGCGGCGTGACCCAGGTCGCGCGAGAGCTGCTCGGCCGCGGCGCGCAGCGGGGCCTCTATCGCACCGCCCCAGGCGGCATCGAACGTGGCGGCGGGGCCCAGCGTGGTGATGGCCAGGGCCAGGTGGCCGCCGGCGTCGAACACGGGTGCGCAGAAAGCGTGGATGCCCGGCAGCAGCGTGTCCAGCACCCGCGCGCAGCGGCGCTCGCGCACTTCGCGCAGCAGTGCCTGCACGCCGGCCTCGTCGTGCGGCAGGTCGGCGCGGCCCTGGCGGGTAGCGAGCGCGAGTTCCTCGGCCAGCAGCGCGGCCGTTTTCTCGCGTGGCAGGTAGGCCGCAAAGCAGCGGCCCGTGGCGGAGCTGAGCAGCGGCATCACGTCGCCCAGGCGCAGGTTGGCCGTGAGCGCGCGTGGTGCCTCCTCCCAGTGCACGATGGTCGGGCCATGGTTGCCCCAGACGGCCAGCGCCAGCGTGTGGCCCAGCGCATCCATGAGTGGTGCCATGCGCTCGCGCGCCAGCCGCATGGCATCAAGGCGTGTCAGCGAAGCAAGCCCTAACTTGAGTGCCGCAGGGCCCAGGTCGTAACGGGCGTTGCGGGCGTCCTGCACCACCAGGCCCAGGCGCTGAAAGCTCACCAGGTAGCGGTGGGCCTTGGCGGCGCTCATGCCGGCCTCCTGCGCCAGGTCCTTGAGCATCAGCGGCCCGCGGGCGCGCGACAGCGCGTCCAGCAGCGCGAACCCGACCTCCACCGACTGAATGCCGACGCGTTCCTTGTCCATCTGCACTAGAATTTTGGAGTTTTGTTTAGTTAAATCAATTCACTGGATCGTAATTTGTGCCAGGCGAGAGGGCTCGCGCGGCGCAGGCGATGCATTCACCCGGAGACCCAGGCCCATGAAACTTGCTACCTACAAAGACGGATCGCGCGACGGCCAGCTTGTCGTGGTGTCGCGCGATCTGGGCACGGCCCATTATGCGACCGGCATTGCCAGCCGCCTGCAGCAGGTGCTGGACGACTGGAACTTCATGGCGCCCCAGTTGCAGGACCTGTACGACCAGCTCAATGCCGGCCGCGCGCGCCATCCGTTCCCCTTCGATCCGCAGCAGTGCATGGCGCCGCTGCCGCGCGCCTACCAGTGGGCGGACGGCTCGGCCTACATCAACCACGTGGAGCTGGTGCGCAAGGCGCGCAACGCCGAGGTGCCCGCCAGCTTCTACACCGATCCGCTCATGTACCAGGGCGGCAGCGACGACTTCATCGGCCCCTGCGACGACGTGGTGGTGCCCAGCGAGGCCATGGGCATCGACTTCGAGGCGGAGATCGCCGTCGTCACCGGCGACGTGAAGATGGGCGCCAGCCCGGAGCAGGCCCTGGACGGCATCCGCCTGGTGATGCTGGCCAACGACGTCAGCCTGCGCAACCTGATCCCGGCGGAACTGGCCAAGGGCTTCGGTTTCTTCCAGTCCAAGCCGGCGACCGCCTTTAGCCCCGTGGCGGTGACGCTGGACGAGCTGGGCGACGCCTGGCAGGGCGGGCGCGTGCACCTCACGCTGCAGTCCACCTGGAACGGCCGCAAGGTGGGCATGTGCGACGCGGGGCCGGAGATGACCTTCCACTTCGGCCAGCTCATCGCGCACATCGCCAAGACACGCAACGTGCGCGCCGGCTCCATCGTGGGCAGCGGCACGGTGAGCAACAAGGACTGGGCCAAGGGCTACAGCTGCATTGCCGAAAAGCGCTGCATCGAGACCATCCAGGACGGCCAGCCCAGCACCGAGTTCATGCGCTATGGCGACACCATCCGCATCGAGATGAAGAACAAGGCCGGCCAGAGCCTGTTCGGCGCCATTGACCAGACCATTGCCGCGCCGCAGTAGTTTGAGGTCATTTTGGGCCGTAGCGCTCGTCCACCAAGCGCGAGCAGCTATGAATAAAAGAGCAAGGAGACAACCGATGGAACGCAGAACCTTCCTGGCGGCCTGTGCCGCCACGGCAGCAGCGCCGTGGGCGCGTGCCGACACGGGCTATCCCAGCCAACCCATCCGCTGGGTGGTGCCCTACCCGGCGGGCGGCGGCACCGACGTGCTGGCGCGCACCGTGGCCGAGGCCATGCGCGGCGGGCTGGGCCAGCAGATCGTGGTGGACAACCGGCCTGGCGCGTCCACCAACATCGGCAGCCAGATCGTCGCCACCGCCAAGCCGGACGGCTACACCGTCATGTCGGCGGACAACGCGCTGCTGGCCTACAACGAGCACCTGTACCGCCGGCTGCCCTTCCACCCGGACAAGGACTTCACGTACATCGGCGGGCTGTCGCGCTTTCCTCTGGTGCTGGTGGTGAATCCGGCGTTCGCGGCGCAGACCTTCCAGGATTTCCTGGCCCATGTGAAGGCCCGCCCCGGTCAGGTGAACTACGCCTCGCCCGGCAACGGCTCGCCGCACCACCTGGCGATGGAGCTGTTCAAGCACCGCACGCAGACCTTCCTTACGCACATTCCCTACCGCGGCGCGGCCCCGGCGGTGCAGGACGTGATGGGTGGCCAGGTGCCCTGCATGTTCCTGGACCTTGCGGCCGGCCTGCCGGTGATCCAGTCGGGCAAGGTGCGTGCGCTGGCCATCGGCGCCGCCCGGCGTGCGGCCGCGCTGCCGCACGTGCCCACGCTGGCAGAGGTGGGCGTGGCCGATGCCGAGGTCTATGCGTTTCAGGGCCTGCTGGGCCCGGCCGGGCTGCCGACGGCCATCACCGCACGGCTGAATGCCGCGCTGAACCAGGCGTTGGCCGCGCCCGAGGTGGTGGAGCGCATGCGGGCCTTTGGCATGGAACCGCTGGCCGGCACGCCCGAGCAGTTCCACGCGCTGGCCCGCGCCGAGGCGCGGCGCTGGGGGCCGGTCATTGCCGCCACGGGCGTGAAGCTGGATTGAGGTTTGGTGCCAAAAGTGGCTGTAGCGCTTGACAGTCAAGCGCTATCAGCTCACTTTTTGATAGTTAAGAGGCCAGCGGCTCCACCTGCACCCGGCAGTCGTAGAACGTGGGCCCCGCGCCCAGGTCGGTCAGGGCCTGGCTGGTCAGTTCGTTCACGTTGGTGCCGTTGTGGCCCAGCTTGCGCCACCACACGCCCAGGCCGTTCACCACACCGGGACGGGCGCGCCCGTTGAGCGCGGCGTGGCAGGCGTAGCTGCCGCGGTCGTTGAACACGCGCACCAGGGCGCCGTCGGCAATGCCGCGCGCCGCAGCATCTTCGGGGTGGATCTCCAGCAGCGGGCGGCCTTCGATGTCGCGCAGGCTCTGCAGGTTCACGAAGGTGGAGTTGAGGAAGTTGCGCGCCGGCGGCGAGATCATGGCCAGCGGGTAGTCGGCCGAGGTGCCCGCGCCCTCGTGGTTGGGCACGTAGCCGGGCAGCGGGTCCAGCCCCTGGTCGGCCAGCCGCTGGCTGTAGAACTCGCATTGGCCCGAGGGCGTGGGAAAGCCGCCGTCGGCGAATGGCGCATCGGGCACTGGCAGGGGCGCGAAGCCTTGTTCCAGCAGCAGATCGAAGTCCACCCTGTCGCCATAGGCCTGGCGGCACAGCGCCTCGTCGCTGTCGGCAAAGCAGGGTTCGGTGAAGCCCATGCGCGCTGCCAGGTCGCGGAAGATCTGCGCATTGCTGCGCGCCTGGCCCTGGGGCGCAATCGCGGGCCGGTTGAGCAGCACGTCGGTGTGGCCGTAGGCCAGGTGCACGTCCCAGTGCTCCAACTGCGTGGTCGCGGGCAGGATGTAGTCGGCGTAGTCGGCCGTGTCGGTCTGGAAGTGCTCCAGCACCACGGTGAACAGGTCCTCGCGCGCAAAGCCGCGCACCACTTGGCGGGAGTCGGGCGCCACGGCCACGGGGTTGCTGTTGTAGACCACCAGCGCCTCGATCTTCGGCCCGAAGCTGGGCGAGGCGTCGCGCAGCAGGTCGTCGCCGATGGTCACCATGTTGATGGTGCGCGGGCTGCGGCCCGCCAGCAGGTCGGGGCGCTGCAGCGCGGCCCGGTCCACGGGGAAGCTGCCGGAGCTGGACAGCAGCACGCCGCCCGCGCGGTGGCGCCAGGCGCCCGTGAGTGCCGGCAGGCTGGCGATGGCGCGCACCGCGTTGGCGCCGCCGTGCGCGCGCTGCACGCCGTAGTTCAGGCGGATGGCGGCGGGCCGCGTGGTGCCGTAGTCGTGCGCCAGCCGGCGGATCTGCTCCACGGGCAGGCCGCAGACCTCGGCCGCGCGCTCGGGCGGCCACTGCAGGGCGCGCTCGCGCAGTGGCTCCCAGCCCAGTGTGTGCCGGGCGAGGTAGTCGTGGTCCAGCCAGTCGTGCACGATCAGTTCGTGCATCAGCGCCAGGGCCAGCGCGGCGTCGGTCCCCGGGCGCAGCTGCAGGTGCTCATGGCATTTCTCGGCCGTCTCGCTCTTGCGCGGGTCGATGCAGACCAGGCGCGCGCCGTCGCGCTTGGCCTGCTGCGCGATGCGCCAGAAATGCAGGTTGCTGCCGATGGAGTTGCTGCCCCAGATCAGGATGAGCTGGGCCCCGGCGAAGAACTCCACCTTCATTCCCACCTTGGCACCCAGCGTGTGCACCAGGCCTTCGCCGCCGGCCGTGGCGCAGATGGTGCGCGCCAGCAGCGACGCGCCCAGGCGGTGGAAGAAGCGCCGGTCCATGCTCTCGCCCTGCACCAGTCCCATGGTGCCCGCGTAGCTGTAAGGCTGGATGGCCTGGGGGGCGCGCGCGGCGATGTGCGCAAGGCGCGCCGCGATGTCCCCCAGCGCTTCGTCCCAGCTCACCGGCGTGAACTGCCCGCTGCCCTTGGGGCCCGAGCGCCTGAGGGGCGTGAGGATGCGCTCGGCATGGTGGGTGCGCTCGGCGTACTTCGACACCTTGGCGCACAGCACGCCGCCCGTCTGTGCATGGGCGGGGTTGCCCTGCACGCGCACGGCGCGGCCGTTCTCCACGGCGGTGAGCAGGGCGCAGGTGTCGGGACAGTCGTGGGGGCAGGCGCCGCGCACCTGGAAGGTGGGGGAGGCGCCAGGAACGGGTGTCGGAAGCATGTGTGGGGACTTTGGTGAGGGGTGGGCCGGGGGAAACGGGCTTCGGTAAACTTCGCGCCGGGCACTCCGTTTAACGCAGTGCCTTATTTATTTCAATAATGGTTTACTCTGAGGGTTTTCTATGCATTCATCGCGGTTGAGCCGCCGGCAATTCTCGGCAGGAATGGGCGCGGCCCTGCTGACCGGCGCATCCCTGACGCGCGCGCAGAGCGAGACGCGCATTGTGCTGGGCCAATCCGCGGCCCTGACCGGGGCTGCCAGCCAATTGGGCCTGCAGTTCCAGGCGGGTGCCAAGCTGGCGTTCGACCAGGTCAACGCCCAGGGTGGCATCGGGCGGCGCACCATCGAGCTGCGTTCGCTGGACGACGGCTATGAACCCGACCGCTGCGCCGAGAACACGCGCCGCCTGATCAATGAGGACGTGCTGGCCCTCTTTGGCTACGTGGGCACGCCCACCAGCCTGGCTGCGCAACCACTGTTCACGCAGGCCAAGGTGCCATTCTTCGCGCCCGTCACCGGCGCGGAATCCCTGCGCCAGCCGCTCAACCGCCTGGCCTTCCACGTGCGCGCCTCCTACGCGGACGAGGCCGAGCTCATCGTGCGCCAGCTCACCAACCTGGGGCTGGACCGCATCGGCGTCTTCTACCAGGACGACGCCTATGGCAAGGCTGGCCTGGACGCCGTGACCCGCGCACTGGCCACGCGCAAGCTGGCGCCCGTGGCGACCGGCACGGTGGCGCGCAACTCCGCCAACGTGACGGCTGCCGTGGCGCCGCTGGTGGCGGCGCAGCCCGTGGCCATCGTGCAGATCGGTGCCTATGCCGCCAGTGCGGCGTTCGTGCTGGCCGCGCGCAAGGCGGGATACGGCGGCAAGTTCTACAACGTGTCCTTCGTGGGCACGCAGGCGCTGGCGGATGCGCTGGGCGCCAACGGCGCGGGCGTGGTGGTGTCGCAGGTGGTGCCTTCGCCCTACCAACAGTCGCGCCAGATCACGCGTGAATTCCAAGAGGCCATCAAGAAGGGCGGCAACGTGCAGGCCAACTACTCCAGCATGGAGGGCTACCTGGCCGCGCGCGTCTTCATCGAGGGGTTGCGCAACGCGCAGGCGCACGCCAGCGGCAAGCTCACGCGCGAGAGCCTGGTGGCGGGGCTGGAATCCCTGCGCGGTTCGGTGGGCGGTTTTACGGTCAACTTCAGCCCGTCCGACCATGAGGGCTCGCGCTTCGTGGAGATGTCCATGCTCACCGGCGACGGCCGCGTGCGCACCTGAGCGCTCCTCGCCCGCCGGCGCCATCGGCGGGTCGCAGGGGCTTCGGGCCCGCTTCGGCGCGGATCGGGGAGCACGGCTAGACTGTGGCATTCCCAGGACGACAGGCCCGATCCCCATGAACATCATCGACTCCATCGCCCGCGAAGCGGCCGCCATCGCCGAGGTGCGGCGCGACATCCATGCCCATCCCGAACTGTGCTTTCAGGAGGTACGCACGGCCGACGTGATCGCGGCCAAGCTCACCGAATGGGGCATCCCCATCCACCGCGGCCTGGGCACCACCGGTGTGGTGGGCATCGTGCACGGCCGTGACGGCGGTGCCTGCGGCCGCGCCGTGGGCCTGCGCGCAGACATCGACGCCCTGCCCATGCAGGAGTTCAACACCTTCGCCCATGCGAGCAAGCACCAGGGTCGGATGCACGCCTGCGGCCACGACGGCCACACCGCCATGCTGTTGGCGGCGGCGCAGTATTTCTCCAAGCACCGCGACTTCGACGGCACCGTGTATTTGATCTTCCAGCCGGCGGAAGAGGGCGGCGGCGGCGCACGCGAGATGATCAAGGACGGCCTGTTTGAGCGGTTCCCCATGCAGGCGGTGTTCGGCATGCACAACTGGCCGGGCATGCCGGCCGGCAGCTTTGCCGTGAGCCCCGGCCCGGTGATGGCGTCAAGCAATGAGTTCAAGATCACCATCCGCGGCAAGGGCAGCCACGGCGCCATGCCGCACATGGGCATCGACCCCGTGCCCGTGGCCTGCCAGATGGTGCAGGCGTTCCAGAACATCATCAGCCGCAACAAGAAGCCCATCGAGGCGGGCGTGATCTCGGTGACGATGATCCACGCCGGCGAGGCCACCAACGTAGTGCCCGACAGCTGCGAGCTGCAGGGCACGGTGCGCACCTTCTCCACCGAGCTGCTGGGCATGATCGAGCGCCGCATGCGGCAGGTGGCCGAGCACACCTGCGCCGCGTTCGAGGCGCGCTGCGAATTCGAGTTCGTGCGCAATTACCCCCCCACCATCAACTCGCCGGCCGAGGCCGAGTTCGCGCGCCAGGTGATGGTGGGCATCGTGGGTGAAGACAAGGTGCTGGCGCAGGAGCCCACCGGCGGCGCGGAGGATTTTTCCTTCATGCTGCAGGCCAAGCCGGGCGCCTATGTGTTCATCGCCAACGGCGACGGCGACCACCGCGCCATGGGCCACGGCGGCGGTCCCTGCACGCTGCACAACCCCAGCTACGACTTCAACGACGCGCTGATTCCGCTGGGCGGCACCTATTGGGTGGAACTGGCGCGCCAATGGCTGGCACAGCCCACGGCCTGAGAGGCTCCGGGTCCCCGTGAGGCGGCATTCACACGGCTGACATGCCCAGGCTCCACCGTTGCGCGGTGGGGCCTTTTTTACATGTCCAAAGGGGGTTTCGATGATCGGTATCCCGCAGGCGTTCGCCGCAAGTTACGCACAGGCGCGGGCCCAATTTGTTGGCGCCGCGGCAGTGGCCGGCCTGGCGCTGCAGCCGCAGGTGCATCCGCTGTGCGGCCCCAACGGCGAGACGCTGGCGCTGGACGTGCTGCGGGATGGGCCGCTTGACGCGCACCGCCTGCTCATCGTGAGCAGCGGCTGCCACGGCGTGGAGGGCTTGTGCGGCAGTGGCGTGCAGGTGTTCGCGCTGCAGGATGGCGAGTGGCGCGCCAAGGCACGGGCGCAGCGTGTGGCCGTGCTCTACCTGCATGCGCTCAACCCTTACGGCTTTGCCCACCTGCGCCGCGTGACACACGAAAACGTGGACCTGAATCGCAACTTCGTGGACTTCAGCCAGCCGTTGCCGGCCAACCCCGCCTACAGTGCGCTGCACCCCGTTTTGTTGCCGCCCGAATGGCCGCCCGGCGAGGCCAATACGCAGGCCTTGCTCGATCTGCTGAATGCGCGCGGCTTGCAGGCGCTGCAGGCGGCGATCACCCGCGGGCAGTACCAGCACCCGGACGGCCTGTACTTCGGCGGCACGGCGCCCACCTGGAGCAACCGCACGTTGCGCGCCGTGCTGCGCCGCGAGGGCGCGCGCGCCGAACGCATCGCCTGGGTGGACCTGCACACGGGCCTGGGGCCGAGCGGCCATGGCGAGCGCATCCATGCGGGGCGCGACGAGGCGCAGGCCCTGGCGCGTGCGCGCCGCTGGTGGGACGGGGGTGGCGCCACGCCGGTCACGTCCACCGAAGACGGCTCCTCCACCTCTGCTCCGCTCACGGGGCTGATGTGCCACAGCGCCTATGACGAGTGCCCGCAGGCGGAGGTCACGGCCCTCACGCTGGAGTTCGGCACGCAGCCCGCGCCCGCCGTGCTGCAGGCGCTGCGGGCGGACCATTGGCTGCACCGGCATCCCGAGGCATCGCCCGCCCTGGCCGCGCGGGTCCATGCCCAGATGCGCGAGGCCTTCTACACCGACACCGACGCCTGGAAGGGCCAGGTGATCAGCCAGGCGCGGCAGGTGCTGTTCCAGGCCGTGGATGGGCTGTGCATGGCGTGATCCTGGGGAGGCTTTAAAAAAGAACGGTCGTTCGTGTTTTGACTACACTGTGCGGCGATACCAACCCTGAACCGGAGACACTCCATGTCCGATCTGAACGCCACCTTCGAGGCCGCCGTGGCCAATTCCAAGAACCTCAGCGAGCGCCCCGACAACCCGACGCTGCTGAAGATCTATGCGTTGTACAAGCAGGCCACCGCCGGCGACAACGCCGAGAAGAAGCCGAGCTTCTCTGACATCGTGGGCCGCGCCAAGTGGGACGCCTGGGAAAAGCTCAAGGGAACGTCCGGCGACGCGGCCAAGCAGCAGTACATCGACTTGATCGAATCCCTGCGCGGCTGAGCGCTGTGGGCCCGCCAGCGTGCGGGCCAACCGTCCCCCAGGCCGCGAAGCCGCAGCAGGCACGCGGGGGCGGGCAACGCGGCGTCAGCCTCCGCCGTGGGCCACCCGGGGCGGCTGTGGCGCCAGCGCCTGCAGCGCGGCGGTGCGCTCGGCCTGCGGCGCCTGGGCCAGCGCCCGCACGGCTGCATGAAAGCGCGGCCAGTCGCGCCCCTCGCGCTCGAACAGCGCCATGAACGCGGGCACCCCTTCGTCATAAGCCGCCTGCGCGGCGAAGCTGGCGTTGTTGGCATCGCGCACCCAACGGTCCAGCGCCGCCAGCTGTGCCTCGGGGACGTGTGCGGCCAGCCAGCGCGCGCGCAGCGTGGCATAGGCCGCGCGGAAGTCCTGCATTGCTTCTTTTTTAATAGCTGATAGCGCTTGATGGTCGGGCGCTGCAGCCCCATTTGATGCATAAATCTCGGCCAGCCGCTGGCGCGTTGCCTGGGTCAGCGCGCGCCATTGCGCGCGGCGCTCCTCGCTGGCCGCGAACTGGGCGCGGGTGGCCGGGGTGGCGTGCTGCTGCAGCCAGCGCTGCACGCCCAGCCGCTCCACTGCCGTGGCGTAGGATTCGTTGAACGCGGTATCGCCCTCGGCATACGCCACCTGGTGCGCCAATTCGTGCAGCAGCAGCCGCACGAAGTCGCCCTCGGGCCAGCCGATGAAGGTGGACAGCAGCGGGTCGCCTCCCATCCAGTTGCTGTAGCCCAGCGTGGAATACGCGGGTACGCCGTACACGCTGACCTCCAGTCCGGTGGCCGCCAGGCGCGCGGCCTCGGCCCGTGCGCCGGGCTCGTCGAAGTAGCCGCGGTAGCCGATGCAGCCGGTGATCGGAAAGCACCAGCGGTGCAGCGTGAGCGAATAGGGGCCCGCCGCCACCACGTTCCACACGGCAGCCGTGCGGTCCAGGCGCGCATAGCGGCGGTAGCTGGCATTGTCGGGCAGGGCCAGCTCGTCCACCGCGAACGCCCGGACGCGCTGGGCCAGCTGCAGCCGCTCGCGCAGCGGCGCGGAGGTGTCGGGGTGGGTGATCCACTCCTGCACCGGGCGCGCGGCGTTCATGATCTCCAGGTGCCCGCGCAGGGACTGCCAGTAGTAGCCCAACGTGCCGCCCGACTGGGCGCAGCCGCCCAGCAGCAGCGCGGCTGCCAGCAGCGGCCACGGGCGCCGGGGCGATGGGGTGGATGTGCTCATGGTGGCGGAGGCGGGTGCGGCCAAGCATAGCAAGACGTTCTTGCGCCATGCGACCCAACCCCCACAATGCCCCCATGCTCGAAACCACCGAACCCTCCCCCCCAGACGAGGCCAGTGGCCTGTTCACCGACGAGGGCGGCCATGCGCGCTGCTTCTGGTGCCGCGCCAGCCCGCTGTACCGGCACTACCACGACCACGAATGGGGCTTCCCGGTGACGGACGAGCGCCGCCTGTTCGAGAAGCTCTGCCTGGAGGGGTTCCAGGCCGGCTTGTCGTGGATCACCATCCTGAACAAGCGCGAGGCCTTCCGCGCGGCGCTGGCGCAGTTCGAGGCCGAGCCGCTGGCGGACTTCGGCGCCGCCGAGGTGGACCAACTGATGGGCAACGCCGGTATCGTGCGCCACCGCGGCAAGATCGAGTCGGCCATCAACAATGCGCGCCGCGTGCTGGAACTGCGCCGCGAGTTCGGGTCGCTGGCGCACTATGTGTGGCGCTATGCGCCCCTGGCCGCGCAGCAGCGGCCCGAGCGCATGACGCTGCCTGCGGTGCGTGCGATGACCACCTCGGCGGCGTCGGTGGCGCTGTCCAAGGATTTGAAGAAGCGTGGGTTCAGCTTCGTGGGTCCGACCACCATGTATGCCTTCATGCAGGCCATGGGGCTGGTCAACGACCACCTGGAGGGCTGCGGCGCACGCGCTGAGGCAGAGGCCGCGCGCGCCGCGTTCACACCCCCCGCTGCGGGCTGATGCGCGCCCCAAAGCCGGCTTAAGGCCTGCTCACGCTATTCGCACTGGCGAAAATAGTGTGAACAGGCCCTAGACCACCGCGTCGGACCGGACCACGATGTGGTCAAACCCCAGATGGTGCAGGCACTCGCGCAGGATGAGCAGCGTGGCCGCGAAGGCGTTGTCCTGCGCAAGGGTGTCCTGCGTGGCGGGGCGCCCCAGGCTGAGGGCGGCCAGGCGGTTGAAGGTGTGCTCCACCGCTTCCAGCGGCAGGCGCAACTCCGGCTGCGCCGGTAGGCCCGCAGCCAGCGCGATCTGGCGTATGCCGCCGTCGGCTGTGTAGAGCGTGGAGCCGGGCGCCAGCAGGTCGCGCACCGGCATCACCGCATCTTCCACCAGCATGATCGCGTGCTCCATCTCGGCCTCCGTGGGCGGCTGGTGGGCAAAGCAGGTGGCGGCCGTCACGCGCGCGCCGATGTCCAGCGTGCGCAGCAGCGCGGGCGCGTCTGCGGCGCCGCTCAGCAGCCGCGTGTGCGCGCCACCGATGTGCAGCGTGGTGAGGGCGTCGGCCATGCCCTCGGCGCGCAGGGCCTGGTACAGCGCGGCGGCATCTTCGGGAGACAGTGGCGCGGGCGTCTGGGGCATGGGGCCTTCCGGTAGCGGGAATGCGGCGATGGTGCGGCACGGGCGGCGTGCAGTGCCGCCCATGAAAAAGCCCTCCGAAGAGGGCTTGCAGGCTAAGCCGGGCAAAAAGGGGCGATCAGCCGCCCTGGTTGGCGCGCTTGCCAGGGTTTTTCTTGCTGCGCGTGGCCACGCCGCGCTCCAGGCTCACGCGCTGGCCGCGGCCGTGGGTGGTCACTGCCATGCCGGGCATGGGGGTGGGACGGGGAGTGCGCTTGCGGTCGGCTTCGGTGACGATTTTGTTGCCCATGATGGCTCCTGAAATGAAAACGGTGAAAACTCCCTATTAGGCCATAGCCGCGAGCGCCCTTCCAAGGCCGAGGGGTGTGCCAGCCGTGATACCAAATATGCTATTAATAAATGAGCTGGTGGCGCATGTCTGGCGGGACATCCACCGCAATTTTGCCGCGCCATTGCCGGTGGCGGTGCGCGCGGCACCTGTCAGACAGCACCTTGCCGGCATGTCGGCCAGCGCCCATTGACGGGCCTGCCCGCGCCCTTCAAGAATGGCAGTTGTCATGGAGACCGAGGGACATGTCATGAAGCATCTGCTCCACTCCCTGGAGGCCAGCCTGGCGCTTTCCCCTGTAGGGGTAGCTGTCGAACTGCCCGACGGCGCGCGCCTGGGTGACGCCAATGCCGACCTGCGGTTGCGTTTTCGCGACCGCATGGCCGTGGTGGCCCTGGCCATGGGCGAGATTGGCAACGTGGGCGCGGCCATCGTCGAAGGCCGCGTAGCGTTGGAAGGCAGCATGCGCCAGTTGATGACGGCGGCCGCGGCGCTGCTCAAGCAGAACCCCACGCACGAGGGACCGGCGACTGGGTGGCAGCGCGTGTTGCTGCGTGCGCGTTCGATGGCGGCGCACACCCTGTCCCATGACGCACGCAATATCCAGTTCCACTACGACCTGTCCGACGACTTCTACGCCCTGTGGCTGGACCCGCGGCGCGTCTATTCCTGCGCCTATTACCGCACGCCTGACATGAGCTTGGCCCAGGCACAGGAGGCCAAGCTGGACCACATCTGCCGCAAGCTCCTGCTGCGTCCCGGCGACCGCTTCCTGGACATTGGCGCCGGCTGGGGCGGGCTGCTGCTGTGGGCCGCGCAGGAGTATGGCGTGGACGCCACGGGCATCACGCTGTCGCGCAACCAGCATGCGCATGTGCAGCGGCTCATCGCGGAGCGCGGCCTACAGGGTCGTGTGCGCATGCAGTTGCTGGACTACCGTGAACTGCAGGTGGAGCAGCCGTTCGACAAGATTGCCTCGGTCGGCATGTTCGAACATGTGGGCCGTTCGCAGATGGAGCGGTACTTCGCCACCGTGCACCGTCTGCTGCGCCCGGGCGGCCTGCTGCTCAACCACGGCATCACGTCGGGCGGGCTGGACAACCCCCGGCTGGGCGCCGGCTTGGGCGATTTCATCGAGCGCTACATCTTCCCCGGCGGCGAACTACTGCATGTGAGCGCGGTGCTGCACGACATGGCCCGGGCCGGGCTGGAGATGGTGGACACGGAGAACCTGCGCCCCCACTACGCCCGCACGCTGTGGGCCTGGTCGGATGCGCTGGAGGCCCGTCAGGACGAGGCGCGCAGCGTGCTGGTCGCGCAGCACGGCAAGGAACGCGGCGAGAAGGCGCTGCGCGCCTACCGGCTGTACCTGGCGGGCTGCGCCCTGGCCTTCGAGCGCGGCTGGACCGCGCTGCACCAGATGCTGGCCGTGCGGCCCACGGGCCACGTGGAAGATGGCGTGCTCAAGGGTGCGCAGTCCGACTATCCTTTCAGCCGCGCCTACATGTACGAAGGCCCTGCGGCCACCCACTGATCCTTTGTCCTGGAACTTCGATGCTTTTCAAATTCAAATCCCGCGCCACCGCCGACGTCATCATGCTGGAGCCCAATGGCAAACAGCTGCTGGAGATCATCGGCAAGTCGCCGAATGAGCCGCACGGCATCATCACCGCCGCGCAGATTCCTGCCGCCATCCGCGCGCTGGAAGAGGCGGTAGCGGTTGAAGAGGCCGCTGCAGCGGCCACCGCCCCGGACGAGGACGATCAGACCGAGGAAGAGGCCCCTCGCGGCGACGGCGTGCGCCTGCGCCAGCGCGCGGCGCCCTTCATCGACATGCTGCGCCGCAGCGCCGCCGAGGATTGCGACGTGGTCTGGTGACGCGCAGCGCGCCCTGGCGGGCGCGCGCATCCGCTCTTCAATCCACCTTCGCACCCGACGCCTTCACCACCTGCGCCCATTTGCGGTGCTCGCGGTCGATCAGGCTGGCAAATTCGGCGCTGGTATTGCCGCCGGGAATCGCTCCCTGGGACAGCAGTCGCTCCTTGACGGCAGGGGTGGCCAGCGCCTTGGCCACCTCCTGCTGGACGCGCTGGACGATGTCGGCCGGCGTGCCCGCGGGCGCCAGCAGTCCGAACCATGAACTGGCTTCGAAGCCCTTGAGCGCGGGGCCGCCGGCCTCTTCCACCGTGGGGACGTCGGGCAGGGCGGTGGAGCGTTTCGCGCTGGTGACCGCCAGCGCCTTGAGCTTGCCGCCCTTGATATGGGCCATGGAGGAGGGCAGGTTGTCGAACATCACGTCCATGTTGCCGCCCACCATGTCCAGCAGCGCGGGCGCAGATCCGCGGTAGGGCATGTGCAGCATGTAGGTGCCGGTCATGCTTTTGAACAGCTCGCCGGCCAGGTGGATCGAGGTGCCGTTGCCGCTGGACGCCATGTTGAGCTTGCCCGGGTTGGCTTGGGCATAGCGGATGAAGTCCTGCACGGTGTTGATGCCCAGGCTGCGCGCCTTCTCGGTGTTCATGACCATCACGTTGGGCACCGACGCGACAAGCGTCACGGGCGCGAAGTCCTTGATCGGGTCGTAGGGTAGCTGCTTGTACAGCGCGCGGTTGATGCCATGCGTGCCCACGGTGCCCATCAGCAGCGTGTAGCCGTCAGGGGCGGACCTGGCCACCAGTTCGGCACCGATGTTGCCTCCCGCGCCGCCGCGGTTGTCCACGATGAACTGCTGGCCAAAGGCCTTGCCCAGCTCGGGCGCAATGGCGCGCGCCAGGATGTCGGTGGTACCCCCGGCGGCGAACGGCACCACGATGCGGACCGGCTTGGCCGGCCATGGGCTGGCTTGGGCATACGCGGCGCCCGTGGCGCCCAGGCCCAATGCAAGAAGCGCCGCGATGGCGTGCAGGGCCTGGCGGCGCGGTGGGGTGCGGCGTGGGCTGGATGTGTGCGGCATGCGGTCTTTCCAAAAAGCGTGAAAGAAGGCTTCGGTTGTAGGCGCCGCAGCCGCGCAGGGGCAGCAGGATTACCCGCAGTTCCCATGAAAAAACGCCCGGTGCGCGGGCACCGGGCGTTGGCAGGAAAGGCGGGCAGACGGACGCGCCCGCCGCGCTGGCGCAGATCAGTCGGCGTAAGTGCCGGCTGCCTTGATCACCATGCCCCACTTTTCGATTTCAGACTGCACGAACTTCTTGTGTTCGGCCGGCAGCACGCGCTTGTCGGCCACCACCACGGCGCCCAGGCCTTCCTGCTTCTTGATGAAGTCAGGATCCTTCACGGCCACTTGCAGCGCTTCGTTGATGCGCGTCAGCACGGCGGCGGGCGTGCCCTTGGGGGCATACAGGCCATGCCAGACGGAGACGTTGAAGTCTTTCAGGCCGCTTTCCTGCAGCGTCGGCAAGTCCTTGAGCGACGGCATCGTCAGGCGCTGGTTGGTGGTCACGGCAAAGGCCTTGACCTTCTTGCCCTCGATCTGCGTCGTGGTGTTGGTGGTCTGGTCGCACATCAGGTCGATCTGGCCGCCAATCAGGTCGGTGATGGCGGGCGCCGCGCCCTTGTAGGCCACGGGCGTCATGTGCGACTGCAGCGCGTGCTGGAACATCAGGCCGCACAGATGGCCGGCCGAGCCCAGGCCGGAGTGGCCCAGGTTCACCTTTTCCTTGTTCTGCGCAATCCAGGTGGCCAATTCCTTGTAGTTCTTGGCCTCCAGCGTCGGGCGCGAGATGATGGTCATGGGCACGTCGTTGACGATGCCCAGGAACTCGAAGTCGTTCAACACGTTGAACGACAGCTTGCGGTACAGCGTGGGGATGGTGGCCATGCCGATGTGGTTCAGCAGCAGGGTGTAGCCGTCCGGCTGTGCACGGGCCACCTTGGCTGCGCCAATGGTGCTGCCTGCACCGGCGGCGTTTTCGACGACGACCGTGGCACCGCCCAGGGGCTTGCGCAGGGCCTCTGCCAGGTCACGGGCCACGCGGTCGGTGGGGCCGCCGGCCGAGAAGGGCACGACGATGGTGATGTTCTTGTCCTTGACCGGATAGGCCTGGGCGGATGCGCCGAATGCAGCCAGGATGGCGGCCGCTCCCACGGCGATCTTGAATGTCGTTCTCATGATGCTCCTTGGAAAAGAGGCGCAATCATAGAGAGAAACGGCGTGCCGGACATCAAGGAAACCCCCGAGGCCGCACCGCCTGACAAATGGGCGACGTTTGACCCCAGGGGGGTTGACGCGGCTGTGGGCGGCTTGTGTGCCGCGCACGACGCCGTGGCGACGGACGGCGCCGGCCGGCCGCCCCGCGGGGCATCAGCGGTAGCTGCGCGCGTCTTCGATGACCTTGCCGTCGTTGGGCAGGCTGCCGGGAGGCACCATCTGCACGTCGCCGCGCAGCTTGGTCACTTCGCGCAGCGCTTCGGCCAGTTGCTGGGCCATGCCTGCGGCGGTTTCCGTGGTCTCCACCTGCAGCACCATCTGGTCGTTGGCCATCTCGCCGCTGACCACCAGCCGCGCGCGCTGCACCTGGGGGAAGCGCTTGACCACGCTGGCAATCTGGCCGGGGTGCACGAACATGCCGCGCACTTTGGTGGTCTGGTCCGCGCGGCCCATCCAGCCCTTGATGCGGGTGTTGGTGCGGCCCGTGGGGCACTGGCCCGGCAATACGGCCGACAGGTCGCCGGTGCCGAAGCGGATCAGCGGGTAGTCGGGGTTCAGCGTGGTGATGACCAGCTCGCCCACTTCGCCCTCGGGCACCGGGTCGCCGGTGCCCGGGCGCACGATCTCGACGATCACGCCCTCGTCCAGCACCAGGCCTTCGCGCGCGCTGGTCTCATAGGCGATCAGGCCCAGGTCTGCCGTGGCGTAGCACTGGTAGCCCGTCACGCCGCGCGCGGCCAGCCAGTCGCGCAGCGAGGGCGGGAAGGCCTCGCCCGAGACCAGCGCCTTGGTCACGCTGGGCAGCGCCACGCCGTGTTCGTGGGCCTTGTCGAGGATGATCTTCAGGAAGCTGGGCGTGCCGATGTAGCCGGCCGGGCGCAGCTCGGCCATGGCCTGCACCTGCTGCTCGGTCTGCCCCGTGCCGCCCGGAAAGACCGTGCAGCCCAGTGCGTGGGCGCCGGTTTCCATCATCGAGCCGGCAGGCACGAAGTGGTAGCTGAAGCTGTTGTGGATCAGCTCGCCGGGGCGAAACCCCGCGGCATACATGGCGCGTGCCATGCGCCAGTAGTCCGGCCGCGCGCCCTCGGGTTCATAGATGGTGCCGGGGCTGGCGAACACGCGGGGCATGTGACGCCCGAATGCCAGGGCGCTGAAGCCGCCGAACGCATTCTGGCCGCGCTGCGCCTGCTGGCGCTCCAGCAGTTCGTACTTGCGCGTGACGGGCAGGCGGGCCAGCGCGGCGCGGTCGGTGATGGTGGTGGCGTCCACGCCCGCCAGGATGCCGGCGAAGGCCGGGCTGGCCTGCTGGGCGTGGGCGATCTGCCGGGGCAGGGCCGCCATGAGGGCGGCTTCGCGCTCGGCGGGGGCGCGGGTTTCCAGGGCGTCGTAGAACATGCTCATGCCTGGGTCTCCTGTCGTTGGGAGAGGTTTAGGGCAAAATCGGCCTTAAGCGCTTGTCTGTCAAGCGCTAGCAGCTATTAATTTGAGAGTAATTAGGCCAGCCAGCCCTTGCGGCGCTTGTAGCTCTTGACGTCCTTGAAGCTCTTGCGTTCGCCACCGCCGACGCCCAGGTAGAACTCTTTCACGTCTTCGTTGCTGGCCAGGTCCTGCGCGGCGCCGTCCATGACGATGCGGCCGCTTTCCATGATGTAGCCGTAGTCGGCATACTTCAGGGCCATGTTGGTGTTCTGCTCGGCCAGCAGGAAGGTGGTGCCTTCCTTGGCGTTGAGATCCTTCACGATGTTGAACACCTCTTCCACGATCTGCGGCGCCAGGCCCATGGAGGGCTCGTCCAGCAGCACGATGCTGGGGTTGCTCATGATGGCTCGGCCGATCGCGCACATCTGCTGCTCGCCACCCGAGGTGTAGGCCGCCTGGCTGGTGCGGCGCGTCTTCAGGCGCGGGAAGTAGTTGTAGACCTTCTCCAGGTTGGCCGCGATCTCGGCCTTGTCGGTGCGGGTGTAGGCGCCGGTGAGCAGGTTTTCCTCAATGGTCAGGTGGGCGAAGCAGTGGCGCCCCTCCATGACCTGCACCACGCCGCGCTTGACCAGGTCGGCGGGCGAGAGGTTCTGGATCTGCTCGCCGCGCAGCTCGATGCTGCCCTTGGTGACCTCGCCGCGCTCGCCCTTGAGCAGGTTGGAGATCGCGCGCAGCGTGGTCGTCTTGCCCGCGCCGTTGCCGCCCAGCAGGGCGACGATGCCCTTCTCGGGCAGTTGCAGCGACACGCCCTTGAGCACCAGGATCACATGGTTGTAGATGACCTCGATGCCATTGACGCTGAGAACGATGTTTCTGGACTCCATAGCCTTGCCCTTGTAGTGGTGCCAATCGGCAGGGCTGTCGCCACAGCCCTCTCGATTGGCGGCTGCCCTGCGCAGCCGCTTGAACCTGGCGCAACCCGCGCCAGCGGGCGCCGTGGAACGGGTCTTGCCCGACCACCGGCGCCATCCCCCTTCCCGACGAGAAGGACGATGGCGCGCAGCGCCTCAGGGGACGTCCTTAGGACTGGCAGTCGCCCGCTTCGCGGCGGGACATCTTCTTGTCGGCGAGGTACTTGTCCGCGCCGGCCTTGACCATAGGCTTGATGACCTGCTCATCGGCCTGGTACCAGTCGGACGAGAACTTCCACTGCTTGCCGTCCCAGGTGTGCACGCGGGCCCAGGTGGACCCCATGTGGTCCGCGCAGCTGGTGGACAGCGGGCGCATCAGGTCGGTGAAGCCCAGCGCGTCCAGTTTCTTCTGGTCCAGCGCCAGGTTTTCCATGCCCCAACGCACCTGCTCGCCGGTCATGACCTTGCCCTTGCCGAAGCGCTCCTGCGCGCGGCGCACGGCCTCCACGCCCAGCATCTGGATGATCACGCCGCGCGTGTACAGCACCGAGCCCACTTCGTCCTTGGGGCCCGTGCCCTGGTTGGCGCCATGCACGTGCTTGAGGATGTCCTGTATGACCTTGGACTGCGTGCCATGGCCGTTGAGCGCCAGTGCGTGATAGCCCTTGGCGCCATCGCCCACGTCGCGCACGTCCGGCTCGGCACCGGCCCACCACACGCCGTACATCTTGTCGCGCGGGTAGCCGGTGGCCTGGGCTTCCTTCAGGGCGGTGGAGTTCATCACGCCCCAGCCCCACAGCAGCACGTAGTCGGGGCGGCTCTGGCGCACCTGCAGCCAGGTGGCCTTCTGCTCCACGCCGGGCGCGGTCACGGGCAGCATCTGCAGCTCGAAGCCGTGCATCTTGGAGCGCTCCTGCAGCAGCGGGATCGGCTCCTTGCCGAACGGGCTGTCGTGGTAGACCAGCGCGATCTTCTTGCCCTTGAGCTTGTCCAGGCCGCCGGCGTTCTTGCCGATGTGCTGGATCAGGATGTCGGCACCGGTCCAGTAGCTGCCCATGTAGGGGAAGTTCCACTTGAACGCCATGCCGTCCTGCGCGACCGACAGGCCGTAGCCCAGCGTCATCAGCGGGATCTTGTCCACGGGCGCCTTCTCGGTCAGCGCGAAGGTGATGCCGGTGGCCTGCGGGTCGAACAGCGTCACGCCGGGGCGGCTCTTCAGACGCTCGTAGCACTCCACGCCGCGGTCGGTGGCGTAGCCGGTCTCGCACTCTTCCCAGGTCAGCTTCACGCCGTTCACGCCGCCGTCGCGCGCGTTGATCATCTTGATGTAGTCCTGCTTGCCGTTGGCCCATGGCACGCCGTTGGGTGCGTAGGGGCCCGTGCGGTACGACAGCAGGGGGAAGAACTGTTCCTTGGCCTGGGCGGCGGCGGCGCCTGCAAAGCCGGCCAGGGTGCAGGCCACCGTGGCGGCCGCAGCGAGTCGGGTGAATTTCATGGTCTTGTCTCCTTGTGGTTGGATGGAACGTCGCCTGAATTGCGCCGGTCGGCGCGGAACACACCTTGCAATGGCATCAATGGGGGAAGGGCCACACGCGCATCTTTTGCTTGCCGATGGACCACAGCTTGGCCAGGCCGTGGGGCTCCACGATGAGGAACCACACGATCAGCGCGCCGAAGATCATCAGTTCCGCATGCGACACGGCGGCGGTGGAGATGTCCACGCCGAACATGCCGGCCACCGCGGGCAGGAACTGGTTCAGGAAGATGGGCAGCACCACGATGAAGGCTGCGCCGAAGAACGCGCCCATGATGGAACCCATGCCGCCGATGATGACCATGAACAGCAGGCGGAACGACACCTCGACCGAGAACGCCGCCGGCTCCCACGAACCCAGGTGCACGAAGGCCCACAGCGCGCCCGCCATGCCGACGATGAAGGAGCTGACGGCGAAGGCGCTGAGCTTGGCGTACATCGGGCGGATGCCGATCACCGCGGCGGCCACGTCCATGTCGCGGATGGCCATCCATTCGCGGCCGATGGCGCCGCGCACCAGGTTCTTGGCCAGCAGGGCCACGACCACCAGGAGCGTCAGGCAGAACAGGTACTTGGCCATGGCGCTGTCCAGCGGCATGCCGAAGACCTGCAGGTTGCTGACCGAGACCGAGCCGGAGTCGGAATTGTTGGTGAACCACTTGATGCGCAGGAACATCCAGTCGCTGAAGAACTGCGCCGCCAGCGTGGCCACGGCCAGGTACAGCCCTTTCACGCGCAGGCTGGGCAGCCCGAACAGGATGCCGAAGAACGTGGCGCACAGCCCGCCCAGGATCAGGGCCGGCACCAGCGGCATCCCGGGGAAGCGCACGAAGAAGTTGAAGGCCCCGTAGGCGCCCACCGCCATGAAGGCGCCCGAGCCCAGCGAGATCTGCCCGCAGTAGCCCACGAGGATGTTCACGCCCAGCGCGGCCATGGACATGATGACCAGCGGGATCAGGATGGCGCGGTAGAAGTAGTCCGACGCCATCGCGGGCACCGCCACGAAGGCCACGGCCAACAGCAGCAGGATGGCGATGCGGTCCTGGGTGATGGGAAAGATCTGCTGGTCGGCCTTGTAGGTGGTCTTGAACTGGCCGTTTTCGCGGTAGAACATTATTTACTCCAAATCTTTCAACCAAGGGCGATGATCTTTTGGCTGCGGGCACTGCGTGCCCTCGCCGGAAGACCATCCTTCGCCTGCGGCGAAGAACCCTGCGGGTTGATCGCGTATGTCATACGCGATCGATGATCTTCTCGCCGAACAAACCTTGGGGCCGGAACAGCAGGAACACGAGGGCCAGCACGTAGGCAAACCAGATCTCGATGCCGCCGCCCACGAAGGGGCCCAGGTACACCTCGGAGAGCTTCTCGCCCACGCCGATGATCAGCCCGCCGATGATGGCGCCCGGCACCGAGGTCAGGCCGCCCAGGATCACCACCGGCAGCGCGCGCAGCGCCACCGTGGTCAGCGAGAACTGCACGCCCAGCTTGGAGCCCCAGATCATCCCGGCCACCAGTGCCACGACACCGGCGACACACCACACGATGACCCAGATGTGGTTGAGCGGGATGCCGATGGACTGCGCCGCCTGGTGGTCGTCGGCCACGGCGCGCAATGCGCGGCCGGTCTTGGTCTTTTGAAAGAAGATGCTCAGCACCACCACCAGGGCGGCGGCAATGCCTGCGGCAATCACGTCTTCCTTGTTCACGAGCACGCCGCCCTCGAACACGGTGTCCAGCAGGAACACCGGGTCCTTGGGCATGCCGATGTCGATCTTGTAGATGTCGCTGCCGAAGAAGGTCTGGCCCAGGCCTTCCAGGAAGTAGGTGATGCCCAGCGTGGCCATGAGCAGCGTGGCGCCTTCCTGGTTCACGAGGTGGCGCAGCACCAGGCGCTCGATGAACCAGGCCACTGCGAACATGCACAGACCTGCGATCAGGAACGCGGCCAGATTGGCCACGATGGGGTTGCTGATGCCGGTCCACTCCGGGATCCACTCGGCAAAGCGCGCCATGGCCAGGGCCGCGAACAGCACCATGGCCCCCTGCGCGAAGTTGAAGACGCCCTAGGCCTTGAAGATCAGCACGAAGCCGAGTGCCACCAGCGCGTAGAGCATGCCGGCCATCAGGCCGCCGATCAGGGTTTCGAGAAAGAATGCCATTTGCTTGCCCTCAGTGGCTGGTGCCCAGGTAGGCGCGAATCACGTCTTCGTTGTTGCGCACTTCGTCCGGCGCGCCGTCACCGATCTTTTTGCCGTAGTCCAGCACCACGACGCGGTCGCTGATGTCCATCACCACGCCCATGTCGTGTTCGATGAGGACGATGGTGGTGCCGAACTCGTCGTTCACATCCAGGATGAAGCGGCACATGTCCTGCTTCTCCTCCACGTTCATGCCGGCCATGGGCTCGTCCAGCAGCAGCACCTGAGGTTCCATGGCGAGGGCCCGGCCCAAGTCCACGCGCTTTTGCAGGCCGTAGGGCAACTGGCCGACGGGGGTCTTGCGGTGCGCCTGGATCTCCAGGAAGTCGATGATGTGTTCGACCTTCTCGCGGTGGGCGATCTCCTCGCGCTCGGCCGGTCCGATGCGCAGTGCCTGCAGGAGCAGGTTGCTTTTGATCTTGAGGTTGCGCCCGGTCATGATGTTGTCGATCACGCTCATGCCCTTGAACAACGCCAGGTTCTGGAAGGTGCGCGCGATGCCCATCTCGGCGACCTGGCGGCTGTTCATGTGGCCGAAGGTCTGGCCGCGGAAGGTGATGGAGCCCTCGGACGGCGTGTACACCCCGTTGATGCAGTTGAGCATGGAGCTCTTGCCCGCGCCGTTGGGGCCGATGATCGAGCGGATCTCGTGCTCGCGCACGTTGAATGAGATGTCGGTGAGCGCCTTGACGCCGCCGAACCGCAGGCTGATGTTCTTGACGTCGAGGATGACGTCGCCAATCTTCTTGCTGGTCATGTGTCTGCTGCCTCGTTGCGTGTCAGGCGGCCGCCCGGGTGGCGGGGAAGGTCTTGGCGTCGGTGATCTTCAGCGTGGCGCTCACGCTGCCCTTGCGCCCGTCCTCGAACTTCACCTGCGTTTCGATGAACTGCTCGGCCTTGCCCGTGTACAGCGCATCCACCAGCACGCCGTACTTCTCGGCGATGAAATTGCGGCGCACCTTGCGTGTGCGGGTCAGTTCGTCGTCGTCGGGGTCCAGCTCCTTGTGCAGCACGAGGAAGCGCGCGACCTGCGTGTCGGCCATGCCGGCTTCGGCGGCCAGGTCGGCGTTCACCTGCGAGATGCAGTCGGCGATCAGCTCGATCACCTTGGGCTTGGAGGCCAGGTCCACATAGCCGCCGTAAGGGATGCCCTGGCGCTCGGCCCAGTTGCCCACGGCCTCGTAGTCGATGTTGATGAAGGCACAGACCTGATCGCGCTGGTTGCCGAAGCAGACGGCTTCCTTGATGTGCGGGAAGAACTTGAGCTTGTTCTCGATGTAGTTGGGCGCGAACATGGCGCCGCTGGCCGTCTTGCCCACGTCTTTGGCGCGGTCGATGATGCGCAGCTGGCCGTTGGCGTCGATCACGCCGGCATCGCCGGTGTGGAAGTAGCCTTCGGCGTCGATCACCTCGGCGGTGGCGTCGGGCCGCTTGTAGTACTCCTTGAGCACCGACACGCCCTTGACCAGCACCTCGCCGTTGTCGGCGATCTTCAGCTCGATGCCGGGAGCCGCCTGGCCCACGGTGTTCAGGTCTACCTGGCCATCACGCTGCAGGCAGACGTAGGCGCAGGTTTCCGTCTGACCGTAGAGCTGCTTGAGGTTGATGCCGATGGAGCGGAAGAAGCGGAACAGGTCGGGCCCGATGGCCGCGCCTGCCGTGTAGGCCACGCGGATGCGCGACAGGCCCATCACGTTGCGCAGCGGTCCGTAGATGGCGAGGTCGGCCAGGCGGTACTTGAGGCGGTCAATTGCGCCCACGGGCTTGCCGTCCAGAAGGTCGGAGCCCACACGGCGCGCCAGCTGCATGCATTTCTCGAACAGCCAGCGCTTGGGCGCAGCGGCGTCTTCCATGCGGATGGAGACCGACGTCAGCATGCCTTCGAACACGCGCGGCGGGGCGAAGTAGTAGGTGGGGCCGATCTCGCGCAGGTCGATGGACACGGTGCTGGCGGACTCGGGGCAGTTGATGGTGAAGCCGGCCACCATCCACTGCGCGAGCGAGAACAGGTGGTCGCCCACCCACGCCGGGGGCAGGTAGGAAATCACGTTGTCCTGCGGGCCCAGGCGGTCCACCTCCACCGCGCCTTGCGCAGAGGCGATGAAGCTGGCATGGGTCTGGCACACGCCCTTGGGCTTGCCCGTGGTGCCCGAGGTGTAGAGGATCACCGACACGTCCTGCGGGTCGATCTGCTCCACCAGGGCATCCCATGCGCCGGGGTGGGCCTTGTCCCATTCGGCGCCGCGCGCCACCAACTGCGCGGTGCTGATGAGGCCCGGCTGGTCGTAGTGGCGCAGGCCGCGCGGGTCGTCGTAGATGATGTGCTGGATGCCGGATACCGATTCGCGCACTTCCAGCAGCTTGTCCACCTGTTCCTGGTTTTCGGCAAACGCGAAGGCAATCTCCGCGTCCTGGATGACGAAGGTCATCTCGGCGGCCACGGCGTCCTGGTACAGCGGAATCGGCACGCCACCCACGCTTTGCACGGCCACGAAGCCCATGTACAGGTGTGGCCGGTTGTCGCTGATCAGCGCCAGGTTCTGGCCCTTGGCAAAGCCCAGCGACAGCAGGCCGCAGGCCATGTGGCGCACCTCGGCCGCGGCGTCCTTCCAGCTCCAGGTCTGCCAGATGCCATATTCTTTCTCGCGCAGTGCTGCAGCGTCGGGGCGCTGGGCGGCGTGCTGCAGCAGTAGATGGGGGAATGTGGTCTTCATTCCGGTTCCTATCAGGGTCTGTGGAGGGCAGCGCACGGGAAACACGAAGTCCGCTGCCGGTTTGCAACCAATGGTAGGAACGACTTTGACGTTATCTTGTCTTTGCGATGACAATTCAAGGGTTAGTCCTCAGGGGTCTAACCCTGACCGCCCTCGACAGGTGGTGATCGCGGGGAGCTGAGGGGTTCATGGGCGCGACAGGCGAGGGCGCTATGCTCGCCGCCATGTACGCCCCGTTCTTCGGACTCGAACACCCGCCTTTTTCCATCGCGCCCGACCCGCGCTACCTCTTCATGAGCGAGCGCCATCGCGAAGCCCTGGCCCACCTGCTGTACGGCCTGGATGCGGGCGGCGGCTTCGTGCTGCTCACGGGCGAGATCGGCACCGGCAAGACCACGGTGTGCCGCTGCTTCCTGGAACAGATTCCGCCGCAGTGCAACGTTGCTTACATCTTCAACCCGAAGCTCACGGTGCCTGAGCTGCTGCGCTCCATCTGCGACGAATTTGGCGTGGCGCACCGCCCCGCCATACCGGGGGCGGAGACCGTGAAGGACTGCCTGGACCCGCTCAACGACTTCTTGCTGCAGCAGCACGCGGCGGGGCGCAACAACGTGCTCATCATCGACGAGGCGCAGAACCTCGCGCCCGATGTGCTGGAACAACTGCGTCTGCTCACCAACCTCGAGACCAGCGAGCGCAAGCTGCTGCAGATCATCCTCATCGGCCAGCCCGAACTGCGTGCGATGGTGGCGGCGCCGGAGCTGGAGCAGCTCGCGCAGCGCGTGATCGCGCGCTACCACCTGGACGCCTTGAGCGCCGACGAAACACGCCAGTACATCGCCCACCGCCTGGCCGTGGCCGGGCTGCAAGGGCCGCTGCCTTTTCAGCAGCGGGCGCTGGCGCGCGTGCACGCGCTGACGGGTGGCGTGCCGCGGCGCATCAACCTGCTGTGCGACCGTGCCCTGCTGGGTGCCTACGGCGCGGGTGTGCGCGAGGTGACCGATGCCATGGTGCGCCGCGCCGCGCGCGAGGTGTTCGATGCGCCCGCCACGGCGCGCCCCGGCACGGCGGGGCGCTGGCTGGCCGCTGGAACCGGCGGGCTGGTGGGCGCGGCGGCGCTGGGCGGGCTGGCCTGGGCCCTGGGCTGGTGGCCGCTTGCAGACGGTGGCGCCGGCTCCACGCAGGCACAGACACAGGCGCAGGTGCCGGCCATCGCCGCGTCGGCTGCGGCCGTGCCCGCGTCATCCCCCGCCTCGGCCGCTTCTGCGCCCGACGCGCCGGCCCTCCCGCCGACGTTGGCGCAGTTCCTGGCCATCCAGCCCGTGGCGCAGGCGCCGGCGGCCTGGCAGGCGCTGGCCCGGCAGTGGCAGGCGAGCGTGCCCGACGGCGCCGCGGACCCCTGCGCCGCGCTGGCGTCCGAGGGCCTGCGCTGCTACCGCAGCCGCCGCGCCAGCCTGAACCTGCTGCGCCAGCTTGATCGGCCCGTGCTGCTGATGCTGCGGCCCGCCGAGGGCGATGCGCAGGGCGAGGCCCTGGCGCCTGAGGTGGCGGTCTTGCTGCGCCGGCTGGATGACGGCACCGCCACGCTGGAAGGCGTGCAGGGCCAGACGCTGCAGGTGCGCGTGACGGAGCTTGCGCCGCTGTGGCGCGGCGAGGTTGCCACGCTGTGGAAGGCCCCTGCCGAGCTGGCCGATTCGGGCGACGTCACCGCCACTGCCGCGGGCGCTGCCTGGCTGGACCAGCAACTGGCGGCCGCCGGCGCGGGCACCGCCGCAGCCCGTACCGCAACGCCCGCCGCGCGCCGCGCGCGCATCCACCAATTTCAGCTGGGCCAGGGCCTCACGCCCGATGGCCGCGCTGGTCCCTTGACCCTGATGTTGCTCAACCGCGCCGCAGGCGTGCCGGAGCCGCGTTTGCTCAGCGGAGCCTGAACCCATGTCCTACATTCTTGATGCGCTGCGGCGCGCCCAGGCCGAGCGCGGCCGTGGCAGCGTGCCCGGCCTGCATACCCCCGCGTCGCCCGTCGCGGTGCCTACCGTGCAGCGCGCCGCACCGGCGCGGGGGCTGCCCTGGATGGTGCTTGCAGCGCTGGCGGGTGTAGGGGCGGCAGCCGGCGCCTGGTGGCTGGTGCGTGCGCCCAGTGCGACGGTGGCCGCGGTGGTGCCTGCGCCCGCCCCGCGATACCGGCGCCTGCCGCTCCAGCCGCCGCCGCGCCGATGGCCGTGCCGGCCCATGGGGCAGCGCCTGCGCCCGAAACTGCGCCCGCATCCACACCAACACCAACACTAACGCCAACACCAACGCCAACGCCAACGCCAACGCCAACGCCAACGCCAGCGCCAGCGCCAGCGCGAGCACCGGCACCAGCATCCAAACCCACGCCCGAGCGCTCCGCCCGCGCCGAAGCGCCTGCCCCCGGCCCGAGCGCAGCGCGCCGGCCCCGCGGCGCCTGCCCGCGCACCGGCCCCGCGCGCTGCGCCGCCGGCACCCGCGCCGCAGGAATCGACGGGAACCGTCTTTGCCCAGGCCGACCTGCCGGCGAGCGTGCGTGAGCAACTGCCCACCCTGCAGCTCGCGGGCGTGACCTACTCGTCCAACCCCGTGTACCGCATGGTGATCGTCAACGGCCAGGTGCTGCACGAGGGGGATACCGCCGCCCCCGGCCTGGTGCTGGAGCGCATCGAGCCGGCGCGCACCGTGTGGGCGTTTCGCGGCTACCGCTATGCCTTGCCGACGCAGTGATGGGTTTGTAGTCAAACAGGGCTTGAACCCAGAATCAGTAAGCGCCAACAGCTATTAAATCAATAGCACCAGGGTGTGTCGATACCTCGGACCGGCCAGGCGTTGGTTCGTGGTATTCCCGCTGCCCCGCTGCGCGCTTTGACCGCATGCTTGCGCGCATGAGCCAAGACGCCTCCCTGCACCAGCGGCGCCGCCCGCCCACGGCCCAAGAACTCAGCGGCATTCCCTGGATGGCGTTGCTGCAGCCCGCCGAGCGCGAACGGGCGGTGGCAGCGCTGGCCGTCGGCGATGCCCAGCCGGGCGACTACGTGTGCCGTGTGGGCCGGCCGGTGACGTACTGGTTTGGGGTGGTCGAGGGCCTGCTCAAGATGAGCGCGGACAACGCCGACGGGCTGACCATGACCTTCACCGGCGTGCCCCCCGGCGGCTGGTTCGGCGAAGGCACGGCGGTCAAGCGCGAGCCCTACCGCTACAACATCCAGGCCCTGCGCAGGAGCGTGGTGGCGGGCCTGCCCATCGACACCTTCCATTGGCTGCTGGACCATTCCATCGGCTTCAACCGCTTCGTGATGAACCAGCTCAACGAGCGCCTGGCGCAGTTCATCGCCGCGCGGGAAATCGACCGCCTCACCAACCCCGACCTGCGCGTGGCGCGCAGCCTGGCGGCGCTGTTCAACCCCGTGCTCTACCCGGGCGTCGGGGAAGTGCTGCGCATCACCCAGCAGGAGCTGGCCTACCTGGTCGGCCTGTCGCGCCAACGTGTGAACGAGGCCCTGGCGACCCTGGAAGCGCAGGGGGCGATCCGCGTGGAGTACGGCGGCCTGCGCGTGCTGGACTTGCAGGCGCTGCGCACCAGCCTGTTCAGGCGGATGGAGCCGGCGGACGCGGGCCGCCCCGGGCCCCGGCGCCGCGCTTCACCGCGCAGGGCGCCGGCCGACGAGAACGAGCCCGCCGCCATGATCTGAAGGCGCGGTAGATGGGGCGGGGCGCGGCGCGCTCCACGGCGCGAGACAATAGCGCCATGCCCGAAACGCCCGAACGCCCCCCCGCACGGTCCGTCCCCGCACCGTCCGCTTCTGCTTCCCCCACTCCGCTGCGCCCGCGGCTGGTGCTGCGCAAGCCGACCACGCCCGCAGCACCTGTGGCTACCGGCAAGGCGCCGGGCCGGTCCGCAGGCCGCACGGCCGGCACGGCCGCACCCAGCGGCGCGGCAGGCGCCCCCCGTACGGCGAGCCAGCACGCGCCGGCCGCGCCGCGCCCTCCTGCCACCCGTGCGCCCGCTGGCGCTGCGCAGGCGCCTGCAGACGGCCGCATGCGCCTGAACAAGCGCATGGCCGATCTGGGGCTGTGTTCGCGCCGCGAGGCCGACGACTGGATCGCCCAGGGCTGGGTGCGCGTCAACGGGCAGGTGGCGGCCATGGGGCTGCAGGTGGGGCCGCACGACCGCATCGACGTGGACCGCGCGGCCCAGGGCCACCAGCGCCAGCAGGTGACCATCCTGCTGCACAAGCCCATGGGCTATGTGAGCGGCCAGGCCGAGGACGGCCACACGCCGGCCGTGGCGCTGATCAACCCACGTACGCACTGGAAGGACGATGAGAGCCGCACGCGCTTCGCGCCGGCGCAACTCAAGGGCCTGGCACCCTGCGGGCGGCTGGACATCGACTCCGTGGGCCTGCTGGTGCTGACGCAGGACGGCCGCGTGGCGCGCCAGCTCATCGGCGAGGACTCGACGGTGGACAAGGAGTACCTGGTGCGCGTGCAGTACGGCGATCGCGCGCAGGATGTGCGCGCCGTCTTCCCCGCCGACAAGCTGGCGCTGCTGAACCATGGCCTGGCGCTGGACGGCCAGCAGCTCAAGCCGGCGGTGGTGGAGTGGCAGAACCCCGAGCAGTTGCGCTTCGTGCTGCGCGAGGGCAAAAAGCGCCAGATCCGACGCATGTGCGAGCTGGTGGGCCTCAAGGTGGTGGGCCTCAAGCGCATCCGCATCGGCCAGGTGCTGCTGGGCAAGCTGCCGCCGGGCCAGTGGCGCTATCTGGCGCCGGGTGAGCGCTTTTAAGCTATTAAATCAGGAGCTGCTAGCGCTCGCCAAAAGGGCGTTTGCACTTCAAAACCATTTGAAATGCAGAAAAGGAGAGCGCAAGCCGCTCTCTTTTTTGATGGCTGCGGTGGGCGTTCAGTCGCTGCTGCCGCTCGACAGCGGTGCGTTGTAGATCACCGCGCTCAGGATCGCGCCGACGCTGGGGCATGCGGCCAGCGTGGCATTGGTTGGGGGCAAATCGCCGTGCCGCGCCCCTTGAAGCCGGCCGCGGCGCCCCCACCTGCGCATGCGTTCCGGCCGCGCCGGAGAACATGGTTGAATCCCCTGTGATTTCTTTCCCGTTGCCCTTGTTTGAAAAACACCTATGAGCAAGCACACCCATTCCTTCCAGGCCGAAGTGGCGCAACTGCTGCACCTGGTCACGCATTCGCTGTATTCCAACAAAGAGATCTTCCTGCGCGAGCTGGTCTCCAACGCCTCGGACGCCTGCGACAAGCTGCGCTTTGAAGCGCTGAACAATGCCGCGCTGTACGAGGATGCGCCCAACCTGGAGGTGCGCGTGTCCTTCGACAAGGAAGCGCGCACGCTGACCATCACCGACAACGGCATCGGCATGAGCGAGCAGGAGGCCATTGACCACCTGGGCACGATCGCCAAGAGCGGTACGCGCGACTTCATGAACCGCCTGTCGGGCGACCAGAAGGCCGACGCGCAGCTGATCGGCCAGTTTGGCGTGGGCTTCTACTCGGGCTTCATCGTGGCCGACCGCATCACGGTCGAGAGCCGCCGCGCGGGCCTGCCCGCCAGCGAAGGCGTGCGCTGGGCCAGCGGCGGCGCGGGCGACTTCGAGGTGGAGGCCATCGAGCGTGCGGCGCGCGGCACCAGCGTGATCCTGCACCTGCGCGAGGATGCCGAGGAGTTCCTCAACGCCTGGAAGATCAAGCAGGTGATCGGCAAGTATTCCGACCACATCAGCCTGCCCATCCTCATGGAAAAGGAGGAGTGGAAAGAGAGCGAGAAGGAAGGCGAGCCGGGCCAGATGGTGAAGACCGGCGAGTGGGAAACCGTGAACAAGGCCAGCGCCCTGTGGACGCGGCCCAAGAAGGACATCACCGACGAGCAGTACCAGGACTTCTACAAGTCCATCAGCCACGACTTCGAGAACCCGCTCACCTGGAGCCATAACCGCGTCGAGGGCAACACCGAGTACACGCAGCTGCTGTACATCCCTGCCAAGGCGCCGTTCGACCTGTGGAACCGCGACAAGAAGGCCGGCGTGAAGCTGTACGTCAAGCGCGTGTTCATCATGGACGACGCCGAGTCGCTCATGCCCAGCTACCTGCGCTTCGTCAAGGGCGTGATCGACTCCGCCGACCTGCCGCTGAACGTGAGCCGCGAGCTGCTGCAGGAAAGCCGTGACGTGCGCCTGATCCGCGACGGCTCGGTCAAGCGCGTGCTGTCCATGCTCGAGGACCTGGCCAAGCACGACAAGCATGAGGCAGCGGCGGAAGGCGCCGATGGCGTGCAGGACGTGGTCAGCGCCGAGGACAAGGCCAAGGAAGGCAAGTACACCCAGTTCTACGCCGAGTTCGGCGCCGTGCTCAAGGAAGGCCTGGGCGAGGACTTCGCCAACCGCGAACGTCTGGCCAAGCTGCTGCGCTTTGCCTCCACCACATCGGATACGCCGAGCGTTTCCTTTGCCGACTACAAGGCGCGCATGAAGGAGGGCCAGGAGGCCATCTACTACATCACCGCCGACACGCTGGCCGCCGCCAAGAACAGCCCGCAGCTCGAAGTCTTCAAGAAGAAGGGCATCGAGGTGCTGCTCATGACCGACCGCGTGGACGAGTGGGCGCTGAACTACCTGCAGGACTTCGACGGCACGCCGCTGCAGTCCGTGGCCAAGGGCGCAGTGGACCTGGGCAAGCTGCAGGACGAGGCCGAGAAGAAGGCGGCCGAGGAGGCCGCCGAGGCCTTCAAGCCCGTGCTCGCCAAGCTCAAGGAAGCCCTCAAGGACAAGGCCGAGGACGTGCGCGTGACCACGCGCCTGGTTGATTCGCCCGCTTGCCTGGTGGTGCAGGACGGCGGCATGAGCACGCAGCTCGCGCGCCTGCTCAAGCAGGCCGGCCAGAGCGCGCCTGACGCCAAGCCCGTGCTGGAAGTGAACCCCGAGCATGCGCTGGTCAAGAAGCTGGACGGCAGCGTGCACTTTCACGACCTGGCACACATCCTGTTCGACCAGGCGCTGCTGGCCGAAGGAGGCCTGCCGGAGGACCCGGCCGCGTACGTGAAGCGCGTGAACGCGCTACTGGCCTGAGGCGGGCCTGCCACCCTCGCGCCCGGCCTGTGCCGGGCCGTCTCTACAGACCGACCACACCCGGTCCTGCGCAAGCAGGCCGGGTTTTTTTGCGCCACGGCGGTTCCGCGTGTCCCGGTCCACATCAAGGCTATCCCTAATGGTTGTCTGGACCTCAGATGGTGAATATCGAAACCTGCGTTCCGATCAAAAAGGGTTGTGACATGGGAATCAAGACATCGCTGGTTTTTTCTGCCCTGGTGTGGGGCTGTTCGGGGCTGGCCCTGGCCCAGAATGCGGCCGCGCCGCAGGACTATCCGCGCCGGCCCATCACCATGGTGATCCCGGCTGCCGCCGGGGGCGGCACCGACGTGGTGGGCCGCGTGCTGGCCGACGAACTGGGCAAGCGCCTGGGCCAGCCGGTGGTGGTGGACAACAAGAGCGGGGCTTCGGGCATGCTGGGCGCCAACGCGGTCGCGCGTGCGGCGCCTGATGGCTACACGGTGCTGGTGTCGTACTCCACGCCCGTGTTCTACGCGCACCACATGTTTTCCAAGGTGCCGTACGACATCCGCAAGGACTTCGAGTTCATCACCCAGATCGCTGCGACCAGCCTGGTGCTGATGGTCAACGCCAACGTGCCCGTCAAGAACATGAAGGAATTCATGGCCTGGGCGCAACAGAACAAGGGCAAGATCAACTACGGCTCGTACGGGACCGGCTCGCCCGGCCACCTGATGAGCGCCTACCTCAGCGACTCGCGCAAGCTGGAGATGACGCACGTGGCCTACAAGAGCGAGGCGCCGCACATCCAGGATCTGTCTGCGGGCGTGGTCTCCTGGGGTATGGGCACGCTGGCCGCCGCGCAGCCGCAGATCAAGGCCGAGCGCCTGCGCCCGCTGGCGATCCTGGGCCCCCGGCGACTGGCCGATTTGCCCGACGTGCCCACGATGGCCGAGGCGGGCTTTCCCGACCCGGAGTTCAAGACCATCGCCTGGTTCACCATGCTGGCGCCGGCGGGCACGCCCAAGCCCATCCTGGCCCGTCTGGAGAAGGAGGCGGTGCAGATCATCCACTCCACCGCGATGAAGGCCCGCCTGCAGGTCTTCGGCCTGGAAGGCGTGGAAGGCGGGGCCGCACAGTTCCGCAAGGACTTTGAGGCGTCCAACCCCATCATCGATAAGCTGGTGAAAATATCCGGGGCCAAGCAGGACTGATGGAGGCGCACGGTCCTCGCGCAGTTCGTTGCAGGGTGGGCTAGGCAGGTCCAAAGAGGGCCAGCAGCGTGAGGGCTGAGCCTGCTGAGCCCCTGCCGCAGCACCCGATGACAGGCATGTCAGGTCGATAGCGCTGGCGGTGTCCAGTTGCCCTGGACGGCGCTGTTGGCCCGCATCTGCGCAGGGCTGGTCACCTGGTTTGATACCACGGCCGGCGCGCAGGGCAAGGTGCTGTGGAACACCCTCACGGGTTTTGGCGTGTCCATCGAACCGGGGTGCAACGGGATCGAGGCCTGCATCGTCCTGTTCGCGGCCGTGATCGCCTTTCCTTCCTCCTTGCGCCACAAACTGCTCGGCCTGGTCGCAGGCTTTGCTGCGGTGCAGGCACTGAACGTGGTGCGGGTGATCAGCCTCTTCTACCTGGGCCAGTGGAACACGGCGGTGTTCAACTTTGCGCACGAATTCCTGTGGCAGGGGCTCATCATGCTGGATGTGCTGATCGTCTGGCTGCTTTGGGTCCGTGCCGGTGCCAAGGCCCAGCCGCCCCAGGAAACGCCGCCACCCGATGAGCCGCCCGCCCCGCCAATGCCGCTGGTGATGCCACGCCTGGACAAGGGCCAGGGGCAGGTGAGCACCTCGCTCGACCTGTCGCCGCGCTGAGCCCCCAGGCGCAGGAGGATTTCCCCGTGACAAAACCCGTGCAAACCGGAGCCCCTGCGCGCCGACCCTCCGTGCTCACGCGCTTTGTCCTGTATGCCTTTGGCGCCATGATTGTGCTGACGCTGCTGTGGACCAAGGCCTCGCCATGGCTCTCCTACCCTGTGGCATGGCTCTCCCATGTGGCGCTGGAACAGGCGGCACCCATGTGGGTGCGCGGCGTACACCAGCAGCCGGGCCGCATGGAGGTGGACACCGCGGTGGAGATTGCCGTACCCAACTCCGGCGGGCGCCGGGCCGAAGTCACGCTGGAGGCCGACCCGGGCCGCTACGCCTATGGCCTGCCGATCTTTGCCGCCCTGCTGGTGGCGGCTTGGGGTGCCGCGCGTGCGCCGGGGCGGGCCTCCCGCGCGGCGCTGGGCTATGTCTTGCTGTTGCCGGCGCAGGCCTTCAGCCTGGTGATGTACCTGCTCATGCAACTGGCGGGCGCGGCGCAGTTCGATGTGCGGGTGCTGCGCGTGGACCAGTGGCAGCTGGAGGCCATCGTCTACGGCTACCAGGTGGGCGTGCTGGTACTGCCCACGCTGGTGCCGGTGCTGGTCTGGCTCTGGCTGGACCGTCAGTTTTTCACCGATGTGATCGTGCGGGGGTGGAAGCAGTCCCTGGCTGCCTCGCCGGCCCCGCAGCGACCGGCTGGCTGACCGTCCTCAGGCGACCAGGGGTGGCTCCTGCATGGCCTCGATCTGCTCATGCAGCATGTCCACTTGGCCGCGCCAGTAGTCGCTGCTGCCGAACCAGGGAAAGTTGATCGGAAAGATCGGGTCGCTCCAGCGCCGCGCCAGCCACGCGCTGTAGTGGATCAGGCGCAGTGTGCGCAGCGGCTCGATGAGCGCGAGCTCGCGCCGGTCGAAGGGGCGCAGTTGCTCGTAGCCGTCCAGCAGTGCCGATAGCTGTACTGTGCGCTGGCGGCGCTCGCCCGACAACAGCATCCACAGATCCTGCACGGCCGGGCCCATGCGCGCGTCGTCCAGGTCCACGAAATGCGGGCCGCCGTGGCCGGCGTCGTCCACGGGCGTCCACAGCACGTTGCCGGGGTGGCAGTCACCGTGCAGGCGGATGTTGCTCGCGTCTTTTAAGCCAAATTGGCCTGTAGCGCCCGATAGACAAGCGCCAGCAGCTATTAATTCGAGAGCTTGTTCGCAGGCATCGCGCCATGCCGTCTGTTGGTCCAGGGGAATGATCTGTGCGCCCAGCAGCCAGTCGCGCGGCTCTTGGCCCAACGTCTGCAGGTCCAGCGCCGGGCGCTGCGCGAAGGGCCGGGCTGCGCCCACGTTGTGGATGCGTGCGAGGTAGCGGCCCAGCCACTCCAGCACCTCGAAGTCGTCGAGCTCGGGCGTGCGCCCGCCGCGCCAGGGACTGACGGCAAAGTCGAAGCCCGCATGCCGGTGCAGGCTGCGGCCGTGCAGCAGCAGGGGCGCGACCACGGGCACCTCGGCATCGGCCAGCTCCTGGGAGAAGGCGTGTTCCTCCAGGATCTGCGCCTCGCTCCAGCGCCCCGGGCGGTAGAACTTGGCCACCACGCGACTGCCGTCTTCCAGCGTGGCCTGGTACACGCGGTTCTCGTAGGAGCCCAGGGCCATCAGCCGGCCGTCGCCATACAAGCCGACGCTGGCCAGCGCGTCCAGCACCAGGTCGGGCGTGAGGCTGGCGTAGGGGTGGAGCGTGTCATCGGTGTGGGGCGCGGTCATGGCGTGATTGTCACGCTTGCGGCAGCCCCGCGGGGTCACTGGCCCAGCGCGTCGAAAGGCAGTTGCTGCTTGACCAGGATGACGGTGCAGGGTGCATCCCGCGCCACACGGATGGGCACGGTGTCGATGAAGCGCTGCAACTGCAGCCCGTGCATGGCGGCGCCCAGGATCATCATGCTCACGCGGTTGCCCTCGGCATAGCGGACCAGGGCCTGGGCCACGTCGCTGGCCTCCAGCACGTGGTAGCTGGCGCTGTGGCGCGACAGGTCCAGCCCCGCTGCCCACTGCTTGAGCCGCGCCAGGTGCGTGCGGTGCAGCATGGTCTCGCTGCGCGTGCTGTCGGACGTGCTGCTGGCCGAGGGCGAGATCACCGTCACGCAGGCCAGCCGCGCGCCGGGGCGTATGCCCAGCGAACGGGCAACCGCTTCGCGCAAGGAGTACAGCGTGGCGTCCGTCACGTCGTCGTGCGGCACGGCCACCATGAGGATGGGCACCTCGGCGATCTGGCGCGCCGGCAGCGGGCTGGGCTGGTAGTGCATGCCCGCAGCCTTGATCCAACGCTTGAAGTGCGCGCCCACGCCGGGCCCGCGCAGGCGCCGGCCGCGCTCGGTGATGGGCACCTGGTCGGGGTTGGCCAGGTCGAAGGCCAAGTGCGCGGCCGAAGGGTAGCGCTGCGCGGCTTCGGGTTCCAGACAACGCAGGATCACCTCCTGCAGCCACTCGGGCAGGTCGGGGCGGTACTGGCGCGGCGGCGCAGGTGTCATCCACAGGCGCTGGCGCATGCCGCCCTGTGTGGTGGGCGAGCCGAAAGGCAGTTCGCCCGTGGCCATCTCGTAGAGCATGACGCCGATCGCGAAGATGTCGCTGCGCAGGTCGCCGCGCACGCCCACCACCTGCTCGGGCGCGATCCAGGTGGGCGAGCCCACGGCCTGGCGCATTTCCTCGGCCAGCAGGTCGGGGTAGTGCGCGTGGCAGGACAGGCCGAAGTCCAGCAGCACCACGCTGCCGCCTTCGCGCAGCAGCACGTTGGCGGGCTTCAGGTCCAGGTGGCAGACGTTCTGCTGGTGGATGCTGTGCGCGGCCAGCGCCATGGCGCCGCCGATGCGGGCGATGGTCTCCGCACTGCGCGCAGCGGTGTCGCCCGGCGGGCGATCGTCCAGCCAATGCTGCAGCGTATCGCCCTGCACGTATTCCATGACCAGGTAGGGCAGCCGCATCAGGTCACCCGCCGCCACGAAGCGCGGCGCGTGGTGGCCCGACAGCGTGGGCAGGATGGTCAGCTCGACCTCGAAACCCACGATGTTCTCGGCCCCGTCGCCTGCCGTCATGCGCGGGATCTTCATGGCCATGGGAAAGCCCGGGTCGCGCGACGCATTGGCATAGCCCACGCGGTAGATGTGCGCCATGCCGCCCGCGTGTATGCACTCATGCACCACGAAGCCGTCGATCTCGGTGCCGGGCGTGAGCAGCTTCATGGGGCGGTGGTGCGTCTGGTCCTAGAGGGTGGAAAGGACGGCTCAGCGCCCGCGCTCCAGCCGGTCGGCAAAGAACGTGGGCAGACCGCTGGCGCGCACGGCGGCCGCGGCGGCGGCATGGTTGTAGGCCACGCGCTGGAAGGTGATGGTGGCGGCGTCCGGGTCGAACAGGGCATACATGGCGCGCGTGTCGCCATCGCGCGGCTGGCCGCACGAGCCGGCGATGGCCAGCCACTGGCGGTGCGGCGGCACGGGCACGGGCACGCCCGGCTGGGGCGAAAAGCGCATCAGCTTGGCCGTGGGCGTGAGGAAGTACAGCGCCTGCTCATGCACGTGGCCGCAGAAGACGTAGCGGATGGCCGGGTCGATGCGCGTGGCGGCGGTCATGCAGCGCTCGGCGGCGTTGCTGTCGGTGATGTAGTGCCAGCGTTCGGGGCCGTCGGCGCTGGCGTGCACCAGCAGCGCGTCGGGCCCCAGGCGCTCGGTCAGCGGCAGGCCGGCCAGGAAGGCACGCTGGCGCTCGTCCAGGTGCGGATGGGTCCACTGTGCGCTCTGGTCGCCCAGGTTTTGGGCGACGGCGGGCGGGGCGAGGGCGGCTGCGTCATGGTTGCCGCGCACGCACAGTGCGCCCGCGGCGGCCAGCTGCATGGCCCGGTCGAGCACCGGGCCGGGGTCCGCGCCATAGCCCACCAGGTCGCCCAGCAGCGCGAACTGCTGTGCACCGTGCGCTCGCGCATGCTCCAGGCAAGCGTCGAAGGCGGGCAGGTTGGCGTGGATGTCGGACAGCAGGGCGATCTTCATGGCGCGGGCAATGCAGGCGAAGCGGGGGACAGACCGCGCATGATGAACCCGGAAGCTGAGCGCTCGCTTGCAATGGGTATCCCGCCAGACTAGGGAAAACGCGGAGAACTGCGCCGCCCGCTACGGTGCCTCAGGCCAGGGTCAGCGTCACGTCGATGTTGCCGCGTGTGGCGTTGGAGTAGGGGCAGACCTGGTGCGCGTCGTTGACCAACTGCTGCGCCTGGGCGCGGTCCATGCCGGGCAGGTGCACCTTCAGGCGTGCGGCGATGCCGTAGGCATTGGGGATCGTGCCCAGGTCCACCTCGGCGTCGATGGCCAAGTCCTGGGGCAGGGTCAGCTTTTGCTTCGCGGCGACGGCCTTGATGGCGCCGATGAAGCAGGCCGAGTAGCCGGCGGCGAAAAGCTGCTCGGGGTTGGTGCCCGTGCCGCTGCCGCCGGGCGAGGACAGCTGGACCTGCAGCCGTCCGTCATCGCTGCGCGATGCGCCGTCGCGCCCGCCGGTGGTGTGGGCGCGGGCGGTGTAGAGAACCTTGTCGAGCGTGGTCATGGGTGCATCCTTTCAGAGTGGAACAAAGGCCCCGCCAACGGGGCATGAGGGAAAACGGTGTCAGGCCTGCGGCTGCACGAGCCGGTCGCGCAGCGCATGGAGCTGCGCGGTCAGGGCGCCAATGTCGGTGGGTGTGCACTGCGTGCGGGCCAGCACGCAGTGCGGGATGGGCTGGGCGCCATCACGCAGCGCACGCCCCTGGCCGGTGAGCGTGATGCGCACGCGGCGCTCGTCCTGCACGTCGCGCAGCCGCACCAGTAGGCCTGCGGCTTCCAGGCGCTTGAGCAGCGGCGTGAGCGTGCCCGAGTCGAGGAACAGGCGCTCGCCCAGCTCGGAGACGGTGAGCCCGTCACGCTCCCACAGCGCCAGCATCACCAGGTACTGCGGATAGGTCAGGCCCAGGGTGTCGAGCAGCGGCTTGTAGAGCTTGGTCATGGCCAACGACGCGGAATACAGCGCGAAGCACAGTTGGTTGTCCAGTAGCAGTTCGGGCGGGCTGGGTGGAGTGTAGTTCATGTCAAACGTCTCCTGCGTTTTTCTGAGCTGCCTATGCGGCAGTGAACACCGACGCGCTCGCCGCTATTGGTCTCGTGCTTTTCTGAGCTGCCTATGCGGCAGTGAACGGCAAGGGCGGCGGCGTCGGCTTGTTCGGTGAATTTCTGAGCTGCCTATGCGGCAGTGAACTTATCTGGCTCTTGCGGCCTATGTCTGCGCCTTTTCTGAGCTGCCTATGCGGCAGTGAACATCAGCTGGCAGGGCGTGCGCCGCGATGAGTCTTTCTGAGCTGCCTATGCGGCAGTGAACAAGCACAGAGCGATGAGAGGGCCGGCGAGCATGTTTCTGAGCTGCCTATGCGGCAGTGAACCCATGGATCGCAGCGGCAACGCTGGTGATCCTTTTCTGAGCTGCCTATGCGGCAGTGAACCTGCGCGCATTGTTTCTCAAGCACGAGCGGACTTTCTGAACGGATACCTGCTCTTGCGCATCGCGCTTCCTCTCGGTTGCGCGGATTCTCTATTGCCTTGGTACGGGTGGCGGGTTGCAGGTCAACTCGCCCGTAGGCACCGGCTCTGCCTTTTTCTGAGCTGCCTATGCGGCAGTGAACAATTCGCCCGATTAGCTCACGAAGGGCACGAATTTCTGAGCTGCCTATGCGGCAGTGAACAGCAGACTTCATCGAAACCATCCGCTCAGATTTTTCTGAGCTGCCTATGCGGCAGTGAACCAGACCCCATTGGCGACATGCTCGACGCCGTGTTTCTGAGCTGCCTATGCGGCAGTGAACGGGATGAGTCTCTTTCAGCGCGGCTTCATCGATTTCTGAGCTGCCTATGCGGCAGTGAACCGTCGCTCATCAGGCGGACTCGCGGCAGTTCATTTCTGAGCTGCCTATGCGGCAGTGAACTTTACAGAGGCCCCAGCGCCGCGCCGGTTTGATTTCTGAGCTGCCTATGCGGCAGTGAACGTGGAAGCCGCTGTCGCCGCCGCGCAGCTCAATTTCTGAGCTGCCTATGCGGCAGTGAACCGAGGCGTCGTTCATCCGTAGCGGGTTTAAAGTTTCTGAGCTGCCTATGCGGCAGTGAACCAGCCATGTTGGCCCCCTGTGGTGGTCGAGGTTTTCTGAGCTGCCTATGCGGCAGTGAACCGCTTCGCGCAGACAAACGATTTGATGACGCATTTCTGAGCTGCCTATGCGGCAGTGAACAGGCCTATCGCTTACTCGTTCCTGTGTGGGCTTTTCTGAGCTGCCTATGCGGCAGTGAACTCTGGCACTTGCCCGTGTGGGGTGGTGGTCATTTTCTGAGCTGCCTATGCGGCAGTGAACGCTTGCAGGGCGCGGCGCTTCCACTGCTTTGCTTTCTGAGCTGCCTATGCGGCAGTGAACTCGACGTGGACAATCTGGCTGGGGCGCTCAGGTTTCTGAGCTGCCTATGCGGCAGTGAACAGCAGCGGCACGAAGCTGGTGGCGCGCGTTTTTTTCTGAGCTGCCTATGCGGCAGTGAACGTCAAGCACTGAATACAGCGCCTCCAGCGCGTTTTCTGAGCTGCCTATGCGGCAGTGAACGCAAACATTGGATCGTTGCGCAGCTTCCGCTTTTTCTGAGCTGCCTATGCGGCAGTGAACCAAGCCATGCCGGTAACGCTCCGCGTGCCCCGTTTCTGAGCTGCCTATGCGGCAGTGAACCATGGGGTGTCCTTGATGATTTCAACGTGGCATTTCTGAGCTGCCTATGCGGCAGTGAACGCGACCGATGAGGTAAGCCGCATCGGCATGCATTTCTGAGCTGCCTATGCGGCAGTGAACAGCCAGCACGGCGCTTTTCAGGTCGCGCCGAATTTCTGAGCTGCCTATGCGGCAGTGAACGCACTGGCTGAACTGCTAGGGCCACTCGGCAATTTCTGAGCTGCCTATGCGGCAGTGAACATCATGTCGTCCTTGCTGGCGTACTGGCTCATTTTCTGAGCTGCCTATGCGGCAGTGAACTGTAGACGCTCGGTTCTATGCAAAAAGACGGCTTTCTGAGCTGCCTATGCGGCAGTGAACTACGCCACCGCCCATCGCATCCGCACGGGAAATTTCTGAGCTGCCTATGCGGCAGTGAACAACTCATGGTCAATTTGCAGGCCATTAATGTTTTTCTGAGCTGCCTATGCGGCAGTGAACCGTCACCGGGCTCAGGATCGGGCTGCGGCTGTTTTCTGAGCTGCCTATGCGGCAGTGAACAGCTTGAGGTGCTGCTAGACACCCCGCACGCATTTCTGAGCTGCCTATGCGGCAGTGAACATCTGGAAATTGGAAACCGTCTGCCTTGTAGTTTTCTGAGCTGCCTATGCGGCAGTGAACGGCACTAAATACCCGTTCCAGGCGGGCTACAATTTCTGAGCTGCCTATGCGGCAGTGAACACTTCTCAGTCTTGGTTTTCTACGCCTATGGCTTTCTGAGCTGCCTATGCGGCAGTGAACGTATTCGACGTCTGTTCCAGCTGGGATGGATTTTTCTGAGCTGCCTATGCGGCAGTGAACCGACAGGCTCAGGGAAAAGGACTTCAACGGGTTTTCTGAGCTGCCTATGCGGCAGTGAACGCGGAGCGCAGCGCGAAGCGCGAGCACCGAACTTTCTGAGCTGCCTATGCGGCAGTGAACGGCATGTCTACTACGCTCGATTGGCTCAAATCTTTCTGAGCTGCCTATGCGGCAGTGAACCCTATGAAACGAAACAAGACACGTGCCCCGCATTTCTGAGCTGCCTATGCGGCAGTGAACGCACACGCCACCACCAAAAAGGTTTTCCGGGTTTTCTGAGCTGCCTATGCGGCAGTGAACTAATGAATGGCTGCTCAACGGGCAGGCGCGTTTTTCTGAGCTGCCTATGCGGCAGTGAACCATGCCGGATACGCCCAGCTCGCCAACCCAGCTTTCTGAGCTGCCTATGCGGCAGTGAACACGCCGGGCGGTTGCCTCCCCGCACCCCCGCCGTTTCTGAGCTGCCTATGCGGCAGTGAACTGGACCGCTCCGGCCTATGACGGCTTGCGCGTTTTCTGAGCTGCCTATGCGGCAGTGAACTCTACTTACATCCGGGTGTGAGGACTGCGGCTTTTCTGAGCTGCCTATGCGGCAGTGAACGCCAGTATGCGCCCAATCATGGGCTGCACCAGTTTCTGAGCTGCCTATGCGGCAGTGAACAAGAGCTGGCCTCCGCGTGCCAATGGCTCCAATTTCTGAGCTGCCTATGCGGCAGTGAACCTTGAGCACTCATGGCATGCAGCTTACGGTGTTTTCTGAGCTGCCTATGCGGCAGTGAACGTTGGGGCCCTGCGTGATGATGTACACATCCATTTCTGAGCTGCCTATGCGGCAGTGAACGGCGTCTAAGACGGTTCCTGTGTCGATTCAGATTTCTGAGCTGCCTATGCGGCAGTGAACTGGTGGGGCGGCATGTGCATCTGCGCGATTTATTTCTGAGCTGCCTATGCGGCAGTGAACACGACTTCGACCGCGATGCGCTGACCTGGCAATTTCTGAGCTGCCTATGCGGCAGTGAACCACCATGCCGGGCGTGCTGCGGGCGTGCAGGATTTCTGAGCTGCCTATGCGGCAGTGAACGACTCCACTTTGGAGGCGTACTTCATGAGGTATTTCTGAGCTGCCTATGCGGCAGTGAACAAGACGATTCGAGCCACAGCTTTGACGCGAAATTTCTGAGCTGCCTATGCGGCAGTGAACTGGACCCTATCCCACCCAACGTTCTGTTTTTAAAGAACATTCCCCCATAAAGCCAGAACACCCCAATTCCTAGGGTGCTCCGTAAGTGCTTGATTCACAAGGCCCTGCCATGGCCCCTGAAAAAAGGGTCAAACAGGCTCAAAACCAAGGCACGGTCGCGTCATGCCCCAAGCCATAGGCGTTGAAGGCCCCGGCCACAGGCAGCGGTTGCAGTGGGCCATGCTCCACGCACAAGCAAAACGACTGACCAGTGCTGCTGCTGCGCAGTTGCACAAACGGCAAGTCAGGTCGGCGCTCTACCGTGTCGGGGATAGCAGCTGCGGCCTGCTCGGCGGTTTCGCCCTTGCGCTGCATGCGGCGGCGGCGTAGGCGGTCTGCGTTGGTCTTGAACTGGCGGCGTCGCACGGTGCGGTGCTGTGCGTTGGCGGGCACTGGCAGCAGCTCGCCCACCTGCGTGTGGTCGCGCATGCCCTTGAGCCAGTCTTCCTCCATCAGGCGCTGCAGCGCCTCGGGCGTGCCGTGCAGGCGCAGCACCGCGCCCAGGGTGCGCTTTGTCAGCGGCTGGCTCACGTGCTGCGGGTAGCTCACGCCAATGTCGGTGGTATGCCCCTGCACCAGGGCACGGTGCAGCTTGGCTACCAGCGCGCCCAGCAGGTGCGCGTGGCTGAACTCCGGGTCGGGCAGCAGGGTGATGTTGATGTAGTGCGTGGTCATGGCGCCTCGCCCATCAGCTGGCGTCGCCAAATACGCCGCCACGGATCAGCACTGCCATCACAAAGTGCTGCTGCTCTACGGGCGGCACCTGGTCTTTCAACAGCCAGTTGTCCAGCAGGGTGTAGAAGTCCAGCTTTTGCTTGGGCTGGCGGTAGGCCTTGCCTTGGGTGGTCACGGAGCCGTAGGGCTCCACCGCGATGGGGCCCAGTTCTTCAGCGCCTTCATACCAGGTATCGATGGTGCGGATGGCGTTGCCGATCTTTTGCGAGTGGATGGCGGCCACGCCGTCCACGTGGTACAGCGTCTTGCTCTTGCCAGCACTGTCCTTGTCCAGAATCAGCTCTTGCGATGGGAACACCTCTTGCCCCGCACCCTGGCGCACAAAGGCCGTGATACGCAGCAGCACATGCTGTGATCCGGCCAGCCCGGCAGCCATCGCCTGGCCTAGCTCGTCGAGGCCTTTTGCTTCTGTATTGATAGCGCCTACCGCCCGTGTATTAAGCGCCAGGGCATCAAAAGACCATATCTGCGCAGCCTGCCCGTTCTGCATCTGCTCCACCGTCACTTCGACTTGCTCGGCCCCGGCGCGGTTGCGCCACAAGAAGCGGCCATTGGCCAGGTTGGCCGCGTAGCGCCGGGCCAGCTCGCCAAAGCCGTGCTGCTGCACATAGCCCTGCACCGTAGCCAGCAGCTTGGCTTGGTAGGCCGCGCTGTTGCACGCCGATGGCGTGCCCGCGCCTCCCAGCACGCGCAGCGTGAATTGCACCTTGAGCGTGTCAGCCTCAGCGGGCAGGGCGGCCACGTCCACGGTTTGCAGGTTGGGGTTCTCGATGGCGGCGTCCAGCTTGGCGGGATCTTGGTCCTTGGCCTTGAGGCGGTTGCTGATGGTGCCGCGCACAGACTTTTCACGGACAGTGACGGGCTGCCACGCGTGCGACTGTGCGCGGTCGTCCCAGCGGCCTGCATGGAACACGGCGTCGGATGGGTCCAGCTTGCGTTCAAAGGCCAGGACGGATGCGGTAGTGAGTTTGTCGGTCATGGTGTCAATCTTTCAAAAATAGGGGTGTTGGATGCGAAGGGGTGGGCACGCGGGGCTCAGGTGTATGCATAGGCCTCGTCGTCGTCCCATTCGTCTAGCGTTTCGGTGTTTGAGTTGCTGTTAGCGTCTTCCGACTGGGCGGGTTGGTAGCCATTGCGGCAGCGGTACAAGCCCTGTGCTTCGTTGGCTTCGGCATGCCACAGCAACTGGGCCAGATGCGTCAGGCGGTGCGGGCTGATCCACTCGCCCAGGGCGTAGACCGATTCCACAAACCGCATGGGCACGCTGGCATCGCGTGCATTGCGCACGGTGCCGGGGGCATGGCTGGGCGTGAGCGCCGCATAGCCCACGGGGATGGGCACGACCCAGCCACTGCCTTTGCGGCGCTGCGGGTCCTCCCACTTCACCTGCCCATCGGGTGCTGAGGCTTCGCCGTCAGGTACGACCGGCGCGTAGTTGAAGCGGGCCGCATGCAGCCAGGCGTCCAGCAGCGTGGCGTCGGGCTGGGCGGTGCGCAGCGCTTGCAGGTACTGGGCCAACAGGTCATCCCGCCCCACCAGGGCAAAGCCCGGCAGCCACTGCCGCCGCCATTGGCGGAACTCCTTCTCTGCCGCCACAGGGTCTTCAGGCACAACGGCCATCCAGGGCCGCACGCGCTTGCCTGGCACCGGGCGCGATGGCAGCACGCTGCCCCCCGCCACGCGCATGCCGGCCAGGATGTGGCCCGCTTGCGCAGCCCATTCGTCCAGCTGTGCCTGGTTGCTTTGCACCAGCGCTGCCGGGGTGCCGGGCGCGCGCTTTTCTGACACGGCCAGCACCAGCGTGATCTGCAGGTGCATGCGGCCTTCTTCCACGATGGCGGCGGTGCTGCCGTCTTTGTCCACCGGGTTGCGCGTGAGGTTGAAGTTGCGCACATAGCCCTGCGTGACCTGCTCCTGATGGTGGTGGCACACCACGCCCACGCCGTGCAGTTGTAGCGGCACACCGGCCTCGGCCAGCTTGCGCTCCAGCGCCCACATCACGCCGGTAAAGGCAGTGATAGACGGGAAGCCATGCGTGAGCGGGCTGCCAATGGCGTTGGCGTTTTGAATGCGCAGGTGGGGCAGTACGAGGATGGCTTGGGGTTGCTTCATGGCATGACCTCCGTCGCTGTGCGGTCAAGCCGCTGGCGCAGTGTGCGCAGTTGCTGCTGAAAACCGTCCTCGTCGGTCAGCAACTCCTTCTGCCATGCACGGGCTTCCGCATCGCCCAAGGGCAGCTTGCCGCGCAGCTGCGCGTTGAGCCAGTTGGCAAAGCGCTGACCCACGACGGCAGGCCAGTCCATCTGCAGCCACTCGCGGGCAAAGTCGGCTTCATCGGGTTTTTCGGCACGCAACGGGTCCAGCCACAGTTGCTCGCTGCGGTGCAGATCCGCAAAGCGCTCGTCATCCCAGCTCCAGCCCGGTGGCAGCATCTGTTGCAACTCGGCGGCCAGCGACACCAGCTCGTCCACCAGCGCGTCGAGCAGTTCCTCGCGCCGATCACGGGTGGCCAGATTGGCGTCGGGGTTGGACTCCAAAAACACCCGCAGCGCCCGCACCGTGCGGCGCACCTCGGGCCGGGCGATGAACAGGCGGTCAAACACCGAAGTCGCATGCACCGGCAGCCGCACTGCGCTGGCTTGCCACTGCGGCGGCAGCGATGACAGCAGGTAGTTCTTACCTCCACGCGCAACGTTGAGCAGCCCTAGATTCTGTTTGTTTGACCCCCCCATGTTTTGTACGGCTAGGTCGGGGTAGTCATGGAATACGCCGTCATGCATCTTGCGCTCGCGCCGCGCCTGGCGGGCGGCCTTGTTGGCCTCGCCAAAGCGGTCTTCCTGTACCTGGGCATGCACCGCATGCGCCAGCGATGTGGCGTACAGCGGGGCCAGCAGGGTGTAGTGGGCGTCGTCGCAGGCGTCAGTGCCGGTGAACCAGTAGAGCTGCTTGGCCAGCGTGTGGCTGCTGGGGCCTTCAGCGCGGGGCTGGGTGAGCGATACAAAAGCATCGCGCAGCTTCTCGGCCTGGGCCGGGTCGGCATGCAGCGCTGCCAATGCGTCGGCATCGTGCGCCAACAGGGCGGTGAGCAGGCTGCGGCCGTTCACCTCCAGCTTGAGCAGCTTGTACACATCCAGCGCCGCAGCGTTACCCACCACATCGCCTACAAAGCGCTCACCCAATGCGTGGCTGCCCAGCTCGGCCAGCGGCGGCAGGGTGCGGGGTTCCACGTACAGGTTGGTGCCCCGCGCATCGGGGTGGATGGGTTTGAGGGAATGGGTTACGGCCTGGATTTGTTCCACGCGCTTGGCAGCGCTGGCCAGCCACACATCATGGGCGAACGAAGCAATCACCTCATCGCGTTGGGGATCGTCAGGCTTGAGCTTGTCGAGCTTGGCTTGCAATCGTTCTTGCAAGAAGGCACTGATGGCCGCTCGGTAGCCCGCCTTGCCACCTGTTGCAGGGGCTTCAGACATGGGAATACCTTTCCAAAAGGGTTGGAAGCTAGAATTCCCCGGTCAGCACAAAACCAACCGGGGATGTGGAAACGGCTAGGTAGCCGACAAAACCCTCCTGAGGGCGTGAAAGCTATCCACTGTGACCTCACTTTCTTGTTGGTGCCGAGAAGCACGTTGTTGATAAAACCCGAATGCAGGTTCCAGCTGCATTCGGGTTTTTATTATGCTCAAAAATTCATACCAGTCAATGACCAGCTGAAAAATTAAAGATGTAGCCTGAAATTTTTGCAGTCGATGAAGATGTACCATCCCCTCACTGTCGACTAGACAGCTCAGAAAAGTCACTGACCTGCTGACATTCACTGCCGCATAGGCAGCTCAGGCTTTCTTGCTAAAGCCCAAACGCTCATCCCATCGCCAGCCTGCCTGCGATTCAGGCAGGCTGGCGGTGGCATAGCGTTCAGCACATCGCTCCAGCGACAAGCCCCGCGCCTGTGCCAGTGCGGCCAATTCCTCCATCAAACCCAACTTCGGCCAGGGCGACACGCTGGCTGATGCCAGTTGCGCTGCGGGCACCGGGTGGCACAAGCTTTGGTGGATGGGTACAAAGAGCTTTTCGTAGCGCCGCTCTCCGTCTTGCACGCGGTGCAGCAACAGCGTTTCTTCCTCTTCGTCTGGCAGCAGGGCCACGTCGTCGCGTTTTTGATCGTCCTGGCGGAACCGCTGGAACTGCGGCAGCAGGCCGGTAAGCCACAGGGACCGGGGCGCGTCGGGCTGGGGCTCGTGCCATTGCAGGCAGGCCGCATGCGTGGGCGTTGCGGTGCCTTGTGGCTTAGGTAGCAGGCTGTCGTGCATGCGGGCGTGCTCCAGGTCGATCCAGCGGCGGCTGGGCAGAAGCTTGTCGGCCGGCAGGTCAATGCGCGGTTGTGCGTCTACTGCCCATGCGGCGGATTGGCCCATCTCGCGTGCCAGCAGATCATGCAAATAGTGTGACTTGAGCTGGAACGGCGCATGCGCTGTCTCGAACCCCGGCTTTTCATACGCAGGCTTGTCGGGCTTGTTGTAATGCCGCAGATTGCTGTCCAGCACCACCATGTTCACCCCGACCACGGCCTCAGGCCGGTGCCGCCGCACGCGCCCGGCCAGCTGGATGAGCGAGCGCATGGACGAGGGCTCGACCACGGCCCAGTCGTAGTCGTGGTCGCGGCCCACTTCGGTCACGGGGCTGCCCAGCACGATGAACAGGTGGTGGGGCTCGGGGTGGGCGTCTATGAGGGCGCGCAGGGCGGGGCGGTGCAGCGCGGGGTCGTGCCCGTCTTTGGCTCCGCGTCGGTTGAGCAGGGCGTCCAACTGCTGCTCGATGGCCGAGCGCAGCAGCAGCGGGAACTGCGAGTGGTACACGCACAGGTGAATGCGGACCTGGCCTTGCAACTCGGACGGCAGAGCATCGGCTGCGTACATCGCCAGCGCCACGTCGTACAGCGGGGCAATGTTGGCCATGCGGATGAGGCCCAGGCTCACGCGCTTTCCGCTGGCATCGGTGCTGTGGTTGTGGGGCTGCTGGTGCAGTTGCCAAGCCTGTTCCAGCACCAGGCGGGCAAAGTCTTTGCGGCGTTCGGCTTCTTGCATGCCGTGCCAGGTGTCGGGCAGGGGCGCAATCTGCGCCAGCCGCCGCACCTCGGCCTGCTTGAGCTTGGCAACGCGCTTGCGCACGTACTGGGTGTGCGCTTCGCGGAAGGCGGGCCCATCCGCGCAGTCCTGCGTGGTCTGGTGGAACTCGTCGATCCACAGGCAGCAGATGTTCACAGGCTCGCTGGGCCGTTCGCTGCGGTGGCGCTGGTACACGGCGCGCCCGGCACGGTAGGCCAGGAACAGCCCTTCCACCAGCGCGGGCGGCAGTGTGGCCGATGACAGCAGCACGCGGCAGCCCAGCAGGCCCGCCCAGTGCACCAGACGGGTGAGAGCGGGCAGGTCGGCCATGTCAAAGTCGTCGGGCTCGTCCAGCACCAGGTCGCTGGTCAGCAGGCGCAGCATGGGCGCAATCTGGCGGCCGCCGCGCAGGCTTTCGGTGGCGGGGGTAAGGTGGTCTACGGTGCAGACCAGCAGGGGCGCGGCAATGAGGGCGTGGGCTTTGGCGTCGTCGGTCAGGCGCTGCAGCAGCGGGTGCTGGTCGTTGCCCTCGTAGAGCACCGTGCCCGCTTCGTCCAGCAGCGCTTGGCTGGATGCGGAGCCGGTGGCTTCGGCCTGCTGTTCCCAGTATTCAAACAGAGCCCGGCTGGCGGCACCGCCGACCTGGATGGCCAGTTGCTCGTCGCTCAGCTGCAGGTCGTTCTGGAACACGCGCCCGGTTTGCAGCGTGAGCGTGCGCAGTCCCATGGCAAAGGCGCAACGCAGGCCGGTGGCGGGGTCGGCCAGCGCGTTCATCACGCGAGCGTTGCCCAGCGTCTTGCCACAGCCCGTGGAAGCCATGTTGACGATGAACGCGCCTTGCGGCACTGCGCGGGCGCGCACGCTGGCGGCCAGGTCGGCGGCCTTGTCTTGCCAGGCAAAACGCGGGTCGGCGCTGCGTTTTTTGAGGGGTTTGTGGTTCTTGAGTGCAGGCAGGCTGTGCGTGAGGCTGGGCAGGGAGCGTGCCACTAGCGTGGCATGGGCTTGCACACCCAGCAGGTGTTCGTCCAGCGTTTGATTAAAAATTGGGCTCTGGCGCTTATCCATCAAGCGTGAGCAGCTATTGTTTTGATAGTGATTGCTGCGGGTGTTGGCGTAGAGCGGGTAGCCTTGGCTGAGGTACGGGGCGCGTGCGGCGGCGCTGGTGAGGCTGGAATAGTGGTGGTCCGCCAGCATGAGGCACAGGCGCGCAATATGCATGGCAAACGGGTCGTGCACTACCGTGCCTTGTCCGGCGGTTTGTGACAGCTCCAGCAGCTTGCGTGCGTAGCGGGCGGCTTGTTTGCGCCAGGCGGGTTTGGTGACGGGCAGGCCGTGCGGAAAGTGCCAGTGGGCACGCACAGTGGAGGGCTCTGCGTGCTCGCGTGGTTCGTTCCAGTCGGCGCTGATGCGCAGCAGCACGTCGTCCAAATCGCCGGTGTTGATGAAGCCGGGGCGCGCACCGAAACGGCGGTGTGTGCGCCTGCCGTCTTCCATGTCCTCTGCGTCCACGCCTTGTGCCTGCTCCACAGGCAGGCAGGGCAGGCGATGGTGACTGAACACCAGCCACGCCACCGCCTGGGCCAGCGGCGGCAGGCGGGCAAATGGCAAATGTTGCTTGGCCTGGGGCTCGTCCAGCCCATCGCGCAACAGCCGCCCGCCCGCATGGTCCAGCCACGCTGCCTCCAGTGCCTGCGCATCGGTGTCTGCGTCGGCATAGGCCGCCAGCCGTTGTAGCCAGCCAGCGTCATCGTCCTGGCCCACGAAGGCCTGGAACAGCCGCACCGACACCCATTCATGCCGGTAGTGGTTGCGCTCGCGCAGACCGGGGTTTTTGAGCTTATCCTGAAACGCCTGCGTGGCCTTGCCAAGGTCGTGCAGCAGGGCAGCCAGCGCGGCCAGGGCGGTCATCTGGGGCAGGTGGTGCCAGGCGTTTTCATCGCCTGCGCGCAGCACGTTGCTGGCCGTGGTGTTGGTGGGCACCGCACCCTGGTCGTTGAATTGGCTGGCGTCGCCCACCACCCATAGCAACTCGCTGTGGTCACGCCCACGAATCCAATGGCAGGCCACTGCGGTGTTCTTGCGTGCGGTCTGGCGCAGCAGCTTGCGCACGGTGTCCAGCCCGGCTTGGGTGATGGGCGTTTGCCAGGTACGCTCGCCGCGCCGCTCCGCAAACTGATCGAGGATGCGGCGGGTTTCAGTCAATGCACGCTTGGTGCATTGCGCGACGAAGAGCACGTTCATGCATTTGGCTCCCGGACAGGAGGGGGCGCGTCGGCCAGCCGCGACGTCGTGCTGGCGATGTGTTTGAGTGTGTCGATGATGAAATCCAATGATTCGCTGCGCGTCAACGCCTCTATGCATTGGCGGCGGAACTGCTGTTCATCATCGCCCCGCATCGCCGACAGAAAGGCTTGCGGCAGGATGGCTGCATCCTTGATCAAGTCTGCTGCGTCGAATACCAGACCACCCCGTCGCGTCTTGCCGTGCAATACCGCCAGCCCGTGCGGCAGGCCCAACACCCAGGTCGCGGTAGCGCCCAGGCCATAGGCCAGATAGTTGCCATGGTCAAGGAAGCGGTTCGCAGCGTCGGTACCCGTTCCGCGTTTGGCCCGCGTGAATTCCCCGTAGCCCACGGCTTCCACGGCCAGCCTGAAGAGGGCCTTGGTCAAGCGTGCCTCGTCAGTCAGCAGCGCTGTCACATCAGGGGCGTTGCTGATCAGTGGTGTGAACTGCTGCACCAGGCTCTGCAAACGACCCAGATCGATGGAAAAACCGGCTTCACGCAAAGAGCGGCTGTTCCATTCGGCCGCCAGCCGCTGCAGTCGCCAGGTCTGCAACTGCTTCGCGGCGTGCAGGCGCAGTTCCTCATCGAACCAGAACTTCACCCAGTACTGCAGGTATTCGGTGGGCCGGTACTCACTCTGCGGTGTGAGCCAAGCGACTTCTACGTCGACTTCATTGGCTGCGAAAAGCGGCGTACCGCCACCACCGCAGAAGCCCACCAGTATGCCTGCCTTCGCCAGTTCTCGCATGGCGGCCTGCGTGATCGAGGTGCCCGTCCCCAGCAAGATGCTCGTGGTGTTGGCAATGGGAATGTTCCAGTACAGGCTTCGCTTGCCCGCGTCGGTCACGTACTCGACGCGGCCGCCATTGACGAGCACCCGGCAGTGCTCCAGATAGTAGATGTTGGCCCTCTGGGAATGCAGTATGGCCTTGAGGTCACCGGCAGCAATGTCTTCCATCAGGAGACAGTGTGCCCGCGCGCCTTGCTTGGCGCTTACGTCACCGCGCCCCGTGCATCCACGCGGATGACGCGCTCCACTACGCCGTGCGCCAGGCCGCCGCGCACGCCAATCAGGTAGTCGTGCAGGTTCACCGTGGGGTCACAGTGGCCGGGTACCAGCCACAGCATGCGGCCCAGGGCCGGCAGGCGCGCCTTGGGGCCAGCTGCGTGCAGGACGCCGTGTTCGTCGCCGCCGTTGGCGTAGCGCAGGTCGCGTTCCGGCGGCAGGCCCCAGACCAGGGGCAGGCCGGAGTCGATGGCGTGGCTCTTGTGCCCTGCGTCGCACACCACGTGCGTGGGTCGCGCAGAGATCACCTGCGTCTTCACGAACAGCGCATGCTCGAAGGCGGGCTGGGCGCTTTCGCGTTCATTGGCAGCGTAGTCCGCGTCCATGAAGAGGAACGAGCCGGCCTGCAGTTCGCCATACACCCCGCTGGCGGCCTCGTGCACCAGCGTGCCGGTGCCGGAGCCCGTGACCAGCGGCACGGGCAGGCCCGCGGCCTCGATCAGCGCGCGGGTATCGGCGGCGGCCTGCACTGCGTGGGCGATGGCCGCGCGCCGCTCGGCCGCGCTGCGCAGGTGCTGTGCGCTGCCGTGGTAAGCCTGCAGGCCCGCGAAATGCAGGCGCGGCTGGGCTGCCACGGCCTGGGCCAGGGCGAGCGCCGCCGGGCCGGGCGGCACGCCGCAGCGGCCCTGGCCGACGTCGATCTCCACGAACACGTCGATGCCGGCGTCGCTGCCCGCCACGCGCATGGCCTCGGACAGGCGGGTGATGCCCTCTTCGCTGTCTACCGCGATGCCCAGCCGCCCGCCGCGTGCGGCCAGTTGCGCGGCCAGGCGTGCCGCGCGCAATAGTTTGGCTCCCCCCAGTACCTCGTTGCTGATGTACAGGTCGGCCACGCCGCCGGCGGCGAGCGCCTCGGCTTCGGACACCTTCTGCACGCAGTGGCCGCGCGCGCCGGCCTTTTCCAGCTGCAGGGCGATCTCGGCGCTCTTGTGCATCTTGGCGTGGGGGCGCCAGCGCACCTGGTGCTTGTGCGCGAATTCGGCCATGCGCTGGATGTTGCGCTCCATGGCATCCAGGTCGACGACGAGTGCTGGCGTGTCGATCAGGTCCACGCGCAGCCCGACGGTGGCGCGCAGGTGTTCGGGCGGATGCTCAGGAGTGGATCTCATCGCGGCTCGCGTTCTCCAGGTGTTGCGTGTCGGCCCAGCCCACCAGGGTGAGGCCGTTGCCCTCGGTCCACAGCAGCCGGTTGATGGCGGCGTTGGTCAGCTGCCAGGTGCGTGGGGCCTGCAGGTCCAGCCGCGTGGCCAGGCGGTAGAGCACGTCCATCACCCCGCCATGGGCCACCAGCACGATCTGCTCGCCGGCATGGCGCGCGGCAATGCCGTCCACCGTGACAGCAATGCGCTCGCGCAGCATGTCCAGCGACTCGCCGCCGCCGTCGGGCACGAAGTGGGGATCGCGCTTGCGCCAGCGCAGGGCCTGCTCGGGGGATTCGGTCTCGATCTGCTGGAAGGTGCGCCCCTGGAAGCTGCCAAAGCTGCGCTCGCGCAGGCCGGGCACGGGCGTGAGGGGCGCGCCCGTGGTGCGTGCCACGGCTTCGGCCGTGGCGTAGGCGCGCTGCAGGTCGCTGCTGTAGATGGCGGCCACCGCTTCGTCGGCCAGCGCCTGCCCCACCTGCCGGGCCTGCCACAGGCCGGTGTCGTTGAGCGGTATGTCCAGATGGCCCTGGATGCGGGTGTCCACATTCCAGGCGGTTTCGCCGTGGCGGATGGCGATGATGCGGGTGGCGTGCATGGAAAAGAGCGCAGGCGTGGGGTCAGAGCAGGGAACTGGCGTTGTCGAGCACGAAGTCGCAGGCCTTTTCCTTCAGGTCGCCCTTGAGGCGGTTCAGGTTGAACTGCTTGCCGTTGGAACCGCTGACCATGCCCGACAGGCCGCTCAGGTAGCCCTCGTCGCGGGGCTCGGGCTGGGCCGCGCCCAGGCCCATCTTGCCCAGCAGCTGCTGTTTGACCAGTGCGGCCTTGTCGGCATTCAGATAGTTGTTCTTCATGCAGTAGGTGATCACCCCGGCAGCGTTGCTGGGGGTGGCCGATCCACTCAAACCCATGGCAGACAGGGCCGACGGCGCAGCGCCCCCACCCAACATGCCGCCGAGCGTGGAGGGGCTGGCACCCCCGCCGGTCGCGCCGCGCAGGGTGTCGCCCAGGCCGGATGCCTGGGCGACCAGGCTCGCGGTGCCCAGGCAGGCGCACAGAACAAGGTGTCGGATGGAGCTTCGCATGGCGGGTCCTTTCAGGTCGCGGGGGAGTCAGCGTTGTGGCGTGATTTCTGTGCGGACCTTGCGCTGGCCCGCTGGGGGGCGCGGGAAGCCGGTGAGCGCCTGGTCGAACAGCACGCCGTAGATGGCGGGATCATCCGTCCACACGTCCTCGTACACGGCCGAGGTTTCGTACACCACCTGCTGCGAAGCGGCGTCGCGCAGCATCAGACTGACCTTGCGGTGGTAGAGGGTGGGCGGGCCGTCCATCATCCAGCCCATGCCGCCAAAACCCCAGCCACCGCCGTAGCCCAGGCCCCAGCCGAAGCGGCCGTAGAACGGATCGGGCGCATAGGGCCAGTAGCGCGGTGTGGCGTAGCCGCCCTCGGCACCGATCTGTGCAACCAGCCGTGGCTGGGTGTCGTCGCGGCGCAGGCCCACGCGCGCAAGCGCCTGTTCGGCCAGGGCCTCGATGGGTGCAAACGCTGCGGCCTGCGCCTGCTGCGAGGGCAGCCGCTCGAAGCGGTAGGTGGGTGGGCTGGGCAGGGCGCTGAGGGTGGAGAAGCTGCTGACGTCGCTCTCCACCAGGCGCGGACCGGCGCAGCCGGCCAGCAGCGCGGCCGCGGCGCACAGCGCGAGGGCAGGAATGTGGCGCAGGAAGGCCATGGCGGTATCTCCCCGGGGCATCAGGCCCCGCGCCTGTGATGGTACGGCGTTGCGCGGCGCTGCGTTCAGCCCAGTTGCACCACCTGCAGGCCGGGCAGCGCGGGTGCGACCGGAAATTCCTCGTGATCGAACGCCATGTCGCCATTCGGGTCGGCAATGCCAGTGGCTTTGGCGTTCTTGAAGTCGTGCAGGTGGGGGTCCATCAGGTGCGTGGTCACCACGTGGCCCATGGCGCGCAACATGCTCTCGATGCGGCCCGGGAACTTCTTGTCCCATTCGCGCAGCATTTCGTTGACGGCCACGCGCTGCAGGCCGTCCTGGCTGCCGCACAGGTTGCAGGGAATGATGGGGAACTGCTGGTACTGCGCCCAGCGCGCCGTGTCCTTTTCGGGCACGTAGCACAGCGGGCGAATCACCACATGCTTGCCGTCGTCGCTGACCAGCTTCGGCGGCATGCCCTTCATGCGGCCGCCGTAGAACATGTTGAGCATCAGCGTGGCGACGATGTCGTCGCGGTGGTGGCCCAGCGCCAGCTTGGTGCAGCCCAGGTCGTCCGCCACCTTGTAGAGGATGGCGCGGCGCAGGCGCGAGCACAGGCTGCAGGTGGTCTTGCCCTCGGGCACCACACGCTTGACGACGCTGTAGGTGTCCTGGTTCTCGATGTGGTACTGCACGCCGATGCTCTTGAAATAGTCCGGCAGCACATGCTCGGGGAAGCCGGGCTGCTTCTGGTCCAGGTTCACGGCCACGATGTCGAACTTCACCGGTGCGCGCTTTTGCAGCTTGCGCAGGATGTCCAGCAGCGTGTAGCTGTCCTTGCCGCCGGACATGCACACCATGATCTTGTCGCCTTCCTCGATCATGTTGAAGTCGGTGATGGCACGGCCCACCTCGCGGCACAGGCGCTTTTCCAGCTTGTGGGACTCGCGCTGGATCTTGCGTGTGTCGGCCGCATCGGGCGCGGCATCTTCGCCGGCCCAGTCGGCGGCGGTGGGAAGGGTGTTGTTGGCGGTGTTCATGGGTTTACCACTGTCCTGTCTCGACGCGAATGGCGACTTCGCAGTCATCAAAAATTTCCAGTTTGGCGATCTTCACGCGCACGCCCAGCACGCCGGGCAGCTGCATCAGCCGGTTGGCCAGCTTGCCGATCAGGCTCTCCAGCAGGTTCACATGCTCGGCCGTGCACTCGTCGATGATGATCTGGCGCACCTTGCGGTAGTCCAGCACGTGCTGGATGTCGTCGTCGCGCGGCGCCAGGGGCTGGGTGCCCAGGTTCAGCTCGGCGTCCACCTGGATGGGCTGGGGCGCGTTTTTTTCGTGCGCGAGGATGCCCAGGTTCGCGTCGAAGCGCAAACCGGTGAGCGTGAGGATCTGGGTGCCGGCGGCGGTGTGCATGGCGGGGCGTGCGGGGTTCACATCAGGGAGAAGTCGCGCTCGAAGCGCATCAGGTGCTGGCCGCCGTCCACCAGCAGCGTGGTGCCGGTGAGCGAGCGATTGTCCAGCGCGAAACGCACGGCGGCGGCCACGTCTTCTGGCGTGGACGAGCGGCCCAGCGGGCTCAGTGCGTGCATGCGCTCAAAGCGCTCGCCCGTCAGCAGATGGCTGGTGAGGGTGAGCCCCGGCGCCACGCCCACCACGCGCACGCGCGGCGCGAGCGCCATGGCCAGCATGGTGCCGGCGGCTTCCAGCGCGGCCTTGGAGAGGGTGTAGCTCAGGAAGTCCGGGTTCTGGTTCCACAGCTTCTGGTCCAGCAGGTTCACCACCGCGCCTTGCACGTCGGCTTCGCCCTCGGCGGCGCGCTGCTCCAGATGGGCATGCAGCGCCTGCGCCAGCAGCACCGGTGCGCCGGTGTTGCTGCGCAGGTGCTGCTCCAGCAGCGCGTAGCTGAAGCTGGCGGCCGTGTCGTGTTCGAACAGCGAGGCGCTGTTGACCACCGCATCCACCGCACCGAAGTGCGCCACCACGCGCGGCAACAGGGCGCGCACGGCCGCTTCATCGGCAAAATCAGCATCAAAATGGGCACTAGAGCCCGACAGTTCTGCGCAAGCAGCTACTGTTTCAAGAGCGTCCTGTTGCGAAGACCGGTAATGCACGGCCACCTGCCAGCCCCCGGCCGCCAGCGCCAGCGCAATGCTGCGGCCCAGGCGCCGGGCGGCGCCTGTCACCAGCACGGTGCGGGGGCGGGCAGGAGAGGTCATTGGGGGACAATCGGACGCGTGACGAGCAAACCCACAATTTTACCGAGCGCCCTGCAGACCCATGTCGCCAAGGCCATTGCCGAGGCGGGAGGCTGGATCGGCTTCGACCGGTTCATGGCGCTGGCGTTGTACACGCCGGGCCTGGGCTATTACGCGGGCGACCTGCCAAAGTTCGGCGCCATGCCCGCCAGCGGCAGCGACTTCGTGACCGCGCCCGAGCTGTCCCCCGTCTTCGGCCGCGTGCTGGCCCGCCAGGTGCGCGAGGCACTGGACGCCACCGCCACCGACGAGGTCTGGGAGTTTGGCGCCGGCAGCGGCGCGCTGGCCGCGCAGCTGCTGGGCGCGTTGGGCGACCGCGTGCGGCGCTACACCATCGTGGACCTGTCGGGCAGCCTGCGCGCACGCCAGCAGGCCACGCTGGCGGCCTGGGGCGACCGCGTGCACTGGGTCGACCGCCTGCCCGATCAGATGCAGGGCGTGGTGGTGGGCAATGAGGTGCTGGACGCCATGCCCGTTCAACTGCTGCAGCGCCGCGCGGGCCTGTGGCACGAACGCGGCGTGGCCCTGGACGAGTCGGGCAACGGCTTTGTGTGGCAAGACCGCCCCACCCCGCTGCGCCCGCCGGTGGAGATCGACGGCCCGCACGACTACCTCACCGAGATCCACCCCCAGGGCGAGGCCTTCATGCGCACGCTGGCCCAGCACCTCGTGCGGGGCGCGGCCTTCCTGATCGACTACGGCTTTGGCGAGGACGAGTACTACCACCCCCAGCGGCACATGGGCACGCTGGTGTGCCACCGCGGGCACCAGGTGGATTCCGACCCGCTGGCGGACGTAGGCCTCAAGGACATCACCGCGCACGTCAACTTCACCGCGATGGCCCTGGCCGCGCAGGACGCGGGGCTGCAGGTGCTGGGCTACACGACGCAGGCGCACTTTCTCATCAACTGCGGTCTGCTATCCGAACTGGAGCGGCTGACGCAGGCCCAGCGCGCCCAAGCGGCCAAGTTGATGATGGAGCACGAGATGGGCGAGCTGTTCAAGGTGCTGGCCGTGGGCGCAGGCGCGCCGTGGCGGCCCCTGGGCTTTGCGCAGGGTGACCGGAGCCACCGGCTCTGAGGGTTCTACAGGGGCTGTCACGATGTCCGCTTTACCCCACGATCCGAGGGCAGCCTGGTCTTCGTGCTGGTGCATTCCGTGCTGTGGCCGCTGGCGCTCAACACCTACGCAGGCTTTCAAGGCGTGCCCGAGACGCTGCGCATGGCGGGGCGCAACTACGGCTTGTAGGGGCTGCGCTACGTGTTGCAACTGCTGGTGACCGCGGCGCTGCCGTTCATCCTGTCGGGGTTGAAGATCGGCTGGGCTTTCGCCTGGCGCACGCTGGTCGCGGCGGAACTGGTGTTCGGCGCGTCTTCGGGGCAGGGCGGCCTGGGCTGGTACATCTTCCAGAACCGCAATGAGCTCTACACAGACAAGGTCTTCGCGGGCCTCGCCATGGTGATCGCCATCGGCCTGGCGGTGGAGAACCTGGGATTTCACACGCTGGAGCGCCTGACGGTGCGGCGCTGGGGCGTGCAGCGCTAGGGCCTGTGAACACTATGGAAGGGGATCGCATTGCCTCGCAAAGAAGGTGGATGCCAGGCGCTTGCGCGCCGCAAGGCTCGTGCCTTGCCAGCGCGGGCAACGCCGCAGACGGCCCCTTTGCGAGGCAACCCGAAGGGAAGCTCATGACAGCCCCCTCGGTGTTGCGTTCCTTGTGCGTGCGGGCGCACGCACTGCGTCACGCGCCTTGATGGGCAGGCTGTCATGAGCTTCGCGACTCCTTCCATCACAGGCCCTAGCGGCACGCCACGCGGGCTGCAGGCGCCTACACTCGGCCCATGCTGCGCTGGCTTCTCGTCGTTTTCCTCGCCCTGGTGCTCATCAACGGGCTCACCCCCTGGCTGCGCCGCCTGGGGCTGGGCCGGCTGCCGGGGGATTTTCAGTTCCGCCTCTTCGGGCGCGACTGGTTCATTCCGCTGGCCAGCACCGTGCTGCTGAGCTTCCTGCTCAGCCTAGTGTAGTGTTGCATTCTGTTTGGAACTTAATCGGCTATTGGCGCGGATGACCTTTTGCAGGATGTCGCGAGCGTTCTTGGTCCAGATGAACGGCTTGGGGTTGGTGTTGTGATGCGCGATGTACTCATCGATGGCCGAGACGAGTTCGGGCACGCTGGTGAACACCCCGCGGCGTAGCCGGTTCTCGGAGATGTCGCGAAAGAAGCGCTCGACCATGTTCAGCCACGATGCCGAGGTCGGCGTGAAGTGCATGTTGAATCTGGGGTGCTTGGCCAGCCACTCCTGCACAGCTGGATGCTTGTGCGTGGCGTAGTTGTCGGCGATCAGATGCAGCGTCTTGTCCTTGGGCGTCTCCCGATTGATTTGACGCAGGAACTTCAGCCACTCGATGTGGGTGTGGCGCTGCTGGCACTGGCCGATGACCTGACCGTTGAGCACGTTGAGCGCAGCGAACAAGGTGGTTGTGCCGTTGCGCTTGTAGTCGTGCGTCATGGTGGCCGCGCGCCCCTTCTTGAGCGGCAGCCCGGGCTGCGTTCGGTCCAGCGCCTGCACCTGGCTCTTTTCGTCGCAGCACAGCACCAGCGCATGCTCGGGCGGCGACATGTAAAGCCCCACGATGTCTTCGAGCTTTTGCACGAACTGCGGATCGCGCGAGACCTTGAAGCCGCGCACGATGTGAGGCTTGAGACCGTGGGCCTGCCAATGGCGCATCACGGTGCTGGCGCTGACGCCCAACTCAGCGGCCATCGTGCGCGTGCTCCAGTGCGTGGCCGCCTCGGGCTTGGTCTGTGTGGTTAGCTTCACAAGCTTGGCCACATCCACCTTCACCGGCGGTGCGCCGCGCGGCAAGTCGCGCTCGATACCTTGCAGCCCCAATTGCAGGTAGCGTTCACGCCAGCGCGCCACCTGCACGCGCCCAATGCCAAGCTGCTCGGCAATATCCTTGTTTTGCAGCCCCTGCGCGGCCAGCAGCACGATCTGGGCGCGCTGGGCCAATCTGACGCTGGTGCGCTTGGAGCGCGCCAGCCGGCTCAGCTCGCTTTCCTCTTCATCCGTCAACACAATCGTCGGGGCAACTCGCAATTTTTCACTCCAATGCAAACCGTAGTAGAGCATTGGAGCGTGGTTGCTCAATTAAGTTTCATTAAGAATCAAACACTACACTAGCGGTCAAATGGTTGTGAGCGTTTTATGGCGCTAACCCTCGCTGGACAAGCGCGGGTAGCTATCAATTGAGATAAACGTTTTTGCCCTACAGCCGAGGCGGCCGCGGTTGCGCCATGATGGGCCCCATGCCGCAGCAACCTCATACCTCCCAGTCGCCGGGCCTGCATGCCGGCGTGGACATTGGCGGCACCAAGGTGGCCGTGTGCCTGGCGGACCCTGCCAACGGCAGCGGGCCGCCGGTGTTGCTCACGCGCGTGGCGGAGCCCACCGCCAAGACCGGTGCGCCGGATGCGCTGGCCCAGCAGGTGCTGCGGCTGCTGGATGCCGCCTGCACGCAGCAGGGCATCAAGCGTTCGGACTTGGCGGGTGTGGGCGTGGCGTCCTGCGGGCCGTTCGTGCGGAGTGCGGGCATGGTCGAAGTGGTCAACCCGAACATCTGCGGAGGGCTCGCCGGTGCGCCGCGCGGCCTGGGCAACGACTGGACCCGGGTGCCGCTGCAGGCGCCGTTGGCGCAGGCGCTGCGCGCAGACCGCGTGCATGTTGCCAACGATGCCGTCGCCGCGCTGCAGGCCGAGCGGCTGTGGGGAGCACTGCGGGGGGAGGACGATTGCGCCTATGTGACCTGGAGCACCGGCATCGGCGTCGGCCTGTGCGTGGACGGCTGCGTGCTGCGTGGCAAGAACGGCAACGCGGGCCATGCCGGCCACAGCTACGTGGGCGACCCCTACGCGGGCAGCGACGTGGCGCTGTGCGGCTGCGGCAACCAGGGCGATGTGGAGTCGCTCGTCGCGGGCAGTGCGCTGCCGCGCCGACTGGGCCGGGAGGCGCCTGCGCTGATGGCGGCGGCGGACGCGGGTGACGCGGCCGCGCTGGCCGAAGTGCAGGCGCTGTGCGTGCTGATGGGACGGCTGCTGTACAACCTGGTGGCCACGCTGGACCTGCGGCGCATCAGCCTGGGCGGTGCCGTGTTCCTGCACCACCAGGCGCTGCTGCTGCCGCTGCTGCGTGCGCAACTGGCGCGCTACTTCCCCGCGCTGACCGCCGGGGTAGAGCTGGAGCCTGCGGGGCTGGGCGGCCAGGTGGGCGACTACGCGGCGTTAGCTCTGCTGCAGCAGCCGGGCTGAACTCCACAGCTGCAGCCTTGACCGGCTGGGGCGTGGAGGGGCCGCTGCGCGCAGGACGCGTGCACCCAGACAACCCTCAAGAGGCTGCCACGGCCCCTGCCGGCGCGGTGACCGGCGGCGCAGCCTCGTCGCGCAGCGCCTGCAGGAAGCTGTTGCGCCACCAGTGCACGTCCTGGCGCTGGATGCGTTCCATGAGCCGTTCATGGCGCCACTGGCGCTCGGACAGCGGCATGCGCAGCGCGGTCTGGATCGCGTCGGCCATGCCCTGGGTGTCGTAGGGGTTGACCAGCAAGGCCTCCTTGAGCTGCTCGGCCGCGCCGGCAAAGCGCGACAGCACCAGCACGCCCGGGTCCTCGGGCTCTTGCGCCACCACGTATTCCTTGGCCACCAGGTTCATGCCGTCGCGCAGCGGCGTGACCAGCCCCACGCGTGCCGCGCGGCACAGGCCGGGCACGCGCTTGCGGGCGACGGTGCGGTGGATGTAGCGCAGCGGCATCCAGTCCAGATCGCCATAGTCGCCGTTGATGGCGCCGCACAGGCCCTCCAGCTCCTGGCGCAGGTCGGCATAGGCGTGCACGTCGTCGCGCGAGGGCGAGGCGATCATCACCAGTGTGGCGCTGTGCTCGTTCTCGGGGTAGCGTTCCAGCAGCTGGCGGAAGGCGCGCACGCGGTGCGGGATGCCCTTGGAGTAGTCCAGCCGGTCAATGCCCAGCAACAGTTGGCGGCGTGAATACTCCGCGCGCAGGGCTTCGCAGGTCTGCACCGCATCGGGTGCGCGGCCCAGGCGCTGGAACTCCTGCACATCGATGCCGATGGGGAAGGCCGCCACGCGCACGGTGGCGTTGAAGGCGCGCAGGCGCTGCCCGTCCAGCTCTTGCGCATGGGCTTCGTTGACCATGTAGCGTGTGAAGTGGACGACGTCGGCCTCGCTTTGCAGGCCCACCAGGTCGTAGGCAAAGAACGAACGCATCAGCCACTCGTGTTGCGGCAGCGCTGCGAGGATGAGCGGCGGCGGAACGGGCACATGCAGGAAAAATCCGATGCGCTGGCGGCAACCCAGCGCACGCAGTTCCGCCGCCAGCGGAATCAGGTGGTAGTCGTGTACCCAGATCACGTCGTCCTCGCGCAGCAGCGGCAGCAGCTTGCGCGCGAACATCTGGTTCACGCGGCGGTAGCCCTCGCTGTAACTGGCGCTGAAGTCTGCCAGGTCCAGCCGGTAGTGCAGCACCGGCCACAGCACGCTGTTGGCGTAGCCCTGGTAATAGGCCGCGTGGTCCGCCTGGCACAGGTCCACGGTGGCCAGGGTCACGTTGCCGGCTTGGTGTGTTTGCAACGCACCTTCGCCGGGCGTGCCGTCCCGGGTGACGGTGCCGCTCCAACCGAACCACAGGCCGCCCGTGCGTGCCAGCGCGTCGCCCAGGGCCACGGCCAGGCCGCCGGCAGCGCTCTTGCGCGGGTCGGCCAGGCGGTTGGAGATGACGACGAGTCGGCTCATGCAGGAAGGCTCCAGGTCAGATCACGCTGTCCCAGGGGGCGGACAGCCGCATGGCGGCATTGATGATGCCCACCATGGAATAGGTTTGAGGGAAGTTGCCCCACATCTCGCCGGTGGCGGCGTGGGTGTCTTCGGACAGCAGTCCCAGCGGGTTGCGCACGGCCAGCATGGCTTCGAAGATCTCCTGCGCCTGCTCGCGCCGGCCGGTGCGCGCCAGCGCGTCGATGCGCCAGAAGGTGCAGATGTTGAACGCGGTCTCGGGCTTGCCGAAATCGTCCGCGGCCTCGTAGCGGCGCATGAAGGGGCCGTCGCACAGCGTGTGCTCCATGGCGTCCAGCGTGCTCACGAAGCGCGGATCGGTGGGGTGGATCAGGCCCACCTCGGCCATCAGCAGCACGCTGGCGTCCAGCTCGCTGCCGCCAAAGCTCTCGGCAAACACCTGGCGCTTGGCGTGCCACGAGCGCTCGAGGATCTCGCCATGCATGCGCTGCGCATGCTGCTGCCAGTAATGGGCGCGCTCGGGCAGTTGGAGGGCGCGTGCGATCTTGGCCAGCCGGTCGCAGGCTGCCCAGCTCATGAGGGCTGACGAGGTGTGGATGCGCGCGCGCGTGCGCAGCTCCCACATGCCCGCGTCGGGCTTGCCGTACACCTGCACGGCCAGCTCGCCCACGCGCTCCAGGCGCTCGAACTCCGCGGCGCCGGCGGGGTGCAGCAGCCGCCGGTCGTGGAAGGACTGCGCCGCGCCCAGCACGATGTTGCCGTACACGTCGTGCTGGAAGTGCTCTGCCGCCTGGTTGCCCACGCGCACCGGGCCCATGCCGCGGTAGCCAGCCAAGTGGGGCAGGACGGATTCGGGCAGCTCGTGCTCCAGCCCGATGCCGTACAGCGGCTGAATGTGGCCGCTGCCGGTTTTGGCCACGATGTTGCCGAGCCAGCGCAGGTAGTCCTCCATGGTGCCCACTTCCGACAGGCTGTTGAGCGCGCGCACCACGAAGAACGCGTCGCGCAGCCAGCAGTAGCGGTAATCCCAGTTGCGGCCGCTGTGCGCGGATTCGGGGATGCTCGTGGTCATCGCCGCGACGATGGCGCCCGTGTCCTCGAACAGCGACATCTTCAGCGTGATGGCCGAGCGGATCACGGCCTCCTGCCACTGCAGCGGCAGATGCAGGCGCTGGGTCCAGTGCTTCCAGTACGACACGGTCTCTTGCTCATAGTGGCGTGCGGTGTCGCCAATGCCGCCGGAGAGCGTTTCGTCTGCGCCGAGCAGGAAGTTGTATTCGCGCCCCGCTACAAAGGGCTCGCCCGAGAGCACGTAGGCCACGGGCGCGTCGGTATTCAGCCGCAGCGTGAAGTCGCCCCCCACGTAGCGGATGTGGTTGCTGCCGCGCGTGAGGGCGGGCTGGGCCATGCCCCAGTCGTAGCGCGGCTGTACCAGCACGCGGATGCGCGGTGCCCCCCGCACCGGTCGCACGCGGCGCACCAGCATCACGGGGCGAAAGGCGCGAGAACGTGCGAAGAAGCGCGGGCAGAAGTCGGTCACCTCCAGGCAGTTGCCGTGCGCGTCGGTCAGGTGCGTGCGCAGCACGGCGGTATTGGGCTCGTACCACTGCTCGCTGCGGGCGAAGTCCTCCAGCTCGATGGCGAAGCGGCTGCCATCGGGGCCGGGCTGGACCAGCGCATTGAACACCGGGTCGCCGTCAAAGCGTGGCATGCAGCTCCAGACAATGCAGGCGCGCGCATCCACCAGCGCGCTGATGGTGCAATTGCCGATCATTCCCAGCGCCAGCGACGGTGCGGCCATGGCGGTGGCGCCCACGTGAGGTGCTTTGCTCGTCATGTGATCTCCTCGCCCACGGCCTGCTGCAGCCATTGGCGCACGGCGGCGGGCGTGGCCAGCCGCGCGTGGGCGCTCGTCGCGCCTTCGCCCACCTTGATGCCCAGGCCCCCCAGCGACTGTGCAGCGGCAAAGCCGGCTTCGTCCGTCACATCGTCACCCACGAACAGCGGCGCGCGCCCGGCGAAGGGAGCCAGGCGCATGAAGTCCGTGATCGCGCGGCCCTTGTCCGGCCCCACGGGCTTGACCTCGTACACGAACTTGCCGTGCAGCAACTCGGCGCCCGGCACCTCACGCAGCGCCTGTGTGATCGCCTGCAGGCACAACGCCTGAAGTTGCGGCGCCTGTCGGTAGTGCAGCGCCAGGCCGGCGCTCTTGGCCTCCAGCAGCAGCTCGGGGTGCTGCGCCATCAGCGGGCGCAGCGCGGCCAGCAGCGGCTGCAGTGGCAGCGCCGGCAGGCCGCCGCTGCGCCCGTTGCCCAGGCGGTACTGCGCGCCATGCTCGCAGGCCACGGGCAGGCGCAGCGGGTCCAAAAAATGGTCGATATCGGCCATGGTGCGGCCGGTGACGATGGCCAGCGCCCCCTCCAGCCGCACATGTAGCGCTTGCAGGCAGTCCACCACGCCGGGTGGCAGCTGCACGGCATGCGGCTGTGCGGCAATGTCGGCCAGCGTGCCGTCGAAGTCGAGGAACAGGGCGTGGCGGGAAGTCGGCAGAGGCGGCGTGGGCATCGCCCGCAACCTTAACCCTGCACGTGCGCGGCCACTGTAGGCCGGCTACCCGCAGGGCCGTAGGCATTGAAAACCTGACCCCTTACCCGCAATTGCCTGGTTTCGCCAACCCCCGCGAGGTCCTCCATGAGCTCCCCCGAAGCACTGCACGTCGTCTGCCCCCACTGCCACACCACCAACCGCGTGCAGGCTGCGCAACTGGGCAGTGCGCCCGACTGCGGCAGCTGCCACCGGCCACTGTTCACGGGCGAACCGCTGGCGCTGGATGCGTCCAGCTTCGATCGGCATGTGGCGCGCAGCCACCTGCCCGTGGTGGTGGACTTCTGGGCGCCGTGGTGCGGCCCCTGCCGCCAGATGGCGCCAGCCTTCGCTCAGGCTGCGCGCGAGTTGGAGCCGCGCGTGCGGCTGGCCAAGCTGGATACCGAGGCGCACCCCGCGATCGCGGCGCGCTACGGCATCCGCAGCATCCCGACGATGATCCTGTTTCGCGGCGGACAGGAGGCAGCGCGCATCTCCGGCGCGCTGGGCGCGGCCGATATCGCGCGCTGGGTGCAATCGGTGTAAGGCGCTGCGGAACCAACCCTCGTGTGGCGCGCGCCCCTGTTGTGGGGCCGCGGCGCTAACGATTCGCCATACGAATGGCTGTTGCTGCGTACCCGCGGCCAATCCTCACCGGGAATCCTCACCAGGGCCAGGCACCACAGGTGCTCAGCCAGCGTTGCCCTGAGGCTCTGGGGCAGGCTGCGCGGTGGCGTGAAGCCAGTCGGCCACGGCCTGTACGCGGGCGGCGTGAATCATCTCGCCCACCTTGGGGCCGCTCAGGCCCAGTTGCGCAGCGTGCGCAGCCACGCTGCTGGTGGCGACCGACTGCACGGCCGCGAGCGCGGCGTTGATGCGCGCGCGCTGCGGGTAGGGCCGATCGGCAAAACCCAGGCGTCCGCGCGCATCGCATTCACAGGCCAGCAGGATCTCGTCCAGCCGCGCGGGTTTGCGGATGGCGTCGCAGCGCTCCAGCAGGCGCACCAGCGCGGCAGCGCCCAGGTCGCCGCTGCGGTGGATGTTGCCGTGCTCGCGCGCCACCACGTCGGCCAGTTCGCGGCATTCCACCGGCACGCGCAAGCGTTCGCACACGGCCTTGAGCAGCCGTGCGCTGCGCTGCTCATGGCCGATATGGCGCGGCAGCACGTCGTGCGGCGTGGTGCCTTTTCCCAAGTCGTGCGTGAGGCAGGCGAAGCGCACGGCGAGCGGGGCCTGCAAATGGGCTGCCATGTCCAGCACCATCATCAGGTGCACGCCGGTGTCCACCTCGGGGTGGTACTCGGGGCGCTGGGGTACGCCCCACAGGCGCTCGACCTCGGGCAGCACCACGGCCAGCGCGCCACAGTCGCGCAGCACGTCGAACATGCGCGAGGGCTGCGGCTCCATGAGCCCGCGCGCCAATTCCTGCCACACGCGCTCGGGCACCAGGTGGTCGACCTCGCCGTCGTGCACCATCTCGCGCATGAGCTGCATCGTCTCGGGCGCCACGGTGAAGTCGGTGAAACGCGCCGCAAAGCGCGCCACGCGCAGGATGCGCACCGGGTCCTCGCGGAAGGAGTCGGTCACATGGCGCAGTACCCGCGCCTGCAGGTCGCGCGCGCCGCCATAAGGGTCGAATAGGTCTTCAGCGCCCGTCCAGTCAGCGCTGGCAGCTATTGCATTGATAGTAAGGTCGCGCCGTGACAGGTCTTCTTCCAGTGTCACGTCGGGCGACGTCTGCACCACGAAGCCGCGGTAGCCGCGCCCGCTCTTGCGCTCGGTGCGCGCCAGCGCGTATTCCTCGCGCGTCTCGGGGTGGAGGAAGACGGGGAAGTCGCGCCCCACGGGCAGGTAGCCGCGTGCCACCATGTCGTCGGGCGTGGCGCCGACGACGACCCAGTCGTGGTCATTGACGGGGCGGCCCAACAGCCGGTCGCGCACGGCGCCGCCCACCATGTAAATCTGCATGGGGGCAGTGTATTCAACCTGGAATCGGTCGCTGTCCGCACGTCATCGCCAGGACTGCCGCCCCGCTGGACGAGGCAGGGCGCAGGTGGCAGTAGCCGAAGCATTCTTCGCTGCGCAGATCGTCCTCGTCGATGCCGGCGTCGTCCGCCGCGCGCAGCGTGCGACCACGGCCGGTTTGCAGGCGCAACCCACAGGCTTGTCCAGGTGAAAAGCCATGTGCCCTCGGCCAGCGGGACGCGGGCACGCAGGTGGGGGATGTCGTCGGCCGTGGTGCAGGCCTTTCGGCGCGTTGGCCTGACTGGTGGTTACGCCACCTCTACAACCAGGTGGGGGTTGAACCGCGTGTTCTCCACCTGCCCATCCTTGGCATAGCCGCGCGGGTTGCACAGCACGCGTGTGCCGTGCAGCCGGTAGTCGAAGCTGTCGTGCGTGTGCCCATGCACCCACAGCCGCGCGCCGCTGCCCTCGACCAGGGCCTGTGCGTCGGACACGAAGGCGGCGTTGATGGGCGAGCCCGCAAAGCGCGGGTGGATGCTGTGTGGCGAAGGCGCGTGGTGGGTGACGACCACGGTGGGGCCGGCAAAGGGCTGGGCGAGTTCGCGCGCCAGCCAGCGGGCGTTGGCGTCGAACAGTTCGGCCGCATGCTGGGGCGTGAAGAGCGCCCCGCCGTCTTCACCACCCGCGCGTATGCGGCTGAAGTCGCGCATGAACTGCTGGGCCTGGGCCATGGCCTCGGTGCGGGCGGCGCCATCGCCGGCCACGCGGAAGTCGCTCCACAGCGTGCTGCCGATGAAGCGCACGCCCTGCAGCACCAGGCTCCGGTTGTCCAGCAGGTGCACGGGACTGCCCTCGCACAGACGGCGCAGCTCTTGCGCGGTGTCCTGCAGGCTGGAGCCGTAGAACTCGTGGTTGCCCGGCACGTACAGCACCGGCTTGGCGAAGCCCTGCGCCCAGGCCACGGCGGCCGCGGGGCGGGCAATGTCGCCCGCGAGGATCACCACATCCGCGTCGGTGCGCGGGTGCTCCATGCCCTGCACGCCCAGGTGCAGGTCGGACAGGATGTGCAGTTTCATGGCACCGCGCCGGCGGGCTAGCCGCGCCGCGCGCGGTAGGGCTCGTCGAACGGCACGAAGTCCTGCTCGGCCAGTGCGCCGTCGATCCAGGCCTTCACGCCCGGCAACTGCTGCACGCGCTGCACATAGGCGGTGATGTGTTCAGGCACGGGCAGGGCAAAGGTGGCCAGGCGCATGCACACCGGCGCATAGAACGCGTCGGCAATGCTGAACTGGCCGAACAGCATGGGGCCGCCGTGCTGGTCCAGCAGCTCGCTCCACATGTCGACCAGGCGCTGCACGTCGGCGCGCACGGCGGGCTGGTCGCGCCACACGATCTCGCCCACTTCGGGCAGGCGGGCCTCGATGTTCATGCCGCAGTGGCTGCGCAGCGCGCCGAAGCCACTGTGCATCTCGGCCACCACGCTGCGGGCGCGGGCGCGCGCGGCCTTGTCCTGGGGCCACAGGTGCTTGTCGGGGTACTGCTCGGCCAGGTATTCGGCGATGGCCAGGCTGTCCCAGACGGTGATGTCCCCATCCACCAGCACGGGCACCTTGGCCACGGGGGTGACGGCCTTGAGCTGGCGCTTGAACTGCGAATTGGCATCGAAGCTGTCAAAGCGCACGGGCACTTCCTCGAACGCGATGCCGGCCTGGCGCAGCAGCACCCAGGGGCGCATGGACCAGGAGGAATAGTTCTTGTTGCCAATGTAGAGCTGGAGCATGGAGGGGTTCCTTGATGCTGTGGTGCTACGTTAAAAAGAGCTGCTCGCGCCCGTAATCACAGGGTTTGAGCTCGTTATTTGCTTGAAAGCACCGTATGCCAAGCGCAAACCGCTCTTGTTTTTGAAGCGTCAAACCGGCCAGACCACGCCGTTGTCGTTGAGTATGGCGTCCAGCGGCAGATCGTGTGCCTCGGGCTCGAAGTCGTCCAGGTAGCCGTGGGTGAACCCCAGGCCCACGGTGGCGGGGCGGGGCTGCAGCGTCGCCAGCGTGCGGTCGTAGAAGCCCCCGCCGTAGCCCAGGCGGTAGCCGCCCGGGCCGTAGCCCACGCAGGGCACGAACAGCAGCGTGGGGTGGATGAGCTCGGTGTCCTTGGGCTTGGGGATGCCGTAGGCGTCTTCCTCCATGGGGCAGCCGGGATACCAGGCGTGGAAGGTGAGCGTCTTGTGCACCTTGTCCACCACGGGCAGGCCGATGCGACGCAGCTGGGGCTCGTCCAGCAACTCGCCATCTTCCTTCCAGCGGTGCAGCGCGGGCAGCGGATCGAACTCACCCTTGATCGGCCAGTAGGCGCCGATGATGGTGTCCGGGCGGTCCACCAGCCAGATGCGCATCACGCGTTGCAACTGGTCGGCGCGCTGCAGGCGGTCCGGCAGATTCAGGCGCTGTTCTACCAATGCGCGGCGCAGGGCTGCTTTGTCCATCACATAATCCCCCAATGCTTTGGATGAAGATTCTGACACCGCTGATCGCCGGCGCTGCCCTGGCCACCGCCGCGCCGTGGGCCGGGGCGCAAAACCGCGGCGATGACACCGTCCTGGAGATGCAAAAGGCCTTCCGCAAGGGCGACAAGCAGCGGCTTGCCGCGCTGCTGCCGGGCGCGCGCGGCCATGCCCTGGAGCCCTGGGCCGCGTACTGGGAACTGCGTGCGCGGCTGGAGGAGGCCCAACCCGCTGAGGTGAACGCTTTCCTGCAGCGCTGGGCTGGCACCTACCAGGAAGACCGTCTGCGCAACGACTGGCTGCTGCTGCTGGGCCAACGCCGCGACTGGGACCAGTTCGCAGAATTTCACCCGCAGTTCCGCATGGGCGATGACCGCGAGGTGCATTGCTACGCGCTCGCGATCGAGCAGATCAAGGGCACGGCCGCCGAGAGTGCCGGCGCCGAGATGCTGCGCCACTGGTATGCGCTGCGCGAGCTGGACGACGGCTGCTCCAGTGCCGCCGCCGAGATGCTGGCCGCCAAGAAAATCAAGCCCCTGGACGTGTGGCGCAAGGCGCGTCTGGGCGCAGAGGCCAACCGCCTGCGCGTGGTGCGCAAGGCGGTGGAAATCGTCGCGCCCGATGCGCTGCCGCAACTGCGCGAGGCGCTGGATTCGCCCACCAAGTACCTCACGGGCCGCGCCACGGCGCGTGGCAAGGAGCGCCAGGAACTGGTGGTGCTGGCGCTGACCCGCATGGCCATGAGCGATGTCGCCAACGCCGCCAGCCTGCTGGACAGCAAATGGGGGCCGCACCTGTCGGCCGAGGAGCGCAACTGGCTCTGGGGCCTGATCGGCAAGCAGGCTGCCACGGCGCTGTCGCCCGATGCGCTCAGCTACTACGCCAACGTGGGCCGCGATGCCGACCTGACCGACGACATGCTGGCCTGGCGCGCGCGCGCCGCGCTGCGGGCCGGGCAATGGAAGCTGGTGGGCCGCAGCATCGATGCCATGAGCCCCGCGGCGCGCCAGGAAAGCGTCTGGACGTACTGGAAGGCGCGCGCCCTCATGGCCAACCGCCCCGGCGACGAGGATCGCGCGGCCGCGCGCCAGCTGTATGCGCGCATCGCCGGCACCACGGGTTTTTATGAACAGCTGGCGCTGGAGGAGCTGGGCGAGCGCGTCACGCAGCCCCCGGCGCCCGCACCGCTGACCGAGGAAGAAAAAGCCACCGCGCGCGCCAACCCCGGCCTGAACCGTGCGCTGTACGCCATCCTGATGGGCCTGCGCAGCGAAGGCGTGCGCGAGTGGAACTACACCACCAACCTGCACACCCCTGGCGGCATGGGCGAGCGCGAGCTGCTGGCGGCGGCCGACTTCGCCTGCCAGCGCGAGGTGTGGGACCGCTGCATCAACACCAGCGAGCGCACCAAGGGCGTGATCGACGCGGCGCAGCGCTTTCCGATGCCGTTCCGCTCCGCCGTGGTGGAGCGCGCGCGCGGCATCGGGCTGGACCCGGCCTATGTCTATGGCCTGATCCGCCAGGAAAGCCGCTTCATCATGGATGCCCGCTCGGGCGTGGGCGCGTCGGGCCTGATGCAGGTGATGCCCGCCACCGCGCGCTGGACGGCGCGCAAGATCGGCCTGGAGGGCTTCTCCCCCCAGCAGCTCTACGACCGCGACACCAACATCACCATCGGCACCGCCTATCTCAAGCTGGCGCTGGACGACTTCGACGGTTCCATGCCCCTGGCGGCGGCAGCCTACAACGCCGGTCCGGGCCGCCCGCGCAACTGGCGCAACGGCCCGGTGCTGGACGCGGCCATCTGGGCCGAGAACGTGCCCTTCAGCGAGACGCGCGACTATGTGAAGAAGGTGCTGGCCAACACGGTGAACTACGCCGCCATCCTCACCGGCCAGCCGCAGTCGCTCAAGAGCCGGCTGGGCACCGTGGGCCCGCGCGACGCGCGCGCGCCGGAGCCGAACAAGGATCTGCCTTGAATCTGCCTTGAGGGCTGCTGCGCTATATAAAAAGGAGCTTTCAGCGCTTGCTGGATAAGCGCTGGAGCCATTTTTCATGCCACATCGTCACCCCGCGGCGGCGCCTTGCGGCCGGTGAGCATGGCGCGCACCAGGTTCTCGCGGTGCTGCAGGCAGGTCCATAGCACACCGCCCACATGCAGGGCCACGCAGGCCAGCAGGGCCCAGCCCAGGGACTGGTGCAGGTGGGCCAGCCAGCCATAGCCCCAGAACCGGTCGGTGGTGTAGAGCCAGCCCGTGAAGCCCAGCAACGCCATGATCGCCAGCAGTGCCAGCACCATCCAGGCGCCCAGCGGGTTGTGGCCGAGGTAGCGCGGCGCATGGCCCGCCAGCGCCAGGCGCGCATAGGCCAGCGTGGCCGCAGGCGTGCGCACGAACTGGGCGAAGCGCGCATAGCGGCTGCCGCCGAATCCCCACGCCACGCGCGCGGCCAGCAGGGCCAGGGCCACGTAGCCCACGCGCTCGTGCAGCGGACCGGTGTCGTCGCTGCTCCACCAGGCCATGGCCACGCACGCGGCCAGGCCCCAGTGCAGCAGGCGCACGGGCCGGTCCCACACGCGCAGCGGTGCGCCAGCGGCGCGCGCACCGTCAGTCTTGAACGCGCTCAAGCGTCTTGGGGTCGAAGAAGGCTTCCACGCGCTTGCCCTGCGGGTCTTTGCCGTAGACCTCGTAGCAGGTTTCGGTCTTTTCCATGCGGCGCACGGTCCAGCCTTCCTTCACCAGCTTCTGCTCCAGCTCGGTGTGCGGTCGCCATTCGGCGGGGGGATGCTCGGGGCAGGTGACCTTGCCGTGGGCGAAGGCGCTGCTGGCCGAGACGGCGAGCGCCAGGGCGGCGATGTGCGGGATCCAGGATGTCATGCGGGGCTCTCTTTCTTGCCGGAAAAGAATGGGTTGCGGTGATCGTTCGCGGGTGTGCTCAGGGCCTGGCCCAGCGGCGCAGCAGGTTGTGGTACACGCCCGTGAGCTGTACCAGGCGCGGGTCGTCGGGCGCCACCAGCGGCGTGAGTTGCTGGATGGACTGGTCCAGGTCGAACAGCAGCGTGCGCTCGCCCTCGTCCTGCACCAGGCTCTCGATCCAGAAGAACGATGCCACGCGCGCCCCGCGCGTGACGGGCGTGACGCGGTGCAGGCTGCTGGAGGGGTACAGCACCATGTCGCCGGCGGCCAGCTTCACGGCCTGCACGCCGAAGGGGCCCTCCACTTCCAGCTCGCCGCCGTCGTATTCCTCGGGCTCGGCCAGGAACAGCGTGGCCGACAGGTCGGTGCGCATCTGCTGGTGGCTGCCGGGCAGGAACATGAGCGCGCTGTCCACGTGCGCGCCGTAGGTGCCGCCGTCGGCGTAGCGGTTGAACTTCGGCGGGTAGATGGTGCGCGGCAGCGCGGCGCTGATGAACAGCGGCGTGCTGCTCAGCCGGCGCAGGATGTGCTGGCCCAGGCGCTGGCAGAGTTCGCTGCCGTCGGTGATCTGCTGGTTGCGCTTGACGCTCTTGGCCAGCGTGCCGGCGGTGGCGGCGCCGTCGTCCCAGGCGGCGGCGTCCAGTTGGGCGCGAAAGTCGCGCACCTCCGTCTTGGAGAGGACCTGGTCGATGGAGATCAGCATGGTGGTTGCGGTGTGAGGCAATTGGGGGTGATGTCGCAGAGCTGGGCACAGCCGGCCTGGGCCATGCAGGCGTGCAGCTCCTCGGTCAGCAGCTGCAGCATGTGGGCCACGCCCAGCGCACCCGCCACGGCCAGGGCGTACATCTGCAGGCGGCCGATGAGCACGGCGTCGGCGCCCAGTGCCAGGGCCTTGAAGGCGTCGGCGCCGCTGCGCACGCCGCCGTCCAGCAGCACGGGGTAGCCCTCGCCCACGGCGGCGCGCACGGCGGGCAGGCGATGCAGGGACGCGGGCGCGCCGTCCAGGCTGCGCCCGCCGTGGTTGGAGACGATGAGGCCGGCCGCGCCCGCCGCCTGCAGCGCGCGGGCGTCGTCGGGGTGCATGACGCCCTTGATCCATACGGGCAGGCGGGTCTCGCCCAGCAGCCAGCGCAGGTCGTCCCAGGTAGGGGCGTGGCGCATGGCGCCCTGGAAGATGCGGCTGTCGTCCGCGCCCAGTACGGGCGGCGCGGGCGGTGGGTAGGCCGCCAGGTTGGCGGGCGTGCAGTCGGCGGGCATCACAAAACCCGCCTGCAGCGCGCTGCGGCTGGCCAGCTGGATGCTGGCGTCCAGCGTGAGCACGATGGCGCGGTAGCCCGCGGCCTCGGCGCGGCGCAGCAGGGCGAGCGTGTGTTTTCGCTCGGGCTGCAGGTACAGCTGGAACCAGCGCGCGGGGCCGGCGGCACCCGCGATCGTCTCCAGCGTGCACGATGACAGCGTGCTGGCCACCAGGCAGGTGCCCGTGGCCTGGGCGGCGCGGGCGGTGGCGACTTCTGCCTCGGAGTGGGCCAGGCGCTGGTGCGCCACCGGGGCCAGCAGCAGCGGGTGGGGCAGGTCCAGCCCACCCAGCGTGAGCCGCGTGTGGCCGCCGCGCACGTCGCGCAGCAGGCGCGGCACGATGGCCCAGGCGGCGAAGGCGGCGCAGTTGGCGGCCACCGTGCGGTCCCAGCCGCAGCCGCCGGCCACATAGGCAAGACGGCCCGCGTCCATGTGCTGGGGCGCGAGCCGTTCGTAGTCGATGGCGTTCCAGACGCCTGCGGGAATATGTGGTGTCATCAAATTTGATAGCTGCCAGCGCTTGTCCATCAGGCGCTAGCGGCCGATTTGATTACAAGTCCAGGTTCAACGTCAGGCGCACTGCGCGGCCGTCGCCCTTGTACAGGAAGGCGCCCGAGCGGTACACGGCGGTGTAGTAGTCCTTGTCGGTCACGTTCAGCACGTTCAGGCGCAGGTCGGCGTGCTTGTTGATGCGGTAGGACGCGAACAGGTCGTACACGCTGAACGAGGGCACCGGCTGCGAGCACATGCCGTTGGTGTAGCCGGCACCGGTGTCGGGCTGGCCGCCGCAGCGGCTGCTCTCGTAGCGCGCCACGGCGCCGAAGGAGAAGTCGCGCGTGAGCTGGTACTTGCCCTGTACGGTGAAGGAGCGGTCGGCGAAGTTGGACAGCGGGTTGCCCACGTTGGACGCCACGGCCGAGCGCAGCACCTTGGATTTCATGATCGCCGCTCCGGCTTGCAGCTGGAAGTTCTTGGTGAGATTGCCGGCCAGGCCCAGTTCGATGCCGCGCACGCGGTTCTTGCCGGTGTTGAAGGTGCCTTCAGTGTCGTAGTTGGCACCCTCCATCACGTCGTCCTTGGTGGTCTGGAACACGGCGGCGGTGGCCAGCAGCTTGTCGTCCAGCAGGTTCCACTTGGTGCCCAGCTCGATGTTCTGCGAGGTCTCGGGCTTGGCGCCGGCGGCGCTGCCGTTGTGGATCACCAGGCCGCCGTAGCCGCTGCTCGTGCCGGTGTCGGGTTCGCCGCCGTTGATGTCCTGCGCCGTGCCGTAGCTTGCATAGACCATACCCATGGGGTTGATCTTGTAGCTCACACCCAGGTGCCCGTTGAGCAGTGTGTCGGTGAAGCCGTAGTTGCCCGTGATCGCGCCCGTCTGGTTGTTGCGGGTGTCCAGCGACAGGTCGTAGTGGTCGGCGCGCAGGCCGCCGAACACGGTCCACTGGTCGGTCAGGTCCACCGTGTCCATGGCCGACAGCGCGAAGGTCTTCACGCGCCAGTCGCGTGTCCAACTGCGGCGTTCGTAGCTGCGGCCGGCCAGGTCGCCCAGGTTGCTCACGGGGTTGCCGTTCAGATCAGTGATGCACCAGCCGGCCTGCGGGCCGTTGCGGCCCGAAACGCGGCAGTTGGTGGCGCCGGTGTTGGTCACGCCGTAGTTGCCGGACTTCACCTTGTGGTCGGTGTATTCGAAGCCGAAGATGAATTCATGCTTGAGGCTGCCGATCTGCTTGTCCCAGCGCAGGTTGCTCTGGTGCGCGAAATATTTCACGTCCTGCCAGCCGGTGTGGCCGCCGTCCAGCACGCCGGCCGTGCCGATCGGGTTGTTGGCCGCGTCCAGCACCGTGCCGTTGGAGGCTCCCGTGGTGGCGTAGCGGTTGTCCGACTGGCCGTAGCGCGTCAGGCTGGTGAGTTTGAGGTCGGGCGCAAAGCGGTAGGCGATGCGCGCGGTGACCGTGTCCACGTCGGAATTCAGGAAGTCGCTGTTCTGCGCATAGACCGGCACACCCGTGGCGGGGCGGCGGTTGGGCACCGTGCCCACGAGGTAGCCGCCCAGGTCGGGATGCTTGTCCTTGGCGCGCAGGCCGTAGTAGTCCAGCGTGACGGACAGGTCTTGGTTCAGCTCCCACAGGCCCGACAGCGCCAGGCCGTCGCGGCGGCGCTGCGAGGGGCTGCGGCCCGGCACGTCCTCGCCCGAGGTCAGGGCGTTGGCGCGCAGGGCGAACTTGTCGGAGAAGCCCTTGTTCATGTCCAGCGTCACGCGGTGGTGGCTGTCGGTGCCCACGCCGGCGGACACGCGGGTGAAGTCATAGTCCAGCGTGGCCTGCTTGGTCACGGCGTTCACCGCGCCGCCCGCCGAGCCGCGGCCCGCGAAGCTGGAGTTGGGGCCCTTGGTGACTTCCACCTGCTCGATGGCGAAGCTCTCGCGCGTGGTCATGCCGGGGTCGCGCAGGCCGTCCACGAACACGTCCGAGCGCGCCTCCTGGCCGCGGATGATGTAGCGGTCGCCAAAGGCGTTGCCGTTTTCGCCCGTGCCCAGGGTGATGCCGGGCTGCGCGGCCAGGATCTGCTTGAGGTCGGTGGCGCCGGAGTCGCGGATGGCCTCGCCGGTGACCACTTGGATGGTCTGCGGCGTCTCGGCCAGCGGGCGGGTGTGGCGCGTGTCGGCGGAGGTCTTGGCCTTGTAGGGCGCGCCGACCTCGGCGTTGGGGTTGGGATCGATGGCCTGCTCCTGCACCGTCACCGTGGGCAGCGTGGTGACGGGGGCGGGCGTGGGCTGCACCTGGGCGATGGCGCTCAGCGGCAGCAGGGCTGCGGCCATGCGCAGGCTCTTGGGCTTCTTGAGAGGGGAGGAGGAGGGCATTGCTGGAAACGAGAGGTTGGAATTATTCGCCAGGGATTATTGTTGCGAATCAATCTCGTTTGCGTCAATAAATGCAAAAATGCCTCACCCACAGTGGCGGAAACGTCAGCAGCAGTGGTGTTTTGTGGTGGTTTGGCAACAAACACACGGTTGGGCGCGCGAAGTCCCGCCAAGTCCCGCCCAGCGCGGCAAGCATTCGGCCAATGCTGGCGCGTGCCCCGTTACCGGATGGCACACGGCGGCAGGGCGATCAGGCGTTGAGCAGCGCGCCGCCCTCGCGCCGGGCCGCGCCGGCGTCCACCAGTTCCTGCATCAGCTGCTCGGCCCAGACGGATGCGGTCTGCTGCGCAAAGTGTCGCTGGTGCAGCATGCCGAAGTACGGTGTGGCAGCCAACCAGGCATGCACTTGCGCCAGCGGCGCCTGCTGCCATTCCAGCAGCTTGTACTTGAGCAGCACCTTGGCCGCGTGGCGCGCGTGTTTGACCGGGTCGGCCTCGAAACCCGCCAGCCGGCGCCGCGCCCGCGCCAGCGCGGCGGGCACGTCGCCAAACACGCTGCCGTGGCCGGGGATCACGGTGAGCGGGTCCAGCCGCTCGATCAGGTCCAGCGTGGCGCCCACCTCGGCAAAAGCCTGCTCGCCGTCCAGTTCGGGGAACACCACGCCGAAGCCGTTCTCCCAGAGCGCGTCGCCCGAGATCAGCACGCGCGCGTGCGGCTCGAACAGCACCACGGCATGGGTGTCATGCCCCGGGGCTGCGTGCACCTGCCACGCGCGGTCGCCCAGCTGCACCTCGGTGCCGGGGGGCAGCACGCCGTCGGCACGAAAGCGCGGGCACTCCTGGCCGGTGGGCACGTAGCTCAGCGCCACCGGGTCCCAGTCCTGCACCTGTGCCCACTGCCCCGGGGGGATGCGGGTGGCAAGCTGCGGCCAGCGCGCCTGCAGCGCGGCATTGCCGCCGCAATGGTCGCTGTGCAGGTGGGTATTGAGCAACTGGTCCAGCACACGCCCGTCCAGCGCCGACTCCACCAGCGCCACGGTTTGCGGCGCGTGGGCGCAGTAGCCGCTGTCCACCAGCGCCGTGCAGTCGCGCCCCAACAGCAGCACGTTGTTGGCCGACAGCCAGCCGCGCTCGATGACAATGATTTCCGGCGGTAGGGCAGGTGGAACAAGCGGCATCAGCTATGAAAATTGGAGTAACCGGAGCGCGGCATCACTTGCCGTCGCGCAGCTCCCGTCGCAGGATCTTGCCCACGTTGGTCTTGGGCAGTTCGTCGCGGAATTCGATGTATTTTGGCCGCTTGTAGCCGGTCAGGTGTTCATGGCAGTAGCGCACCACGTCGTCCTCGGTCAGCGAGGGGTCGCTGCGCACCACGAACACCTTGATGGCCTCGCCCTGCTTGTCGTCGGCCACGCCCACGGCGGCGCATTCCAGCACGCCCGGGCACAGGGCCACCACCTGCTCCAGTTCGTTGGGGAAGACGTTGAAGCCGCTCACCAGGATCATGTCCTTCTTGCGGTCGATGATGCGCGTATAGCCCTCCTCGTCCATCACGCCGATGTCGCCCGTGCGCATGAAGCCGTCGGGCGTGAAGGCCTTGGCATTTTCCTCGGGTTGGTTGTAGTAGCCGGGCATCACGTTGGGGCCCTTGATGCAGATTTCGCCCGCCGAGCCGATGGGCAGGCTCGCGCCTGCGTCGTCCTTGATGGCGATGTCGATGCCCGGCAGCGGCAGGCCGATGCTGCCGCTGAAGGCGGTGCTGTTCACCGGGTTGTTGGTGCCGATGGCGCAGGTCTCGCTCATGCCCCAGCCTTCGATCATGGTGGCGCCCGTCACGGCCTTCCACTGCTGGGCCGTGGCCTCGGTCGCGGCCATGCCGCCGGCCTGCGCCACGCACAGCTGCGAGAAATCCAGATGGCGGAACTGCGGGTTCTGCAGCAGTGCGTTGAACAGCGTGTTCACGGCGGGCAGCATGTGGAAGGGGCGCTTCTTCAGCACCTCCACGAACTTGGGGATGTCCCGCGGGTTCGGGATCAGCGTCAGGCGCGAGCCCTGGCGGATGGCCAGCAGGCACAGCGTGAGCGCGAAGATGTGGTACAGCGGCAGCGCGGCAATGCTGTTGGCGCGGCTCAGGTCGCCGATCTTGCCCAGCGCGGGGGTGAACCAGGCCTCGGCCTGCAGCGTCGCGGCGACGATGTTGCGCTGGGTGAGCACTGCGCCTTTGGACAGGCCCGTGGTGCCGCCCGTGTACTGCAGGAAGGCCGGAGTGTCGGGCGCGACGCGCGCCGGGGTCAGCGTGCGCCGCTCGCCCAGGGCCAGCGCGCGCTTGAAACTGATCACTTGGCGCCCGCCCGTCAGGGGCAGCTCGTACGCGGGCACCATCTTGGCCAGGTGGCGCACGGCAAAGGTGATCCAGCGTCCGTACCAGGCGCCCAGCAGGTCGCCCATGGAGGCGATCACCACGTGCTGCACGGCCGTGTGGTCGATCACCTCGGCCAGCGTGTGCGCGAAGTTCTCCAGGATGACGATGGCCGTGGCGCCCGAGTCCTTGAGCTGGTGCTCCAGCTCGCGCGCGGTGTACAGCGGGTTCACGTTCACGCACGTGTAGCCCGCGCGCAGCACGGCGGCCATGGTCACCGCGAACTGCGGCACATTGGGCAGCATGATGGCCACGCGCGCACCGGGTGCGAGACCCTGGCCCTGCAGCCACGCGCCGAGCCGGGCTGACAGGCGGTCGAGTTCGCGGTAGCTCATCCACCGGTCCATGCACACCGAGAACGGGCTGTCGGCGTGGCGGTGGAAGGATTCCTCCAGCATCTGCGCCACCGAGGGGTAGGCATCGGCATCCACGTCGTGCGGCACGCCAGCGGGGTAGTTCTTGAGCCAGATTCGTTCCATGCAAGGGTCCTCGTTGCGGTATGGGGCAAGATCGCACCGATTGTGGAAGTGGCCTTGCACGCGCCATACCGGGCTTGTCCTAGTCCGGATGCCGCAGAGGTCACCCAAGCGACACACCACAACCACCACAAGGGAGCTTCATGACGAACGCGCGTTGGCAACGCTGGGCGGTGGCCGTGCATCTGCTGTTGATCGCGGGCTGGATGGCCTGGTTCTGGGGCCGTTCGCCGGCGCTGGCGCTGGCGGGCGTGGCCGCGGTCCCGCTGATGTTCCGCCTGGGCATGGCGCCGCAATTTTTCTTGATGGCCTGGGTTTGCCGGGGGGATGCGACGCCGCGTCCGCGCGCCGGGCAGCTGCTGCGCGCCTGGTGGGCCGAGTCACGCTGGGCCAGCCTGGTCTTCGGTTGGTGGCAGCCGTTCCGCCACCAGGCCGTGGCGGACTGGCTGCCACCGCGCGCGTCGGACGTGCCCGGCCCGCGCGGCGTGGTGCTGGTGCACGGCTTCCTGTGCAACCGAGGGTTCTGGACGCCCTGGCTGGCGCTGCTGCGTGCGCGCGGCCATGCCTTCGTGGCCGTGACCCTGGAGCCCGCCTTCGGCTCCATCGACGACTACTGCCGCACCATCGACGATGCCGTGCGCCGCGTGGCCGAGGCCACCGGGCGGGCGCCGCTGATCGTGGGCCACAGCATGGGCGGTCTGGCCGCACGCGCCTGGCTGCGCGCCGTGCCGGGCAGCGAGCAGCGCGTGCACCGCATCGTCACGCTGGGATCGCCGCACCACGGCACCTGGCCCGCGCGCGGCGCACGCAGCACCAATGGCCGGCAGATGCGGTTGCACGGCCCCTGGGTGCACCAGTTGGGTCAAGACGAGCCGCCGGCACGCGCCGCGGCCTTCGTGTGCTGGTACTCCAACTGCGACAACGTGGTCTATCCGCCCGCGGCCGCAATGCTGCAGGGCGCGGACAACCGCTTCATCGAGGGGGTGGCGCACGTGGAGATGGCGTTTCACCCGCGCGTGCTGCAGGACTGCCTGGCGCTGCTCGAGCAGCCCTGAGCGTGTCGGCGACGCGCTTCAGGCCGGGAGCGGCTCGCGCGCATCGGCCGCGAACTCGGGCTGGCCGCGCAGCCGTTCGTAGATCGGCGCGAAATCCTGCGCCGTGAGTTCGAAGAGCTGCTCGAAGCTGTCGATCACGAAGTAGGTCTGCTGGTAGGTGTCGATCTTGTAGCGCGTGCGCATGGTGCGTTCCAGCTCCAGTGGCAGGCGCTGCGGCTCGGGACTGTGCACGGCGTAGGGCAGTTCGCCGCGCGAGCTGAGGATGCCCGCGCCATAGGCGCGCAGCCCGCCTTGCTCGCGGATCAGGCCGAACTCGATCGTGTACCAGTACAGCCGCGAGAGCATCTCGCAGGCGCCCAGTCCCGCCGCTTTCAGGCCTCCTTCGCCATAGCGCTGCACATAGTCGGCAAACACCGGGTTGAACAGCAGCGGCACGTGGCCGAACAGGTCGTGGAACACGTCGGGCTCGACGATGTAGTCGAACTCCTGGGGCGTGCGGATCCAGTCGGTGACCGGGAATTTGCGGTTCGCCAGCAGCGAGAAGAACGGCACCTCGGGGATCAGCCCCGGCACGGCCACCAGCTCCCAGCGCGTGGCGCGGTACAGGCGTTCGTTCACGTCATCGAAGCGCGGGATGCGCTCCTTGGCGCCCAGCAGCGGCAGGGCCTGGATGAAGGCCTTGCTCGCCAGGCCCTGCAGCTGGGCCGACTGGCGCTGGTACAGGCGGTGGTAGGTGTCGTGGTCGGCGGCGGTGTAGGCCGCGAAGTTCTGCGCGCAGGTGTAATCCTCCTGCGCACGCGAATAGTCGCCGCGCGGCGGGCGGCTGGATTGTCCGTAGACGACGGGGGCTTGTCCCATGGTGCTTGTCTCCTTGTTGGAACCGCGCCGTCGTCGTGCACCGCCGGCCTGGTGTGGGCCGGCGGGCGGGAGTGCAGGACGGCGTTCAGTCGATGTGGATCTTGGCGGCCTTGATGAGGAATTCGTACTTGCCCAGTTCCGAGCGCACGAAGCTGCCGAAGCCGCCCAGCGTGAGTTCTTCGGGCGTCAGGCCCATCTTCTGGAACTGCGCCTTGCCGGCCGGCGAGTGCATGGCTTTCGAGAACGCCGTGGCGTACTTCTGTGCATCGGCGGCGGGCAGCGTGGCGGGGGCAAACAGCCCGAACCAGGTGGACACGTTGAAGCCGGGCACCTCGCTGTTGATGCTGGGCACGTGGGGCAGGGCGTCGTCGCTGCCCAGCGATGTCACGCCCAGCGCCTTGAGCTTGCCGCCCTGGATCAGCGGCAGTGACGACGCCAGGTTGTCGAACACGATGTCCACGCCGCCGTCCTGCAGCGCCTTGAGCGCCGGACCCGCGCCCTGGAAGGGCGCATGGGGCATGCGCGTGTTGGTGAGCGACTTGAACATCTCCCCGGCGATGTGGCCGATGCTGCCGTTGCCGCCCGAGCCGTACTTGAGCTGGTCCGGGTGGGCCTTCATGTACTTCACGAGGTCGGTGGTGGTGCTGATATCCAACGCCTTGGCCCGTTCGGCGCTCATCACCAGCACGTTCGGTGTGCGGGCGACGAGCACGATGGGCGTGAAATCCTTGACCGGGTTGTAGGGGAAATTCTTGTACAGCCATGGGTTCACGGCATGGGTGGCGACCGCACCCATCACCAGCAGGTTGCCGCTCTTGGGCGCCTTGGCCACCGTGTCTGCGCCCAGGTTGCCGCCGGCGCCCGGCTTGTTCTGCACCTGGATGGGCCCGAGCTGGGCCTGTGCCCCTTCGGCCAGGATGCGCGCGCTCTTGTCGAGCGGGCCTCCGGCCGCGTAGGGCACCACGATGGTCATGGGGGCGGATGCGTTCTGTGCCTGTACGGCGCAAGCCATGCACAGCGCAAGGGAACCCACCAATTGACGGCGACGCAACATTGAATTTCTCCCGAGTCTCTTTGAAAGGGCGCTCAGTATAGAAAGCCGTTGTTGCAGTGCGTCATTCCATGGCCGGGCCGCGCCCAGGGCTCACGCCTGGGTCTGCAGGACGCCGCGCCGGATCTGGTCACGCTCCAGCGATTCGAACAGCGCCTTGAAGTTGCCTTCGCCGAAACCCTCGCGGTAGTTGCCCTGGCGTTCGATGAACTCAAAGAACACCGGCCCCAGCATGGGCGTGGAGAAGATCTGCAGCAGCAGACGGGGTGTGCCGTCGGCCGTGGTGCCGTCCAGCAGGATGCCGCGCGCCTGCAGTTCCGCCACGTTCTGGCCGTGACTCGGCAGGCGGGTGTCCAGCATGTCGTAATAGATGTCGTTGGGGGCTGGGGCCAGGGGCACGCCCGCCAGCCCCAGCTTGTCCACCACCTCGACGAGCGAGTCGCAGATCAGCGCGATGTGCTGGATGCCCTCGCCGTTGAACTGCATCAGGAATTCCTCGATCTGCCCGCCGCCCTGCTTGGCCTCTTCGTTCAGCGGGATGCGGATCTTGCCGTCCGGCGCCGTCATGGCCTTCGACGTCAGGCCCGTGTACTCGCCCTGGATGTCGAAGTAGCGGATCTCGCGGAAGTTGAAGAGCTTTTCGTAGAAATTGGCCCAGAATCCCATGCGGCCCCGGTACACGTTGTGCGTGAGGTGGTCGATCTCGTTCAGGCCGTGCCCCACCGGGCGCCGGTCCACGCCGGGCAGGAAGTCGAAGTCGATGTCGTAGATGGACTTGCCGTCCTCGAAGCGGTCGATCAGGTACAGCGGCGCGCCGCCGATGCCCTTGATGGCCGGCAGGCGCAGTTCCATGGGACCGGTGGGGATCTCGATCGGCTGGGCGCCCAGCTCCAGCGCACGCCGGTAGGCCTGGTGCGAATCCTTCACGCGAAAGGCCAGCCCGCAGGCCGAGGGGCCGTGTTCGGCGCCAAAGTACGCGGCCTGGCTGGCCGGCTCGCGGTTCAGGATGAAGTTGATCTGGTTCTGCCGGTACAGCAGCACGTCCTTGGACCGGTGGCGCGCCACGAGCGTGAATCCCAGCTTCTCGAAGACCGCTTCCAGCAGCCCCGGGGTGGGCGAGGTGAACTCCACGAACTCGAAGCCCATCAGGCCCATGGGGTTCTCCCAGGCGTCGGCGTCGTGGGTGGCGCGAAGGGGCAGGGCGGCAGTCATCGTCAGTCTCCTTAGGGTGTGTCGCTTCACTGTAGGAGGGGCGGGGCTCATGTTTCTGGCGAATGCGCACGGGTTTGAGCGTGGATATGCAGGAATGTTGCGCAACGTCAATGCGATGTGCAGTCATTTCGCGTTAGGGAACACGCGGGTGCGTCTCGTGCGGCGCTTGCCTAGAATCCGCCGCCATGAGCGAACGCACCCCCGCCCTCGACAAGCTGGACCGTGCCATCCTGCGCCGCCTGCAGGACAACGGCCGCGAGACCTATGACGTGATCGGCGAACAGGTGGGCCTGTCGCCCAGCGCCGTGTTGCGCCGCGCCAAGCGGCTGGAGGAAGAGGGCGTGATCGACCGCTACGTGGCACTGGTACGCCCCGAGCGCGTGGGCCTGGGACTGACCGCCTACCTGAACGTGCGCCTGGAAAAGCACACCGAGAGCCACAAGCGCAACCCGATGGACCTGTTCCGCGCCAGCGTGCAGACCTGGCCCGAGGTGGTGGAGTGCGCGTCGCTCACCGGCGAGATGGACTACCTGCTGCGCGTGGTGGTGGCCGACATGGCGCACTACAGCCGCTTCATCATGGACACGCTGCTCAAGCACCCCAGCGTGCAGGACTGCAAGACCAGCTTCGTGCTGGACCGGGTCAAGGCCACTACCGCCCTGCCGGTGTAGATAAAAAAGGCACGGCAGTCGCGTGGCGGACAGAGGAAGTCCTGTATTGATAGCTGCTTGCGCTTACTGGGTAAGGGCTAGAGGCTATTTTTCCCTTGGATTTGATTTCCCCCACTTTTTTGTTGCATTGCAGCATATGCGCCCCAGATTCCTAGGGAAAACCCTAGAATCGGCCGCATCATGCTTTCAACCAAAGACTGGCTTCGCGCTTCCTGGAATGCAGGGCGACAAATGCTGCGCCCCACCGCCGAGGGACGCTTCCACCGAGGTTTTGCCATGAACACTGTGATGGTGCCCATCCGTTCGCTCGGCCCGCAGCACCGCGAGCGCATTGCCGCCCACCTGCTGCGCCTGGAGCCGCGCGACCGTTACCTGCGCTTTGGCTACGCCGCCAACGACGACCAGGCGCGCCGCTACGCCGAGTTGCTGGACTTCTCGCGCGACGAGGTGTTCGGCATCTTCAACCGCCGCCTGGAGTTGATCGCCATGGCCCATGTGGCGTTTGCGCCATCGGGCGAGTACGAAAGCTGCGCCGAGTTCGGCGTCTCGGTCTCGGCCACGGCGCGCGGGCGCGGCTACGGCGCGCGGCTGTTCGAGCGCGCGGTGATGCTGGCGCGCAACCGCGGCGTGAGCATGATGTTCATCCACGCGCTCACCGAGAACACGGCCATGCTCAAGATCGCGCGCAATGCCGGCGCCACGGTGCGCCGCGACGGATCCGAGTCCGAGGCGTACTTGCAGTTGCCGCCCGCGCGCTTCGACACGCGCGTGTCCGAGATCATGGCCGAGCATTTCGGCGAAGTGGACTACCAGCTCAAGAAGCAGGCGCGGCAGTTCTGGCGTTTCCTGGCCGACCTGCAGGAAATCCGCCAGGGCGTGCGCGACGGCCGCCACCAGGCCGCCGAGTAGGCAGGCGCGCCCCCGGCGTGCCCCGCGGGTGCGCGGGGCGATCCGCTATCCTTGGGGGCTGATCCACTCCCTGCACAACCTGCACCCGTCCCCGTGTCCGACCCCCACCCTGCGCGCGCCTCCGACAAGGAGGACAAGCGCACGTTCCTGCAGCGCCTCGTCGAGTTCATCAACCCCGGGCCGGACTCGACGGCCGAGCTCATCGCCACGCTGGCCGAGGCCGAGGACAACGACGTCATCAACGCCGATGCGCGGGTGATGCTGGAGCGCGTGCTGCGCATGGCCGAGATGACCGCGGGCGACGTGCTGGTGCCCGCGCCACGCATGGACATGCTGGACATCGACGCGCCGGTGGATGAGCTCATGCACCAGGTGCTGCACACCGCGCACTCGCGCTTTCCGGTGTACCAGGGCGAGCGCGACAACATCATCGGCATCCTGCTGGCCAAGGATCTGCTCAAGCTCTGGCGCTCGCCGGGGCTGAACGTGCGCACGCTGGTGCGCCCGGCGCTGTTCGTGCCCGAGAGCAAGGGCCTGCATGACCTGGGGCGGGAATTCCGCAACACGCGCAACCACATGGCCATCGCCATCGACGAGTTCGGCCGCATCGCCGGTCTGGTGACGTTCGAGGACGTGATCGAGCAGATCGTGGGCGAGATCGAGGACGAGTTCGATATCCCCGAGGACGAGGGCGACATCTTCGGCCTGGCCGACCGCACCTTCCGCGTGAGCGGCGACACGCCCGTGGAGCGCGTGGCCGAGGCCTTCGGCGTGGCGCTGCAGGGCAGCGACCCCGATGAGAGCTTTGACACCATCGGCGGCCTGATCGCGCACGAGCTGGGCCGCATGCCGCGCAAGGGAGAGTCCGTGGTGCTCGGCGGCCTGCAGTTTGTGGTGATGCACACCAAGGGCGGGTCGGTGCGCTGGTTCAAGGTCGCACCGGCGGCGGCCACGCCCGAGTCCGAACGCTGATGGCCGTCGCACCGCCCCTGGCCGCGCACGCACCGCGCCGCGGCCCGTTGCCCTGGGTGCTGGCACTGGTGGCCGGGCTGGCGCAGGCCGCATCGCTGGCCTGGCCCTGGGGCGGGCAGCCGCTGTGGTGGCTGCAGATCCTGTCGCTGGCCTTGTGGGCGCATGTGCTGCTGGGCGCCGGCGGTACACGCCGGGCCGGCCTGCTGGGCTGGGTGTTCGCCACGGCGTGGCTCGCGGGTACGTTCTGGTGGCTGTTCATCTCCATGCACACGTATGGGGGACTGGCCGCGCCGCTGGCCGTGCTGGCGGTGCTGGGGCTGGCGGCGTTCCTCGGCAGTTATTACGCAGCGGTTTCTGCATGTTTTTGGGCTCTAGCGCCCGTCCATAGAGCGCTGGCAGCTATCGTTTTTGCTGCGCTGTGGTTGTTGGCGGAATTGGCGCGCGGCCAATGGTGGACCGGCTTTCCGTGGGGCGCAGGCGGCTACGCGCATGTGCAGGGGCCCCTGGCCGCGCTGGCGCGCAGCGTGGGCGTGTACGGCATCGGTGCCGCGGCGGCGCTCTTGGCCATGTTGCTGGCGCAGGCGCGCCGCGCCGACCTGCGCAACGCACGTGCCTGGGCGCTCGTCCTCGCGCTCACGGCCGTGGGGGCAGGGGCCGCCTGGCAGCGCCACTGCGCCGTCGAGGGCTGCGGTGCGCCGCCGCCCGTGCATGCGCCGCTGTCGCTGGCGCTGCTGCAGGGCAACATCCCGCAGGACGAGAAGTTCCAGCCCGGCAGTGGCGTGCCGATGGCGCTGCAGTGGTATTACGACCAGATCCACGCGGCCAAGGCCAGCCTGGTGGTGGCGCCCGAGACGGCCATCCCCCTGCTGCCGCAGCAGCTGGTGCCCGGCTATTTGGAGGGCATGGCCGAGCGCTATGCCGCGGGCGGCCAGGCGCTGCTGCTGGGCATCCCGCTGGGCAGCCTGGAAGAGGGCTATACCAACTCGGTGCTGGGCTTTGCGCCAGAGCAGCCGCAGCCCTACCGCTACGACAAGCACCACCTGGTGCCGTTCGGCGAGTTCATCCCGCCGTTCTTCCGCTGGTTCACCGAGATGATGAACATCCCCCTGGGCGACTTCAACCGCGGCGCGGTGGGTCAGCCGTCGCTGGCGTGGGCCGGCGAGCGCATAGCGCCCAATATCTGCTACGAGGACTTGTTCGGCGAGGAAATCGGCGTGCGCTTTCTCGACCCGGCGAGCAGCCCGACCATCCTCGTGAACCTGAGCAACATCGGCTGGTTCGGCAACACCGTGGCGGTGGACCAGCACCTGGCCATCAGCCGTCTGCGCGCGCTGGAGTTCGAGCGTCCCATGGTGCGTGCCACCAACACCGGCGCCACGGCGGTGATCGACCACCGCGGGCAGGTCACGCACCGCATGCCGGCCTATCAGCGCGGCGTGCTGCGCGCCCAGGTGCAGGGGCGTGGTGGCGCCGCCACGCCGTACGCCCGGTGGGTGGCGCGCTGGGGGCTTTGGCCCCTGTGGGCGCTCGGGTTTGCAGTGGCGGGGCTGGCCTGGTGCCTGCGCGGGCGCACAGGGCGGGCGCGGGCTGGAAATTGATCCAGATCATCCCGGCGCGGTAGCCAGCGGGCTTTCCCGGGGCACGGTTACAGGCCAGAGCGCGCGCGAGCCTGGATAATAGAGGGCCTTCGCCGCCCGTGGCCGCGGGCCGCGCGCTGATTTTTTTGCATCAACGACAACCACCTACCGCGGCGGCACGGGCCGTCTGGAGCACGATTGACAATGGCTGATTCCTTCTCGTACGAACAACTCATCGCCTCGGGCGAGGGCCGGTTGTTCGGTCCGGACAGCGGGCGCCTGCCCCTGCCCCCCATGCTGATGTTCGATCGCATCACGCACATCGACACCGACGGCGGCGCGCATGGCCTGGGAAGGATCGTGGCCGAACTCGACGTCAAGCCCGACCTGTGGTTCTTCGCCTGCCATTTCCAGGGTGACCCGGTCATGCCCGGCTGCCTGGGGCTGGATGCCATGTGGCAGCTCATCGGCTTCTATCTCACCTGGCTGCGCCTGCCGGGCCGTGGCCGCGCGCTGGGCGCGGGCGAGGTCAAGTTCACCGGCGAGGTGGGCCCGGACGTAAAGCTCGTGACCTACGAAATCGACATCAAGCGCGTCATCAAGCGCAAACTCAACATGGCCATCGGCGATGCACGCCTGCTGGCCGACGGCAAGGAAATCTACGTGGCCAACGACCTGCGCGTGGGTCTGTTCCTGCGCGAAGGCGACGCACAGGGAAGCGCAGCATGACCAAGAAACGGGTGGTGATCACGGGCGCGGGCATCGTCTCGTGCATTGGCAACGATCTGCAGACCGTGGAGGAGGCGCTGCGCGCCAGCCGCTCCGGCATCAAGGCCGTGCCCCAGTTCACCGAGCTGGGCCTGCGCAGCCAGGTGGGGGGCGTGCCTGAGATCGACGTCGAGGCGCGCATCGACCGCAAGCAGCTGCGCTTCATGGGCGACGCCGCGGCCTATGCGCAGATTGCCCTGGAAGACGCCATCCAGCAGGCCGGCCTCACCCCCGAACAGGTCAGCCACCCGCGCACCGGCCTCATCATGGGCTCGGGCGGCGGCTCTCCCGCCAACCAGATCGAGGCGGCCGACACGCTGCGCGAAAAAGGCATCCGCCGCGTGGGACCCTACCAGGTCACGCGCTGCATGAGCTCCACCGTCTCGGCGTGCCTCGCGACCAACTTCAAGGTCAAGGGCATCAACTATTCCATTACCTCGGCCTGCTCCACCTCGGCGCACTGCATCGGCGCCGCTGCGCAGCAGATCGCCTGGGGCCTGCAGGACGTGATGTTCGCCGGCGGCGGCGAAGAGCTGTCCTGGGGCATGTCGCTGCTGTTCGACGGCATGGGCGCCATGTCCAGCAAGTACAACGCCACGCCCGAGAAGGCCTCGCGCGCCTATGACGCCAACCGCGACGGCTTCGTGATCGCCGGCGGCGGTGGTGCCGTGGTGCTGGAAAGCCTGGAGCATGCACTGGCACGCGGCGCCACCATCCTGGGTGAGGTCGTGGGCTTCGGCGCCACGAGCGACGGTGAGGACATGGTGGCCCCGTCGGGCGACGGCGCCATCGCCTGCATGCAGCAGGCCATGGAAGGACTGGGCGCGCCCATCGACTACATCAACACCCACGGCACCTCCACGCCTGTGGGCGACATGCAGGAAGTGCGTGCGATGCAGGCGGTGTTCGGCGATGCCGTGCCGCCGTTCTCCAGCACCAAGTCGCTCACCGGCCATTCGCTGGGCGCCACCGGCGTGCAGGAAGCGATCTACTGCCTGATCATGCTGAACAAGGGCTTCATCGCCGGTTCGGCCAACGTGGAGACGCCCGACCCGCTGCTGGGCTCCATGCCGCTGGTGACCCACACGCGCGACGCGCAGTTGACCCACGTGCTGTCCAACAGCTTCGGCTTTGGCGGCACCAACGCCAGCCTGGTGCTGCGCCGCTGGCAGGGCCAGTGACGGCCTCGGGCCAGGTGCGACGGGGGCTGCGGCCCCCGTTTTGCTTGGACGCCTAAAATTGCCGGTTCGCGCGTGCGAGCGCGCCCGCTCTCTCAGACACACAGCCATGCTGACATTCCAACAAATCATCCTCAAACTGCAGTCCTATTGGGCCGACCAGGGTTGCGCACTCTTGCAGCCCTATGACATGGAAGTGGGCGCCGGTACGTCGCATACAGCTACGTTTTTGAGAGCTCTGGGCCCGGAGCCCTGGAAGGCCGCCTACGTGCAGCCCAGCCGCCGCCCCAAGGACGGCCGCTATGGCGAGAACCCCAACCGCCTGCAGCACTACTACCAGTACCAGGTGGTGCTCAAGCCCGCGCCCGACAACATTCTGGAGCTGTACCTGGGCTCGCTCGAAGCCTTGGGCTTTGACCTCAAGAAGAACGACATCCGCTTCGTTGAGGACGACTGGGAGAACCCCACGCTGGGCGCCTGGGGCCTGGGCTGGGAGGTGTGGCTCAACGGCATGGAGGTGACGCAGTTCACCTATTTCCAGCAGGTCGGCGGCATCGACTGCAAGCCCGCCACGGGCGAGATCACTTACGGCCTGGAGCGCCTGGCCATGTACCTGCAGGGCGTGGACAACGTCTACAACCTGACCTGGACCGAGGGCCCGAATGGCGCGAAATTGACCTATGGCGACGTGTACCACCAGAACGAGGTGGAGCAGTCCACCTACAACTTCGAGCATTCCGACGCCGAGTTCCTCTTCACCGCCTTCGGCGCCCATGAAAAGCAGGCCAACCACCTGATGGGCGAGCAGCTCGCGCTGCCGGCCTACGAGCAGGTGCTCAAGGCGGCGCACACGTTCAACCTGCTGGATGCGCGCGGGGCGATCTCCGTGACCGAGCGCGCCGCCTACATCGGCCGCATCCGCAACCTGGCGCGCGCCGTGGCCAAGGCCTACCTGGACAGCCGTGCGCGCCTGGGCTTCCCCATGGCGCCCAAGGCGCATGCCGACGAGGTGCTGGCCGAGCTGGCCAAGGCCGCGGAACAACAGAACAAGAAGGCCGCCTGAGCGCACGCGCCGCGCAGCGAGAAACACACCATGAATCACCAGAATCTTCTTGTCGAACTGTTTGTCGAAGAACTGCCCCCGAAGGCGTTGCAAAAGCTCGGCGATGCCTTCGCGGGCGTGCTGCTGGAGCAACTGCAGGCGCAGGGCCTGACCTCGGCACATTCGCAGCTCACCGCCTTTGCCTCGCCGCGCCGGCTGGCGGCGCACATCACCGAAGTGCTGCCCGCCGCGGCCGACAAGGCGGTGTCGCAAAAGCTCATGCCCGTGGCCGTGGGTCTGGATGCGAGCGGCCAGCCCACGCCGGCGCTGCTCAAGAAGCTGACCGCGCTGGGCGCCGACGCCGCCAGCGTGCCGCAGCTCAAGCGCGTGCACGATGGCAAGGCCGAGGTGCTGTTCTTCGAAAGCATGGCCAAGGGCGCGCTGCTGGCCGACGGCCTGCAGAAGGCGCTGGACGAGGCCATTGCCAAGCTGCCGATCCCGAAGGTGATGCGCTACCAGCTGCAGGACGGTTGGACCAGCGTGCATTTCGTGCGCCCGGCCCACGGCCTGGTGGCGCTCCACGGCACGCAGGTGCTCGTCGGCGTGCAGGCCCTGGGCCTGACGGCCGGCAACACCACGCACGGCCACCGCTTCGAGGCCTCCGTGGACCCGGTCGTGATCCAGAGCGCCGACAGCTACGCCGAGCAACTGCGCAGCGAAGGCGCGGTGATTGCTAGCTTTGCCGAGCGCCGCGCCGAGATCGCGCGCCAGCTGCAGGCGGCCGCCGACCGTGTAGGCGGTGGCGTGCGGCCGATCGAAGACGCCGCCCTGCTGGACGAAGTAACGGCGCTGGTCGAGCGCCCGAACGTGCTGGTCTGCGAATTCGAGAAGGAGTTCCTCGCCGTGCCGCAGGAGTGCCTGATCCTCACCATGAAGGCCAACCAGAAGTACTTCCCGCTGCTGGATGCCGAGGGCAAGCTCACCCACCAGTTCCTGGTGGTGAGCAACATCAGCCCGCAGGACGCCAGCGCCGTCATCCAGGGCAACGAGCGCGTGGTGCGCCCGCGCCTGGCGGACGCCAAGTTCTTCTTCGACCAGGACCGCAAGAAGACCCTGGTCAGCCGCGTGGAGCAACTGGCCAAGGTGGTCTACCACAACAAGCTGGGCACGCAGGGTGAACGCGTGGAGCGGGTGCGCCATATCGCCAAGGCCATCGCCACGCAGCTGTTCACGGCGCTTGCGCAAGGCAACGCGGCGCTGGACTCCCAGGAAGGCGAGATCGCCCAGGACTATCTGCTGACCTGCGTGGACAACGCCGCGCTGCTGGCCAAGACCGACCTGGTCACCGACATGGTGGGCGAGTTCCCCGAGCTGCAGGGCATCATGGGCGGCTACTACGCGGTGAGCGACGGCCTGCCCGACGAGGTGGCGCACGCCATCGAGGACCATTACAAGCCCCGCTTTGCCGGCGACGCGCTGCCGCGCGAGAACGTGGGCGTGGTCGTCGCGCTGGCCGACAAGCTGGAGACGCTGGTGGGCATGTTCGGCATCGGCAACCTGCCCACGGGCGACCGCGACCCGTTTGCGCTGCGTCGCCATGCGCTGGGCGTGATCCGCATGCTGGTCGAGAAAGAGTTGCCGCTGGACCTGCAGGCACTTTTAGAGGATGCCTACAGCGTGATGAACAGGTCGTTGACAGAGGTTGGGTTGAAGGAAGATGCCAAGCTGATCGCGAAGACCTCTGGGCAACTGCAGACGGCAGTGGTGACCACGCATCGGGAGCTCGCTGCGGAGACACCTGATCTGCTAGCCGACTTCATCTACGACCGCCTGGCTGGCTCCCTGCGCGAGCAGGGATACAGCGCCCAGGAGGTGGACGCCGTCATCGCCCTGCGCCCGCAGCGCCTGGCCCTGGTGCCCCGCCAGTTGGAGGCCGTGCGTGCTTTCACCCAACTGGAAGAAGCGCCCGCGCTGGCCGCTGCCAACAAGCGCGTGACCAACATCCTGAAGAAGGCCGGCGAGGTGGATCCGCACGTGAATGAGGAACTGCTGCAGGAGCCCGCCGAGAAGGACCTGTACGCCGCGCTGCAGCGCTTCGTGCCCGAGGCCAACGCCCAGTTCGACAGCGGCGACTACACCGCCAGCCTGCAAACCCTGGCCGTGCTGCGCGCGCCCGTGGACGCGTTCTTCGACGACGTGATGGTCAATGCCGAGGAACTGGCGTTGCGCCTGAACCGCCAGGGCCTGCTCAAGAAGCTGCACATGGCGATGAACCGCGTGGCCGACCTCTCGCGCCTGGCGGTGTGACCGTGCGCGGCTGTGGGGCCTGGACCGTTACGCCGGTGACGGCGGACGCGGACGGCGCGGCAGCGTTGCTTTGATAATCGCGCCATGAAACTCGCCATCCTGGACCGAGACGGAACGCTCAACGCGCTGGGCGATGGCTTCATCGCTTCGCCCGACGAATGGGTGCCGGTGCCTGGCGCGCTGGAGGCCGTGGCGCGGCTGAACCACGCGGGCTGGCATGTGGTGGTGGCCACCAACCAGCCGGGCCTGGGCCGCGGCCTCTTCGATGCGCAGACCCTGGTGGCCATCCATGCGAAGATGCACCGGCAGCTGGCCACGCTGGGTGGGCGCATCGACGCGGTGTTCTACTGCCCTCACACCGAGAGCGAGCAATGCCACTGCCGCAAGCCCGCTCCGGGCCTGATGGAGCAGATCCGCGATCGCTACGGCGCGGAGGGGCAGGAAATTCTGGTGGCGGGCAGCAGTGCGGCCCACCTGCAGGCGGCGAGCGAGCTGGGCGCGCAACTGCACATGGTCTGCACCGGTCGCTCGGCCCACCTGGACCCGCGCCAGAGCCTGCCGCCCGGCTGGCCCGCCGGCACGCGCGCCCATGCCAGCCTGGGCGCGCTGGCGGATTTCATCGCCCCGCAGAACGGCGCCAGCCTGCCCGTGGCCCTGTGATGCGAAGACTATTGAATTGATAGCTGCTGGCGCTTACTGCATAGGCGCTAGAGGCCAAAAACACTGAAAACTGCTTCATGGCACTGATCCGCTCCATTCTTCATCTGCTGGTGATGGTCGTCACCGTAGTCCCCTACACCCTGGGCATCCTGCTGGTGCGTGTGCTGGGCGGCAGCCCGGCGGCGCGCTACCGCGTGGCGCGCGCCTGGCTGAAGCTGTGCATCGATTCGGCGCGCTGGCTGCTGGGCATCCGCACGCAGATCACCGGCATGGAGCACCTGCCCCAGGGCGAGCAGCAGGGCGCGGTGCTGCTGGTCAAGCACCAGTCCACCTACGAGACCTTCCTGATGCCGGCCATCATGCCGCACCCCCTCGCCTATGTGTTCAAGAAGGAACTGCTCTCGGTGCCGTTCTTCGGCTGGTCCATCGGCAGCCTGGACATGATCCACATCGACCGCGGCCAGCGCGCCCGCGCCTTCGCCAAGGTGCTGCAGCAAGGCCGCCGCCTGTTGGCCAAGGGCACCTGGGTCATCATGTTCCCCGAGGGCACGCGCACGGAACGCGGCGCCAAGGGCGACTACAAGAGCGGCGGCACGCGCCTGGCCATCGACGCCGGCGTGCCCGTGGTGCCGATCGCCGTGACCTCGGCCACGGTCTGGCCGCGCAAGGCCTTCATCAAGCGCCCGGGGGTGGTGCACGTGTCCGTCGGCCGGCCCATCCCCACCGAGGGGCGCAAGCCTGACGAGCTGATGCGCGAGGTGGAGGCGTGGATCGAGGGCGAGATGCGCCGCCTGGACCCCGACGCCTACCCCCCCACCGCCGGCTGACATGCAGCGGCTGGTGCAGCTGGCGCTGGACTTCCTGGGCGGCGGGAGCAGCCCGGATTCCGAGGTGCCACAGCCGAAACGGGCGATGGCGCCGGTCCAACAAGCGCCAGAAGCTCCTTTATTAGTAGCGCCAGCGCCGCCGCTGGGCGATCTGCTCACGCCCGCCGTGTTCCGCCACCCGGCGGCCAGCCGCGAGGTGCTGCTGGGCGACGCGGTGGTGGCCTATGCGCTGCAGCGTGCGCGCCGGCGTTCCATCGGCTTCACCGTGGGGCCCGACGGCCTGTCCGTGCGCGCGCCCTCCTGGGTCACGCTGGCGGGCGTGGATGCCGCGTTGCGCGACAAGGCGCCATGGATCCTGCGCAAGCTTGGCGAGCAGCAGGCGCGCCGCCAGCAGGAAGAGCGCGCGCGCATCGTCTGGGGCGACGGCGCCGTGCTGCCCTACCTGGGCGAGCCGCTCACCGTGGTGCTGGACCCTACGCACGGCTTCGCCGCGCGCGGTGGAGCGCTCGAGGAGCAGGGCGGCGCAACCGGTCGCGCGCTGCGCATCGCCCTGGCGCGCAGCGCCGCGCCCGCCCAGGTGCGCGACGCGGTGCAGGCCTGGCTGATGCGCGATGCGCGCCGCTGTTTCACCGAGCGGCTGCACCACTTCGCGCCGCTGCTGGATGTGCGCTGGACGCGGCTGCGCCTGTCCAGCGCCAACACCCGCTGGGGCAGCGCGCGGGCCGACGGCTCCATCCGGCTGAACTGGCGGCTCATGCACTACCGCCCGGCCATCATCGACTACGTGGTCGCGCACGAGCTGTCGCACCTGCGCGTGATGGACCACAGCCCGCGCTTCTGGGATACCGTGGCCACCGTGGTGCCCGACTACGCCGCGCTGCGCCGCAGCCTGCGCGAGCAGCCCGCGCCGCCCTGGGACTGATGGGCGCGCGGCGGCCATGGTCTGCCAGAATGGCCGCCATGAACACGCCCACGCCCGACCTCCACGCTTCTGAGCAACCCCTGCCCGCCGAGGGCTACGCCGGCGACGTGAGCCCGCCGCTGGCGTGGCAATGGGTGCGCGCCGGCCAGGCGGTGCTGGTGGACGTGCGCACCGATGCCGAGCGCGACTGGGTGGGCTTCGTGCCCGGCGCCGTGGCCGCGGCCTGGAAGCAATGGCCCGGCATGCAGCCCAATGCCGATTTCGACGCGCAGTTGCGCGCGGCAGTGCCGCCCGGCGGCACGGCGGTGCTGTTGTGCCGCAGCGGCGTGCGCTCGGTGGCCGCGGCGCGGCGCGCGACCGAGCTGGGCATCACGGCCTACAACATCCTGGAAGGCTTCGAGGGCGAGCCGGACGAGAACGGCCAGCGCAACCGGCGCAGCGGCTGGCGCTTTCGCGGCCTGCCGTGGCGGCAGGGCTGAGCGGGTTGCTGGAGTTTTTTGCTCTCAAAAAAATAGCTGCCAGCGCTTGATGTGCAAGCGCTGGCAGCCGTTTTGGCTTGAGATTGCCGGAGTTTACTTGGCCAGCGGCGGAATGCGCAGCTTCTGGCCGGGGTAGATCTTGTCGGGGTGGGTCAGCATGGGCTTGTTGGCCTCGAAGATCACCGGGTACTTGTTGGCGTCGCCATAGAACTTCTTGGCGATGGCGCTCAGCGTGTCGCCGCGCACCACGTCGTGGTACTGCGCTTCGGGCTCGGGGTTGGTCACGCTCATCTGGTTGTCCACGCTGGTCACGCTGGCCACGTTGCCGCAGCACAGGGTGACCTTTTCCTTGGCCGCCTGCGTAGGTGCGGTGCCCTTCACCGTCACCTTGCCCTCGGGGCCTTCGAACTGGACCTGCACGTCGCTCACGCCCAGGTTCTGCGACGCGATGTAGGCCTCGATGGCCTTGCCGGCCTTGTCGTTGAGCTCGGCCTGCGTGGGCGCGGCGGCTGTGGAAGCCTGCGCGTCCTTGCCGCCAAACAGCTTCTCGCCGGCTTCCTTGATGAAACTGAAAAGACCCATGGCTTTCTCTCCTTCTTGGGGGTTGCAGAAACGGTCGGGACCACTATAGCCGTCCTGTCCGGCACCGCCATGTCGGAAAAACGCCCGCGCCGGCGGCAGCGCGTGCATTTGCGGCGCTCTGCGGGAGGCAAAGGCAAAAAACGGATAATCCGCGCCATGACTTTCCTGGCCATCGACGTGGGCAACACCCGTCTCAAGTGGGCGTTGTTCGACGCAGCGCAGCCCGGTGCCGGCCTGCTGGCCCATGGCGCTGAATTCCTGGACCATATCGAACGCCTGGCCGAGGGCCCGTGGTCCCACCTGCCCGCGCCCCGGCATATGCTGGGCTGCGTGGTGGCGGGCGACGCGGTCAAGCGCCGCGTGGCCGAGCAGATGGAGCTGTGGGACGTGCCCGCGCGCTGGGTGGTGCCGTCCGCGCAGGAAGCCGGCGTCATCAACGGCTACGACCATCCCACCCGCCTGGGCGCGGATCGCTGGGTGGCCATGATCGGTGCGCGCCACCGCCTGCTGGCCCAGGGGCCCGCGCGGCCGCTGATCGTGGTGATGGTGGGCACCGCCGTGACGGTGGAGGCCCTGGACGCGGAGGGGCGCTTCCTGGGCGGCCTGATCCTGCCCGGCCACGGCATCATGCTGCGCGCGCTGGAGTCCGGCACCGCGGGGCTGCACGTGCCCACGGGCGAGGTGCGCCTTTTCCCATCCAACACCAGCGATGCGCTGACCAGCGGCGGCACCTATGCCATTGCCGGCGCGGTGGAGCGCATGTACCAGCACCTGCGGCAGCACTGCGGGCAGGAACCCGCCTGCATGATGACCGGCGGTGCGGGCTGGAAGATGGCGCCAAGCATGACGCGCCCGTTCGAGTTGGTGGAAAACCTGATCTTTGACGGCCTGCTGGAGATCGCGGCGCGCCGGTTTGCCGAGCTGCCGGCCTGACACGGCCCGCCAGCGCGGGTGTTAACCGGCCTGGTCGTAGGCCCCGACCAGCCGCGCCAGGTGCGCACGCTGGGTGGGCTCCAGGTAGGGCATGAGCAGCCCCAGCACATGCCGCGCGCCGTGCAGCAGCGCAGCCTGCGCGCTCTCGGGTTCCAGCGCCTGGCGCGGAGCGCGCACATACTCGAAGCTGAGCCAGTAGGTCAGCACCACCACCATGCTGGTCGCGGTAGGCTGCATGGCGTCCGCCGGTTCCATCTGCAAGGCGCCACGGCGCCGCAATGCCTGCAGCAGATCGTGCATGGCGGCGGTCTTGGCTTGTAGCAGCACGGGGAACTGCTCTTCCAGCCGGCGGTTGCACGACAGCAGGTTGTTCAGGTCGCGGTAGAAGAAGCGGTACTGCCAGATCAACTCGAACAGCGTGTGCATGAAGAACCACGCGTCCTCCACGTCCTGCACGTCCGCACCCGCGTGCAGCAGGCCGCTCAGCGCCTCGTCGTAGCGCGCGAAGAGCGCGTTGACGATCTCGTCCTTGGCAGGGTAGTGGTAATAGAGGTTGCCTGCGCTGATGTGCAGGTCCGCGGCGATGGCCGTGGTGGAGACGTTGGGCTCGCCAAAGCGGTTGAACAGCGCCAGGCTGGACTCCAGGATGCGCTCGGCGGTGCGGCGGGGAGCTTTCTTCGCCATGGGCTGTCTCCTCCCATCGGGGGCGTTGTCGTGCTCCGGAAATCTACTCCAGTCGCCCGCGGGTGCACAGCCGGGTTGATGCGGAGGGTCGTTCAACCCTCGTGGGTGGATGGGCGCGACGGCGGCGGCGCGGTTGTCACGCCATCGCGGTCGGCTTGGCGCTCCTGCAACGCTTGCAATTCCTGCGTGAGGGCGTCGATGCGCTCGTGCAGGGCCTGCACTTCCTGCGCGGTGGGTACGCCGAGGCGCTGCAGGGCTTTGGACACGCGCTCCTCGAAGATGCCCTCCAGCCGGTCCCACTGGCCGGCGGCGCGCTCGCCCAGTCCCGAGGCCATCTGCCCCATGCGCTGCGCGGCCTCGCCCCAATGCTCCTGGGCGGTGTCCTGGGTTTTGTGCTGCAGTGCCATGCCCTCGCGCACCAGGGCCTCAAAGACCTTGCCGCCCTCGGCCTGGGCCTTGGCAAAGGCGCCCAGGCCAGCCAGCCAGATTTGCTGTGCGGACTCCCGGGCCATGCGTGGGAATTCGCGCGCGGGGTCAGTGTCGTCGTCGGGAGGAACGTGGGGCATAGGAGACTCCTTGTGCATTGGCCTGAATGGTGATTGTGGGCGCCCTCCAGCGTGCGCATGTAGGTGCAGCGCCCTAAATCCCGTCACGGGAGTTTGTTACAGGCATGTGCATGCCGATGGGATAATCCAAGGCTTTGTCCCCGCAGGCAGTCCGGTCTGCAGACGGTTCTGGCGAAGGATTTCCACCCATGATTCTGGTAACAGGCGGCGCAGGCTTCATTGGCGCCAACTTTGTGCTCGACTGGCTGGCTGTCGGTGACGAGCCGGTGGTGAACCTGGACAAGCTTACCTACGCGGGCAACCTGCACAACCTGGACAGCCTGCAGGGCGATGCCCGCCACGTGTTCGTGCAGGGCGACATCGGTGACCGCACGCTGCTGGACCGTCTGCTGGCCGAGCACCAGCCACGCGCCGTGATCAACTTCGCCGCCGAATCCCACGTAGACCGCTCCATCCACGGCCCCGAGGACTTCATCCAGACCAACGTCGTCGGCACCTTCAGGCTTTTGGAGGCCGTAAGGCACTACTGGCAAGCGCTGCCAGCTACACAAAAAGAAGCATTCCGCTTCCTGCACGTGAGCACCGACGAGGTCTATGGCAGTCTGGCGCCGGCTGCTGCGGCCTTCACCGAAGAGCACAACTACGAGCCCAACAGCCCGTACTCCGCCAGCAAGGCGGCCAGTGACCACCTGGTACGGGCCTGGCACCACACCTACGGCCTGCCGGTACTCACCACCAACTGCAGCAACAACTACGGCCCGCTGCACTTTCCGGAAAAGCTCATCCCGCTGATGATCGTCAACGCCCTGGCAGGCAAGAGCCTGCCCGTGTATGGCGACGGCATGCAGATCCGGGACTGGCTGTACGTCAAGGACCATTGCAGCGCCATCCGGCGCGTGCTGCAGGCGGGCAGGCTGGGCGAGACCTACAACGTAGGCGGCTGGAACGAAAAGCCCAACATCGACATCGTCAACACCGTGTGCGCCCTGCTGGACGAGTTGCGCCCGCGCAGCGACGGCCAGAGCTACACGACGCAGATCACCTACGTGACCGACCGCCCTGGCCACGACCGGCGCTACGCCATCGACGCACGCAAGATCGAACGCGAACTCGCGTGGCGCCCGGCCGAGACCTTCGAGACCGGCATCCGCAAGACCGTGCAGTGGTATCTGGATCACCCGGAATGGGTGGCGCAGGTGCAGTCCGGTGCCTATCGCGAATGGGTACAAAAACAGTACGCTGCCGCATGAACATCCTGCTCCTGGGAAAGAGCGGCCAGGTCGGCTGGGAGCTGCAGCGCAGCCTGTCGGTGCTGGGCCGCGTCACCGCGCTGGGCCATGACGAGGCCGACTTCACCCAGCCCCAGGCCGTGGCACAGACCGTGCGCGCCCTGCGCCCCGACGTGATCGTCAACGCCGCCGCCCACACCGCCGTGGACAAGGCCGAGAGCGAACCCGAGCGCGCGCGCCTGCTCAACGCCGCCACCCCCGGCGTGCTGGCCGAGGAGGCCGCGCGCCTGGGCGCCTTGCTCGTCCACTACAGCACCGACTACGTGTTCGACGGCAGCGGCGACACGCCCTGGGTGGAAACCGACGCGCCCGCGCCGCTGTCCGTCTATGGCGCCACCAAGCTCGAGGGCGAGCGGCTCATCCAGCAATCGGGCTGCCGGCATCTCATCCTGCGCACCAGCTGGGTCTATGCCGCGCGCGGCGGCAACTTCGCCAAAACCATGCTGCGCCTCGCGCAGGAGCGTGAACGCCTGACCGTCATCGACGACCAATGGGGCGCCCCCACCGGCGCCGACCTGCTGGCCGACGTGACCGCCCACGCCATCCGCCAGCTGCAACGCCGCCCCGAGGACGGTGGCCTGTACCACTGCGTGGCGGCGGGCGAGACCACCTGGCATGCGTATGCCAAATACGTGCTGGAGCACGCCGCGCAAGTCCAGGCAGCTATCGAAATCAAAGCGAAAGAGATCGCGCCCGTGCCCACCAGCGCCTTCCCCACGCCGGCCGCGCGCCCCCACAATTCGCGCCTGGACACCGCCCGGCTGCGCGACACCTTCGGCCTCACCCTGCCGTCCTGGCAGCAGGGCGTGGCGCGCATGCTGACCGAAATCTTGTGAAACGCCCCATGACGACACGCAAAGGCATCATCCTCGCCGGCGGCTCCGGCACCCGTCTGCACCCGGCCACGCTGGCCATCAGCAAGCAACTGCTGCCGGTGTACGACAAGCCCATGATCTACTACCCGCTCAGCACGCTGATGCTGGCGGGCATCCGCGACATCCTCATCATCAGCACGCCGCAGGACACCCCGCGGTTCGAGCAACTGCTGGGTGACGGCAGCCAATGGGGCCTCAACCTGCAATATGCCGTGCAGCCCAGCCCCGACGGCCTGGCCCAGGCCTTCCTGATCGGCGAGCGGTTCCTGAATGGCGCGCCCAGCGCCCTGGTGCTGGGCGACAACATTTTTTACGGCCACGACTTCCATGAGCTGCTGGCCAATGCCAACGCCCGCACCGAGGGCGCCAGCGTCTTTGCCTACCACGTGCACGACCCCGAGCGCTACGGCGTGGCCGAGTTCGACGCCCAGGGCAGGGTGCTGTCGCTCGAAGAAAAGCCGCAGGCCCCCAAGTCCAACTACGCCGTCACCGGCCTGTACTTCTACGACGCGCAGGTGGTGGAGCTGGCCAAGGGCCTCCAGCCCTCGCCGCGCGGCGAGCTGGAGATCACCGACCTGAACCGGCTGTACCTCGAACAAGGCCTGTTGCAGGTGGAAATCATGGGCCGCGGCTATGCCTGGCTGGACACCGGCACGCATGAAAGCCTGCTCGAGGCGGGTCAGTTCATCGCCACGCTTGAGAATCGGCAAGGATTGAAAATCGCCTGCCCCGAGGAAATCGCGTGGCGCCATCGGTGGGTCGATGCCGCGCAACTGGAGCGCTTGGCACAGCCATTGACCAAGAATGGTTATGGGAAGTATCTGATGCGCATTTTGAACGAAAAAATCTATTGAGCTCCCTATGCAAGCTACCCGCCTCGCCATTCCTGATGTCGTGCTGATCGAGCCTAAAGTGTTCGGCGACGCACGCGGATTTTTTTTCGAGAGCTTCAACCAGCGCGCCTTCAACGAGGTCACGGGTACCAACCATCATTTTGTGCAAGACAATCACAGCCGCAGCACGAAAGGGGTGCTGCGTGGCCTGCATTATCAAATTCAACAACCCCAAGGCAAGCTGGTGCGCGTGGTGCAGGGGGCGGTGTTCGACGTTGCCGTGGACATTCGAAAATCTTCTGCGACATTCGGCCAATGGGTCGGTGTCGAGTTGAGTGCCGAGAACCACCGCCAGCTCTGGGTGCCGCCCGGTTTTGCCCACGGTTTCGTGGTGCTCAGTGATACGGCCGACTTCTTGTACAAAACCACCGATTACTATGCGCCCCAGTACGAGCGCTGCATCGCGTGGAACGATCCAACATTGGCCATCGCTTGGCCTGATCTGGGAATGCGTCCCACATTGTCCGCAAAGGACGGTGCGGGCAAACTGCTGCAGCAGGCAGAGTTGCCCGCGTGAATCGGGCGGCGGTCTGTATCGCCGGCGGTTCGGCCGGTGGCAGGGTTGACGAAGGTCTTTACGTCAGGTTCTCTCGACGATAAGAACGCCAATGGCCTGCATGTCGAAAATCATAGCGGTTGTGGTGGCCTATCGCCCCAACCTGGAAAAACTGCATGAGCAGTTTGCCGCGTTGTTGCCACAAGTGCATTCCATCGTAGTGGTGGACAACAGTCCCGGAGCGGAGGTTCTGGATTGGGCTGGAAAGTGGCCTGCGTGCCAGGTGCATTGCATCGCCCTGGGACAGAACATGGGCATTGCCCATGCACAGAATCGCGGTATCGAATGGGCAAGGTCCATGGGAGGCAGCCACGTGCTGCTCATGGATCATGACAGTATTCCAGCGCAGAATATGGTTGCCCAGTTGCTCCGCGCGCTCGAGGCATGGCCGCATGCGGGTGCCGTAGGTCCCCATTACACCGATGCGCGCAGAGGCAAAAACAAAAGCCCGTTCGTCCGTACCGTCGGCCTGAGAAGGATCTGGCTGAACTGCTTCGATGGTGGCGAGGCGGTGGAGGTCGATCATCTCATCGCTTCGGGTTGTCTCATTCCCATGGGCGTGTTGGACCATGTGGGCGCCATGCGTGAGGATTTTTTCATCGACTTTGTCGATGTCGAATGGTGCTTGCGTGCACGCCATGCCGGTTACCGCATGTACGGTGTCTGCGCGGCGCATCTGGAACATCAGCTGGGCGACAAGCCCGTGCGTTTTTTGGGGCGTGAGTACCTCAGCCACTCACCCCTGCGGCATTACTTCCATGCGCGAAACGCCATGCTGCTTTATCGCGAGCCATGGGTGCCATTGAATTGGAAATTGGTGTCTGCCTGGCGGTTGCTGCTCAAGATGGGTTTTCATGTGCTGGTCACCGCACCCAGGCTGCGGCACCTGGAGAAAATAACCCGTGGCCTGCTGCATGGCCTCATGGGGCGTGCCGGCGGTATTGCGGAGCGCTGAGGCTGAGGGTGTTTCGAATCATTCCATTGAAAATTATCTAAGTTAATGACAGCCATCAGTCCCGAAGATGCGGATTCAGTTGCCCTGGTGACGGTGATCCTGCCTGCCTACAACCACGCCAAGTATGTGGTTGAAGCGATGGACAGTGTCCGCGCCCAAACCTTCACCCGCTGGGAACTCATCGTGATCGACGATGGTTCCACCGACGATACCTGGGCTGTCTTGCAGGCCTACGCGGCACAACACGGTGATCCCCGCATTCGCCTGTTGACCCAGGCCAATGCCGGCTCGCACGCCACCCTGAACCGGGGCCTGGCAATGGCCCGGACCCCTTATCTCGCGATCCTGAATTCGGATGATCGCTACGCGCCCGAGCGCCTGCAGCGTTTGGTGGATACCGCGCAGGCGGCTGCCGATGAGGTTTTCATCGTCACAGGCTTGCGCCTGATCGATGGCGACGGCAACTTTTTCCCCGAGTCGTACTGGTGGAATGCCATGTACGGTGACATCTTGCAGCGCTGGCGGGCCGCGCAGTCCAGTGGCGTGAATCCCGCGCTTCAGACGCTGCTGTGGGGCAACTTCACGGTTTCCACGTCCAATTTTTTCATGTCCCGCACGCTTTGGCAGCGGCTGGGGCCTTTCAAGCGTCTGCGTTACGTGCCGGACTGGGACTACGCGCTGCGGGTCGCCATGGAGCAGCCACGGGCGTTCCAATTCCTGCATGACCAGGCCCTGCTGGAATATCGCCTGCATGGGCGCAACACCATCCTGGGCGGTGCGCTGCGCAACCACGCAGAGGCTTACCACGTGCTGCGCACCTACCAGAAAAAATGGGCCGCGGCGGGGCAGGCGCTACCGGAACATGCGCTTGATCGACTGCATTACCTGGCGCGCTTCATTCGCCACGAGCATGCGCGCCAGCAGTTGGAGCGCCAAAAGCTGGGCTGGCTGGAGCAAGTCATTCGCCACGAGCATGCGCGCCAGCAGTTGGAGCGCCAAAAGCTGGGCTGGCTGGAGCAAGTCGATGCGCTGCGGCTGGAGTTGGATTCGGCCCGTACCGCAGCGGCGCAATGGCAAGCCACGGCGCAAGGCATGCAAGCCTCGCGCTCATGGAGGCTGACGGTGCCCCTGCGCAAGCTGGCCCAGGTTCTGCGTGCCTGCAGGACCGGGCCCCGCGCAGTGGTCCGGAAACTGGCGGCTCGGTGGCGCCGCGCCCAGTCTGGCGGCGTCAAGACGGCCTATGGGCAATGGCTGAAGGCGGAAGCCTCGCAGCTGCAGGGGCTGCATGCGCGGGCCGGCATGCTGATCAACGAGCTGCCGCGCCGGCCGCTGATTTCCATCGTCATGCCGGTGCATGACACCCCCCCTCATTTTTTGCAGGCGGCCGTCGATTCCGTGCAAGGCCAGTGGTACGGGCATTGGGAGCTTTGCATCTGCGACGACGCCTCCAGCCGGGCGGACACGCGGCAGCGGCTGCAAACGCTGCAAGATCAAAGCGACAAAATCAAAGTGACGCGCCGCGAGACGGCGGGCCACATCGTCCACGCCACGAACGATGCCCTCGCGCTGGCCCAGGGCGAGTTTGTCGTGTTCCTCGATCACGATGACGTCCTCGCGCCGCAGGCCCTGCTGCGGCTGGCGCAGGCCATCAATGCGCCGTCGGCTCCAGACTTCATCTACTCCGACGAGGACAAGCTCGATGAGCAGGGCAGGCGCTGCCTGCCGCTTTTCAAACCCCAGTGGTCCCCCACGTTGCAATGGGCGCAAAACTATGTGGGGCACATCATGTGCGTGCGCCGGGCGTGGCTGGAGCGACTGGGAGGGCTTCTGGAGGGAAGCCAGGGCAGCCAAGACCACGACCTCGTCTTGCGGTTGGCCGCGCAGGGCGCCAAGATCGAGCACATTCCCGAAGTGCTCTACCACTGGCGCATCCATGCCGCCTCCACCTCCGCCAGTCCGCAGTCCAAGCCTTACGCACATCTGGCGGGCAGGCAAGCCGTGGCACGCCACTTAGCCAGCCGATATGGGGAGCAGTTTGACCGGGTCGATGACGGCGACCACGCCTTTGTGTACCAACCGAGGTTCCGCGTGCCGGCGGGCACCGTGGCCAGCATCATCATCCCCACGCGTGACAAGGCCGATCTGCTGGACGCCTGTATCCAAAGTATCCATCGCCACACCACCGGGATCGCATACGAGATCCTGGTGCTCGACAATGGCTCCACCGAACCAGAAACCCAGGCCTGTTTCCAGCGCCTGACCCAGGACGCACGCGTACGCGTCATTGCCGCCGACATTCCCTTCAACTGGTCCCGACTCAACAACATTGGCCGCAGCCACGCGCGCGGGCAAGTGCTGGTCTTCCTGAACAACGACACCGAAATCATCACCCCCGATTGGCTGGTGCGCCTGGTCGAATATGCGCTCTTGCCCGACGTGGCCACCGTCGGTGCCCTGCTCCTGTACCCCGATCGCACCATTCAGCATGCTGGCGTGGTGGTGGGCATGGGGGGCTGGGCCGACCATGTCTTCAAGGGCGAACCGGTTCAGCATTACCCGACGCCCTTCGTGTCCAGTGTCGTGCCGCGCAATGTCCTGGCCAATACCGGCGCCTGTGTGGCCGTGGCGACCGCGCGTTTCGATGCCCTGGGCGGGTTCGATGAAGCCTTTGAAATCTGCGGCAGCGATGTCGAATTGGGCATCCGCGCGCACAAGCAAGGCCTGCTCAACGTCTACCTGCCGGCGGCAAGGCTCCTGCATCTCGAGAGCAAAACCCGCAGCCCCCATGTGCCGGAAGTCGATTTCCAGCAGTCCGCGCTCAAATACGCGCCATACCGCCTGGAGGGCGATCCTTTCTACAACCCCAACCTGGACCTGTCGGCCAGCACTCCGCGGCCAAGGGTCCCCGGTGGGCATGTGCCCGGGGCGCAGTAAGCGGGCGCAGCAGTTCAAGGCATGGCTTACTCATTCACCCAAACCACGGCCCGCGTGTTGGCGCGACTGGCGCGCTACCAGCCCGTGCGCAGCGGCCTGCAGAAACTGGCCGTGGCGTACCGTCAGCAGCAGGCTATGTCCACGGCCTCGCCAAACCATGACATTGCAGAGGTCCTGCCGATCGATCCACGGCCGGCCGTGGCGCAGGGCGGTACCCGCCTCAACCTGATGGTGCCCGCGGTCTCGCAACGGCACGTATTTGGCGGCATCGAAACCGCCCTGCAAGTCTTCGATGCCCTGCGGCCGTACTTTGACCAAGCGCGCATCATCGTGACGGACGAGGCGACGCCGGAGCCCCGCAGCGATGCCTACTACGGTGCCTGGCCCATCGTGCCCATGGCCAGTGAGTCACCGCCGTGCGATCACATCGTTGCCGCAGGCTCCCGCTGGGGACAGACGCTGGCTGTTCATGCCCAGGACCATTTCATGGCCACGGCATGGTGGACGGCCCACAACGCCTTTGCACTGTTGAATTGGCAGCGAGCACAGGTGCCCGAGGCGTCTGCCCGGCGCCTCCTGTACCTGATCCAGGACTACGAGCCAGGCTTCTACCCATGGTCGTCGCGCTACCTGCTGGCCCAGGCGACCTATGAGCAGCCTGGCAGAACCATCGCGCTGATGAACTCGCATTGGCTTGCCGACTACCTGGCTGCACAAGGCTATGCGTTTCCCGTCAAGGAGGTCCTGCAGCCACGCTTGCATCCCGCCCTTGCGGCCGCCCGCGCGCGTTGCGAAACCTTTGCCAAGGAGCGGATTCTGCTGGTCTATGGCCGTCCTGGCACCGAGCGCAACGCCTTCAGCCTGATCGTGGCGTCGTTGCGACTCTGGGCCAGGCACTACCCTCAGGCCCGCCAATGGCGCATTTTGTCCGCAGGCGAAGCGTTCGCTCCGATCGATCTCGGCAGCGGCTGCACGCTGCACAGCGTTGGTAAACTGAGCATCGAAGCCTATGCCGACCTGTTGTGCCGCACGGCGGTGGGTTTCTCGCTGATGGTCTCGCCACACCCCAGCTATCCGCCATTGGAGATGGCCGCCTTCGGCGCCCGGGTGGTCGTGAACCGCTTTGCGAACAAGGATCTCTCCGGCGTTTCGCCGCTATTGGTGTCGGCTTCGCCGCCCAACCCGGAAGGGTTCTCCGCCGCATTGCGCACACTGACGCAAGCCTTCGACCATGGCGAAACCTCCTGCATGCCCGCCAACGCTTCCGAGATGGTCTGGCAGGGTGGGTTCCTGGACTCTTGCGGCCCGGGCTTTGCTTGGGCCGCCGATGTCGCGGCCAAGCTTCTGGGTGACGCCCCTGCCATCCCCGCCACCGTGTGAACCGCTTCCTATCGTGAACACTCATTCCAGCAGCATTGGGCTGCGACCGTCGAGCAGCCCGCTGCAGTTACTGCGCAGCCTCTGGCATCACCGTTTTTTGCTCCGCCAACTGGTGCGGCGAGATGTCGCCAGCCGGTACCGAGGCTCCCTGATGGGCCTGCTCTGGTCCTTGCTGCTGCCCTGCGTGATGTTGGCGGTCTATGTATTCGTTTTCGGCTATGTTTTCACGCCGGTGCGCAAGGTGGGTGACGGGGCGCTGAGCCCCGCGTTTGCGCTGTCCCTGTTTGCCGGGATGCTGTTGCACGGCATGCTGGGCGAATGCCTGTCGCGTGCGCCTGCGGCCGTGCTGGCCCAGCCCAGCTATGTCAAGAAGGTCGTGTTCCCAATGGAACTGCTGCCGCTGGCCGTGGTGGGTACGGCGGTCGTGCAGTTCCTCATTGGCTCGGCCGTGCTGCTGCTGGCCCTGGTGCTCACCCAGGGCTTGCCGGCGACCGCCTGGTTATGGCCGCTGGCATGGCTGCCGCTGGTGGCGCTGGTGGCGGGTATTGCCCTCATGCTTGCGGCCCTCACGGTGTATTTGCGCGACCTGGCCCAACTCACCGGATTCGTCGCGACATTGCTGTTGTTTCTCTCCCCGGTCTTCTACCCGTTGGAGAGCCTGCCGCCCAACTGGCAGCATTGGCTGCTGCTCAATCCGCTCACGGTGCCCATCGAGGCAACCCGCAGCCTGCTGGTCCATGGACAGGGCTTGAATTGGGCTCACTGGAGTGCCCATGCAGCGGGGTGTCTGGCCACGCTCTGGGCCGGCTGGTGGATTTTTCAGCGCGCGCGCAAGGGGTTTGCCGATGTCATCTGAAATACCATCCGGCGGCTGGGCGATCCGCGCGCAGGGCCTGGGCAAGACCTACCGCTTGTACGACAAACCGCACCATCGCCTGCTGCAATCGCTGTGGCGTGGGCGCAAGAACTACTTCCGAGAGTTCGCGGCCTTGAGCGACGTCTCGTTCGAGCTGGCGCGGGGACAGACCCTGGGCATCATCGGGCGCAACGGCGCGGGCAAGTCCACGCTGCTGCAGATCATCTGCGGAACCCTGACGCCCTCGGCCGGGCAAGTGCAGGTGAACGGACGCATTGCCGCCCTGCTGGAGCTGGGCACCGGCTTCAATCCCGAATTCACCGGACGCGAAAACATCGTCATCAATGCCGCCATCCTTGGCTTGAGCCAGCGTGAGATTGCCGAACGGCTCGATGACATCATCGCCTTCGCCGATATCGGCCCCTTCATCGACCAGCCCGTCAAGACTTATTCCAGCGGCATGTATGTGCGGCTGGCGTTCGCCGTGGTGGTGCACGTCAACCCCGACATCCTCATCGTGGACGAAGCCCTGGCCGTGGGCGATGCCCTGTTCCAGGCCAAGTGCATGACCCGCATGCGCCGGATGCTGGACGACGGCCTCACCCTGCTGTTCATCAGCCACGACATCGCGGCCGTCAAGGCCTTGTGCCAGCGCGCGCTCTGGCTTGATCACGGACGAGTGCGCGCCCTCGGAGCCACTCCGGAAGTCACGCGCGATTACGACCACGACTGGATCCGCCAGGCCAACGCAGCCCACGACCTGCCCACGGATGCGCCGGCCGCCGCTGCCGCGTCCGACGCTGAGGCGCTGTTGCCGTCCGGCGTAGGCACGGGCGCGGTCGCACTGCTCGCGGTCGGCTGGGGCGTGGCGGGCATGTTCGGCACCGAAGCCCGAGCCCAGCACGGCGACACCCTGCACCTGCGCCTGCGCCTGCAGCTGCGCCAGCCCTGCCGGCACCTGGTCGTGTCGTATCACATCAAGAATCGGCAAAACCAGCATATCCTGGGCGGCCACAGCAGCGACCGCCCCGAGGTGCATGGCCGCGCCTGGCAGTCGGGCGAGGTGCTTGAACTGGCCTTCGACATTCCCGTGCACCTGCACCAGGGCGACTATGCCCTGACCGTGCTGGCGGCGAGCATGGCCGATGTGGCGCATTACACCGACGCCGTGTTCCACCTGTGGGCCGATGACGTCGCCACATTGCACGTCATGCCGCGTGCGCATTTTCCGCTCAGCGACCTGATCGAACCCCCGCAGGACCTGAGCGTCATCCCGCATGCCCCATGGCTCGTGCTGGACGATTTTTTCCCCAACCTGCTCACGGGTTTTCGGGTGGCCGAATACAACGCCCACCTCGCGGCCTTTCCGCAGCTGTCGGTGCTCTCCAGCCTGGGCGACTTTGCCTCGCAGCATGCGCGCTATGCCGAGCATTACCCGGCGCTCGCCCATCGGGTGCGGCCGTTTGCACCGGCCTGGCTGGCAGGAGCAGGGCTGGCGTTCCTGAACTTCCTGAACAACGCGCACCAGTTCTTGCCGGCGCTGCAGCAGTACCGGGTGCCTTTCGTGCTGACCCTGTACCCCGGCGGTGGCTTCGGCCTCGATGAGCCGGAGAGCGACGCCAAGCTGGCCGCGGTGCTGGCCTGCCCGCTGTTGCAGGCCCTCATCGTCACCCAAGGCGTCACGCAGGACTATGTGCAGCGGTTTGCCGCGGGGCGTGGCCTGGCCTTGCCCCCCCTGCACCGCATCGACGGCGTGGTGGTCAATCCGCTCTATCTCGAGGTCGAGGCGCCCGCGCGCGACGCCATGGCCGACAAGGCGGTGCTGGACATCTGCTTCGTGGCCGAGCGTTACATGCCCCAGGGCGCGAACAAGGGCTACCCCGCATTCATCGCGGCGGCCCTGGCGTTGGCGGACTGCGCCCGGTTGCGCTGGCACATCGTGGGCGGTGGCTTCACACCCGAAGAAATCGACGTCAGCGCGCTGGGCGACCGCATCCAGTTCCACGGCCGGCTGACCACGCAGGACTTGCGTCAGTTCTATGCCCGCATGGACCTGATCGTCTCGCCCAACCAGCCCTACCTCCTGCATCCCGGCAATTTCGACGGTTTCCCCACCGGTTGCTGCGTAGAGGCCGCCCTGTGCGGCGTTGCCGTCATGGCCACCGATGCCCTGCAGCAAAATCCCGGCTACGTCGATGGCGAATCCATGCTGATGCTCGACGCCGCCTCCGAGGTTTCTCTGGCGCAGCAAATCGAAATCCGCATCCGCCAGATACTCGCGGACCCCGCGGTGCTGACCCGCATCGGCCAGGCCGGGCAGGTGTTCACGCGCGAGCTGTACGCCCCCGAGCGGCAGATCGGCGAACGCCAGCGCATCCTGCGCAGCGTGGCCCAGCGGCTCGGGCTGCCGGTGCCGATGGAAGAGAATCCGCTGCCATGACGCCCCTCATCCTCTTCGGTGCCGGAGGCCACGCGCGCGAAGTGGCGCAGCTGGTGCGCGACATCAACCAGGCCCAGCCCGGCAGCTGGCAGCTGCTCGGTTTCATGGCCGACCCCGGCGCCGCCCCCGGGAATCCCATGCCCCTGCCTGCCCCCTGGCTGGGGGACAGCCAGCAGGCGCTGGCCGCCCACCCGGGCGCCCACTGCATCGTCGCCGTAGGCGATTCCCGGGCTCGCCGCAGGATCGCAGCCCAATTGCGGCAGCAGCACCCCGGGCTGCGCTTTGCCACCTTGGTCCACCCGCGGGCCTGGCTGGCGGAAGGGGTTCACCTGGGGCCCGGCAGTGTGGTGTTTGCCGGCGCCTGCATCAATGTCGATGTCACCATTGGACGCCATGCCAGCATCAACCTGGCCTGCACCATCAGTCACGACTGCGTGCTGGGCGAATACGTCAGCCTCGGCCCCGGCGTGCATCTGCCGGGGGGGGTGACGCTGGGCGAGGCGGTCGATGTCGGCACCGGGGCCTGCTTTCGGCCCCGCGTCAGCGTGGGGGCCAACGCGGTCATCGGCGCCGGCGCCGCCGTGGTGCATGATTTGCCTGGCAATTGCGTGGCGGTGGGGGCGCCTGCACGCCCGACCAGACCTTAATGAAAAGATCCCTAATGGGTGAGAGGAGGCATTTGGGGCATGGCATTTCACGCCAATGGGTCTGTCCACCCGGAGCCAGGACAACCATTCGCCAACGGCGGACACGCATTTCGATACTCCCGCCGCTTGCTGGGAGCGATGGCGGTTCTGGCAGTTTGCGTCGGCATGGCCATGTGCTTCCTGTCGCCGGCACTGAATGCACCAGACGAGGTCTATCACTGGCAACGGGCGGTGCAGGTCTCGCATGGTCAGTTTCTTGCTGACCGGCGTGAGGAGCAGGACTATGGCGGAGAAATAGACGTAGCCGCACTTGAATTCGCCCGCTGGGCGAATTCCCACTTCGAACGCTCCTCCGCGTTCAGCCTCAGCCAGGCCAGGCAAGTCTCGGCAGCGCTTGCAGACAACGAGGGCATGGCACGGGCCTCGTTTCCAAGCAGCGCCTCATTTTCACCGTTGGCGTACCTGCCACAGGCCTCCGGGATCGCAGTGGCGCGTCATCTGGGAGGCGGAGTCTTCGAGCAGATGATCGCTGGCCGTATGGCCAACCTGCTGGCGTATGTGGCGCTGATGGCAGCAGCGGCTTGGGTGGCACCCTGCGGGCGGCGCCTGGTGGTGATGCTGGCGCTCACGGCCCCCGCGCTGTATCTGGCGGCATCGGTGAGCGCAGACCCGCTCAATTTTGCCCTGCCGGCCTTGCTCTTCGCCTGGTGCCTCCGGCTGCGCTTCGATGATTCGGCCCGCCTGTCACGCCGCGGGCGTTTGGGCCTCGGGCTGATGCTGGTGTCGTTGTCCCTGCTGAAACCGATTTATCTGTTGCTGGCCGGCATGGCGCTGCTCGTGCCGGCGCGGCATTTCGGCGGTCGTCGTGGGCGAGGTTTTTTCTTGCTGGCGGCCATTGGTGCAGGGTTGGTGCTTACGCTGGCCTGGAATGCCGTCTACCCCTTCATGCCGGGGCGTTATTGGGGGACTGATGCGGCCCCGAAGGCTGTACTGCTGAGCATCGTGCATGCCCCGCTTGCCGGCCTGGAATACTTTGTTCACAGCCTGCTCCATCAACTGCCCGTGATGTGGCTGGACGGTTGGGGCCGGATGGGGGGGTATCCGCCGCCCTTTATGACCAATGCGCCCAGGGCGCTGTCCTGGGCCGGCTTGGCAACGATGCTTGCGATTGCCGCATCCGACGGCCATCAGCCCCGAGATCTGCGTGCCTCCGCGTTCATGGTGGCACTCGCCGCGCTGTTCACAGGCGTCATCTTCCTGGCCTTCTGGCTCAGCTTTTCGCCGTCGAACGCTGCCGTCATCCAGGGCGTGCAAGGCCGCTACTTCCAGCTCGTCTTTTTGCTGATCGGCTGGGCGCTGGTTTGTGCGGCGCCGTTCGGAAAGGTGTTTCAGCGGTGGCGTGCGCCCTTGTTGATTTTGGGTCTTGTGTTACAGACGGTATCCTTGTTGCAGGGGATGGGGGAGTTCCGCTTTTATTGGGCCAGCTAGGTTCTTTTATGAATAACAAATTGCGTCTTGCGGTATTGATACCCTGCTTCAACGAAGAAGTGGCGATTGGGACGGTCGTGCGTGATTTCCAGCGGGTTCTGCCGCAGGCGACGATCTACGTGTTCGACAACAATTCGCGTGACAACACCGTGGCCATCGCGCGCAGTCTGGGCGCCGTGGTGCGCCATGTACCCCTGCAAGGCAAGGGAAACGTCATGCGACGCATGTTTGCCGACGTCGAGGCCGACATCTACGTCCTGGTCGATGGCGATGCCACGTACCACGCCGAAAGCAGCCCGCAAATGATTGACCTGCTGCTGGCCGAGGGCCTGGACATGGTCGTCGGGCGCCGCGAAAGCATCGAAGAGTACAGCTACCGCCTGGGACACCGCTTGGGCAATCGCATGCTGACGGGCTTCGTAGCCCGTCTGTTCGGGCGGCGCTTCACCGACATGCTGTCGGGCTACCGGGTGTTTTCCCGCCGCTACGTGAAATCCTTCCCCGCCCTGGCGCGGGGTTTCGAGACCGAGACCGAGCTGACGGTGCATGCACTCGAGCTGCGCATGCCGGTGGCGGAAGTCGATACTCCGTACAAGGCGCGGCCAGAAGGCTCCTTCAGCAAGCTCAACACCATCCGCGATGGCTTGCGCATTCTGAACACCATCGTGCGCTTGTTCCGGCTCGAACGCCCCCTGCTGTTTTTCAGCCTGATCAGCGCATTGCTCGCCCTGCTGGCCGTGGCGTTGGCCGTGCCGCTGGCCGTGACCTATGTCGAAACTGGCTTGGTGCCACGGCTGCCCACCGCCGTGCTGGCCTCCGGCCTGGGGCTCCTGTCCAGCCTGTCCCTGACCTGCGGCCTCATCCTTGAGAACGTCACCCACACCCGGCAGGAAGCACGCCGGCTGATTTATCTCGGCATTCCGTGCAGCGGCCTGCCCGGCACGGTAGGCGCGTCAGTCGGGAGCCAGGATTGACGGGTCGGCTGCTGCGCTTCGGACTGGTCGGCACGGCCGGCTTCGTGGTGGATGCCGGGCTGCTGCAAACCATGGTGCAGTGGGGCGGGGTCAACCCCTTCCTGGCGCGCCTGGGCTCCTTCATGGCCGCCGCCACGGCCACCTGGTGGCTCAACCGCTGCTTCACGTTTCGCGTGGGCAGCCAGGCCAGCGCAGGGGAGTGGATGCGCTACGTCACCACGATGGTGCTGGGCGGGTTGGTCAACTATGGCGCATACGCCGCGCTTTTGTTGTGGCTGCCACTGGCCATGCGCCAGCCCTGGCTCGGCGTGGCCTTCGGCTCCCTGGCGGGGATGGCGGTCAACTATTACACCTCCAGCCGCTTCGTGTTCGCGCGCTAGGCGTGCAGGGATCGTCCCCGAATGGTGAGCGGGGCGCACCATAACAACGTCACCGGTTGCCTGCACTGGCGGGGTGACATCTCCTACCCCATCTACCTCATCCATGTGGGAATGATCTTTGCCATTGACGCGTTGGGGGGGGCGTGGCTGGCAGGCGCTGCTGTCCAACATCGTCCTCACCCTGGCCTTGGCGGCATTGCTACATTACCTGATTGAAAACCCGAGCCGACGCTGGGGTGCGCGCTTGGTGCGCTCCAGAGCCCGCTCGCTAGACTGCCGCCCATGCTGACTCCCCACGCCTCGACGCCTGTTCCCTTCGCCCAGCCCATCTACGTCACCCGGCCGATGCTGCCGCCGCTGAGTGAATACACCGCTTTGCTGCAGGAGGTATGGGACAGCGGCTGGCTGGCCAATGGTGGCGAGCAGCACCGTGCCCTCGAGGCCGAGCTTGTGCAGTGGCTGCGGGTGCCCCACCTCAGCCTCTTCAACAACGGCACCATCGCCCTGGTCGTGGCCTGCCAGGCGCTGCGCCTTGCCGGTGAAGTCATCACCACCCCCTTCACCTTCCCGGCCACGCCGCATGTGCTCCGCTGGAACAACATCACCCCGGTGTTCGCCGACATCGACCCGGAAACCCTGTGCATCGATCCGGCCGGCGTGGAGTCCCGTGTGACGCCTAGCACCACAGGCATCCTCGGTGTGCATGTCTACGGCGTACCTTGCGATGTGCACGCCCTGGATGGCATCGCCCGCAGCCACGGCCTGCGCGTGGTCTACGACGGTGCCCATGCCTTCGGCACCCAGATCGACGGGCAGACCATCGCCAGCTTTGGCGATGCCACCATGCTCAGCTTCCACGCCACCAAGCTGTTCCACACCGCCGAGGGCGGCGCGCTGGCGGTCAACGACCCCGAACTCAAGCAGCGCATCGACCTGCTGAAGAATTTCGGCATCAAGAACGAGGAAGAGGTCGTCATGCCCGGCATCAACGGCAAGATGAGCGAGCTGCAGGCCGCGCTGGGCCGTGTGGTGCTGCGCCATGTCCGCCAGGAGCGCCAGCGCCGCGCCGCCGTGCGCCAGGTGTACGAGCAGCGCCTCGCGGGCATCGAGGGCCTGCGCCTGCATGCCATGCCCGCCGGCGTGACCAACAGCCTGCAATACCTCGTGCTGCGTGTAAACGCCGAGCAGGCCGGTTGCAGCCGCGACACCCTGCACGAGCGCCTCAAGCGCTACAACATCATCACGCGCAAATACTTCCACCCCCTGTGCAGTGAGTACAGCTGCTATCGGCAGTTGCCCAGCGCCAGCCCGCAACAGCTTCCCAACGCCTACCGGGTCGCGTCCGAGGTATTGGCGCTTCCCCTGTACGGCGCTCTCAGCGGCGACGACGTGCACCGCATCTGCGACACCATCGTGCATAGCCTGCGCGCCTGAGCATCGCAGCCATGCATGGGCTGGCGCAAGCAGTGATTAAGGTGTTTCATGCCTGTAGTGCTTGCCAGGCAAGCGCTTGATGCTATGAAAATTGCGTTATAGCCCCTTGGTGCCGGCATGCCGGCGGGGACAGGCGCTCTAGAAACTTCCGGTAACAGTGCCCATGCCATGGGGTATCCTTGACACGGTGGACACCTTCGTGAGGGCGGGGCCAGTCCGACCCGGCCAACGCCCATTCCCGCAGGTCCGCGATCGACCCCGCCGCGCGGCTGACCGGCCTGGCCATGCAACGCCATACCGTCCAGATGCTTTCAAGGGAAAGATCGCTGCAGCGCCGCGTAAGCAAGGTCGTATGTCAATACCTGCCTGATTCCTGGATCCATCGTGAAGTATTTCCGAGTGTCTCGCCGCAGCCTGCCTGCAGGGTGTGCCTGCATCGTTCTGAGTACCGGCGTGACCCTGGCGGCCCAGGCCGACGAACTGGGCTACGAGCTGTCGGAGCGGGACTACCTGAGCGAGATACCGCACATCTACTCCGCCTCGCGGCTGCCGCAGCAGCTGGAAGACGCCGCCGGCGCGCTCACCGTGCTCGATCGCGAATTCATCCGCCTGACGGGCGCGCGCGAGCTGACGGAAGTGTTTCGCTGGGTGCCCGGCTTCCAGGTGGCCACCTCGGCCGGGGGGCGCCCCGTGGTGGCCTACCACGGGCTGTCGGGGCAGATATCGCAGCGCATGCAGGTCTATGTGGACGGCCGCTCGGTGTATGCCCCCTACCTGTTTGGCGGGGTCGACTGGAGCGCCCTGAGCGTGCCCCTCGACGAGATCGAGCGCATCGAAATCCAGCGCGGCTCCAACTCCGTCACCTATGGCGCCAACGCCTTTTTGGGGGTCATCCACATCGTCACGCGCGCCGCCGCGCAGAGCGTGGGGGTGCGGGCCGAGGTCGTGCAGGGCAGCGCCGGCGTGGCCGACCGGCACATCCGCTGGGGGCATGCGCAGCCCGCAGCGCAGTGGCGGATTGCCGCCGGTCAGCGCTCGGACGACGGCCTGGCCGGGCGTCCCGACGGTTACCGCACCAACTACCTCGACCTGCGCGCCGAATTCCAGCCCTCCAGTACCCAGGAGTGGTCCATCACCTCCGGCATCACCCGCAGCCACCTGGGCTCGGGCTTCGAGAAGCGGGTGGGCGACCCCCCGCGCACGGAGATCGCGGAATCGGCCTCCCTCCAGGCGCGTTACCGGCAGACTGTCGACCCCGGGCAGGAGTGGAGCGTGACCATGTCCTCGACCCAGGACAGCGGCGACGACAGCTTCGACATCCCCTTGCTCGACAAAGGCTCCCTGCACATCGACGGCCGTCGCCGCGCCAACCGCTATGCGCTGGATTACCAGCATTTCAAGGACCTGTCGCCGCAATGGCGAGCCTCGTGGGGGCTGGGCTACCGGCAAGACAGCGTCACCGCGTTCCAGCTCTTCAACAGCGGCGCCCCCCAAACCAACGCCTCATGGCTGGGCTTTCTCAATGCCGAATGGAGACCCTCCACGCACTGGACGCTGAACTTCGGCAGCCTGGTCGAGCGCGACCGGTTGGCGCCCACCCAATGGGCGCCGCGGCTGGCGATCAACTGGAAGCCGCTGGCCGCACACACCTTCAAGCTCGGCTACTCGTCTGCGTTTCGCACCCCCAGCATTTTTGAGCAGCGCGCCGACTGGCGCATCCAGAACGAAGGAAACACGCTGGACATCCGTTACCTGTCCAGCGGAGGGCTGCTGCCAGAGAGGGTGAACGCCTGGGATCTGGTGTATCTGGGCCAATGGCGCGAGCAGGGCCTGACGCTGGATGCACGGCTGTTTCAGGAAAAACTCTCGCGCATCGTCACCGGCAGGCTGACCCTGTTGCCCATGGGCGCAACCTTTGCTCCCAATGCGGCGGCCTATGACCTGCGCAACAACGCCTCGGCCATCAACCGCGGGGTGGAGTACCAGCTGAGCTGGCGCCCCGCCGGCGGCACCATCGTAAGCTGGAACCAGTACTTTGCCCGGCCCCAGGCCTCGCCCGCGGTCATCGCGCAGACCATCGCGCGGCGCAGCACCGGCCTGCTGGTCTCGCATGCCTGGCCCCGGGGCTGGACCACGGGGCTGGGCTACACCAGCATGAGCTCCCTGCGCTGGCTGGGCGAGCCCACGCAGGTCGGCGCGCAGCGATTTGCCTCGCTGCGCGTGGCGCGCTCCCTGCGCGTCAACGGCTCGCATGTGCATGTCGCCGTCCGCTGGTTCCAGCCGCTCGGGCAATCCGACGAATTCCGGGAGCTGCAGCGCGAACGGCGCAAACTGTGGCTTGCCGTGAGCCTGGAATACTGAGGCGCACGCTCATGGCCCGCGCAATCGTCCGCGCCCTGCTCAGGCATATCCTGGGCGCCGCCGGCCTGCTGCTCTGCCTGGGTGTGCAGGCCAACACCCTGGGCATCGTCACCAGCGGGCAGGGCGCGGCCTACGATGAGTTCGTCGAGGCCGTGCGCCAGGAACTGAAATCCGTACCGGGGCTGAAAATCCAGCTGGTCGGGCTCGACGCCGAGGCCAGCGCCCTGCCGCTGCCCGGCGACACCTTCATGGTGCTGGCCGTGGGGCTGCAGGCCACGCGCCGCACCGTGGCCCTGGCACCGGCCGATGCGCGTTGGCCGCTATTGAGCGTCATGGTGCCCCGGGCCTCCTTCGAGGCATTGAATCCGCCCCCGCGCAATGCGCGGCGGCTCTCCGCCATCTACATCGACCAGCCCCCGCAGCGCCAGGTGGAGCTGATCCGCGCCCTGCTGCCCGGCGCCCGCAACGTGGGCCTGGTGGTGGGACCGACCCACCAGCGCGACCTCGACGCCATCCGCGCGCTGGCCACCGCCAAGGGCCTGGCGCTGGTCACGGAGAAGGCCGCGCGCGACACCGAGCTGTACCCGGCGCTCCAGTCCGTCCTGAGGTCCTCGGACGTGCTGCTGGCGCTGCCAGACCCCTACGTCATCAACGTATCCACCGCGCAAAACCTGCTGCTCACCGCCTTCCGGTTCCGGGTGCCGGTCATCGGCTACTCGGCCGCCTACGTGCGCGCCGGGGCGCTGGCCGCGGCCTACAGCACACCGCGCCAGATCGGGCAGGAGGCGGCCCAGGTGGCGCGCCAGTTGTGGCGCGGCGGGGCCTTGCCCACGCCCCGCTATCCGCGCAACTTCAGCATCGCCATCAACCGGCCGCTGGCCGAGAGCCTGGGGCTCAACCTGCCCGACGAGGCCGCGGTGCAGCAGCGCCTGCAAGCGCTGGAGAGCAGCGAATGACGCCTGGGCGCATCGCCGCGCGCCTGCTGCACCCGCTGGCGTGGCACCGCATGGACCTGCGCGGGCGCCTGATGTGGCTGGCCATGCTCCCGGTGCTGGTGTTTGCGGTGGTCTGGGGCAGCTACGTGATCCGCCAGCGCGACGCCGACCTGGCGGCGCAGCTGCAGCAGCGCGCCCAGCTGCTGGCGCGGCAACTGGCGGTGGCGGCGGACTACGGCATCTTCTCCTTCAACCAGGCGGCGCTGGACAACATCGCCCTGGGCGTGCTGCGCGAATCCTCGGTGATCTCGGCCACCATCATCGCTGCTGACGGGCGGGTGCTGGCCACCCGCCATGCGCCCGCCCAGGGCCAGGCCATCCCCCCCGGCCAGCTGCAGGCCATGCTGGAGGCCTCCAGGCGTGGCGGCGGGGGCGGGGTCAGCGAACACAATGCGCACTGGGTGGCCCACCTGGAGCCGGTGCGCACCCCCTTGCTGGACGTCGACGACCTGCCCGAGGCGGCGCATCCCCAGCGCCACGCCCCCCCGCAAGGCCATGTGATCGTGCAAGTGAGCACGCGCAGCATCCGCACCGAGTTGTTCGACTTCGGGCTGCGCGTCATGGTGCTGCTGGCGGGGGTGCTGCTCAGCGGCTGGGTCATGGCGCGCCGCATCAGCACCAGCCTCGACCAGCGCATCCAGGCCGTGGTGCAGGCGGCGCAAAAAATCGGCGCGGGCCATATCGGCATCCGGCTGCCCGCCAGCGCCATCCCCTCGTTCGCACGTCTGTCGCAGGACATCAACGGCATGGCCGAACAACTCGAACAGTCGCGCCAACGGCTGGAGCAGCGCGTCCTCGAGGCCACCCAGGCCCTGCGCGAGCAGCGCGATGCCGCCGAGCAGGCCAACCGCGACAAGACCCGGTTCCTGGCCGCCGCCAGCCACGACCTGCGCCAGCCCATGCACGCCCTGAACCTGCTGCTGGAGGCCCTGAAGCAGGAAAGCCGTAGTGACGAGCGCGCCAGGCTGCTGGAGCGCATCGAGGCCAGCAGCCAGGCCATGAGCGCGCTGCTCGACGCCCTGCTCGACATCTCGCGGCTGGACGCCGGCACCGTGCGCCTGCAGCGCGCCCCGCTGCAGCTGCAGCCCCTGCTGCTGCGCCTGCGCGACACCTACGAGCGCCAGGCCGAGCGCAAGGGCATTGCGCTGGTCATCCACGGCTCGCAGGCCTGCGTGCGCAGCGACCCCCTGCTGCTGGAGCGCATCCTGGGCAACTTCCTCTCCAACGCCCTGCGCTACACCCCGCCGGGAGGTTGCGTGCTGCTGGCCGTGCGCCTGCGCGGCGCGCACTGCGTGATCCAGGTCCGCGACAACGGCCCCGGCATCGCGCCCGACGAACAGGCGGCCGTGTTCCAGGAATTCGTGCAGCTGCACAACCCGCAAAGAGACCGCAGCCAGGGGCTGGGGCTCGGCCTGGCCATCGTCCAGCGCCTGGCCCGGCTGCTCGACCACCCCGTGGGCGTGCGCTCCTGCCTGGGGCACGGAGCCACCTTCCACATCCAGCTGCCCCGCTGCGAAGTCGCGCCCCCGGCGGCGCCCGGCGTGCCGCCGCCGCACGGCGCGTCCACGCCGGCATCGCCCGGCCTGGAGGGCTGCCGCATCCTTCTCGTGGAAGACGATGCCCTGGTGCGCGACGGCTACGCGCGCCTGCTGCAGCTGTGGGGGGCGAGGCCCGCGTCCACGCCAACGCCGACGCGGTGCTCACCGCCCTGGGCCAGGACGGCTGGCGCCCGCACCTCATCGTCACCGATCACCGCCTTGGCGGCGCGCTCAACGGCCGCCAGCTCATCGACGCGCTGCGCCGCCACTGGGCGGCCGAGCTGCCGGCGGTCATCCTGACCGGCGACACCGAAGACGCCGCGCTGGGCCAGTCGGGCACCGAGCGCCTGCGCGTGCTCTACAAACCCGTCAAGCCGGCAGAGCTGCGCCAGGTGCTGGTGCAACTGTGGCGCGCCGGGGGCGCCGCCACCCCGCCCAGGGATTGACGGGCGCCGAGTGCCTGTAATATCGCGCCTCGTGAAGATCCTCATCGTTGACGACCATGGCCTTGTCCGGGAGGGCCTGCAAGCCATCCTCAGCCGCTCCGAGCTGCTCGCCGAGTGCGTGCAGGCGTGGGACGCCGCGTCGCTGTGGCAGCAGCTGGAGCAGCATGCCGACATCGACCTCGTGCTGATGGACATCCAGCTGCCCGATGTCAGCGGCCTGAGCCTGCTCGAAGAGCTCACGCAGCGGTTGCCGCAGCTGCCGGTGATCATGCTCTCCGCAGACCACGACGCCGGCATCGTCCTCCATTCGCTGGAGCAGGGCGCACGTGGGTTCCTGCCCAAGTCGTCGCTGAACCAGGTGCTGGTATCGGCCATTCGGCTCGTGGCCGCGGGGGGCGTCTACGTGCCGCCCGAGGCGCTGCAAAAGCCGGCCGCCCGCCCCGCCGCGGCCGGGCCCCAGGCCCCGGTCTCCATTGCGTCCCTGGGGTTCACCGCGCGGCAGACCGACGTGTTCCGGCTGCTGCTGCAAGGCCTGTCCAACAAGCAGATCTGCCGCGAACTCGACCTGGCGGAGCCCACCGTCAAGATCCATGTGCGCGGCATCCTGCGCACCCTGGGCGTGAGCAGCCGCGCCGAGGTGATCGCCAAATACGGCATGTTGAGCCCGTCTCCCTCCACGCCTCGGCAGGCCGCTGCCGCGGACCACTGAAGCAACCCCGTGCCCGGCATCCTGCGGGCCAGTCCGATGTCATTGTTTGCCCAACTTCTGCGGCGCCGCGCGCGCGCGCCCCTGGTCAGCGTGGTGGTGGCCAGCTACAACCACGCCCCCTTCGTGCAAGACTGCCTGCGCAGCGCGCTGAGCCAGGGCATCGACGACCTGGAAATCCTCGTCACCGACGACGGCTCCACCGACGCCACCGCCCAGCACGTCGCCGCCCTGGGCGACCCCCGCATCCACCTGCACGCCTTTGCGCAGAACCGCGGCGCCTGCCTGGCCATGAACGACGCCCTGCGCCGCTCGCGGGGCCGCTACATCGCCGTGCTCAATTCCGACGACCTGTTCCTGCCCGGCAAGCTGCGGCGCCAGATCGACTTCCTGGAGCACAACCCGCAGGTCGGCGCCGTCTTCGGCTGGCCCAGCTTCATCGACGAGCAGGGCCAGCCCTTCCACGACCCCGCGCACAAGGACCACGCCGTCTTCCACCAGCCCAACCGCGGCCGCCACCAATGGCTGCGCCACTTCTTCGACCAGGGCAACGCCCTGTGCCACCCCACGGCGCTGCTGCGCCGCGAGGTCTACCAGAACGTGGGCCTGTACGACCCCCGGCTGGCGCAGGTGCCCGACCTGGACCAATGGATACGCGTGTGCATGCGCTACGACATCCACGTGCTGCCCGAGCCGCTCACCGCGTTTCGCATCCGCAGCGGCCAGCAAAACGCCAGCGGCGCCCGGCCCGAGGTGGTGCGCCGCGACGCCTGGGAGCGTGCCGACGTTCTGCGCCACTACCTGCGCCTGCCCCCGGCGCAACTGCTGCAGGTGTTCCCCGAGTTCGCCGGCCAGGGCGCCGGCCAGGGCGCCAGCCTGGTCGAGCAGCTGGCCTGCCACGCCCTGGCCCTGGGCACGCCGTTTCACCAGCGCTTTGCGCTGCAGGCCTGGTTCGATGCCTTGCCCGCGGGCGGCCTGCTCGATGCGCCCGGCCCCGCCGCCGCGCCGCCGGCCGGCGGCGACCCCACCGCCTGGCGGCGCTACATCGCCGCCACCGCCGCCGCCAACCCCCACCGCATCGGCGGCTGACCGCCCCCCACGACCAGATGCAAACCACCCAGCACGCCTACCTCAGCCGCCTCGACCACCTGCGCTTCTTCGCCGCGGCGCTGGTGGTGCTGTTCCACTACTTCCATACCCAGGTGGGCGACCTGCGTTCGGGCAACCCGTTGGTCTCGCTGGTGGACGAGGGCCACACCGGCATCGCCCTGTTCATGGTGATCAGCGGGTTCATCTTCACCGTGATCGCCGGCGAACGGCACATCCACTACGGCGGCTTCATCAAGAACCGCGTGCTGCGCATCTACCCGCTGTTCGTGTTTGCCGTTTTCCTGCAGCTGTTCATCAGCACCTACAACGACCAGCGCAATTACGGGTTTTTACAGTTGCTGGGCTGGCTCATGCCCTTCCGGTCGGAAACCGTGCCCCTGTCGCCGTACTTCGTGCAACTGTGGACCATCTGGGTCGAGTTCCAGTTCTACCTGATCTTTCCCTTCCTGCTGGCCTTCAGCCGGCGCCACGGCAGCCGCTACCTCTGGGCTTGGCTGGGCCTGCTGGTGCTGGTGCGCGCCCTGGTGTACGCGGCCAGCGGCAGCGTGCGCTTCATCGCCTACGAAACCCTCTTCGGCCGGCTCGACCAGTTCATCATCGGCATGCTGCTCGCGCGCTTTTGGCAGGTGCGGCAGGCGCTGCAGGCGCGCGCCGCCCGGGCGGGCGGGGCGGTGGCGCCCCACCTGTCGCCGCTGTGGCTGGCGCTGGCGGGCCTGGCGCTGCTGCTGGGGCTGCATGCCTTCAGCCGCAAGGTGGGGTTTTCCGAACTGGCCAGCCCCGTGTGGATCATCTGGCCGGGGCTGGAGGCCGCCCTGTGGGCCGTCTTCGTCGGGGTCTACCTGTGCACGCGCTGGCCGGGCCCGCAGGCGCTGCGCCAGCGCATCGACCGCGCGCTCGCGGCCCTGGGGGCCGTGAGCTTTTCCACCTATGTGCTGCACAACCTGGTCATTGCAGCCTACAAAGCCCATCTGCCACCGCTGGCCACCGGCGCCGGCCCCGTGGCGGACGCCCTGGCCACCGGCGCCCTGCTGCTGCCGGCCGTGCTGGCCCTGTCGGCCATCACCTACCACCTTATCGAGCGCCCCTTCCTGGCGCTGCGCGGCGGCTACCTGAGCTGAGGTCCTGCAGGCAGCGCAGTGCGTTGTCAATATGCAACACAATCGGACTAATCCTTTGGGCTTAGTACACTCGATTTCATATAGGAGATGATGCTCCTAAGTTGTTGATTCGCAAGGAAAAAATCCGGCTGAAAAAGGGCGGCCGGAACCCGGGGGTGTAGTCGTGGAGCTAAGCCTTCCGGGGCGCAGGTGTTGCCAAATACTACCGATAGAATCATACGGGTCGACGGGCGGGGAAGCCCCCCTCTTCGGTCGATTTTTTCAACGTTTGAAAGAGGCTTTTCCTATGACGTACTTCACCACCGGCGCTCAGCTGCAAGCAGCCCTGAACGCACTGCCCAACACCAAGACGGGCAACTTTGTCGCGTTCGACTCCTTCTTCTACGGTCAGCAATACATGGCTGACTACCAGGGCACCCTGTCGCCCATCGAGCACTTCGTGCAGATCGGTGCAGCCCGCGGCTACAAACCCAACGCCACGTTCGACCCCACCTACTACAAGAACGCGTTTGCCGACCTGAAGAACACGAACCTCAACGCGGCCGACCTGCTGTACCACTTCCTGAAGTACGGCCTGGACGAAGGTCGCACCCCCAACGCTGAACTGGCTACGTTCAATGGCACGGCTTACCTGGCTGCCAACCCCGACGTTGCAGCGTACGTGAATGCCAACCTGGCACAGTTTGGCGGTAGCGTCACCAATGGTGCCTTGGCTCACTACGTCAAGTTCGGCGCTGCAGAAGGCCGCACGGCTCCGGGCACGTCGGTTTCTAACGGCCAGACCTTCACGCTCACTACTGGTACGGACGCCATCGTTGGTACTTCTGGCAATGACACCATCAACGGCATGGGTGACAGCGAAATCGTGGGCGGTACCCTGGTCGCTGCGAAGACCCTCGGCGCTGCTGACACCATCGACGGTGGTGCAGGTGTTGATACCCTGAACCTGACGTTCACTGCCACTGCTGCTGACGTGACCAATGGCGCCATCATCAAGAACGTTGAAGTTCTGAATGTTCGTCAAGTTGCCGGTACTGCCACGTTGAATGCTGACAATGTCGCAGGTCTGACCAACGTCAACCTGTCCACCTCTGTCGGTAACCTGACCGTCACCAACCTGGCCGCTGGCGCTGCTGCTGGCATCATCGGTAACGGCACGACCACCGAAGGCGTGCTGACCTATGACTACAAGCTGCCTACCAGCGCTGTGACGCTGAACTTGGCTGGCGGCGTGAAGCAAGCTGCTGCTGTTAACCAAATCACGACGACTGCAGGTACCGCCACCACCGCGACCATCAACTCCACCGGTGCAAAGAACACCACAGGTGGTATCAACCTGTCCAGTGGCACGACCGTGACGGCTCTGACGATCAATGCCGACGCTGATCTGACCGTGACCGACGGTGCTGCTGCTACCGCTGAAATCACCGGCTTCAAGAACGGCGTGACCAACAACAGCATCACGGTCAAGGGCGCGGCTACTGCCGTGAACATCGGCCTGGTGGATGCAACCGTTGGCACCCTGGATGCGTCTGGTTTGACGGCTGGTGGTCTGACCGCTACGTCCGCCAATGCTGACCTGGTCGTCAAGGGTGGTGCCGGCAAGGACACGATTACGCTGACGGCAGGCGCAGCATTGTCCACCAAGGCTTCCATTACCCTGGGCGCTGGCGACGACAAGCTGCTCGCTTCTGCTGGCACAACGCTGGGCAACCAAGTGGCTGATGGCGGCGACGGCATCGACACGATTGCTGCGACCCTGATCAACGTGGCTTCTGCGACCAACGTCAAGAACTTTGAAGTTCTGGATCTGGCTGGTTACAACAGCTCCTTGGATGCTGCGCTGCTGACCGCCAGCACGATCACCAAGGCAGCACTGACGGGCGCTACCGGCGTTACCGGCGCAACCCTGATCAACCTGCCCAGCACGACGGCTCTGGATGTCACTGGCTTCGCTGACCAGGCTGCCTACAACACGGCAACCCTGGGCATCGTGAACCTGAAGCAAAAGGACGCTGCTACTGGCACGGCCGACGCGTTGACGGTTACCTTCAATGCCAACGCCACGGCTGACCAAGCTAATGGCGGTAACTTCAGCACTGTGAACCAGCTGAACGTGTCGGGCACTGAAACCGTGAATATCGCTTCGACCGGCTCTGCCAAGGTTGACGGCAATGCCATCATTGCTCTGAGCGACACCCTGAACCAGCTGAAGACGGTTGTCATTACCGGCGACAAGGCATTCCGCGTAGATGACGTGAGCACCAACACGGCTGCTACGGCTGCTACGGCAGACGTTGCATCGAGCCTGACCCTGATCGACGGTTCCGCTGCAACCGGCAAGCTCACCATTACTGCAGGTGCGCCTGATGCAATCGGTGTGACTGGCTTCAACACCACCTACACCGGCCTGACCATCAAGGGCGGTTCCGCTGCTGACACCATCACCATTGGTGCTAAGAACGGTGTGGTTGACGCTGGTGCTGGCAACGACAAGATCACGGTTAACGATCTGGCTGCAACCAAGGGCAACGTGACCAGCGTGACCGGTGGTGCTGGCGTTGACACGCTGGAGTCCAACCTGACTTACCAAGCTGTGGCAACCGCTACTTCGTCGGCGACGGACGGCAATTATGTGCTGTTTGCTGATGCAGCCTCGAAGGATGTGATTTCCTTTGCAACGCTGACGTTTGCAAATGCAAGCGGTGCTTTCGGTGCTAAAGCCAACATCGGTGCTGCTGCTACGTTTGACCAGGCTGTGCTGGCTGCAGAGGGTACCTTTGCTGCTAATACGGTGAGCTGGTTCCAATATGGTGGCGACACCTATGTTGCAAACAGCGGTGCTGCGGCAGGTACGGCTGATAACGTCGTTATCAAGCTGACTGGTCTGGTGGACTTGTCTGCAGCTGTGCTCGACACGGCTGCTGATACCATCACCCTGGCCTAATCTCCCGGGAGACAAGCATCCACCCTCGGGTGGTTGCTTGAGGTGATTGAAACCCTGTCCTTCTTGCGAGGGGCAGGGTTTTTTCCATAAGGGCCTTGCGGACATGCAGGGTCTTTACGGAAGAGACGAGAAGGAGTTTTCGCCATCGCCAAGCCAGATCCAGCCCTGATCGCCGTGCTCATCAACCGCGAGCACAGCCGCCTGTCGAGCCAGGTCAAGACGCTGGAGAGGGTGCTGCACGCGCCGTTCTCCGACAAAGAGCATCAGCGCCTGGTCCAACTGGCCGCCAACTGGCGTTCGCTGCTGGCCTTTGACGACGGCGCACCGAAGCTCGCCGACGCGCTGGAGGTGTTCATCGCCGCCTACCGGCAGCAGTCACCCGACCAGGAGAAGCTCCACGACGAGGTGGTCTTCCAGGCCGGCATCTACCGCATGGGCCACTGGGCACTGGTCAAGCACTTCATCCCCGGCGTCACCGACTGCCTGGATAACTTCGGGAGCGCACTGCCCAAGCACCGCGAAGCCTTCAAGCGGCGGTACGAGGCTGATGGCAACCTGTCGGTCGAAGCTCAATCTCAACTGCTCAAAGCGCAGTACGCCTTGATTCCCAATCGCAGAGATCCGTACCGGCACCAAGAATTGCAGCGCCGAGGACTGGTCACCGCTGACGGCATCGTGCCCATGGGCGTCAAGGAAGCGCTGGCCCTGATCGAGCGGGAGGAGGCGCAGGCAACACAACCGGCCAAGCGCGGGGTGGTGGCTTGGGTGGCGGATCGGTTTCGGCGGAGGTGAGAGTCAAGAACTTTTGACGGATCAGGGTGTAACCTTGAAAATGTCATCAAATAGGTTAAGCCAGAAATTCGGGAGGAATGACTGATGGCATATCGAAACGGAAACTACGCAGCCTTCTATGTGGCTGAGCCGTTCGACCCCAGCGCGCTAGGGGCGAATGCGACAAAGGATTTTCAATATTACAACCTGCTGCGGGCATGGAAGGGGGCTGATTCGTCATTTCCATTTAATGACTCCCATGACAAGACATACAACGTTCGCGATGGTAGTGACTGGGAATCGACCTTGAAGCCCAGACTGCGGGAACGTCTTCGAAACTCGAAGAATATCGTGCTTTTCCTGAGCTCCATCACTGCGAATTCTCGGGCACTCCGAGAAGAGATCGATTACGGCATCAATGATCAGGGGCTCCCGGTTATTGTCATCTACCCCGAATACGATTCAAAGGAAAGCCTCCTTACGAACGGGGCCTTGAAGCAGTCGGTGAAAAACCTCTGGGACAAGCTGCCCATTTTTCGGGACTCAATGGAAGCGGTGCCCACGCTTCATGTACCGATGAAAAAGGAGTTGATTAAATCTGCGCTGCAGAATGATGGTTTCATGGTGGGGAGCAAAAAAGAGCCTGGCATTTATCGGTACAACCAGTAACCACAACGAAAGCAAATAAGCAGTCCGGTTTATGTCAAAAGTCAGTTTTCTCGACAAACGCGTCTTCAAGAAATTCCTTGAGATTACCTCCATCCTCAGCGGAACGCTGTCGGTGGTCTTGTTGTTTGTCGAGATTCCAGCCGAGTGGAAGTTGTGCGGACTCGGGATCTTCGTGGCCGTGCTTGCCCTGGCTTATTTATTGGTCTGGGTATGGTCGAACACGCTGAACCACATTGACATCAACATCGAAGGTAGTGACGTCACAGTCAAGGTCGGCGACATTTTTCAGCAGCCTGGGCTCAAAGTGATCGCGTTCAATGAGTATTTCGACACACAGGTAGATAACAAGATTATCAGCGACCGATCTCTGAACGGGGTTTTTGTCAACAACCACCTGGGAATCACCGCTTCCGAACTGGATAGTCTCATTGAAGATCATCCTTTCGAGGAAGGCGACCTGCTCGAAAGAAACGAACATCGACCACAGGGGAAAAAGCAAAAATATCGACTGGGGACGATTTTCGTTTACGACGACTATCTTCTGACCGCCTTTGCGAAGTTTGACGAGAGTAACAGGGCGGTCTTGACGATGCCCGAGTACCTTGAATTCCTTATTAACTTTTGGGACAAGGTAAACAATGTGTACGCCCAGAAAAGCGTGACCACCACAATCTTTGGATCAGGGATCACGCGTATCAAGGGGCACAAAACCATTAGCGATGAAGATCTGCTAAAGATTATGCTGTGGACATTTAGGATCAGTGAAATGCGATTCAAGTATCCAGCGAAGCTCACTATCGTCATTCACAAGGAAAAAATCGACCAGATCAGCCTTTTCGACATCAAGTCGGCGAAGAATGGGGTGTGATAGTTGGGCTTTCGATCTGCTGCCGAGAGTGCCGGAGGCGTTAACACAAAGAGCAGTGATCGTTTGTGACGACGGAACTCAGGGTGGGTGTTTTATCGCAACTTGTAGTCATCCCGCTGCCAATAAATCCTGCTGGTTCGCCATCGACTGAGCTTCTTTTTCGTCAATGACGATTGCGCCATTGATGAGGTAAACGTCGATCTCATCCCTGTTGGCAAGCCGCGATAGAAAGTCAAAGCTCTCCAACTTGGCATCAAGCAGGCCATCGAGCTGCCTCTCGATGTCGGCAATTGTCTGTAGCTGCCGAGAACGCGCTTGCTCCAAACCCTCAAGGGTCCAGTTGCCGACGTCGTACCCGTTGTTGCAGTCGAGGATGAGCCTTTCGTATTCCTTGGCCCCTTCCCTGTGTGCCTTGATTCTCCGTTCAAAGACTTTGCGGATAGAGTCTTTCATTCTGATGACGGATTGCTTGTTGCGTTCGAGATTGCTTGGTGAGTAATTTCCGCTCAGAACAATCTGGCAAATTTTTCCGGCAACAAACCGCTCATAGGCGGCAAAGACGTTGTGCCCCATCATCTGGCGTACAACTTGAACAGGGTCATAGTAGAATTTCTGCCGGTCCGGACCGTTCACTTCGACTTGCTGCAAGTCGAAGGTTCTGTGCGGCACGTGATTAGCTCGGCTCTCCCTAGCCAGTTCCTCCCGCATGACAATCAAAAGCTCAAGGCATTCATCAGTGTTGCTCACCATGCGGCTCAGATTCAAACGCATCATTTCTTGATCCATCTCAGGAATGCTTTCAAAGCAGTCCAAGATGACCTCGGAGATTCGCTCCAGCCTAGCGTGATCGCCAAAGATCTGACGATTCCTAATGTCTGTGCAGACATTGGAGATATAGCTAAGGTGATTCTGAATTGCGCCGAACATGCCCATCGTCAGCAGCATGGAAAGCAGATTAGATGTTGCCGGAACGTCAACGCGCTCAAGTCCTGCAATTGCTGTAATCCGCCCCTTCTCAACCACGCTGGTTGTTTTTTTGCCTGATAGCTCTCCAGAACCAATCGTCATCAGGCTCTTGGGAGAACCTTGCTTAAAAACGACGCGGTAGAAGTCCTCTCTAGCTGAGCCTCCGGTGATTTTCAGAAAGTAGTTGTTTACCTCTCCGGCCCAGGGTGCATTCGAGTAGTAAACCGGATTCTTGATGAGGCTCTCCAGCTGAGGAACGTGCTCAAATAAGACTTTGATGTTCTTTTCCCACTCTGTCAGTTTTCTCTCCACTGGGAGTTCCTCCAAAAAATGGATAGTTTGCTGGTAAAAACGGCAGGGCTGTTGATAAAGGTCTTTTTTTCGATGCAATGTCTTGAAGTGGTCGTCTGCCATCCCGGTTAAACCGCTATGCGGACTACCCTACCTATTGCTGGTAAGCGCATCACCGCACCCGCCCACCAGCCCTGAACCGGTCGTAACTATCCTCCACCGGCTCTTCGTCCTCATCCCGCCGCCGCCAGCGCTTCTCGGCCGGTAAGCCTTCCAGCCATCGAACGCAATCCTCTGCTGCTTGGCTCAAGATCAAGAGTTTTTCACTCGTCAAATTCTGATGCCTGCCGTGAGCCAGGTCGCCACGGAGATTCCACAGTTCTGAGATGTGCTGGCTGGTTTCTGGCATTTCTGCATCGAGCGAAAGTCCAATGAGCTTCTGCAGGTCCTGGTTCAAGTGCTTGGTGAGGTCGTTGCCTGAGTAATATTTTCCTCGACGAAAAGAGGCCATCTGTCTGTGCTCGATTACTCTTGTAAAAGTGGCTTCGCAGGCTTGCTCGCAAGCCACGGCAAGATCGATTATTGATCTTCGCATTTCATTTTTTGCTGCGTGATATCGAGCATCAAGCAGCAGGTCTTCGTAGACCGCGATCGTCCAATCATTTTTGATATCGTTTATGACCTGATTCCAGATGGTCTGATCAAGTGGGATCTCATCTCCGCGCGGGGTGGTGAACGCTCCGTTCCCTTCGGGAGTGCCTTTAAAAGCCCCGCTTCTGCTGATTGGGATAATTTGCCGCAAGTAGTACTCAGTGCCTGTTGGATATTCAATTCCTATCCACCATTGTCGAGTTCGCACCCTGATGTTTCTGAGCAAACGGTTTACGACATCGTTAGCGAATCCAGGCGGCTTTGGGTGCGACCCGAGAATGTCAATCCGAATGGAGTCCATGGGGAAGAAGCGAGGCTTCTTTTCCCAGGTTGGCGCCATCGTCAGTATGGCTGAGCCTGTTGGCTCTCCCGATAACGAAGGGATTGTTGTCAGCCATGGAAGGTAACGAGGGACCGAGTTATCTGTGAGTCCGTTACCGACTGGCAGTGGTACTTGCGAGAGATCGATTGGAGGAGAGGATTTGAAGTTTGCTGGTCCTGATCTGAAGAATGGATAAATGCGAACGGTTTCATCTTCGATCTTCTGTTCAGACAGCGAAAACCTGGATTCCGTGTCGACATACACAGGAAACGGGAAGCTGAATAGGCAAGCAATACTTGAGTTTTCTGATGCCCACGGCTCGTTGACCTTAATCCCCATATCTTCCGCCTTGATTGTGGTCCATTGCATCCTCCCACCAGCTCCCAGCCAAGCCCCTCGGTGCTGCCAACTCCAACACCAGCAGCGACAGCACGCGATTGCCACCCGGATAGCTGTGCTTCATCTCACGCAAGGTGATGCCGGGTGGTTCGGAGGAGCACCGGTGCACAGACTTATTCGGCAAACTGATCGGCTAAGAGGTCAGCATCGAGTTCGCCAGGGTCAAGTCCTTTGATGCTGTAAACGGCTGCGGCTACCAAAGCGATTAACTGTTCCCGTTGAGCACCCAGAAGGGTTTCTTCATCAAGCACCTTGATGAGTTTCTTGGTGTCTCGATTCATGAATCCATTGCGCATCAGGCTTCTTTTTACCCTGTCTATTTTGAGATGGTAAATCGAGTCCACCATCAGCACCTCGAGGTGTGCGATCAGCCCCTTGAACTCGCTATCCAGACTGATTCCTTGTATCAGGATGATCTGGTCAGAGAGATTTTCAGTCTCGTCGTCGGTTAAATGAACCCCATCCGGTAGCGGGATGCGCTGCATCACAAGCGCGCTTGCATTTATCCATGATAAATAGGCATTCATCAACCCCAAATGGAACCGCACCTCCTTGCTGAGCCAGAGCTTATTGCGGCTGACCTGCTGTTCGAATGCCCGGAAAAACTCTTGAAATTCATTGTTGCTTGAAAAAACCTTCGCATATTGGAGGTTTGGGCCGTGAGGCAACTCCAGATCATGGGCTGCCATTAATTCATAAAGTTCGCGACTATTTTTCTTCGGCATCTCGATAGTGAAGGATGCGTTTTCGAGAAAGTCGAGAATCGTTTGTTCGCTATTTATCCGCTTTTCCAAAATAACGCCCGCAACGCGCGTTCTCTCATCTTTTTTCTTGAGGTAAAAAGTGGTGACGAAGGCGATGATCAGGCCGGCAATCAGCGTAGAGGCAAGGCTAAAAACGCCTTGCCATACAAACTCTGGGTAGCTGAGAAAAAGTTCGTTCAAGTCCATCTCAGTTTCCTAGTTTCACGAACCGGTCGTAGCTATCCTCCACTGGCTCCTCATCCTCATCACGCTGCCGCCAGCGCTTCTCCGCCTCTGGCATCACCAGCAGGGTGAGCGTGTAGCCGTAATTGCCAGCCACCTTCGTCATCTCGGTGATCGGCATCTCGCCCGGCTCGCGTGGAAACCAGACCTGCGCTCGGGTGTCGTGTGCCTGCGCTCTGCCCGTGCAGTTGCGACTGTGCGCCAGCGCCACCTGCGGTAGCTCAATCGCGTTCTTGCGCGTCGCAAAGAAGGCGCCGGACTTGAAGGCCGCCTCGTTGGACTTGGCCCACAGCATGTGGTCATCGCGGCTGGCCACCAGCACGGCGCGCTGCGGCGCAATCTCCAGCCAGCGGATGGCGGCAGCGGTGAGCGACACGCCATAGCGGTCGGCGCAGTGGCCCAGCAGATCAAAGCCCAGGTCCTCACCATCGACCTGCCGCCGGAAATCGTCCAGCGGCATCAGCAGGGTGGTGGCAAACTCATCGGCTTCCTTCTCGATGTCCCGACCGCCCTGGCCCTCGCCGCTGGTCTCGATATCGCCCGCGCCGCAGGCAAACTGTTCCTGCTGTTGCCGATGCAGCAGGTAGTGGCCGAACTCGTGGGCGACCGTGAAGCGCTTGCGGCCCTCGGAGCTTACGGCGCTGTTGTAGAGGATCATCCACTTGTCGCGCTTCTTGTTGGCAGCCAGCATCCCGTCGAAACCGTCCAGATCCTCGCCCTGGACCTTGGCAATCGGCGCGTCGCGGAATTTTTGCTGGGTGTACTCCAACGCGATGTCCTCGACCGCCACCGGGAAGCGATCCAGGCCGAGCACCTGATTGAGCAGTTTCGAGATGTCGTTAGCCTCGGCCTTGGGGCGCTTCGGATCGGTCATTCGTCGTCGTCCCAGGCGTCCAGGATCTTGCGGATTTGCTTCTTGGTGCTCTCCGGCATCGCCTTGTATTTCCGGAAGAACGCCTCATCGACCACCTCGGCATCCGGCGTGGCGGCGGTGTGGCTGAGCAGGAACTCGGTGGTCACATCCAGCGCTGCCGCGATCTTGCTGAGCTTGTCGGCCGAGGGGTTGGGGTCGTCGCGGTTCTCCAGTTCCCAGATGTAGCTCTTACTCGATTCGGTGAGCTCGGCCAGTTGCTCAAGGCTCAGTTTCTTTTGCTGGCGCAGCGCGCGCAGCTTGTCACCCAGGGGGGAAGGCACCGCAGTCTCCTCGTGTCGGTTCGCACAAAGCCCAAGAATATACCACTACACCGAACGAATCCGCACCTTCTTGACAAACCCATCAGAGGGCATCAACAATCTCGATCAAGTTCGGTATATCGAACGAATGAGGTCGGCAGGGTGTGGTGGCTCATCCGACCAGGGGATACGGCCAGAGTGCGCCAGGGAGTCGTTGGACACGCAAGGCCATTTTTTGGAGGAGACCGCACACACCATGGCCGCATTTAACTACCGTGACCTCATCCGCCAGGTGCCCGCACGCAGCTGGCAGTTCTACTTCCAGGCTCGTGGCATCACACTGCCCGAAGGCGCCGACTGGACGCAGGAGGCTGAATCCCTGCACAAGCCGATTCTGCACGCGCTGGAGGCGCTCGCTGAATCACAGCAAAGCGCCATCTATGCCGAACTGCGTCGGGTCAAGGCGCTGGCGAACCGCAGCGGCATCCTGGCGCTGGGTAATGTCGTGCCCCTGGGCGATGCAATGCTCGACGACTTTGAGCACCACGCCAGCGACGCCGAGCGCGCCTTGTGGGCGCTGGCCAACTGGCCCAAGCGCTTCGAAACGGCCGAGGCTTTCCTGCGCGCCAATGCACAAGTGGGTGGGCGCAGCTGGCGCCGGCTCTATCTGCCCCCGGAGCAGGTGCTGCATTGCCAGCCCGAGGACATCGAGGGGTTGCGCCGCGCACTGGCTCAGGCCTTCACGCCGAAGAAAGGCCGCCCGCGCGCCTGCGAGATCGATGTGCTGACGCGCCATCTGGACGGCGGCGTACAACTCGACATCCGCATCGAGGACAACCTGCAGCGCAGCCTGGAGTTCGGCCCGGATGACTGCACCATCTGGCGCGATGTGCGTCCACCCCTGTCGATGACGGCGATTCTCTATCCGGCCAACGGTGTCATTGATCTGCTGGTGCCCGGTGGCAATTCGGCGCGCAAGAAACTGCTGTCACCGCTGGGCCAGTACGTGTTCCGCAAGCCCATCGTGCCCATCGCCGTGCCGCAACCGATGCTCCTGCTCAACCGCCTGCGCCAGGGCGTGTGGCCCGATGAGCACAGTGGCCTCGACCTGCGCGACTACGGGGTCGTCAAGGCGCGGCTGTCCGAATGCCGGGTGAGTGCGATCCAGCCACCCGCTTGCGACTTCATCATCAAACCACCGGGCGACAAGGACTGCCCCGATGCGCTGGAGTGCGTGCGCGCCAAGAAAACCGATGTGCTGATGAGCCAGGGCTTCGACATCCTCGATGCGGTGATCAGCCTGTACTTCGAACCCGTCGGCGATGCCAAGAAGCACCGGGTACTGCACATCCGCGTCAAGCCGACCGGAATTGCCAATCTGCGCGAGATGGAAGAGGCTGACGTCCATCTGGCCGAGGCCCTTCTGCGCGCCCTGGGCGTGATGCAAGACCCGCCTACGCCGGTGGCGGCCGATGAAGCGGTCGCAGACAGCGAGGCCCTTTGAGCGAGGGGCCGATCAACGCGCCGGCGCTGGCCGAACTGTGCGTCTTGCTGGAGACGCCCGGTCAGCAGCTGTTGCCTGATGCGGTGGAGGTGGGCGGGCGCACGCCGCTGTACCAGCGTCTGCGGGAGTGCGAAGCACTGAGCCTGGCACCCGACCTCGCCCCCGAGGTGCTGTGCCCGGATTGCCGGGAACACCGGGTTCGGCCTCAGCTCCTTGCGGATGTGCGAGGCCGATACCAGGCGCTGTGCTTCGAGTGCGGTGAAGTGGAACTGCCCAAGGAGCAGGTCCGGCTGTGGCAGGCACAGCCGGGCAAGGTGGCAGACTGGTTGCACCAGGCGCTCGGACTGCGAGGTCGCTACACGGTCACCGAACTCATCCCGGGTGTGCTGTGGCACCTGGGGGAGCTGGAGATTCGCCGGCACCGGCGTAGTTTCTTTTTCGGCTGTCGGCTGGACAGTGATCCCGTGCGGGTGCGTGCCAAGCTGGGCGAACTGGCCGCGCCCGGTGCCGAGGCGGTGATCACGACCACCGAGACCGCTGTGCTCAGGGCCACGCCGCTGGCCGATTGCCGGTTGATTGCGCTGCCGGCGGTGGCGCAGTTGCGCAAGGGGCATCTGACGCTGGAGCCGCTCGATGGGTACTTCGATGGCCTGGCACCGCCCGTGACCAGCGATGAAACGTCGCTGCGTGTGCTGCATCGCCACCGCGTCGTGCTGATCGGCGGCGTCGAGCACAAGCTCTCCCCGCAGGTCTATGACTTCCTGAAGGTGCTGGAAGACGCCGAAGGCGATGAGGTGCACAAGCGCCAGATCGCCCAGGCGCTGGGCATCGCCGAGACCTTCCGCTACGCCGACATCAAGAAACGCCACAAGCTGGTGTTCGACACCTTCGTCCAATCGGATGCCAAGGGCCACTTCTGGCTGCGTCCAGAGTATCTGCTGCTGGAGGGCGGCTGAGGCAGGGGCGGGCAGGTTGCCCACCCCTTTGCCCACCCCTCGGGGTATGCCTAAGGCATCAAGCGTGATCACTCTCCGCCGCCCAGCACGCCGCTAACCCCCTTCACTCACTGAGCTTTCGCTGATCTGCCCGTTACGGCCATGCCGGACGGGCTTTTTTGCGTCTGGCGGTGGGCGAACCCCCTATTTACCAAATCTGCCCACCCTTTCTGTCCACTTTGCCCACCGGTTTGCCCACCCCCTGGTTGGGACCATGGCCCTGCAATTTTGCACATGACAACAGGAGCCAAAACGTGAGCATCAAGCACCTGAATCAACGCCAGCTGGCCGAGCGCTGGGGCGTGAGCGAAGCCAGTCTGGAACGCTGGCGTACCGAGGGCATCGGCCCGATTTTCCTGAAGCTGCAAGGCCGCATTGCCTACCGCCTGGAGGACGTTGAGGCGTTCGAGGCGCAGAACCTGCACAAGAGCACGTCCGAGCGCGTCAGCGCAGGAGGTGTGGCATGAGCGAACGTCTGAATGCCGGGGTGGGCACGCATCTGCCCACCCCTTTGCCCACCCCCCTGTCGGCGGCCATGGCGACCGCAGGCATCCGCCTGCCCATCCCCTTCCTGGATCTCTCCGCCCTGGCCATCCGCGACCTGCCGCTGGAGAACGTCAGCGCGCTGCAGCGCTTTATCGCCGAGGCCAAGTCCGAACTCTCCACTCTGGCCGCCATGGTGCAGACCGGCCTGGAGATGCGCTACGCCGATGAGGCCCGCGCGCAGTTGCTCGCCAAGGGGCAGGACACCGGCACCACCCACATCCAGGACGGCGACTTCGACATCACGGTCGAGATCGGCAAGGACGTGAAGTGGGAGGCCAAGGGCCTGACCGAGCTCGTCGCCAAGATCGAAGCCACCGGCAGTGATCCGCGCGAGTACGTCGAGATCAAGTACAGCGTCAGTGAGGCCAAGTTCAAGGCCTGGCCGCAGACCCTGCGCGCGCCGTTCGAAGCCCTGCGCACCGTCACGCCCAAGGCGCCGAAGTTCGTGCTGCGCCGGATGGACGCAAACAGGGAGGGCAAGTGATGGCACTCCCGATCATCAGCGCTGACCAGCGCCTTGCCGAAAAACGCTGCGCCAAGGTCGCCCTTGTGGGCGTGCCGGGCGCCGGCAAGACCTCCCAGATCCGCACGCTCGATGCCGAGCACACCTTGCTGGTGGATACCGAGGCCGGCGATCTGTCGATCCTCGACTGGGCGGGCGACACCCTTCGCCCGCGCACCTGGCCGGAGTTCAAGGACCTGGTGGTGTTCCTCGCCGGGCCAAGCCCGAGCGCCTCGCCCGAGCAGGCGTTCTCGCAGGCGCATTTCGACCACGTCTGCCAAAAGTACGGCGATCCGGCGCAGCTAGCCAAGTACGACACCTACTTCGTCGATTCCTTGACCGTGCTCTCGCGGATGTGCCTGGCGTGGTGCAAGACCCAGCCGGCCGCTTTCTCCGAGAAGACCGGCAAGCCCGACACGAGGGGTGCCTACGGGTTGCTTGGCACCGAAATGATCGGTGCGCTCACGCACCTGCAGCACGTCCGGGACAAGCACGTCATCTACGTCTGCATCCTCGAGGAGAAGCTGGACGACTTCAACCGCCGCATCTACCAGCTGCAACTCGAGGGCGCCAAGACCTCGGCCGAGCTGCCGGGCGTGCTCGATGAGGTCATCACGCTGGCCATCTTGAAGGCCGATGACGGCACGCCTTACCGCGCCTTCGTCACCGGTGCAGACAACGCCTGGGGCTTCCCGAGCAAGGACCGCAGCGGCCGGCTCGACCCCCTCGAAGAACCCCACCTCGGAAAGCTCATCGCCAAGTGCCTCGGCCGCGACGCCATCGCTCGCCCGGCTGCACCTGCCCCCGCTTTCTCGAGCGCCAGCACCCCATCCCCCGATTTCCACGCATCCCAGGAGTAACCCGCCATGTCCAACTGGAACGATTTCAACGACGCTGAACAGCAGCAGTCCTTCGACCTCATCCCGCGTAACACGGCGGCCAAGCTGCGCCTCACCATCAAGCCGGGTGGTTTCGATGATCCGGCACAGGGCTGGACCGGTGGTTGGGCCACCCAGAGCTTCGAGACCGGCGCGGTCTACCTCGCCTGCGAGGGCGTGGTGATGGAAGGCCCGTTTGCCAAACGCAAGATCTGGTGGAACGTGGGCCTGCACTCGCCCAAGGGGCCGACCTGGGGGAACATGGGCCGCACCTTCATCCGGGCGGCGCTCAACTCCGCGCGCAATGTTCACCCTGCCGACAACAGCCCACAGGCGCAGGCCGCCCGTCGCATCAGCGGCTTTGCCGATCTGGATGGCCTGGAGTTCGCCGCGCGCATCGACATCGAGAAGGATGGCCGGGGCGAGGACCGCAACACCATCAAGGCCGCCATCGAGCCGGATCACAAGGACTACGCCCTGGTCATGGGCGTGATGCCCAAGGGTGGTGCTGGCAATGCGGGCGGCAACTCCGGTGCGCCGGCAGCTGTCGCAGCACCCAGCTATACGCCACCGGCAGCTGCCGCACGTCCAGCCCCAGCCACCGTCCCCAGCGGCAAGCCCGCCTGGGCGCAGTGAGGGAGGGCGTGACGATGATGAGCACACCTATCCTGACCACCAGCCACTACGGCGTGGTGCGTTTCGGTGACCTGGCGGTGGAAGCCGTGGTGCTGGAAGACGGCACCCGTGGCTATGTGCAGCGGCAACTGGCCACCGCCATCGGCCTGCACGAATCGCGCCGGGGCAGCCAACTCAAAGCCCTGCTGTCCGATGTCGCCCCCGGTGCAGCGGAGGTCTTGCAGGAAAACGCCTGCAGCATCCGCCTGCCCTCGGGGCAGACCACGGCGTTCTTTCCGGCTGGGGTCATCAGCGAGGTCGCCTCGGGCGTGATCGACGCTGCCCTGGAAGGTCGACTGCACCGCAAACGCCAGCACCTGGTGCCCAACTGCCAGCGCATCCTGAAGGCCCTGGCCAAGACCGGTGAGGTCGCGCTGATCGACGAGGCCACCGGCTACCAGTACCACCGTGCCCCCGATGCGCTGCAGGCCTTGATCTCGCGCTTGCTGCGCGAACGGGTGGCCAGCTGGGAGCGGCGCTTCAGCCCCGACTACTACCGGGCGCTGTTTCGCCTGTTCGGCTGGCACTACCTGGGCCATCAGCAGAACCCGCCGGCGGTGATCGGCCAGATCACCTTGCGCTGGGTGTACGACGTGATCATGCCCCGCGAAATCATCGAGGAGATCAGGAACCGCAAGCGCCTGTCCGACAAGGCGCACCAGTGGCTCTCCGAAGGCGGTCTTGCTTTGCTGGAAAAGCAGATCCACGCGGTGACCATGATCGCGCGCTCGTCGATGACTTACCGGGACTTCGACACCCGCTGCGCCACGGCGTTTGGCAGCCAGCCGCTGCAGATGACCCTCTTTATCGGTGCGTTGGAGGGAGGGCAATGAATGGCCGGCCAATGTTGGGCTTGCAAGCGACAGGCCCGTGGCCTCGGCCACAGCGACAACCGATTCCGGGTGGGCGAATCGCGCCGGTACCCGATGGATTGGGTCTTCTGCAGCCGCAAATGCCAGGACGCGTTTCACGCGCTCTACGGCCAGTGGCTTCGAACCGACCCCAGGCAGGAGGACGTGCTCATGGTTGACCCGACCGAATTCGAGCGCGCGGCGATGCGCGCCTGCCTGAAGTGCTTCGGCGAGGCCGCCGGCGAGATCGGCTTTGACAAACCGCTGGGTCACTACAGCGAGGCCGAGGCCTTGCAGGTGATCGAGGCCATCGTCACCGGCTGGACGGAAGCGATGGCCACCCATCACCAGCAGGCGAAGTACCCGCCGGTGCCGGGTATTGAGTCCTATGAGACGCAGGCACCGCAGCCGGTGGCCAAGCTGGAATCGGCGTCGGCACAGGCATTCGATCCGGCCAATCCCTTCGCGGATCTGGAGGACGACCTGCCCTGGGAGACCGGGGAGCCGGTGTCCGCCAAGGGCACTCAGCGTGGGAGGGCGAAGTGATGCTGGACTTCAATTCCACCTCGACCTTCCCTGAACGCTTCGAGGCCTTGATCGATGCCGGGCTGCAGGTACGTGAGCAACAGCAGGCTCGCCGCCAGTACCTCGGGGCCTCGCGCCTCGGGGTCGCCTGTGAGCGCCAGCTGCAGTTCGAGTACGCCCAGGCACCGGTCGATCCGGACAAGGGTTTCTCAGGTCGCATCTTGCGTATCTTCGAACGCGGCCACCGCATGGAGGACGCCATGGTCGGCTGGCTGCGTGCGGCAGGCTTCATCCTCAAGACCGAAGGCAAGGACGGTCAGCAGTTCGGCTTCTCGGTGGCGGATGGCAAGCTGCAAGGACATTGCGACGGCGTATTCGTCGGCGGACCCGAGGGCTTTGCGTATCCAGCACTTTGGGAATGCAAGGCGCTGGGCAGCAAGTCCTGGAACGACCTCGTCAAGAAGGGGTTGGCGGTTTCCAAGCCGATCTACCACGCCCAGGTGGTGACCTATCAGGCCTATCTTGGACTGCACGAGCACCCGGCGATCTTCACAGCGGTGAATGCCGACTCGATGGAGATCTATGCCGAGCTGGTGCCCTTCGATGCGGCGCTTGCCCAGAAGATGTCCGACCGTGCCGTGCGGGTGATCCAGGCGACCGAGGCCGGCGAACTCTTGCCACGCGCCTTCGCCGAGGCCAGCCACTTCGAGTGCAAGTTCTGTAGCTACGCGCAGCGCTGCTGGGGAGGTGCGGTATGAGCACAGCTTTCAAGCAGCGCAAACCGGCCAAGACCACCCAGACGGTGTGGGTCGAACGCTGGACACCACCCAAACCCCTGGTCGGGCTGCAGGCCATCGAGAAGGTGCTCAACCGTCACACCTTCCTGGTGACGCCGGAGTCCCGGCTGGTGGTGGCGGTGCTCGCCCGGGCCATCCACGACAGCATGAGCTTGAGCAACCGCCGGATGCGACGTGAGGCCAGGCGCTTTCTGCTCGGGGACGACCTTGCGCTCTGGTGTGACCTGGTTGGCTTGCATCCGGACTTTGTGCGCTTCGTGGCACGCAAGGCCGGCTATCTCGCCGACGAGAAGGCGCACTGGCAGAAGGTGCCGATCAAGGTGCCCGTGCAAGCCGCACCGGCAGAGCCAGTGGTCAGCGCCAGCAGCGCACCGGTGCATTCCATCAGCTGCCAAGCCCACACCCATCCGCCACAAGGAGGACTGATCCATGCTTGATTTCAATTCGGTGCCGCCGGTGGCCAACGCCACGGGCGGTGATCTCAACCAACAGCGCGATGCCATCCGGGCAGATCTGCTGGCCCGGCTGGAGTCGGTGTTGATGACGCTGCTGCCGGCCGGCAAGAAGCGTGGCCAGAAGTATCTGGTCGGCGATGTACTGGGCAGTCCGGGCGATAGCCTGGAGGTGTCGCTCAAGGGCGAGACGGCTGGCCTGTGGCACGACCACGCCACAGGTGAAGGCGGGGACATCTTCGATCTGATCGCGGCCCACCATGGGCTCGACACCCAGGCGGACTTTGCCCGGGTGTTGGAGATCGCTAGGCAACTGGTCGGACGGGCCACCAGCCATCCTCCGAAACGCAAGAAGCCGGAGGCCCCAGTCGACGAGCTGGGTCCAGCCACGGCCAAGTGGGACTACCTGGATGCCGCCGGAAATCTCATTGCCTGCGTCTACCGCTACGACCCGGCACCGGGCAGGAAGGAGTTCAGGCCCTGGGATGCCAAGCGCCGCAAGATGGCACCGCCCGAGCCGCGCCCGCTCTACAACCAGCCGGGGATTGTCTCTGCGGAGCAGGTGATTCTGGTCGAGGGTGAGAAATGCGCGCAGGCCTTGATTGAGGTGGGCGTCCCAGCGACCACCGCGATGCACGGGGCCAATGCGCCGGTCGACAAGACGGACTGGTCACCGCTGTCGGGCAAAGCTGTGCTCATTTGGCCGGATCGGGATAAGCCGGGGTTTGGCTATGCCGAGGCCGCTTCGCAGGCTGTGCTGATGGCCGGTGCCACCTCCTGCGCCATCCTGTTGCCCCCTGATGCCAAACCGGAAGGCTGGGATGCTGCCGACGCCTTGGCTGAGGGCTTCGACGTAGCGGGATTCATCGCCACCGGGCCGCGCATCACGGTGCAGCCTTTGGGTGATGAGCCCGATCTGCCGGAGTATGACGGGCAAGCCGACCACGACAGCGATGCCACGGTGTGGGGCACCGAGGATGCGCTGGCGGTGAGCTTCACCCGCCGCTACCAGCGCGACTGGCGCTACATCGCGGCCTGGGGCAAATGGCTGATGTGGGATGGTCAGCGCTGGCGGGCCGAGGAGACCTTGGCGGCCACGGATCTCATCCGTCACGTCTGTCGCCACGCAGCAGTCCGGGCAGACAGCAGCAAGGTCGCGGCCAAGCTGGCTGCCAGCAGCACCGTGGGCGGAGTGGAGCGTCTGGCACGCTCGGACCGCCGGCACGCAGCGACCACCGACGAGTGGGATGCCGACATCTGGCTGATCAACACGCCAGGCGGCGTGGTGGATCTGCGCACCGGGCGGATGCGACCCCACGACCGGATGGATCGGATGACCAAGATCGCGGCTGCGACACCCAAAGGCAGCAGTCCGCTTTGGCTCGATTTCATCGACCAGATCACCCAGGGGGACCGGGAGTATGCCGAGTACCTGCAGCGATTTGCAGGCTATTGCCTGACCGGCTCCACGCAAGAGCACGCCTTGTTCTTCCTCTACGGCACCGGCGCCAATGGCAAGTCGGTGTTCGTGAACACGCTCTTCACGCTGCTGGGTGACTACGCCGCCAACGCGCCCATGGATACCTTCATGGAAACGCGGGGTGACCGGCATCCGACCGATCTCGCTGGCCTGCGTGGCGCCCGCTTTGTGGGGGCCACCGAGACCGAACAGGGCCGGCGCTGGAACGAGTCGAAGATCAAGGAGATCACCGGCGGCGACCGGGTGTCAGCGCGCTTCATGCGCCAGGATTTCTTCACCTATGTGCCGCAGTTCAAGTTGGTGATCGCCGGCAACCACAAGCCGGCTATCCGCAACATTGATGAGGCGATGAAGCGACGTCTGCATCTGGTGCCCTTCACTTTGACCATCCCCGAAGAAAAGCGCGACCGCACTCTTCCTGCACGGCTGCTCCAGGAGGGCGACGGCATCTTGGCCTGGGCGCTGGAAGGTTGTCTGGCCTGGCAAGCCCATGGCCTGCGCCAGCCCAAGTGCGTGGCGGATGCCACAGATGAGTACTTCGACGAGGAGGACACCATCGGTGAGTTCCTCGAAGAGGAGTGCCAGCAACACCCGCATGCCCGCGAGGCTGTGGCGGACGTGTTCGAACGCTGGCGTCAGCGTGCTGAGAAGCGAAGCGAATACATCGGCACCAGCCGCTGGCTCGTGCAGCAACTGCTGCGCCGGGGATTCCAGCGGGGGCGCACCTCATCCGGTGCCAAGGCGATTTTGGGTTTGTCGCTCAAACCCAAGGATTACGGCACGCGTTTGCCGTACCGCGACGACTGAAAACCGAGATTTTTAACTTGTTGATTTTGAACAGATTTGACCGAATCTGTCCGAGCCATGGATTTACCCCTACACGCGTGCGTGCACACGCCTATGGGGAGTTATCCGGCAGCCGGTCAGATTCGGTCAAAAAGGAGATTTGACGATGACGACAACAATTCTGGCCCTCGACTTGGGCACCACCACAGGCTGGGCTCTGACCGGCCACGACGGACTCATCAGCGGCGGCAGCGAATCCTTCAAGCCGCAGCGCTTCGAAGGTGGCGGAATGCGCTACCTGCGCTTCAAGCGCTGGCTGACCGACATCAAGCAGTGTGCCGATGGCATCGACTGGGTGGTGTTTGAGGAAGTACGTAAACACGCCGGCGTCGATGCCGCCCACGCCTACGGCGGCTTCATGGCGCACCTGACCGCCTGGTGCGAACACCACCAGATCCCGTACCAAGGCGTGCCGGTGGGCACTATCAAGAAGCACGCGACTGGCAAGGGCAATGCCGGCAAGGCCGAGATGATCGCAGCGGCCAAGGCGCGCGGCTTCGACCCGGTCGACGACAACCACGCCGATGCGCTGGCGCTGCTGGATTGGGCGATGGCCCAAGGAGGGGTGGCATGAGAGCCCATACCGCCTCCATCCCCTGCGCTCTAGGCAGGGTGGCGTCACAGTCACCGGCGAGCAGCGACGAACTGCGTGCGATGCGTGCGGCGGCCTGGCACAAGCAAGGCATCGTCGTGGTGCCGCTCGACGACATCTACGACGATTGGGATCGTGCGTTCCTGACCGGCATCGCCACCAAGCTCTACGGGGCGCGCACCACCGCATCCCGCAAGAGCACACCCTGGGCCGAAGGCGAGGTGATTGACCGGGGTGATGGCGAGACCTGGACGGTGGTGGCGACCACGGCCAAGTCGATCACTGTGCAGCGAAACCGTGACGGTGCTCTGGCGACCTTGGCCCAACTTGGGGAGGGACGGCCATGACCAAGAAGACGCAACGCGCCAAGGCACGCGCCGAACGCAAACCACCTATCGGCCATGAACTGATCCGCCCTGACGGCAGCGTCATCCGCTATGTCCGGGAGGAGGACGATGATCAGAAGCCCGTCGACCACTACCGCACCGTTGACACGCTGGCGCTGATGCTCCGGAACGGTAGCATCACCGGCGCTATGCACGATGCCGGCCAGCAGTTCTCGCAGGACTTCGCCCGGGCGTTTGGCAGTGGTGTCGCCAGCCCCAAGCTCGATGGTCTGCCGGGCGGCACGGCACCTGGGCAGATGATGGTCGAGAAGAACGCTGGCGCTGCCCGTGCGGTTCGGGAGGCACTGGAGGCAGTCGGCGGCAGTGGCAGTCCGGCCGGATCGGCGCTCTGGTACGTGGCCGGGCTTGGCCAGTCGGTCCGCGAGTGGGCGCTACGCCAGGGCTGGGCCGGCAAGGCGATCTCCCTGCACGAGGCCAAGGGCATCCTGATCGCTGGCCTGGGGGTGTTGGCGCGGTACTACGGGTATGAACGGTGTAGCAAGAATGCCAAACCCTATGGTGTTGCTCGGGACCAAGAGATTGACAGGTGATGGTCGAGTGCTGATAATCTGAGGCTTAGTCATCCCCTGCGGCAAGCCGTAGGGTCCCGGCGCCCTGCGGCACCGGAGTCACTCATCCCAACAGCGCTGCTGTTGGACCCGGTACCCTGCGGTGCCGGCTTATCATCCCGAGGGGTATCCCCGAGGTCCCGGCCGCCTGCGCGGCCGGTTTCATTTTGGGGGTCTGCTTTGGAGAAAAACGATCAGAATCGTGTCGTAGTTTTCGTAGATGGTTTCAATCTTTACCATGCCATTGACGACTTGGATCGCGACCCGAAAACTAGGCGGCCCACAAACACCAAGCATTATCTCAAGTGGCTTGATATCTGGTCTCTGAGCAAAGCGCTCATTCATCCAAAGAACGACGTGTTGGTAGGCGGATATTACTTCTCGGCCTATGCTGGTTGGATTAACCAAGACGCGCAGGATCGCCATCGCGCCTACGTGGCTGCTCTGAAGGCGTCCGGAATCAAGGATGTGATGGGGACCTTTAAGAAGAAGCCCCGTAAGTGCCCGAGCTGCAAACACGAGTGGGATGGTCACGAAGAAAAAGAAAGTGACGTCAATCTGGCTGTTTATCTGGTCAGGCTCGCTTTCGAGGATGCTTTCGACAAGGCGATCATCTTCACAGCAGATACCGATTTGGCTCCGGCGATTCGTGTTGTTAGGGAGGCGTTCCCTAAAAAAGAAATCCGGGTGGCGATCCCTGAGCGGCGTCTCAACCGATCCAAAGCACTGGAAAATGCGGCCAATGGCAGGATCAGGGTGACCGAGGCTCATTTTGCCCGTAACCTTTTCCCGGAAAAATTAGTGCTCGCTGACCCTGCGGTGATCGAGCGCCCGAAAAAATATACGCCGCCGAAAAATTTTCAGCCGCCAGCGAAGAAACCTACTTGAATGTTTGATCACACAAGGTAGAGTATTCACGTACTGCTGATAACTGCGCCCACCGGGGAGACCTTGGTGGGCGTTGTCGTTTCTGGGCTGGGCGCTCACCTGTCTGCCCAGCCTTGGAGACCCCCCCATGAAACTTCTTATCACCCGCCCGGTGGTCCTCACCGGCGCTGGCGGCGTGCGCTCGCTCGTCCCTGGCCTGACGGTTGAGGCCGATGCGGCCACTGCTGAACAGATCCTGGCGCAACAGGCTGGCATCCCAGCTGAACCGGCTACCCAGCCCGAGACCCCAGTCACCCCACGCCGCCGGAAGTCCGCCGATGCTGAAACTTGACGTCACCGCCGATGTGGCCAAGGCCACCGAGTACCTGTCGGACGTGGCTCAGCGGCACGTTCCGAACGCCGCCGCCAAAGCCCTGACCCGAACGGCCTTCGATGCCCGTGATGCGGTGCGCGATAGTCTGCCCGAGCGCTTCAATCTGCGCCGACCGTGGATCAGTCGGGGTATCGGCGTGACGCCAGCCAAGCCCCGCACACTGATGGCCGAGGTCTGGTCGCGGGATCGGTTCATGGCGGCACAGGAGAGCGGCGGCAGCCATCCCGATGCGCGACCCATTCCGGCCGGGCGGTTGCGCGAGATGGCCCAGAGTCGGGTGATCCCCAAGAGCCAGTGGCTCGATCAGGTCAAGAACAAGCCCACCGTCTTCTACCGGGCGGGGATGTTGTTCGAGCGCCGTGACGAGCGACGCATCCTCGCGCTCTACCTGCTGCGGCCCAAGGCCCAGATCAAGGTGCAGCCGCGCTTCGGTATGGCTGAGACCGTCAGGAGCGTGGCGCTGCGCGAGTACCAGCGGCAGATGGAACGGGCGCTGAGGGAAGAACTGACGAAGGCCACGTGATGGTGACTGACGTATCTGACACATCTGACGGGTCCTCCCGGGCGATCTAAAAAGCGGGGGACGCGCCAACCGCCCGGCTTGCCTAGCGCCAGCGACAAAAATAGGTTGCCAGTTGCCACCCGTTTCCACGCCGAGGTGATCCACCGCTGACGACTGATTGATTGACCCGCCCGGCCCGGAGGAATGCGATGGGACTGTCCATCCGGGCCTATGCCCAACACCGTGGCGTGAGCCACACCGCTGTGGCCAAGGCCATCAAGGCCGGGCGTATTCAGGTCGAGGCCGACGGCAAGATTGACCCGGTCAAGGCCGACGCCCAGTGGGCGCGCAACACCCTGCCGTCGCAGAACCTGAACGCCGGCGCCAGCAAATCAGCGCCCAAGGTGGCAACCCCAACTGTTTCCACTCTGGTTTCCAGTCGTGAGGCGCAAGCGCCCCTGGAAACCCGGGCGACTGCCCCCGACTACCAGACCAGCCGCGCCATCCGTGAAGCCTACGCCGCGCGCCTGGCCAAGCTCGAATTCGAAGAACGCACGGGCAAGCTGCTCAACGCCGACGAGGTGAAGGTCAAGCACTTCAACCTTGCTCGGCTGCTGCGTGACCGCATCCAGCAAATCCCTCGCAAGCTCGCCCCGCAGATTGTGGCGGCCGTGGTCGCACAGCCTGACCAGCGCGTGGTGGAAGACCTGCTCATGGATGCGATCCGCGAAGCCCTGGAGGAACTCTCCCGATGACCGTCACCCCCACCATGGCCAGCCGCATCGAGATGTGGCCACTGGATCGGCTCAAGCCCTACGCCAAGAATGCCCGCACCCACTCGGAGGCGCAGGTGGCGCAAATTGCGGCCAGCATTGTCGAGTTCGGATTTACCGCGCCACTCCTGGTATCCAACGATGGCGGGATTCTCGCCGGGCATGGTCGACTCGCCGCCGCGAAGAAACTCAATCTGGACGCCGTGCCCGTGGTGGTGCTCGACCACCTGACACCGACCCAGCGCCGTGCCTACATCCTGGCGGATAACCAGCTGGCGTTGCAAGCCGGCTGGGATCAGGAACTGCTCGCTGTTGAGTTGGCCGACTTGTCGGCGGCAGGCTTCGATCTGGCTTTGACCGGATTCAGCGATGAGGAGCTGGCCGACCTGCTTGGCGATATCGAAGAGGCCGAGCTTGCCGATGAGGATTCGCCCATTGGCGAACCCGTCGACGAGGACATTCCCGATGTTCCGGTCATCCCGGTGTCACGCCCGGGCGACATCTGGCAACTCGGATCGCATCGTCTGATCTGCGGCGATTCGACCGACCCGGCCGTGGTCGCGGCCCTGATGGCCGGCGACACTGCTCGCCTGTGTTTCACCAGCCCACCGTATGGCCAGCAGCGCGACTATACCAAGGGCATCGCCGACTGGGATGCGCTGATGCGCGGTGTCTTCGCAAATCTGCCGATGGCCGACGAGGGCCAGGTGCTGGTGAATCTCGGCCTCATCCACCGCAATAACGAAGTGATCCCATACTGGGATGGCTGGCTCGCCTGGATGCGCACCATGGGCTGGCGGCGTTTTGGTTGGTACGTATGGGACCAGGGCCCGGGAATGCCGGGTGACTGGGCGGGACGCTTGTCGCCGAGTTTCGAGTTTGTATTCCACTTCAACCGCCAGAGCCGCAAACCCAACAAGATCGTGCCCTGCAAGCACGCCGGTCAGGACTCGCATTTGCGCGCCGACGGATCATCGACGGCGATGCGCGGCAAGGACGGCGAGGTCGGGGGCTGGACCCATGCTGGGCAGCCCACCCAGGACTACCGCATCCCGGACAGCGTGATCCGCATCATGCGCCACAAGGGCAAGATTGGCCGCGACATCGACCATCCGGCGGTGTTTCCGGTGGCGCTGCCTGAGCACATCTTGCTGGCGTATTCGGACCCTGGTGATTTGGTATTCGAGCCCTTTAGCGGCTCCGGCACCACGATCCTGGCCGCCCAGAAGACGGGACGCCAGGCCCGCGCCATCGAACTCGCCCCGGCCTACACCGATGTGGCGGTCAAGCGCTTCCAACAGAACCACCCCGACATCCCGGTGATGCTCATGGCCACCGGGCAGACCTTTGCCGAGGTCGAACACGAACGACTGGAGAACAACGATGCAAGCCTGGCTCGCTGACAAACTGGAGCACTGGCCCATCGGGCGCCTGTTGCCCTACATCCGAAATGCCCGTACCCACTCCGAGGCCCAAATCGCGCAGATCGCGGCGAGCATCGCCGAGTTCGGCTTCACTGCGCCAATCCTGGCCGGGTCGGATGGCGTGATCGTGGCCGGTCACGGGCGTTTGGCGGCGGCGCGCAAGCTGGGGTTGGCGAGCGTGCCGGTAGTGGTGCTTGAGCATCTCACCCCAACCCAGCGTCGGGCTCTGGTGATCGCCGACAACAAGATCGCCGAGAACGCAGGATGGGACGAGGAACTGTTGCGCCTGGAACTGGCCGAGTTGCAGGAGGCCGACTTTGACCTGGCACTCACCGGCTTCGATGCCGACGAGCTGCTGGAGATCATGGCCGGCGAGGAAACCACTACCGAGGGCCACACCGACGAGGATGCTGCTCCCGAGGTGCCGGTCACGCCGGTATCGAAACCGGGCGATGTATGGATCATGGGCAAGCACCGGTTGTTGTGTGGTGACAGCACCAATCCCACGAGCTTCGCCCTGCTGATGGCAGGCGAGAAGGCCACGATGGTGTTCACCGACCCTCCTTACGGCGTCAATTACGCCAACAGCGCCAAGGACAAGATCCGTGGCACGAACCGCCCAATCTTGAACGACAACCTGGGCGAGGACTTCGAGCCCTTCCTAAAGGCAGCACTGACGCCGATGATCGCGCACTGCCAGGGCGCCATCTACATCGCCATGTCCTCCAGTGAGCTCGACACCCTGCAAGCGGCGTTCCGTGCTGCGGGCGGCAAATGGTCGACCTTCATCATCTGGGCCAAGAACACCTTCACGCTGGGGCGCTCCGACTACCAGCGCCAGTACGAGCCGATCCTCTACGGTTGGCCCGAGGGCGCTACCCGGCACTGGTGCGGTGACCGGGATCAGGGCGATGTCTGGAACTTCAACAAGCCACGCGTAAATGACCTGCATCCGACGATGAAGCCGGTGGAGTTGGTCGAGCGGGCGATCCGCAACTCCAGCCGGCCGGGCGACATCGTGCTCGATCCCTTCGGGGGCTCCGGCACCACGTTGATCGCCGCTGAGAAGTCGGGTCGTCAGGCACGACTGATCGAACTCGATCCGAAGTATTGCGACGTAATAGTTCGCAGATGGCAGGAATATGCCGGGGCGCAGGCGGCACGGCAGGCCGATGGAGCGCGATTCGATGATCTGGTCGGCTCGGCCGAGACCGACGATGCCAGCGATGAGTTGGATACCGAGGAGGCACTTTGAAACAGTCGCGCACGATGTCGCTGGTCGAAGCCGTGACCAACGTGCTGGTCGGCTATGGTGTGGCGGTGACGACCCAGTGGGTGGTATTTCCGCTCTTTGGCCTGCACGCCACACTGCAGGAGAACTTGCTGATTGGCCTCATCTTCACGGCCGTGTCGCTGGTCAGGAGCTACGTGCTGCGCCGGGTCTTTGAGGCGCTGCGCGTGCGTCAGTTATCCGGGAACTCAGGATAAAGATCACCGCTGCTGATGTCGGCAACATAGCTGACATGGCTGAATTCACCGGGTGCATCAGCCAGGATGACACCGCCGACTGACTGGATCGCAATGCCGTACTTGCGGGTGAGTGCCGTCAGTTCGGCGATGAACTGGTCGTAGTGGGTTTCGAGTTGTGGGTTGGTGGAGAGCGCGGCCACGTTGTACTCCTCACGCCGCCAGAGACTCTTCGACGATCTCGCAGTGGATCACGAAGCCCGTCAGGTAAGGCAGGCCCTTGGGGATGCCGTACTGTTTGCTGGTGCTGCGGCCAATGGTCCAGCCCATCCAACGCTGTGTGGCCTGTGCGATGGCGTCCGCCAGGGTGGCGCCGGCGTAGAGGCCGTTTTGCACGTCGTCGGCAAAGTGGCGACCGTGGCGGCTGTCGAGAAAGGTGCGGACTGACTCGAGCGGCTGGCAGGTGGCGTCCGAGATGGCCGTCATGGCCAGTGGCCAGGCAGCTTCGGCCTGCTCGTTCATCGTGCCGTAAAAGCCCCACGACTCGTTCTGGGTAGCGGGGATCTGGGTGGTGGTGTTCATCTCTGGCTCCTGGTGGTTGATCGTTGCGACACCCGTAGTAACGCGCTGTTCGAGATGGAAGCCAAGCGCCTGTTCGATCTTTTTGCGCTTGGCTCGGGTTCCTTATTCCATCGTGTCGGCACGCACAAGTTCCGCCTGGGCGCCGGCGATCAGGTCCAGGCGCACGTTGTTGGGCACGTAGGTGGCCAGATGGCTCAGGGTCCAGTTGAGGACATTGGCCTTGTCTTTGAGCGACTCTGCTTCTTCGTAGCGGGCGATGTAGCGGTCGAGTTCTACCAGGGCGCGCTGCATCGTGGCGCGGGCGTTGGTAAGCGCATCACGGCCACTGGTTTCGGCGTAGTGAGCTTGAAATTCGCGGGGGGTGTTCATGGTGTGCTCTCCTTTCGGTTGATCGTTGCGACACCTGTATGAACGCGCTTCTCGCCACTGAAGCCAAGCGATTCATCGATCATTTTTCGATCACTGCTCGGCCAGTCTGTCGAGGATGCGCGAGGCTGCGGGATCGCCTGCCAACGCACGGCGCAGGGTGCGGATGGCTTGATCGCGCGACACCTCCGGGCGACGGTTATCGATCAGCCAGCCAATCGCGCCAGCCTGGTCGTCATCAGTGGCCGGTGCAGGCGTGGATGTTGTTTCGGCAATGCCAACGTAGCGCCCGTAGCTGCTGCCCGAGGGATCGACAAACACGGTTGTCCCCGGTGCGCTGACAGCCACCACGCGCCGGCGCCCATTCGCGTGACCGCCGAGTCCGGCTAGCCAATCCCGGTCCTCCAGCAGTGTGTTGGCGAAGGCGTCATATTCAGCCTCGGTGAGTGCCTTACGCCACGCGATTTCGATGGGCTCGAAGAGTGCGCTGGGGTCGGTGTTGTGCAGCACTTCGTCCAGGTCGCAGGGCTTGCGGGCAAAGCGGGCACGGATCGGTGTGTGGTTGGCGGTGGTCATGGTGGCGTCCTTTCGGTGGATGTGGGTGACAACAGCATTCACGCGCTGGTCCCCACCGAAGCCAAGCTCAATCTGCATCGCGATGGGCATCGAGTGCATCGAGGGCTTCAATCGCCAGCACCAGATCGGCAATGCGGTCGGCCTCGAAGCCAAACCCCCGGTGGCGAAGGAGGTGCTCGATGCTCGGATGCTTCATCCGGGCGATCTCCCGGCAGGCCTCCAGCAAGGCTGGCAACAGGTTTGCCGGGATCGGGGCGTCGGGCTGCGCGATCACGCGGTGGCTTCCTCGGCGATGCGGTAGAGGCGCTGTCCTGCGCCCGGCGTGCCGGCGGGGCCCACGATCTTCTCGGAGACGATATTCAGGCCCAATTTCTTCTTGAGTGCGCCGGCAAAGGTGCCGCGCACCGTGTGCGCCTGCCAGCCCGTGGCTTCGCAGATCTGCGCGATGGTGGCGCCCTCGGGGCGTTTCAACATCTCGATTACCAGCGCCTGCTTGCTGTTGCCCGGGCTGCGCTTGGGCGACTCAAGGGTGCTGGCGGGTTGAACCTGCTGCCAGCTGGCTTCGGCGGCAGCCACGGCGGCTTCCAGTTCCGGGTCGTCTGCCAGCGGCGGTGTGGGTGACGTGGCGGCGCCCTTTACCGCAGGCAGCACATCCTCCGGTTGGGCCTCGCCCTTGATGATCGCGATGGCGGCGCGCGTGATGCGCCACTGGCCATCCATCTGCTCGATCAGCCCACGCTGTGCGAGGCTGGCGATCATTTTCAGCTTGGCACCGCCCTTGAGCTCGAGCAGCGGTTCGATCAGGCCGCCCGCATCGCAATGCGCGCGGGTGATGAGGTCGAGTTGGCGTTCGGTGATCGGGGTGGTTTGTGCGGACATGGTCGTGCTCCTTGTGGGTGATGAAGGTCAGACGGCTTGCTGCTGGGTCGGTTGATCAGTGGCCTTGCTGGTGGCGTTTTGGCCTGCGGCCAGGCCTGCTTGGTAGGCCGCCATCAGGGCGCTTTGGACGGCCCAGACGCTGACGTCGTGGAAATCCAGGCTGTCGCTGTTGCGTGTGGCCAGGGTCTCGATGAAGAGATGGTCCAGGGCGATCCGTGCGAGCAGTTGGTCGAGTTGCTGCGCGGCCATGGTGGCGGTCTTGTTGGCGGTTTTGCACATCGTGGTTCTCCTTGGCGTGTGTTGTTGCGGTGTCTGTATGAACGCGCTGTTCAAGCAGGAAGCCAAGCGCCGGTTCGATCTTTCTTCGCCTGGTTGGCCGATTTGCTCAGGCGGCGATGTGACGCTTGGCCAGGTCGATCTCGGCAGGCAACCACAGCGTGGCGATTTCTTCCTCGAGGGCTTGGCGCCGACGCTCGGCTATCTCCTGCAGGGCATCGATCTGCGCGAGCAAGGCGAGGAGTTCGTCGCGCTGGCGCAGGATGGGGGTGCCCACTTCGGGCAGCTGCTCGATCCAGCTCAGGCGGTTGGTGTGGCGGTTGGCGTTCATGGCGTTCTCCGTGGGGCGTTGATGGCGTCTGTATGAACGCGCTGTTCCCAACACAAGCCAAGCGTTCGGCCTATCTATTTCGGATTGGAGTGGCTTGTGTTCGACACTGCTGAATCGGCGGCGGCGTGGGTCGTGCAGTCCGCCTGGAAACGAGGGCTCGCGCCCGACCCCATCCTCACCGTCGATGACTGGGCCAACCGCCACCGGATGCTCTCGTCGGTGGCCTCAGCCGAACCGGGACGCTGGTCATCCACCCGAACCCCCTACCTCGCGGAGATCATGGCGGCCCTGTCGGTGACCTCCCGCGCCGAGCGGGTGGTGCTGATGAAAGGGGCTCAGTTAGGGGGCACAGAAGCCGGATTGAACTGGCTGGGCTACGTGATTCACCACGCCCCGGGCCCGATGCTGCTGGTGCAACCGACGGTGGAAGGCGCCAAGCGCGTTTCCAAGCAGCGCGTCGATGCGCTGATCGAAGCCAGCCCTGAGCTGGCAAGCCGCGTCAAAGACCCGCGCAGCCGGGATTCCGGAAACACCCAGCTGATGAAGGAGTTTCCCGGCGGCGTGCTGATCATGACCGGCGCAAACTCGGCGGTGGGCCTGCGCTCGATGCCGGTGCGTTACCTGTTTCTCGATGAGGTCGACGGCTACCCGGGCGACGCCGATGGCGAGGGCGATCCGGTGGCACTGGCCGTCCAGCGCGCCGCCACCTTCGTCAATCGCAAGGTCTATCTGTGCTCAACCCCGACGCTCAAAGGCTTCTCGCGCATCGAGGCGGCCTACCTGGAATCGGATCAGCGGGTGTTCGAGGTGCCCTGCGATCACTGCGGGGCGCATAGCCAGATCCTCTGGCGTGACATCAAGTGGCCGGCCGGCAAGATGAGCGAGGCCGCCTGGCATTGCCCGCAGTGCGATGGCATCCACCCCGAGTACCGCAAGCCGGCGCTGTTGGCCAGCGGTCGCTGGACGTCACGAGCTGAGGGTGATGGCAAGACAGTGGGCTTCCACCTCTCCAGCCTCTACAGCCCGTGGCTCACTTGGGGCGAGATCGCGCAGGAGCACCACGCTGCCAAGGACGATCCGGTGCGGCTCAAGGTCTGGGTGAACACCAAGCTGGCCGAGACCTGGGAAGACCGGGAGGGCGAGACTTTGGACGCTGAAGGCCTGATGGAACGCCGCGAAGCCTATGGTCCGGCGATTCCTGCCGAGGTCGCACTGCTCACCTGTGGCATCGACGTGCAGGACGACCGGCTGGAACTGGAAGTGGTCGGCTGGGGCCGGGACGAGGAGTCGTGGTCCATCGACTACAAAGTGCTGTGGGGTGATCCGTCCGCGCCGGACACCTGGGCACAACTCGATGCTTATCTCGGCAACCGCTTCGAGCACGAGACCCTGGCCAACGGCTTGACCATCGAAGCGGCGTGTCTGGACACCGGTGGTCACCACACGCTGGCGGCCTACGCTTTCTGCAAGGGCCGCGAGAGGAAACGCATCTGGGCGATCAAGGGTGGTGCCGGCAAACGCCCGATCTGGCCCAAGCGACCGAGCAAGGCCAACAAGGGCAAGGTCAATCTGTTCACGGTGGGCGTGGATGCCGCCAAGGAGGCGATCTACGCCCGGCTCAAGAAGTCTGACGCCGGGGCCGGGACGATGCATTTCCCGCTGGATCGGGATGCGCAGTATTTCGAGCAACTCACTGCCGAGCGCATCCGCACCCGCTACGTGAAGGGGTTCCCGCAACGCTTCTGGTGGAAACCGGATGGCCGGCGCAACGAAGCACTGGATTGCCGGGTGTACGCCTACGCGGCATTGCACGGCCTGCTGTCGATGGGGCTGAACCTGAACAAGCGGGTCGAGGCGCTACCGCCAGTGCCCGCCCAGCGCAAGGCTGCCAGCAACGCCACACCCGTGACTGTGCCAATGACCGCCAGCCCGCGCCGTCGGCGCATGGCCATTTCTTCCAACTACCTCTGACACCGCCAGCCTCCCGCTGGCCGGGAGTGCTGTCCATGACCCTCGAACAACTCAAGGCCCAGCGCGAAGCCCTGCAGGCCGCCCGCTTCAATGGGGTGCTCACCGTGAAGGCTGGCGACAAGTGGGTGACTTACAAGTCCGATGCCGAACTGCAGTCTGCCCTGCATGACCTGGATCGCGAGATCGCTTTAGCCGAAGGTCGCCCGCGCGCCCGTCGCATCCGCACCTATGCCGGGAAGGGATTGTGATGAAGGCATTCCAGAACCTGCGCCAGAAACTTGGCCGAAAGGTCGTCGCCATGATCGGCGGCTTCGAGGGCGGACTGTCCGCCCGCCGCCTCAAGACTTTTCAAGCCAGCCGCGCCCACGTCAACACGCTGATCCAGGCCGCCGGTGCCGATATGACCGCGCGTGCCCGCTACCTGATTCGCAACAATGGCTACGCCGCCAACGCGGTCGAGTCCTGGGCGGGCAATGCAGTGGGCACCGGTATCAAACCCTCGTCGGGGATAGCCGATGCGGTGCTCAAGGACCGGGTGCAGCGGCTGTGGCTGCGCTGGACCGACGAGTCGGACGCTGAAGGGCTGACGGATTTCTATGGTCAGCAGCGCCGGGCCGCCCGGGAACTGTTCATCGCCGGGGAAGTGTTCTTTCGCATCCGGCCACGTCGGCCCGAGGATGGTTTGAGCGTGCCGCTGCAGTTGCAGATGCTCCCGGCTGAGATGCTGCCGCTCAATCACAACCAGCTGCTGGAGAACGGTCACCGCATCCGCCAGGGCATCGAGTTCGACCGCATCGGTCGGCGTGTGGCCTACCACTTCCTGCGCCGCCACCCGGGCGACATCACCGATCCCGGGTTGGCCGGGGAGACCGTGCGGGTGCCGGCTGAGTCGGTGCTGCACATCGTTGATCCGGTGGACGCCGGACAACTCCGAGGGGTGTCGCGGTTCTCTCCGGCGCTGGTGAAGCTGTTCTTGCTCGACCAGTACGACGACGCCGAACTCGACCGCAAGAAGGTCGCGGCGATGTTCGTCGGCTTCGTGCGCCGGCCCGAGCGTGACTTCGACAACGGTAATGAAACCGATGACCGGGGCGAACCGCTGCTGCCGCTCGAACCCGGGCAACTCCAGATCCTGGACGACGGCGAGGACATCACCTTCTCGACGCCAGCCGATGTCGGTGGCAACTACGAGTCCTTCCAGTACCGCACGCTCCTGCAGGTGGCAGCAGCCCTGGGCTTGCCCTACGCGAACCTGTCGGCCGATATGTTGAAGGCCAACTACTCGAACACGCGCGCTGCGCTCTTGGAGTTTCGCCGCCGCATCGAAGCCTTCCAGCATTCGGTGCTGGTGTTTCAGCTGTGCCGGGCGGTCTGGGGGCGTTGGATGGACACGGCGGTGCTCTCGGGGCGACTGGACCTGCCGGACTACGAGCAACGCCGCGCCGACTACCTGGACTGCAGCTGGCTGCCGCCCCGTTGGGACTGGGTCGATCCCTTGAAAGACATCCGCGCCGAGATCAACGCCATCGAGGCCGGGCTCAAGTCGCGTACTCAGGCCATTGCCGAGCGTGGCTTTGATGCTGCGCTGGTCGATACCGAGATCGCCGGTGACCACCGGCGCGAGGACAGCCTGGGGCTGCGTTTTGGGCGCGAGCCTGCGTCGGTGCCGGCCCCTGCGCAGGCACCACCGCCAGCCCCCTCGAACTGAGGAATTCCCATGACCGATTTGCCTTACCTGGCGTCCCGCCTGTACGGGACGCCGCTCCTCATTGCGCGCCCCAAACTCGAAGTGATTCTCGGGGTGGTGGCCCGGAAGCTCGCGGGAGACACCCTGGCCACGCCACCGCCGGCCAACGTCGATACTGGTATGACCGGTGGCCTCCAGAACCTGGAGAGCATCGCCGTGATTCCGGTCCTCGGCACCCTGGTGCGTCGCTCTTCCTATCTCGGCGCCGCCAGTGGCCTCACCAGCTACCACGACATCGAGGCCATGGCCGACCAGGCTTTTTCCGACCCGATGGTGAAGGCTGTGCTGCTGGAGATTGATTCCAGTGGTGGCGAGGCGGGTGGGGTGTTCGATTTGGCGCAGCGCCTGAGAAGTTTGTCTCAGACCTCCGGCAAACCCCTGTGGGCCATCGCCGATGAGGCCGCACTCTCAGCCGCCTACGCCATTGCCTGTGCGGCTGACCGCCTCTGGCTCACCCGCACCGCCGAGGTGGGCTCCATCGGGGTGGTGGCAGTGCACGTCGACGAGTCGGTGGCCGATGCCAAAGCGGGGCTCAACTACACCTTCCTGCACGCCGGCGCCCACAAGGTCGATGGCCATCCGCACGCGCCGCTGCCAGCGCCAGTGGCTGCTGATATCCAGGCCGACATCGATCAGCTGCACGAGCAGTTCATCGCGCTGGTCGCTGGGTTCCGCCGCCTGACCTCAGAGGTCATCCGCGCCACCGAGGCCCGTGTCTATCGCGGCGAGGCCGCTCTCCAGGCGGGGCTGGCCGATCAGATCGGAACCCGCGCCGAGGCGATCACGGCCCTGCAACGCCAGCTCGCCATGAGTGCTGGCCGCAGCCTGCGCAACAAGGCCACTGCGCTGTCGGCCTGCCGCCCCACGTCCCACATCAGTTCCCGATCCCAACCCTTCCCGAAGGAGATCTCCATGAATGATCACAACCCTGTCACGCCGATGGACGACACCGAAGAGAACAGCACACCGACCCCGGCGCAGTCACCGCAAACCCCGCCGCCGCTCGATGAAGCGGCCATCACCGCCCAAGTCGAGCAACGTCTGCGCCGCCAACTCGCCGAGCTGACCGAGATCGCCGCCCAGGCCCAACGTCTCGGCGTGACGGTCGATCCGGCGCAGGCCCTGGCCCGTGGTGTCAGCCCGGATGCACTGCGCCAGTCGGTACTGAAGCAAGCCGCCGAACGCGATGTCGCGCAAGACATCGTCGCTGAGGCCCCGCAGCCACCCCACACCAAACCCCAATCCGTCGCAGACAGCCCCTTGGTCAAAGCGGCTCAAGCCTATGGAGGTCGTAAATGAGCACACCTTTGATTTCCCCGTCGACGCTGGGTGATCTCATCAAGCGCGAGTCCGACCCGGACTACACCCGCGAGACCGTGACCCTGAAGGCCGGCACCGCCTACCCCTTGGGTGCGGTGCTCGGTCGCATCACGGCGGATGGCAAATACACCTTCTCGCCAGTGGCATCGACCACGGGCACCGAGGGGCCGAGATTGCCAACGCCGTGCTGTTGCACCCGGTGGCTGCCAGCGCAACTGACACCCAGGCGGTGGTGCTCGCACGTGGCCAGGTGATCGTCGCAGACCGTGCGCTGGCCTTCGATGCCACGGTCACGGATGCCGCAGCCCAATCCCTCAAACACCAGCAACTGGCTGCCCACGGTATCGTCGTGCGTCCGGTCGCTTGATCTCACTTCCCAGGAGTCTTGATATGACCGTGATCGTCAATCCGTTCGACGCCGGCGGCTTCACGCTGGCCGAGATGTCGGCTGCCATCCAAATGCTGCCCAACCCCTATGGCCGAGTCGGTCAGCTGGGGCTGTTTGCCCCCGAGCCGATTTCCCAGCGCAACGTCACCATCGAGTCCATTGAGGGTGAACTGCGTCTGCTGCCGGCCGTGGCCCCCGGTGCCCCGGCGACCGTCGGCACCACCGACAAGCGTTCGGTACGCTCGTTTGCCGTGCCGCACATCCCGCACAACGATGTGGTGCTGCCCGAAGAGATCCAGGGCATCCGGGGTCTGGGTCTGGCCGCTGGTGAAGACCCGCTGGTCACGGTGATGACCCGCAAGCTCGCCCGCATGCGCGCCAAGCACGCGCAGACGCTGGAGTACATGCGTGTGAACGCCTTGCTGGGGATTACCAAGGATGGTGCTGGAAACACGCTGTACGACTGGCACGACGAGTTCGACATCCAGAAGCCCGAGGTGGATTTCGTGTTCGGCAGCACCGAAGACATGGTCATCCACTGCACCCAGGTCGCCCGCCACATCGAGGAGAACTTGAAGGGCGAGATGATGACCACCATTCACGCCCTGGTCAGCCCTGAGTTCTTCGATGCCCTGGTCAAGCACAAGACCGTGAAGGAAGCCTACACCTTCTACCAGGGCACCGCTGGCACCAACCCGCTGCGCGACGATGTGCGCCGTGGTTTCCGCTTTGGCTCGATCCTGTTCGAGGAGTATTTCGGCACGGTGACGCTGGCCAACGGTACATCCGTGCGCCTGATTCCGCCGCGCGAAGGGGTGGCTTTCCCGCTGGGCACGCTGGATACCTTCCGGACGTACTTCGCCCCGGCGAACCTGATGGAAGCGGTGGGCACCTATGGCCAGGAGCTTTACGCCCACCAGCTGGCCCGCCCCAACGGCACCGGCGTGGACATCTACACCCAGTCGAATCCGCTGCCCATCGTGAAGCGCCCGGCGCTGACCGTGCGTCTCTTCTCCAGTAATGGCTGGTGATCGTGATGGGAGGTGACCATGACGGTTTTTGGTGACCTGACCCGGGCCATGTCCGCCATCGTGCTCACCACTTTCGGGGAGCCGGTGGTGTTTCACCTTGAAGGGCAAGCCGAGGCGCTGCCGGGGCGGGGCGTTTTCACCGCCACCCACCAGGAGGTCGATGCCAGCACCGGTGTGCCGGTGTCCATGGTGCAGCCGGTGCTGGAGGTGCGGCAGGCCGATCTTCCAGCAACACCGACCGAGGGCGATGCCGTCACGGTGCAAGGTGTGCTCTACCTGATCGTCGGGGTGCGCCCCGATGGCCATGGCTTTCTGAAACTGATGCTGCATAGGGGTACGCAGGGAGGGGGCGGCCATGAAACACCCACGCACCCTGATCCGTGACGCGGTCAAGGAGCGACTGGTGGCGCAGTTGCCGGCGATTGATCCGCGCATCAGCGCCAACCGGATCAGCATCCACCGCAGCACACCGCTGTTTCAAGCCAAGCTGCCGGCCGTTCTGATCTACACCCGCGATGAGCGCATCGAGGATCAGCCCAACGCCGATCCGGGTCTGCGTTATCGGAAGCTGGAACTGTCGGTCGAGATCATCGCCAGTGGCGACGTCGCCGCCGAAGAGGCCGATGTCCTTGCGCAGGCCGTGGAGGCCATCCTGGATGCGGACGAAACCCTGGGGCTGCTGGTCGAAGGCACCCGCCTGACCCGCACCGAGGTCGATCAGGGTGGCGAGGGCGACACGCCGGTGCTGGCGGTCCGTCTGTCATTCGAAGTCAGCTACTGGACCAAGCCCGTGATCGATGACGGGGTGCTGCCCCTGCAGGTGTTGGTGAGTTGGGTGCCGGAGATCGGCGTCAGCCATGAGCACAGCTATCAGCCGGTTGGTACTCACTACCGGGAGCCAAGTTCATGAGCGAGCGCAACCTACACCAGGACATGACCGAGGCCGAGCGGCGTATTAGCAATGTGGCGCTGATGGGCCAGGTGGTAGCGCTCGACACGGTGCGTGCCCGCGTGCGGGTGCAGGCCGGCCCGATCACCACCGGCTGGCTGCCCTTTGCGACGCTGCGCGCTGGACCGGATCGAACCTGGCATCCGCCCGAGCTGGGGGAGCAGGTGCTGCTGGTTGCCCCCGGTGGCGATCTCAACCAGGGCGTGGTGGTGGGCTCGATCTACCGGGCAGACCATCCGGCTCCGGCCGACTCAGAAGATGTCTCGCGCACCCTGTTCAAGGATGGTGCGGTGATGGAGTACGACCGCGCCCAGCACCACTGGCGCTTGGCGGTACCGGTGGGCGGCAAGATCGTGCTGGAGATTGGTCCCACCAAACTGGAGCTCAGCGATCAGGGCGCGCGGCTGACCGCTCCCCGGATTGATCTCAACTGAAGGAGGTTGCCATGCCAGCCATCACGCGCTTGGGCGACCAATGCACCGGCCATGGTTGCTTTCCGGCACGCCCCAATACCTCGGCGGCGGCCTCGGTGTTCATCAATGGCATCGCGGTGCACCGGGTGGGGGATGCTTGGGCGACCCACTGCTGTGGTCCCGCCTGCCACGCCAGCGTGCTGGCGGAAGGCAGTCTCAGTGTATTTGCCGAGGGACAGGCGGTCGGACGGATCGGTGATCCGGTGGACTGCGGATCGAGCGTGGCCCAAGGGTCACCAAATGTCTATGCAGGGTAATCAACGATGCTTGGAATCAACGCCCAAACCGGCCAGCCGCTGGCTGGCATCGACCACCTACGCCAGAGCATCCGCGACATCCTGACCACCCGCATCGGCACTCGGGTCATGCGCCGTGACTATGGATCGCGCCTGCCCGCCCTGGTCGACAACCCCATGACCCCGAGGCTTGCCATGGATCTGTATTCAGCCACCGCCGAGGCGCTGGCCCGTTGGGAGCCACGCTTCAAGCTCACCCGGGTGCGCATTGCTTCGGCCACGGTCGGGCAAGTCGTGCTTGATCTGGAAGGCATCTACCTGCCCGATGGCAAAGCAGCCGTGCTCACCGGCCTGGAGGTGTAAATGACGACCCTGAGCGATCTGGCGAGCCTGCCCACACCGGCGGTGATCGAGCCCTTGTCCTTCGAGATGATCTTCTCGGAACTGCAAACCGAGTTTCAATCCCGCTACCCGGACTATTCGGCACTCCTGGCCTCGGACCCGGCGGTGAAGTTGCTGGAGGTGGCAGCCTACCGCGAGGTGCTGCTGAGAAACCGTATCAATGCGGCTGCCAAAGCCTCCCTTCTGGCCTTTGCCACCGGCAGCGATCTCGATCACCTGGCGGCCTTTTATGGGGTGACACGCCTGATGGAAGAGGCCGACGAGGCGCTGCGGCTGCGCACCCGCCAACGCATCATCGGATTTGCCAATGCCGGTGGGGCGGCGCATTACCGCTACTGGGCGCTCTCGGGTTCCCCTGAGGTGGCTGATGTCGAGGTCGACAGCCCGGAACCTGGGCGGGTGCGCATCAGCGTGCTGGTCAAGGGTGGAGAAGAGACCGTCCCTGATTCGGTGCTTGATGCCGTCCGCGCCGTGGTGCTGCGCGACGACATCCGGGTGCTCACCGACACCGTCGAGGTGGTGGCGGCAGAGCTGATTCCCGTCACTGTCACCGCGCGCATCTGGCTCTATCCCGACACACCGTTGGCCGCCTTTGAGGCCATCGCCCCACGCTTCAAGGACGCACTGGCGGCTTGTATCTTTAAACCAGACCAGCGCGGTAGAGTCTGAACGCCGTTGAGGCGGCCAGACCGGCCCGTGCAGTTTGGTAGGCGCTGGGGTGATAGAGCCCGTGACTGAGTACAGAACGCATGGCCGCCGCGCTGGTCTTCGTGAAGCCCGAACGGTTACGCGCGCCTTGATTGAGCGCGCATGCACAAGCAAGGGATCTGAAGATCATGTCTGTTACCTCTGTGACGGTGGGCATCGACGTGGCCAAGGCGCACGTGGATGTCTGTGTGCTGGGTGCCAAGAGCAGCGCCCAGCGGTTTGACAACGATGCCGAAGGCCACTCGGCGCTGGCGGCTGCCCTGCAGCCCCTGGACGTGGGTCTGGTGGTGATGGAGGCCACCGGCGGCTACGAGGCCGCGTTAGCGTGTGCCCTGCAGGCCACAGGCCTGCCCGTGGCGGTCATCAACCCGCGCCAGGCGCGCGACTTCGCCAAATCCATGGGACGCCTGGCCAAGACCGACGCGGTGGATGCGCGCACGCTGGCCGAGCTGGCAGCGGTGCTGCTGCGCCGCGACGATCTGCAGCGCTTCTTGCGCCCCCTGGCCGATGAGCGCCAGCAGTGGCTCGCGGCCCTGGTCACGCGCAGGCGCCAGTTGCTGACCATGCTCCATTCGGAGCGCCAACGGCTGCAGATCACGCCCAAGAAGCTGCACGCCAGCATCGAGGCCATCGAGGCGGCGATCAAGGCGCAGCTCGATGAGATCGAAGAGCAGATGGTCACGCATGTGCGCGAGCACTTTGGGGAGCTCGACACGCTGCTGCAGTCGGCTGCGGGAGTCGGCCCGGTGGCCAGTGCCACGATGATTGCCGAGCTGCCAGAGCTGGGCCGGCTGAACCGGCGCGAGATCGCTGCATTGGTGGGCGTGGCGCCCATGGCCAATGACTCCGGCGGCAGCAAGGGCAGGCGGCGCGTACAAGGCGGGCGCTTCGAGATCCGCCGCGTGCTGTACATGGCAACGCTCACGGCCACCCGCTACAACCCGGCCATCAAGGCCTTCTACGAGCGTCTGAAGGCCGCTGGCAAGTTGCCCAAGGTCGCCCTGGTCGCTTGCATGCGCAAGTTGCTCACCACGCTCAACGCCATGGTGCGCACTGGAAAACCTTGGGACAAGTCGCTTCATTGCGCTTGACTTCGAAGACGGTTACTCAGTCGGGCCTGGGTTGGGATCTGACCCCGTCCTGGGTGATTGGCGAGTTGCAGCGCCCCGGCGTGCACAAGGTCGAACTGCATTCACCCACGACCGATATCCGTGCCAACGCCAACCAGGCGGTGCGGCTGATGCATCTGAATCTGGAATTTGCGGGGCGGGATCGATAGCGCCCGCCGTTCTGCGCTGGAGGGCACATGACTGCTGACCATTTGCTGCCCGCCAATGCCACGCCATTGGAGCAGGCACTTTCCCTGTCCACCGATGCGCTGTCTCGGTTAGCCCTGCCGGCGGACGCGATTCGTCAGTTCAAGACCGATCCGACTGATCCGCTCTTGCCCTGGCTGATCTGGGAGTACGGACTGGGCGAGTTGCTGCCGTATTTGCCGGAGCCAAGACAGGCGATAGCCGAAGGGATTCTGTGGCAGCGGCTGCGCGGCACACCGGCTGCGCTGGCCACCGCCTTGTCCTGGATCGGGATGGGCGCCACGGTCGAACAGGAACCACCGGGTGTTCACTTCGCCGAGTTCCAGCTTGACCCGGGACAGGTGCTCGACAGCGACACGGCAATTGCCAACCTGATCGCTATTGCCCGACTGTCGGCACCGGCGCGCTCTCGTCTGTCACGGATCTACCACGGCCATGACCTGCGCCGGGTGGTGCTTGACGAGAGTCGACTGGGCGAGGCGCTGCTCTCAGACCACAGCGGCGTTTTCTGGCGTGACGGGCAGACCAAGCTGTCTTTTGGCCGGGTCCGCCAATGGGTGAAGCCACCTACCGACATCGTGCTGTCGCCCACGCGCGAGGCAACTCGATTTGCGGTGGCGAGGTTGATCGACCGGTATCTGCTCGACTTCTCGGCTCTGGGCGATCCCGGGCATACGCGCAACGAGGAGATCCTGCATTCGCACCTCTTCACGCTTGCCAATGCGCTGGGACTACCGGATGCGCAGTCATTACTGCCCGAGCGTCGCTTCGCACGAGCGATGGTGGTGCTTTCCGACAGCACTCCCCTGGGCGACATCAATGCCAACCTGCCGCGCTTTGCCTGGCGTGAAGAGGGGCAATCGATCACCCTGGGTGGCCGTGACCAGCTCTCTGCCACACCGCATCGGCTGATCCGCGTCGAGGTGCTGGAGCGAAGCCTTCGTGACCACCCGGCTGACTTGGTTGTGCCAACCCTGAGTCTTCAGGCCCATCGCGACCATCTCGCTGTCCATCGCGTCCAGGCCCGTGCCGATCAGGCGCTGGGGATGTGGGCCTTGGGCGAATCGGTGCCCAGCCTGGATCGGGGGTTTGTGCGGCGTGATCACACCCGGGGCAATCCAGCCTTGCCCGATGCTGCGGGATGGCGGCCACGGCTTTACCAGCGGGCGCAGGTGGTGCTCTCGGAGGTCGTGCTGGGCGAGGTCAATACCCGCACGCCCCGGCGTGCGCTGCTTCGTATCCGGTCGCTGCCCACCCTGGGTGATTTCACTTTGGGTGATCTGGCCGAGGTCGAACGGCGCACCCTGACCGAGATGCGCCTGGCGGTCTCAGGCTTCACCGATATCGTGCCATACGAATTCGCCGGCTCTGCTGCCAGCCTGCAACGGCTACTGACCCGAAGTGCCGAGCGCAATACCCACACGCAGGCTGCGCTCTCGCGTGTTGCCTTGGCCAGTGGCCGTGCCACCTGGAGCGGCCAGAGCTGGACCGGCGTGCGCTGGCCGGCGTCGAGCTGGACCGACACCCGCGAGTTGATCGGCGCGACACATCAGACGCTGAACTGATTCAGCGGCGCACTGAGCGCTGCTGCTTTGTATTTCTCTCTATTCATTTCTGGAGCACCCCATGGCGATTCTGACTGCCAGCGGTCGCGCTGCGCTTGCCGCCGCGATCAAAGAACAAACCCTTTACCTCGCCTTGGGCGAGGGCGATCCCTTGTGGGACACCATCAAAGCGATCAGCACACCTTTTGATGAGGCGGGGGTGATCGAGCTGGGCTTTACGCACCTGGCCGACATCCGCGTCACCACGCTCGATGACCAGATCGAGTACCTGCTCGATGTCGACTACAGCGTCAATGCCCGCGAGGGTGTGATCCGACGTCTGCCCGATAGCAGCATCCCTGAACAGGGCGATGTCACCGCCCACTTCAAGGTCGCGCATCCCCCCGAGCCGATTGGCCAGACGGCGCTGCTGCGCGAGGTCGGACGCCGGGTGGTCGATGAGGTGCATTTCGTTGCCGCCGACCCCGAGGGCGAGATCGTGGTGCCGACCGGGCGCTACCGCCTGGTGGCCGAGCCCACCAACCACCTCTTCATCCGGGTGCGCTTCGACTTCGAGGATGCCGCCACCAGCGTGGTGCGCGAGCAAGGCCTCTTCGTCGGCACCCAGACCGATCCCGAGTTAGCCCTCGGGCAGAAATTTTTCATTCCGGCCCAGATCACGGATGCCGGAATCCTTCTCGTGCTGCAGAACTCAGTGCCCATCGTGCGCCAGCCATCGACGCGCGAGACCTTCGAATTCGTTGTCACTTTCTAATCCGCGAGGCCATCCATGATCGAGCGTTACTACAACCTGTTTGACCCGGCCAAGCACTACACCCAGCTGCTGTTCCGTGCTGGCGACGGCCTGCAGTCCCGAGAACTCAACGAGATCCAGACCACCCTGATCCACCGCCTGCAAGGCGTGGCCGATGCGCTGTTGAAGGACGGCGACATCGTCAGCGGCGCCAACCTGCAGATCGACGCCGATACCGGCTTGGTCACGCTGGAGGCAGGTCGCGTCTATCTGCGCGGCGCGGTACGCGAAGTGCCGGCAGCGACCTTCACTGTCCCCACGGAGGGACGTGTCGCGGTTGGCGTGCGGTTCTCCACCCGCACCATCACCGAACTGGAAGACCCCCATCTGCGTGAGCCCGCAGTGGGCGTGCGCAACTACCAGGAACCCGGTGCCGGCCGTTTGCAAGAGACCCTGGCCTGGGGTTGGGAAGGGTCGGGAACCAGTGACGGTCAGCCCGGCGACTTCCACGCTGTCTATGCCTTGGACAATGGCCTGCTGGAGAACCGCCGCCAGCCGCCCGTGCTCGATGGCGTGATTGCGAGTCTGGCGCGCTACGACTATGACGCCAATGGCCATTACGTCACCGAAGGATTGGGTGTCCGATTCCTCAGCACCGATGCCGATGCCCAAGAGCACATCTTCTCCGTGGCAGAAGGCCGTGCCAACATCGATGGCTTCAAGGTCGAGCGCAGCCAATCGCAGCGGCTGCGTCTGCCCATTGATCCCGATCTGCAGCGCGTCTCCAGCGAACCGCAGGTCTTCAACGATAGCGGTGACGGCTCCATGGTCGTCACGATCAACCGGCCGCCGCTCGCCCAGGTGATCGACATTAAGGTCACGCAGCAGAAGACCGAGACGGTGGTCCATGGCGCCTTCACTGGCAGCCGCGATGTCTTGACTGAACCGACCGTGGTCGCGGTGCTGGAGGTCAAACAAGGCGGCACGACCTACACCCAAGGTACCGACTACAAAGTGGTGGGTGATGAGGTCGACTGGTCACCCGGTGGCGCTGAGCCGGCACCCGGATCAAGCTATCAGGTCACCTACCAGTACATCGCCAGCATCACCCCGACGGATCTGTCCGATACCGGCTTCAAGGTGACAGGCGTCGTTCAGGGTTCCACGATGTACATCGACTACCAGTGGAAGCTGCCGCGCGTCGATGTGCTGGCGCTCACTGCTGACGGTCAGGTCGAGCGCATCAAGGGGATCTCCCAGGTCAGGAATCCGGTCGCACCCACGGTGCCGGCCTCGCGCCTGGCGCTGGCCGAGATTGCCTACGACTGGCGCAGGGGCTCGGAACCCACTGTGCGCAACGTGGCGATTCGCACCATCAAGGTCTCGGAACTCACGGCGATGCAGCGCCAGATCGCCGACCTCTACGATCTGATGGCCTTGGAGCGCCTGCGGGTCGATGCCAACATCCGCGAGCCCGCTGCCAAGAAGGGCCTCTTCGTCGACAACTTCCTGGATGACGACCTGCGCGATCAGGGCGTGGCGCAAACCGGTGCGATTGTGGCCGGGGTGCTGACCCTGCCGATCACCGCCAGTGCGCAGCACGCCAAGGACAACGGCAACGCCCTCATCACGCTCGACTACACCTTGATCCCGGTGATCGAGCAACTGGCGCGCACTGGGTCGATGAAGATCAACCCCTACCAGGCCTTCGAGCCGGTGCCGGCCCGGGTTACCTTGAACCCGGCTGTCGACCAGTTCACGGTGACTAACACCACCTGGGCTTCGGACGTGACCGAGCGTCTGATCACCGGCAGTGGTGTGCTCGAACAAGTGGTGGAAACGCGGCGCTCGGAACAGGTGCTGGCGTCCACCAGCGAGGAGGCGCAGTTTCTGCGTGCGTTGCAGGTGGCGTATCGGGTGGAAGGCTTTGGCCCCAGTGAAGCCTTGGCACAACTGCGTTTCGATGGCATCGGTATTTCGCAACCGGCGGGTATCGCTGCCAATGCGTCGGGCCTGCTCACCGGCAGCTTCCAGATCCCGCAGGCGATTCCGGCCGGGGCGAAGCTGGTGGAGTTTCTTGGGGCGGGTGGCAGCTATGGTTCAGCGACCTACGTCGGGCGCGGCCAGATCGTCACCGAAACCCGCCGCCGCATCCTGACCACGGTGGTGCGCCGCTGGGACCCGCTGGCCCAGACCTTCACACTGCCCGAGCGCCGCACCATCGGCGGGCTGGAGTTGTGGTTCACCACCAAAGGGGGATCGGCGCCAGTGATCGTGCAGATCCGTGAGACGCAAGTCGGTATGCCCACCACCACCGTGCTGACCGAAGGCCGGTTGCTGGCGTCCGACATCAAGACCGACGGCAATGCCACGCGCATCACGCTCGCCCCGGTCGCTCTGGAAGCCAACCGCGAGTACGCCATTGTGGTGCTCACCGACGACGCGAACCACGCGGTGTCGGTGGCCGAGCTCGGCAAGTACGACCCGCGCACCGGTTGGGTCACCGCTCAGCCCTACCAGATCGGCGTGCTGCTCTCGTCCAGCAATGGCATCACCTGGACACCGCACCAGACGCAGGACCTGACCTTCCGGCTCTTGGGGTGCCGCTTCACGCAGACCAGTAAGACCGTTTCGCTGGGCCAGTACACGGTGACCAACCTGTCGGATGTGATGGCGCTCGCGGGCGTCGAGCGTCCGGCCGCTGGCACCGATGTGCAGTTTCTGGCGACCGATGCGCAGGGGCGGATCTACACCCTGTCGGAAGACCAGGGGCTGGCCTTGAACGAGAAGCTCTCCGGCAATCTGGCCGTATCGGCCAAGCTGACGGGTACCGAGACGGCAAGCCCGATCCTGTATCCGGGCACGCTGTTGGTGTTCGGCACGCTGGAAGCGGCCGGGGACTACCTGTCGCGGGCGATTCCCGCTGCCGCTACCTTCAATGTGTCGGTGACGTTTGATGCACTGACGCCGGGCACGTCCAGCGTGGCAGTGCAGGCCGAGTCCGGCACGCCCGGCAGTTTCCAGGCGCTCTCCTTGTCCTCGGGGGTGGAGGTCGGCAACGGCTGGGTCGAGCGCACCTACAAGGCCACGAGCCTGGTGGGCGTGGGGGCGGATCGCACCACGCGCGTGAAGCTGGCCCTGTCCGGCAACCCTCAGCACCGGCCCTTCGTGCGCAATCTGCGCGTGATCGTTACCTGAAGGGGGTGAGCGATGACCCCTGAGCGCACACCGCGCGGCTATCCCTTGCCGCATCCCGAGCACCTGCTCTCTGAAGACGTCCTGAACCTGCGCGAAGCCATCACCCGCATCGATGCGGATGTCGCTGCGCAGGAGACGTCCTCTGAGCAGGGCCAAGACCAACTCACCGAACGCCTACACCGCCAGCAATTGCGGGTGTTTCACCAGTTCGGCTTTTAAGGAGCACCTCCCATGGCCAAAGACCCCTTGCTGCGCGATGCGGTGCGCGCGATCAAAGCCAAGATCGAAACCGCCGCCGAGATCGCCACCCCGGAAGAACTGGCCTATCTCGGCACCGCCATCGACCGCATCGGTGGTCGCGCCACCGTCCTCGAAGTCGAGGAGATGGGCGACATCAAGATGGCGGAGCTTACTGAGCATGCTACCTCCGTCGAGACGGCGACGCTGGACACCATTGCCACAGCCGCCGATGTGGCCATTGCCAACGTCACGGCCACCAAGATCGCCGCTGAGAGTTCCATCACGGCGACCAAGACGGCGGCGGAATCTGCGGTCACCCAGACCAAGGAGGCTGCCTTAGCGGTGATGGCACAGACCGAGACCAGCACAGTGGCCACCGTCAATGCTGCCGCGCAGAGTTCGATCCAGCAATCTGCCAGTGCCCGCGATCAGGCGATTGCGGCCGTCAGTAGCGCAGCCGATCAGGCCGTGGCCACGGCTCAGGCCGCTGCCAACAGCGTCACCCAGCAACTGGTGCTGGGGCGCAAGACCTTCTTCCTTGCCCAACTCTAAGGAGCCTTTTCGATGTCCATTCTGGGAACGGCGCTGCCAGCCGCCAACACGCTGGCGACCCTCTACGAAGTGCCCACCGGCCGCCGCGCCGTGGTCAATGTCGCGGCCTGCAACAAGGGCACGGCAGCCTCCAAGCTGCGCGTGGCGCTGACCGCGTCCGCCACGCCGGCCGAGAGCGAGTTCATTGAATTCGATGTGAGTCTGGCGGCGACCGAGGTGCTGGAACGCACTGCGCTCTCCTTGGCTGCGGGGCAGAAGATCGTGGTGCAGGCCAGCGCCGCCACGGTCAGCTTCAACGCCTGGGGCATTGAGGAGGTGGCGTAATGGGACGATTCTTGCGCACGCTGCCGGTGGACGCCGCACCGGCCTATGAGAAGCAGCCGCTGCCGCTGGTGGGGGTGTTTTCCTCATACAACAACAGCCCGGACTGCAGCATCTACGACTCGGATTTCAATCTGGTCAGCCGGGCCAACCAGACCAATGCCGGCAACGCCTGGGCGACCTCAGGCGAGATCTGGTCAGACTACACCGGCTGGAATTACACCAATGGCCAGGTGAGCTCGAGCGCGGCAGGTACCTATTGGGTCAAGGCCACACCCTGCTACTCGGTCGACGGTCACCAATTGCTGCGTCTGTCGGCCAACGGGGGCATGGCGATGCGCCAGCCCGACCAGATGGGCAGCTTCATGGCCAACTTTGGGGTGGTTGTGGGTCCCGAAGGCTACCGCCAGCCGATGTCGCTGTGGTTCTCCGGTACCACCTTGCGCCAATACACACGCGGTGGCTTTGCCCAGCTCGATCAACTGACCACCGGCCTGGCAACGGCCTCGGCGGCCACCTGGGCCGGGGCCAACACCAATATGCGCAGCGCCGTGGGCTACCACTGGGCCGCCGGGCTCCTGGTGCTGATCGAGGCGCGCGATGCGAGCTGCAACTACCGCGCCCACATCTGGAAGCACCCCAGTGCCAAGCTCTCGGGCAAACCCGGCGAACTCAACCAGTTCATCCTGGAGGCCAAGGCCGGTACCAACGGGGCCAGCTATCAGTACGTCGACTTCAGCTGGAATGCCAACGGCTCGACCAGTTATACCGAGAGCCAGTACCGGATGCGGGTCATCCCGACCAAGAGCGGCAAGATCGCCCTGGTGCGTTTTGTGCCGAGCAACTGCTCGCACATGGCCGTGCTCACCCCAGGCGCTGGCAACACCGGCGCGCTGGACACCAACTTCACGACGGTGTCTTGCACCACGTCCTACGGCATCGAGCAGGGCAGTTACTACGGGATGCGCCACCAGATCACCTGGGACAACCAGTGGGTGGCGGCTTTTGCGCCCTATTACTACTACGGCTCGGGCCTCTCGGGGCACGTGGTCAACACCGATGACCCCACGCGCTACTACCGGCTGTCCTACAGCAGCTCTAGTTGTGGCGTGTCGATCCTCCCGATCCGGGCGAGCGCCTTTGCCTATTCCTTCCACGAGAACAACGCCGACTCCAGCCAGGGCTTGAATGTCGGCCTGATGGATTTTGCGGGGGCGGGGTTCCAGACCACGGGGGTGCTGGCCAATGGGGGTACGGTCAGTTTGTCGACCAGTCGCTACTGGATCGATACCGGCTACACCAGCACCAACTACCCCTGCCTGATGCCGGTCGAGAACTGGAAGATCTAAAGGAGATACCGATGCCCAGGCTCTACATTGCATTTCACGACAACGGGGTGGTGCGCGATATCGCCACCGAACCCCTGGAGGGCTACTTGCCCGCGCCCAGCAAGGCCACCTCGACACTGGCCCTGCGCTATACCCTGCAGGACGGCAAGGCGGTTGAGCGCTTCCCCGGCAAAACCGACGAGGAAGTGCTGGCCCTCATCGCAGCGGAGCAGGCTGCTCAGACTTCGCAAGGCCCTGCTCCTGAAAAGACCATCACCAAGCTCGCCTTCATGAATCGCTTCACGATGGAGGAGCTGGCCGCGATCTACACCGCCGCCAAGACCGAGGTCCTGGTCGAGGTGTTTCTCGACAAGTTGAAGATCGCTGAAGAGGTGAATCTGGCGGATACCCAGACCATCGGTGGCCTGCAGGCACTCGCTGCCAGTGGTCTGCTGACCGAGACACGGGTGCAGGAGATTTTGCAGTGATGGCGGCTGTCCAACACCGCCTGTCGATGCTGGCGATTTGGCTGCTGTGCCAGATCGCGGCCCTCATCGCTTCCGTCTGGATGCTCACCGCTGCACTTGCCGGTTCCCGCCGCGCCTGGACCCTGGCGGTCGCCCACGACCAGTTGGCCAACGCCGCCTTCGGCGGTCACGAGGACGAGACGCTCTCCAGCCGTGCCGGCAAGGCCGCGCGCGAAGGCAAGCGCTGGGCCTGTGTGCTGTGCCGACTGCTCGACCGACTCGATCCGAACCACTGCGAGAAGTCCATCGAGCCTGATGAGGGCAAACCCATCGCCTGATTCTGTCGAGCCGTCACCCCCGTATTCCCCGATCCGCCGCTGGCGGATTTTTTACTTCTGGAGCCCACCCATGGCAGATCATTTTTTACACGGGGTCGAGGTCGTTGAAATCGACAACGGCCCGCGTCCCATTCGTACTGTCCGATCTTCGGTGATCGGCCTTGTCGGCACCGCACCGGATGCCGATGAAACATCCTTCCCGTTGAACACCCCGGTGCTGATTGCCGGCTCTCGCCTGGAAGCGGCCAAGCTGGGCAGCACCGGCACCTTGCCCATGGCCATCGATGGCATCTTCGATCAGGCCGGCGCGCTGGTGGTCGTGATCCGTGTCGCCGAAGGTACGACCGAAGCCGAGACCCAGACCAATGTGCTCGGCGGTGTCGATGCGGACGGCCAGTACCTCGGCCTGCAGGCACTCTTGGCGGCCCAGTCGGTCGCCAAAGTCACACCGCGCATCCTGATCGCCCCGGGTTTTACGCATCAGCGCCCCCAAGACCCTGACTATCCCGATGATGACACCCGCCAGTTGGCGAACCCGGTCGTGGCGGAACTCCTCGGTATTGCCGAGCGCCTGCGTGCGGTCATCATCGCCGACGGCCCCAACACCACGGACGCCGCTGCCATCGACTACCGCGAAGACTGGGGTTCTCCACGCATCTATGTGGTCGATCCGCACGTCAAGGTGATAAAGAGTGGTGCCGTGGTAATCGAGCCGGTCTCCGCCCGTGTCGCCGGCCTGATCGCCAAGATCGACAACGACCGGGGTTTCTGGTGGTCGCCCTCCAACAACGTCATCAACGGCATCGTCGGCAGCCACCGCCCGGTGGACTTTGCGCTCGGCGACTCCAATGCCCGGGCGAATCTCCTCAACGAGAACGAGGTGGCCACAATCATTCAGGAGGATGGCTACCGCCTGTGGGGCAACCGCACCTGTTCCAGCGACCCCAAGTGGGCCTTCCTGAGTGTGCGGCGCACCGCCGACATGGTCAACGAGTCGCTGCTCAGAGCACACCTCTGGGCGGTGGATCGCAACATCACCAAGACCTATGTCGAGGAAGTCACCGAGGGCGTCAACGCCTACCTGCGTCAGTTAACAGGCCGTTGAAAAAGTGGGCATCGAACGCATCAGGGACGCTGTTTTCGAAGAAACGAGTGGCCCAGACGCGTCTGCGCAGCGATTGCAACGGCCCATCTGGCCGGTTTGCAGGCCCTCCCGCCCATTTCGGGCGCACGTATCCCTGGGCTCACGCATGATGCGCGTCCCACCAGCCGCCGATGCTGCCCATTCGCACAAGGTTGTAGGTGGCAAAGCACAGCAGCGCCTGGCCCGTGAGCTTGGCCTGACCGATCAGCTTGGTCTTTGCCAGACCACCGACGGTCTTGATCCAGCCAAAGGCCTCTTCGATGCGCTTGCGCACCTTCAGGCTGGTCTTGTAGCCCTCGTGCCGTGTCACTCGCGCATCCACCGCCGAGTGTTTGTCCTTGGCCGCCACGTGGGGCGTGACTTTGAGCTTTCTGCAGCCTTTGATGAAGGCCTTGCTGTCGTAGCCCTTGTCGGCACCGACCGTGGCCCGTTTGTTCCTGTTGCCCCGACGCTCCAACATGGCCAGCGCCGCCTCGCGCTCGGCCGTGCCGCTGGCGTGGGTGATCTCGACATCCACGATCAGCCCGTTGCGGTTCTCCATGAGGATGTGCCCCATGTGGCACAGGCGGGATTTGTCGCCCTGGCTCTTCTTGAACAGCCGGGCATCGGCGTCCGTGGTGCTCTCGTGGGTGTCGTTGCAGCGCTCCTGCCCCTTGAAGTCCACCTCGGGGTTGCGCCCAGGCGGCGTGCCGCTGTCGTCGTCTTTGCGCTTGAAGCTCTTGTGCGAGGCCCAGGCGTCAATGAGCGTGCCGTCCACGCTGAAGTGCTCGTCGCTGGCGAGCTTGCCCCACTGGGCACTGAGCTTGACGCGCTCGAAGAAGGCGCGGGCGAGGTCTTCGTTGAACAGACGTTCGCGGTTGGCGCTGAAAGTGGAGTGGTCCCAGACCTTGTCTTCGATGTTCAGGCCCACGAACCAGCGGTACAGCAGGTTGTAGTTGATCGCTTCGACCAACTGGCGCTCGCTGCGGATGGAGAACAGGATCTGCAGCAGCAAGGCCTTGAGCAGCATCTCCGGTGGCACCGATGGGCGGCCACGGCGGGCGTACACCGCTTCGAACTCGCGGTTCATGGTTGCCAGCAGCGCATCAACCACCGCGCGCAACTTGCGCAGCGGGTGTGCCTGCGGCACGCGCTCTTCAAGGCTGATGTAGCTGAACATCGCCCCTGGAAATCTTGACTGCCTCTCATCGTCCTCGTCTGGGTCGTTCACCGATGGCTTCAGATCGTAGCGGCCAACGCGGGCGTCGGCGGGGGATTTTTCAACGGCCTGTTAAAGGCGCAAGGCGCCATCCTCGGCGGCAAGTGCTGGGCCGATCCGGATCTGAATTCACCGATGTCGATTGCCGACGGCAAGATCTATTTCAACTTCGACTTCACCCCGCCGTATCCGGCCGAGCACATCATCTTCCGCTCGCACCTGGTCGATGACTATCTCGAGGAGATTCTGTAATGGCCATCGAACTGCCGCGTGTTCTGAAAAACATGAACCTCTTCGTTGACGGCCGGGGTTATGCCGGACGTATCGATGAGATTCAACTGCCCAAACTCACCCTCAAAACCGAGGAGCACCGCGCCGGCGGCATGGATCTGCCGGTGGAGATCGACCTCGGCATGGAAAAGCTCGAAGCCGAGCTGACGATTGCCGACCACGATCCAGAGGTCTTCAAGCTCTTTGGGTTGCTGGACAACGCCGCAACGCAAATCACCATCCGAGGCGCCATCCAGGCGCAGGGGGTGGCGGCGAAACCCGTCATCGTCAATCTGCGCGGTGGCTGGAAGGAGCTCGATGCCGGCACCTGGAAGCCCGGTGACAAAAGCACCCTTAAGGTCTCGGTGGCGGCGAGCTATTACAAGCTCACCATCGATGACGAAGAACTGATCGAGATCGACGCCATCAACCTGGTGCGCAAGGTGGGCGGTACCGATCAGATGGAAGCCATTCGCGCCGCGATTGGCTTGTGATGAACCCCAGTGATGAACGACACGGAGAACATCGAATGAGCACTGCCGAACGCATCAAACTCAACTTTCCCATCGAGCACGACGGCGTCCCCATTGCCGACATTGCCCTGCGCCGCCCCACCGTGGGCGACCACCTGGCCGCGCAGAAGTCGGCGGGAACCGACGCTGAACGCGAGATCCGGCTGATCGCCAACCTGGCTGAACTGCCACCGGCTGCGATCTACCAGCTCGATATGAAGGACTACGCCCAACTGCAGAAGGTGCTGGGCGGTTTTTTGCAGTGAATCCGGGTGAGCTGTCCGCCCTTGTGGTGGAGCTCGCCCTCTACACCCACTGGCCTCGATCCGAGTTGCTCGCCCTGGAGGTGAGCGAGTTGGTCGAGGCCTTGTCATTGGCGCGGCGCTTGTCGGCTGTGCCGACTTCCTGACCCAAACCGAGGCGCACTATGGCCACAGCGCATCCTGTTCAGATCAGTATCGGTGCCACGCTGGCGGCCTCGCTCGGCTCGGCGGTGCGCGGTGCTTGTATCTTTAAACCAGACCAGCGCGGTAGAGTCTGAACGCCGTTGAGGCGGCCAGACCGGCCCGTGCAGTTTGGTAGGCGCTGGGGTGATAGAGCCCGTGACTGAGTACAGAACGCATGGCCGCCGCGCTGGTCTTCGTGAAGCCCGAACGGTTACGCGCGCCTTGATTGAGCGCGCATGCACAAGCAAGGGATCTGAAGATCATGTCTGTTACCTCTGTGACGGTGGGCATCGACGTGGCCAAGGCGCACGTGGATGTCTGTGTGCTGGGTGCCAAGAGCAGCGCCCAGCGGTTTGACAACGATGCCGAAGGCCACTCGGCGCTGGCGGCTGCCCTGCAGCCCCTGGACGTGGGTCTGGTGGTGATGGAGGCCACCGGCGGCTACGAGGCCGCGTTAGCGTGTGCCCTGCAGGCCACAGGCCTGCCCGTGGCGGTCATCAACCCGCGCCAGGCGCGCGACTTCGCCAAATCCATGGGACGCCTGGCCAAGACCGACGCGGTGGATGCGCGCACGCTGGCCGAGCTGGCAGCGGTGCTGCTGCGCCGCGACGATCTGCAGCGCTTCTTGCGCCCCCTGGCCGATGAGCGCCAGCAGTGGCTCGCGGCCCTGGTCACGCGCAGGCGCCAGTTGCTGACCATGCTCCATTCGGAGCGCCAACGGCTGCAGATCACGCCCAAGAAGCTGCACGCCAGCATCGAGGCCATCGAGGCGGCGATCAAGGCGCAGCTCGATGAGATCGAAGAGCAGATGGTCACGCATGTGCGCGAGCACTTTGGGGAGCTCGACACGCTGCTGCAGTCGGCTGCGGGAGTCGGCCCGGTGGCCAGTGCCACGATGATTGCCGAGCTGCCAGAGCTGGGCCGGCTGAACCGGCGCGAGATCGCTGCATTGGTGGGCGTGGCGCCCATGGCCAATGACTCCGGCGGCAGCAAGGGCAGGCGGCGCGTACAAGGCGGGCGCTTCGAGATCCGCCGCGTGCTGTACATGGCAACGCTCACGGCCACCCGCTACAACCCGGCCATCAAGGCCTTCTACGAGCGTCTGAAGGCCGCTGGCAAGTTGCCCAAGGTCGCCCTGGTCGCTTGCATGCGCAAGTTGCTCACCACGCTCAACGCCATTGTGCGCACTGGAAAACCTTGGGACAAGTCGCTTCATTGCGCTTGACTTCGAAGACGGTTACTCAGTCCCAGTTGAACCAGCTGGGCTCCACGATGGCCGAGCTGGGCAATAAGCAATCCGGCATCAAGCAACTGGAAGCCCTGCGCGCCCAGGCCAAGGATGCGGCGCTGGCCATGCGCGCGGCGCAGCAGAAGGTTTCCGGGTTGGAAGCGAATATCGCCGGCCAGGATGGCGGCGCCACCGCCAAGCAGACCCGCGAACTCGAACGTGCTCGTGCCGCCGCCGCTCGGGCGGAAGAGGTCTACCGTCGCCAGCGGGCAGCCGTGGATGAACTCTCGGGATCGCTGCAGCGCGCAGGGGTCAACACCCGCGCTATGGGTACCGAGTCCGCACGCCTGGGCAGCCAACTGGAGACGCTCCGATCCCGCACCGAAGCCCTGACGCGTGCCCAGCAGGCGCAAGCCCGCAATCTGGAGAACCGCAGTGCCTACCGCGCCCAGATGATGGATGCGGTGGCCTTGGGCGGCGCGCTCTACGGTCTGGTGCAACCGGCGGTCCAGTTCGAATCGGTGATGGCCGACGTCAAGAAGGTCGTGAACTTCGACACGCCCGAGCAGTTCGGGCAGATGTCCAAAGATGTGCTCTTGATGTCGACCCGCATCCCAATGGCCGCCGACGGCATTGGGGCCATCGTCGCCGCTGCGGGTCAGGCCGGTATCGCCCGGGATGAACTGCTGCGCTTTGCGGAGGACGCCGCCAAGATGGGCGTGGCCTTCGATCTGTCGGGGCAGCAGGCCGGGGCGGCGATGACGGGCTTGCGCTCGATCTTTGGACTGACGCAAGACGAGGTGGTGAAGCTCGGGGATGCCATCAACCACCTGTCCAACAACATGGATGCCAAGGCGTCCGACCTGCTCAACATCGCCAACCGGGCGGGCTCGACGGCCAAGCTGTTCGGCCTGTCTGGCGCGCAGCTCAATGCCCTGGGCGCGACCTTTCTCGCTTTGAAGACGCCACCTGAGGTGGCGGCCACCGGCATCAATGCGCTCTTGATGAAGCTGGCCACCGCCGACAAGCAGAACGAGAAGTTCCAGCAGGGTCTGCAGGACATCGGGTTGTCGGCCGAGGTCATGAAGAAGATGATCCAGCGCGATGCCCAAGGCGCGTTGACCACCTTCCTGCAGCAGGTCAAGAAGGCGCCGGACCTAATGGGCACCCTGTCGGATTTGTTCGGCATGGAGTACGCCGACGACATCGCCAAGCTGGTGGGCTCGATGGAGACCTACGAGAAGGCGGTAGGCCTGGTCGCCGATCAGACCGCCTACGCTGGGTCAATGCAGAAAGAGTACGAGGCCCGTTCGGCGACCACCGCGAACAACTTGCAGCTGCTCAAGAACCAGATGAGCCGTTTGGGTATCACGGTGGGCAATGCGCTGCTGCCGGCCTTGAACAGCCTGGTGGGTGCGCTGATGGGTCCCATCGACAGTCTGGCCAATCTGGCCGAGCGCTTCCCCATCGTCACGCAAGTGGTGGTGGGCACCGTCGGTGCCGTGCTGGGCTTGAAGGTGGCGACGATTGCGCTGGGTTACGCCTGGACCTTCGTGAAGGGGCCGATCCTCGGTGCCCAGGTGGCGTTTCAGTCGACCCGGGCAGGTCTGGCACTACTGCAAGTGCAGGCGGCGGCCACTGGAACCAGTGCCAGCATTCTGTCGCTGGCCTGGAGTCGGATTCAGACGGGTGCCCTCGGGCTGATCGCGCCGATCAAGTCGGCAGCGCTGGCCTTCTGGTCGATGCTGCCAGCCATCGGCGCCACCACGGCAGCCCTGCTCGCCAACCCGATCACCTGGATCGTTGCCGGCATTGGGGTGGCGGTTGCCGGACTGGCCTTGGTGATCCGCAAATACTGGGACCCGATTGCCGCTTACGTCGGCGGTGTGTTCGAGGGCATTCGTTCGGCCATGCAGCCGGCGATTACCAGTCTCTCCACAGCACTGGCACCGCTGGCGCCGATTGGGCGGGCGGTGGCTTCCGTGTTCGGTTTCATCGCCGATGGCGTGAGCCGGGTGGTCGGTTGGATCGGTCAGTTGCTCGCGCCGGTGACGCTCTCCACGGAGGAGTTCAACAGCCTGTCCGCCTCGGGCCAGTCCCTCGGTGCAGTGATCGGTGGTGTGTTGAGCACGGCTTTTACGGTGCTGACGCTTCCGATTCGCGCGGTGGGCACCTTGGTGGGGTGGGTGATCGAGGGGTTTACGGCCCTGGTGACATTCTCCCCCTTGGCTCTCATCAGCGCCGCCTGGCAACCGGTGGCGGAGTTCATGACCGGTCTTTGGTCGGGCATCACCGCCACCGTCGGTCAAGCCATCGACTGGATCGCCGGCAAGATCGGCTGGGTGATGGAAGCCGGCAGCAAGGTCGGCAACTGGTTCGGCTCGCTCTTCGGCGGTGACAAACCGTCATCGGCCACTGCCACGACACCGGCCACCACGCGTCCGGCAGCGGTGGGTGGCACTGCTTCGCTGGCTGCGCCACGTCCCGCCGTCGGTACCGTTCCCGTTGGTCTCACACCGATGTCAGCGGGCAGTCCGTCAGTGGCGAGTGCCAGACCGGTGACGATGCCGGCACAACCACTGGCTGCGCGTGGCAACACCAGTGTCTCGCTGTCTGCCCCGATCACGGTCAATGCACCGCCCGGGATGGATGCGCGCGAGATCGCCGCACTCATCGAGTCGCGCCTGCGCACCCTGATGCGCGAGACCACCCGCAGCCCGGCTGCGGCGATGTACGACTGATTCCTTCCACCCCCTTTCATTGTCGAGGTGTGCCATGGCCGAACGGGTGATGTTGGGCCTGGGCGAGTTTCGTTTTGAAATCGCCACGCTCGCTTACCAGAAGTTCTCGCTGAACCAGTCTTGGCGCTGGCAGGAGCAGGCGCGTATCCACCGCGATCCTGCGCTGCAGTTCGTCGGACGCAACATTGGCGAGATCGAACTCGACGGCTTGATCTACCCGAGCTTCAAGGGTGGCCTGGGGCAGATCGAAGCCATGAGATCCCTTGCTGACGCCGGCAAGCCGCTGCAGCTGGTCGATGGCCTGGGCCGCATCTGGGGTGCCTGGGTGATCACGGAGATCGGCGACACCCGCACCGTGTTTGCCGATGACGGTCAGCCCAGGAAGCTCGAGTTCCGCATCAAGCTCAAGGCCTATGGGGAGGATCAGCCATGACCCGGCCGATCTTCAAACGGGTGATCACCCGTGATGGCGATGTGCTCGACGATCTGGTCTGGCGGCATTACGGGCGCAGCGATGTACTGACCGCCGTGCTCGAAGCCAATCCGCAGTTGGCCCAGTTACCCCCGGTCCTTGTGGCTGGCCTGGTGGTCGAGTTGCCCGATCTGCCGCTGCCGACTGAAGCGCCGGTGATCCGGCTGTGGTCGTGAGCCCAATACGAGGAGGGGGCCATGCAACCACTGTTCCGCATTTACGCCGGCACCCAAGAGATCACCGCTGCCATCCGCGACCGGCTGATCGAACTGGTCGTGACCGACGAAGCCGGCATCCAGTCCGATGAATTGAAACTGACCCTCGATGATCGTCGCCGTGAGGACGGCGCGATTGCTGAGCTGCCGCGCATCGGTACGGTGCTGACTGTGTCGCTGGGCTATGCCGAAACCCGGCTGGTGTCCTTGGGGCGTTTCATCGTGGATGAGGTCGAGATCCGCTCGCCGCCCGCGACGTTGACCGTCTCGGCCAAGGCCGCCGATATGGTCGGGCCGTTTCGCAGCCCCAAGACGCGCTCGTGGGATGAGACCACGCTCGGAAAGCTGGTCGCAGCCATCGCTGCTGAGCACCGCTATCAGGCCAAGATCGATCCGGAGCTGGGCGCCATCGCGATCCCGCATCTGGATCAGACCGCCGAGTCGGACATGGCGCTGCTCACGCGCCTGGCGGCCAAGCACGATGCCGTGGCCAAACCCGTGGCGGGGTTTCTCGTACTGGCCAAGCAGGGGGCGATCAAGACCATCACCGGGCAGGTGATGCCAACGATCAAGCTCATAGCGAGTGATCTGGCGGAGTGGCGCTACCGGCACTCGGCGCGCAAACCCGGCGGCAGCGGCTCGACCAGCGATGGCGATACGCAAAAACCACCGACGACAGCCACCGGCGGCACCAAGGCATATTGGTGGGACTTCGAGAAAGGCGAGCGCCGGGAAGTGACCACTGGATCGCCGCCCTTCGAGGAAATCCGCTACGTCCACGCCACCGAAGCGGAAGCCAAGGCAGCGGCTGCTACCCGCAAGAACACTGGGGAGCGTGGGCAGGGCGAACTCTCGTTCAGCCTACCCGGTGATCCGAGGCTCGCCGCCGAGGGACGGCTGTCGCTCTCCCTGCGCCCGGGTATCCCCACCGACTGGCGCATCAAACGCGTCGAGCACCGGCTCGGTGCCCAGGGCTACACGACGCAGGTCGAGTGCGAGCGCTTCACCGCCGCTCCCGTTCCCATCACCCAATCTGAGTAAGGAGGCCACCGTGCCCGAAAAAGATCCTTCGACCTACGGCCTGATCACCTACCTGTGGGTGACGGGCCTGGCCGCCTGGGGTGGCCTGGTCAATTTCTACCGCAAGGTCAAATCCGGTGAGACCCGTGCCTTCAACGTGGTTGAACTCATCGGCGAGATCGCCACCTCCGCTTTCGCTGGCCTCATCACCTTCTGGCTGTGCGAGGCCGCGCAGTTCAATCCCCTAGTCACCGCTGCGCTGGTCGGTATCTCCGGCCACATGGGCAGCCAGGCCATCTACCAACTGGAACGCTGGGCGCAGACGCGTCTGGGCAAGGAGCGGTCATGAACACCATCGAACAGATTCTGGATGACATCCTTCGCCGCGAAGGCGGCTACGTGAATCACCCGGCCGACCGGGGCGGGCCGACGAACTTCGGCATCACCGCACAGACGTTGGGAAGCTGGCGAAAGCTTGGCCGCCCGGCCACGGCTGCTGAAGTCCAGGCGCTGACGGAACCGGAAGCCCGTGCCATCTACCGCCAGCAGTACATCACCGGCCCCGGGTTCGAGACCATCACGCATCCGGCGTTGCTGCACCTGCTGGTCGATGCCGGGGTGCATTCCGGACCGAAACGCGCAGTGCAGTGGCTGCAGACGGCGCTCGGTGTCGCTGCTGATGGCGTCATCGGCCCCAAGACCCGCGCGGCACTCGCACAAGCTGACCAAGGTGTGCTCTACGGCAAGGTGCTGGGGCAGCGCCTGCGCCACCTTGGACGGCTGATCACCCACGATCCCAAGCAGTCGGCATTCGCTGCCGGCTGGATGAACCGGATGGCGGAATTCGTGGAGGGCACGGTATGACCCCGATCCTCGCCACCTTGGCACCGGGCCTGCTCGAAGCCGGCAGTCGGCTGATCGACCGCCTGGTGCCGGACCCCGCCGAACGCGAAAAAGCCAAGCTCGCCTTACTGCAAGCCGAAGGGCAGCTGGCGCTGCAGGAGATGCAGACCAGCCTGTCGGCGATCCTGGCTGAGGCCAATTCGGCCGACCCCTGGACCAGCCGGGCACGGCCGACCTTCCTGTACGTGATCTACGGCGTGATCCTGCTGTGCGTGATGGGTGCCATCATCGGCATCTGGTGGCCAACGCACGTCTTCCAGGCGGCGGAGAACCTCAATAAGCTGCTGGGCGCGGTGCCCGAGAGCCTGTGGTGGCTCTTTGGTGCTGGCTACCTGGGCTACACCGGGGCGCGCAGCTTCGACAAGTGGCGTGGGCCGGCACGCTGACCGGTGCTGCCCGGCACGACAACCTGAAACGACGATCCCCCGATCTCATTGCCTTTGCCGGCGGTGGGGTCGGGGGATTTTTGCGTTTGGGCGTGGCTACCAGCCGCCTGGCTTAGTGAATGTACCGTGCTGGTCCGTGATCTGATCAGGAAATTGCGCAGCCCCAAGTGCGCCCGAGCGAATCTGCTTGATGAAGTCAATGTGGGGCAGGATGGCGCGACTGGGGTTTTTCTGCGGATTTAGGACACCGACTTTCTTGCCCATGTCCGCGCGCACGATCTTGATCGGGGCCAGCAAATCAGAATCATTGGAGATGACCACCGCAGCGTCGAATCGGTTGTGGTGAGCATCGTTGAGCAGATGCGTTGCAAGGTTCACGTCGGAACCCTTCTCTTCGGTCTTGATGACTTCGACGTATTCCTGCGGCTGGCCAGGAGGCACGACTTTGGGCATCCAAACGTTATGCGTCAGATAGTGGCCGAGCACGATCTCTGTCGTGGGCAAAGTACGCAGTGCGCGCAGATAAGTCTGTTGACGTACAGGCTGATCAGGATCATTTGGGCGAGCCGATACCAGCGCTGTGAAATACTTGACTGCCCGAATGTCGTTCTTCGGCAGCAGTAGCTCGCAGAGCTTCTGAATGTTCAACCAACGATACGGGGTCCGCCTCAAGCACCCGTAGTACAGATTGAACGCATCGACGTAGACGATAGTACGCATCAGTACCCACAAAAAAGCAGGGGCCACCCGAAGGTAGCCCCGCGCCCAGCCACCGAGGCGACTGGGGAGATGTGCGACTAGTATAACCGACAACTCGTCCGGTTTGCCAGTATTTTACGCTGTGGCCACCACCGCCGCCTGACTCCCCACCGGCCGCCGCCCCACGACGTTCCCCACCACGTTGACCGCCTCGAGCATCGCCTGCGGCGACAGGTGCGCGTAGCGCATCGTCACCTTCGGATCGTGGTGACCCAGCAGTTTCTGCACCTCGTACAGCGACCGCCCGGCATTGACCAGGAAACTCGCGTAGCTGTGGCGCAGGTCGTGCAGCCGCACCTCGCCCAAGCCCACCTTCTTCCTGATCGAGTCCCAGGCGTAGAAGATCGACACCGGTGGCTTCTTGGTCCTGGGGTTGAAGAACACCCAGGGGATGTCCTCCTGCCGGGGCAGCGACTGCAGCAACTCGATGGCCGCGTCCGACAGGGGAATGTGGCGCGGCTTCTTCGACTTCGACCGTGCCGCCGGCACCGTCAGTATCCGGCGGCTGAAGTCGATCTCGTCCCACCGGGCGTCCAGGACCTCTCGCTTGCGAGCACCGGTGTAGAGCAGCAGCCGGATCACCTGGCCCACCTGCACATTGCGGTTGGTGTCCAGCTCATCAAACAGTCGTTGCACCTCCTCGGTCGTCAGGTAACGCTCCCGCGCCCCGTGATCCTCAAAGGGCTCCACGCCATCGCAAGGATTGCCCTTGGGCGGCAAGATGTCCCAGCGGATCGCGCAGTTGTAGATGAACTTCATCAGCACGATCATCCGGTTGCAGGTGCCGGCCGCGTAACCCTTCTCGAACACCGCGTGGTGGAACGCCACCACATCGGAGCGGGTGATCCGGTTCATCCGGAAATCGGCAAACACCGGCAGCAGGTGATTGCGCAACATCGTCTCATCCGTTTCCCAGCTGCGCTTCCTCGTTTTGGCGTAGGGCAGATACCGCTCGGCCACGAAATCCCCGAAGGTCGGCACATCCTTGAAGCGATGGCTCTCCACCTTGGGGTCACCACCCTCGGTCACCATCTGCTTCATCTTGTGCGCCTTGGCCCGGGCGTCCGACACCGAAATCTCATCGGCCCGGCCAATCCGGTTCAGTCGCACCTTGCCGGCCGCATCGCGGTAGCGGAAGTAGAAGGTTGCTCCGCCACTGGCCCGGTGCTCCAGCAAGAAGCCCTTGATCTCCGTATCGAAGTAACTCACGGCCCCGGAGGCAGGCTCGCGACCTGGCAGCGTGGCCAGGAATTCGGTCGTCAACGCTTGTGCTGGCATCGTCGTGCTCCTCTATCTATTGAGGGTCATACTACGATACAATGCGCCGGAAAGGACATAAAAAGCGTCTAATCAAACAGAAATATTCACCTACCAAGACCGAAAAAAAAAGGAAGGAGTCGACCATGATCGACGGAAGACAGATCCGCGCCGCGCGCGCGATGCTGGGCTGGAGCCGGGAGGACCTGCTCCAGGCCTCGGGCATCTCGATGTCGGCGCTGCTGCGCATGGAAGGGGCGCTGGCCGACAGCCGCAGCTCAACACTCAACAAGGTGGTCAAGGCACTGAGCCTGGCTGGCATCGAATTCGTCACGCGTGATGACGGAGCGATTGGCGTGATCCTGAAGGCCGAACAGGCGAAAGCGTCGCAAGGAAACTGAGCGTTTGAGACAATGTGCAGTTTTCCGCAGCTGACTTATCTCCGATGGTAACCACGACCACCTACTACACCGATTCCCGCTACCGTACCTATCCTGGGGACGGTTACGATGGTGTCGTGCGTGTGAGCTATGGTGGCTACTACGGCACGGGGACTTTGCTTTTTGACGGCCGAGCCATTCTGACGGCTGCTCACCTGTTCGAAGGACGGACGGGATCTGCCAGCGTCACCTTCGAAACGGGGAGTGGGACGCAAACTCTGACCGCGACCAAAATCCTCCAGCACCCGGGGTACGACGTAGACAGCAATAACGATCTGGCGATTGTCTGGCTGTCCGGCACTGCGCCTGTGTTGGCCGATCGCTACGACATCTACCGTGACAGCGACGAGATCGGCCAAGCCTTCAACTTCTCAGGCTATGGCCGAACCGGCACGGGAAGCACTGGCGCAACCAGCAGCGACACCGCCACTCCCATCCGGCTCAAGGCGTCGAATCAGTTCGATGCTGATGCAGCGACACTTAAAAGCTATCTCGGCTCAGGAATGGCTTGGACACCGCTCTCCGGCACACAACTGATCGCCGACTTCGACAACGGCACCTCCACCAACGATGCACTGGGCCAATTAATCTATCGCTATGACACCGGCCGAGGACTTGATGAAGGCCTGATTGCATCAGGTGACAGCGGCGGTCCAGCCTTCCTCCAGAACAAGCTTGCCGGCGTCGCAAGCTACACCGCCAGCCTGACTCGGGGCAGCATCAACCCTGATATCGATAGCAGCACAAACAGCAGTTTCGGTGAGATCGCCGCCTGGCAGCGCGTGAGCGCTTACCAACAGTGGATTGACCAAAGCCTGCGGGCTAACTATCCGAACGCCCCGACCAAGCCGGAGGAGGTCAAAAAGGAAGTCGCCGAGGGTAACAGCGGTACCAGCTTCGCCTACTTCCTGGTGCAGTTTACCGGCGTGCGCAGCGACCCCAATCAAATTTTGAGCGTGGACTACGCCACGCGAGATGGCTCGGCCTTGGGTGGAACCGACTACCTTGCCGTCAGTGGCACACTGAACCTGTATCCCGATGAGAACCAGGCTGTGATCCCGGTCGAGATCATCGGCGACAGCACGCCCGAGCCCAGCGAATACTTCTATCTCGACGTTTTCAACCCCGTGGGTGGCAGCTTTGGTGAGGGAGTGATCAAGCTCACGGCGGTACGTACCATCCTCGATGATGACGGTTGGTTCGCATAAAGCAGAGGCACAAAAACCGCCTCAGCCGCCACAATGAGCACAGCATCCTGTGCCACCCCAAAAGGCACAAAGGCCACCTGATGAGACACATTGGGTGGCCTTTGCACTCGATGGCTTCGGTTGGTAGGTAGTTGGTACGTCGGATTGGCTGCAAATTGCGTCTATATAGATAGGTGACGCGGCTAAGTCTTTGAAAAGACAAGGAAAATATCCGATCAGACTGAAAATATGCCTTTTGCGGTAGGAAAGTGGTCGGAAGTGGGCGCTTAGGAGGCTTCAAAACGCGCGTAAGTCTTTGACTTACAAAGAGATTGCAGAGTAGCTGGCTATTACGCTCACTACCAGTCAGGACAACTTCACCGGTACTGCTGGTAACGATACGATCATCGGTCTCAACGGTACGGGTGCTACCCTGACCCTGGGTGATGTGATCAACGGCGGTGCCGGTACCGACACCCTGAAAGTCACCAGCGATAACGCTACCGTCAACTTGGCTGTGGCTACTATCAGCAATGTTGAAAACGTTGAAGTCAACAACAAGGCTGTTGCAGCTCCCGGTACTGCAGGCACAGCTCAGGCTGCAGGTACTCTGAACCTGAACAGCGTTGCCTACGAAAAGGCTATTTTCGAGGGCGTGACTGGTGACGAGGCAACTACCGTAAATAGCGATACGCTGACCGTCAATAATGCCAACCTGGCTACCCGCGTGGTTCTGAAGGAAATCACCGATGTGGCGTCGACCGTGAATTTCGTCGGTGCGACTGGTGCAGCAGACACCGCTACCGTTGAAGTCGCCAAGGCGACCGAATCGGGTGGTGCTGGCGCGAACTCCAACAACAACCTGACTGTTGGCAACATCGAGACCCTGAACCTGGTCTTTAGCACTGGCGCTAACGCCATGAACGTAGTGAGCGCTGCTCAGGCCAAGACTGTCAACGTGACCGTCGAGTCTGGCGCCAACACGACGTTGTCGGGTGCTGCTGCTCTCGCCGCCACGACGGCCCTCAACATCAACGCAACGGGTAACCTGACGCTGGGTGCCACTGCTGACTTGGCAAATGACGCTGTAATCACCGTGAAAGGTGCGGGCAACGTCAACCTGGCTACACTGGATACTGGTAAGGCTGTCAATGGTAACTCGGTCAATGCAGCTGAATTGACAGGTAAACTTACTGTCGCCGGTAGCGCGGATACTGCTTCCATCACGGGCGGTGCTGGCGCTGACACCATCACTTCTGCTGCTATTGCAACAGTGGTTGTGGCGGGTGACGGTAATGACTACGTGTCCATCGGTGCTGTTGATTACGGTGCTGCTGGTGCCAAGACCGTCGCAGGTGGGGCTGGTCGTGACACGGTGAACATCACTGCATCTGCAAACCTGGATGCTGGTCTGATGGCCAATGTCACTGGTTTCGAAGTGCTGGACATCAAGGGTTCCAACGGGACTGATGGTAATGCCGCGGGTAACGGTAACTACAACGTGGATGGCCGTGGCTTTGAAGAGGTCACTATCGGTGGCGATCTGACTAAGGCTGCGACTGTTAGCGGTATTACCAGCGAACTGCTGACGATTACCTCTACGACCACTAACGGCATCACCTATGCGTTGAAGACCGCAACCGGTACGACCGATGCAATCAAAGTGAGCATTGCTGGTGCTTACAGCGATGCCGGCACCCCGGCCGTTAAGACTGACGATGCCAACGACCTGACGGTTGCTGCGATCACCACTGCTGACATCGAGACCGTGACGATCGAGTCCAAGACCGATGCTGGTAACGTGGCAGGTGTCAAAAACACTCTGACCCAGCTGGCTACAAACGCCACCAAGCTTGTTGTTTCTGGCGATCACGTTCTGCAGATCACCAATTTCGACTCTGAGACGGGCGCCGCTCGTAACACCACGATTAAGACCATCGATGCTTCTGCATCGAAGGGGTTGATCATGAGCGAAGGTGTACAAACGACGACTGCGGTGTCGATCACGGGTTCTGCTCATGGCGACACCCTGGTCATCGATGCACTGAGTATTGGTGCTAACACCATCAATGCAGGCAAGGGTGGTGACGTGGTTACCCTCGGCGCGAATGGCGTTCGTGACACCTTGATCCTGAATGCGGGTGACTCGCAAATCGGTTTCACCGACACCAACAAAGATGGTGCCTACACTGCCGCAGCTGACGCTGAAGCATTCGATGTCATCACTGGCTTTGTGTCTGGTACCGATTTGATCGATCTGGGTGCCTTCGGCTTTACCGGCCAGAAGCAGTCTGCCCTGGCCAACAAGACGCTGGCAGCCGCTGACATTGTCAAGTTGGTTAACGGCACGACCGCCACGATTGCCGACTTCTTCGTCGATACCGGTGTTGCCCGTGGTGTGGCTGTTGTTCAAGGTGTTGATGCTTCTACCTTCGGTGGCGGCGCAGGCTCTACCGTGGCGTTCATCGACGTCGACGGTAACGGCACACTTAATGCGGCGAACGATATGATGATCGTGTTGAGTGGTACCGCCACTGTTGCGCTGAGCGACTTCGGCTTCTAATCTCCCCGGAGACAAGCACCCGCCCTCGGGTAGGTGCTTGAGGTGATTGAAACCCTGTCCTTCGAAAGAGGGGCAGGGTTTTTTTCTTTTTTCAGGAGCGCAAATGAGTTACGGATCGACCATCGCAGTAGAAGACGCAGAGGATGAGTGGCGAGAAGAAACGGCTCGGGCAATCGCTATGCACGCCGCTGAGCTTGTTGCGGCCAGGGATATGACCAGAGAGGCAGCGATTACGGCTGCTGTCGAGCATCAGCGCTATTGCCAGGAAGCCGAGCGTGATCCGACGGGTACTGTGGCTACGCTGGATGAAGCACAAAGACCTCAGCCAAGCCGCAGTGTTTCGGAAAAGCAGATCCGAGCCATCGCGGATGAGCTGATGGAACAAGCCCGCGATGCTGTTGATAGCCTTTGAATTGGCCGGTACCACCAGCCGCTATGCCCACCATAGCCGGGAGCGGCTGCGGGAGGCGGTGGAGGTGGTCGTGGTAGCTGACCTCCGACGTCGCCGGTGGTGGTTCTTACCAAGCTAACGTCACCAACGCTCTGCTGAGCGCTACTGACGTGTTCAACCTGGACCTGAGCAAGACTGGTGGCGTTCTCGCTGCTGGCACGGTGACCGCTGCTGGCGTTGAGACCATCAACATCACCGCCGCTGACGCCTCGACCGCTACTGGCGGCAGCGCTGCTGTTATCCACACCGCTACCCTGACCGCAAATGAAGCGACCAAGGTGACCGTGTCCGGTAACAACGGCCTGACGCTGACTGCAACTGGCAGCACCAAGGTCACCACGTTCGATGCCTCCGGCGTTGTGGCCAACGGCACTGCCGGTCTGGATACGGCCGCCAACCTGGCTGTGACCTACACCTCGCTGAACGACACGACGACTGCTAACGTCACCATTACCGGTGGTGCTGGTGACGACGTGCTGACCGGTGGCGCAGCCAAGGATGCAATCAACGGCGGTGCTGGTAACGACATCATCAACGGTGGACTGGGTCTCGATGCCATCACCGTTGGCAACGGTCGTGACATCGTCCAGATCACCAACAACGACGACAACACCGCTGGTGACATCATCGGTTCGGGTACGTCTGCCGCTGATACCATCACCGGTTTCGGTTTGGTGAGCACCGGGATCACTGGCGCTGACCTGAGCACGAACGCCAAGATTCAGGCTTACACGGCTGCTGGTGCGAACCTCACCGTGCTGAATCTGGACGTTACTGCCGACGACGCTGGTGTTGGTGCTGGTGCCAACCAAGCTCTGGCTGTTGAAGCCAACGCAACGGGCGCTGGCCAAGCCGCTGGTGTTACCTACACCGTGACCAACGGTATCTTGACGCTGGGCGGCGCTGGTGCGGCTGCTGTGGATACGCTGGGTGAGTGGCTGGTCGAAGCTGCTGCCGTTGCCGCTACGGCTGGCGACGTGCTGGGCTTCCAGTTCGGCTCTGACACCTACGTGTTCGCTCAGAACGGTACGGCTGACGTGCTGGTTCAGCTGGTTGGTGTGGCTGGTTCCTCGCTGGTCGAAGTCTCCGGCGCTACCACCGCTTCCGCCGGCGCGATCCTGTACGCTGATCTGTAATCTCCCACCAGGAGAAAGCTCCTGCCGCAAGGTAGCGGCTTAGCCGAAACAGAAACCGCCCCTTGGGAAACCTCGGGGCGGTTTTTTTTCGTTCTGCAGAAATTAGAAAACCCCTGCAACCGAAGTCACAGGGGTTTCAATGGCTTTCACCTTACCCCAAGGCACCGTGAAGTGCCGTGGGGTATCTCCGGGGGGAGATTACAGGCTGTCGCCGATCAGCAGCGTACCGGCAGCATACGTAGCGGTACCAGCAGCGGCCAGAGCGGAAGCCTGGACACCAACCAGTTGCACCAGCACATCTTGAGCACCGTTCTGGGCGAAGACATAGGTGTCACCACCGAAGACGAAGGCAACGGTTTCGCCAGCAGTCGCCGACACTGCTGCGGCTTCAGTGAGCCACTCACCCAGCGTATCAACTGTCGAAGCGCCAGCACCAGACAGAGTCAGGATACCGTTGGTCACCGTGTAGGTCGCGCCAGCAGCTTGACCAACACCAGTGCCGTTGGCTTCGATGGCGACTGCCAAGTTGGTACCGCTCGTGCCTGCGCCGTCATCAGCAGTCAGGTCCAGAACCAGCATGTTGGCATTTGCACCGCCAGCCGTAGCCGCTTGGAAATTAGCAACCGAGCTCAGGTCGGTCGAGGCGGTAATGGCTTCCAGCAGGCTGAAGCCAGTCACAACATCGGCAGTCGCCGTGGTCGAGTCGGAGGTCGCAACTTGCGCATCGCTGTTAGAAGCAACCTTGACCACATCGCGGCCGGAACCCAGCTGGATGGTGTCCAGACCCAGACCGCCGGTGATGATATCGGCGCCAGCACCACCGTTGATGGTGTCCTTGGCAGCGTTACCAGTCAGGGTGTCGTTACCTGCACCACCCTTGATAGTCACAGTTGCAGTCGTCGTGGTGTTAGCGGATGCGAAGGTCACAGCCAGGTTAGCGGCCGTGTCATCGGTGCCGTTGGCAACCACACCCGAGGCATCGAAGCTGGTGATAGCCGTGTTGCCAGTGTTGGTGATGCTCAGACCGTTGTTACCAGAAACAACCACGCTGGTAGCCGAGGTGGCTTCCAGAACGATGGTATCCACGGTTGCAGCGGTGCTGGTAGTGGTGCCTGCATCAACGGTGGAGATGTTCACCGTCTCAATACCAGCCAATTGGATGTCACCAGCGTCGATCGAGCCCGCTGTGCTGTTCTTGATGACAACGTTGAAGGTGTCTCCAGCAGACAAAACGGCGTTGGTCACGTTAGCAGCAACAACGCTAGTCGCAGCGTTGGCAGCGTCAGTGTCGAGCGTCAGCGTACCACCAGTTGCGAAGCCGTTCAGGGTCAAGGTGTTACCAGCGCTGATGCCGCGAACAACAGCTTGGTTGACACCGTTGATACCTGCCAGGTTAACCGTGGCGTTGGCAGTTGTGGCGGTGATGTCAGCAACTTCAAAGCCAGTGAACTTGGTGTTGAAGGTGGCGTTGCCAGAAATTGTGGCTGCAGTGGCTGCAGTCAGAGCGATGGTGTCGGTGCCGTCGCCTGCAGCAACAGAACCACCCGTGCCAGCCAGCACGCCATCGGCGTCGGTGTCAACGATTGAAACCTTGTCGTTACCAGCGCCCATCGTGATGGCCTTGGTGAACTCGTCGGTCAGGGTCACGGTGTCAGCACCAGCACCGCCGGTGAAGGTCACACCAGCAGCCAGCGCGGTACCGAAAGAGGCACCGGCGGTGTTGGTGACGTTAATGGCAGTAGCAGCCGTCAGGGTCTGGCCGGTCAGGGTCAGAGCAGCATCACCAGCAACGTTCACGGTAGTCGCGCCAGCGGCAACCAGCGAGTTGATCGTGGAAGCAGCGGTGGAAGACGTGATGTTCAGGGTGGTGATATCGGTGTCAAGGGTGACAGCACCGGTGGTGGTCAAGCCATTGACGTTCAGAGCCTGCGTGGTCACGGTCGGGGTGGTCAGCGCGCCGTTGGTCACGGTCAGCGCGGTACCCTTGCCGGACAGGTTCAGGGTGGTCAGAGCACCAGAGTTGATGGTGGAAGTTTCACCTGCATCAGCAGTGTCAGCATCAACGTTGTAATCGACAGTGCCAAAGCCCTGCAGGGTCACGGTGGTGATCGTGCCGGCAGCGGTTGTGGAGGCGGCGTTCTTGTCAGCGATGACAACAGCAGCGTTGGTCTTACCAACGACAGTAGCGGCAGCGGTAGCAGCGGTGTCTTGCTTGACCGTCACAGCGGTGGTGTTTGCATCGCCAGTCACGGTGATAGCGCCGCCAACAACGGTGGTGTTCACTGCGTTGCTGGAGCTGGTGGTGATGCTAACTTCTTTACCGCCGGTAACGGTGATAGCGCCAGTGGTGCCAGCAGCAGTAGCGGAGGAAGTGATGGTCACGTTGCCGGCAGCAGCGGTCGTGCCACCAACAGTGGTCGTACCGGTGGTCACGCCGCTAGCGGTGACGCTAACGTTGGAACCGCCGTTGACTGCGATAGCGCCTGCAGCTTGAGCGGAGTTCGTCACGTTCACAGCGGTGGTGGCAGCAGCGGTAGCGCTGACAGCAGCGGGAGCAGTCAGGTTCAGCGTTTCGAGGCCAGTCCAGCCGGTCGTGGTGATGCTGGAACCAGTCGTGCCGCTGATAACGTTGGCAGTTTCAATGTTCTTGACGGTGGTGCTCAGCTTGTCAGCAAAAGCAGCGGTCTGGGTGATATTCAGGGTATCAGTGCCTGCGCCGCCATCGACGGAGTCACCAACGGACCAAGTAGCGGTCGGGCCAGCGACTTCAACGGCGTTGAAAGTGTCGTTGCCAGACGTACCAGTGAAGCCATCCGCACCAGAAGTGAGCGGCGTCTTCTGTCCCACCCCAGCACTTGATCCGCCTGGCTTTTGCTTACATCGCCAGACCACCATCGACCCCACAACGACCGCCTCGCTTTCCAGAACGACCTAAAAAGCATCCTTCTCTGCGGTAGTCACCGGCCGCAACAGTCTCTGTTTTCAACCCAACGGAGACTGCCCATGCCAGTTCAAAAACTCAGCGACGACCTGGTCGCTACCCTCACTTGCCCACCGGGGCGTGCCCACATCGAAATCTTCGACACCCTGATGTGTGGCCTGTACGTGGACGTGCTGGCCAACGGCCGCATGGCGTTTCGGGTGCGCTACCGCCAGGATGGCAAAAAGCGCGGCCACACCTTGGGTGATGCCCGGCTGCTGACCGTGGCCGAAGCCCGTGATCTGGCACGCACCGCACTGCGCAAGGTGCTCGCAGGCGGCGATCCCAAGGCGGTGGATCTGCCCATTGACGGCCCGACTATCGAGCATTTCTACACCGAGCAGTACCTGCCGTATGTGAAGAGCTACAAGCGCAGCTGGGACACTGACGAAACGATGATCCGTATCCACCTACTGCCCGCACTGGGTGACCGCGCCATGGGCAGCCTGATTCCGCCAGACATTGCTCGGGTGGTGGAGGCGATGCGGTCGCGCGATTACGCCGCCGGCACCATCAACCGCGTGCTGGTGCTGCTGCGCTACGGCTACACCCTGGCGCTGCGCTGGCACATCGACGGCGTGGATAGCAACCCGGCCAAGGAGCTGAAAAACCTGAAGGAAGACAACAAGATCGAGCGCTACCTGACGCCGGAACAAACCACCCGGCTGCTGGCAGCGGTGCGGCACAGCCAGAACCCGTTGCTGGCGGGCATCGTCGCCTTCTTGCTGTTCACCGGCGCGCGCAAGCGCGAGGCGCTCGATGCCAAGTGGCAGGACGTGGACTGGCGGCAAAAGCTGTGGCGCATCCCCAAGACCAAGTCTGGCAAGGTGCGTCACGTACCGCTGTCATCCGGGGCACTGAAGCTTCTGTGTGAGCTGAAGGAGAAAGCCGATCCGGCCATTGCGCACATCTTCGCTAACCCGCGCACTGGGCGGCCGTTCGTGTCCATCTTCTACAGCTGGGACAGGGCGCGCACCCAGGCCGGCTTGCCCGAGCTGCGCATCCACGACCTGCGGCACAGCTTTGCCAGCTTTTTGGTGAATGCCGGGCGCAGCCTGTACGAGGTGCAGGAGCTGCTGGGGCACGCCGATATTCGCACTACCAGCCGCTATGCCCACCTGAGCCGGGAGCGGCTGCGGGAGGCGGTGGAGGTGGTTGTGGTGGGGTGGGGTGGGCTGGGGTGAGCGGCAAAGACGCACTTTCCGATAAGCTGTCAGGAATAAATAACAGAGACGCATAAATGGCAAAGACGTGCATCATCTGCAATGGACCCGCAGGCTCAGGTGAGCACGTGTTTCCAGCAGCATTTGGCGGTAGGCGAACAAATCGACGAATCTATTGTGAAACTCACAATAATGCGTTTGGGCGGCACGTAGCGACGCTCCTGAATGCTCTGGATATCGTCAACGCCATCATCGGAGTGATTCCTGATCGGCACAAGGAGATACGGCCTGCAGAAGTCAAATCCGAGGATGGTGAGCGGTATCTTTTTTCCAAAAACGAAGCGAAAATCGCCCCGCCACCATCTCTGAGAGAGACCCCCGAGCTGGTGGGCAAACGCGTCCAAATGAAATTTGCCGACCAGGCGCAAGCAGACAAATGGATCGCCGAGCAGAAAAAATCTGGATTTCAGGTCGTAGCAGAACCAGCAGGGCCTGTCCGAACGCAGATATTCACGCAGCCGCTGCATGCGCCGAGGCTTCTCGGTGACGAAGCCTTTATGCGTGGGCTTCTCTACCTCGCCCTGACCTTTCTCGCGCACGGGTATCCCGAAATCGCCCGGTCTTCGGGCCTTGCCAAAGCGCGTGATATTGTCGAGAAAGACGAGCCGGTGGGGGATCGCGTTCTTTGGGAGCCTCCTGGTGCTATGGCGCAGATCAGCACTAACTGTCATGACCCTTGCGGTTCACCCTGGATGATGGAAGACACTGGGGGCGTGCGGGCCAGCGCGGGTAGAGGTCGGTCAATTCTTTGATGGCACTCGACCGCGATCGCTAACTTGACCCGCTGCCGACCACTCGTACCCAGGATTGCCTGCGGGCGTTGCCCAGACCCAGCCGGGTCAGAGCGCGCCTGACAGCCCACATTAAAGAGAGCCGCCGGGCTTGCCCGGCAGGCCGTTGGTCGGCGGCACCTTGGCTGGTCCGCACGCTTGTGATTGTCATTCAAGCTGCAGGAGAGCCGCAATGGATTTGACCCCGATGCACAAGCGCGTCATTGCGCTGGACGTTCACCAGGCCAAGATCACGGCCTGCGCCGTTGTCGAACATGACGATGGCCGGGTAGAGGTCACCAAGCGAGACTTCGGCGCCTTCAAACGCGACCGCCGCGCCTTGGCGCAGTGGGCGCTGGAGATGGCCCCTGAGGTCGTGGTGATGGAGAGCACAGGGGTGTATTGGAAAAGCCCGTTTGCGGCGCTGGAGGCGGTGGGCCTTATTGCTTGGGTGGTCAACGCGCGGCATGTCAAGGCTGTGCCCGGTCGCAAGACCGACATGGCCGATGCACAGTGGCTGGCCACGCTGGCGCGTGCGGGTTTGCTGCGCGCCTCGTTCATTCCACCGGTGCAGATGCGCCAGCTTCGCCTGGTAGCGCGCCAGCGGCAAAAGCTGGTGGGCATGTGCAGCGCCGAGAAGAACCGGCTGCACAAGGTGCTGGTGGACGCGGGCATTCGCATCAACGTGCTGGTGGCCGACATCCACGGACAGAGCGCGCGTGCCATGGTCAAAGCCCTGATCGAGGGACAGCCCATGCACGAGGTGCTGAACCACAAGGGGCGGCTGCGAGCGAGCAGGCAAGAACTGTGCGAGGCCCTGAGCACCGAGCAGTTCAGCGCAGTGCACCGCTTTGTGGCCCAGGAGATCGTGCAGCACATTGAGCAGATCGAGCAGCGCATCGCCCGCATGGACCAGTACCTGCTGCAGGGCCTGCAACCCTGGCAGCCACAGCTCAGGCTGCTGCAGACCCTGCCGGGCATCGACGAGCAGGGGGCGGCCATGCTGCTGGTGGAGATTGGTGCGGACATGAGCGTGTTTGGCAGTGCAGAGCGCCTGGCCAGTTGGGTGGGCATCTGCCCAGGCAACAACGAGAGCGCGGGCAAGCGCAAAACCGGGCGCATCCGCAAGGGCAACGCCTGGGTCAGAAGGCTGCTGTGCGAGTTCGCCCAGGCTGCAGCACGAACGCGCTGCGCACTCAAGGCCAAGTTCGACGCGCTGACCATCCGAAAGGGCCACAAGAAGTCAGTGGTGGCGCTGGCCCACAAGATGCTGCGCACCATCTACGCCATGCTCAGCAACGCAAGCCACTACCAGGACAAGGAGGTCGATTACGAGGCGCTGAACGTTCAGCGCAACGCGCCGCGCTGGATCAAAATGCTGCGCAAGCACGGCTTCATCGCCACGCCCGCTGCCGCCTGAGACGCGCTTGCCCGCTGACCATCGGCCTTGGCCAGCCTCAGGTCAGGTGTCGGCACGTCCGGTGGCGGGTGTCTTCCACATTAACCCCTTCACCCACGGTCACACGGTAGCAATTGGGCAGATTGCGAACACGAGCAGGGTCGGGGCGTTGGTGTCGTTCTACGGCGCGATTCAGCTTGGCATTGATCTCGGCGAACTTACTGAAAACAGCAACCTTGACCGAATCACCACCCATATCGATCCACTTGCGAAGGACGCAGGCCAAGACCGCGACGTACGTGTTGTCCGGGAAGTAGGTAAATCTCTGCTGCTGAGCACAGCCGAGGAGAGCAGAAAACACCTTCATCAACTGAGGGCAGGGCAAGCGATTAACCCGCTGTTGGCCGTCCTTCAATCCGCCGGCGACGAAGGGCTTTCAAGGGCATGCGAGGCGCTCTTGCCTGAGCTCACAGCCTTGACAGCGGTGTCCCCGTCCTTACGCCCTCATCGCATCATGGAACTGCTGGCGCCCTATGATCAGCGCATATTCAATCTGCTGCGGGAAGGTGTGCAGGGCTTCTCCGAGTCGGCGGCCGACTTGCCTGAGCCAATTCACGCAATTCTGAAATCCTTCATTGCTGCGAACGATGGCGCACCAAGAGGACTTGCTCCGACCAGTGAAGCCGCCCTCCAGGTTGCAAAGGCCGACCTGGCTGATGCGGTGCTGGACGATCTCAACAACGATACGCTCGACGCGAAATCCCTGGCCGAACTGCTCGGAGGTGGCAAGGGGGTTGCTGTTGTACTCCGCACGCTAACAAATATCATCGCCAATTCGCTCCCGCGTTGAAACGCTGCATGAGGTTGGAGCCATTCGCTGCGAACGCTCCTAACGTCTTTACGTGCCACCCATCGAAAAACCTACACCAACACCTAAAGGACACCGAAATTAATGGAAGATGCTGGTAAGCGATGTTGTTGGTGTGCTGAACGCCTCAATGGCCTGGTCGAGTGGGTGTGTGGGTAGGGTGAGGTCGGTAGAACGGAGGATGGACAATGGGTGAGTGGTCTTTCGCGTTCGGCGCATTTATCGGATCTATCGCGTGGCTCTATCAAAAAGCCTGGGAACGGCGTGGCCAGAGATCTGCGATTTACGAGAAAATTGTTCGACTCTTGCCATCGATTACCCTTGCTGGCCTGGATGTGGAAAAGCTGGACCAGATGCTCGAAGAAGGGCGTGTCCTCTGGTTGCACGCACCTGATGATGTCGTGCTGGCATTTCAGTCGTGGATGGCAACCATTCAAAACGGTGATGCTTTTAACGAACCGCGGTTGAAGGATGAATTTCTAGCAAAAATGCGCCACGATCTGACTTTCCGTGCCGCCGTCATCCCACGATTTTGGACAACCAGAATGGGCGCCGGGGATTTCCCGGTATTGCACGCCCGCAAATGATGGGCCCGGATCGACTGTGAGAAGCGGTGGAGGTGGTGTTGTTTGAGTGAGGCCGCTCACCCGTAGGCAGCCATGCGGAACCGGACACGATCAACAACCTCTCTGAACTGTTCCCTCAATCGCTCTTCCGAGGTTTCAATAACGAGACCGCTCCAGTTCAGCTGTGGCGCTTCGGTCATCGTTATTCCGGTAATCGTCCGGATTCGGACTGTGTCGATGGGAACATCAGTTTCCGCAGTCCATTCGGCCAGCCGTTGCGACGCACGCTCGATTTGACTCTCGGTGAATTCATTCAGAGATTCTGCTCGACGTGCTAGCTCGGCAGCAGCGTCTGTCGGGAACAGTGCCTTGCCCTGGTCGAAAGCGTTCCATATACGGTGCGAGATGTGTGCCTGATGCTGGAAGTGGAATGTCTCGACCGAGGGCAGTGAAGTGAAATCCTGGCCGGGCTTCATTTTCACGACAAAAGCGCGCTGCTGTTCAGGTCGAGGCAGCGGCTGCCAGCCGACAATGTGCACTGGCCCAACTGCGTCATCAGTACCGTTCCTACCAGTCACGAACGCTGGGGTGATCCGGTACATCACCCCAGAGGCCTCGTCGGAGGCGACAGGCCGGTACCGGCCGTCTTCATGACTCCAGGCGCAGGTTGCGAAAAAGCAAGCCACATCGAAGTTGCCCGTCACGTCCAGCATATCGGTGGCCAGGCCATAGTGCTGTGCCAGCCCCTCACGGTCAACGTACAGGGGTGAATCCCAAAGTCTGATCCGCTCAGCCAAGCTCACCATTGGGTGCTCGCCAATGGCGTCCTCGAAGGCGACACGGCGGCATAGGGCCAAGAACTGATCCTCGACTTTCTCTAGTCTGCTTAGCGTAGGGACACAGCGCGGATACATCTGCGTCTGACCCCGGTACATCTGCATCGAAAACTCGGTGCCAGAGATCAATCGGATGCAGCCATTCTCGTCGGCAATAGCATGCAAGCCTTCCAGGTCATCGGTGACTGGGCCGGCAGGGTGGCCAAAAAGGTAAATCTGGCGGCCTGTGTTGATTGTCGGTATCGCGAGTCGGTCGCGGAGTTCGTCAAGGTTGGGCAACATAAGCATTATGCGATGCTCACACCGGGATCAGCCGAATTTCCATCGGCGTAGGCGTGGCGCTGAGTTCGCCATGGCTGAATTGCCAATGAACGAGTTCGACAGAGGGGTAGCGAGTCACCAAGAGTTGCATAGTATTTGCCCAGTGCTCGCCATCGGTACGCAAATAATGGACCCGTTTCAGAACCTCGCCCAGAACTGGAAGCGCGCCAGATTTTGGCGCCAGTAGGCGAATTTCTTTTTCGTGCGACCAGTCGGTGTGTTTGATCGAGACTGCTCGCGTTGCAGTCCGGCGCCCCCATTCTCGTCTGACTTCCTCTTCAAGTGACAGCTGGCGCAAATCATCAAGGCTGGCGTTGGGATGCTCACGGGCAAACTCAAGGAAGACGTGGTGCCAGTCCTGCGCACGGTTATGAATGCGAGCTTGTTCGCTGTAGCTCACATCGATATGGCGTATTCGGTGCAGTTGCATCACTTCCTGGCTCCACTCCAGCTCGAAGCAAACGCCAGATGCATTGTCGGCATAGTAGCCCCACAGCGCTTGGTGATCAGGTCGCTGTGCTGCCGAGAAAATGCCGATCTGATCTGTGAAATCCTGCAGGCGTTGGCATTCCCGGGCGTGAGCTTCCACCATTTCGGCCATGCTCTGCTGGTCAAACGCCAAAGCCTGGCCACCACGCTGCTGTCTGATTTCGCTGTAGGTCTGCATCATCGCCCGAGTGAAATCCTCCGGCGTGGCGTGCTCATACTTGGCCTCAAGCGTGTCGTTGAGTTCCGACGGTTTGGCGAAGTACAGCGAGCCTTCCGCCAAGCATCGGAGGGCAGCAGCGGGGCTGCGGTATTTGAAGCAGGTCAGCGTGGTGCTCATAGGTGTGCGCTCAATACGGCTTCTGCCCTCGGGAAATGAACCGCTCGTAGCTGTCCTCCACCTGCTCCTCATCCCTCCGCCGCCACCGCTTCTCAGCCTCCGGCATCACCAGCAAGGTCAGCGTGTAACCGTAGTTGCCGGCCACCTTGGTCATCTCGGTGATCGGCATATCGGCGGGCTCGCGCGCAAACCAGGCCTGCGCTCGGGTGTCTTGAGATTGCGCTGAACCCGTGCAATTGCGGCTGTGCGCCAGCGCTGACCGAGGCAACTCAATGGTGTTCTTGCGCGTCGCAAAGAAGGCCCCGGACTTGAAGGCTGCCTCGTTCGATGACGCCCACAGCATATGGTCATCGCGGCTGGCCACCAACACGGCACGCTGGGGTGCAATCTCCAGCCAGCGAATCGCGGCGGCGGTAAGCGACACGCCATATCGGTCGGCGCAATGCCCCAGCAGGTCAAAGCTCACGGCCTCACCGTCCACCTGCCGCCGGAAATCATCCAGCGGCATCAGCAAGGCGGTGGCAAAGTCGTCGGCTTCCTTCTCGATGTCCCGGCTGCCCTTGCCCTCGCCACTGGTTTCGATGTCGCCAGCGCCGCAGGCGAACTCCTCCTGCTGGTGCCGATGCAACAGGTAGTGGCCGAACTCGTGGGCGACCGTGAAGCGCTTGCGGCCCTCGGAGCTCACGGCGCTGTTGTAGAGGATCATCCACTTGTCGCGCTTTTTGTTGGCGGCCAGCATCCCATCGAAACCGTCCAGATCTTCGCCCTTGACCTTGGCAATCGGCGCATCGCGGAATTTCTGCTGGGTGTACTCCAGCGCAATGTCTTCGACCGGCACCGGGAAGCGATCCGTGCCGAAGACCTGGTTGAGCAACTTCGAGATGTCGTTGGCCTCGGCCTTGGGGCGCTTCTGGTCGTTCATTCGTCGTCGTCCCAGGCGTCCAGGATCTTGCGGATCTGCTTCTTGGTGTTCTCCGGCATCGTCTTGTACTTGCGGAAGAACGCCTCATCGACGACCTCGGCATCCGGGGTCGCGGTGGTGTGGCTGAGCAGGAACTCGGTGGTCACATCCAGTGCCGCTGCGAGTTTGCTGATCTTGTCGGCCGACGGGTTGGGATCGTCGCGGTTCTCCAGTTCCCAGATATAGCTCTTGCTGGAATCGGTGAGCTCGGCCAGTTGCTCAAGGCTTAGTTTCTTTTGCTGGCGCAGCGCGCGCAGCTTGTCACCCAGGGGAGATGGCATCGCAGTCTCCTATCGTCGATTCGTACAAAGCCCAAGAATATACCACCATACCGAACGAATACGCACCTGCTTGACAAACCCATTAGGCGCCAGAAATAATCCCTATCAAGTTCGGTGTATCGAACGTTTATATCGAACGAAGTGGGTCGGCAGGGTGTGGTGACTCAGCCGGCTCTGGGTTTCGGCCAGGGTGAGCCAGGGAGCAATCGGACACACGGGGCCATGTTTTTGAGGAGACAGCACACACCATGGCCGCATTCAATTACCGTGACCTCATCCGCCAAGTGCCGCCGCGCAGCTGGCAGTTCTACTTTCAGGCCCGGGGCATCGCACTGCCCGAGGGCGCCGACTGGACGCAAGAGGCTGCGTCCCTGCACCAGCCGATTCTGCAAGCACTGGAGGCGCTCCACGAATCGCAGCAGAACCCCATCTATACCGAGCTGCGCAGGGTCAAGGCCCTGGCGAACCAACGCGGCATCCAGGCGTTGAGCAACGCCGTGCCGCTGGGCGATGCGATGCTCGAGGACTTCGAGCACCACGTAAGCGACGCCGAGCGCGCCTTGTGGGCACTGGCCAACTGGCCCCAGCGCTTCGATATCGCTGAGGCCTTTCTGCGCGCCAATGCACAAGTGGGTGGCCGCAGCTGGCGCCGGCTTTATCTGCCACCGGCGCAGGTGCTGCATTGCCAGCCCGAAGACATCGATGGCCTGCGCAAAACGCTCGCCCTGGCCTTCACACCAAAGAAGGGCCGCCCCCGTGCCTGCGAGATCGATGTGCTGACGCGTCACCTCGATGGCGGTGTGCAGCTGGACATCCGCATCGAGGACAACCTGCAGCGCAGCCTGGAGTTTGGCCCGGACGACTGCACCATCTGGCGCGATGTGCGTCCGCCCTTGACGATGACGGTGATCTTGTATCCAGCCAACGGTGTCATCGACCTGCTTGTGCCCGGCGGCAACTCGGCGCGCAAGAAACTGCTGGCCCCACTGGGCCAGTATGTGTTCCGCAAGCCCATTGTGCCCATCGCGGTGCCGCAACCGATGTTCCTGCTCAACCGCCTGCGCCAGGGCGTGTGGCCCGATGAGCACAGCGGTCTGGATCTGCGTGACTACGGCGTGGGCAAGGCGCGGCTGTCTGAATGCCGCGTGAGTGCGATTCAGCCGCCGGCCTGCGACTTCATCATCAAGCCGCCCGGGGACAAGGACAGTCCCGATGCGCTGGAGTGCGTGCGCGCCAAAAAAACCGATGTGCTGATGAGCCAGGGCTTCGACATCCTCGATGCGGTGGTCAGCCTGTACTTCGAGCCTGCCGACGGCGCCAAGCAGCACCGGGTGCTGCACATCCGCGTCAAGCCGACCGGGATTGCCAATTTGCGCGAGATGGAAGAGGCCGACGTCCATCTGGCAGAAGCCCTGCTGCGTGCCCTGGGCGTGATGCAAGACCCGCCCACGCCGGTGGCAGCCGATGAGCCTGTTGCCGACAGTGAGGTTCTGTGAGCGAAGGCCCGATCAACGCACCTGCACTGGCCGAACTCTGTGCCTTGCTGGAGACGCCCGACCAGCAGCTGTTGCCTGATGCGGTGGGGCTGGGCGGACGCGCTGTGCTGTACCAGCGTCTGCGCGACTGCGAGGCGCTAAGCCTGGCCGCAGAAATGGCGCCCGAGGTCCTGTGCCCGGATTGCCGCGAACACCGGGTGCGACCGCAACCGCTCGCCGGCGCCCCTGGACGCTACCGGGCGCTGTGCTTTGAGTGCGGGGAGATGGAATTGCCCAAGGCGCAGGTGCGGCTGTGGCAGGCCCATCCGGGCAAGGTGGCGGATTGGTTGCTCCAGGCCTTGGGATTGCGAGGCCGACACTCCCTTACCGAAATCATCCCGGGCGTGCTCTGGCACCTGGGGGAGCTGGAGATTCGCCGACACCGGCGCAGTTTCTTCTTCGGCTGTCGGCTGGTCAGCGACCCCGTGCAGGCACGCGCCCAACTGACCGAGTTGGCTGCACCTGGCACAGAGGCGGTGATCACCACCACCGAGGCGGCGCTGCTCAGGACTTCGCCCCTGGCCGACTGTCGCTTGATTGCCCTGCGCGCGGTGGCCCAGCTGCGCAAGGGGCATCTCACGCTGGAGTCGCTTGACGGGTATTTCGATGGCCTGGCGCCGCCTCTGACCAGCGACGAAACCTCGCTGCGGCTGCTGCACACCCGGCGTGTCGTGCTGATCGGCGGCGCAGAGCACAAGCTCTCGCCGCAGGTGTATGGCTTCCTCAAGGTTCTCGAAGACGCCGATGGCGACGAAGTACACAAGCGGGAAATCGCGCAGGCGCTGGGGATCTCGGAGACCTTCCGTTACGCCGACATCAAGAAGCGCCACAAGGCGGTGTTCGACACCTTCGTGCAATCCGACGACAAGGGCCACTTCTGGCTGCGTCCGGAGTTTCTGATTCTGGAAAGGGGGTGAGCCAACGACAAGACAGCCTCGTGACCCTCTTTGTTTCTTGATCTCTATCCATTGAAAAGGACTCCATCATGACCGGAAAAAACCAACACGTTGTCCCCCGTGAAGAAGGCTGGGCCGTTCGCGGCGAAGGCAATACCCGAGACACCTCTCTGCACCGCACGCAGGCCGAGGCCGAGCGCGCCGCACGCGAGATTGCCATCAATCAAAAAAGCGAAGTCTTGATCCATGGGGAGGATGGGCGCATCCGTGAGCGCAACAGTTACGGCAACGACCCTTACCCACCCAAAGGCTGATCGCTAACAGCGCTATCCCGCGAGCCCGGACTGACCCTCCGGGCTTTTTTTCGCCTGGTGGGCAACTTGCCTACCCCTTTGCCCACCCCTCCGGGTATCCCTGAAACGTCGCAGGCCACAGCTGCACCTGGCTCAAGCGCTGCCAATCCCCTGAATCCACCGGTTTCTCGTTGCCCCGCCCGTCCGGCATCGCCTGACGGGCTTTTTTGCGTCTGGCCGGTGGCAAACCCCCTATTTACCAAATCTGCCCACCCTTTCCGTCCACTTTGCCCACCGGTTTGCCCACCCCCTGGTTGGGACCATGGCCCTGCAATTTTGCACATGACAACAGGAGCCAAAACGTGAGCATCAAGCACCTGAATCAACGCCAACTGGCCGAGCGCTGGGGCGTGAGCGAAGCCAGTCTGGAGCGCTGGCGCACCGAGGGCATTGGCCCGATCTTCCTGAAACTGCAAGGCCGCATCGCCTACCGCCTGGAGGACGTCGAGGCCTTCGAAGCGCAGAACCTGCACAAGAGCACGACCGAGCGCGTCAGCCCAGGAGGTGTGGCATGAGCGCACGCCTGAATGCCGGGGTGGGCACGAATCTGCCCACCCCTTTGCCCACCCCCCTCGCAGCCGCGCTGGAGACCTCCGGCGTCCATCCGTTCCTCGACCTCTCGGCCCAGGTCATCCGTGACCTGCCGCTGGAGAACGTTGCCGCCCTACAGCGCTTCATCAGCGACGCCAAGTCCGAGCTCGCCACCCTGAGCGCCATGGTGCAGACCGGCCTGGAGATGCGCTACGCCGATGCGGCCCGCGCGCAACTGCTCGCAAAAGGCCAAGACACCGGTACCACGCATCTCCAGGACGCCGGCTTCGACATCACTGTCGAGATCGGCAAGGACGTCAAGTGGGAGCCCAAAGGCCTGACCGAGCTGGTGGCCAAGATCGAAGCCACCGGTGGCGATCCGCGCGAGTACGTCGAAATCAAGTATTCGGTGTCGGAAGCCAAGTTCAAGGCCTGGCCCCAGACCCTGCGCGCACCGTTCGAGGCCCTGCGCACCGTGACGCCCAAGGCACCGAAGTTCGTGCTGCGCCGCATGGATGCGAATGGGGAGGGCCAGTGATGAGCACTGCCTACCCCCTGCATCCGGCCGCCGAACTCTTCCCGGTCATGGATGAGGCCGCTTTCACCGCTCTGGTGGCGGACATCGCCGCCCACGGCCAGCGCGAACCCATCCTCATTCTGGATGGCCAGGTCATCGATGGTCGCCACCGGCTGCGGGCATGCGAGCAACTGGGACTGGAGCCCCTGGTGCGCCAGGTCAGCGCCGATGACGGTGATCCCTTTGCGCTGGTGGTCTCGCTCAACCTGCATCGGCGCCATCTCTCCGAGAGCCAGCGGGCCATGGTTGCTGCCCGGCTGGCCAGCCTGGGCAGAGGTCGCCCCAGCGCTTCCCGGCCACTGGCAGGTTTGACCCAGCCTCATGCAGCGCAGTTGCTCAATGTCGGTGAGCGCAGTCTGCAGCGTGCGCGTGTGGTGCTCGAGCACGGCATGCCTGAGCTGGGCGCTGCTGTCGAGTCCGGCGCCATTCCTGTGCGTCTAGCCGCTCAGTTGGCACAACTGCCTGCCAGTCAGCAGCGCCTGATGCTGACCAAGAGCCCGCAGGAGATCCGCGACATCGCCAGAGAGGTGCAGACCCGCATCGAGCAGGCCGGCGTGTGTGGTGCCTCGGCGGTGAGGATCTTCGAGCGGGTGGCGGCTGAGCAGCAGCTCTGCGGAGCCGACCAGATGGCGGTGGTCGAGGCGATCAAGGCCGAGCAGACACCGCTGCCCTCGCCAAGCGAGGCCCGCCGCCTGGCTGAGCAAAGCTGCTCCTTGGTGCTGGGCTCGGACGGGCGCTTCCACGGGGCCACGGTCTGCGCCGAATCGACGGCAGACGCCGAGCGCTGGCTGGCCCTGCGCGAAGGACTGGAGTCGCTGTGCCGCATCGATGTGGACGCCCAGTCCCTGATGGGATGCGTGCCGCACTACCAGAAGAAGAACCTGAGCGGTTGGCTGTCACGGGTGATGCCCCTGATCACCACCTTCGACCTGCTGTGGAAGGAGGCTCGCCATGCGTGAAGTGAACTTCGGCTGGTTGCGCGAGGCCGTGCGCAAGGAAATCCGCAACGCCTTCGAGGTGCAGGGCTACGCCAGGCCGCGAGAGGTGGCCCAGGTGGTCTGTGCGCTGTACCGCAAAGGCGTGAGCCAGATGGGCGAGCGGCTGGTCGAGAACGCCATTGCCGCCATGGCCCGCCGTGAGCTCAAGCGCTACCCGGCCATCACTGAGCACGCCCAACTGCGCGTGCCCGGCATTCCCGGTGCGTTGATGGCCCATCTACCGCCGGCGATCAGCGTCCCGGTGTCGGGCGTGGACGAGGAGGCGCTCAGCGAAGACAGCGTCATCTACAAGCCGCTCTCCCGTGCTGCCCTGGCCGACATCGATGCCCACCTGGAGCTGCTGGCAGCGCAGATCAGCGCCGACACCCGTCGCCACAGCACCTTGCGTGAATTGCGCGACATGGCTGTGGCCGCCGGCGCCGATGCAAGCGAACCCCTTCTCACCGCCCTTGAATCCCTGAGTGAACAGGAGAACCTGTCATGACCCTTCCCATCATCAGCGCTGACCAGCGCTTGTCAGAAAAACGCTGCGCCAAGGTCGCCCTCGTCGGTGTGCCGGGCGCGGGCAAGACCTCCCAGATCCGCACCCTGGATGCCGAGCGCACCTTGCTGGTGGACACCGAGGCCGGCGATCTGTCGATCTTGGACTGGGCCGGCGACACCCTGCGCCCGCGCACCTGGCCGGAGTTCAAGGACCTGGTGGTGTTCCTTGCCGGGCCGAGCCCGAGCGCCTCACCCGAGCAGGCCTTTTCGCAGGCGCACTTCGACCACGTCTGTCAGAAGTACGGCGATCCGGCGCAGCTGGCCAAGTACGACACCTACTTCGTCGACAGTCTGACCGTGCTCTCGCGGATGTGCCTGGCCTGGTGCAAGACGCAGCCGGCCGCCTTCTCCGAGAAGACCGGCAAGCCCGACACCCGGGGCGCCTATGGCCTCTTGGGCACCGAAATGATCGGCGCGCTCACGCACCTGCAGCACGTGCGGGACAAACACGTCATCTACGTCTGCATCCTCGAAGAGAAGTTGGACGACTTCAATCGCCGCATCTACCAGCTGCAGCTCGAAGGCGCCAAGACCTCGGCCGAGCTGCCGGGCGTGCTCGATGAAGTGATCACGCTGGCCATCTTGAAGGCCGACGACGGTACGCCGTACCGCGCTTTTGTCACCGGCGCAGACAACACCTGGGGCTTCCCGAGCAAAGACCGCAGCGGTCGGCTCGACCCCATCGAAGAACCCCACCTCGGAAAGCTCATCGCCAAGTGCCTCGGCCGCGATGCCGTTGCTGCGCACGCCACCGCTTTTCCGACCGCCACCCCCGATTTCCACGCATCCCAGGAGTAACCCGCCATGTCCAACTGGAACGATTTCAACGACGCTGAACAGCAGCAGTCCTTCGACCTCATCCCGCGCAACACGGCGGTCAAGCTGCGCCTGAGCATCAAGCCGGGCGGTTTCGATGATCCGGCACAGGGCTGGACCGGCGGCTGGGCCACGCAGAGTTTCGAGACCGGTGCGGTTTACCTCGCCTGCGAAGGCGTGGTGATGGAAGGCCCGTTTGCCAAACGCAAGATCTGGTGGAACGTCGGTCTGCACAGCGCCAAGGGACCAACCTGGGGGAACATGGGCCGCACCTTCATCAGGGCGGCGCTCAACTCCGCGCGCAACGTACATCCGGCGGACAACAGCTCTCAGGCGCAGGCTGCCCGTCGCATCAGCGGCTTTGCCGACCTGGATGGCCTGGAGTTCGCCGCCCGCATCGACATCGAGAAGGATGGCCGAGGCGAGGACCGCAACACCATCAAGGCCGCCATTGAGCCAGACCACAGGGACTACGCCCTGGTCATGGGGGTGATGCCCAGGGGTGGCATGGGCAATACGGGCGCCGGTCAGTCGGGTGCACCGGCAGCAGTCGTGGCCCCAAGCTACACGCCACCAGCTGCCCACACCCCTTCATCGCGTCCAGCCCCAGCCACCGTCCCCAGCGGCAAGCCCGCCTGGGCGCAGTGAGGGAGGGCGTGACGATGATGAGCACACCTATCCTGACCACCAGCCACTACGGCGTGGTGCGTTTCGGTGACCTGGCGGTGGAAGCCGTGGTGCTGGAAGACGGCACCCGTGGCTATGTGCAGCGGCAACTGGCCACCGCCATCGGCCTGCACGAATCGCGCCGGGGCAGCCAACTCAAAGCCCTGCTGTCCGATGTCGCCCCCGGTGCAGCGGAGGTCTTGCAGGAAAACGCCTGCAGCATCCGCCTGCCCTCGGGGCAGACCACGGCGTTCTTTCCGGCTGGGGTCATCAGCGAGGTCGCCTCGGGCGTGATCGACGCTGCCCTGGAAGGTCGACTGCACCGCAAACGCCAGCACCTGGTGCCCAACTGCCAGCGCATCCTGAAGGCCCTGGCCAAGACCGGTGAGGTCGCGCTGATCGACGAGGCCACCGGCTACCAGTACCACCGTGCCCCCGATGCGCTGCAGGCCTTGATCTCGCGCTTGCTGCGCGAACGGGTGGCCAGCTGGGAGCGGCGCTTCAGCCCCGACTACTACCGGGCGCTGTTTCGCCTGTTCGGCTGGCACTACCTGGGCCATCAGCAGAACCCGCCGGCGGTGATCGGCCAGATCACCTTGCGCTGGGTGTACGACGTGATCATGCCCCGCGAAATCATCGAGGAGATCAGGAACCGCAAGCGCCTGTCCGACAAGGCGCACCAGTGGCTCTCCGAAGGCGGTCTTGCTTTGCTGGAAAAGCAGATCCACGCGGTGACCATGATCGCGCGCTCGTCGATGACTTACCGGGACTTCGACACCCGCTGCGCCACGGCGTTTGGCAGCCAGCCGCTGCAGATGACCCTCTTTATCGGTGCGTTGGAGGGAGGGCAATGAATGGCCGGCCAATGTTGGGCTTGCAAGCGACAGGCCCGTGGCCTCGGCCACAGCGACAACCGATTCCGGGTGGGCGAATCGCGCCGGTACCCGATGGATTGGGTCTTCTGCAGCCGCAAATGCCAGGACGCGTTTCACGCGCTCTACGGCCAGTGGCTTCGAACCGACCCCAGGCAGGAGGACGTGCTCATGGTTGACCCGACCGAATTCGAGCGCGCGGCGATGCGCGCCTGCCTGAAGTGCTTCGGCGAGGCCGCCGGCGAGATCGGCTTTGACAAACCGCTGGGTCACTACAGCGAGGCCGAGGCCTTGCAGGTGATCGAAGCGATTGTGACCGGCTGGACGGAGGCCATGGCGGCTCACCACCAACAGGCGAAATATCCGCCGGTGCGCGGCATTGAGCCGTATGAAACGCAGGCGCCGCAGCCGGTGGTCAAGTTGGAGCCAGCCTCGGCAACGATCACCTTCGATCCGGCGAATCCCTTCGCTGATCTGGAGGACGACCTGCCCTGGGAGACTGGGGAGCCGGTGGTCGCCAAGCCGGACAAGCGTGGGAGGGCGAAGTGATGCAGAAAGACGCCACTCATCAGCCGAACACAGGGCGGTGCGTCGTTCGGCGCAAGCCTCTCCCCTTATCGGTACGGCTTTGGAGCCGCGTTGATCTGGGTGCAGGTCCCGATGGTTGTTGGCTGTGGCTGGGTAGCACCAACGTAAGGGGCTATGGACAGATCCGTCGCGAGCCAGAGGGCAATGCGCTTCGAGGCGCAAAGACCACCACTCACCGCGCAGCGTGGGAGCTTACCTACGGCCCTATCCCTGATGGGCTGCATGTCTGCCATCGCTGCGATACGCCACGTTGTGTGAATCCGGCGCACCTCTGGCTTGGGACACACGCCGAGAACCTGGCTGACATGAAGGCCAAGGGGAGAGCAGCTCGCGGCGAGCGTAGCAGTTCAGCACGTCTGAACAGCAAACAGGTACAGGTCATCAAGCGCCTGCTTGCAGTTGGTGCGTGCACACCCAAAGAGCTATCGGTGCTGGCTGGGGTGACGCCCGGCGCCATCGATGCGATCAAGCACGAAAAAACATGGAGGCATATCGATGCTGGACTTTAATCACAGGCCGGCCTTCCACGAGAGGGTGACGGGCTTCATCGATACGGCGCTGGATGTTGAACGTGCCGGGCAGACCCCGCGCGACTACCTTGGTGCTTCGCGTCTGGGCGTGGCCTGCGAACGGGCGCTTCAGTACGAGTACGCTGGTGCGCCGGTTGATCCCGGCCGTGGTTTCTCAGGTCGCATCCTGCGGGTATTCGAGGTCGGCCATGTGCTGGAGGACTTAGCCGTGCGCTGGCTGCGCATGGCGGGTTTCGAGCTGCACAACCAGAAGGTCAACGGCAGCCAGTTTGGCTTCTCGGTGGCGGGTGGCCGGATCAAGGGCCACGTCGACGGGATCATCACGGCGGCACCACCAGAGCTGGGGCTTTCTTTCCCGATGCTCTTCGAGTGCAAGACCATGGCTGACAAGCACTGGAAAGCCTGCGCCAAGTCTGGCGTGGCGCTCACCAAGCCGGTCTATGCCGCGCAGATGGCCACTTACCAGGCCTACATGGAAGGCACGGTCGAAGGCATCAGCCATAACCCGGCGCTCTTTACCGCCATCAACAAGGATACCCAGGAGCTGTGGTTCGAGCTGGTCCCCTTCGATGCCGCACTGGCGCAGAAGATGTCCGACCGGGCGGTGCGGGTGATTCAGGCGACCGAGGCCGGTGAGCTCTTGCCGCGCGCTTTCGCCGAGGCCAGCCACTTCGAGTGCAAGTTTTGCAGCTATGCGCAGCGCTGCTGGGGAGGTGCGCAATGAGCACAGCTTCCAAGCGCGCCAGCGCACGCAAGACCTACCGCACCGAGTGGGTGGATCGCTGGTCGCCACCCAAACCCCTGGTCGGGCTGCAGGCCATCGAGAAGGTGCTCAATCGCCACACCTTCCTCGTGTGCCCAGAGTCCCGGCTGGTGGTGGCGGTGCTCGCCCGCGCCATCCACGACAGCCTCAGTCTGACCAACCGCCGGATGCGGCGCGAAGCAAGGCGTTTTCTGCTCGGGGACGACCTCACGCTCTGGTGTGACCTGGTTGGCTTGCATCCGGACTTCGTGCGCTTCGTTGCACGCAAGGCCGGCTACCTCGCCGACGAGAAGGCGCATTGGCAGAAGGTCCCGCTCAAGGTGCCGGTGCAAAGCGCACCCACCGAGCCGGTGGTCAGCGCCAGCAGCGCCCCCGTGCATTCCATCACCTGCCATGCCCACAACCATCCGCCACAGGGAGGACTGATCCATGCTTGATTTCAATTCGGTGCCGCCGCAGGCCTTCCCTGTCGGTGGTGATCCCAACGCACAACGCGACGCCATCCGTGCCGATCTGCTGGCGCGGCTGGAGTCGGTGCTGATGACGCTGCTGCCAGCCGGCAAGAAGCGTGGCCAGAAGTACCTGGTCGGCGATGTGCTGGGCAGCCCTGGCGACAGCCTGGAGGTGTCACTCAAGGGTGAAACCGCTGGCCTGTGGCACGACCACGCCACTGGCGAAGGCGGTGACATCTTCGATCTGATCGCCGCCCACCACGGGCTCGACACCCAGGCGGACTTTGCCCGGGTGCTCGAGATCGCCGGGCAACTGGTGGGGCGAGCCACCAGCCATCCGCCGAAGCGCAAGAAGGCCGAAGCCCCGGTCGACGAGCTGGGTCCGGCCACGGCCAAGTGGGACTACCTGGATGCCGCCGGCAACCTGATCGCCTGCGTGTATCGCTACGACCCGGCCCCGGGCCGGAAAGAGTTCCGCCCCTGGGATGCCAAGCGCCGCAAGATGGCGCCACCCGAGCCGCGCCCGCTCTACAACCAGCCGGGCATCGTTGCTGCCGAACAGGTGATCTTGGTCGAGGGCGAGAAATGCGCGCAGACTTTGATCGAGGCCGGCATCGTGGCGACCACCGCGATGCACGGCGCCAATGCGCCGGTCGACAAGACCGACTGGTCACCGCTGGCGGGCAAAGCTGTGCTCATCTGGCCGGATCGGGACAAGCCGGGATTCGGTTATGCCGAGGCCGCCTCGCAAGCCGTGCTCATGGCGGGAGCCACCTCCTGCGCCATCCTGCTGCCACCCGACGATAAGCCCGAGGGCTGGGATGCAGCGGATGCCTTGGCGGAGGACTTCGATGTCGCGGGTTTCATCGCCACCGGACCGCGCATTACGGTGCAGCCTCTGGGCGATGGAGCTGATCTGCCGGAGTACGACGGGCAGGCCGACCACGATGGCGATGCCACGGTGTGGGGGACTGAGGATGCCCTGGCAGTCAGCTTCACCCGGCGCTACCAGCGCGACTGGCGCTACATCGCGGCCTGGGGCAAATGGCTGATGTGGGATGGCCAGCGCTGGCGGGCCGAGGAGACCTTGGCAGCGACTGATCTCATCCGTCACGTCTGTCGCCACGCAGCGGTGCGCGCGGACAGCAGCAAGGTCGCGGCCAAGCTCGCGGCCAGCAGCACCGTGGGTGGGGTAGAACGTCTGGCGCGCTCGGACCGTCGGCACGCGGCGACTACCGATGAGTGGGATGCGGATATTTGGCTGATCAACACGCCGGGTGGCGTGGTGGATCTGCGCACCGGCCGGATGCGCCCGCACGACCGTGCCGACCGGATGACCAAGATCGCTTCGGCCACCTTGGTGCCGGGCAGCACCTGCCCGACCTGGATGCGCTTTCTGGAGCAGGTCACGGGCGGCGATGCCGAGCTGCAGTCCTACCTGCAGCGGATGTTCGGCTACTGCCTGACCGGGGCGACCAGTGAGCACGCCTTGTTCTTCCTCTACGGCACCGGGGCCAACGGCAAGTCGGTGTTCGTGAACACGCTCTTTACCCTGCTCGGTGACTACGCCGCCAACGCGCCCATGGACACCTTCATGGAAACGCGCGGTGACCGGCACCCGACCGATCTGGCCGGGCTGCGCGGTTCGCGTTTCGTCGGCGCGACCGAGACCGAACAAGGCCGGCGCTGGAACGAGTCGAAGATCAAGGAGATCACCGGTGGCGACCGGGTGTCCGCACGCTTCATGCGCCAGGACTTCTTCACCTATGTCCCGCAGTTCAAGTTGGTGATCGCCGGCAACCACAAGCCGGCCATCCGCAATATCGACGAAGCGATGCGCCGCCGTCTGCACCTGATCCCCTTCACGATCACCGTGCCCCCGGAAAAGCGCGACAAGCAACTGCAGACCAAGTTGCTGGCTGAGGCCAATGGGATCTTCAGCTGGGGTGTTGAGGGCTGTCTGGCCTGGCAGCGGGAGGGGCTCAAACCACCGAAACCCGTGCTTGATGCCACCGATGAGTACTTCGAGGCGGAAGACGCGCTGGGCCGCTGGCTCGAAGAGCGCTGCGTGCGCCACCCGAACGCCAAGGCGCTGACCGCCGAGCTTTTCACCGACTGGAAGCAGTGGGCCGAAGCCGCCGGCGAATTCGTCGGCTCGCAAAAGCGCTTCGCCGATCTGCTGCTCACACGGGGGCTGGAGAAGTGGCGCAACGGGATGGGGCTGCGCGGATTCCGGGGTGTGGGTCTCAAGGAGCCCCCGAAAGACCGCTTCACCCCCTACGCCGACAACTGACCCGAAACATGAATCTGGGCAGGACTGACAGATCAGACAGGGCTACTGATTTACGCCTACACGCGCACACGCGTAAGAGGTTAATCGGCAACTCTGTCGGATCTGTCAGACCGCCCCCAAAAACAGGACTGACGAATATGACGACAACGATTTTGGCCCTCGATCTGGGCACCACCACGGGCTGGGCATTGGTCGACCGCGACGGACTGATCAGCGGTGGCAGCGAATCCTTCAAGCCGCAGCGCTTCGAAGGTGGCGGAATGAGATACCTGCGCTTCAAACGCTGGCTGACCGACATCAAGCAGTGTGCCGATGGCATCAACTGGGTGGTGTTCGAAGAGGTGAGGAAACACGCCGGCGTCGATGCCGCACACGCCTATGGCGGCTTCATGGCGCATCTGACGGCCTGGTGCGAGCATCATCAGATCCCGTACCAGGGCGTGCCGGTGGGCACGATCAAGAAGCATGCGACTGGCAGGGGCAATGCCGGCAAGATCGAGATGATCGCGGCAGCCAAGGCGCGCGGCATCGAACCGGTCGACGACAACCACGCCGATGCGCTGGCACTGTTGGACTGGGCGATGGCCCAAGGAGGTGTGGTATGCGCATAAACACACCTTCGATTCCCTGCTCTTTGGGCAGGATGGCACCGCAGTCGCCGGCCAACGCCGAAGAACTGCGTGCGATGCGCGCAGCGGCCTGGCACAAGCAAGGCATCGTCGTGGTGCCGCTGGACGACATCTACGACGACTGGGACCGGGCGTTCCTGACCGGCATCGCCACCAAGCTCTACGGAGCGCGCACCACAGCATCCCGCAAGAGCACGCCTTGGGCCGAGGGCGAGGTGATCGACCGGGGTGATGGCGAGACCTGGACGGTGGTGGCGACCACGGCTAAGTCGATCACTGTGCAGCGTGACCGTGACGGTGCGCTGGCGACCCTCGGGCAACTTGGGGAGGGCCGGCCATGACCAAGAAGACCCAACGCGCCAAGGCACGAGCCGAACGCAAACCACCCATCGGCCATGAACTGATCCGCCCGGACGGCAGCGTCATCCGCTACGTACGCGAGGAGGACGATGACTGCAAGCCCGTCGATCACTACCGCACGGTGGACACGCTGGCGCTGATGCTCCGAAACGGCAGCATCACCGGCGCCATGCACGACGCCGGTCAGCAGTTCTCGCAGGACTTTGCCCGGGCCTTTGCCAGTGGTGTCGCCAGCAGCCGACTCGATGGTCTGCCTTGTGGAACAGCCCCCGGAGAGATGTTGATCGAGCGTAACGCCAGTGCCGCCCGTGCGGTTCGGGATGCACTGGACGCTGTGGGAGGCAGTGGCAGTCCAGCCGGGGCGGCGCTGTGGTACGTGGCGGGGCTGCAGATGTCGATCCGCGATTGGGCTCAGCGTGAAGGCTGGAATGGTCGACGGCAGGATCGGGATGAGGCCAAGGGCTATCTGGTGGCAGCCCTTGGGGTGTTGGCCCGGTACTACGGCTATGAGCGTTCGGGACCGCCACAACACCGACGGCGTCCTGAGTCGACCAGTCCATCGGTCTGAGCACAGAGGCCTTGATCAGATACGGTCAGGGTCTTTCGTTTATTGCGTTTGTCGTTTATTTCGTTTATCATCACAGACCGGCGCAGGAAACAGACACCAAGGAGAGCACGATGACCACGACCCAACTACCGCAGACGATGCCCACAGCCGAAGAGGTGGCGCTGGCTCGCGAGAGCGGGCGGGCGCTCTCGGCCTATCTGCAGATGCGTTCAGAAACCCAGCAGATCGAGATTTTCGATGACAAGGGCGCTGCTCACCCGGTGCGCGTTCCGATGTCGGCCCTGCGCTTGCTGGTCGATGTCTTGACCGAGATCGGCGAGGGCAACGCCGTCAGCATCATCCCGGTCCATGCCGAACTGACCACCCAAGAGGCGGCCGATGTTCTCAACGTATCGCGCCCGCACTTGGTGAAACTGCTGGAAAGCAAGGAGATTCCGTTCCACAAGACGGGCACACATCGCCGCGTGCGTTACCAGGACGTGATTGCCTACAAGGAGCGCATCGATGCTGAGCGGCGCAAGGCTCTGGATGCACTGGCCGAGCAGGCTCAGGAACTGGGAATGGGTTACGAATGAGTTCGCACTTCACGGTCGTCTACGACGCGTGCGTACTCTACCCCGCGCCGCTGCGGGATCTGCTGATGCGACTGGCGCTCACGGACCGGTTCCGTGCGCGCTGGTCAAACACCATTCACGACGAGTGGATTCGCAACCTGCTCAAGCAGCGCCCAGAACTCGATCCTGCTGCGCTGGAAAAAACCCGCACCCTGATGAATTCGAATGTGCGCGATAGCCTGGTCGAAGGTTTCGAGCATCTCATCCCAGCCATCGAGTTGCCCGATCCCGATGATCGCCATGTCGTGGCTGCCGCCATCCATAGCGGGGCTGAGACCATCGTCACGTTCAACCTGAAGGACTTTCCGGCTGGCGCATTGGATCGCTATAACCTGGACGCCCAGCACCCGGACGACTTCATTGTGGATCTGTTCGACCTTCACCCCGCATCGGTTCTGCAGGCATTAGCCGAGCAGCGCGCCTCCCTCAAAAAGCCACCCAAGACCGCTGACGAGTTTCTCGACATCCTGCTCAAGCAAGGGCTGACGCAAACCGTCTCGATCCTCAAGGACTGGAAAGTCGCCTTCTGAAATTTTTTTGAGGGTAGTTCCCGAAACCTGATTGAATGCTGGCCCCCCACAAGGTACAGTATTCACGTACTGCTGATAACTGCGCCCACCGGGGAGACCTTGGTGGGCGTTGTCGTTTCTGGGCTGGGCGCTCGCCTGTCTGCCCAGCGCTGGAGACTCCCCCATGAAACTTCTCATCACCCGCCCGGTGGTCCTCACCGGCGCTGGCGGCGTGCGCTCGCTCGTCCCTGGCCTGACGGTTGAGGTCGATGCGGCCACTGCTGAACAGATCCTGGCGCAACAGGCTGGCATCCCAGCTGAACCGGCTACCCAGCCCGACACTCCAGCCACCCCACGCCGCCGGAAGTCCGCCGATGCTGAAACTTGATGTCACTGCCGATGTGGCCAAGGCCACCGAGTACCTGTCGGACGTGGCTCAGCGGCACGTTCCGAACGCCGCCGCCAAAGCCCTGACCCGAACGGCCTTCGATGCCCGTGATGCGGTGCGCGATAGTCTGCCCGAGCGCTTCAATCTGCGCCGGCCGTGGATCAGTCGGGGTATCGGCGTGACGCCGGCCAAGCCGCGCACCTTGATGGCCGAGGTCTGGTCGCGGGATCGCTTCATGGCGGCACAGGAGACGGGCGGCAGCCATCCCGATGCGCGACCCATTCCGGCCGGGCGGTTGCGCGAGATGGCCCAGAGCCGGGTGATCCCCAAGAGCCAGTGGCTCGATCAGGTCAAGAAAAAGCCCACCGTCTTCTACCGGGCGGGGATGCTGTTCGAGCGCCGTGACGAGCGGCGCATCCTCGCGCTCTACCTGCTGCGGCCCAAGGCCCAGATCAAGGTGCAGCCGCGACTGGGTATGGCCGAGACGGTACGCAGCGTGGCGCTGCGCGAGTACCAGCGGCAGATGGAACGGGCGCTGCGGGAAGAACTGGCGAAGGCCACGTGATGATGTCTGACGCATCTGACACATCTGACACATCTGACGGGTCCTCCCGGGCGATCTAAAAAGCGGGGGACGCGCCAACCACCCGGCTTGCCTAGCGCCAGCGACAAAAAGAGGTTGCCAGTTGCCACCCGTTTCCACGCCGAGGTGATCCACCCCTGACGAATTGATTGACCCGCCCGGCCCGGAGGAATGCGATGGGACTGTCCATCCGGGCCTATGCCCAACACCGTGGCGTGAGCCACACCGCTGTGGCCAAGGCCATCAAGGCCGGGCGCATCAGCGTCGAGCCCGACGGCAAGATCGACCCGGCCAAGGCCGATGCCCAGTGGGCGCGCAACACGCTGCCGTCGCAGAACCTGAACACCGGCGCCCCGAAACCTGCGACCAAGGTGGCAACCCCACCTGTTTCCACCCCGGTTTCCACGGCAGCAGTTGCCAACCGTGAGCTGCAGCCGCCTCTGGAAACCCGGGCTGCCGCGCCTGATTACCAGACCAGCCGCGCCATCCGCGAAGCCTACGCCGCGCGCCTGGCCAAGCTCGAATTCGAAGAACGCACGGGCAAGCTGCTCAACGCCGACGAGGTGAAGGTCAAGCACTTCAACCTCGCGCGGTTGCTGCGTGACCGCATCCAGCAAATTCCCCGCAAGCTCGCTCCACAGATCGTGGCGGCCGTGGTCGCTCAACCCGACCAGCGCGTGGTGGAAGACCTGCTGATGGAGGCGATCCGCGAAGCCCTGGAGGAACTCTCCCGATGACCGTCACCCCCGCCATGGCCAGCCGCATCGAGATGTGGCCACTGGATCGGCTCAAGCCCTACCAGAGAAATGCCCGTACTCACTCCGACACACAGGTGGCGCAGATCGCCGCCAGCATCGTCGAGTTTGGCTTTACCGCGCCGCTCTTGGTGTCGGACGACGGCGGCATTCTCGCCGGCCACGGTCGCCTGGCCGCCGCCAGAAAACTCGATCTGGACGCCGTGCCCGTGGTCGTGCTCGATCACCTGACGCCCACCCAGCGCCGCGCCTACATCCTGGCCGACAACCAGCTGGCGCTGCAGGCCGGATGGGATCAGGAACTGCTCGCCGTCGAGTTGGCTGACCTGTCAGCAGCGGGCTTCGATCTGGCATTGACCGGATTCAGCGATGAGGAACTGGCCGACCTGCTCGGCGATATCGAAGAGACCGAGCGCGCCGATGAGGCTGCGCCCATTGCCGAACCCGAGGATGAGGATATCCCGGAGGCACCGGCCAACCCGGTCAGCCAACCGGGCGACATCTGGCAACTGGGTGCGCACCGCCTCATCTGCGGCGACTCGATCGACCCGGCCGTAGTCGCTGCCCTGATGGCCGGCGACCGGGCGAGCCTGTGCTTCACCAGCCCACCCTACGGCCAGCAGCGCAACTACACGCAAGGCATCGCCGACTGGGATGCGCTGATGCGCGGGGTGTTCGCCAACCTGCCCATGGCCGGCGACGGCCAGGTGCTGGTCAACCTGGGCCTGATCCACCGCGACAATGAAGTGATCCCGTATTGGGATGGCTGGATCAGTTGGATGCGCACGCAAGGCTGGCGACGTTTTGGCTGGTACGTCTGGGACCAGGGGCCGGGGATGCCCGGTGACTGGGCCGGACGCCTGGCCCCCAGCTTCGAGTTCGTCTTCCACTTCAACCGCCAGAGCAGGAAGCCCAACAAGATCGTGCCGTGCAAACACGCCGGTCAGGACAGCCACCTGCGCGCCGACGGATCATCGACGGCGATGCGCGGCAAGGATGGCGAGGTCGGGGGCTGGACCCATGCCGGGCAGCCTACCCAGGACTACCGCATCCCGGACAGCGTGATTCGCGTGATGCGCCACAAGGGCAAGATCGGCCGGGACATCGACCATCCGGCCGTGTTTCCGGTGGCCCTGCCCGAGCACATCTTGCTGGCGTACTCGGACCCGGGTGATGTTGTCTTCGAGCCCTTCGGCGGCTCCGGTACCACGATCCTGGCCGCCCAGAAGACGAATCGCGTGGCCCGCGCCATCGAACTGGCCCCGTCCTACACCGACGTGGCGGTCAAGCGCTTCCAACAAAACCACCCCGACATCCCGGTGACCTTGCTGGCCACCGGACAGACCTTTGCCGAGGTCGAATCAGAACGACTGGAGAACACCGATGCAAGCCTGGCTCGCTGACAAACTGGAGCATTGGCCCATCGAGCGCCTGTTGCCCTATATCCGAAATGCCCGCACCCACTCCGAGGCCCAAATCGCGCAGATCGCGGCGAGCATCGCCGAGTTCGGCTTCACTGCGCCAATCCTGGCCGGGTCGGATGGCGTGATCGTGGCCGGTCACGGGCGTTTGGCGGCGGCGCGCAAGCTGGGGTTGGCGAGCGTGCCGGTAGTGGTGCTTGAGCATCTCACCCCAACCCAGCGTCGGGCTCTGGTGATCGCCGACAACAAGATCGCCGAGAACGCCGGATGGGACGAGGAACTGTTGCGTCTGGAGCTGGCCGAGTTGCAGGAGGCCGATTTCGACTTGGCGCTCACCGGCTTCGATGCCGACGAGTTGCTGGAGATCATGGCGGGCGAGGAAACCACTGCCGAGGGCCACACCGACGAGGATGCTGCTCCCGAGGTCCCGGTCACCCCAGTGTCTAAGCCTGGTGATGTCTGGATCATGGGCAAGCACCGGCTGCTCTGTGGCGACAGCACTGATGACGCGAGCTACGACACGCTGCTCGGCACCGAGCGGGTGGCGATGATCTTCCAAGATCCGCCGTACAACGTGGACTATGCCAACACGGCCAAGGACAAGCTGCGCGGCACCAACCGTCCGATCCTGAACGACAACCTCGGCGACGGATTCCAGGACTTCCTGCTGGCGGCGTTCAAGCCAGCGCTGGCCCGATGCAATGGCGCGGTCTACGTGGCGATGTCCTCATCGGAACTTGACACCTTGCAGTCCGCCTTCCGTGCTGCCGGTGGCAAGTGGTCGACCTTCATCATCTGGGCCAAGAACACCTTCACGCTCGGGCGCTCGGACTACCAGCGCCAGTACGAGCCGATCCTCTACGGCTGGCCCGAGGGAGCTACCCGCCACTGGTGTGGTGACCGCGACCAAGGCGATGTGTGGCACTTCAACAAGCCGCGCGTCAATGACCTGCACCCAACAATGAAACCGGTGGAACTGGTCGAGCGAGCGATCCGCAACTCCAGCCGACCGGGTGATGTGGTGCTCGATCCCTTCGGTGGCTCTGGCACCACGCTGATCGCCGCTGAGAAGTCCGGTCGCCAGGCGAGGTTGATTGAGCTCGACCCCAAGTACGTCGATGTGATCGTTCGTCGCTGGCAGGAATACGCTGGCTCACAGGCGGTGCGGGAAGCGGATGGGGTGAAGTTCGATGACCTGGTCGGCACAGCCGATTCTGCCGACGCCAGTGATATCGATGCCGAGGTGGCGCTGTGAAGCAGTCGCGCTGGATGTCGCTGGTGGAAGCCGTGACCAATATGCTGGTCGGCTACGGTGTGGCGGTGGCGACCCAATGGCTGGTGTTTCCCCTCTTCGGGCTTCACGCCACGCTGCAGGAGAACTTGCTGATTGGCCTCATCTTCACGGCCGTGTCGCTGGTCAGGAGCTACGTGCTGCGCCGGGTCTTTGAGGCGCTGCGCGTGCGTCAGTTATCCGGGAACTCAGGATAAAGATCACCGCTGCTGATGTCGGCAACATAGCTGACATGGCTGAATTCACCGGGTGCATCAGCCAGGATGACACCGCCGACTGACTGGATCGCAATGCCGTACTTGCGGGTGAGTGCCGTCAGTTCGGCGATGAACTGGTCGTAGTGGGTTTCGAGTTGTGGGTTGGTGGAGAGCGCGGCCACGTTGTACTCCTCACGCCGCCAGAGACTCTTCGACGATCTCGCAGTGGATCACGAAGCCCGTCAGGTAAGGCAGGCCCTTGGGGATGCCGTACTGTTTGCTGGTGCTGCGGCCAATGGTCCAGCCCATCCAGCGCTGTGTGGCCTGTGCGATGGCGTCCGCCAGGGTGGCGCCGGCGTAGAGGCCGTTTTGCACGTCGTCGGCAAAGTGGCGGCCGTGGCGGCTGTCGAGGAAGGTGCGGACTGACTCGAGCGGCTGGTAGGTGGCATCCGAGATCGCGGTCATGGCCAGTGGCCAAGCGGCCTCGGCCTGTTCGTTCATCGTGCCGTAAAAGCCCCACGACTCGTTCTGGGTAGCGGGGATCTGGGTGGTGGTGTTCATCTCTGGCTCCTGGCGGTTGATCGTGGCGACACCCGTAGTAACGCGCTGTTCGAGATGGAAGCCAAGCGCCTGTTCGATCTTTTTGCGCTTGGCTCGGGGTTCCTTATTCCATCGTGTCGGCACGCACCAGTTCCGCCTGGGCGCTGGCGATCAGGTCCAGGCGCACGTTGTTGGGCACGTAGGTGGCCAGATGGCTCAGGGTCCAGTTGAGGACATTGGCCTTGTCTTTGAGCGACTCTGCTTCTTCGTAGCGGGCGATGTAGCGGTCGAGTTCTACCAGGGCGCGCTGCATCGTGGCGCGGGCGTTGGTAAGCGCATCACGGCCACTGGTTTCGGCGTAGTGAGCTTGAAATTCGCGGGGGGTGTTCATGGTGTGCTCTCCTTTCGGTTGATCGTTGCGACACCTGTATGAACGCGCTTGTCGCCACTGAAGCCAAGCGATTCATTGATCATTTTTCGATGACTGGTTGGCCAGTCTGTCGAGGATGCGCAAGGCGGCGGGATCGCCTGCCAGCGCCCGGCGCAGGGTGTGGATGGCCTGCTCGCGCGACACCTCCGGGCGACGGTTGTCGATCAGCCAGGCAATCGCGCCGGCCTGCTCGTCATCTGCCGCAGGCTGCTCTTCGGCAATGCCGACGTAGCGCCCGTAGCTGCCGCCGGAGGGATCGACAAATACGGTTGTGCGCCCCGGTGCGCTGACAGCCACCACGCGCCGATACCCTGCCGCGTGGCCTCCGAGACCGGTCAGCCAGTCCCGGTCCTCCAGCAGTGTGTTGGCGAAGGCGTCATATTCAGCCTCGGTGAGTGCCTTACGCCACGCGATTTCGATGGGCTCGAAGAGTGCGCTGGGGTCGGTGTTGTGCAGCACTTCGTCCAGGTCGCAGGGCTTGCGGGCAAAGCGGGCACGGATCGGTGTGTGGTTGGCGGTGGTCATGGTGGCGTCCTTTCGGTGGATGTGGGTGACAACAGCATTCACGCGCTGGTCCCCACCGAAGCCAAGCTCAATCTGCATCGCGATGGGCATCGAGTGCATCGAGGGCTTCAATCGCCAGCACCAGATCGGCAATGCGGTCGGCCTCGAAGCCAAACCCCGGTGGCGAAGGAGGTGCTCGATGCTCGGATGCTTCATCCGGGCGATCTCCCGGCAGGCCTCCAGCAAGGCTGGCAACAGGTTTGCCGGGATCGGGGCGTCGGGCTGCGCGATCACGCGGTGGCTTCCTCGGCGATGCGGTAGAGGCGCTGTCCTGCGCCCGGCGTGCCGGCGGGGCCCACGATCTTCTCGGAGACGATATTCAGGCCCAATTTCTTCTTGAGTGCGCCGGCAAAGGTGCCGCGCACCGTGTGCGCCTGCCAGCCCGTGGCTTCGCAGATCTGCGCGATGGTGGCGCCCTCGGGGCGTTTCAACATCTCGATTACCAGCGCCTGCTTGCTGTTGCCCGGGCCACGCTTGGGCGACTCAAGGGTGCTGGCGGGTTGAACCTGCTGCCAGCTGGCTTCGGCGGCAGCCACGGCGGCTTCCAGTTCCGGGTCGTCGGCCAGCGGCGGTGTGGGTGACGTGGCGGCACCCTTTACCGCAGGCAGCACATCCTCCGGTTGGGCCTCGCCCTTGATGATCGCGATGGCGGCACCCGTGATGCGCCACTGGCCATCCATCTGCTCGATCAGTCCCCGCTGCGCGAGGCTGGCGATCATCTTGAGCTTGGCGCCGCCCTTGAGGGCCAGCAGCGGCTCGATCAGGCCAGCGGCGTCGCAATGCGCGCGGGTGATCAGGTCCAGTTGGCGTTCGGTGATCGGGGTGGTTTGTGCGGACATGGTCGTGCTCCTTGTGGGTGATGAAGGTCAGACGGCTTGCTGCTGGGTCGGTTGATCAGTGGCCTTGCTGGTGGCGTTTTGGCCTGCGGCCAGGCCTGCTTGGTAGGCCGCCATCAGGGCGCTTTGGACGGCCCAGACGCTGACGTCGTGGAAATCCAGGCTGTCGCTGTTGCGTGTGGCCAGGGTCTCGATGAAGAGATGGTCCAGGGCGATCTGGGCGAGCAGTTGGTCGAGTTGCTGCGCGGCCATGGTGGCGGTCTTGTTGGCGGTTTTGCACATCGTGGTTCTCCTTGGCGTGTGTTGTTGCGGTGTCTGTATGAACGCGCTGTTCGGGATTGAAGCCAAGCGTTCGGTCCATCTATTTCGCATCGGAGTGGCTTATGTTCGACACTGCCGAATCTGCGGCTGCGTTGAGCGTGGAGGCCGCCTGGAAACGGGGCCTTGCACCCGATCCCATCCTCACCGTCGATGACTGGGCCAACCGCCACCGGATGCTTTCGTCGGTGGCCTCCGCTGAGCCGGGTCGCTGGTCGACCACCCGCACGCCGTACCTCAAGGCGGTGATGGAAACGCTGTCGGCGACTTCGCGCGTGGAGCGGGTGGTGCTGATGGCCGGGGCTCAAATCGGCAAGACTGAAGCGGGGTTGAACTGGCTGGGCTATGTGATCCACCACGCCCCGGGGCCGATGCTGCTGGTGCAGCCGACCGTCGAAGGCGCCAAGCGCGTTTCCAAGCAGCGGGTCGATGCGCTGATCGAAGCCAGTCCCGAACTCGCCAGTCGCGTCAAAGATCCACGCTCGCGCGACTCCGGCAACACCCAGCTGATGAAGGAATTCCCTGGAGGCGTGCTGATCATGACCGGCGCCAACTCGGCGGTAGGCCTGCGCTCGATGCCGGTGCGCTACTTGTTTCTGGATGAGGTCGATGGCTACCCGGGCGATGCTGATGGCGAAGGCGATCCGGTGGCGCTCGCGGTGCAGCGTGCGGCCACCTTCGTCAACCGCAAGGTGTATCTGTGCTCGACGCCGACCCTGAAGGGTTTTTCCCGCATTGAGGCGGCGTATCTGGAAAGTGACCAGCGGGTGTTCGAGGTGCCCTGTGATCACTGCGGCACGCACAGCCAGATCCTCTGGCGTGACATCAAGTGGCCGGCCGGCAAGATGAGCGAGGCCGCCTGGCATTGCCCGCAGTGCGATGGCATCCACCCCGAGTACCGCAAGCCGGCGCTGTTGGCCAGCGGTCGCTGGACGTCACGAGCTGAGGGTGATGGCAAGACAGTGGGCTTCCACCTCTCCAGCCTCTACAGCCCGTGGCTCACTTGGGGCGAGATCGCGCAGGAGCACCACGCTGCCAAGGACGATCCGGTGCGGCTCAAGGTCTGGGTGAACACCAAGCTGGCCGAGACCTGGGAAGACCGGGAGGGCGAGACTTTGGACGCTGAAGGTCTGATGGAACGCCGCGAAGCCTATGGTCCGGCGATTCCTGCCGAGGTCGCACTGCTCACCTGTGGCATCGACGTGCAGGACGACCGCCTCGAATTGGAAGTGGTCGGCTGGGGCCGGGACGAGGAGTCCTGGTCGGTGGACTACAAAGTGCTGTGGGGTGACCCGTCCGCGCCGGACACCTGGGCGCAGCTCGATGCTTACCTCGGCAGTCGCTTCGAGCACGAGACGCTGGCCAACGGCCTGACCATCGAAGCCGCTTGTCTCGATACCGGTGGTCACCACACCCTGGCGGCCTATGCCTTCTGCAAGGGCCGGGAGCGCAAGCGCATCTGGGCGATCAAGGGCGGTGCAGGGAAACGGCCGATCTGGCCCAAGCGCCCCAGCAAGGCGAACAAGGGCAAGGTCAATCTGTTCACCGTCGGGGTGGATGCCGCCAAGGAGGCGATCTACGCGCGTCTCAAGAAGGCTGAGGGTGGACCTGGTGCGATGCACTTTCCGCTCGATCGCGATGCGCAGTATTTCGAGCAACTCACCGCCGAGCGCATCCGCACTCGGTATGTGAAGGGCTTTCCGCAGCGCTTCTGGTGGAAACCGGATGGCCGGCGCAACGAAGCACTGGATTGCCGGGTGTACGCCTACGCGGCATTGCACGGCCTGCTGTCGATGGGGCTGAACCTGAACAAGCGGGTCGAGGCGCTGCCGCCGGTACCCACAAGCCGCAACTCCATCACTAACGCCACGCCCGTTACGGCACCGATGACCGCCAGTCCGCGCCGTCGCCGTATGGCCATTTCTTCCAACTACCTCTGATACCGCCAGCCTCCCGCTGGCCGGGAGTGCTGTCCATGACCCTCGAACAACTCAAGGCCCAACGCGAGGCCCTGCAGGCTGCGCGCTTCAATGGTGTGCTCACCGTGAAGGCTGGCGACAAGTGGGTCACCTACAAGTCTGATGCTGAGCTGCAGTCGGCCCTGGGGGACCTGGATCGCGAGATCGCTTTAGCCGAAGGTCGCCCGCGCGCCCGTCGCATCCGCACCTATGCCGGGAAGGGGTTGTGATGAAGGCATTCCAGAACCTGCGCCGCAAGGTCGGCGCGATGATCGGCGGCTTCGAGGGTGGACTGTCCGCGCGACGCCTCAAGACCTTCGCTGCCAGCCGTGCCCACGTCAACACCCTGATCCAGGCGGCTGGCGCCGATATGACCGCGCGTGCCCGGTATCTCATTCGCAACAACGGCTATGCCGCCAATGCGGTCGAGTCCTGGGCGGGTAATGCCGTGGGCACCGGCATCAAGCCCTCGTCGGGCATTGCCGATGCGGTGCTCAAGGATCGGGTGCAGCGCCTGTGGCTGCGCTGGACCGATGAGTCGGATGCCGAGGGGTTGACCGATTTCTACGGCCAGCAGCGCCGGGCCGCTCGTGAACTGTTCATCGCCGGGGAGGTGTTCTTCCGTATTCGGCCGCGCCGGCCCGAGGATGGTTTGTCCGTGCCGCTGCAGTTGCAGATGCTGCCGGCCGAGATGCTGCCCTTGCACCACAACCAGCTGCTGGAGAACGGTCACCGCATCCGCCAGGGGATCGAGTTCGACAAGATCGGCCGACGCGTCGCTTACCACTTCCTGCGCCGCCACCCGGGCGACATCACCGATCCGGGACTCGCTGGAGAAACGGTTCGGGTGCCTGCCGAGTCGGTGTTGCACATCGTTGATCCGGTGGACGCTGGGCAGTTGCGCGGTGTTTCCCGTTTCTCGCCGGCGCTCGTGAAGCTCTTTCTGCTCGATCAGTACGACGACGCCGAGCTCGACCGCAAGAAGGTCGCGGCGATGTTCGTCGGCTTCGTGCGCCGGCCCGAGCGCGACTTCGACAACGGTGGCGAAACCGACGACCGGGGCGAGCCGCTGCTGCCGCTCGAACCCGGGCAACTCCAGATCCTGGACGACGGCGAGGACATCACCTTCTCGACCCCGGCCGATGTCGGCGGCAACTACGAGAGCTTCCAGTACCGCACGCTCTTGCAGGTGGCGGCTGCCTTGGGTCTGCCCTACGCCAACCTGTCGGCCGATATGTTGAAAGCCAACTACTCGAACACGCGCGCGGCGCTCTTGGAGTTTCGCCGGCGCATCGAGGCATTCCAGCATTCGGTACTGGTGTTTCAGCTGTGCCGGGCGGTGTGGTCGCGCTGGATGAACACGGCGGTGCTCTCGGGGGCGTTGGACCTGCCGAACTACGAGCAACGCCGCGCCGACTACCTGGACTGCAGCTGGCTGCCGCCCCGCTGGGACTGGGTCGATCCCTTGAAAGACATCCGCGCCGAGATCAATGCCATCGAGGCCGGGCTCAAGTCGCGCACCCAGGCGATTGCCGAACGGGGCTTTGATGCTGCCATGGTGGATGCTGAGATCGCAGGCGACCACCGGCGCGAGGACAGCCTGGGGCTGCGTTTCGGGCGTGAGCCTGCACCGGTCCCGGCACCGGTCCCGGCACCGACTCCTGCGCAGGCGCCACCGCCAGCCCCCTCGAACTGAGGAATTCCCATGACCGATTTGCCTTACCTGGCGTCCCGCCTGTACGGGACGCCGCTCCTCATTGCGCGCCCCAAACTCGAAGTCATCCTCGGGGTGGTGGCCCGAAAGCTCGCGGGTGACACCCTGGCCACGCCACCCCCGGCCAACGTCGATGCCGGCATGAGCGGTGGCCTCCAAGTTCAGGAGGGCATCGCCGTCCTCCCGATCCTTGGCACCCTGGTACGACGCGCTTCGTATATCGGTGCCGCCAGTGGCCTCACCAGCTACCACGACATCGAGGCCATGGCTGAAGCAGCCTTTGCCGACCCAGAGGTCCGCGCTGTGCTGCTCGAGATCGACTCCAGCGGCGGCGAGGCGGGTGGCGTGTTCGATCTGGCGCAGCATCTGCGCCAGCTGGCTCAGACATCCGGCAAACCCCTGTGGGCGATTGCCGACGAGGCAGCACTCTCGGCGGCCTACGCCATTGCTGCTGCGGCTGACCGCCTCTGGCTCACCCGCACTGCCGAGGTGGGCTCGATTGGCGTGGTGGCGGTGCACGTCGACGAGTCGGTGGCCGATATCAAGGCCGGTCTGAACTACACCTTCCTGCACGCCGGCGCCCACAAGGTCGATGGCCATCCGCACGCACCGCTGCCAGCACCGGTCGCGGCTGACATCCAGGCCGACATCGAGCAGCTGCACGAGCAGTTCATCGCCTTGGTCGCTGGATTCCGCCGAGTCACGGTGGATGCCATCCGCGACACCGAAGCCCGTGTCTATCGCGGGGAGGCCGCGCTCCAGGCGGGTCTGGCCGATCAGATCGGCACCCGCGCCGAGGCGATCACGGCCCTGCAACGCCAGCTCGCCATGAGTGCTGGCCGCAGCCTGCGCAACAAGGCCACTGCGCTGTCGGCCTGCCGCCCCACGTCCCACATCAGTTCCCGATCCCAACCCTTCCCGAAGGAGATCTCCATGAATGATCACAACCCTGTCACGCCGATGGACGACACCGAAGAGAACAGCACACCGACCCCGGCGCAGTCACCGCAAACCCCGCCGCCGCTCGATGAAGCGGCCATCACCGCCCAAGTCGAGCAACGACTGCGGCGCCAGTTGGCTGAATTGACTGAGATCGCCGCCCAGGCCAAGCGCCTCGGCGTGACGGTCGATCCGGCCCAGGCCCTGGCCCGTGGTGTCACCCCGGATGCGCTGCGCCAAACGGTGCTGCAGCAGGCCGCCGAGCGTGATGTCGCGCAAGACATCGTCGCCGAGGCCCCGGCACCTGCCTCTACCAAACCCCAATCCGTCGCTGATAGCCCCTTGGTCAAAGCGGCTCAAGCCTATGGAGGTCGTAAATGAGCACACCTTTGATTTCCCCGTCGACGCTGGGTGATCTCATCAAGCGCGAGTCCGACCCGGACTACACCCGCGAGACCGTGACCCTGAAGGCCGGCACCGCCTACCCCTTGGGTGCGGTGCTCGGTCGCATCACGGCGGATGGCAAATACACCTTCTCGCCAGTGGCATCGACCACGGGCACCGAGGGGGCCGAGATTGCCAACGCCGTGCTGTTGCACCCGGTGGCTGCCAGCGCAACTGACACCCAGGCGGTGGTGCTCGCACGTGGCCAGGTGATCGTCGCAGACCGTGCGCTGGCCTTCGATGCCACGGTCACGGATGCCGCAGCCCAATCCCTCAAACACCAGCAACTGGCTGCCCACGGTATCGTCGTGCGTCCGGTCGCTTGATCTCACTTCCCAGGAGTCTTGATATGACCGTGATCGTCAATCCGTTCGACGCCGGCGGCTTCACGCTGGCCGAGATGTCGGCTGCCATCCAAATGCTGCCCAACCCCTATGGCCGAGTCGGTCAGCTGGGGCTGTTCGCGCCCGAGCCGATTTCGCAGCGCAACGTCACCATCGAGTCCATCGAGGGTGAGCTGCGTCTGTTGCCGGCTGTTGCGCCCGGGGCGCCTGCGACGGTGGGCACCACCGACAAGCGCTCGGTACGCTCCTTTGCCGTGCCGCACATCCCGCACAACGACGTGGTGCTGCCCGAGGAAATCCAGGGCATCCGTGGCCTGGGCCTGGCGGCCGGTGAAGACCCGCTGGTGACCGTGATGACCCGCAAACTCGCCCGCATGCGCGCCAAGCACGCGCAGACGCTTGAGTACATGCGCGTCAATGCACTGCTGGGCATCACCAAGGATGGTGCTGGCAACACCCTCTACGACTGGCACGATGAGTTCGACATCCAGAAGCCCGAGGTGGATTTCGTGTTCGGCAGCACCGAAGACATGGTCATCCACTGCACCCAGGTCGCCCGCCACATCGAGGAGAACTTGAAGGGCGAGATGATGACCACCATTCACGCCCTGGTCAGCCCCGAGTTCTTCGATGCCCTGGTCAAGCACAAGACCGTCAAGGAGGCCTACACCTTCTACCAGGGCACGGCCGGCACCAACCCGCTGCGCGACGATGTGCGCCGGGGTTTCCGCTTCGGCTCCATCCTGTTCGAAGAGTATTTCGGCACGGTGACGCTCGCCAACGGTACATCCGTGCGCCTGATTCCGCCGCGCGAAGGGGTGGCGTTCCCGCTGGGCACGCTGGATACCTTCCGCACCTACTTCGCCCCGGCGAACCTGATGGAAGCCGTCGGTACTTATGGTCAGGAGCTCTATGCGCACCAGCTGGCACGGCCCAATGGCACGGGCGTCGACATCTACACCCAGTCCAACCCGCTGCCGATTGTGAAACGCCCGGCGCTCACCGTGCGGCTCTTCTCGAGCAATGGCTGGTGATCGTGATGGGAGGTGACCATGACGGTCTTCGGTGATTTGACACGGGCCATATCATCCATCGTGCTCACCACCTTCGGTGAGCCGGTGGTGTTTCACCTCGAAGGGCAGGCCGAGGCGCTGCCGGGCCGGGGCGTGTTCTCGGCGGCGCACCAGGAGGTGGATGCCAGCACGGGTGTGCCGGTGTCCAGCGTGCAGCCAGTGCTCGAGGTGCGACAGGCCGATCTGCCGGCCAACCCTACCGAGGGCGATGCCGTGACGGTGCAAGGTGTGCTCTACCTAATCGTCGAAGTGCGACCCGATGGGCATGGCTTCCTCAAATTGATGCTACACAAAGGGGGCGGTCATGAAGCATCCACGCACCCTGATTCGTGAGGCCGTGGCCGCGCGACTCAACGAGTCTTTGCCCAAGGTGGATGAGCGCATCACCGCTTCGCGCATCAGCATCCACCGCAGCACCCCGCTGTTTGCTGGCAAGCTCCCGGCGATCCTGATCTACACCCGCGATGAGCGTATCGAGGACCAGCCCAATGCTGACCCCGGATTGCGCTATCGCAAGCTGGAGCTCTCCATCGAGATCATCGCCAGTGGTGACGCCGCTGCCGAAGAGGCCGATGTGCTGGCCCAAGCGGTGGAAGCCATCCTCGATCTTGATGAGACCCTGGGCCTGCTGGTCGAAGGCACACGCCTGACCCGCACCGAAGTCGATCAGGGCGGAGAGGGCGATACGCCGGTGCTGGCCGCCCGCCTGTCGTTCGAGGTCAGCTACTGGACCACGCCTGTGATCGATGACGGGGTGTTGCCCCTGCAAGTGCTGGTGAGTTGGGTGCCGGAGATCGGCACTCGCCATGAGCACAGCTATCAGCCGGTCGGCACGCACTACCGGGAGCCGTGAGGGAGAAATGAGCATGACCGAACGCAACCTGCACCAGGACATGACCGAGGCCGAGCGGCGCATCAGCAATGTGGCACTCATGGGCCAGGTGGTGGCGCTCGACACCGCACTTGCCCGTGTGCGGGTGCAGGCCGGTCCCATCACCACAGGCTGGTTGCCCTTTGCGACGTTGCGTGCAGGTCTCGACCGAACCTGGCATCCGCCAGAGCCAGGGGAGCAGGTGTTGCTGGTCGCCCCAGGGGGTGATCTCAACCAGGCGGTGGTGGTCGGCTCGATCTACCGGGCTGATCATCCTGCTCCGGCCGATTCAGCAGATATCTCGCGCACGCGGTTCAAGGACGGGGCGGTGATGGAGTACGACCGGGCGCAGCACCACTGGCGCTTGGCCGTGCCAGCGGGCGGGAAGATCGTGCTGGAGATTGGCCCGACGCGACTGGAACTCAGCGATCAGGGCGCGCGGCTGACTGCACCCCGGATTGATCTGAACTGAAGGAGGTAGCGGATGCCTGCTGTGACCCGTTTGGGCGATCAATGTACCGGCCATGGCTGTTTCCCGGCACGCCCGAGCACCTCCGCTGCCGCCTCGGTGTTCATCAATGGCATCGCGGTGCATCGGATGGGGGATGCCTGGGGAACTCACTGCTGTGGCCCCGCCTGTCACGCCAGCGTGCTGGCGGAGGGCAGTTCCTGTGTGTTTGCCGAAGGTCAGGCCGTCGGGCGCATCGGCGATCCGGTGGCCTGTGGTTCGAGCGTGGCCGAAGGGTCACCCAATGTCTATGCAGGGTAATCAGCGATGCTCGGAATCAACGCCCAAACCGGCCAGCCCCTCGTTGGCATCGACCACCTGCGCCAGAGCATCCGCGACATCCTGACCACCCGCATTGGCACCCGCGTGATGCGCCGTGACTATGGCTCGCGCCTACCTGCTTTGGTTGACAACCCCATGACCCCGAGACTCGCCATGGATCTGTACTCGGCCACCGCCGAGGCGCTGGCGCGCTGGGAACCCCGCTTCAAGCTCACCCGCGTTCGCATCGCCAGGGCAGAAGTCGGGCAAGTCGTGCTCGATCTGGAAGGCATCTATCTGCCCGATGGCCAAGCCACCGTGATTGCCGCACTGGAGGTATGAATGAGCACGCTATCGGATCTGGCGAGTTTGCCAACCCCGGCGGTGATCGAGCCTCTGTCCTTCGAGAAGATCTTCTCGGAACTGCAGGCCGAGTTTCAATCCCGCTACCCGGACTACTCGGCCCTCTTGGCCTCAGACCCGGCCGTGAAACTCCTGGAGGTCGCAGCCTACCGGGAAGTGCTGCTCAGAAACCGAATCAACGCCGCTGCCAAGGCCTCCCTCCTGGCTTTTGCCACAGGCAGCGATCTCGACCATCTGGCCGCTTTCTACGGCGTGACGCGCTTGATGGATGAGACCGATGAGGCGCTGCGCCTGCGCACCCGTCAACGCATCATCGGCTTTGCCAATGCGGGCGGGGCGGCGCATTACCGTTATTGGGCACTCTCGGCATCCCCCGAGGTGGCCGATGTCGAGGTCGACAGCCCGGAACCCGGGCGTGTGCGCATCAGCGTGCTCGCCAAGGGTGAAGCAGACACCGTTCCGGATGCGGTGCTCGATGCTGTTCGCGCGGTTGTGCTGCGTGACGACATCCGGGTGCTGACCGATACCGTCGAGGTGGTGCCAGCCGTGCTGATTCCCGTCACCGTGATCGCCCGGATCTGGCTCTACCCCGACACGCCGATGGTGGCCTTCGAGGCCATCGGGGCACGTTTCAAGGAAGCATTGGCTGCGCAGTCGGGTCTGGGCTGGGACCTGACGCCCTCCTGGGTGATTGGCGAGCTGCAGCGTCCAGGCGTGCACAAAGTCGAGGTGCTGTCACCAACCGTGGACATTCGCGCCAACGCCAACCAGGCGGTACGGCTGATGAATCTGAATCTGGATTTTGCAGGGCGGGATCGATAGCACCCCCCACCCTGCGCTGGAGGGCACATGACCGCTGACCATCTGCTGCCCGCCAATGCCACACCGCTGGAGCAGGCGCTATCCCTGGCGACCGATCCGCTGTCCCGGATGGCACTACCGGCAGATGCCATCCGCCAGTTCAAGACCGATCCGTCTGACCCGCTGCTGCCCTGGCTGATCTGGGAGTACGGCCTCGGCGAATTGTTGCCCTACCTGCCCCAGCCAAGGCAGGCGATTGCCGAGGGCATCCTCTGGCAGCGACTGCGTGGCACACCGGCTGCACTTTCGACCGCCTTGTCCTGGATCGGGATGCGCGCGACGGTCGAGCAGGAACCCCCGGGCGTTCACTTCGCCGAGTTCCAGCTCGATCCGGGACAAGTGCTCGACAGCGACACGGCGATTGCCAACCTGATTGCCATCGCCCGCCTGTCGGCGCCGGCCCGGTCTCGCCTGTCACGCCTCTATCACGGCCATGACCTGCGCCGCGTCGTGCTGGATGAGAGTCGACTGGGCGATGCGCTGCTGTCGGATCACAGTGGGGTGTTCTGGAGGGACGGGCAGACCAAGCTGTCGTTTGGGCGAGGTTTCGCACAGAACGCGCTGGCATCCGGACAACAGATCGCGCCGAACCGTGAGGCCGTGCGCTTTGCTGTGGCCCGCTTGATCGACCGGTATTTGCTCGACTTTTCGGCGTTGGGCGATCCTGGGCACACGCCCAACGAGGAGATCCTGCACTCGCATCTGTTCACGCTGGCCAATGCGCTGGGCGTGCCAGATGCGACCACCTTGCTGCCCAAACGCCGATTTGCACGGGCGATGGTGGTGCTGTCTGACAGCACGCCCTTGGGCGACCTCAACGCCAACCTGCCGCGCTTTGCCTGGCAAGAGGTGGGGCAAGCGATCACCCTGGGTGGCAGTGACAAGCTTTCCGCGACGCCGCACCGGCTGATTCGCGTGGAGGTGCTGGAGCGATTCAGGCGGGCGCATACGAGTGACCTGGTCGTGCCGACCTTGAGTCTGCTGGCCCACCGCGACCATCTCGCTGTTCACCGGGTCCAGGCCCGTGCCGATCAGGCGCTGGGGATGTGGGCCTTGGGCGAGTCCGTACCCAGCCTCGACCGGGGTTTTGTGCGGCGTGATCACGCCCGGAGCAATCCAGCTCTACCCGATGCGGCCGGCTGGCGGCCACGCCTGTACCAACGGGCGCAGGTGGTGCTCAGTGAGGTCATTCTGGGCGAGGTCAATACCCGCACGCCCCGGCGAGCACTGTTGCGCACCCGGCCGCTGCCCACCCTGGGCGATCTCACTTTGGGTGATGTGGCCGAGGTCGAGTGGCGCGCGCTCACAGAGATGCAAATTTGCATCCCTGGCCTGAGCGAGAACCTGCCCTATGTCTTCGACGACGCTCACCCGAGCCTGTTGCGCCTGCTGACCCTCAGCGCAGAAGCCGGGGCCGCTTCACAGGTGTCTCCCGCACGCGTGCCGGTCTTCAGTACCCGCGCCGCCTGGCAAGGCCAGACCTGGACCGGTGTGCGCTGGCCGTCTTCAACTTGGACCGACACCCGCGAGCTGATCGGCAGCGCTCACAGCACGCAGTCCTGATTTTTCTATTCCCCGTTCATTTTCTGGAGCACCCGATGGCCATCCTGACTGCCAGCGGTCGCGCTGCGCTTGCCGCCGCGATCAAAGAACAAACCCTGCACCTCGCCCTGGGCGAGGGCGATCCGCTGTGGGACACCACCAAGGCGATCAGCACATCCTTCGATGAAGCGGGTGTGATCGAGCTGGGCTTTACGCACCTGGCCGACATCCGCGTCACCTCGCTCAATGACCAGACCGAGTACCTGCTCGATGTGGACTACAGCGCCAATGCCCGTGAGGGCGTGATCCGCCGTCTGCCGGCCAGCGCCATCCCGGAAGGCGGTGACGTCACGATCCACTTCAAGATTTCGCACCCGCCCGAGTCGATTGGCCAGACGGCGCTGCTGCGCGAAGTCGGCCGCCGAGTGGTGGACGAGGTGCATTTCGTTGCCGCCGACCCCGAGGGCGAGATCGTGGTGCCGACTGGACGCTACCGGCTGGTCACCGAGCCCACGAACCACCTTTTCATTCGGGTGCGGTTTGACTTCGAGGATGCCGCGACCTCCATCGTGCGTGAGCAGGGCCTATTCGTCGGCACCCACACCAATCCTCAATTGCCCGTTGGGCAGAAATTCTTCGTGCCGAGCCAAGTCGTTGAGCCCGGCATCCTCCTCGTGCTGCAGAACTCGGTGCCCATCGTGCGCCAGCCTTCGACGCGCGAGACCTTCGAATTCGTCGTCACGTTCTAAGCGAGGCCATCCATGATCGAGCGTTACTACAACCTGTTTGACCCGGCCAAGCACTACACCCAGCTCTTGTTCCGCGCCGGCGATGGCCTGCAATCCCGAGAACTCAACGAGATCCAGAGCACGCTGATCCACCGCCTGCAAAGCGTGGCCGATGCGCTGCTCAAGGACGGCGACATCGTCAGCGGGGCCAACTTGCAGATCGATGCCGACACGGGGCTCGTGACGCTGGAAGCCGGCCGCGTCTATCTGCGCGGCGCGGTGCGCGAGGTGCCTGCCGCCACGTTCACAGTGCCTGTTGATGGTCGGGTTGCCGTCGGCGTGCGCTTCACCACCCGCACGGTCACCGAACTCGAAGATCCCGCCTTGCGCGAACCCGCTGTTGGCGTGCGCAACTACCAGGAGCCGGGTGCCGGGCGTCTGCAGGAGACCCTCGCCTGGGGCTGGGAAGGTGCCGGCACCAGTGACGGCCAGCCCGGTGACTTCCACGCTGTTTACGCGCTGGACAATGGCATCCTCGAGAACCGCCGCCAGCCGCCCGTGCTCGATGGCGTGATTGCGAGTCTGGCGCGCTACGACTATGACGCCAACGGCCACTACGTGACCGAGGGGCTGGGCGTGCGCTATCTCTCCCAGGACAGCGACAGCCAAGAGCACCTCTTTTCCGTGGCGGAGGGCCGCGCCAACATCGACGGCTTCAAGGTTGAGCGCAGCCAATCACAGCGCCTGCGTCTGCCCATCGATCCGGATCTGCAGCGGGTGTCCTCCGAGCCACAGGTTTTCAATGACTCGGGCGATGGCTCCATGGTGGTGACCATCAACCGGCCACCGCTCGCCCAAGTGCTCGACATCAAGGTGACGCAGGCCAAGACCGAGACCGTCATCCACGGCGCCTTTACCGGCAGCCGCGATGTGCTGACCGAGCCCACGGTGGTGGCCGTGCTCACCGTCAAACAAGGCACGACCACCTATGCGCAAGGCACCGACTACAAGGTGGTGGGCGATGAGATCGACTGGAGCCCGGGTGGTGCCGAGCCGGCTCCCGGATCGAGCTACCAGGTCACCTACCAGTACATCGCCAGCATCACGCCGACCGAATTGACCGACACCGGCTTCAAAGTGGCTGGCGTCGTACAGGGCTCGACGATGTACATCGACTACCAGTGGAAGCTGCCGCGCATCGATGTGCTGGCGCTCACCGCCGATGGTCAGGTCGAGCGCATCAAGGGCATCAGCCAAGTGCGCAATCCCGTCGCACCCACCGTCCCGGCCTCGCGCCTGGCGCTGGCTGAGATCGCTTACAGCTGGCGTAGTAGCTCTGAACCTTTGGTGCGCAACATTGCAATTCGCACCATCAAGGTCTCGGAATTGACCGCCATGCAGCGCCAGATCGCCGACCTCTACGATCTCATGGCCCTGGAGCGCCTGCGCGTGGATGCCAACATCCGTGAGCCCGCCGCCAAGAAGGGGCTCTTTGTCGACAACTTCCTCGACGACGATCTGCGCGACCAGGGTGTGGCCCAGACCGGCGCGATTGTGGCCGGTGTCCTCACGCTGCCGATCACCGCTTCGGCCCAGCACGCCAAGGACAACAGCAACGTCCTCATTACGCTCGACTACACCCTGACCCCGGTGATCGAGCAGTTGGCTCGCACGGGTGCGATGAAGATCAACCCCTACCAGGCCTTCGAGCCAGTGCCGGCCCGGGTCACCTTGAACCCGGCTGTCGACCAGTTCACGGTGACCAATACCACTTGGGCGTCCAACGTCACCGAGCGCTTGATCACCGGCAGCGGTGTGCTCGAGCAGGTCGTGGAGACGCGTCGTTCGGAGCAGGTGCTGGCGTCCTCGAGTGAGGAAGCGCAGTTCCTGCGCAGTCTGCAGGTCGCCTACACGGTCATGGGGTTTGGGCCGAACGAAGCCCTGGCACAACTGCGCTTCGATGGCATCGGGATCAGCCAGCCGGCCGGCACGGCAGCCAATGCTTCCGGTCTGCTCACGGGCAGCTTCCAGATCCCGCAGGCGATTCCGGCTGGCGCCAAGCTGGTGGAATTCGTGGGTGCCGGCGGCAGCTACGGTTCGGCGACTTATGTCGGGCGAGGTCAGATCGTGACGGAGACCCGTCGTCGCATCCTGACCACGGTAGTGCGTCGCTGGGACCCACTGGCGCAGACCTTCACGTTGCCCGAGCGCCGCACCATCGGTGGCTTGGAGTTGTGGTTCACCACCAAGGGCGGCGCTGCGCCAGTGATCGTGCAGATCCGTGAAACCCAAGTGGGCCTCCCGACCACGACCGTGCTGACTGAAGGTCGCCTGGCGGCTGCTGACATCAAGACCGATGGCAACCCGACCCGGATCACCCTCGATCCGGTGGCACTTGAGGCCAACCGCGAGTACGCCATCGTGGTGCTCACCGACGATGCGAACCACGCCGTGTCGGTGGCCGAGCTCGGCAAGTACGACCCGCGCACCGGTTGGGTGACGGCGCAGCCCTACCAGATCGGGGTACTGCTCTCGTCCTCCAACGGCATCACCTGGACACCGCACCAGACGCAGGACCTGACGTTTCGGCTGCTGGGTTGCAGGTTTTCGCAGACGAGCAAGACGGTCTCGCTGGGCCAGTACACCGTGACGAATCTGTCGGATGTAATGGCCCTTGCGGGCGTCGAGCGTCCGGCCGCCGGCACCGACGTGCAGTTCCTGGCGACCGATGCCCAGGGGCGGATCTACACCTTGTCGGAAGACCAGGGGTTGGCATTGTCGGAGAAGCTCTCGGGCAACCTGGCGGTGTCGGCCAAGCTGACTGGCACGGAGACGGCCAGTCCGATCCTCTACCCGGGCACGCAGCTGGTGTTCGGCACGCTGGAGGCAGCGGGGGACTACCTGTCGCGTGCGATTCCGGCTGCTGCCACCTTCAATGTGTCGGTGACCTTCGATGCGCTGACGCCCGGCACCTCGAGTGTCTCGGTGCAGGCGGAGTCAGGCACGCCGGGCAGTTTCCAGGCGCTGTCCTTGTCTTCTGGCGTGGAGGTGGGCAACGGCTGGGTCGAGCGGACTTACAAGGCCACCAGCCTCGTAGGCGTCGGTGCCGACCGCACCACGCGCGTGAAGCTGGCGTTGTCCGGCAATCCCCAGCACCGGCCCTTCGTGCGCAACCTGCGCGTCATCGTCACCTGATGGGGGTGAGCGATGACCCAGGAGCGCACGCCGCGCGGCTACCCGCTGCCGCACCCCGAGCACCTGCTGTCTGAAGACGTCCTGAACCTGCGTGAGGCCATCACCCGCATCGATGCGGATGTGGCCACGCAGGAGGTGTCCACCCAGCAGGGGCAAGACCAACTCACCGAACGGCTGCACCGCCAGCAACTGCGGGTGTTTCACCAGTTCGGCTTTTAAGGAGCACACCCCATGGCCAAAGACCCCTTGCTGCGCGATGCGGTGCGCGCGATCAAAGCCAAGATCGAAACCGCCGCTGAGATCGCCACACCCGAAGAGCTGGCGTATCTCGGCACCGCCATCGACCGCATCGGTGGTCGCGCCACCGTCCTCGAGGTCGAGGAGATGGGCGACATCAAGATGGCGGAGATGTCGGCGCACGCCAACGCAGTGGAGTCGGCGACGCTCGACACCATCGCCACGGCCGCCGATGTGGCCATTGCCAACGTCACGGCCACCAAGACAGCGGCCGAGACCGCGATCACCGCCACCAAGACGGCAGCGGAATCCTCGGTCACCCAGACCAAGAACGCGGCCTTGGCCGTGATGGCGCAGACCGAGGCCAGCACGGTGGCCACCGTCAATGCCGCTGCCCAGACCGCGATCCAGCAATCGGCCAGTGCTCGCGACCAGGCGATTGCCGCCACGCAAAGCGCAGCCGATCAGGCGGTAGCCACAGCGCAAGCCGCTGCCAACAGCGTCACCCAGCAACTGGTGCTGGGGCGCAAGACCTTCTTCCTTGCCCAACTCTAAGGAGCCTCCTCGATGTCCATTCTGGGAACGGCGCTGCCAGCCGCCAACACGCTGGCAACCCTCTACGAAGTACCGACCGGCCGCCGCGCGGTGGTCAATGTCGCCGCCTGCAACAAGGGCACGGCGGCTGCCAAGGTGCGCGTGGCGCTCACCGCTTTGGCCACACCGGCCGAGAGCGAGTTCATTGAATTTGATGTGAGCCTTGCTGCCACCGAGGTGCTGGAGCGCACTGCGCTCTCCCTGGCTGCAGGACAGAAGATCGTGGTGCAGGCCAGCGCCGCCACGGTCAGCTTCAACGCCTGGGGCATCGAGGAGGTCGCGTAATGGGACGGTATCTATCCAATCCGCTCGGCCGCAGTGACCGCCCCGTGAGCGATGTGCGTTACGCCGTGTGCAACTTCGGGGGCAGCGGCGGCAGTTATTACCGGCTGCTCGATGGCGACTTCAAACCGGCGCGCCAGATCCCGAATCTTGCGCCCGCGATGGCGCCCATCTCGGTCAGTGCCTATGCCTCTTACGGCACCGTCCAGCCCTCCGGGTTGGGGATTTCGCTGGACCCAGTGTTTGCGCTGGGCGGGGCTTGGTCCGGGCCGGCCAACACCAGTGGAACCTCGACCTACTACGACGGTGCGCTGCAACAGGCCATCAACTTTGGCGGTGCCACTGCCGCGCCGAGCACCAGCAACAGCAATTACGACCACTACACCGGTCGATGCGGCGAGTTCGGTCACGACCGCTGGAACCTCGACAACCGTGGCGCGATCCTGCTGCCCCAGCGCAGCCCGACCTTCGGGGTGGAGACCAAGACCGAAGCGAACGATGCCTTCGTCAATGGCGATCTGGCCGACGGGAGCCTCACGCTGCTGCTTTGGAATGGACGCCTGTATCTCACCCGCCGCGCTGAGGTGGAAACGGTGGTGGTTTCCAACGGCGTCCGGGGCTGGATCAGCCGCTTCACCGTCCCAGGGTTGCCCAACGGCTACTTTGGCACGGCGTCCTACAACCGCACCCGCAACGAGCTCGTCATCCTGGGCGGCAGTTCCGCCACGTCCAGCAGCGGGATGTGGCTGCGGCTGTACCGCAATCTGCCGCCTTTGAGCGAGACCAGCAACCTGGAGGCGATCCTGTCGGCCATCACGCCGCTTGAGCTCACCCTCACCTGGTCGGACTGGACGCCGGCAGCCAATGCCGAAGCGGTCGGTGGGGCCACGCCGGTGCTCACCGACAACGGCGATGTCTACATCGGCTTCTTCAACGCCGGTACTGCGCTTTATGTGGTGCGCTTGCCGCGTACCGGGGACACCACCTTCGGTGCCCTGGTCAATGCCATTTCCTATGCCGTGACGACCAGCTATGGCCGGCACAATGCCCGGGGTTCCGGGATGCAGGTGATGCAGACCCGCGATGGCAGCACCGTGGCCTTCTACAGCCAGTATTACTACTACGGCGCGGGCCTGGGGGTCATCACCGTCAACAAGCGCTCGAGCAGCGCCCGGGTGATGTACGCCGACAGCAATACCTCGGACGGTCGCAGTCTGCTGCACTGGGGTGCGTCGGGTTTTGCGGTGGCGTTCAATGCGTCGAGCAGCTACAGCGCGGCCAGCAGCGGTGCGGTGTACGGCTACGACTGTGCGGTGCAAACCGCCTCCGTGTCCCCGCCGCAAATCGTGCTGCCCATTCCCAACGGCTACAACACCGGCGGCACCTATCCCTTCTACGTGGAGGTCAGTGTATGAGTGTCTATTTCGATATCCGCAACGATGCGGTGGCGGTGATTGAGACCGACGCACCCGAGACCGGCTGGATCAAATTGACCACCAAACAGTCGCGGCTGGCGGCCCGCTACCGGGTCGAGGCGGGCAAGGTGGTGGATGCCTATCCCGGCAAGACGGACGAGGAGGTGCTGGCGGCCATCGAGGCCACGCAGGCGGCACTGACCACCCCGCCGGCGGAGCCGACCCGGGTGATCACCAAGCTCGCCTTCATGAATCGCTTCACCATGGAGGAGTTGGCCGCGATCTACACCGCCGCCAAGACCGAGGTCATGGTCGAAGTGTTCCTCGACAAGTTGAAAATCGCTGAAGAGGTGAATCTGGCCGATGCCCAGACCATCGGTGGCCTGCAGGCGCTCGCCGCCAGCGGCCTCTTGACCGAGGCTCGGGTGCAGGAGGTGCTGCAGTGATGGCCGCAATCCAATATCGCCTGTCGATGCTCGGGCTGTGGGGGCTGTGCCAGATCGCGGCGGTGATCGCGTCTCTGTGGATGCTATTGGCCATCGTCACCGGTTCCCGCCGTGCCTGGACCCTGGCGGTCGCCCACGACCAACTGGCCAACGCGGCCTTCGGTGGCCACGAAGACGAGACGCTCTCCAGTCGCGCAGGGAAAGCAGCTCGAGAGGGCAACCGCTGGGCCTGTGTGCTGTGTCGGCTGCTGGATCGGCTCGATCCGAACCATTGCGAGAAGGCCATCGAGCCCGATGAGGGCAAGCCCATCGCCTGAGCCTGTCGCACTGCAACCACACATTCACCCGATCCGCCGCTGGCGGATTTTTTGTTTCTGGAGACCACCCATGGCAGATCACTTTCTTCACGGGGTCGAGGTCGTTGAAATCGACAACGGCCCGCGTCCCATTCGTACCGTCCGATCCTCGGTGATCGGCCTCGTTGGCACCGCCCCGGATGCGGATGAACAGCGATTTCCCTTGAACACCCCGGTGCTGATTGCCGGCTCTCGCCTGGAGGCGGCCAAACTGGGTGCCACCGGCACCTTGCCCATGGCCATCGATGGCATCTTCGATCAGGCCGGTGCGCTGGTGGTCGTGATCCGGGTGGCCGAAGGGGCGACGGATACCGAGACCCAGACGAATGTGCTCGGCGGTGTCGATGACGCCGGTCAGTACCTCGGCCTGCAGGCTTTGCTCGCTTCGCAGTCGGTGGCCAAGGTCACGCCGCGCATCCTGATCGCCCCGGGTTTTACGCACCAGCGCCCCACTGATCCCGATGACAACACCCGCCAGCTGGCGAACCCGGTGGTGGCGGAACTCTTGGGCATTGCCGAGCGCCTGCGCGCGGTGATCATCGCTGACGGCCCCAACACGACAGATGCTGCTGCAATCGACTACCGCGAGGACTGGGGTTCACCGCGCATCTACGTGGTCGATCCGCACGTCAAGGTGATGAAGAATGGGGCGGTGGTGACCGAACCGGTGTCGGCGCGTGTGGCTGGCCTGATTGCCAAGATCGACAACGACCGGGGTTTTTGGTGGAGCCCGTCGAATAATGTCATCAACGGCATCGTCGGCAGCCACCGTCCGGTGGACTTTGCACTCGGTGACCCGAATGCCCGGGCCAACCTGCTCAACGAGAACGAGGTGGCCACGATCATTCAGGAGGATGGCTACCGCTTGTGGGGCAACCGCACCTGTTCTTCGGACCCCAAGTGGGCCTTCCTCAGTGTGCGGCGCACCGCCGACATGATCAACGAGTCGCTGCTCAGAGCACACCTCTGGGCCGTGGATCGCAACATCACCAAGACCTACGTCGAGGAAGTCACCGAAGGCGTCAACGCCTACCTGCGCCAACTCAAATCCCAGGGCGCGATTCTCGGTGGCAAGTGCTGGGCCGACCCGGACCTCAATTCGCCCCAGTCCATCCAGGACGGGAAGATCTACTTCAACTTCGACTTCACCCCGCCGTACCCGGCTGAGCACATTATTTTCCGCTCGCACCTGGTCGATGACTATCTCGAGGAGATTCTGTAATGGCCATCGAACTGCCACGGGTTCTCAAGAACATGAACCTCTTTGTCGACGGTCGCGGCTACGCCGGACGCATCGACGAGATCCAACTGCCCAAACTCACCCTCAAAACCGAGGAGCACCGCGCCGGGGGTATGGATCTGCCGGTCGAGATCGACCTCGGTATGGAGAAGCTCGAAGCCGAGCTGACCATTGCCGACCACGACCCGGAAGTCTTCAAGCTCTTCGGACTGCTCGACAACGCCGCGACGCAAATCACCATCCGGGGTGCCATCCAGGCACAGGGGGCGGAAGCTAAGCCCGTCATCGTCAACCTGCGCGGTGGCTGGAAAGAGCTCGATGCCGGCACCTGGAAGCCTGGCGACAAAAGCACCCTCAAGGTCTCGGTGGCAGCCAGCTATTACAGGCTGACCATCGATGACGAAGAGCTGATCGAGATCGATGCCATCAACCTGGTCAGGAAGGTGGGTGGCACCGATCAGATGGAAGCCATTCGTGCGGCGATTGGGCTGTGATGAATGAACGATAAGGAGCCCACCATGAACACCCCCGAACGCATCACCCTGAACTTCCCCATCGAACACGACGGTCTGCCGATCAAGGAGATCGCTTTGCGCCGTCCCACGGTGGGCGACCACCTGGCCGCGCAGAAGGCGGCCGGCACCGACGCTGAGCGCGAGATCCGGCTGATCGCCAACCTGGCCGAGTTGCCGCCAGCGGCGATCCACCAGCTGGATATGAAGGACTACGCCCAGTTGCAGAAGGTGCTGGGCGGTTTTTTGCAGTGAATCCGGGTGAGCTGCCCGCCCTCGTGGTGGAGCTTGCCCTCTACACCCATTGGCCTCGATCCGAGTTGCTTGCCCTGGAGGTGAGTGAGTTGGTCGAGGCCTTGTCATTGGCGCGGCGGCTGTCTGCAACGCCATCTTCCTGAGGTTTGCCCATGGCCACCGCGCATCCCGTTCAAATCAGCATCGGTGCCACGCTGGCGGCCTCGCTCGGCTCGGCCGTGCGCGGTGCCCAGGCTCAGCTGAACCAGTTGGGCTCCACGATGGCCGAACTGGGCAACAAGCAGTCGGGCATCAAGCAGCTGGAGAGCCTGCGCAGCCAGGCCAAGGATGCGGCACTGGCCATGCGCGCGGCGCAGCAGAAAGTTTCCGGACTGGAAGCGAACATTGCCGGCCAGGATGGCGGTGCCACGGCCAAGCAGGCCAGAGAGTTGGAGCGCGCCCGTGCCGCAGCGACCCGAGCCGAGGAAGCCTACCGTCGCCAGCGGGCAGCCGTCGATGAACTCTCAGGGTCGCTGCAGCGCGCGGGCGTCAACACCCGCGCCATGGGCAGCGAGTCTGCGCGGCTCGGCAGCCAGCTGGAGACGCTTCGATCTCGCACCGAAGCCTTGAGCCGGGCGCAGCAGGCGCAGGCCAGGAATCTCGAGAACCGCAGTGCCTACCGCGCCCAGTTGATGGACGCGGTGGCCCTGGGCGGTGCGCTCTATGGCCTGGTGCAACCGGCGGTCCAGTTCGAGTCGGTGATGGCCGACGTCAAGAAGGTGGTGAACTTCGACACGCCGGATCAGTTCGGGCAGATGAGCAAGGATGTGCTCTTGCTGTCGACGCGCATTCCGATGGCCGCTGACGGCATCGGCGCCATCGTCGCGGCTGCAGGGCAAGCCGGCATCGCCCGCGAAGAGTTGCTGCGCTTTGCCGAGGACGCCGCCAAGATGGGGGTGGCATTTGACCTAACCGGTGAGCAGGCGGGTGCGGCCATGACAGGCCTGCGCTCGATCTTCGGCCTCACTCAGGACGAGGTGGTCAAACTCGGCGACGCCATCAACCATCTGTCCAACAACATGGATGCCAAGGCATCCGACCTGCTCAACATCGCCAACCGTGCAGGCTCGACCGCCAAGCTCTTCGGCCTGTCCGGGGCGCAGCTCAATGCCCTGGGCGCGACCTTCCTGGCACTCAAGACGCCCCCGGAGGTGGCGGCTACCGGCATCAATGCCTTGCTGATGAAGTTGGCCACCGCCGACAAGCAGAACGAGAAGTTCCAGCAGGGCTTGCAGGACATCGGGCTGTCGGCCGAGGTCATGAAGCAGATGATCCAGCGTGACGCCCAAGGAGCGCTGACCACCTTTCTGCAGCAGGTGAAGAAGGCCCCGGACCTGATGGGCACGCTGTCGGATCTCTTCGGCATGGAGTACGCCGACGATATCGCCAAGCTGGTGGGCTCGATGGAGACCTACGAGAAGGCGGTGGGTCTGGTCGCCGATCAAACGGCCTACGCTGGGTCAATGCAGAAGGAGTACGAGGCGCGCTCGGCCACCACCGCGAACAATCTGCAGCTCCTCAAGAACCAGATGAGCCGGCTGGGCATCACGGTGGGCAATGCGCTGCTGCCGGCCTTGAACAACTTGGTGGGCGCGTTGATGGGGCCTATCGATAGCCTGGCCCATCTCGCCGAACGGTTTCCTATCGTCACGCAAGTGGTGGTGGGCACCGTCGGTGCCGTGCTGGGCTTGAAGGTGGCCACCATCGCATTGGGCTATGCCTGGACCTTCGTGAAGGGGCCGATCCTCGGTGCGCAGGTGGCGTTTCAATCGGCGCGGGCCGGTCTGGCGTTGCTGCAAGTGCAGGCGGCAGCGACGGGCACCAGTGCGGGCATTCTGTCGCTGGCCTGGAGTCGGATGCAGACCGGAGCCCTCGGGCTGATCGCGCCGATCAAGTCGGCAGCGCAGGCCTTCTGGTCGATGCTGCCGGCCATTGGTGCCACCACGACTGCGCTCTTGACCAACCCGATCACCTGGATCGTCGCTGGCATCGGGGTCGCCGTCGCAGGCCTTGCCTTGGTGATCCGCAAATACTGGGACCCCATTGCTGCCTATGTCGGCGGAGTGTTTCAAGGCATCGGCTCGGCGCTGCAGCCGGCCATCACCAGTTTGACCACGGCGCTGGCGCCACTGGCACCCATCGGCCAGGCGGTGGCGTCGGTCTTCGGGGTTGTCGCCGATGCAGTCAGCGGCCTGGTCGGCTGGGTGAGCGAGTTGCTCGCGCCGGTGACGCTTTCCAAGGATGAATTCGACAGCCTCTCGGCATCGGGCCAGTCCCTCGGGATGGTGATCGGCAGCGTATTGAGCACCGCTTTGATGGCGCTGACGTTCCCGATTCGGGCCGTGGGCACCTTGGTGGGCTGGGTGATGGAAGGCTTTCGGTGGCTGCTGTCGTTCTCGCCGCTGACTGCGCTGCAAGCCGCCTGGCAACCGCTCTCGGGGTTCTTCGGCAGCCTGTGGGCCAGCGTGGTCAGCGGGGCGCAGTCGGCCTGGCAGCAACTGACGGCTGCGCTGAGCTCGCCCAATCCACTGCAGGCACTGCAGTCGGTGATCGGTTCGATGCTGACAGCGTTGCGTGATCTGCCAGGCCAGTTCATGGCGCTGGGCAGTGCGATGCTGCAAGGTCTTGCCCAAGGCGTGCGCAATGCTGCGCAGCAAGCCGTGGCCGCCGTGGGTGAGGTCGCCGCCGGGGTGCGCGACCGTTTCAAGGCGATGCTGGGCATCCACAGTCCGTCGCGGGTGTTTGCCACGCTGGGCAGTGCGCTGTCGCTCGGCTTGGCGCAAGGGGTGGCGGCGGCCGGGCCAGCGGTGGTGAATGAGGTCGGGCAACTGGCGCAGTCGCTGCAGGCCGTGCCGTTGTCGCTGGCCAGCCCGGAAGTGGTGCCACCGGAACCGGGTATGCCGGCGATGCAGTCGCCGTCGCTTGGTGCGGCTGTCATGCCAGCGCTGGTCATGCCGAGGGTGGCGCCTTCGTTTGTCTCGGCCGCGCCAGAACCTGAGCCCGCTGTACCGGTCGAGCAACCGGGTCTGCGGCTGCCCTCGCCGCAGCGTCCGTCGCTGGGCTTGGCGCTGCCTGCTCGGAGCGATGTACCCGTACCGGCGCTGCGACCGGTGAGGGAGGGCGCGCCTACACCGCAACTGCCATCGGTCAAAGATGAGCCTGGCGATGTGGTGGCTCCGGAGCGTGCCCAGCCAGTCCCGGTGAACGATCCAACTCGTGTGGCACCGTCCATGCCCGGGGCACCAGTGGCTCCAGGCGCCCCCACGATCCACTTCGCCCCGCAGATCACTATCCATGCACCTGCAGGCAGCGACCCGCAGGCCCTGGCCGATCTGCTCGAAGGCCGGTTACGCAGCCTGATCCGGGACGCTCTGCGCGGCTCCAGCGCGGCATTGCACGACTGATCTTCTTCTGCCCTGAGTTCCATTTCCTGTTGCGGAGGTTCGCCATGGCCGAACGCGTGATGTTGGCCCTGGGGCCGTTTCGTTTCGAGATGGGGCAAGCGACCTACCAGAGCCTGGCCATGAGCCAGTCCTGGCGCTGGCCCGAGCAGGCCCGTATCGGACGCGAACCCGCGCTGCAGTTCACGGGCCGCGAGCCTGCCGAGATCCGGCTGCAGGGCGTGCTGTTTCCGGGGTTCGATGCCGGCTTGGCACAAGTCGAAGAAATGCGCGAACTGGCCGACCGGGGCGAACCCCTGCAACTGGTCGATGGCCTTGGGCGGGTGTGGGGGTCGTGGGTGATCGTTGAAGTCGGTGACACCCGTAGCGTGCTGATGGACGACGGCCAGCCGCGCCGGGTGGGGTTCGACATGAAGCTCAAGGCCTACGGTGAGGACGAGACCGTCACAGACTACTCGGGTGGCTGGAGTCCGTTCGCCGTGCTTTCGGTCATCGATTCGGTGCTCACCGACCCCCTCGGCGCCGTCGATGACCTGCTCGGGTCCTTGCCCGGTCTGCTCAATGACCTGGGCAATGCCACTGAACTCACTTCCGTGGCCTCGATCCACACCGCCTTGAAGGAACTGCTCTCGAGCTTTGGTTCCAGTCTCAATGGCCTGCACAGCCAGCTGAGGTCGGCCGGGCTGACTATCCACGCGGTCGACCCGCTGGTGCAGCAGGTGATCACGGCGGCCAATGCCCCGCTGAGTTCATCTGCTGCACTGGACGCGCAGATCACCGCCTTGCTCGCCGCGATCAATGCGCTGTGGACCACCGCTGCCCAGATCCAGGCGCGCAGCGACCCGGTGCTCTACAGCCAGCGCCACAGCGAGATTGCCGGCGAGCTCATCGCCTTGCTGGAAAAAACCCGCACCGCCTTGGTCTGGTTGCAGGAGGCCTTGCCATGAGCCGCAAACCGTTCGACGCCCAAGTGCTCACCGCCCGCGAGGGCGAGATGCTCGATGCCCTGGTCTGGCGACACTACGGCCGCCTCGATGTGCTGCCGCTGGTGATCGAGGCCAACCGCCAATTGGCACGGCTGCCAGTGGGGCAGATGCTGCGTTTGCCTGCGGGCACGCCGGTATTTCTACCCGCACTTCATGACCAGCCGGTGCTGCCGCTGGTTCGGATCTGGTCGTAAGGAGTAGACGCGATGCAACCCACCTTCCTGATCCTTGCCGACCGTACCGATATCACCCGCGCCGTGGCCGACCGGCTGCTGGAGCTGGTCGTGACCGACGAAGCCGGTCTATCTTCCGATGCCCTTCGTCTGACGCTGGACGACCGACGGCGTGCGGATGGCGCCATCGCCCAACTGCCCAAGATCGGCACGGTGCTCGAAGTCTCGCTGTCTTATGCCGGCCGATCCTGGGTGGCGATGGGCCAATTCATCGTCGATGAGATCGAGATCCGCTCGCCTCCAGCGACGCTGTCGGTGTCGGCCAAAGCGGCCGACATGGTCGGACCGTTTCGCAGCCCGAAGACGCGTTCTTGGGAGGAGACCACGCTCGGGGGCTTGGTCAGCGTCATCGCGGCTGAACACCGCTACCAGGCCAAGATCGATCCCGAACTGGGCGCCATCGCCGTCCCGCATCTGGACCAGACCGCCGAGTCGGACATGGCGTTGCTCACCCGTCTGGCCGCCAAACACGATGCAGTGGCCAAACCCGTGGCGGGATTTCTGGTGCTCGCCCGCCAGGGCGCGGCCAAGACTGTCACCGGTCAGGTGCTGCCGACGTTGCGGCTCGAACCTGAGCAGCTCGCCCAGTGGCGCTACCAGCACAGTGCCCGCAAGCCGGCGGGCACCGGCAGCGCCCAGGGAGAAAACGGTCAGTCGCCGCCGCAGGTCAGCACCGGCGGCACCAAGGCGTACTGGTGGGATTTCGAGAAAGGCGAGCGCCGGGAGGTGACCACCGGATCGCCACCATTCGAGGAAATCCGCTACGTCCATGCCACCGAAGCGGAAGCGAAGGCGGCAGCGGCGACGCGCAAGAACACCGGCGAGCGGGGACAAGGCGAGCTGTCGTTCAGCCTGCCGGGCGATCCAAGGCTGGCGGCTGAAGGCAGGCTGTCCATCAATCTGCGCCCGGGTATCCCCACGGACTGGCGCATCAAGCGCGTCGAGCACCGCCTGGGCAACCAGGGCTACACGACGCAGGTCGAGTGCGAGCGCTTCACCGCCGCCCCCGTTCCCATCACAGCAATTGAACAACAGAACGAATAAGGAGCCCGTATGCCCGAAAAAGATCCTTCGACCTACGGCTTGATCACCTACCTGTGGGTGACGGGTCTGGCCGCCTGGGGTGGCCTGGTAAGTTTCTACCGCAAGGTCAAATCTGGCGAGACCCGCGTCTTCAATGTGGTTGAGCTCATCGGTGAGATCGCCACCTCGGCCTTCGCAGGCCTCATCACCTTCTGGCTGTGCGAGGCCGCGCAGCTCGATCCCCTCGTCACGGCAGCACTGGTGGGCGTCTCGGGCCACATGGGCAGCCGGGCGCTGTACCAGTTTGAGCGCTGGGCGCAGACGCGCCTCGGCAATCCCACCAGCAAGGAGCGGCCATGAACGCCATCGAACAGATTCTGGATGACATCCTGCGCCGCGAAGGCGGCTACGTGAATCACCCGGCCGACCGGGGCGGGCCGACGAACTTCGGCATCACGGCGCAGACGCTGGGCAGCTGGCGCCAGCTCGGTCGTCCGGCAATGGCCACTGAAGTGCAGGCGCTGACTGAGGCCGAAGCCCGTGCCATCTACCGCCAAAAGTACATCACTGCTCCGGGGTTCGAAGCCGTCACGCATCCAGCGCTGCTGCATCTGCTGGTCGATGCCGGCGTGCATTCCGGGCCGAAGCGCGCAGTGCAGTGGTTGCAGTCGGCGCTCGGTGTCATGGCCGATGGCGTGATCGGTCCCCAGACCCGCGCCGCACTGGCTGCCGCCGACCAAGGTGTGCTCTACGGCAAGGTGCTGGGCCAGCGCCTGCGTCACCTCGGGCGGCTGATCACGAACGACCCCAAGCAGTCGGCGTTCGCCGCTGGCTGGATGAACCGGATGGCAGAGTTCGTGGAGGGCACGGCATGACCCCGATCCTCACCACCTTGGCCCCGGGCCTGCTGGAAGCTGGCAGTCGGCTGATCGACCGCCTGGTACCGGACCCCACCGAGCGGGAAAAAGCCAAGCTCGCGCTGCTGCAGGCCGAAGGGCAGCTGGCACTGCAGGAGATGCAGACCAGCCTGTCGGCAATTCTGGCTGAAGCCAACTCGCAGGACCCCTGGACCAGCCGGGCACGGCCGACGTTTTTGTACGTGATCTACGGCGTGATTCTGCTGTGCGTGATGGGCGCCATCATCGGCATCTGGTGGCCGACGCACGTCTTCCAGGCAGCGGAGAACCTGAACAAACTGCTGGGTGCGGTGCCCGAGAGCCTGTGGTGGCTGTTTGGTGCGGGCTACCTGGGCTATACGGGTGCGCGCAGCTTTGACAAGTGGCGTGGACCGGCACGGTAGCGCACGACCACCTGAAACGACGATCCCCCGATCTCACTGCCTTTACGGGTGGTGGGGTCGGGGGATTTTTTCGTTTGGCGTTTCTCCTTCACCGAGGTTTAAAAACTTGGTAAAATCGTTTACTTTTTAAACCAAGCCCAAGGAGACGTCATGATTGCAGATCGCATTCGTCAAGCACGACTGGCGGCAGGTTTGACGTTGGGTGCTTTGGGCGAAAAAATCGGTGTGTCGCACACCGCCATCCAGAAATACGAGAAGGGTCTGCTGACGCCATCCTCGTCGCAGCTGCTCAAGCTGGCGCGTGCCTGCGGCATTCGCACCGAGTATTTTTTCCGCACGCACACGGTAGAGCTGCTCCAGCCGGAGTTCCGCAAACTCTCCTCCTTTGGCAAGACGGCACAGGATGCGCTCAAGCTCAAGGTGGTGGAGTTGGTGGAAAAGCGTGTCGAGTTGCTCGGTGCCTTTCCGGAATCGCCCCTGCTGGCGTTCGCACCGCCCGAAGGCCTGCCTGAACGCATCGAGTCGCTCGATGAGATCGAGGCCTTCTCGGATCGAGTGCGCAATGCCTGGCAACTGGGCATGAACCCCATCGCTGATCTCACCGACACCCTCGAAGCGGTTGGGTTGCTGGTCATCGTGGTCGACGAAGAAAACCCCAAGTTCTCGGGATTGACCGCGAAGGCGCGTACCGACGATGGTCGCGAGTATCCCGTGGTGGCCGTGTCCAAGCTCTGGCCCGGAGACAGGCAGCGCTTCACCCTGGCCCACGAGTTGGGGCATCTGATGCTCGAGGGGCGGCTCGCTGACGGCCTTGACGAGGAGAAGGCGTGTAACCGATTCGCTGGTGCTTTCTTGGCCCCGCGTGTGGCGGTGATTCACCTGCTGGGGCAACAGCGTCACGCGCTGGAATGGCAAGAGCTGTATGTGCTCAAGCACGAGTTCGGGCTGTCGATGGCCGGATGGCTGCAGCGGGCCAAGCAGTGTGGCGTGATTACCGACGCGTTCCACCTGTCGATGGTCAAACGATTTTCTACCAAGGGCTGGCGCAAGAACGAGCCCGGTGATCCGTTGCCGAAGGAGCATCCACGACTTTTCGATCAGTTGGTCTACCGCGCCTTGGCCGAGCAATACATCTCTGAAGGCAAGGCCGCAGAACTCTTGGGCATCCCGATGATGCGCTTCCACAAAGAACGCCAGCTGGAGTCGTCGGATGCGGTTGCTTATCAGTGATGCCAACATCTTGATTGACATGGAGGCCGGGGCGTTGATGGAAACGCTGTTCCGGCTTCCGATGCAGTTCGGCATTCCTGATCTGCTGTACTACGAAGAGATCGAAGAGGGCAGTCCGGGGCTTGAGCAGATGGGTTTGCAGATCATGGAGGTCAGCGGTGACTTCGTGAAATACGCCGCCCTGCTGCCCGGTCAGTACAACCCGACGCTGCCTGCCAAGAACGGCGCCAAGCCCAGTCACAACGATTACCTGGCGCTGGCACTGGCGAAACAAGAATCCTGCACGCTACTGACAGGTGATGCCAACTTGCGCATCGTGGCCATCAAGGAGTCGGTCACGGTCATGGGCACCATCGGTCTGCTGTGCGCCATGGTCGAAAACCAGCTGCTGACTGTGGACGATGCGCTCAAGGCCTTGCACAAAATGAAAGAGGGCAAGCGTCGCTTGCCCTGGCCTGATGCAGAAAAGATGCTCGAGGCGTTGCGCTGATTACACCGTGGCTACCGCAGCCTGATTCGCCGCCGTCACCACCGGCCTCCGCCCCACCACATTCCCCACCACGTTGACCGCCTCGAGCATCGCCTGCGGCGACAGGTGCGCGTAGCGCATCGTCACCTTCGGATCGTGGTGACCCAGCAGTTTCTGCACCTCGTACAGCGACCGCCCGGCATTGACCAGGAAACTCGCGTAGCTGTGGCGCAGGTCGTGCAGCCGCACCTCGCCCAAGCCCACCTTCTTCCTGATCGAGTCCCAGGCGTAGAAGATCGACACCGGTGGCTTCTTGGTCCTGGGGTTGAAGAACACCCAGGGGATGTCCTCCTGCCGGGGCAGCGACTGCAGCAACTCGATGGCCGCGTCCGACAGGGGAATGTGGCGCGGCTTCTTCGACTTCGACCGTGCCGCCGGCACCGTCAGTATCCGGCGGCTGAAGTCGATCTCGTCCCACCGGGCGTCCAGGACCTCTCGCTTGCGAGCACCGGTGTAGAGCAGCAGCCGGATCACCTGGCCCACCTGCACATTGCGGTTGGTGTCCAGCTCATCAAACAGTCGTTGCACCTCCTCGGTCGTCAGGTAACGCTCCCGCGCCCCGTGATCCTCAAAGGGCTCCACGCCATCGCAAGGATTGCCCTTGGGCGGCAAGATGTCCCAGCGGATCGCGCAGTTGTAGATGAACTTCATCAGCACGATCATCCGGTTGCAGGTGCCGGCCGCGTAACCCTTCTCGAACACCGCGTGGTGGAACGCCACCACATCGGAGCGGGTGATCCGGTTCATCCGGAAATCGGCAAACACCGGCAGCAGGTGATTGCGCAACATCGTCTCATCCGTTTCCCAGCTGCGCTTCCTCGTTTTGGCGTAGGGCAGATACCGCTCGGCCACGAAATCCCCGAAGGTCGGCACATCCTTGAAGCGATGGCTCTCCACCTTGGGGTCACCACCCTCGGTCACCATCTGCTTCATCTTGTGCGCCTTGGCCCGGGCGTCCGACACCGAAATCTCATCGGCCCGGCCAATCCGGTTCAGTCGCACCTTGCCGGCCGCATCGCGGTAGCGGAAGTAGAAGGTTGCTCCGCCACTGGCCCGGTGCTCCAGCAAGAAGCCCTTGATCTCCGTATCGAAGTAACTCACGGCCCCGGAGGCAGGCTCGCGACCTGGCAGCGTGGCCAGGAATTCGGTCGTCAACGCTTGTGCTGGCATCGTCGTGCTCCTCTATCTATTGAGGGTCATACTACGATACAATGCGCCGGAAAGGACATAAAAAGCGTCTAATCAAACAGAAATATTCACCTACCAAGACCGAAAAAAAAAGGAAGGAGTCGACCATGATCGACGGAAGACAGATCCGCGCCGCGCGCGCGATGCTGGGCTGGAGCCGGGAGGACCTGCTCCAGGCCTCGGGCATCTCGATGTCGGCGCTGCTGCGCATGGAAGGGGCGCTGGCCGACAGCCGCAGCTCAACACTCAACAAGGTGGTCAAGGCACTGAGCCTGGCTGGCATCGAATTCGTCACGCGTGATGACGGGGCGATTGGCGTCATTCTCAAGGCACAAAACCCGCCTGATGGGCCACAATGAGCACAGCATCCCGAGCCACCCAAAAGGCACAAAGGCCACCTGATGAGACACATTGGGTGGCCTTTGCACTAGATGGCTTCGGTTGGTAGGTAGTTGGTACGTCGGATTGGCTGCAAATTGCGTCTATATAGATAGGTGATGCGGCTAAGCCTTTGAAAAGACAAAGGAAATATCCTATCAGACTGAAAATATGCCTTTTGCGGTAGGAAAGTGGTCGGAAGTGGGCGTTTTGGGAGCTTCAAAACGCGCGTAAGTCTTTGACTTATAAAGGGATTGGTGAGTACCGGGCTATTATGCTCACTGCAGGTGTGGACAACATCGTTGGTACTGCTGGCAACGACACCATCATTGGCGACAACACCCAAACCGGCAATGCTGGCGCTGGCGACCAAATCGACGGCGGTGCAGGTACCGACACCTTCAAGCTGTACATCGGTACCGCTACGAAGGTGGAAGAGACCGTTTTGCCGACCCTGAAGAACGTGGAAAACGTCTATATCAAGGGCGGTACCGTGACGGCAGCAGCCACTGTGGATATCTCCACGCTGGCAGGCGTGACGTCGGTTGAGTTGGACGGTGCCGCTCTCGGCGCTACTGCCACTATCAAGACCACCGCTGCTCAAGAAGTCAAGCTGTCCAATTCGGCAGCAACGACCACTGTGACGCTGGACGGTGCTCAGAAGGCAACCGTGGCCAACGTCACGAAGGCTACCCTGGACGTCAAGTCGGCAACCGCCACTGGCTTCACCCTGGCTGCAACCGGTTCGGCTGCTAGCGACGTGACTCTGACGAACAACGGTACCAAGCTTACCTCGCTGACCATCTCCGGCGACAAGGCCGTGACCGTGTCCGAAGCCATCGCTGCCATCAAGACGGTGGATGCTTCGGCCAATTCCGCTGGTGTGACGCTGAAGTACACCGGTGCTGCCAACGACCTGACGGTCAAGGGTGGCGCTGGCAATGACCGTTTTGAAATCGCCAATTTCGACGCCAAAGATGTGGTGGACGGCGGCGCTGGTAAGGATACGCTGGCTATCGCTCTGACCGACGCTACCGCTTTCACCAAGGCTGCCGCAGTGACCAATGTGGAAGTACTGGCAGTGACCGGTGATATCGCCGCAGCAGCAACGCTGAACGCTGACTACTTTGGCGTGAACAGCTTTGAGGTCGTTGGAAAGATTGGTGCCAATCTGACGCTGTCTAATCTGGCCAACAATGGCACCGTTCAGTTGGACGGCGCCTCCACGGCTGCCGCTACCGTGACCGTGGACGTGAAGGGTGCTATCGCCGGTACGGCCGACGTGCTGAACCTGACGACCGACAAGGATGGCGCTGACTTGGCGACCTCCAAAGTGACGGTTCTGGCCAATGGCGTGGAAGCTGTGAACATCGCTTCTTCTTCGGAAACTGGCGCTGGTGCATTCAAGCTCGACACTCTGACGAGTGCGCAGCTGAAGACCATCACCATCACCGGTGTGGGCGACGTTTCGGTGGCTACGGTGAGCGCTGCTGCTCTGTCGAGCATCGACGCTTCGGCCGCTAAGGGTGCCGTGTCGATCTCTGCTGCGAACAGCACCGCTGCTGTGACCTTCAAGGGCGGCGAAGCTGTGGACACCTACGCCGCTTCGAACAAGGGCGACACCATCTTCGGCAGCAAAGGCGCTGACCAGATCACTCTGGGTACGGGTGCTGACAAGCTGGTTTTCACTGTTGCCGAGCAATCGAACGCAGCAGCTAAGGACTCCGTTGGTGGTTTCAACGTGAATGCCGACTTGGTCCAGTTCGCAGCTTCGCTGCAAACCGGCTCGGCTGTGTTCACCGGCACGACGGCTTTCTCGGCAACCGCTGGCAAAACCCAAATCGGCTTCACCGATGCTGTTAATACCAACGATCTGCAAGTTGACTTCGATGGCAACGGCACGGTGGACTTTGTTGTGACGCTGACTGGCGTGACCGCTGCCGACTTCGGCGCTGCTAACTTTGTCTTCGCCTAATCTCTCAGAGACAAGCACCTGCCGCAGGTAGGTGCTTGAGGTGAAAGCCTCATGACCCCATCCTTCGCAAGAGGGGTGGGGTTTTTTCTGAGTGCGTCAGAGAAATGGTGTGCTCACAAAAGACCCCCAGATAAAAGGACAAGCAATGACAGACTGGACCGCCGGCTACGTAGCCGACATTGGCTACACCTTTGGCTACTACACCGAACTCAACCCTCTGCGGGTCAAACTCGCTTTCCTGAACAACGGCCTGGTCTGCCCCGAGTTCGGCACCGCCTGTGAACTGGGCTTTGGCCAGGGCGTCAGCACCAACCTGCATGCGGCGGCCAGCATCACCCAATGGAGCGGCACCGACTTCAACCCCGCCCAGGCAGGTTTTGCCAAGGAACTGGCATCCGTCTCCGGCAACCAGGCCAAACTCTACGACCAAGCCTTCGCCGAGTTTGCCGACCGCGCTGACCTGCCAGACTTTGACTACATCGGCCTGCACGGCATCTGGAGCTGGATCAGCGATGAGAACCGCGCGGTCATCGTCGATTTCATCCGGCGCAAGCTCAAAGTGTGAATTGTGAATAAAAGGACACCCACTTTAGTTGCCTAAATAATCAGCACGCCCTACACTCACCCCATGACCCGCCCCCGCTGCGCCCTCGTTTCCCTGGCCGATACGCCCTGAATAAAAGGACACCCACTTTAGTTGCCTAAATAATCAGCACGCCCTACACTCACCCCATGACCCGCCCCGCTGCGCCCTCGTTTCCCTGGCCGATACGCCCTGGTACCACGTTGTCAACCGCTGCGTGCGCCGCGCCTTCCTGTGCGGGCACGACGCGCACTCCGGTCAGGACTTTGAACACCGCCGTGGCTGGGTGGAAACGCGCATCCGTGAATTGGCCTCGGTCTTTGCCATCGACGTGGCAGCCTACGCCGTCATGAGCAACCACTACCACGTCGTGCTGCGCGTGGATGCAGCACGTGCCCGCGGCTGGAGCGATGAAGAGGTGCTGCGCCGCTGGACGCAGCTCTTCACCGGCCCCTTGCTGGTGCAGCAGTTCCTGCAGCCGCCGCAGCGCGCCCTGATGGGCCAGGCGCAACTCGAGCAGGTGCAAGCACTGGCGGACACCTACCGCGCCCGTCTGTTTGAACTGTCGTGGTTCATGCGCGTGCTCAACGAGTCGATTGCGCGCCAGGCCAATGCCGAAGACGGCGTGAAAGGCCGCTTTTGGGAGGGGCGCTTCAAGAGCCAGGCGCTGCTGGACGAGCAGGCCCTGCTGTCGGCCATGACCTATGTGGACTTGAACCCGGTGCGCGCCGGCATGGCCGAGAGCCTGGAGGACAGCGCCCACACGGCCATCGCCGCCCGCCTGGCCGAGCTGCGGGGCCAGCCCTTTGTGCCGGTGCAGGCGCCGCAGGCGCCTCTGCAGGCTGCGCAGCACAGCAGCGCGCCTGGCGCCGCTGCGCCTCTGCCCCACTTGCTGCCCGAGCAGGCCCTGGCCTGCCTGCCCGAGGCACCGCTGATGCCGTTCGACCCTACCGGCAGGTTTGCCCAGGCAGTACCGTTCGGGCTGCAGGAATACCTGGACTTGGTGGACACCGTGGGCCGCGTGGTTCACCCCACAAAGCGTGGCACCATTGCCCACCATGTGCCGCCCTTGCTGCAGCGCCTGGGCATGGACACCGAGGCGTTCATTGCCTGCGCCGATACCTTTTTTCGCTCCTTTGCCAACGCGGTGGGCACGCCGGCCAGTTTGGCTCAACTGGCTGCCCGGCGCCAGGCACGCGCCCTGCGCGGCATGGCCACCGCCCGCCAAATGCTGTCCCCCAGACCAGAACGCGTGGCTTGAAGCCAAATAGGCCTCCAGCGCTTATGCAGCAAGCGCTGGCAGCTATCAAAATCATTCTTCCGAGGGGCTCACAAAAGGCCCCCTCACCTTCATTGCCACAGCAGAAAGCCGCTCCAGTTTCAATGCAGGGCTGCGAGGGCTGCCTCGGGGGCTTTGTCGAGCACCTTAAGCAGTGCCTTGGCTGCACCCGTACACACCTGCCTGCTACCCACACGCCCATCGACAGGCACATCCGGGCATTTGCTCCCGGCGGCCGTGTCCGTGTCGCCCAAACTCGTTCTGTCCTGTGTCTCGAATGGGGTCGAAGCAGGCATTGCAGCCTGCAGCGCCCCGTTACAGCCGCACCAGCGCAACTACGCGCATGCGGCTATCGCAGTCTGATCCCGATTGGCGACGGAATCGTGAGGCTTTCCAGCCTCGAAGTCTCGATGCAGCGGGGGTGGCAGCCCCGCGCACGGTTCAGTGGCAGGTTCTGTCACCCCTTGTGTTGGCAGCACACGAGGTCTGCGCTGTATAGCGACGGCGCAGCTGCGACAGTCGCAGCTGGCCGCTGGCCAGGCGCTGCACGTACAGCACGCGCGGCAGCGCCAGGACGGCTTGGCCCGGCATGCGCCGCTGGTGTTCGGCGCGCGCCAGTTGCTGCAGTTTCTTGACCTGCACACGGCAGCCAGCAAAACCGGGGGTGCGCGCAAGGCGCTGCACCTGCCCTGGCAGCAGCCAGGGGCTGCGCCGGGCGGTGTCAATCAGATGGGCGCGCCAGCCTTGGTAAGCCCCTTCAATACAAAGGACACCCACTTTAGTTGCCTCAATCCGTAGCACTGCCTACACTGAGGCCGCATGCCCCGCTCCCGCTAACCCTGCTGGCCAAACAACATATGCCAACAATTTTGAGAGTGGATGGATTTCGGTTCTATTTTTATAGCCACGAGCCGAACGAGCCGCCCCATGTGCATATCGACAAGGATGCAGCGACCGCCAAAGTGTGGTTACATGATGCGGCGGTTGCACGCAGCATGGGTTTCTCTGCACAAGATTTAAGCAAGATTCAACGGATGGTGAAAATTCACCAATCTTCTTTAAAGGAGGCATGGAATGCATTCTTTGGCACCTGAAACAGACGTGCGCGCAATGCATGTGGTCGTAGAAGATGCGCGTTTGGTGGTCGATTTGATGGACGGGCGCACGATTGCGGTGCCGTTGGTCTGGTACCCCAGATTGGCCAACGCCACGCCCCAGCAACGCAGCCATTGGGAGCTGGCTGGTGGGGGCTATGGCATCCATTGGCCTGATATTGACGAAGATTTGAGCACCGAGGGGCTGCTGCGCGGCGCCCGGGCGCCTCAGGTGGGCTTGAAGCCATGACCCGCCCACGTTCTAGCCTGATTTCGCTGGCCGACACGCCCTGGTACCACGTCGTCAACCGCTGCGTGCGCCGCGCATTTTTGTGCGGACATGATGCCGCCACGGGCGGCAACTTTGACCACCGCCGGGGCTGGATAGAAACGCGCATCCGCGAGCTGGCCTCGGTCTTCACCATCGACGTGGCAGCCTACGCCGTCATGAGCAACCACTACCACGTCGTGCTGCGCGTGGATGCAGCACGTGCCCGCGGCTGGAGCGATGAAGAGGTGCTGCGCCGCTGGACGCAGCTCTTCACCGGCCCCTTGCTGGTGCAGCAGTTCCTGCAGCCGCCGCAGCGCGCCCTGATGGGCCAGGCGCAACTCGAGCAGGTGCAAGCACTGGCGGACACCTACCGCGCCCGTCTGTTTGAACTGTCGTGGTTCATGCGCGTGCTCAACGAGTCGATTGCGCGCCAGGCCAATGCCGAAGACGGCGTGAAAGGCCGCTTTTGGGAGGGGCGCTTCAAGAGCCAGGCGCTGCTGGACGAGCAGGCCCTGCTGTCGGCCATGACCTATGTGGACTTGAACCCGGTGCGCGCCGGCATGGCCGAGAGCCTGGAGGACAGCGCCCACACGGCCATCGCCGCCCGCCTGGCCGAGCTGCGGGGCCAGCCCTTTGTGCCGGTGCAGGCGCCGCAGGCGCCTCTGCAGGCTGCGCAGCACAGCAGCGCGCCTGGCGCCGCTGCGCCTCTGCCCCACTTGCTGCCCGAGCAGGCCCTGGCCTGCCTGCCCGAGGCACCGCTGATGCCGTTCGACCCTACCGGCAGGTTTGCCCAGGCAGTACCGTTCGGGCTGCAGGAATACCTGGACTTGGTGGACACCGTGGGCCGCGTGGTTCACCCCACAAAGCGTGGCACCATTGCCCACCATGTGCCGCCCTTGCTGCAGCGCCTGGGCATGGACACCGAGGCGTTCATTGCCTGCGCCGATACCTTTTTTCGCTCCTTTGCCAACGCGGTGGGCACGCCGGCCAGTTTGGCTCAACTGGCTGCCCGGCGCCAGGCACGCGCCCTGCGCGGCATGGCCACCGCCCGCCAAATGCTGTCCCCCAGACCAGAACGCGTGGCTTGAAGCCAAATAGGCCTCCAGCGCTTATGCAGCAAGCGCTGGCAGCTATCAAAATCATTCTTCCGAGGGGCTCACAAAAGGCCCCCTCACCTTCATTGCCACAGCAGAAAGCCGCTCCAGTTTCAATGCAGGGCTGCGAGGGCTGCCTCGGGGCTTTGTCGAGCACCTTAAGCAGTGCCTTGGCTGCACCCGTACACACCTGCCTGCTACCCACACGCCCATCGACAGGCACATCCGGGCATTTGCTCCCGGCGGCCGTGTCCGTGTCGCCCAAACTCGTTCTGTCCTGTGTCTCGAATGGGGTCGAAGCAGGCATTGCAGCCTGCAGCGCCCCGTTACAGCCGCACCAGCGCAACTACGCGCATGCGGCTATCGCAGTCTGATCCCGATTGGCGACGGAATCGTGAGGCTTTCCAGCCTCGAAGTCTCGATGCAGCGGGGGTGGCAGCCCCCGCGCACGGTTCAGTGGCAGGTTCTGTCACCCCTTGTGTTGGCAGCACACGAGGTCTGCGCTGTATAGCGACGGCGCAGCTGCGACAGTCGCAGCTGGCCGCTGGCCAGGCGCTGCACGTACAGCACGCGCGGCAGCGCCAGGACGGCTTGGCCCGGCATGCGCCGCTGGTGTTCGGCGCGCGCCAGTTGCTGCAGTTTCTTGACCTGCACACGGCAGCCAGCAAAACCGGGGGTGCGCGCAAGGCGCTGCACCTGCCCTGGCAGCAGCCAGGGGCTGCGCCGGGCGGTGTCAATCAGATGGGCGCGCCAGCCTTGGTAAGCCCCTTCGCTCAGGCGCCAGGTCCAGGCGCTGTGGGCCTGGCCTGCGCGGGGCAACTGCACGAGCTCAAAGTCCCGCACCTGCACGCGCCCGGTGGCCGTGCCTGCGTCGTGCAGCACTTCCAGCTGCTGGGCCAGGCTCTGGCCAGGGGTGAGCAGCAGCGTCCACAGCAGGGCGTCGTCATCGGCTTCGGCGGTGTCGGCGGTACCTGGCACCGTGGGCGCATATAGCAGCAGCACGGCAGCGGCCTCACCCTTGTGACGTGCCCATGCGCGCTGGTGGCGCGAGCGACCCACGGCGTACAGGCGGTCGAATTTGCGCACCAGCGCCGCCGCTTTGTCCACGCGGATCGTGCCGCTGCACCAGTGGCGGTATCCCAGGCGCACATGGTCGCAAATGCGCTGCAGGTAGCTCGAGAGGTGCGTGTGCACCAGGGGGTCGTGGCCAGGGGTGTGGCTCATGCGGGTCTCCTTGAATCGTTCTGGCTGTGTTTTGAAGTGCCGGGCGGGCGGCGGGCACCGGCACCAACAAGGCAAAGCCTTGTGGGCCGGGGCTTTGCTGGGTATAGCGAGCGCGCTGTGCGCGCGAACAAGAAAGATTCCAAGTTTTTGCGGGAGCAGGGTTTTTTTGCGCGTGCGTGCTGTGCGCCAGTCGCTATACGCAAGGAGGACAGGGTGTTCTCAGGCCATTTTTGAAAGAAAGGACATGACATGCGTATTGACAAAGACACCACCGCTTTGGTGAACAGCCACCGCCCACTGCCTCGCTGCCGCTGGCAGGTGCCCCTGCAGCTCGGGGCGCCTGAGTTGCTGCAGACCTCTGCATCGGTGTCCGTGTTTGCCGGCCTGCTGGCCGGGATCACGCTGGACAGCGATGGTCTCGAGGGGTTGCTCAAGAAAGAAGGTGGACACCACCAAGACTGAGGACATACCAACACAAGGCTGATTTTTGAGGGATTGCCACTGATTGAGACCGCGGGTTGTACGACCTGCGGTTTTTTTTCGCCCCCCGCAAAAAGGCTAAACCCCACCCCCTAGACCTCTCAGTCCGGCCGATATGGCCGCTGAGTTGTCTGGTGCGTGCAAGGGTTGCATGCCGCTCAACGCCGTCGTCGCCGGGTTTTTACCGGAGATGACAGATGTTGGGTATAAAAAACCAGGGAACCCTGCGCGTGATGGAGCTGTTTGCGGGGGTGGGCGGGTTTCGCCAAGGGCTTGAGCAAGTGCGCACACCAGCGCAGCAGGCCGCTTTTAAAGTGGTGTGGGCCAATCAGTATGAGCCCGCGAGCAAAAAACAGTGGGCGGCCGAGGTCTACCGCGCGCGCTGGGGAGTGCAGGACTTGGTCAACGAGGACATCTTTGAAGTGCTGCAGGAGCCGGCGCTGATGGCGAGCCTTGATGCACTGTGCCCGGATGTGTTGGTCGGGGGCTTTCCATGCCAAGACTACTCCGTGGCGAAGCCGCTGAGCCATTCGCAGGGGCTTCAAGGGGACAAGGGGGTGATGTGGTGGGCGGTCAGCCGGATGCTGCAAGCGCGCCGCGCAGCGGGCGCACCGCTGAAGTACCTGGTGCTGGAGAACGTGGACCGGTTGCTCTCTTCGCCGGCCACGTGTCCAGGGCAAGACTTTGCCCGGATTCTGGTCTCCCTGCAGCAAGAAGGCTATGCGGTCGAGTGGCGGGTGGTCAATGCAGCGGACTACGGGTTTGCACAAAAGCGCCGCAGGTTGTTCATGGTGGCCGCGCATGAGAGCACGCCGCTGTATACCCGGATGGCGGCATGTGCGGGAGAGGCCCAGCAGGGCAGCTTGCCGTGGTTGCTCAGCGCGGGGGTGCTGTCCAAGGCTTTGCCCGCAAGTGTCAAAGACGGGGGCAAGCTGCAGGTGTTTTCTTTGCCTGTTGGAGATTTTGCGGCGATGTCGTATGTGCCGCTCAAGCGCGGCAGCGGCTTTGCCTCGGGCGGGGTGTGTGCGGCAGGTTGGGTGTGCACAGCACCCCTGGTGGCCCAGAAACTGACGGATTTCACGGAGTTCACCGGCTTGGCACAGGCCCTGACACTGGGCGATGTCGTGCGCGAGACGGGCGAGGCGGTGGCGCCGGCATGTTTTTTGGCGGATGCCGCGTTGCCCAAGTGGCAGCGGCTCAAGGCAGCCAAGTCGATTGCGCGTGTCAGTGCGCATGGCCATGCTTACCATTTCAGCGAGGGCGCGATGGCGTTTCCGGACCGGTTGGACGCGCCGGCACGCACCGTCATCACGAGCGAAGGTGGCGCTGGTGCGTCGCGCACGACGCACGTGGTGCGGCATGCGGATGGGCGGCTTCGGCGCCTGGTGCCCGAGGAGCTGGAAGTGCTCAACGGGTTTGCCCGGGGCTTCACGGACATTGCCGGCATCACGCCCGCAAAGCGAGGGTTTTTGATGGGCAATGCGTTGGTGACGGGGCTGGTGACGGCCATTGGCCGGGCGCTGTGGCAGGCACAGACCTGAAAGGTAGGGAGACTGCATGCGAAACCACTGCAGGCAGTTTGTCTGGCACGGCGACCTGCTGTCAGATGGGTTTGCCAAGATTGCGCAGCAGGCGAGTATCAGTATGCAAGGACTGGGGGGCCCCCAACACAATGCGGGCGAAATCCGGATGGCGTGGGTTGATGAGAATGTTGCGCTCCGCCGGCACCACGGCGCTGGGAACGCTCAATAGCGCCGTCTGGGCACCTTGCAGCCACGCTTGCCCCATGGACTGAAGGACATCTCTCGCACCGATGGTGCGCCAATCGTCGGGTAGTTGTTCGATGTTGATGCGTGTCTCGGGCAGATCGTCAGGCAGCTGTGCGGGAATCAGCACGTAGTGCGCCCGCAAGGGATCGTCCTGCACCATCAGTTCAAGCAAGCCCAAAGACTGGGATTCGGCGGTATAGACCACCTCCCAGCCCTTTGGATTCCAGCGCCCGCCGTAAAGCCTCGCGCCTTCACCGCTGAAGGCTGTCTGAGCAAAGCGCGCAGTAGTGATGCGCCAGACGGTGCGCATCAGGCAAACACCCCGTGCTCGATCCGCCCCAAGGTGTCCAGTACGCTGTCGGCACCAATATCCGTGTCCAGCAGCGACAGAGGGGTCACGCCACCGAGCGATGCATTCGGGCTTTGCAGCCAACTCAGCGCACTGTCGGTGTCTTCAAAGACGGTTTCGGCGCGCTCGACCACGCGGGCAAAGCGAACGAACTTGGCGGATTCCTCGGCCGACAACGCACCCTCACGCTTGCGCCTGGCCAGTGTGCGCTCCGGAATGGCCAGTGCGTGCGCCAGCTCGGTCTGCGTGATGCGCGTGAGACGCACCAGGGCATCGACTGAGGCTGATGGCAGCCCCCGACGCACCAGGGGAATCCAGTCCATGACTACCCGGGGGCGGGCATGCAGCACCGCCTCGCCACCGAGAAGGTTCAACGCCGAAGCAACCGAGGAATGCACGCTGGCAGTGGTCATGATGTTCTCCTATGGGGTAAAGCCATTTGGCATGAAGTTTAGTCAAAATTGGCGTTAATGTCCAGGGCGCCTGTCCCACTCGTATTCATTACACACGCTTTCAAAGGAATCACGGTAAACACCACTGAACACATCACCCTCACTTTCCCCATCGAACACGATGGCCTGCCAATCAAGGAGATTGCGCTACGCCGCCCCACGGTGGGCGACCATCTCACCGCGCAGAAAGCCGCCGGCACCGATGCCGAACGCAAAATCCGGCTGATTGCCAATCTGGCCGAACTGCCGCCAGCGGTGATCCACCGGCTCGACATGAAGGACTACGCCCAACTGCAGAAGGTGCTGGGCGGGTTTTTGCAGTGAATCCGGGCGAGCTGCCCGCCCTCGTGGTGGAACTCGCTCTCTACACCCACTGGCCTCGATCTGAACTTCTCGTCCTGGAGGTGAGTGAGTTGGTCGAGGCCTTGTCGTTGGCGCGGCGGCTGTCCACCTTGTGGGGTACGTAATACCGCGTTCATGTGCATACTGTCGGGCGACCGTTCCAATCGCAAAAATGCTCGTGAAATCGTATCCGTCCGGTGACCCCATATTGAACGCGCCGTGAGAAGCGGGCATCGTGCCCACGATTGGAGGATCGTGGAGACGATGGAACAGGTTTCAAGCGAAGGCCGGCCGCGCCGGCGTGAATACAGCAAAGCGTTCAAGGCACAGTTGGTGGCTGCGTGCGCGCAGCCCGGTGCCAGTGTCGGTGGTGTGGCCTTGTCGCACGGGCTGCACGCGAACATGGTGCACCGATGGATTCGGGAGGCGGGCCCTGTGCGCGCTCAACCGGGCGTTTGTTCGGATGCTGAGCTCGGCTTCATCTCGCTGCCGCTGACGGCAATGGCGGACAGCACCCATGAGGAGCAGGCGCTGGCTGCATTACCGCCATCCGCGCCTTTACCGCTGCCGTCTGCGCCAGTCCATGTGCGCCTGCAACGCGGCGAACTGGTGGTCAGCCTGCAGTGCCCACTGGGCCAGTGCGGGGCGCTCTTGCGCGAGGTGTTGCGGTGATCCGGGTCGATGCGGTCTGGATGTCCACGCAACCGCTGGACATGCGCGCCGGCCCCGAGACGGCCCTGGCCAGAGTGGTGCAAGTCTTTGGCGCGGCCCGCCCGCACCACGCTTATCTCTTTGCCAACGCACGGGCCAACCGCCTGAAGGTACTGGTGCACGATGGCTTTGGCGTCTGGCTGGCCGCAAGGCGCCTGAACCAGGGCAAGTTTGCCTGGGGCGATGAGCGCCTGGGTCCTCGGCTCACACTCAGCGTCGAACAACTGCAAGCCCTGGTCACGGGCTTGCCCTGGCAGCGCCTGGGAGAAGACGCTGTGATCACGGTGCTGTGATGTTGGTCGCCCCTGGGGCGGCGTTCAATTCGTGGATATGCCAGTAGGCGGCTGCCCACCCATCAGGGATGATGACGGCCATGAACGAACCGGTGGATCTGCAGAGCATGGACGAGGCGCAAATGCGCCAGATGCTGCAGCACCTCATGAGCGAGCTCAAACACAAGCAGACGCTGCTGGACAAGCTCAGCTACGAGATGGCCATCCTCAAGCGGCTGAAGTTCGCCGCCAAGACCGAGGCATTGAACGCCGATCAGCGCAGTCTGCTGGAAGACGCGCTCGAAGAAGACCTGCAGGCGGTGGATGAGGAGATCGAGCAGCTGCGCTCGGCTGAAGAGCGCAGCCCACGCCAGCAACCCAAGCGCCTGCCATTGCCGGCACAACTGCTGCGCCAGGAATTCACACACGAGCCCGAGGTGACTGAGTGCTGCGGCCAGGCCATGCGCCGCATGGGCGAGGACGTGGCCGAGAAGCTCGACTACACGCCCGGCGTGTTCATGGTGCACCGCCATGTGCGCGGCAAATGGGTGTGCGCGTGCTGCCAGACGCTCAAGCAGCAGCCGGTCGAGGCGCACATCATCGACAAGGGCCTGGCCACCACCGGCTTGCTGGCCCAGGTGCTGGTGGCCAAGTACGCGGACCACCTGCCCCTGTACCGCCAGGAGAGCATCTATGCCCGTGCTGGGGTGCCGCTGGCACGCTCGACCCTGGCGCAGTGGGTGGGCAGCTGCGGCGTGCAACTGCAGCCGCTGGTCGATGCGCTGCGTCAGGAGGTGCTCGCACACAGCATCGTGCACGCCGATGAGACCCCGGTGCAGATGCTCAAGCGCGGCAGCGAGCGCGATGGCAAGACGCACCGCGCCTACCTGTGGGCCTACACCCCGGGGCGGCACGAAGACCTCAAGGCCGTGGTCTACGACTTCTGCGAAAGCCGCGCGGGCAAGCACGCCGGTGAATTTCTCAACGGCTGGCGCGGCACGCTGCTGGTCGATGACTTTGCGGGCTACAAGCAGCTCATGGGCGAGCACATCACCGAAGCGGCTTGCTGGGCGCACGCCCGGCGCAAGTTCTTTGAGCTGCACGCAGCCAACAAGAGCCAGATCGCCGAGCAGGCGCTGGTGCAGATCGGGCAGCTCTACGAGGTGGAGAGGCAGGCGAGCAATGTCGATGGCACCGAGCGGCTGCGAATGCGCCAGCAGCACAGCCGCCCGATCGTGGACAAATTGCACGCCTGGCTGAGCGAGCACCGCAGTAAGGTACCCGAGGGTTCAGCCACGGCACGGGCCATCGACTACAGCCTGCGGCGCTGGCAGCCGCTCACGCGCTTGCTGGACAACGGCCAACTGCCGATCGACAACAACTGGATCGAGAACCAGATGCGACCGGTCGCGCTCGGTCGTAAGAACTGGTTATTTGCCGGGTCGCTGCGGGCGGGACAGCGTGCGGCTGCCGTGATGAGCCTGATCCAGTCGGCCAAGCTCAATGGCCACGACCCACACGCTTACCTCAAGGATGTGATGACCCGACTGCCCACACACAAGGACAGCCGCATCGGGGAACTGTTGCCGCATCGGTGGCAGAGCGCCACGATCTGAGTCTCAGTCATGACCGCCGGCGACGGTCAATATGGGGTGGCCGGACGGATACGTGAAATCGAGCTCTTTGCTGTGAAGGCTCGATTTCAGGTGCATTACAGCAAAACACTGTTCTATGACGGCGCCGTAGGCCCGCACTGAGCGGCCGCTCGGCACAACACGGCCTCAGGCAGACTTCAAGAACGCCCCTTCGTTGGCTGCAGCCACCGGCAACCAGCTCTGCAGGCCCGATTGCAGCGCTGCTGCATCGGCCGCAGCCGACTTCCTGGCACGCGAGAGATGCGCGTAGCGCATCGTCGTTCGCATCTGCGTGTGCCCCAGCGCATGCATCACGTCGTACAGCTCAAACGAGCTGTTGATGAGCAAGCTGGCAAACGTGTGGCGCAAATCATGCACACGGATATCTGCCAAGCCGGCCCTCTTGCGTGCCGAGTTCCAGGCGTAGAAGATGGAAACGAAAGGCTTGCCGGTGGCCGGGTTGGCAAACACCCAGGGCGTCTCACCGCGCCGGGGCATGGCCTGGAGCATGCCCACCAGGGCATCTGAGAGCTGCACCACCCGTGGCTTGCCTGACTTCGTATCGGGCAGGAACCAGGTCTTGGCCTGTAGGTCAATGTCTGCCCACTTGGCATCCAATACCTCGCGTTTGCGCATGCCGGTCAGCAACAAGGCTGGCACGATAAAGCGCAGCATCTTGTTGGGACTGTCCTGCACAGCCTGCTGCAGTCGAACCATCTCCTCGGGTGAAAGAAACCGCTCCCTCGCATTCTGCGGATCGGCCAGTTGCACATGCTTGGCCGGATTCTTGAGCACTCCGGGCACTTCCCATTTGAGTGCAAGATTGAACATGTAGCGCAGCAAGATGATGCGCCGGTTGGCGGAGCCTCGCGCCGCACCGCGGGCCAGGTCAGCATGGTGGTAGGCCTCAATGTCCTCTAGTCCTACTGTGTCATAAATGTGGCATCATGAATCCTCCCAATTCTTTTTGTGAGGGACGATGAGTGCGAGTGAACGGTTTGACCAGTACATGGCGCATTTGTCGCGGGCGCTGGGACACGCAGATCGCTACGCAGGTCTCAAGGGTTATTGCACAGGTTTGATGCTGCCACTATCGCGAAAGAGTGTGGAGCCCATGGCCGCGCGGGTGGATCCGCTTCATGCCAGTGCAAGGCACCAAGCACTTCATCACTTTGTGGCTAAGGCCCAATGGTCCGATGTCGAAGTTCTGCGCCGGGTCTGCCAGTGGGTTGTGCCACACATGGATTTCAGCCGAGGAGGCTGGTGGATCATCGACGACACGGGCTTTCCCAAAAAGGGCGTGCACTCGGTGGGCGTAGCCCGTCAATACTGCGGCATGCCTGGAAAACAGGACAACTGCCAGGTGGCGGTGAGCGTCTCGCTGGCTTGCGATCAAGGCAGCATTCCTGTGGCATGGCAGCTCTATTTGCCCCAGGACTGGGCGCAAGACGCTGAGCGACGCAAGCGCACAGGCGTACCAGAGTCGGTTCGCTTTGCGACCAAGACACAGATTGCCTTGCATCAGTTGCGCACCCTGCTGAGCGAGGGTGCACCCCGACACTGCGTGTTGGCTGATGCAGGCTACGGCGTGGACACCGCGTTCCGGCAGGCGCTCAGCGACATGGGGTTGCACTATGCGGTGGGGGTGACCTCAGCGGTCGTAGTCTGGCCCCCTGGCGTCGAGCCACTGCCACCTGAGACCTACAGCGGCAAAGGCAGGCCCCCAGTGACGCCAAGGCGCACCGCTCAGTTGCAACCGATGAGCGTCAAGGCCCTGGCTTTGTCGTTACCGGCGCAGGCGTTCCAGACAATCAGTTGGCGCGAGGGCACCAACGCGCCACTCACGGGACGGTTCGCAGCGGTGCGGGTGCGTCACGCTGGTGGCAATGCTGGCAAGGCGAGTCTGCGCGCGCAAGAGTGGTTGCTCATCGAGTGGCCAGTGGAGCAGGCCGAGCCAGTCAAATACATCCTGTCAACGCTGCCCGAGAGCACTGCCTTGAACGATTTGGTCAGCTGCGCCTACCAGCGTTGGCGTATCGAGCGCGACTACCAAGACCTCAAGCAGGACTTCGGCTTGGGGCACTACGAGGGGCGCGGCTGGCGAGGGTTCCACCACCATGCGAGCTTGAGCATCGCAGCCTACGCCTTCTTGATGAGCGAGCGACTTATCGCCGACAAGCCTGCCGGGGGTAAAAAAAACTTCATCGAACGCCAAGTGCCTGCCGTTCCCCAAGATTACATCCCCAGAGGCAGGCCTGCGCGCACAGCGGCACGTGGACAACTCGATCACAAGCTTGCGTCATCTGCTGAGTTACGCACTCATAGACCGTCTGGGACAGTGCCCTTGCTGCGGCCGCATCAGCATGAGTGAAAAACTACTTTTATGACACAGTAAGACTAGGGAAGCTCTTCACGAATCAGTTCTGCCTGTGTCACGGCGATGCCTGAACTAAAACAGCACTCACTTTGAGCAATTGGACTGGTGCAGCGCTTGCCGCAGGCGCTGCGCGAGGGCTATTGCCCCGATATTGAAAGCACTACGCTCCCTGCACGCGCACCTGCCCCATGCAAGTCAGCAACTTGTGCCTCGCCATCCACAGGTTTGAGAGCGCAAACAGCGTGATGATCTGCGCCGTGTTCTTCTTGAGCCCTCGGTAGCGCACCTTCACATACCCAAACTGCTGCTTGAGCACCCTGAAAGGATGCTCGACCTTAGCCCGGATGCTGGCCTTGGTGCGCTCCAACTGGTCAATCAGAGCCTCCACAGGCCTGTCTTTGTCCAAAGCCCGGCGCAGCCCTGGGCGCATGGCCACATGCCAACGTACGTTCTTGTTGGCATCGGGCCGCTTGTCTACACCTTGGTAGCCTGCATCACCAAAGGCGTCTGTCTCCTGCCCGTGCAATAGGCTGTTGGCCTCGACCACATCACCGACATTGCCGCTGGTGCCTCGCACCGTATGCACCAGGCCTGAGTCTGCATCCACCCCAATGTGGGCCTTCATACCGAAGTACCACTGATTGCCCTTCTTGCTTTGATGCATCTCGGGGTCACGCTCGTGACTTTGGTTTTTGGTTGAACTGGGCGCAGCAATCAGCGTGGCATCCACTACGGTGCCTGCCTTGAGTTGCAACCCCTTGGCTTGCAGTAGCGCATTCACGGTGGCCAGGATCTGATCGGCCAGCTTGTGGCGCTCCAGCATGTGACGAAAGCGCAGGATGCTCGATTCACTGGGGATCTGTGCGTCCCAGTGGGACAGGCCTGCAAAGTCCCGAAAGGCTGGCACGTCGTGCAAGGCTTCTTCCATGGCGGGGTCACTGAGTTTGAACCACTGCTGCATGAAGTGGATGCGCAGCAGCGTGCTCACTGCAAATGGCTGCTGGCCCCGGCGCCCACTCTCGGGTGCGTAGGGCTCTATCAGCGAGACCAGCTCAGCCCAAGGCACCACCAGCTCCATGGCATCGAGAAATTCGCGCTTGCGGGTGCGTTTGGTGGTGTTGCTCAGGCCCAGGCTGCTTTGCTTCATGCGCTTATTGTCTGAGCTTCAGGCTTGCTCAGCCACATCGTACAGGGATTCGTGCAGAGAGTCCCTAAGGCGAAGAAACGCACCGAGCGCCTCAACACCCACCTGATGACCAAGGCGCGCAGCAGCAGCGAGCTGAACTACCTGGCCAGCCCGGTCACCGGCGGTGGTGTCAGCGTGCCACGCTTTCAGCAGCTGTTCCTGCTCGCGCGCCAGCACGGCCACAAGGCCCCGCAGGACTGGGCCGGCTTCGTGTGGAACCTGCTGGCTGTGCAGGGGCAGCGCCTGGTCAAGCAGGGCAGGGCGCTGGACACGCCCGAGCAGAACCTGGCCGAGCTCACCGCCCAGGCCGCCGAGTTGGCCGAGAAGCGCCTGCCGATCCTGAAGGCGCTGCAGCTGGCCTGAGCCGGGCGAGAATTGATACAAGAAAACAGCGGGAATCCCCTCCGGGACGCGATAAATTCACTCGCACGTGGGCTGCATGGGCAGCCCACGGCTTTTTTGAGTGAATGAGGTCCATGCGTATTCTTTTCGTGCACCCGGGGTTCCCGGCACAGTTCCGCCATGTGGCGCAGGCGTTGGTTCAGCAGGGGCATGCGGTGCGGGCGCTGTGCCAGAAGCCCCCGAGGGCGCCGCCCCGAATTCGACGTGCCCGGCGTGCAGGTGCATGCCTATGGCCTGCCGCGCGGCGGCACGCCGGGGGCGCAGGGCTGGGTGGCCGAGCTGGAGCTGCGGGCGATCCGCGGCGAGGCGGCGCTGCAGGCCGCGCTGGCGCTGCGCGACGAGCAGGGGTTCGCGCCCCACGTGATGCTGGCCCATGCGGGCCTGGGCGACAGCCTGTTCCTGAAGGCGGTGTGGCCCGGCGCCCGCCTGGGCCTGTGGGGCGCTCACTACCACGACGCGGCGAGTGCGCGGCATGCGGACCATGACCCGGGCCTGAGCCCGCTACAGGCCCTGGACGCGGCGGCGCGCGCACGCGCCGAGGCGCTGGTGCAGGCGCAGCTGCGCATGCGCAATGCCCAACTGGACCTGCACCTGCGCGAGGCGGACGGGCTGCTGGTGCCCACCGACTGGCAGGCGGCGCGGTTTCCCGCGCCGTGGCGCGAGCGGCTGTGGGTGGCGCACGACGGCATCGACACCGAAGCGCTGGCGCCGAACGCGCAGGTGCGCGCGACGCTGCCCGGCGACGTGGCGCTGGCGCCCGGCGACGAGGTCGTGAGCTTCGTGGCCCGCAGCCTGGAGCCGCGGCGCGGCCTGCAGGTGGTGATGCGCGCCCTGCCGCGGCTGCTGGCCCAGCGCCCCGCGGCGCGGGTGCTCATCGTGGGCGCGGAGGGCCCGGGCCAGGGCCCGCTGCCTGCGGACGGGCGCAGCTGGAAGCAGCACCTCATCGACGAGGTGCTCCCGCAGATGCCCGAGGCCGACTGGCAGCGCGTGCATTTCCTGGGGCCGCTGCCCCACGCCCATGTGGTGGCCGTGCTGCAGCTGGCGGCGGTGCATGTGCACTGGGCCTACCCGCTCGCGCTGTCGCGCAGCCTGCTGGAGGCCATGAGCACCGGCTGCGCCGTGGTGGCCGGCGACACCGCGCCGGTGCGCGAGGTGCTCGCCGATGGCGAGACCGGCCGGCTGCTGGAGTTCTTCGACGCCGAGGCCCTGGCGGACGAGGTGGCGCGCCTGCTGCAGGCGCCGGCCGAACGGCAGCGCCTGGGCGCGCAGGCGCGGCAATGCGTGCAGGCGCGGTACGACCTGCACGGCGTCTGCCTGCCGCGCCAGCTGCAATGGCTGCAGGCGCTGGCCGACGGCGCCGCGGCGCCGGCCCCGGCGCCCACGCCGGACGCGGCCCAGGCCCTGCGCGCCGAACTGGCCTGGGCCGAGCAGGCGCGCGACCAGGCGCAGCAGGCCGCGGCGCTGGCCCAGGCCCAACTGGAGCAGGCGGGCCGCGCCCGCGACAGCGCCGAGGCCGGTCGCCAGGCCGCCGATGCGCTGCTGCAGGAGGCGGTGCAGGCGCTGGCGGGTGTGCGCCAGTTGCTGGAGGCGGAGGCGGAGGCGATGGAGGCCGCGCCGCCGCTGGTTTGAAGCCAAATCGGCTGGTGGCGCCCGTCAGGCAAGCGCTGGCAGCTCTTTATTTGAGAGCGTTCCCTAATGCAGCATGGCCCGGCCCGCGGGGGCGGCCGGGCCGGCCGCTGCCGCGAGCCATGCGGGCCAGTCCTGCGTAGGCCATTCGGCCTCGTGGTACTGCTGCTGCAGTATCGACAGCCATTGGCGCAGGGGCTGGGCGGCGAGCGTCAGACCGACCGGGGCATCGGTGCCTGGTTCGCCGCTGAAGCGCAGCTCCACGCCCGACGCGCCGGCCGAGAGCTGGATGCTGTGCACCAGCCATTGCGGGCTGCGCTCGTGCGGGGTGACCGGGGGCTGCGGCGGCAGCTGGGCGCGCGCGGCCTGCTGGGCAAAGCCGTGCACGGCATCGCTGTGGTAGCCGGGCAGGCGGGCGGAGTGCGCCGCCCCGGCCGGGGCGTCGTGGCGCTCCAGCCATTGCCACAGGGCCGGCAGCAGGCGCTTGAGCAGGCGCTGGGTGAGCCACAGCGTGAGCGTGCTGCCGTCGGCGCGTTCGCCGGCCAGGCGCATGCGGTCCTGCGCGGGGTCGTAGGCCGTGGTGATGCGCTGCAGCACCGGGGCCGGCGGTACAGCCTCGGGCATGGCGCTCACAGCGCGCCGAGCCGCAGCGTGCCGCCCTGGTTCAGGAATTCCAGGTCGAGGTCGCGCGCCGGCGCGGGCGCCGGGGGCGGCGCCTGCCGCGCCTGGGCATGCAGGGTCGCAAGCCGGCCCAGGCTGGCGAGGTGCTGCATGGACAGCAGCTGGCAATAGGCCAGCTGCAGGGCGCCGCCGCGCTGCAGCGCTTCGAGTGCCGGCCCGGAGAGCCGGTTCAGCGCGGCCTCGTCGATGCGCAGCAGGCCGCCCAGTTCCTGCGTGCCGGCATCGGTCTGCAGGCGCAGCGGCCAGGGCTGGATCAGCCCGTGCTGCTGCAGCAGGGCGCAGGCGGCGGTGGTGTGCTGGCGGTTGGCCTCGAGCTGCTGGAAGAACTGCAGCACCTGGGCGGTGGCCGGGGAGAGCTGGCCCTGCTCGTCGAAGAAGGGCTGGCCGTCGCCGGGGCCCACGAGCCCGCTATCGGCGTGGATGCACAGCACCTGCTGGCCGTCCTCGGTGCGGGCCAGGCGGAAGGGGTAGCTGCGGTAGGGCGCGGGGATGTAGCCGGCAAGCCAGCGGCCGTCGGGCGCCACGTAGAGGTTGCGGCCGGCCTGCAGGCCCTGGATGGCGACGGGCAGGAACTGCTCTTGCTGCGCGACGAAGCCGATGGGCAGGGCCAGGGCGGCCTTGGGCAGCTCCTGCAGCACCAGGGGGCAGAGCTGGTCGTGGCGGGCAAAGCCGTAGTCGGCCGGGCCGCGCCAGCGCAGCTGGCCGTGCTGCTGGCGCGAGAGCGGCGTCAAGGGGTTGGCGGTCGGGTTGGAGGGGGTGTCGGTCATGTTGGGTGGGTGCGGGAAGGTGCGGCGCAGCATAACGCCGCGGGGGCCGTGCCGGGTATTGTGCGCATGGCGCGCAGCGCGGTTTTGCTTTACTTGGCATAGCGTATGCACACCTCTTTGCGAATGGCACGTAGTCCAAAGCGGGGCGCGGTTTTGCTCCCTCCCCCGCTGGGGGAGGGTTGGGGTGGGGCCGCCACGGCCTGTTTTTTCATGCGTTGCGTACGCGTCAGCGGGCCCCCATCCCCACCTTCCCCCAGTGGGGGAAGGGGTAACAGCCGCGCCCAGTCTGATGGCATTGCTACTGAAAAAGATGTGTGCGTACACAAGCCTGTGGTGGTGAGGGGAGGGCGGGTGATGCAGGCCGGATCCATGCGTTGCCGCACGCGTTGTTTTTTCGCCGTCGCGGTCTCTTATATGAAATTCATATAGGAGTTCTTGTTAGACTGCGCAGCCTGCCATGGACGCCATTCTCCGCATTCCCCTGAACACCTCGCCCGAGCAGGCCCAGCGCCTGCAGGCCTTGCAGCAGGGCTTTGCGCAGCTGTGCAATGCGTTGGCGCCGCTGGTGCAGTCCACGCGGGTGTGGAACCGGGTGGCCCTGCACCACCTGGCCTACCGCCAGCTGCGCGAGCAGTTTCCGGACATGGGCTCGCAGATGGTGTGCAACGCGATCTACTCGGTGTCGCGCACCTGCCGCATGGTGTTCCAGCACCCCGACAGCCCGCTGCACCTGGACAAGCTGGGCGAGCGGCCCCTGCCGCTGCTGCGCTTTGCCGACAGCTGCCCGGTGTATTTCGACCGCCACACGCTGAGCCTCAAGGCGGGGCAGCTGTCGATGTTCACGCTCGACGGGCGCATGCGCTTCCAGCTGTCGCTGGATGCCGAGGTCGAGGCGCGCTTTCATGCGCAGAAGCTGCGCGAGATCGTGCTGTCGCGCCGTGCCGACGGCATTTACGAACTGTCTTTCCTGCTGGTGGACCAGGCGCAGCCGGCCGCCGCGGCCGAGGGCGCGCTGGCGCCGCCGGAGCCGGGCGAGATTCCCGAATATGTGATGGTCGACGAGGCCGTATGAACCCAACCCAAGCCCCTTCCGAATTGCGCCAGGCCGTCGTGGCCCTGCGCCCCTACTACGTGCGCGCCGCCTGGTTCAGCCTGTTCGCGAGCCTGCTGGTGCTGGCGCCCTCGGGCTACATGCTCGAGGTGTACGAGCGCGTGGTCAACAGCCGCAACCATCTCACGCTGTGGTGGCTGACGGTGGCGGTGCTCGGGGCCTTCGTGCTCATGGAGGTGCTGGAATGGGCGCGCGGCGAGGTGATGCGCGCGGCCGGCGAGGCCCTGGACCGCAAGCTGCGCGTGCGCGTGTTCGATGCGATCTTCGAGGCCAATGTGCGCCGCGTGCCCGGCGGCACGGTGCAGCCGATGCAGGACTTCAGGAAGATCTGCGAATTCCTGCATTCGCCGGCGCTGCTGGCCATCATGGAGGCGCCGATTGCCCTGGTGATGATGGTGCTGCTGTTCCTGATCAGCCCGGTGCTGGGCTGGTCGGCCGTGGTGTTCGGCGTGTTGCAGGTGGGGGTAACGTGGCTCAACGAGCGGCGCACCAAGCCGCCGCTGATGGAGGCCAACCGCACGGCGATCGCCGCACAGCAGTATGCGGACGGCACGCTGCGCAATGCCGAGGTGATCGAGGCCATGGGCATGCTGCGCAACACCCACCGCCGCTGGATCACCAAGCAGCGGGAGTTCCTGCAGCTGCAGGCCCAGGCGTCGGAGAGCGCCGGGGGCTTCCAGGCGCTGAGCAAGCTGCTGCAGAACATCCTGAGCTCGATGCTGCTGGGCCTGGCCTGCTGGCTGCTGCTGCATGGCGAGCTGCATGGCGGCGGCGGCATGATGATCGTGAGCTCCATCCTGGGCGGGCGCATGCTGGCGCCGCTGGTGCAGGTGGTCACGCAGTGGCAGACGGTGGTGAATGCGCGCGACGCCTGGAACCGGCTGGATGCGCTGCTGGCCGCGGTGCCGGCCCGGGCGCCGGCCATGCCGCTGCCCGCGCCGCGCGGCAGCGTGCAGGTGGAGCAGCTGGTGGCCGGCGCGCCGGGCAGCAATGCGACGATCCTGCGCGGCATCGCGTTCGCGCTCCAGCCCGGCGACGTGCTGGCCGTGGTCGGCCCCTCGGCCTCGGGCAAGACCACGCTGGCGCGCCTGCTGGTGGGCCTGTGGCCCGCGGCCATGGGCAAGGTGCGCCTCGACGGCGTGGATGTGCAGACCTGGAACAAGGCCGAGCTGGGGCCCCATGTGGGCTACCTGCCCCAGGGCGTGGAGCTGTTCGAGGGCACGCTGGCCGAGAACATCGCGCGCTTCGGCGAGGTGGACATGGCCCAGGTGGAGGCCGCGGCGCGGGCCGTAGGGCTGCAGGGGCTGATCGCCTCCCTGCCCGAGGGCTACGAGACGCGGGTGGGCCCGGGCGGCGCGCGCCTGTCGGGCGGGCAGCGCCAGCGCGTGGCGCTGGCGCGGGCGCTGTATGGCGACCCGGTCTACGTGGTGCTGGACGAGCCGAACTCCAGCCTCGACGAGGAGGGCGACGCCGCCCTGGCCGCCGCGATCACCCAGGCCAGCGCGCGCGGCGCGACCGTCGTGGTGATCACCCACCGCACCAGCGTGCTCGCCGTGGCCAACAAGATGCTGGTGCTGCGCGACGGCCAGCAGCAGGCCTTCGGCCCGCGCGACGAGGTGCTCGCCGCGCTGAACCAGGCGGCGCGCCAGGCAGCGGCCGCAGCGGCCCCGACGGCGCTGGCGCCCGGGCAGGCCGTCGCCTGAGGCGGCCACGATCCAAGACCAAGAACAGAGTCCAATGATGACGACCCCCGGATTTTTCGAGCGCAGCGAGTTGACGCGGGCGCTGTGGGCCTTTCGCCGCGAATTCATGGTGGTGGGCGTGTTCAGCATGGTGGCGAATGTGCTGCTGCTGGCGCCCACGCTGTACATGCTGCAGGTGTTCGACCGCGTGATGCTCAGCCAGAGCGAGCTGACGCTGCTGATGCTGTCGCTGATCACCCTGTTCCTCTTTCTGGTCGGGGCGTTTTCGGAATGGATGCGCTCGCGCGTGCTGGTGCGCGCCGGCATGCGGCTGGACGGCATGCTCAGCACCCGCGTGTTCAATGCCAGTTTCGAGACCAACCTGAAACAGCTGGGCGGCAGCACGGCCAAGGCCTTCGGCGATCTGGTGCAGGTGCGGCAGTTCCTCACGGGCAACGGCATTTTTGCGCTGTTCGACGCGCCCTGGGCGCCGGTCTATCTGGCGGTGCTGTTCTTCCTGCACCCCCTGCTCGGCTATCTGGCGATCTTCTTCGCGCTGGTGCAGGTGGCGCTGGTGTGGTTCGGCCACCGCCAGACCGTGACCCCTTCGGAGCAGGCCCAGGCCGGGGCCAGCGAGGAGACGCTGTACCTGCAAAGCAAGCTGCGCAACGTGGAGGTGCTGGAGCCCATGGGCATCGTGCACAACCTGCGCGCGCGCTGGCTGGCCAAGCACGGCCAGGCCCAGCGGCTGCAGGGCCAGGCGCAGGCGGTGACGCACCGCATCACCGCCTGGAGCAAGTTCATCCGCTACTCGCAGCAGTCGCTGGCGCTGGGCGCCGGCGCCCTGCTGGTGATCGACGGCCAGCTCTCTCCGGGCGCGATGATCGCCGCCAACGTGCTGATGACGCGCGCGCTGGCGCCCATCGACCTGCTGGTCAGCACCTGGCGCGGCTTCATGGTCGCGCGCTCCGCCTTCGAGCGGCTGGAGGCGCTGCTGGAGGGCAACCCCGAGCGCGACCCCGCCCTGACCCGCGTGCCGCCCACGGGCGCGCTGCTGCTGCGCGACGTGGTGGCGGTGGCGCCGGGGCGCTCCGAGCCGATCCTCAAGGGCGTCAGCCTGCAGGCGCAGCCCGGCACGGCCACGGTGGTGCTGGGGCCTTCGGGCTCGGGCAAGTCCACGCTGGCGCGCTGCATGATCGGCATCTGGCCCCATATGGAAGGCGAGGTGCTGCTCGACGAGCGCCCGATCGCCGGCTGGAACCGCGACGAGCTCGGGCCCTACCTCGGCTATCTGCCGCAGGACATCGAGCTGTTCGAAGGTTCGATCGCCGAGAACATCGCGCGCTTCGGCGAGGTCGATGCCGAGAAGGTGATCGCCGCGGCCCGCAATGCCGGGCTGCACGACATGATCCTGCGCTTTCCCAAGGGCTACGACACCCCGATCGGCGAGGCCGGGGGGCTGCTGTCGGGCGGCCAGCGCCAGCGCATCGGCCTGGCGCGGGCGATCTATGGCGATCCGGCGCTGGTGGTGCTCGACGAGCCGAATGCCAACCTGGACGACGTGGGCGAGGCCGCGCTGGTGCGCGCGGTGCAGACCCTCAAGGCCCGGGGCAGCACGGTGGTGCTGGTCACGCACCGCCCCGGCATCCTGGCCGTCGCCGACCGGCTGGTGATCCTGAAGAACGGCAGCGTGCAGGCCGACGGGCCGCGCGATGCGGTGCTGGCGGCCTTGCGCAATGCCCAGTCCCCGGCGGCCCAGGCATCGCTGGCCGTGGCCTGAGCCCCTCCTTTCCCTTGTGGTTGGCGCCCCCTTTTTTTGCCGAGTTCTGACATGGCTCAATCCTTACATTTTTCAGATAAAAAATCCCAGTTGACGCCTGATGCACAAGCGCTGGATGCTGCGGATACAGTAGCAAAGCACGACCTCGGCCGGGCCGGCCGCTGGGGGCTGTGGGCGCTGGGCCTGGGCTTCGGCGGCTTCTTGCTGTGGGCCGCGCTGGCGCCGCTGGACGAGGGCGTGCCCGGGCCGGGCGTGGTGGCGCTGGACACCAAACGCAAGGCGGTGCAGCACCTGAGCGGCGGCATCGTGCAGCAGGTGCTGGTGCGCGAGGGCGACGAGGTCAAGGAGGGGCAGCTCTTGATCAAGCTCGATGCGGCCGTGGCGCGCGCCAATTACGAGTCGGTGCGCCAGAGCTACCTGGGGCTGCTGGCCATGCAGGCGCGCCTGCAGGCCGAGCAGCTGGGCAAGCCCGGCATCGCCTGGCCTGCCGACCTGAAGGAGGCCGCATCGGATCCGCTGATCCAGCAGCAGATCCTGAACCAGGAGCAGCTGTTCCACACCCGCCGCAGCCTGCTGCGCTCGGATCTGCAGTCGATCGAGGAAAACATCCAGGGCCAGGAAGGGCTGCTGCAGTCCTACGCCGGCATGCTGGGCAACCGCAAGAACCAGCTGGCGCTGCTGCACGAGGAGTTGGGGCATCTGCGCGACCTGGTCAAGGAGGGCTATGCGCCGCGCAACCGCCAGCTGGAGCTGGAGCGCTCGGTCGCGGACGTCAACACCTCGATCGCCGATCTGCAGGGCAATACGCTGCGCGCGCGCAGCGCCATCTCGGACCTGCGCCAGCGCGCGATCTCGCGCCAGCAGGAATACCGCAAGGAAGTCGAGACGCAGCTGGCCGACGTGAGCCGCCAGGTGCTGGTCGATGGCGAGAAATTCCGCGCCGTGCGCAACGACCTGGAGCGCACGGAGATCCGCTCGCCCGCCGACGGCCAGGTGGTGGGCCTGGCCGTGCAGACGGTGGGCGGCGTGGTGCAGCCGGGGCAAAAACTCATGGACATCGTGCCCAAGGGCGCGCCGCTGCTGCTGGAGGCGCGCGTGGCGCCGCACATGATCGACCGCGTCAAGGCCGGCATGCCGGTGGACGTGCGCTTTTCGTCGTTCGCCAATTCGCCCCAGTTGGTGGTGCAGGGCGCGGTGGAGTCGGTGTCGGGCGACCTGCTGACCGAGCCGCAGTCCAACGTCAGCTACTACCTGGCGCGCGTGCAGGTGACGGGCGAGGGCGCCAAGGCCCTGGGCCAGCGCCAGCTGCATCCGGGCATGCCGGTGGAGGTGATCTTCAAGGGCGGCGAGCGCAGCATGCTGACCTATTTGCTGCATCCGCTGACCAAGCGCCTGGCAGCCTCGATGACCGAGGAGTGAGACGATGGCCCGTTCTTCCACCCTCCTGGGCATGCCGCGCCTGAACCGCCTGGCGCGTGCCTGCGCCGCCTTGGCCGGCGTGGCGCTGGCCTGGCCGGCCTGGTCGCTTGATCTGCGCCAGGCCTACGAGGCCGCGCTCCAGAACGATGCCTCGATCCGCGCGTCGCGCGCCGCCGCCGACGCCAGCCGCGAGCGCCTGCCCCAGGCGCAGGCGCAGCGCCTGCCGAGCGTGTCGCTCAGCGCCACGCGCAACTACAACGACCTCACGGCCCGCACGAGAAATTTCCTCGGCCAGCCGGTGACCCAGCAGAACCACTACTACAGCGGCAACCAGAGCCTGACGGTGCGCCAGCCGATCTACCGGCCGTACAACAACGCCCTGGTCGACCAGGCGCGGGCCCAGGTGGAGGATGCCGACGCGCTGCTGGAGCGCGATGAGTACAGCCTGGTGGTGCGCGTGGGCGAGGCCTATTTCGATGTGCTGCTGGCGCGCGACCAACTCGACCTGGTCGCCGCGCAGAAGGCCAGCTACACCGTGCAGCTCGATGCCGCGCGCAAGGGGCTGGCGGCCGGCTCGGGCACCCGCACCGATGTGGACGAGGCCCAGGCGCGCCTGGACATGACCGGCGCGCAGGAGCTGGAGGCCCTGCAGAACCTGGAGTTCACGCAGCGCAGGCTGCAGACGCTGACCGGCCAGCCGTTGGCGCAGTTGGCCGGCCTGGATGTGCAGCGCTTCAGGCCCGAGCCGCCCATGCCGGCCCGGCTGGAGGATTGGGTGGCCCTGGCCGAGGAGGCCAGCCCCGAGCTGCGCTCGCTGCGCGCCCAGGTGGAGGCGGCGCGGCTGGAGATCGACAAGGCCCAGGCCGGACACAAGCCGACGCTGGATGCCGTGGCCCAGTGGGCGCGCTCCAGCAGCGACAGCGTGACCAGCGTGAACTCGCGCTACGACCAGGGGGTGGTGGGCCTGCAGCTGACGATTCCGCTGTATTCGGGCGGCTATGTGAGTTCGACCGTGCGCCAGGCCCTGGCCGCGCAGGAACGCGCGCGCGAAGCGCTGGAGGCGACGCGCCTGGATCTGGGCGTGCGCGTGCACAAGGAGTTTCGCGGCATGACCGAGGGCGCGCTGCGCATTGCCGCGCTGGAGCAGGCGGTGCGCTCGGCCGAGCAGGCCGTGATCTCCAGCCGCAAGTCGCAGCAGGCCGGCAGCCGCACCACGGTCGATGTGCTCAATGCCGAGCAGCAAAAGACGATGGCGCTGCGCGACCTGGCGCAGGCGCGCTATTTGTACCTGCTGTCGCGCATGCGGCTGCAGTCGCTGGCCGGCCAGGATCGCCAGGCCAGCATCGAGCAGGCCAATGCGTCGCTGGCCCCCTGAGGTGGGCGGCCGGGGCGGCGGTGATTGAAGGGCGGGCATGACGCGAAAAGTGGCGATCGTCGGGTGCGCCGGCGTGCCCGCGGCCTATGGCGGGTTTGAGACGCTGGCCGAGAACCTGGCCCTCTATCGGGAGCGGCATGGCCTGGACGTGGACCTGACGATTTTCTGCAGTGGCCCCATGCCCGCGGAGGAGGCGCGGCGCTTCCATGGTGCGCGTCTGCACCATTTGCCGATCTCCGCCAACGGGGTGTCCAGCATCGCCTACGACCTCTGGTCGCTGGCGCTGGCTTGGCGCCAGCGCGTGGACACGGTGCTGCTGCTCGGGGTGTCGGGCGCCATCGCGCTGCCCCTGCTGCGCTGCTTCGGGCGTACCAAAGTGGTGACGAATATCGACGGCGTCGAATGGCGCAGAGCCAAGTGGGGGAGGGCGGCCAGGGCTTTCCTGCGCCTGTCGGAGTGGCTCGCCGTGCGGTGTTCGCATGTGGTGGTCGCGGACAACGAGGGCGTCGCCGAGCATGTGGCTCGCAGCTACGCGAGGTCCTGCACCGTGATCGCCTATGGTGGCGAACATGCCGTGCAGTGCACGCGCCGACCCTGGCATACCGCGCTGCCGCCGCGCTATGCCTTGGCCCTGTGCCGCATCGAGCCCGAGAACAATGTGGAGATGATTCTCGATGCCTTTGCGCGCCAGCCCGTGCTGCCGCTGGTGTTTGTGGGCAACTGGGAGGCCAGCGCCTTTGGCCGCGCAATGCGCGCGCGTTATGGCGGGTGTGACCACATCACACTGGCCGATCCCAAATACGACCCCGGTGCCCTGCGGACGCTGCGCGAGCGCGCCAGTCTGTACGTGCATGGCCATTCTGCGGGCGGGACCAACCCTTCCCTGGTGGAGGCGATGCACTTTGGTTTGCCGGTGGCCGCCTATGACTGCTCCTTCAACCGCTACACGACGCATGGGCAGGCTCGGTATTTTGCGGATGCCCAGGCGCTCACGGCGTTGCTCTCAGACCTGGAGGGTGCGCGGGCCGAAGCCGTGGGAAATTGCATGCAGGCATTGGGGCGGCTCCATTACACCTGGGACCGGATCGGCGCGGAGTATTTCGAGGCCCTGGGGGCATGAGCGCACCCTTTATTGCATTGAGATACTTCGCCGGCGGCGGGGCGACCCTTAACAGGCCGTTGAAAAAGTGCTTTTCGAACGCATCAGGGACGCTGAGTGCGAAGACACGAGCTGCCCAGACGCGTCTGCGCAGCGATTGCAACGGCCCATCTGGCCGGTTTGCAGGCCCTCCCGCCCATTTCGGGCGCACGTATCCCTGGGCTCACGCATGATGCGCGTCCCACCAGCCGCCGATGCTGCCCATTCGCACAAGGTTGTAGGTGGCAAAGCACAGCAGCGCCTGGCCCGTGAGCTTGGCCTGACCGATCAGCTTGGTCTTTGCCAGACCACCGACGGTCTTGATCCAGCCAAAGGCCTCTTCGATGCGCTTGCGCACCTTCAGGCTGGTCTTGTAGCCCTCGTGCCGTGTCACTCGCGCATCCACCGCCGAGTGTTTGTCCTTGGCCGCCACGTGGGGCGTGACTTTGAGCTTTCTGCAGCCTTTGATGAAGGCCTTGCTGTCGTAGCCCTTGTCGGCACCGACCGTGGCCCGTTTGTTCCTGTTGCCCCGACGCTCCAACATGGCCAGCGCCGCCTCGCGCTCGGCCGTGCCGCTGGCGTGGGTGATCTCGACATCCACGATCAGCCCGTTGCGGTTCTCCATGAGGATGTGCCCCATGTGGCACAGGCGGGATTTGTCGCCCTGGCTCTTCTTGAACAGCCGGGCATCGGCGTCCGTGGTGCTCTCGTGGGTGTCGTTGCAGCGCTCCTGCCCCTTGAAGTCCACCTCGGGGTTGCGCCCAGGCGGCGTGCCGCTGTCGTCGTCTTTGCGCTTGAAGCTCTTGTGCGAGGCCCAGGCGTCAATGAGCGTGCCGTCCACGCTGAAGTGCTCGTCGCTGGCGAGCTTGCCCCACTGGGCACTGAGCTTGACGCGCTCGAAGAAGGCGCGGGCGAGGTCTTCGTTGAACAGACGTTCGCGGTTGGCGCTGAAAGTGGAGTGGTCCCAGACCTTGTCTTCGATGTTCAGGCCCACGAACCAGCGGTACAGCAGGTTGTAGTTGATCGCTTCGACCAACTGGCGCTCGCTGCGGATGGAGAACAGGATCTGCAGCAGCAAGGCCTTGAGCAGCATCTCCGGTGGCACCGATGGGCGGCCACGGCGGGCGTACACCGCTTCGAACTCGCGGTTCATGGTTGCCAGCAGCGCATCAACCACCGCGCGCAACTTGCGCAGCGGGTGTGCCTGCGGCACGCGCTCTTCAAGGCTGATGTAGCTGAACATCGCCCCCTGGAAATCTTGACTGCCTCTCATCGTCCTCGTCTGGGTCGTTCACCGATGGCTTCAGATCGTAGCGGCCAACGCGGGCGTCGGCGGGGGATTTTTCAACGGCCTGTTAACATTGGCGCCCCATGATCTGGTTATCTCTCGTCAGTTTGATCGTCACCACGGTCGTCGCCGCAGCCATTATTCGCTGGTCGGGGGGGCGGGCCGTCGCATACGGCGACGCCATGCCGCAGCGTTTTCACGTGGGCGAGGTGCCGCGCCTGGGCGGTCTGGCCTTGCTGGCAGGCCTGGTCGTCAGCTGGTTGCTGGGCATGTGGCAAACCCGTCTGGGCGATCCCGGTTCGCTGCGCCTGGGGCCCTGGGTGCTCCTCTGGATCGCGGTGCTGCTGCCGGCCGTGCTCGGCGGCATCGCCGAAGACATGACCCAGCGGCTGTCTGTGCGCTACCGGTTGCTGCTCACGCTGATTTCCGGCGGTCTGGCGGTCTGGCTGCTGGACATGAACGTGCCGCGCCTGGGGCTGCCCTGGCTGGACATGCTGCTGCGCCAGGCCCCGTGGCTCGGCATGGGGGTCGTGTTGCTGGCGATGGCGGGACTGCCCCATGCGTTCAACATCATCGACGGCTACAACGGCCTGGCCGGCATGGTGGCGCTGATCGTATGCCTGGCGCTGGCCCATGTGTGCCTGCAGGTGGGCGACCGCGCCCTGGCCTCGCTGCTGGTCTGCCTGGCGGCGGCGACGGGGGGGTTTCTGGTCTGGAATTACCCGCGTGGCATGCTGTTCGCCGGCGATGGCGGCGCGTACATCTGGGGCGGGGTGATCGCGCTGGCGAGCCTGTCGCTGGTGCAGCGCAATGCCGAGGTGTCGCCCTGGTTTCCCCTGCTGCTGCTGATCTATCCCGTGGGGGAGACCCTGTTTTCCATCTACCGCAAGCTGGCGCGCGGCGTGTCGCCCGGCATGGCGGATGCGCTGCATTTCCACCAATTGATCTACCGACGCATCGTGCGCAGTGTGTTCCACGAGGACGAGGCGCGCCGCATGCTCAAGCGCAACAACCGCACGTCTCCCTATCTGTGGGCGTTCACGATGCTCACGGTGGTGCCGGCCGTGCTGTTCTGGAACAACACGCCCGTGCTCATGACGTTCTGCGGTCTGTTCGGTGCGACCTACGTGACGGCCTACATCGGCATCGTGCGCTTCAAGGTGCCGGGCTGGATGCGTTTCTGAGCGCCGCGCGTGGTGGCCAGTTGCGGCACAATTCGCGCTCTTTGTGTTCCACCCTCCCAACCCGCTCACATGACCGACCTTCTTTCGATTGCCCCGCGCGACAAGGCCGAAATCCTGGCCCAGGCGTTGCCCTACATCCGCAAGTTCCATGGCAAGACCATGGTCATCAAGTACGGTGGCAACGCCATGACCGACCCGGAACTGCAGGCCGACTTCGCCGAGGACGTGGTGCTGCTCAAGCTGGTGGGCATCAACCCGGTGGTGGTGCACGGCGGCGGCCCGCAGATCGAGCAGGCCCTGAACCGTCTGGGCAAGAAGGGTGAGTTCATCCAGGGCATGCGCGTGACCGATGCGGAAACCATGGAAGTCGTGGAATGGGTGCTGGCAGGCGAGGTGCAGCAGGACATCGTGGGCCTGATTCACCAGGCGGGTGGCAAGGCCGTGGGCCTCACGGGGCGCGATGGCGGCATGATCCGCGCCAAGAAGCTCAAGATGGTGGACAACAAGGACCCGAGCGTCGAACATGACGTGGGGCAGGTCGGTGACATCGTGGCGATCGACCCGAGCGTAGTCAAGGCGCTGCAGGACGATGCCTTCATTCCCGTCATCAGCCCGATCGGGTTTGGCGAGGAAAACGAAAGCTACAACATCAACGCCGACGTGGTGGCGAGTAAATTAGCTACGGTGCTGCAGGCAGAGAAACTGGTGTTGCTCACCAACACCCCTGGTGTGCTGGACAAGGAAGGCAAGCTGCTCACCGACCTGACGGCGCGCGAAATTGATGCATTGTTCGGTGATGGCACCATCTCCGGCGGCATGCTGCCCAAGATCAGCGGGGCGTTGGATGCGGCAAAGGCTGGCGTGAATGCCGTGCACATCATTGATGGCCGCGTACCGCATTCGATGTTGTTGGAAATTCTGACCGACCAGGCCTACGGCACCATGATCCGGAGTCACTAGGCTCTTTTCGGGCACGGCCCGGATGTATTGGAGTCAAAAATGACTGCAGCGCTTGTCCAGCAAGCGCTAGCAGCTATTTTTTTGGAAGCGGATCCAAGGGTCGCGGCACAGCGAGCAGCCGTCACGACGCTGGAGTCGTGGTGTGCGAGAATCAATTGCACACACTTGTTGCTCTCCCCCGATCCATGCCCCATGACTGAATTCACGCCTGCTACTGACGCGCCAGCCTCCACCGACGACGCGCCCGCCGCGCGCCGCCGGCCGCGGCCGGGCGAGCGGCGTGAGCAGATCCTGCAGACCCTGGCGGCCATGCTGGAGCAGCCCGGGGCCGAGCGCATCACCACGGCAGCGCTTGCGGCGCGCCTGCAGGTGAGCGAGGCGGCGCTGTACCGGCACTTTGCCAGCAAGGCACAGATGTTCGAGGGGCTCATCGATTTCATCGAGCAGAGCGTCTTTACCCTTGTGCACCAGATCATGGAGCGCGGTGGCGAGTCTGAGGGCGCGCAGCGCGCGGCGCGCATCACGGCTATGGTGCTGCAGTTCGGCGAGCGCAACCCCGGCATGGTGCGCGTGATGGTGGGGGATGCGCTGGTTTTCGAAAACGAGCGCCTGCAGCAGCGCATGAACCTGTTCTTCGACAAGGTGGAGGCCACGCTGCGCCAGTGCCTACGGCCCGTGGCCGACGCGGACGGCTCGGCGACACCCACGGTGCAGACACAGGTGCGGGCGGCCGCACTGTCCGACCTGATCCGCGGACGCTTGCAGCGCTACGCACGCACAGGCTTTCGCCGCATGCCGACGGAACACCTGGACGCCACTCTGGCACTGTGGCTGTAACGCCAGCGCAGGCAAGCGTGATGGCATGACCACCCGCGAAAGGTGCGGTAAGCATTTCGCCCTTGGCACGGTCCCCCGCGATGGTGGGGCTCGATAAATCATCCACTTAGGGGTTTACCCCGAAGCGCGTTCTGCGCGCCTGGAAATACTGGCGTTACCTGCGTGTTTTATGCAAAATAGAACGATCGTTCGTTTTATTTTGCTTCATGTCTCTTTCTCCTTCCCCCACCAAGACGGTTCGCGCGCCACGCCGCGAGGGCCGGGCGCTGCACAAGGGGCAACACACCAAGGCCGTCATCATCGATGCCGCCCTGGGCCTGGCCACGCACATCGGCCTGGAGGGGCTGTCCATCGGTGCGCTGGCCGAAGTGACGGGCATGAGCAAGTCAGGCGTGTTCGCGCACTTCGGCTCGCGTGAGGAACTGCAGATCTCGGTGATCCGCGAGTACCACACGCGATTCGAGCAGGAAGTGTTCTACCCCGCGATGCAGGCCCCTCGCGGCGTGTCGCGCCTGCGCGCCCTGTTTGCCAATTGGATGAAGCGCACCTCCATCGAGATCGATTCCGGCTGCATCTACATCAGCGGCGCGGTGGAGTTCGACGACCGCACGGGCCCCGTGCGCGATGCGCTGGCCAACTCGGTGATGACCTGGCAGGCCGCGATGAAGCGCGCCATCCAGCAGTGCAAGGAGTGCGGCGAGATCCGCGACGACGTCAGCGAAGACCAGATGCTGTTCGAGATCCACGGCCTGATCCTGGCGCTGCACTATGAGGCGCGCTTCCTGCACACCCCTGGCTCCATCGACCGGGCCAACACGGGCTTTGACAACATCCTGGCGCGCTACAGCGCGCTGCCCGGCCACCGCGGTTGAGCCCTGCCACCCGTATTTCGGTTTTTCTTCTTTTCCACCCTTCCTTCTTCCCAGGAGTCTCCACATGCCTACTTACACGCCTCCGCTGCGCGACATGCAATTCGTCCTGCATGAAGTCTTCAAGGTCACCGACGAATTCAAGGCCATGCCGGCGCACGCCGAGGTGGACGCGGACACCATCAACGCCGTGCTGGAGGAGGCCGGCAAGTTCGCCGCCGGCGTCGCCTTCCCGCTGAACATCAGCGGCGACACCGAGGGCTGCAAGCTGGACCCGCAGACGCACGAGGTCACGCCGCCGAAGGGCTTCAAGGAGGCATACCGCCAGTACGTCGAGGGCGGCTGGCCGGCGCTGTCGTGCGACCCCGAGTACGGCGGCCAGGGCCTGCCGCACACGGTGAACCAGTGCCTGTACGAGATGCTCAACAGCGCCAACCAGGCCTGGACCATGTACCCCGGCCTGTCGCACGGCGCCTATGAGGCACTGCACGCCCACGGCACGCAGGAGCAGAAGCAGCTCTACCTGCCCAAGCTCACCAGCGGCGAGTGGACCGGCACCATGTGCCTGACCGAGCCGCACTGCGGCACCGACCTGGGCCTGTTGCGCACCAAGGCCGAGCCCCAGGCCGACGGCACTTACAAGATCACCGGCAACAAGATCTTCATCAGCGCCGGCGAGCACAACTTCACCTCCAACATCGTGCACCTGGTGCTGGCCCGCCTGCCCGACGCGCCCAAGGGATCGAAGGGCATCAGTCTGTTCGTGGTGCCCAAGTTCAAGGTGAACGCCGACGGCTCGCTGGGCGAGCGCAACCCCATCTACTGCACCGGCCTGGAGCACAAGATGGGCATCCACGGCAACGCCACCTGCCAGCTGACGCTGGACGGCGCGGTGGGCACGCTGGTGGGCCAGCCCAACAAGGGCCTGGCCGCGATGTTCGTGATGATGAATGCCGCCCGCCTGGGCGTGGGCAACCAGTCGCTGGGCCTGACCGAAGTGGCCTTCCAGAACGCGCTGGCCTACGCCAAGGACCGCATCCAGATGCGCAGCCTGTCGGGCACCAAGGCCAAGGACAAGGAAGCCGATCCCATCATCGTGCACCCCGACGTGCGCAAAATGCTGCTCACCGCCAAGGCGTACGCCGAGGGCGCGCGCGCGCTGCAGGTGTTCTGCACGCTGCTGCTGGACAAGGCGCACAGCCACCCCGACGAGAAGGTGCGCAAGGATTCCGACGAACTGGTGGCGCTGCTGACCCCCATCGTCAAGGCCTTCGTGACCGACAACGGCCACATCGCCACCAACCACTGCATGCAGGTCTTCGGCGGCCATGGCTTCATCAAGGAATGGGGCATGGAGCAGTTCGTGCGCGACAACCGCATCAACATGATCTATGAAGGCACGAACACCGTGCAGTCGCTGGATCTGCTGGGCCGCAAGGTGCTGGGCAACAACGGCGCCACGCTGAAGAAGTTCGGCAAGCTGGTCGGGCAGCTGGTGGCCGAAGAAGGCGTGAACGAGAAGATGGCCGAGTTCATCAACCCCATCGCCTACCTGGGCGACCAGATGACCAAGTTCACCACCGAGATCGGCTTCCGCGGCTTCCAGAACCCCGATGAGGTGGGCGCCGCCGCCGTGGACTACCTGCGGGTGGCCGGCCACCTGGTGTTTGGCTACATGTTCGCCCGCATGGCCCAGGTGGCGCTGCGCGAGATTGCCGCCGGCAACACCGACCCGTTCTACCAGGCCAAGCTGCAGACGGCGCGTTTTTACTTCGCCAAGCTGTTCCCTGAAGTCCACACGCTGATGCGCACCGCCCGCGCCGGCAGCAAGGTGCTCATGGACACCGACGCCGCCCTGGCCTGAGCCAGCGATTGCACGCATTGCCAATTTTGAACGTTTTTGCACTGGAGGCCTTATGAGACAAGCGCTAGCAGCTATTATTTTTGCAGCAATCGCGGCCCCTGCATGGGCCCAGATGTCCCCCGTGGGCCTGTGGCGCAGCGTGGACGACAAGACGGGCGAGGCCAAGGCCGAGATCCGTATTGCCGAAACCAGCGGCGTGCTGAACGGCCGCATCGAGAAGTCCCTCAAAAAGGACGCCGACCCTGCCGCCACCTGCACCGAGTGCAAGGACGACCGCAAGGGCAAGGCGATCGCGGGGCTGGAGATCATCCGCGGCGTCAAGAAGGCCGATGACCGCGAGGTCTGGGAGGGCGGCAAGATCCTCGACCCCGAAAACGGCAAGGAATACCGCGCCAGCCTGACCCCCATCGAGGGCGGCAAGCGGCTGGAGGTGCGCGGCTTCCTGGGCCCGTTCTGGCGCACCCAGACCTGGCAGCGCGTGCAGTAAGCAAAGCAGTGAGCGCCACGGCGCCGCAGCCGGCCCGCCCGCGTGGCGCGGGGCCTGGCGCGCGGCCCCGTGCGCATCCCACCATCCAAGGAACAAGCAAATGTCCCGATTCCAAGTGAAGAAAGTCGCCGTGCTCGGCGCGGGCGTGATGGGCGCGCAGATCGCGGCCCACCTCGTCAATGTGAAGGTGCCGGTGGTGCTGTTCGATCTCCCCGCCAAGGAAGGTCCGAAGAACGGCATCGTCACCAAGGCCGTGGAGAACCTCAAGAAGCTCAAGCCCTCGCCCCTGGGCGTGGCGGACGACGCCGCGCTGATCCAGCAGGCGAACTACGAGGAGAACATGGCGCTGCTGGGCGAGTGCGACCTCGTCATCGAGGCCATCGCCGAGCGCATGGACTGGAAGCTCGATCTGTACAAGAAGATCGCGCCGCACGTCGCACCGCACGCCATCGTGGCGTCCAACACCTCGGGCCTGTCGATCACCCAGCTGTCCGAAGCGCTGCCCGACGCCATCAAGCCGCGCTTTTGCGGCATCCACTTCTTCAACCCGCCGCGCTACATGGTGCTGGTGGAGCTGATCAACACCCCCACCACCCGTCCCGAGGTGCTCGACCAGCTCGAAGCCTTCGTGACCAGCGGCTTGGGCAAGGGCGTGGTGCGCGCGCACGACACCCCCAACTTCATCGCCAACCGCGTGGGCATCGCCGGCATGCTCTCCACGATGAAGGAGGTGGAGAACTTCGGCCTGACCTTCGACGTGGTGGACGACCTCACCGGCAAGAAGCTGGGCCGTGCCTCCAGCGGCACCTTCCGCACCGCCGACGTGGTGGGCCTGGACACCATGGCCCACGTCATCAAGACGCTGCAGGACAACCTGAACGAGCAGACCGACCCGTTCTACGGCAGCTTCGGCACGCCCGCCGTGCTGCAAAAGCTGATCGAGCTGGGCAACCTGGGCCAGAAGGCCAAGGCGGGCTTCTACAAGAAGGTGGGCCGCGACATCCTGCGCTTCGAGCTGGAGAGCGAGGAATATGTGCCCGCTGGCGCCAAGGCCGACGAGGTGTACGGCCGCATGCTCAAGAAGCCCGCCGCCGAGCGCCTGAAGCTGCTGCGCAACGCCGAGGGCGCGCAGGGCCGGTTCCTGTGGGCCATCCTGCGCAACAGCTTCCACTACGCTGCGGTGCATCTGGCCACGATTGCCGACACCGCGCGCGACGTGGACCAGGCCATGCGCTGGGGCTTCGGCATGAGCCAGGGGCCGTTCGAGCTGTGGCAGGAGGCGGGCTGGCTGGAGGTGGCCAGGATGATCCAGGAGGACATTGACGCGGGCAAGGCACTGTCCAAGGCGCCGCTGCCCGAGTGGGTGTTCAAGGGCCCGGTGGCGGACGCCGGCGGCGTGCACACGGCGCAGGGTTCGTGGAGCGCGCGCCAAGGCAAGTTCGTGCCGCGCCGCCAGTTGCCGGTGTACGAGCGCCAGTACTTCCCCGAGAAACTGCTGGGCGAGGACAACCTGCCCGACTGGCGCAAGGCCGGCACCACCATCAGCGAGACCGATGCGCTGCGCACCTGGACGCTCGATGGCAAGGTATTGATCGCCTCCATCCAGAGCAAGATGCACGCGATCAGCCCCGACGTGATGGAAGGCCTGATGGAGGCCGTGGACCTGGCCGAGCGCGAGTACGACGGCATGGTCATCTGGTCGGGCGACGCGCCGTTCAGCGTGGGCGCCGACCTGCAGGCCACCATGCCTGCCTACGTGGTGGCCGGCATTGCCGCCATCGAGGGCGTGGAGCATGAGCTGCAGAACCTGATGCTGCGCCTGCGCTACGCCCAGGTGCCGGTGGTCTCGGCCATCCATGGCATGGCGCTGGGCGGCGGCTGCGAGCTGGCCGTGCACAGCGCACGCCGCGTGGCCCACATGGAAAGCTACATCGGCCTGGTGGAAGTGGGCGTGGGCCTGGTGCCCGGCGCCGGCGGCCTGACCTACATCGCCCGCCGCGCGGCCGAGAACGCCGCCGCCAGCACCGGCAAGGACCTTTTGCCCTTCCTGACCGAAGGCTTCACCGCCGCGGCCATGGCCAAGGTGGGCACCAGCGCCATCGAGTCGAAGAAGCTCGGCTACCTGCTCGACAGCGACCTCATCGTGCCGCACAAGGACGAGGTGCTGTTCGTCGCCATCAACGAAGCCAAGGCCATGGCCGCCGGCGGCTGGCGCGCGCCGCACAAGCGCCTGTTCCCCGTGGCGGGGCGCAGCGGCATTGCCACCATCCGCGGCTCGCTGGTCAACATGCGCGACGGCGGCTTCATCAGCGAGCATGACCAGCACATCGCCACGCTGATCGCCGAAGTGGTGTGCGGCGGCGACGTGGACGCCGGCACGCTGGTGAGCGAGGAATACCTGATGGCGCTGGAGCGCAAGGCGTTCTGCGCCCTGATCGAGCACCCCAAGACCCAGGAGCGCATCCTGGGCATGCTCAACACTGGCAAGCCGGTGCGTAACTGAGGCCGCCCGAGGAGAGAAACCATGAAACAGATCCAAGACGCCTACATCGTTGCCGCCACGCGCACGCCCATCGGCCGTTCGCACAAGGGCTTTTTCCGCAACTACCGCCCGGACGACCTGCTGGCCACCACGCTCAAGAGCGCGCTGGCCCAGGTGCCGGGGCTGGACCCCGCCTCGATCGAGGACATCATCTGCGGCTGCGCCATCCCCGAGGCGCAGCAGGGCCTGAACGTGGCGCGCATCGGCGCCGTGCTGGCGGGCCTGCCCACCAGCGTGGGCGGCATCACGGTGAACCGCTTCTGCGCTTCGGGCCTGTCGGCCGTGGCCATGGCGGCCGACCGCATCCGCGTGGGCGAGGCCGAGGTGATGATCGCCGCCGGCGTGGAGAGCATGAGCATGGTGCCCATGATGGGCAACGCGCCCAGCCTGTCGCCCAGCATCTTTGAGCGTGACGGCGACGTGGGCATCGCCTACGGCATGGGCCTCACCGCCGAGAAGGTGGCCCAGCAGTGGAAGGTGAGCCGCGAGGCGCAGGACGCCTTCGCGCTGGAGTCGCACCGCCGCGCCATCGCCGCGCAGCAGGCTGGCGAGTTTGCCGACGAGATCACGCCCATCGAGGTGACCGACCGCGCGGCCAACCTGAAGACGGGCGAAGTCATTGCCAGCACCCGCACCGTGAGCCTGGACGAGGGCGCCCGCCCCGACACCAGCCTGGAAGGTCTGGCCAAGCTGCGCACCGTGTTTGCCGCGCGCGGCACGGTCACGGCCGGCAACAGCTCGCAGACCAGCGACGGCGCCGGCGCGCTGATCCTGGCCAGCGAATCCGCCGTCAAGCGCTTCGGCCTCACGCCGCTGGCGCGCTTCGTCAGCTTCGCCAGCAAGGGCGTGCCGCCGTCCATCATGGGCATCGGCCCGATCGAGGCCATTCCCGCCGCGCTGCGCTATGCCGGTCTGAAGCAGGACGACATCGGCTGGTACGAGCTCAACGAAGCCTTCGCCGCCCAGTCGCTGGCCGTCATCAACACGCTGGGGCTGGACACGGCCAAGGTCAACCCCATGGGCGGCGCCATCGCGCTGGGCCACCCGTTGGGCGCGACGGGCGCCATCCGCTCGGCCACCGTGGTGCATGCGCTGCGCCGCAAGCAGCTCAAGTACGGCATGGTCACCATGTGCGTGGGCATGGGCCAGGGCGCGGCGGGTATCTTCGAGCGCGTGTAAGTAAGCGCCACTGCCGCGCGGCAGCGCGCGGGGATTGCAGCCGAGCCGGCGCAGACCGGCCGCCTTCATGGAGACAAGCCATGCAGAGTGAAACCCTGATGGTCGATGGCGCAGTGCCGCTGGCGCTGCGCGTGTACGTGCCACGGACCGGCCCCGCGCGCGCCAGCGTCGTCATTGGCGGCGCCATGGGCGTGCGCCAGGCCTTCTATGGGCCGTTCGCCGCCTGGCTGGCGCAGCAGGGCCTGCGGGTCACCACCTTCGACTACCGGGGGCAGGGCGAGTCGCTGAGTGGTGGCATGCGCGAGGTGCGGGCCAACCTGTTCGACTGGGCGCGCGACTACGACGCGGTGATCGCCCATGCAGCCCAGGCGCTGCCTGGCCAGCCGCTGCTGCTGCTGGGGCACAGCCTGGGCGCGCAGCTGCCCGGGCTGCTGCGCGAGCATGCGCGCGTGAGCGGCCTGCTGAGCGTCGCCGCGGGCAGCGGCTACTGGCGCGACAACGCACCCCGCATCCGCCGCGCCATGCCCGCGTTCTGGCATGTGCTGGTGCCGTTGTCGGTGCGGCTGTGCGGCTACTTCCCCGGGCGGCGCCTGCGCGCCGTGGGCGACCTGCCCGCGGGGGTGATGCTGCAGTGGCGCCGCTGGTGCCTGCACCCGCGCTACAGCGTGGGGGCGGAGGGAGAATCCGCCCAGCGCAGCTACGCGGCGGTGCGCTTTCCGGTACACGCCTGGTCCATGCAGGACGATGAGCTCATGACCTGGCGCGGCACGCAAAGCCTGTTGGCGCTGTATGCGAACGCGCCGTGCAGCGTGGAGCGCATCGCGCCGCACGAGGCGCAGGCGCGGCGCATCGGGCACTTTGGATTTTTCCGCGAACAGTTCCGCGACACGCTGTGGCCCCGCGCCCTGCAGCAGCTGGAGGCGTTGGCCCAGGCGCAGCCGCAGGGCACCGCAGGTGCCACCGCCACCGCAGGCTGAGCCGAATCACGGCACACTCGCACCCATGACTACGCACCACAGCATTCATCCCCTGGACGCGGCGCTGGCGCTCTCGTCCAGCCATTCCGAAGGGGCCGGGCAGTACACCGGCCACACCTCGCCGGCTTACTGGAACATGGTCGGGCCGTTTGGCGGCATCACCGCGGCCACGCTGCTGCAGGCCGTGATGCAGCACCCCGACCGCCTGGGCGAGCCCCTGTCGCTCACGGTGAACTACGCGGGCGCTCTGGCCGAGGGGCCGTTCACGCTGCAGGCCACACCGGTGCGCACCAACCGCTCCACCCAGCACTGGACGCTGTCCATCCTGCAGGCGGGGGCGGACGGAGCGCCCGTGGTCACCACCACGGCCACCGTGGTCACGGCCGCGCGGCGCGAGACTTGGGGTGCCGCCGACACGCCCCTGCCGCAGGTCCCCGCGCCGGCGCAGTGCAAACCCGTGCAGCCGGCGTTCCGCTCGGAATGGCTGCAGCGCTACGAGATGCGCCCGGTGACCGGCGCGCTGCCCGAACAGTGGGACGACAGCGGCGACACCAGCCTGTCGCAGCTGTGGATGCGCGACGCGCCCGCGCGGGCGCTGGACTTCTGCGCGCTGGCGGCGCTGGCCGATGTGTTCTTCCCTCGCGTGTGGCTGCGCCGCGCGCGCCAGGTGCCCGCGGGCACCGTGTCCATCACGGTGTACTTTCATGCGGGCGCGGACCTGCTGGCGCAGACCGGCACGGGCTACCTGCTGGGCCAGGCGCGCGCGCAGGAGTTTCGCAACGGCTTTTTCGACCAGACCGTGCAGCTGTGGAATGAGGCCGGCGCCATGCTGGCCACCAGCCACCAGATCGTTTATTACAAGGAATGACCCCCGGAGCAACACCCATGAGTACAACGAAAGCAGACATCCTGGTCCACGCAGAAGAGGGCGTGACCACCATCACCTTCAACCGCGTGGAGAAGAAGAATTCCATCACCACGGCCATGTACGCGCAGCTGGCCGATGCGTTCGAGGCCGCGGCGCAGGACGCGTCGGTGCGTGTGGTCGTGCTGCAGGGCGACGTGGCCATCTTCAGTGCGGGCAACGACATCGGCGACTTTTTGCAGCAGCCGCCCGCCACGCAGGACGCGCCCGTGTTCCGCTTTCTGCGCGCCATCGCCACCTTTCCCAAGCCCGTGCTGGCTGCGGTGTGCGGCCCGGCGGTGGGCATCGGCACGACCCTGCTGTTCCACTGCGATCTGGTGTATGCGGGGGACAACGCGGCGTTCTCGATGCCCTTCGTGAACCTGGGCCTGTGCCCCGAGGCAGCCTCCAGCCTGTTCGCGCCGCAGATGCTGGGCTACCACCGCGCGGCCGAAGCGCTGCTGCTGGGCGAGCCCTTCATGGCCGAAGCGGCGCTGGAAGTCGGCTTCGTCAACCGCGTGGTGCCGCCGACCGAATGCAACATGGTGGCCCAGGCCCAGGCGCGCAAGCTCGCGGCCAAGCCGCTGTCGGCCCTGATCGAGACCAAGCGCCTGCTCAAGAAGAGCCAGACCGCCGCCGTGCTGGAGCGCATGGCCGAGGAGGGCCAGAGCTTTGGCCGCATGCTGCGCGAGCCCGCCGCCCGCGAGGCCTTCACCGCGTTCATGGACAAACGCCGCCCGGATTTCAGCGCCTGCTGACATCCGCCCCGCCACCGAACGGGGCGGGGGGGCGACGCCGGCATCCATGCCGTGTTCGCCCTACGCGCCGGGGTGATCACCGTGTCTGCTGGACAGGGTGGCCGTGCATTTGAATGAAAAATGGCTCTAGCGCTTGTCCAATAAGCGCTAACAGCTCCTGATAAGAGAGCAAAAAATTCCATGAGCAAACCTGCCAGCCTGCCAGTGGCCTTCGAGCCCGAGTTCATCGCCGGCCTGCGCCAGATCTTTGAAGAGAAGATTCCCTTCAACCACTTGCTGGGCCTGAAGATCACGCGCCTGGAGCCCGCGGCCGTCGCTGCGCGCATCGACATGCGTCCCGATCTGGTGGGGCACTTTGCCTACAACCGGCTGCACGGCGGCGTCATCAGCGCGGGGCTGGATGCCATGGGCGGTCTGGCGGTGATGGCGGCCATCGGCGCCAAGCACATGGACGAGGCGCCCATGGACCGCCTGCACCGCTTCGCCAAGCTGGGCACCATCGACCTGCGCATCGACTATCTGCGTCCCGGCATCGGCAGCCACTTCGAGCTGCGGGCCGAGGTGCTGCGCCTGGGCTCGCGCGTGGCCACCACGCGCATGGAGTTCCTCGGCCCGCAGGGCGAGCTGATGTCCGCGGGAGCCGCGGCGTACATCGTCTCTTAGCGCGACCGTGCAGGTCGGGCCGCGCCGGGCACGCGCCGTTTGGGGGATACGCGCTGTGTGCTGCTGCAAGCCCTGCAAGTGCATGCAACCATCGAACGGTTTGGTTACCGTTCTTGCGTAACAGGGGCGGTTTTGATCTGTGGCAACTCCTAGCATCTACGGGTCTTTTCTAGGAGATCCGATCCGATGGCCGTGCAAAACCCCTTCTTTGGCAAACGCGAACCCGACACTTTCCAATCCCGCCAGCCTTCGTCAGCGCTGGGCGGCACCACCACCACCGCAAGCACCCCAACCGCCGCTCCCGCAACCAGAGCCGCTGTGTCCACCGCCTCCAGCGCCACGGCCGAGGGCAGCGGCAGCAAGCTGACCGTGGGCCCCAACATCAAGCTCAAGGGTGTGGAGATCACCGATTGCGACACCCTCGTCGTGGAAGGCACGGTGGAGGCCACCATGGATTCGCGCGTGATCCAGATCACCGAGCAGGGCGCGTTCCGCGGCTCCGCCGAGATCGACATTGCCGAGATCCACGGCGAGTTCGACGGCACGCTCACCGTGCGCCAGAAGCTGGTGATCTTCAGCACCGGCAAGGTGAGCGGCAAGATTCGCTACGGCAAGGTGGTGATCGAAGAGGGTGGCCAGCTCTCCGGCGAGATCGAGGTGGGCCTGGGTGGTGGCGCGCGCATGAGCGCGGCCTCGGGTTCGTCGTCTGCCGCATCCGCGGCCGCGCTGGCCGCGGCCTGACGCCGGCACACCCATCGCCGCCAGCGGGAGGCCGTGAGGCGCTCCCGTTTTTTTACGGCGCGACGCTTTCGTCGCCCGGCTTCCGAATGGGGCGCGGGCGGCCGTTCTCGTCGATGGCCACATAGGTCAGCGACGCCTCGGTCACCTTCACGTAGCTGCCCTGGGTGCGGATGTGCTCGGCATAGACCTCCACCTGCACGGTCATGGAGGTGTTGCCGATGCGCGTGACTTCGGCAAAGAACGACAGCAGGTCGCCCACGCGCACGGGCTGCTTGAAGATGAATTCGTTCACCGCCACCGTGGCCATGCGGCCGCGGATGTACCGCGCGGGCAGCACGGAGCCGGCCAGATCCACCTGCGCCATGACCCAGCCGCCGAAGATGTCGCCATTGCCGTTGGTGTCGGCGGGCATGGGTATCACCTTGAGTACCAGTTCCTTATCGGCGGGCAACTGGCTGTGGGAGGCGGGGCGATCCTGGGACATGGGCACAATCTTTGGTTTTGCTTGACTCCACGGATTGTCCATCATGCGCCGCTACGGCGAAGCCATCGCCTCCGACAGCCCACGCGTTCGTTCCGACCGGGCCACCCTGCAGCGCCTGCTGCCCTATCTGTGGCAGTACAAATGGCGCGTGGTCGCGGCCATGGCCTTCATGGTCGGCGCCAAGCTGGCCAACGTGGGGGTGCCGCTGCTGCTCAAGAGGCTCGTCGATGCCATGACGCTGCCCGCCGGCAGCACCACGGCGCTGCTGGTGGTGCCCGTGGGGCTGCTGCTGGCCTACGGGGCGCTGCGCCTGGCCAACTCGGTGTTCAACGAGTTGCGCGAGCTGGTGTTCGCCAAGGCCACGCATGGCGCGGCGCGCGCCATCGCGCTCAAGACCTTCGAGCACCTGCATGCGCTGTCCCTGCGCTTTCACCTGGAGCGCCAGACCGGCGGCATGACGCGCGACATCGAGCGCGGCGTGCGCGGCATCGAGTCGCTGGTGTCGTTCGCGCTGTTCAACCTGGCCGCCACGCTGGTCGAGGTACTGCTGGTGCTGTTCATCCTGGCGCGCCAGTTCGACGTCTGGTTTGCCGTCATCACGCTCACCGCGCTGGTGCTGTACGTCGCCTTCACCGTGGGCGTGACGCAGTGGCGCATCCAGTTCCGGCGCCAGGCGAACCAGTTCGACTCGGCCGCGCACAGCAAGGCCATCGATTCGCTGCTGAACTACGAGACCGTCAAGTACTTCAACAACGAACAGTTCGAGGCGCGCCGCTACGACGAAAGCCTGGAGCAATTGCGGCAGGCCCAGCTCAAGAGCCGCAGCACCCTGGGGCTGCTCAACAGCGGGCAGCAGCTCATCATCGCCGTGGGGCTGGTGGCCATGCTGTGGCGCGCCACCGAGGGCGTGGCCGCGGGGCGCATGACGCTGGGCGACCTGGTCATGGTCAACGCCTTCATGATCCAGATCTACATCCCGCTGAACTTCCTGGGCGTGATCTACCGCGAGATCCGGCAGAACCTGACCGACCTGGACAAGATGTTCACGCTGATGGACAGGGAGCAGGAGGTGGCCGATGCGCCCGGCGCCCAGCCGCTGACGGACCTGCACACGCCCACCGTGCGTTTCGAGGATGTGCACTTCGCCTACGACCCCGCACGGCCCGTATTGCAGGGGGTGAGCTTCACGATTCCCGCCGGCAAGACCGTTGCCGTGGTCGGCCCCTCGGGCGCAGGCAAGAGCACCCTGAGCCGCCTGCTGTACCGTTTCTATGACCTGCAGGGCGGGCGCATCACCGTCGCGGGGCAGGACATCCGGGCGGTCACGCAGGACAGCCTGCGCCGCGCCATCGGCATCGTGCCGCAGGACACGGTGCTGTTCAACGACACCGTGGCCTACAACATCGCCTACGGCCGCACCGGCGCCAGCCAGGCCGAGGTCGAGCAGGCAGCGCGCGCTGCGCACATCCATGCCTTCATCGCAGCCCAGCCCAGGGGCTACGAGACGACGGTGGGCGAGCGTGGGCTGAAGCTCAGCGGTGGCGAAAAGCAGCGCGTGGCCATTGCGCGCACGCTGCTCAAGAACCCACCCATCCTGATCTTCGACGAGGCCACCAGCGCCCTGGACTCTGCCAACGAGCGTGCCATCCAGGCCGAGCTGGCCAGCGCCGCGCAGAACAAGACGACCCTGGTGATCGCCCACCGCCTGTCCACCGTGGTGGACGCGCACGAAATCCTGGTCATGGAGGCCGGCCGTATCGTCGAGCGTGGCACGCACGCGCAGCTGCTGGCCCACGGCGGGCACTACGCGCGCATGTGGGCGTTGCAGAAGAATGATGGTCAAAATGGGCTGTAGCGCTTATGTGGCAAGCGCAAGCAGCTATCAAAATGAAAGCACGGAGCGTTGAGCATGGATATCGCCGCCCTGCAGCGTGAACTGCGCGCCTTCGCCGCCGCGCGTGACTGGCAGCCCTTTCACACGCCCAAGAACCTGGCCATGGCGCTGATGGTGGAGACGGCCGAGCTGCAGGAGCTGTTCCAGTGGCTCACGCCGGAGCAGTCGCGCACCTTCACCCAGGACGCCACCGCCCACGAGCGGGTCGGCGACGAGATGGCCGATGTGCTGCTGTACCTGCTGCAGCTGGCGGACCACGCGGGCGTGGACCTGGAAGTTGCCGTGCGGCGCAAGCTGGCCAAGAACGCCGTCAAGCATCCCGTTCCCTGATGCGTGAGGCGTAAAAAAGCGGCTAGCGCCCGTGGTTAGGGCGTTAGCCGCTTTTGATTTGATAGCGCTGGCAGAGCCTGCGCTATGGGGCAAGGCGCCCCATTACTGCCCCATTACTGCTTGCGCGCGGCGATGGCCTTCTCGGCCGCGCTCACCAGGTCGGCGCCGATCTGGCCCTTCCACTTCTCGAACACGGGGCGCGTGGCCTTCACGAAGGCGTCGCGCTCGGCGGGGCTCAGCTGCGTCACGGTCACGCCATTGGCGGCGATGTCCTTGAGCAGCGGCTTGTCGGCCTCGACCACGCCCTTGCGCGCGATGGCGATTTCTTCCTTGCCGGCCTCGATGGCGGCCTGGCGCACCGCCTCGCGGTCGGCGGGCGTCCAGCTGTTCCACACGTCCTTGTTCACCACGAAGATCAGCGGGTCGTTCATGTAGCCCCACATCGTCAGGTGCTTCTGCGCGACGTTGTGCAGCTTGGCGGCCTGGTACACGGCGATGGGATTCTCCTGGCCGTCCACGGCGCCGCTGGCCATGGCGGGCTGCGCGTCGGCCCAGCTCATCTGCGTGGGGTTGGCGCCCAGCGCGGTGAAGGTGTCGAGGAACAGGGGCGAGCCCACCACGCGGATCTTCAGACCCTTGAGGTCGGCGGGGCTCTTGATGGCGTGCTTGGAGTTGCTGATCTCGCGGTAGCCGTTCTCACCCCAGGCCAGTGGCACCACGCCGGCCTTTTCCAACGTCTGAAAGATGCTCTTGCCGACTTCGCCCTGTGTGACCGCATCGACAGCCGCGTAGTCGGGGAACAGGAAGGGCAGCGAGAACAGGTTCAGCGCCTTCACCTGGGGCGACCAGTTGATGGTGGAGCCCACAGCCATGTCGATCACGCCCTGGCGCAGCGCGGAAAACTCACGCGTCTGGTCGCCCTGGATCAGCGACACGCCCGGGTAGAGTTTGATGTTGATGCGGCCCTGGGTTTTCTCCTTGACCTTCTGTGCCCAGATCTCGCCGCCCTTGCCCCACGGGAAGGCGGTGCCCAGTACCAGCGACATGCGGTATTCGCTCTTGTAGTTCTGCGCCAGCGCGGGTGTGCCGAAGGCAAGGGCCGCAGCAGCGGCGACGGCGGAAGTGAGGAAAGTGCGAAGTTTCATGGGACAGGTCTCCTTGGAAAAAATGCGAACGAATCAGTAGCCCAGCTGGGCAGGCAGCCACAGGGCCAGCTGCGGGAAGGCGATCACGGCCACCATCACCAGGAACATGGCCAGCAGCATGGGGCCGACCCAGCGCACGGTGGACTCCATGCGCACGCCTGCGATGCGGCAGCTGACCATCAGGTTCACGGCCAGCGGCGGCGTGAACTGGCCCAGTGCGACCTTCAGGGTGAGGATCACGCCGAACCACACCGGGTCCCACTGGTAGTGCTGCATGATGGGCAGCAAGAGCGGCACGAAGATCAGGAAGATCGAGATGCCGTCCAGGAACATGCCCACGGTGATGAGCAGCAGGATCAAAAGCGCCAGCACGCCGTATTCGCCCAGGCCGGAGTTCACGATGGCGTTGGCCACCGGGTCGATCACGCCCAGTGTGGACAGCGAGAACGCGAAGATGCCCGCCAGCGACACCACGATCAGGATCACGGCCGACAGCTCGCCCGCTTCGCGCAGGATGGTGAACAGGTCGCGCACCCGGATGGTGCGGTGGATCACCATGCCCACGAACAGGCCGTAGAACACGGCCACCACGGCGGCCTCGGTGGGTGTGAACCAGCCCGCGCGCATGCCGCCCAGGATCAGCACCGGCGCGGCCAGGCCCCAGGAGGCTTCGCGCAGGCTGCGCCAGAACGGCGGGCGGGGCATGTCGGCTTCCAGGTGGCCCATGCGGTGGCGGCGCGCCATCCACACGGCCGGCACGATGAGTGCAATGCCCGCCAGCACGCCCGGCACCATGCCCGCCGCGAACAAGGCCGGCACCGAGGCCCCGGGCACCAGCACCGAATAGATGATGAACGCCACCGAAGGCGGGATGAGGATGTCCGTGGCTGCGGCCGCCCCCACCACACTGGCCGAGAAGCTGCCGGGGTAGCCCGCGCGGCTCATGGCCGCGATCATCACCCCGCCCACGGCGGCCGCGTTGGCCGGTCCCGAGCCGGAGATGCCGCCCAGGAACATGGCCACGGCAATCGCCACCAGCGGCAGCATGCCCGGTCCGCGCCCGACGATCGCCACGGCAAAGTTCACCAGGCGCAGCGCCACGCCCGAACGGTCGAAGATCGAGCCCACCAGCACGAACATGGGAATTGCCAGCAGCGGGTACTTGCCCAGCCCGGCGTAGAAGTTCTGCGGTACGGCGAGCAGGCCAAACCATTGCGTCTCGGCATTGGCCAGCGCAATGGCGGCGGCGCCGGCCAACCCCAGGGCGGCGCCGATGGGAACGCCCACAAACATCAGCACCAGGAAGGCGACGAAGAGCAGCGTGGCGATCATGGCTGGCGCTCTCCGTCGTCGTCTGCGTCATTGCCGAGAAACTCCACGTCCGGCTGGCGCGTGCGGCGGATCAGCAGGCCAATGGCGCGCCAGGTGATGAGCAGCGAGAGGATGGGCAGCCAGACCGAGTACCACCACTGCGGCACGCCGATGCCGGGCGAGGTTTCTTCGAAGCGGTAGTCGTCCCAGACCACGCGCACGCTGAGCACGGCGATCACCGCGAACAGCACGGCCACCAGCAGTGCGCCAAGTTGCGCCAACCGGCGGCGGCGGGCTGCGGAGCCGCTGTCGCAGAAGAATTCGATGCGGATGTGGCGGTCGCGCGCCACCGCGGCAGAGCCAGCCACCAGGGCCAGCACGATCATCAGGAAGACCGAGAGCTCCTCGGTCCAGGCAAAGGACGAATTGGTGAAATAGCGCACGAGCACGTTGGCAAACGTGATCAGCGCCAGCAGCGCCATGACGATGACGGTGAGCCAGTCCTCGATGCGCAGGGAACGGGGTTCGCTGGAGGCGGGGGCGCTAGCAGGCCGTTGAAAAAGTGCTTTTCGAACGCATCAGGGACGCTGAGTGCGAAGACACGAGCTGCCCAGACGCGTCTGCGCAGCGATTGCAACGGCCCATCTGGCCGGTTTGCAGGCCCTCCCGCCCATTTCGGGCGCACGTATCCCTGGGCTCACGCATGATGCGCGTCCCACCAGCCGCCGATGCTGCCCATTCGCACAAGGTTGTAGGTGGCAAAGCACAGCAGCGCCTGGCCCGTGAGCTTGGCCTGACCGATCAGCTTGGTCTTTGCCAGACCACCGACGGTCTTGATCCAGCCAAAGGCCTCTTCGATGCGCTTGCGCACCTTCAGGCTGGTCTTGTAGCCCTCGTGCCGTGTCACTCGCGCATCCACCGCCGAGTGTTTGTCCTTGGCCGCCACGTGGGGCGTGACTTTGAGCTTTCTGCAGCCTTTGATGAAGGCCTTGCTGTCGTAGCCCTTGTCGGCACCGACCGTGGCCCGTTTGTTCCTGTTGCCCCGACGCTCCAACATGGCCAGCGCCGCCTCGCGCTCGGCCGTGCCGCTGGCGTGGGTGATCTCGACATCCACGATCAGCCCGTTGCGGTTCTCCATGAGGATGTGCCCCATGTGGCACAGGCGGGATTTGTCGCCCTGGCTCTTCTTGAACAGCCGGGCATCGGCGTCCGTGGTGCTCTCGTGGGTGTCGTTGCAGCGCTCCTGCCCCTTGAAGTCCACCTCGGGGTTGCGCCCAGGCGGCGTGCCGCTGTCGTCGTCTTTGCGCTTGAAGCTCTTGTGCGAGGCCCAGGCGTCAATGAGCGTGCCGTCCACGCTGAAGTGCTCGTCGCTGGCGAGCTTGCCCCACTGGGCACTGAGCTTGACGCGCTCGAAGAAGGCGCGGGCGAGGTCTTCGTTGAACAGACGTTCGCGGTTGGCGCTGAAAGTGGAGTGGTCCCAGACCTTGTCTTCGATGTTCAGGCCCACGAACCAGCGGTACAGCAGGTTGTAGTTGATCGCTTCGACCAACTGGCGCTCGCTGCGGATGGAGAACAGGATCTGCAGCAGCAAGGCCTTGAGCAGCATCTCCGGTGGCACCGATGGGCGGCCACGGCGGGCGTACACCGCTTCGAACTCGCGGTTCATGGTTGCCAGCAGCGCATCAACCACCGCGCGCAACTTGCGCAGCGGGTGTGCCTGCGGCACGCGCTCTTCAAGGCTGATGTAGCTGAACATCGCCCCCTGGAAATCTTGACTGCCTCTCATCGTCCTCGTCTGGGTCGTTCACCGATGGCTTCAGATCGTAGCGGCCAACGCGGGCGTCGGCGGGGGATTTTTCAACGGCCTGCTAGAGACGCGCGCGCCATCCGGGGCGGCATCGTCGGCCGGCCCGGGGGTAGGTAGGGAGGACATGGGGGCAGAGAACAGAAAAGTCGAACATGAAAGGCTGGCCGCTCTGCCCTCCGGTGTTGTGCACCAGGGGCCTGGTCGAAGGATTGCGCTGTGGGCGCGAGAGGGCCTATTTTGCAATCAAACGTACGGTGCTCCGCCGCAGGGTGTTCCCCAGGAGGGCGCTGGGGCGGGCCAGTCGCGCTCAACAGGGGGAGAAGGCCTGCCTGGGCGCATCGATAATGCGGGCCATGGAAACCAAATGGCTCGAAGACTTCGTCAGCCTGGCAGAAACGCGCAGCTTCAGCCGCTCGGCGCAATTGCGCCATGTGACACAGCCCGCCTTTTCGCGGCGCATCCAGGCGCTGGAGGCCTGGGCCGGCACCGATCTGGTGGACCGCAGTTCCTACCCCACGCGGCTGACGGCCGCGGGCAACACGCTGTACGACCAGGCGCTGGAGGTGCTGCAGGCGCTGCAGAACACGCGCGCCATGCTGCGTGCGCACACCAGCGCGGGCACCGACATGATCGAGTTCGCCGTGCCGCATACGCTGGCGTTCACTTTTTTCCCGGCCTGGGTGTCGGCGCTGCGGGCGGACTTCGGCCCGCTCAAAAGCCGGCTGATCGCCCTGAACGTGCACGACGCGGTGATGCGCCTCGTGGAGGGCGGCTGCGATCTGCTCATCTCCTACCACCACCCATCGCAGCCCCTGCAACTGGACCCGGACCGCTACGAGATGGTGACGCTGGGGCAGGAGGTCCTGGCCCCCTACGCCAAGGCGGGCGCTGATGGTCAGCCGCTGTTTTGCCTGCCGGGCCGGCCTGGCGAGCCGCTGCCCTACCTGGGGTATGCGCCGGGGGCCTACTTGGGGCGCGTGACGGAGCTGATCCTCAAGCAGGCGGGGACGGCCATCCACTTGGACCGCGTGTACGAAACGGATATGGCCGAAGGCCTGAAGGCCATGGCGCTGGAAGGGCACGGCGTCGCCTTCTTGCCCTACAGCGCGGTGAAGAAGGAACTGCGTTCGCGCAAGCTCCTGAGCGCGGCGCCGCCCGACGCGCAGGACCTGCAGATGGTGATGGAAGTGCGCGCTTACCGCGAAAAGCCCTCGCGCAAGGAGCCGGCCAAGGGCCTGGCCCAGTCCCTGTGGACGTACCTGCAGACGCGCGCCGGACAGAACCCCATCTGACGCGGGCGCACCACACTTGGCATGCAAGTCTTGCATGCAAACCCACATCCCTGGCATTGGATTGCGTGGTCACGCGACATTACAGTCTTTGAAACTAAATGTGGCAACGCACGGTCGCACCGAAACATGGCGCGCACCTGGTGCGGAGATTGCTAAGCCATGCACAAGGGAGATCCTCTGAATGAATTGCAAGCAAGGATGGAAGGCGCTGGGCGCCGCGGTGGCGCTGTGCTGCGCCGTGGGCGCGCAAGCCCAAGGGGTGCTGGAGCGTGTGCGCGGCGGCGGACCGCTGGTGCTGGCACACCGTGAATCGTCGGTGCCGTTTTCGTACGTGCACGAGGGCAAGCCCATGGGCTACGCCCTGGACCTGTGCCTGCATATCGCCGAAGTGGTGCGCAAGAAGACCGGCATGAAGAACATGCCGGTGCAGTTGGTGCAGGTGACACCCGCCAATCGCATTGAGATGGTGAAGACCGGCAAGGCCGATATGGAATGCGGCTCCACCACCAACAACGCCGAGCGCCGCAAGGATGTGGCCTTCACCATTCCGCACTTCATCACGGGTGCGCGCCTGCTGGTGCCCGCGGCCAGCACGGTGACGCGCATGGAGGATCTGGAAGGCAAGAAGCTCGTGTCCACCAAAGGCACGACGCCCTACAAAGCGGCCGAGCAGGCCAACCGCGAACGGCTGATGCGCATCCAGATGGTGGAGGCGCCCGACCATGAGGCCGCGGTGGTCATGGTGGAGAAGGGCCAGGCCGACGCCTTCGTGATGGACGATGTGCTGTTGTATGGCTTGGCGGCCAACCGCCCCGACCCCAAGGCGCTGAAGGTGGTGGGCCGCTTCGTCACCACTGAGCCGCTGGCGATCATGCTTCCCAAGAACGATCCCGAGTTCAAGAAGTTGGTGGACGAGGAGATGCGCCGCCTGATCGTGAGCAATGAGATCAACGCCATCTACAACAAGTGGTTCATGCAGCCCATTGCGCCTACCCACCGTGCGCTGAACCTGCCCGTGAGCTACCTGCTGCGGGACTTCTGGAAATACCCTACCGATCAGGTCCCCTTCTGAACCCACAATACGCCCCTGTCTTGAACGTGCCGCAGGGTGTGGCTTGACCGCCATCGGTTCCTCAGAACGGTCGTTCGATTTCAATACACTTCGCTTTTCGCTTCACCCACAAGGAGATATTCATGAAGAAGCATTTGCTGGCCGCAGCCATTACCGTCCTGGCCGCTGGTAGCGCGTTCGCACAGGCCAACGACACCCTGGCCAAGATCAAATCTACGGGTGCCGTGACGCTGGGCGTGCGCGAGTCCTCGGGCCTGGGCTACACCCTGGGCAACGGCAAGTACGTGGGCTTCCACACCGAGATGGGTGAGCGCATCCTGGCCGACATCCAGAAGCAGCTGGGCCTGGCCAACATGGAGATCAAGTACCAGCCGGTTACTTCGCAGAACCGCATTCCGCTGGTGACCAACGGCACGGTGGACATCGAGTGTGGCTCCACCACCAACAACACCGCCCGCCAGAAGGAAGTGGCCTTTGCCGTGACCACCTATGTGGAAGAGGTGCGCATTGCCGTGAACGCCAAGTCGGGCATTACCGGCATCAAGGACCTGAACGGCAAGACCATCGTGACCACCACGGGCACGACCTCCGTGCAGACGCTGCGCAAGCACAAGCGCGCCGATGGCCTGAACTTCAAGGAAGTCATGGGCAAGGACCACGCCGACAGCTTCCTGATGCTGGAAACGGGCCGTGCCGACGCTTTCATCATGGACGGCTCCATTCTGGCCGCCAACATCTCCAAGTCCAAGAACCCCTCTGACTTTAAGATCGTGGGCGAAGTGCTGTCGGTGGAGCCCATCGCCTGCATGATCCGCAAGGACGATCCCGCCTTCAAGAAGGCCGTGGACGACTCCATCAAGCGCCAGATTGCCGATGGCTCTCTGGCCAAGCTGTACGACAAGTGGTTCATGCAGCCCATCCCGCCGGCCAACGTGAAGATCGGCCTGCCGCTGTCTGAAGCCACCAAGGAAGCCTGGGCGAATCCGAACGACAAGCCCATGGAGTCGTACGAAGTCAAGTAATCGGCTTGCATTGCATCGCCCCTTCGGCCTCTGGGCCCGAAGGGGCGTTTTTTGTTGTTGCGCCAGCGCCGCCATGTGCCGCCGCGGCAACACGGATCGAAGAATAGAAGGGGTGCTCCTATGAATTGGGATTGGCAGGTGTTCTGCCAGGACACCATTACCCAAGAGGTCGGTCAAAGCTGCTTCGGCAAGAACGGCGACATCACCTACCTCGACTGGATGCTGTCGGCCTGGGGCTGGACGGTATCCGTTTCCTTGCTGTCGCTGGCCGTTGCGCTGGTGGTCGGTTCGCTGGTCGGCACGCTGCGCACGCTGGAAGGCCGCCCATGGACGGTGCGCCTGGGCAACGCCTGGGTCGAGCTGTTTCGCAACATTCCGCTGCTGGTGCACATCTTTGTGTGGTACCACGTGGTGCCGTCGATCTTCCCGGCCATGAAGTCGCTGCCGGGCTTCGTGCTGGTGGTGTTTGCGCTGGGCTTCTTCACCTCGGCGCGTATCGCCGAGCAGGTGCGCTCGGGCATCCAGGCGCTGCCGCGCGGCCAGCGCTATGCGGGCATGGCGCTGGGCTTCACCACGTTCCAGTACTACCGCTACGTGCTGCTGCCGATGGCGTTTCGCATCATCATCCCGCCGCTCACCAGCGAGACCATGAACGTGTTCAAGAACTCGTCGGTGGCGTTTGCCGTTTCGGTGGCCGAGCTGACCATGTTCGCCATGCAGGCGCAGGAAGAGACTTCACGCGGCATCGAGGTGTACCTGGCCGTCACGGCGCTGTACATCATCTCGGCCTTTGCCATCAACCGCATCATGGCGTTCATCGAAAAGCGCACGCGGGTGCCGGGCCTGATTGCCGCAGGCGGGGGAGGACACTGATATGAACCTGAATATCGATTGGTCCTTCTTCACCTGGGAGCTGTTCAGCAACTTCGTGATCAAGGGGCTGTACTTCAGCCTGGTGCTGACGGTGATCGCCACCGTGGGCGGCATCCTGCTGGGCACGGTGCTGGCGCTCATGCGCCTGTCGGGCAAGAAGTGGCTGGACGTGCCGGCCACCATCTATGTCAACGGCATGCGCTCGATTCCGCTGGTGATGGTGATCCTGTGGTTCTTCCTGCTGGTGCCCATGATCATCGGTCGCCCCATCGGCGCCGAGGTGTCGGCGGTGGTGACCTTCATCGCCTTCGAAGCCGCCTACTTCAGCGAAATCATGCGCGCAGGCATCCAGTCCATCCCGCGCGGCCAGGTGTTCGCGGGGCAGGCGCTGGGCATGACCTACGGGCAGAACATGCGCCTGGTGGTGCTGCCGCAGGCCTTCCGCAACATGCTGCCGGTGCTGCTCACGCAGACCATCATCCTGTTCCAGGACACGTCGCTGGTGTACGCCATCGGTGCCTACGACATGCTCAAGGGCTTCGAGATCGCGGGCAAGAACTATGGCCGCCCGATCGAGGCCTACCTGGCCGCGGCCGTGGTCTATTTCATCCTCTGCTACGCGCTGTCCTGGCTGGTCAAGCGCCTGCACAAGAAGATCGCCATCATTCGCTGAAGCGGCGTTCCAAGGAATTGCAATGATTGAACTGAAGAACGTTTCCAAGTGGTACGGCAGCTTCCAGGTGCTCACGGACTGCTCCACGAACATCCAGAAGGGTGAGGTGGTGGTGGTCTGCGGGCCCTCCGGCTCCGGCAAGTCCACCCTCATCAAGACCATCAACGCGCTGGAGCCCTTCCAGAAGGGCGAGATCTTCGTGGACGGCGTGGCCGTGCACGACCCCAAGACCGACCTGCCCAAGCTGCGCAGCCGCGTGGGCATGGTGTTCCAGCACTTCGAGCTGTTCCCCCACCTGTCGGTGACCGAGAACCTGACCATCGCGCAGATCAAGGTGCTGGGCCGCAACCCCACCGACGCCAAGGCGCGCGGCCTGAAGATGCTGGAGCGCGTGGGCTTGACGGCGCACAAGGACAAGTTCCCCGGCCAGCTGTCGGGCGGTCAGCAGCAGCGCGTGGCGATCGCACGCGCACTGTCGATGGACCCCATCGTGATGCTGTTCGACGAGCCGACCTCGGCGCTGGACCCCGAAATGGTGGGCGAGGTGTTGGATGTCATGGTGGGCCTGGCCCAGGAGGGCATGACCATGATGTGCGTGACCCACGAGATGGGCTTCGCGCGCAAGGTGAGCAACCGCGTGATCTTCATGGACGTGGGCGGCAAGATCCTGGAGGACTGCTCGAAGGAGGAATTCTTCGGCAACCCCGAGGCGCGCCAGCCGCGCACCAAGGACTTCCTCAACAAGATCCTGCAGCATTGATTCCGCATACCCCCTGAGGCGCTTCGCGCCTTCCCCCACACTCGCAGCGCTGCGCTGCAGGAGGGGGGGGCGCAGCCGGCGGCAGGGCAGAGCCCGGCCCACGGCTGCCATGGTCCGGGGCGCGCCAGTGGGATGGGCCGTGGCCCAGGCTTGCCCGGGTGGCGTACAAAAGCAAAAGGGCAAAAGGGCAAAAGGGCAAAAGGGCAAAAGGCGCCATTGGCGCCTTTTGCTTTTATTTTGATAGCTGCTAGCGCTTGATGGATGGGCGTTAGAGCCTGATTTGGCTTGAGGCGGTCAAGCCACGCGCCGCAGCCGCGTGCGGCCTTGGACGCTCGCACCGCGCGTGCGGCCGAACAGGTCCTTGGGGTCGTCTGTGGGCACCAGCTCCACATCCACGCCCAGGCCGCGCGCCTGGGCCTGCTGGTACAGGTAGCGCAGTGCGGAGTAGTCCTCCAGCGCAAAGCCCACGGAATCAAACACCGTGACTTCGTCGGCCCGCGTGCGCCCCGGCGCGTCGCCGCGCAGCACCCGCCAAAGCTCGGTAACGGGATGGTCCGCGGGCAATTGCTGGATCTCGCCCTCCACGCGGCTTTGCGGCTCGTATTCCACGACCACGCGCGCCCCGCGCAGCACATCGGGGTGCAGTTCCGTTTTGCCGGGGCAGTCGCCGCCCACGGCATTCAGGTGCATGCCGGGTTCCACCATCGCGGGAGTGAGGATGGTGGCGCGGCTCTTGTCGGCGGTGACCGTGGTCACGATGTCCGCGCCGCGCACGGCCTCGGCCGTGCTGGCGGCGCGCTCCACGGTGAGGCCATCGACGTGCGCCAGGTTGCGCACCAGCTTGTCGGTGGCGGCGGGGTCGGTGTCGTACACCCGCAGTTCGCGGATGCCCAGCAACGCGTGGAAGGCCAGGGCCTGGAACTCCGCCTGCGCCCCGTTGCCGATCAGCGCCATGCGGCGGCTGCCGGGTCGTGCAAGCGCCTGCGCCGCCAGCGCCGACGTGGCAGCGGTGCGCAGCGCCGTGGTCAGCGTCAGCTCCGACAGCAGCAGCGGATAGCCGGTACGGACCTCCGCCAGCACGCCGAAGGCCATCACTGTGGGCAGTCCGCTGGCAGGGTTGCCGGGATGGCCGTTCACATACTTGAAGCTGTAGAGCGCATCGTCAGCCACGGGCATCAGCTCAATCACGCCGCGCGGGCTGTGGCTGGCCGTGCGGGCGGACTTGTCAAAAGACTCCCAGCGCAGGAAGTCGGAGCGAAGCTCGGCCGCCAGCTCGGTCATGCAGCGTGCGGCGCCCCGTTCATGCACAAAGGCAGCAAGGGTCGACAAGTCAATGAGGCGTGTCATGGTGTCGGTCCAACGTGTTTCCCCATTGTGGACAGGCCCTGCGCTTGGTGCCAGCCTGCAAACTGCTCAATAAGCGCAAAAAACTGGCGTTTCGCCAGCAACCCGTGGCACTATGCGCAACATGGACGACGTCGACCGCGAGATCATTGCCCTGCTGCGTGCGGATGCCCGCATGCCGGTGGCGGCGCTCGCCGCACGTCTGCGCGTGGCCCGCGGCACCGTTCAGAACCGCCTGCGCCGGCTGGAGGAAGAGGGCGTCATCGTCGGCTACACCGTGCGGCTGCGCCCCGAGTCGGAGCCCCACCGGATCCGCGCCTGGATGAGTATTGCAGTGGAAGGGAACGCGGCGCCTGACGTGATTCGCGCCCTGCGTGGAGAGCCGCTGGTCGGCGCGCTGCACAGTACCAACGGCCGCTGGGACATCGTGGCCGAACTGCACGCGCAGAGCCTGGAGGAATTCGACCTGGCGCTCACGCGCATTCGGCTCACGCCGGGCATCGCGCGCACCGAAACCAGCATCCTGCTGTCCACGTACAAGCTGTGATCGACCCGCCCGAGCGGGCGGTGCTTCACTGCATCGACGAGACGTACGCCACCAGCGACTCGATGTCGGCGTCCGTGAGGAGCTTGGTGTTGGGCGTCATGATCGAATGGGCGCGCGTGTTTGGGCCGTCGCGGTAACGCTTGAGAGTGCTGCGCAGGTAGTCGGTCTGCTGGCCGGCAATGCGTGCGATCTGGTCGTTGCCCCGGCCCATGTCGCCATGGCAGCGAAAACAGTTCTTGCCGAAGATCTCCTGCCCCTTGGCCAGCAGCGCTGCGTCCGCCACGGGTTTGGGAGTGACGGGCTGCGCGGCGTAGAAGAGCACCATGCCGATCTTCTCGTCGCTGTTCATCGCGCGGATCATGCCTTCCATGAACTCGTAGCGGCGGCGCCCGTCTGCGAACTGCCGCACCTGCTCCAACAGATAGGCCGGGTTCTGGCCCGCGAGGTTGGGTACCGAGGGTTTGGTGCTGTTGCCTCCGTCGCCATGGCAGTTGGCGCACACCGCCGAGACCTTGCGGCCCACCTTGTAGAGCTCGTCGGCCAGCTTGGGGTCCGCCATGGCTTGCTGCAAGCGCGTGTCGATGTCCACCTTGCTGCGGCCGGCCTGGGCCATCGCCGCGGGTTGCCACGCCAGCCCGGCGAACAACGCCAGCGCCAGCATTGCGGGAATGCGCCTTGCCATGGTGTAACCCTTTTTGTGAAAAGGGTCATTTTAGAAGGCGAGTTGTGAAGCCCCGGTGGCGTTTTGGTAGTGCAACGCGCACCTGGACGGTCGATGTCAGCGATCGTTGATGGCAAGCAAGGATTGCGCAAGTTCTGCAAACCCTGCCCCGCGCTCGCCCTGCGTCACATAGCGCGGCAGATGCTGCAGTTGGGGCACGAAACGCGCAATATTGGCCACACCCACGCTGTGCGGGAAGTGCGCAAACATGAGCTGGTCATTGGTGGAGTCACCGATGTAGACCCAGCGCTCCAGCTCGGCGTCCAGATCGCGCCCGAACAGCTCGCGCACGATCCATCGCGCACCCTCCAGCTTGTTGTGCGCGCCAAACCAGCCGTTGATGTGGATGCTGCTCACGGTGGCGTTCATGCCCGCGGCATGCATCAGGGCGACAGCCTGGTCGATGGCCGCCTGGGGCAGGTGCGTGAATTCACTGTGGTCGATGGCGATGTCCGTCTCGCGCCCCGGCGAGTCGGTGGCGCGCCGGGCGCCGGGCACGGCGGCTTCAATCTCGGCCAGCACCTGTTGCATGCGCGCGAAGTTGGAGGCGCGCGTGGCGGCGTCCTGTTGATACAACTTTAATAGCTGCTCGCGCTTATCGCACGGGGACTGTAGGCCATTTGGGGCAAAATTTCGGGACGCCCGCAGCAGCGCCACCGCACCGTTCTCAGCAACGATGCTGTCCACCGGCCAGGCAGCGGCAAAAGGCTCGCTCCAGCCCACCGGCCGGCCCGTGATCGGAATGACGTGCAGCCCTGAGGCTTTCAGGTCGGCCAGCGCCTGCAGGGCATCGGCGGTGATGGCGCCATCGGTGGTCAGGGTGTCGTCGATGTCGGTGAGCACGCCGGTGATGCACGTGCGCGCCAACTCGTCCCATGAGGCAAGAGGGTGCATGGCGGATGGGGGTCGCGTCAACTGTTCTGCAACGCCAACCCCGCATGCTCCCGCAGCGGATGGAAGTGAATCTTCGGGAACCGCTCCTGCGCCAGCCGTACGTCATATGGGCTCGTGCACAGATAGGCCAGCGTGTCCGCCGCATCGCGCGCCATGCGCATGGGGTAGGCGTTCTCGAACTCGCGCAGTTCGGCCGGCGTGTCGGCGGTGATCCAGCGGGCTCCCGTGTACTGGCAGGCTTCCAGACGGATGTCGCAGTCGTATTCGGTGTTCAGACGGTGCTGCACCACTTCGAACTGCAGCTGGCCCACGGCACCCAGCAGCATGTTGCCGCCGGCCTCGGGCTTGAAGACCTGGATGGCGCCTTCCTCGCCCAGTTGCATCAGGCCCTGCTGCAGTTGCTTGGTGCGCAGCGGGTTCTTCAGCACCACGGTCATGAACATTTCGGGGGCGAAGAACGGCAGGCCGGTGAACTGCAGGTTGGCACCGTCGGTGATGGTGTCGCCCAGCTGCACGCCGCCGTGCGTGGTGAAGCCGATGATGTCGCCGGCGTAGGCCTCTTCCACCGCCTCGCGGCGCTGGCTCATGAAGGTGACCACGCTGGTGGGGCGCAGTTCCTTGGCGGTGCGCTGCACCTTGAGCTTCATGCCGGGCGTGTACTTGCCGCTGGCCACGCGCACGAAGGCGATGCGGTCGCGGTGGTTGGCGTCCATGTTGGCCTGCACCTTGAACACCACGCCCGAAAAGCCTTTGTCTTCGGGCAGGATGGTCTTCTCGACGGTCTGCTTGTTGACGACGAGCGAGCTCTTGCGCGGGCCGGGCGGGGGCGACATGTCCACCACCGCATCCAGCACTTCCATCACACCGAAGTTGTTCACGCCCGAGCCGAAGAACACCGGTGTGAGCTTGCCAGCCAGGAAGGCTTCATGGTCCCAGGGCGCCGAGGCACCTTGCGCCAGCTCCATGCTTTCCAGTGCGTCGTCAAAGGCCTGACCGAAGCGCGCGCGCAGCTTGTCGGCATCGGCCAGCGGAATGACCTCGAAGTCCTGCGGGCGCTTTTCGCTGCCGGGGGCGAACACCGTCATGGTCTGCGTGCGCAGGTTGATGATGCCGCCGAAGCTCTTGCCCTGGCCCACGGGCCAGGTGATGGGGCAGCAGGGCATGCCCAGCTCACGCTCCACCTCGTCGAGGATGTCCAGCGGGTCGCGCACCTCGCGGTCCATCTTGTTGACGAAGGTGATGATGGGCGTGTCGCGCTGGCGGCAGACCTCGATCAGGCGGCGCGTCTGCGCCTCCACGCCGTTGGCCGCGTCGATCACCATCAGGGCCGAATCGACGGCCGTGAGCACGCGGTAGGTGTCTTCCGAGAAGTCCTTGTGGCCCGGCGTGTCCAGCAGGTTGATGACATGGTCGCGGTAGCTCATCTGCATCACGCTCGACGCCACCGAGATGCCGCGCTGCTTCTCGATCTCCATCCAGTCGGACGTGGCGTGGCGGCTGGCCTTGCGGCCCTTCACGGCGCCGGCGATCTGGATGGCGCCGGAGAACAGCAGCAGCTTTTCCGTCAGCGTGGTCTTGCCGGCGTCGGGGTGGGAGATGATGGCAAAAGTCCGGCGGCGCCGGGTTTCTGGGGCGTACGACACAGTGATTCTGGGTGAGGGCCGCGCGGTACGCTGCGGCCGGTGCGAGAAGAGGCGGGCGCACCCTGCGGGAGCGCCCTGGCATTGGGCGGGGATTCTACGGCGCAGCGCGTGGTGCGGGGGCGCCGGTATAATCTTGCACTTTCCGAGGAGCGTTGCAGCGTCCCCAGCACGGCGGGGCGCGAGGCTCGGAAGTCATACCCAGCAACGACGCTCACCCACGCCTTGCGGTGCGGTGAGCCCCATCCCCCAGGCGCGGTTTTTTCAGATACCCATCAAGGAAACCACCATGAGCGCTGTTCTCAAGTCCCCAGCCGACTCCGCGATTGCCGATATCTCCCTGGCCGACTGGGGCCGCAAGGAAATCCGCATTGCCGAGACCGAGATGCCCGGCCTGATGGCCATCCGCGAGGAATTCGCGGCCAAGCAGCCCCTGAAGGGCGCACGCATCACCGGCTCGCTGCACATGACCATCCAGACGGCCGTGCTGATCGAGACCCTCAAGGCCCTGGGCGCCGACGTGCGCTGGGCCTCGTGCAACATCTTCTCCACCCAGGACCACGCCGCCGCCGCGATTGCCGCCACCGGCACGCCGGTGTTCGCCATCAAGGGCGAGACCCTGGTGGACTACTGGGACTACACCCACCGCATCTTCGACTTCGGTCCCAAGGGCAGCGAGGGCGAAGGCCCGAACATGATCCTGGACGACGGCGGCGACGCCACGCTGCTGATGCACCTGGGCAAGCGCGCCGAGAAGGACGCCTCCGTGCTGGCCAACCCCGGCAGCGAGGAAGAGCGCATCCTGTACGCCGCCATCAAGGCCAAGCTGGCCGAGGACAGCACCTGGTACAGCCGCAAGAGCGCCCAGATCATCGGCGTGACCGAAGAGACCACCACCGGCGTGCACCGCCTCAAGGAAATGTCGGCCAAGGGCACGCTACTGTTCCGTGCGATCAACGTGAACGATTCGGTGACCAAGAGCAAGTTCGACAACCTGTACGGCTGCCGCGAGTCGCTGGTGGACGGCATCAAGCGCGCCACCGACGTGATGATCGCCGGCAAGGTGGCCGTGGTGGCGGGCTATGGCGACGTGGGCAAGGGCTCGGCCCAGGCGCTGCGCGCCCTGAGCGCCCAGGTGTGGGTGACCGAGATCGACCCCATCAATGCCCTGCAGGCCGCTATGGAAGGCTTCAAGGTCGTGACCATGGAGTGGGCCGCCGACAAGGCCGACATCTTCGTCACCACCACGGGCAACCGCGACGTCATTACCTTCGAGCACATGAAGGCGATGAAGGACCAGGCCATCGTCTGCAACATCGGCCACTTCGATAACGAGATCCAGGTCGCCAAGCTCGAAGAGCACTGCCAGTGGGAAGAAATAAAGCCCCAGGTCGACCATGTGATCTTCCCGGACGGCAAGCGCATCATCCTGCTGGCCAAGGGCCGCCTGGTGAACCTGGGCTGCGGCACGGGCCACCCCAGCTTCGTGATGTCCAACTCGTTCGCCAACCAGACGATCGCGCAGATCGAGTTGTTCACCCACCCCGAGGGCTACGACGTGGGCAAGGTCTACGTGCTGCCCAAGCACCTCGACGAGAAGGTGGCGCGCCTGCACCTGAAGAAGGTGGGCGCCATGCTGACCGAGCTGAGCGACGAGCAGGCCGCCTACATCGGCGTGCCGAAGCAGGGCCCCTACAAGCCCGACACCTACCGCTATTGATTGTTAAAAAGCATAGCTGCTTGCGCTTGCCAGTAGTCGTTTTCAGCATGAAAAATTGCTGAAATTGGCTCGCTGCAAGCGCTGCCAGCTATCGATATGAGAGGATAGCGCGATGCGCGCGGACGTATTTCTGGTGGAAGGCGGCTACGCGGCCACCCGGTCGCAGGCCCAGCGGTTGATTGCCGCCGGCGTGCAGTGGCGCCTGGCGCCCACGCTGCCGTGGCAGAAGGTGGCCAAGAACGGCGACGACATTCCTGCGGGGGTCGAGGTGCAGCTGCTGGACGCTGCGGAGGCCAAGTACCTCTCGCGCGGCGGCCTCAAGCTTGAAGGCGCGCTGGCGGCCACGGGCATGCAAGTGGCTGGCCTGCGCTGCCTGGACGTGGGGCAGAGCACCGGCGGTTTCACCGACTGCCTGCTGGCACATGGCGCTGCCCAGGTGATTGGCGTGGACGTGGGTCATGGTCAGTTGCACGAGCGGCTGCGCGCCGACCCGCGCGTGGTGTGTGTGGAGGGCCTGAATGCCCGTGCCCTCACGCCCGAGGCGCTGCACGACGCCTGCGATGTGGCGCTGTCCGAAGTCATCGAGGACGCGGAAGACAACGACACCCAGCCCCAGGCCCCCTACGCCTGGATGCGCAACGGCGGCATGGTGGACGATGAGTACGACGACAGCGACGACGCCAAGGAGCATGAGATCGAGAGCTTCAAGGCCGAGCGCGCCGCCAAGGCCAAGGCACGCGCCGAGGGCTCTTTGCCCGTGCAGCGCCGCCGCCGTCCCGAGTGCGAGGGTGTGGATATCACCCCAGCGTTCGATCTCGTCACCGGCGACCTGTCCTTCATCTCGCTCACGCTGGTGCTGCCTGCGCTGGTGCCCCTGCTGAAAGAGCAGGGCCAGCTGCTGATGCTGGTCAAACCGCAGTTTGAGTTGCAGCCCGGCCAAGTGGGCAAGGGCGGCATCGTGCGCGACCCGCAGCTGTATCCGCAGATCGAGCAGCGCATCCGCGACTGCTGCACGGAGCTGGGGCTGCACGTGGTGGCCTGGATCGATAGCCCCATCGAGGGGGGCGACGGCAATCGCGAGTTCTTCATCCATGCAAGGAGGAAGGCATGAGCCTTTCCACGGCCTTTCCGGTCAGCTTTGAATTCTTTCCGCCCAAGACGCCCGAAGGCGCCGACAAGCTGCGCGCCGTGCGCCAGCAGCTGTATGCGCGCCGGCCCGAGTTCTGCTCCGTCACCTACGGCGCGGGGGGCTCCACGCAGGCGGGCACCTTCGGCACGGTGCGCGAAATCCTCGCCGAGGGCGTGAGCGCGGCCTCGCACTTCTCGTGCATCGGCGCCACCAAGGACGGCGTGCGCGCGCAGCTCGCCGAGCTGAAAGCCATGGGCGTGAAGCGCCTGGTTGCGCTGCGCGGCGACCTGCCCAGTGGCTATGGCATCGGGGGCGAGTTCCATTACGCGAGCGATCTGGTGGCGTTCATCCGCGCCGAGACGGGGCGCGACTTCCACATCGAGGTGGCTGCCTACCCCGAGGTCCATCCCCAGGCCCGTTCGTCGGATGCCGACCTGCAGGCCTTTGCCACCAAGGTGCGCGCGGGCGCCGACTCGGCCATCACACAGTACTTCTTCAATGCCGACGCCTACCTGCGCTTCGTGCAGGACGTGCGCCGCCTGGGGCTGGACGTGCCCGTGGTGCCGGGCATCATGCCGATCATGGGCGCGTCGCAGCTGCTGCGCTTTTCGGACGCCTGCGGCGCCGAGATCCCGCGCTGGATCCGCCTGCGCCTGCAGGGCTATGGTGACGATGTGGCGAGCATTCGCGCCTTCGGCCTGGATGTCGTCACGCACCTGTGCGAGCAACTGCGCCGCGAGGGCGTGCCGGGCCTGCACTTCTACACCATGAACCAGAGCGCGGCCACGTTGGAAATCTGCGACCGCCTGGGGCTCTGAAGCGGCGGGGGTGGGTAATATCGGCAGCTTTTTCCCGTCCTCTTCCTCCTTCCCCTGCGCGTTTGCGGTATGAGTCCCGTCATTGCCTTCCTGCTGTTCACCACGCTGTCGCTTGCGATGGCATCGCCCGCGTCGGCGCAGACGCGCTATTCCTGCCGCGACGAGCAGGGCGCCGTCTACACCCTGGCGCGCCCGTGCCCGAAAGGCATGGTGACCAGCGCCGTCTCGGCGGGGCCGGTGGAGCCGCGTGCAGAGCCCCGCAGCTACGCGCCCACCCCGTCCCGGCGCAGCAGTGCGATGCGCGAGGTGCCGGAATACGAGAGCTACATGAGCGGGCGCTGCCGCACGCTGCAAAACAGCATCCGCGGGGCATCGGCCAACGGCTCCAGCTACGACGTCATCGCAGGCATGCAGCGCGAATACCGGCGCGACTGCAGCGACGAGGAGAGCGATGCCGCCTCGCGCTACTACCGCGAGCGCCGCGAGGCACGCAGCCAGCGCCGCACAGAGCGCGAGCGCGAGGAACAAGCCCAACTGGCGCAGGAGGAGCAGGAAAGCCGCAAGGCGCTGCAATGCGCGGAGTCCAAACGCATCCTGGCCGCCAAGAGAGCGCGCACCGACCTGACACCGGGTGAACGCAATGATCTGCGCCGTTTTGAGACCAACGTCATCACCCGCTGCGGCGACTTCTGACCCTTTTCATCCCGGCCGCATGGGACGGTGGTTGGCCGGCGTGCTGTTGGCGGCCGTGCTGGCGGGTTGCGCGGCGCCACCCGCCGATGCGCCCCCTGTAATAGCACATGGCCCGTCGCAGGCACTGCCGGGACCGGCGGGCGCGCAGGCGGACAGCCCACCCGACTCCGGTGTATCGGCCCCGCCGCGGGCTCGCAAGGAGGGCAGGGTGCGCTCGGCACCGTCTTCTCCGCGTGAAGCCGATACCGCCATCGAGCGCGGCCGCGAAGACGAGGAAGAAAGCGGCGTGCTGCTCGGGCGCGGGCTGGCCTCCTGGTACGGCGGCAGCCTGCATGGCCGGCGCACGGCCAGCGGCGAGCGTTTTGACTGTGGGGAACTCACCGCCGCGCACCGCACGCTGCCTTTCGGGGCGCGGGTGTGCGTGCGCAGCCTGGTCAACGGCAAGGTGGTGGTGGTGCGCGTCAATGATCGCGGACCGTTCGCGCCAGGCCGGGTCATCGATCTGAGCCAGGCCGCGGCGCAGGAACTGGGCATGGTGGGCTTGGGCATCAAGCCCGTGGAGATCTGGCACATGGGGCCGGACGACGACAGCTGCCCCGAAGATCTGCCGGAGCTGGACCCGTCGTCCACGCCCGCAGCCTCGCCGGCCGCTGCTCCAGCGGGCGCCGCGCAAGCGCGCACAAATCAGGGCGCAGCGCGCACTACTCCCCGCAAGAGCCGGGCCCGGCGGCGCTAAACCACGGCGTCCCAGGGATCGTGCGGGCGCCGCTGGCCGGGGGCTTAACCCACCTCCAGCGTGTGGGACGCGTTGCGGTCCTGGGCCAGCAGTTGTGCCATCTGCGGCAACGCCTCGCGCAGCACGCCCTGCAGCGTGAAGGGAGGGTTGACCACGAACATGCCGCTGGCCGGCAGGCCGGGCCGGCGCGCGCCTTCGCCGGCCGCAGGGGAGGCCAGTTTGCTGGATTTCACGGTCAGCGTCGCATGCAGCCAGGGCTTGCCCGCCTTCTGGGCCAGCGTCTTGAGCCGGCGCGGCAGATCGTGCGCCTCCGCCCGCGGAATGATGGGGTACCAGACGGCATACACGCCGGTCGCAAAGCGCTTCAGCGCATCCTGCAACAGCGCCTGCACGCGCAGGTAGTCGCTCTTGATTTCATAGCTGGGATCGCACAGTACAAGCGCGCGGCGGGCCGGTGGGGGGATGAATTTCTTGACACCCTCAAAACCGTCCTCCTGCAGCACGGCCACCTGCCTGCCTGCTTCAAGCTGGGCTATGTTGCCTGCGAGGGAGCGGGCGTCGGTGGGGTGCAGCTCGAACAGTTTGAGCTTGTCCTGGGCGCGCAAGAGGCGCTGCGTGATGAAGGGCGAGCCGGGGTAGACGCGCGTGGCATCGCCCTGGTTGAAGGCGCGCACCATGTCCACGTAGTCCTGCAGCGCGGGTGCCAGGGCGGGAGGAGCCGCTGGCGGCACGAGGCGCAGGATGCCGTCCGCGGATTCGGCGCTGGTGGAGGCATAGTCTCCGTCGAGCCGGTACAGGCCCGCGCCGGCGTGGGTGTCCAGAACGGTCAGGGCCGCGTCTTTCTGTAGAAGGTGTTGCAAGGTGGCAATGAGCACCGTGTGCTTGAGCACATCGGCGTGGTTGCCTGCGTGGAAGGCGTGGCGGTAACTGAACATGCACCCAATGGTAACCAGCGCCATCGCGGGCACAATGCGGGTCCGCCTGGTACGGGAAGTGATGTTTTTGGCAGACAGGATGCGCTTTGTTGCGCGTCGGCCTGGCTGCCTGGCGCATCATGGCGTCCGCTGCGGCGTGCCGCGGTGCTTCCTCCGCTTCCTCGTTAGACTTCGCTGCCCTCGCTGATCCGCATCCCTTGTCCGCAACGCACTCCATGTCTTCGCTCCCCCCCCGCTTCACGCCCGCCAGCGTCGCGCACCACGTCGACGCCCTCCCGGCGGGCACCCGGTTGGGAGAGTTCGAGATCGTGGCGCTGCTGGGCGTGGGTGGCTTCGGCATGGTGTACCAGGCGTTCGACCATTCCCTGCTGCGTTTCGTCGCGATCAAGGAATACATGCCTGCCGCCCTGGCGGGCCGCGCGGACGGGCATTCGCTCTGGGTGCGTTCCTCGTCGGACGAGCAGTCTTTCCAGGCGGGCCTGGCCTCGTTCGTGGACGAGGCGCGCCTGCTGGCGCAGTTCGACCATCCCTCGCTGGTGAAGGTCTTCCGGTTCTGGGAAGCCAATCACACGGCCTACATGGTCATGCCCCTGTACAGCGGCTTGACCCTCAAGCAGGCGCGCGCGCACATGCGCACGCCGCCCCCCGAGGAATGGCTGCGCAAGGTGTTGTGGTCGGTCACCAGCGCGTTGCGGGTGCTGCACGATGGACAGACGCTGCACCGCGACATCTCGCCGGACAACATCTTCCTGCAGGACCATGGCCCACCAGTGCTGCTGGACCTCGGCGCCGCGCGGCATGCGATCAGCGACCGGGACCAGAAGCACACGGCCGTGCTCAAAGTCAACTACGCGCCCATAGAGCAGTACACGGACGCGGCATCGCACCTGCACCAAGGGCCGTGGAGCGACCTGTATTCGCTGGGCGCCGTCGTGCATGGCTGCCTGTGCAACGACACGCCGCTGCCCGCTACTCTGCGTGCCATACGTGACCGCATGGTGTCGTTCTCCCGCGTAGCACGCACGGTGCGCAAGCAGTTCGGCGTGGAATACTCGCGTCCGTTCGTCGATGCGGTGTCGCAATGCCTGGCGCTGCAGCCGCAAGACCGTCCGCAATCGATCGACGCGTTCCTGCAGACGATGGGCATGACGGCGGCGCCCGCGGGACTGGACGGGTTCGACTTCCGTGCCGAACTGGGCTCCATCTGGGTGGAGCCCTCGAGCAAGGATGCGCAGGGCGTGGCAGTCCCGATGATCGACCTCACGGCGATGTCGCAGCCGCAGGATTCCCGGCCGCAGGCCGCCACCGTTGTGGCGGCGTCGGCTAGCGCGCCGGCAGACCTCATGGTGTCAACCGTGGAGCCTGCGACCGTGTTTGCGGAAACGGTTGCCGATGCGGGCGACACGCAGGCCTTCGCAGATACGCGCGAGATGCCGCAACATGACGCGCCGACCGGTACACGCCACCCGACGCGCGCGCGCGCACCCCGCCCCCAGAAGGCTGCACGCCATGCATCAGCCCCCCGTGTTGCCAGAGCAGGTCATGGCGGACGGGCACGGCTGGTGTGGGGTATGGCTGCCTCTCTGGCGCTGCTGGTCATCGCCAGCAGTCCGTGGTGGGGAGGCCGGGAGAGCGCGCCGCGGTATACCCCCGAAAACGAGATCATCACGGAACTTGCGTCACCAGCGCCAGCACCGGAGCCGGCAGAGGTGGTGATGGTGTCGCATGAGGCGGCGGACCCCGCGTCGGCGGCAATGGCAATGCAGCCAGAGGCTGCGTCGGTGGCTGAGGCCCGGCCGGCGGCCGTCTCCAAACCCCGGCTTGCGCGCAAGGCTGCCGAGGCGACCGCGCCTGCCCCAGCGCCCGCCCCTGTGGTTCCGGCTCCCGAGCCGGCGCCACCTCCCCCTGCGCCGTCACGCCCTGCGGTGCCCGCAAGGGTGCCCGGGCCTGACGAGGCCTGCGAGGCATCCAGTTTCTTTGCACGCCCCTTGTGCATTCACGAGCAATGCCAGAAGCCGGGGCTGGCCAACCATCCCGTTTGCGTGGAAAACCGCCGCCGGCAGGAAGCCGAGGAGCACAGGCGACAGCTTTACTCGCAGTAGGGCACTGCGCAGCGGTCGATTTTGTATAATGGCCGGCTTCGCAGCGATTTTTAGGTCCCGCGGCGAAGCGCACATCCCACCTAAGAGGCTTTCATCAGAAAAGCACCGACCGTGGAAAAGGACCGCCAAACCACCTCTAGAAAAGAGAAACTCATGTCCACATTCAGCGCAAAGCCCGCTGAGGTCGTGCACGAGTGGTTTGTGATTGACGCCACCGACAAGGTGCTCGGCCGGGTAGCCAGCGAAGTTGCCCTCCGTCTGCGCGGCAAACACAAAGCCATTTACACGCCTCACGTTGATACCGGCGACTACATCGTCATCATCAACGCCTCCAAGCTCAAGGTCACCGGCACCAAGTCCCTGGACAAGGTGTACTACCGCCACTCGGGTTATCCCGGCGGTATCACGGCCACGAACTTCCGCGATCTGCAAGCCAAGCACCCCGGCCGCGCGCTGGAAAAGGCCGTCAAGGGCATGCTGCCCAAGGGCCCGCTCGGCTACGCCATGATCAAGAAGCTCAAGGTGTACGGCGGCGCGGAACATCCGCACACCGCTCAGCAGCCTAAAGCGCTGGAAATCTAAGGAGCCTTGAATGATTGGTGAATGGAACAATGGCACCGGCCGTCGCAAGTCCAGCGTCGCCCGCGTGTTTCTGAAGAAGGGTTCCGGCAAGATCACTGTGAATGGCAAAGACATTCAGCAGTACTTCGGCCGCGAAACCTCGATCATGATTGCCAAGCAACCCCTGGCGTTGACCAACCATGTCGAAACCTTCGACATCCAGATCAACGTGCACGGCGGTGGTGAATCCGGCCAGGCTGGCGCTGCCCGCCACGGCATCACCCGCGCTCTGATCGACTACGACGCGACGCTGAAGCCCGCACTGAGCCAAGCCGGCTTCGTGACGCGTGATGCTCGTGAAGTCGAACGTAAGAAGGTCGGTCTGCACTCCGCACGCCGCGCCAAGCAGTTCTCGAAGCGCTAAGCCTCGGCCACTGCCTTGCGTTATGCTGCAGCGCCCCTCGGCGTGCTGCAGACTGCAGAAACCGCCCTTCGGGGCGGTTTTTTTGTTTTTGGGCGTTGCCGCGGGCGGCGACCATCCCACTGAAAGAAACGTGCACTGCCCATGCGTTACCGACTGCTGCGCCGCCGCCTCACGATCTCCGCTCCGCGCGTCACCGTGCGCAGCGCGCTTCCGTGGCCGCTGCGCTGGGCGGCCGTGGCCATCGTCCTGGGCCTGTGCGCGGCCATGACGCTGTGGGCCTTCGACCTGGGCAAGCGGATCGCCGGGCTGGACGCGGGCAGCCGGGAGGAATTGCAGCGCCTTCGTGCAGAGGTGTCGCAGTTGCGCGAGCACAACCGTCTCCAGCACGAAAAGCAGGAAGCCGCGGGCAGCCTGCGCATAGCCGAGCAGGCGGCCATGGATCGCCTGCTGGAGCAACTGCGGCAACTCGAAGCCGACAACCGCAGCCTGCGGGAGGACCTGGGCTTCTTCGAGAAGCTGACCCCCACCGGCAAGCCTGGCAACCTGACCATCCGCGGGCTGCACGCCGAGACCTTGGAGGGAGGTGGGCAGTTGCGCTGGCAGGTGCTGGCCATGCAGCCCATGCGCAATGCGCCGGAATTCAAGGGTCGGCTGGAACTGCTGCTGGCGGGCACGCTGAACGGGGCGGAGTGGTCCTCCACGTCTCCAGCGGTCATCCAGCCGCTTCAGTTCCGGCAGTACCGACGGGTTCAGGGCGTGGCGGCCCTGCCGCCGGGCGCCATGGTAAAAACCGTGACCGCGCGCCTGATGGATGGAACCTCGTTGCGCGCGGCCCAGACTTTTTCACTAGAGCCATAGGGCCCGGCTGCGGACCCGCATGGCAATGACTACTACACCCCGAGGGAATACCACATGTTTTCGCGCAAGAAGCCACCCCCGATCAAGAGCCTGATTGCGCAAGGAACGCGCGTGCAGGGCGATGTGCTGTTCGCTGACGGATTGCGGGTGGATGGCGAAGTGATCGGCGACCTGCGGTCTTCGGCTGAACCCAGCATTGTGGTGGTGTCCGAATCGGCAAAGGTGGAAGGTGCGGTGCATGCCGCCCATGTCATCGTCAACGGAACGGTGGAGGGGCCCGTACATGCCACGGAGCTGCTGGAGGTTCAGCCCAAGGCGCGGATCACCGGTAACGTGCATTACAAGGCCCTTGAAATGCACCAGGGCGCGGTGATTGCCGGGCAGCTCTGCCCGGCCGCGCCGCTGCTGCTGGAAGAAAAGCCCACACTGAAACTGGCGTCAAACGCACAGTGAACGGAGCGCTGGGGGGCTATGCCTTACCATCGAAACAAAGACTGACCCAAGGAGCCCTTCATGAGCGCCGTTGCCGAGAACACCACGACCGAGATGCCCGCCCCCATCCTTTTCACCGACAGCGCCGCCGCCAAGGTGGCCGAGTTGATTGCCGAAGAAGGCAATCCTGACCTCAAGCTGCGGGTCTTCGTGCAGGGCGGGGGATGCTCGGGCTTCCAGTATGGTTTCACATTTGATGAAATCACGAACGAAGACGACACCACCATGACCAAGAACGGTGTGTCACTGCTCATCGATGCCATGAGCTACCAATACTTGGTGGGTGCAGAGATCGACTACAAGGAAGACCTGCAGGGTGCGCAGTTCGTCATCAAAAACCCGAATGCCGCCTCGACATGCGGCTGCGGCTCCAGCTTCTCCGTGGAAGACCACTGACGCACAGCCCATGAGAATCCGCCGCCTACGGGCGGCTTTTTTATGGCTGCGTGGCAGGTCGCTCAGGCGGGGTAGATGGCGCCGAGGATGCGCTCCCCGCGGGCGCCTGTGACCGCGGGCAAGCTGGCTGTCTGGCCGCTGACGCATTGATGCGCCAGCCACGCGAAGGCAGCCGCTTCGACCTGCAGGGGAGGCAGCCCGTGGTGATCCGAGCTTTCGACGCGAACCGTCGGCGCCAATTGCCGCAGGCGCTCCATCAGATAGCGGTTCAGTGCCCCGCCGCCGCAGACGATCAACAGCCGGCAGTCGCGTGCGTGCCGTGACAACTCCTGGACGCACGTAAGGGCCGTGTACTCGGCAAGGGTGGCCTGGACATCCTGGGGCGCGGCGCCCACGGCGCTGGCCGCAAGGCGTGTGGCCAGCCATTGCGGATGGAACAGGTCACGCCCCGTGCTCTTGGGGGGCGCAAGGGCGAGGAATGGCTCGTCCAGCATCGCCTCCAGCAGGGCGGGCAGGACATGGCCGCTGCGTGCCCAGGCGCCTTCGTGGTCGTAGGGCTGCCCCGTATGCCGCTCGCACCAGTGATCCATAAGGGCGTTGGCCGGGCCGCAGTCAAACCCCACGGTGGTCCCGTCGGCCCGCAGGATGCTCAGATTGGAAATGCCCCCCAGGTTCAGCACCGCCACGGTGCGTCCGGCTTGGCCGAACACGCCGCGGTGGAAGGCGGGCACCAGCGGCGCGCCCTGGCCGCCCGCCGCCACGTCCCGGCTGCGGAAGTCGGCCACGACGGTGATGCCGGTGATTTCAGCGAGCAAGGCGGGCTGGTTGAGTTGCAGCGTGTAGCCCGTGCCATCGAACGCCTGCGGCCGGTGGCGCACCGTCTGCCCATGCGCGCCCAGGGCCTGCACCGCGGCCGCCGTGAGGCCCGCTTGGTCCAGCAGACGGTGGACTACCTTCGCATAGGTACGCGCCAGCGCATTCGCGGCGAGCGCCGCGCGGTGCAGTTCGTCGTGGCCGGTGCTGTTGAGAGCGAGGAGTTCTGCTCTTAAATCAGGAGCTAATGGCGCTGATGCATGCTGGGCTACAGTGCATTTTTGGCCTGAAAAATGCGCGAGCACACCATCCACGCCGTCCAGCGACGTGCCCGACATCAGCCCGATGAACCACCGTGGCGGCGTATCCATGGGCGAAGGGCGTTACTCGGCGCTGGCTTGCAGGATCTGTGCGGCGGAGGACAGCTGCACGCGCATGTTGCCGGCCAGGCGGTCGAATGCCGGGCGTGCGGCGGCCGAGACCGGCTGGGCTGCCTCGCTCTGGCGCGCAATAACCATCGGGTCCTTGTGCTCGCCCGCGACGCGGAATTCGAAGTGCAGGTGCGGGCCCGTGGCCCAGCCGGTGGAGCCCACGGCGCCAATCTTCTGGCCCTGCTCCACGCTTTCGCCCTTGCGCACGTCGATGCGGCTCAGGTGCGCGTAGACGGTGACGTGCTGGTTGCGGTGCTTGATGTACACCACGTTGCCGTAGCCGTTCTGCACGCCGGCGAAATCCACCACGCCGTCGCCTACCGTGCGTACGGAAGTACCGGTCGGTGCCGCGAAATCGGTACCCAGGTGCGCGCGCCAGGTCTTGTGGATGGGGTGGAACCGCATCGCAAAGCCGCTGGAGACGCGGGAGAACTCGACCGGCGACGACAGGTAGGCACGGCGCATGCTCTCGCCGTCCAGTGTGTAGTACGAGCCCTTGGTGGCTCCCGGCTCCTGGAACCAGACGGCGCTGTGGGTCTTGTCGCCATTGTGGAACTCGGCGCTCAGCACGCGGCCGCTGCGCAGGGGCTCGCCATCTGCCTCCAGGGTTTCATACACCACCGAGAAGCGGTCTTCCTTGCGCAGGGCGCGCCGGAAATCGATGTCACCGGAGAACACCTCTGCCAGCTGCACGGCGACGGCGTCGGGAATGTTGGCGGCATCCGTTGCCGCAAACAGCGAACTGCGGATGATGCCGCCCGCCAGGCGGCTGCCCACCGTCAGCGGCGCCGTCTCGATGCGCGAGGCGAAGCTGCCGTCCTGCTGGCGCTCGACCACCAGGCGCTTGAAGCTCCCGCTGTCGTCGGGGGCCCAGCGCGCCGTCAGGCGGGTGAGGCGGTGGTCGTCGGTCGTCTCGGCGGACATCGAGCGGCCGGCGCGTCCCAGCAGGTTCTGCCGCACGTTGGCGTCACTGCGCAGGAAGGCCGAAGCCGCGGGGTCTGCCACGCCCAGGCGCTGCAGGATGCTCTCGGCGGTATCGGCGCTGCGGGTGACGTCGGAGCGGTACAGCGCGTACTGCGGGATGTCCACCAGCGACGACAGCGGCTCGTTTGCCGCCAGCGATTGCACGGCCTGCGTGACGGTGCGCACGGGCAGGTCGGCCGGGTCGGGCGCGAACGAAGCCACTGCGAAGGCACCGCCGCCGCCGGTGAGCAGCAGGGTGGCCACGGCGGCGGTGATGCGTTTTGGATGTTTCTGAACGGACTGCTTCAGTTGGTTGAGCAATACCAGGCAGGCGGTCGTCAAGCCGTTGTTCAAGAGTCTTACCCCAGGCGTCTGTGTGCTTCCAGGCCCCGGGCCAGGGGTCTTAAAGGGCGGGAGGCACTGTCAATGTCGTAGTGCAGTGGAAGGGAGCAAACGCCGGGCGTACGGGTGGCCCACTAGAATCCACGGCTGGAAAGTGCCCGGAAGTATAGTCGTTGGGGCCCTGGCGGCACCCCAAAAAACCCTTATGAATCAATCTGCTGTTACAACATTCCCGGTGACCGATGGTGTAGGACGGGCGCTTGAAGTCTCCCTGCGCGGGGTCGACGAGCTTCTGCCCCAAGAAGAATGGACCCAGAAACTGGCGCGTTCGGAGGCCACGGGCCAGCCGCTGCGCATCAAGCTCGGGCTGGACCCCACGGCGCCGGACATCCACCTGGGCCATACGGTGGTGCTCAACAAGATGCGCCAATTGCAGGACCTGGGCCACCAGGTCATCTTCCTGATCGGCGACTTCACCACGCTGATCGGCGACCCGTCGGGCCGCAACAGCACGCGCCCGCCCCTGACGGCCGAGCAGATCAAGGTCAACGCCGAAACCTACTACACCCAGGCGGCCAAGGTGCTGGACCCAGCGCGTACCGAGATCCGCTACAACAGCGAGTGGTGCGACCAGTTGGGTGCGCGCGGCATGATTCAGCTGTCGGCCAAGTACACCGTGGCACGCATGATGGAGCGCAACGATTTCCACCAGCGCTTCACCGACGGCAGCTCCATCAGCCTGCACGAGTTCCTCTACCCGCTACTGCAGGGCTATGACTCGGTAGCGCTCAGGAGCGACCTGGAGCTGGGCGGCACCGACCAGAAGTTCAACCTGCTCATGGGACGCCATCTGCAGCAAGAATGGGGGCAGGAGCCGCAGTGTGTGCTCACCATGCCGCTGCTGGTGGGGCTGGATGGCGTGGACAAGATGTCCAAGTCCAAGAACAACTACATCGGCATCACGGAGGACGCCAACTCCATGTTCGCCAAGGTGCTCTCCATCTCGGACACCCTGATGTGGGACTGGTACACGCTGCTGTCGTTCAGGAGCCTGGACGAAATCGCTGCGCTCAAGGCCGAGGTGGCGGCAGGCCGCAATCCCAAGGATGCCAAGGTGATGCTGGCCAAGGAGATCACCGCGCGCTTTCACAGCGCCGCGCTGGCCGACGCGGCCGAGCAGGATTTCGTCAACCGCAGCAAGGGCGGCATCCCCGACGACATTCCCGAAGTCCGCCTGGCGGGCGCGCCCCTGGGCATCGGTGCGCTGCTCAAGCAGGCCAACCTTGCGCCCTCGACCAGCGAGGCCAACCGCCTCATCGACGGCGGCGGCGTGCGCGTGGACGGCGGCGTGGTCAGCGACAAGGGCCTGAAGCTGGAAGCGGGCAGCTACGTGGTGCAGGTCGGCAAGCGCAAGTTCGCGCGCGTCACCCTGGCCTGACGCCCGGCGGGGCGCGACCGCGCTCCCGCTTTGCCAAGCCACTGCGCGCAGTGGCTTTTTTCATGCCCTTTCAGGCCAGGGCGACGGTGCGTTGCGCCTGCAGCGCCTCGCGCATGAACGGCAGGTAGGCGCGGTCCACCTTGCAGATGTGGTGCACCAGCCATTGCTGGTCGTCGATTTCGGGCAGGCCAAGTTCCAGTTCCGCGGTCCAGGGCATGAAAGGCATACAGGGTCTTCTCTTCTGTCCATTGGTGTTGTCGGGGGCGGGGCATAGCCTGCCGACGGTCGCAGACCTTTGCGTGACAACCCATAAGGGAAGACCATGTCATTCGCATGGATTTGCATGGGCCTTGATCTTTGTCACACGAAGCGCCCGGCTGCGTGAGCGGTTTGCCACGCATTCCTGAGCAAAAAAAGCCAAGCGCGCCCGCCCATCGCGCGCTAGACGCTATAAATAGAGGAGCGACCGTGCCGCGCTCAGGAGATGTCGTCGTTCAGATCTGTGTCCGGCACTTCGCCGACGGCTTGGCGCGTGGCTTCGGCCTGCAGCAGCAGCCAGGCGCTGAACGCCTGGATTTCGGGGCGCTGGCCGCTGCGCGGGCCGACGACCAGCCAGTACACCAGCGGAGAGTCCAGCCGGTGGCCCGGCAGCACCTCCTGCAGGTCGCCCGAGGCGAGGCTTTCCGCGATCAGCGGCATGCGCGCCAGCGCCAGGCCCTGTCCGGCCAGCGCGGCCTGCACGATCTGCTGCGCGTAGTTGAAGTACAGCCAGCGCTTGGGCTGCAGCCGCCCCAGGCCGTGCAGTTCGAACCAGCGCCGCCAGGTGATCCACTCGAAATAGGGCATGCGGTGCGCGTCGCCTGCCTCGATGAGCGTGAACTGCGCCACGTCGGCCGGCGTGCGGATGGGCGGCATGCTGTTGAGGAGCCAGGGGCTGGCCACCACCGCCAGTTGCTCGCCAAACAGCCGCTGCGCGCCCGCGGCCTGCGTGCCGGGCACGCTGGAGCGCAGGGCCAGGTCCACGTCGGCCGTCTCCAGGTCCACGATGGTGTCGGTTGCGTCGATGCGGATGTCGATGTCAGGGTTGTCGCGCTGGAATTCCTCCATGCGCGGGATCAGCCACATGGACGCAAAGCTGGCCCAGGTGGTGATGGCAACGCTCTTGCGCCCCGCCGTCTGGCGCACCAGGCGCACGGCCGCGTCCATGCGCTCCAGCGCGGGCGCCACGGCGCGCTGCAGCTGGCCGCCGGCGCTGGTGAGCTCCACGGCGCGTGTGTGGCGCAGAAACAGGGGCACGCCCACTTCGTCCTCCAGCGCCTGGATCTGGCGGCTCACCGCCGACTGGGTCAGGGCCAGTTCCTCGGCCGCGGCGCGGAAGTTCAAATGCCGCGCCACAGCCAGAAATGCGCGCCAATGGCCTACGGCCACGGGCCGGGTGCGCAGATGCGCGATGGGAGGAGCGCTGGCGGGCAAGAGGGGGGAGTTCATGGCAGATTGATGACCATTGGGAATCAAAATGCTAGCGCTTTTTCATCGATCGCGCAGCAGGCTGCTCAGGCAGCAGGTGCACCGCTGGCGGTTGCCGTCCCCCCGGGGCATGGGGTGATACGGTGATTGATGCCGTTCCGTAATCGATGAGGCCTTCCGTTTTCATTGGACGGTGCCCGGGTCGCAGTCGCACACTGACGTCACTTCAAAGGGTTTACCAGGAGATGACCGTGACCACCTCGCAAGTTCTGCATTCGCAAGCCTCCAGCGTTCCCGCCGGCGTTGCCGGACCGGAACTGTGCACCATTCCCCAGGGCGCGGCGCGCAGCCTGCACCCCCGCGCGCCGATGCAACTGCGCGTGGTCAGCGGCCTGGCCTGGATGACCTTGAGCGACGGCCCCCATGGCTGGCGCGAGGATTCGGGGGACCTCATGCTGCACGCGGGCCAGAGCGTGTGCGTGGCCTCCGGCCAGCACGCCGTGGTCGAGCCGATGGGCCGCGAGCCGCTGCAGTTCCAGTGGCGCAGCGCCGCCGCGGTGCGCGCATCATCACCGCAGCACGCGGCCCCCCGGGGCGATGTCTGCCGCGCCTGACCGTCCGGCTATCGCATCAAACTGGCTGCTAGCGCCCGCCATTCGGGCGCTAGCAGCTATTTTTTTAGGAGCGATCAGAGGCGGTGGTGCCTCCGCGCCGCAGAGGGGCAGCGCATGGGCGGCGGGATAATGGCGGCGGGCTGCCGGCCTGGGCTGGCAGGACACGACGACCTTCCACTCTCCACACCTTCATGACAGCACTGGACATCATCATCATGGCCGCGGGCAAGGGCACGCGCATGAAAAGCCGCATTCCCAAGGTCTTGCAGCGCCTGGCCGGCCGGCCCCTGCTGCACCATGTGCTGGGCCAGGCCGCCAGCCTGCAGGCGCGCCGCGTGGTGGTGGTAACGGGCCACGGCGCTACAGAAGTAGAAGCTGCTTGCGCAGGATCGGCGGGCGTTGGAGGCACTTTTGACTTGAAATTCGTGCGCCAGGAGCCGCAGCTGGGCACGGGCCACGCGGTGCAGCAGGCCACGCCCGCGCTGGCGGGCGATGGCACGGTGGTGGTGTTGTCGGGCGACGTGCCGTTGACCCAGGCCGCGACGCTGCGCGCGCTGGTCGAGGCCGGGGCGGGCGAGCGCCTTGCGCTGCTCACCGTGCGCCTGCCCGATCCCACAGGGTACGGCCGCATCGTGCGCGGCGAGGGCGGAACGGTGCAGCGCATCGTGGAGCACAAGGACGCGAACGATGCCGAGCGCGCCATCGACGAGGTCTACAGCGGCATCATGGCCGTGCCCGCGCAGCGCCTGGCGGGCTGGCTGGCGCGTCTGACCAACGACAACGCGCAGGGCGAGTACTACCTGACCGACATCGTGTCCATGGCCGTGGCGGACGGCGTGCCCGTGGCGGCCCACTGCATTGGCGATGCGCTGCAGGTGGCGGGCGTGAACAGCCCCGCGCAACTGGCCGAGCTGGAGCGCGCGCACCAGCGCGCCCAGGCCGCGGCACTCATGGAGCAGGGCGTTCGCCTGGCAGACCCCGCGCGCTTTGACCTGCGCGACGATGCGCGCAGCGGCGCGCGCGGCGAAATCCTCTGTGCGCAGGATGTGGAGATCGACGTGGGCTGCATCTTCACCGGCCGCGTGGAACTGGGCGAGGGTGCGCGCATCGGCGCCTATTGCCACATCAGCAACGCCACCATCGCCGCGGGCGCTGTGGTCCACCCCTTTACCCACATCGATGGCGAGAAGGCCGGCGCCCATGTGGGCGAAGGCGCACTGATTGGTCCCTTCGCGCGCCTGCGGCCCGGCGCGCAACTGGGGCGTGAGGTGCACATTGGCAACTTCGTGGAGGTGAAGAACAGCACGCTGGCCGACGGCGCCAAGGCCAACCACCTGGCCTACCTGGGCGACGCCAGCGTGGGCGAGCGCGTGAACTACGGCGCCGGCAGCATCACCGCCAATTACGACGGTGCCAACAAGCACCGTACGGTGATCGAGGCCGACGTGCACATCGGCAGCAACTGCGTGCTGGTGGCGCCCGTCACCATTGGGGCGGGCGGCACGGTGGGTGGCGGCTCCACCATCACCAAGGACACGCCACCCGGGGGGTTGAGCGTGGCGCGTGGCCGGCAGGTGAGCATCGCGAACTGGAAGCGCCCCGCCAAACAGGCCAAGGGTTGAGGCCATGACCGGCGAGGGCATTCCACCTGCGGACACGCTGGCGCAGCTGCGCAGCGAACTGGCCCAGGCGCGCCAGCAGATCAGCGATATGGCGGCGGCGCAGGAGGACTTTCTACGGGGTGTGTCGCACGACCTGCGCGCGCCGCTGCGCCACGTCACCTCCTATGGCGCGCTGGTGCGCGAGGTACTGCAGGAGCAGCCGCCGCAGGTGGACGAGGCGCTGGGTTTCCTGGCCACGATGGAGCAGTCCGCGCGCCGCATGGCGCAGATGATCGACGGGCTGCAGGCCATCGCCCGCGCGCGCAGCGCTGCGCTGCGGCCCCGGGCCGTTGCGCTGACCGTGGCTGTGCAGGAGGCTCGGCAGGCTTTGGGTGCGGCGGCCGAAGGCGCGGCATGGAACATTGCGCCGGATCTGCCCGTCGTGCAGGCCGATGCCGAGCTGTTGGCCCAGTTGCTGGTGCAACTGCTGGGCAATGCGGTGAAGTTCTCGCGCGGCGTGGCGCAGCCCCGTGTGCAGGTGCAGGCCGAACCTGCGGCCCAGGGCGGTGTGCGCATCACCGTGCGGGACAACGGCGTGGGCTTTGATGGCACGCGCGCGCAGCAGCTCTTTGGCGTGTTCCAGCGCATGCACCGCGAAGCCGAATTCGAGGGCGTGGGCGCGGGTCTCGCGCTGTGCCAGGCGATCGCGCAGCGCCATGGCGCCCACATCCAGGCCACCGCGGCGCCCGGTGCGGGCTGCACGGTGGCGCTGGAGTGGCCGGCTGCGGCGCGGTAGCGGCCTGCGCTTGCCGCACTTCCCGCCGCCGCGCTCAAGGCATCGCCGCAGGCAGGCCCAGGCGCGTCTGCAGCTCGCGCAGGCGCTGGCGCAGCGCGGTCACTTCCTCGATCAGGTCTGCCGTCAGTGCGGCCAGCTCGGGGTCGGCGTCAAAAGTGGATTCCAGGCGTGCCAGCCGCCGCGCGCGCACCACACTTGCGCTGCTGAATCGCCAGTGCCCGCCTGCCTGCTCGCCTTGCAGCAAGCCGGCCTCCAGGCGCTCCACGACCCAGTCGGGGCCCATGCAGCAGGTGCGTGCCAGGTCTTCCAGCGTGAGGCGGGGCTGCTCGTCCAGCAGCTCGGCCAGGGCATGATCAACAAATGGGGGCGTGGGCATGCTCAGGCTCCTTGCGTAGAGGGCTTGCGGGGCTGGAATTGCGGGAAGGCCTGCGCGAACGCGCGGTAGGCCTGCTGCTGGGCCTCGTTGGTGGCGGGGGGCAGGGCCACGTGCAGTTCCAGGTACAGGTCGCCGGGCGTGGCGGCGGGAATGCCGCGCTCCTTCAGGCGCAGCTTGCGGCCGGGTTTCCAGCGCGGCGGCACGGTCACTTCCACGGTGGCGCCGCCGGGTGTCTGCACCTCGACGGGGCCGCCCAGTTCGGCCTCCCAGGGCGCGAGGGTAACGGACTGGTACACGTCGCGGTCTTCGGCGCGCCAGCGTGCGTCGGGCTTGAAATGCACCTCCAGGAACAGGTCGCCCGCGGGCGCGCCGCCCAGGCCCGGGCCGCCCTGGCCGCCCAGGCGGATGAGTTGGCCCTCCCGCACCCCCTTGGGGATGTTCACCTGCAGCTGGCGTTCTTCATTGACCAGGTGGCCGCTGTCGTCCAGCCGCGCACCGCGCAGCGTCAGCGTGCGCTCGGCGCCCAGGTAGGCATCGCGCAGGTCCAGCTCGATGCTGGCGTGGTGGTCGCGCCCGCGCTGCGGTGAGGTTCTGCCGCTTCCATCATGGGCCGACGGGCCCGCGTGCCGGCTGCGCTGGGCGTGGGCGGCGCGGCCGAAGAGCTGCTCGAAAAAGTCGCTGAACTGCGCCGCGTCCATGCCCTCGGCGCCGGGCGTGCCGGTGAACTCGAACCCTGCGTCCCAGTTCGGCGGCGGGCGGAAGTCCTGCCCCGCGCGGTGCGGTGCCTCGCGGCCCAGCGCGTCGTAGGCGGCGCGCTTCTCCGGGTCCGACAACACGGTATTGGCCTCATTCACCTCGGCCATGCGGGCCGCGGCATCGGCCTCCTTGCTCACGTCGGGGTGGTACCGGCGCGCGAGCTTGCGGTAGGCCTTCTTGATGTCGGCGGCAGTGGCGTCGCGTGCCACGCCGAGGATCTGGTAGTAGTCCTTGAACTCCATGCGTCCCTCCATGCATGGCCGGCCCGCAGTGGGCGCGGCCTTGAGGTTCACAGAGTGGAGTCGATGTCCCGGAAGGTCAAGAGGTCGTGCAGGATTGCTATAAATTCAATAGCTGTTGATGCTTGCTAGATAAGCGCTAGAGGTACTTTTGTTTCAAACTTTGCACGGTGGACCGAGAAGAACGACTTCACGTTGCGCACATTGGCGTCCTGCGTGAACAGCCGCTGCGACAGGGCCAGGTAGCCCGGCATGTCGCGCGTGTGCACGATGAGCACGAAGTCCGGCCCCGGCGAGACGCGCCAGCATTGCTGGACCTCGTCTTCGGCGACGGCGCGGGCCTCGAACGCGTCCAGGTGCTCGGCACCCTGGCGGTCCAGTGCAACCTCGACGATCGCAGCCAGCCCGTGGCCCTGCAGCGCGGCCAGGCGGTCGGGCTGCAACAGCGCCACCTGCCGCTCGATCAGGCCCAGGGTGTGCAGCCGCCGCACGCGGCGCAGGCAGGTGGGTGGGGAGACATGCACTTGTTCTGCCATAGCTTGGTTGCTGAGGGAGGCGTCGCGCTGCAGCAGGTCCAGCAATTGCAAATCCACGGCATCCAGCGAGGAATCAGATTCCATTAAAGTGTGTTTTATGAAGAAATATTTCTTAGATTATGGCGGAAGAAATTTTTGTTCATATGTAATGAAAATCAGATCAAAAATTTCTTGAGAGGCCGCCTAGCATCTCGCCCATTCTTTCATTGGAGCAGTATTTATGTGCGGCATCGTCGGCGCGGTATCCACCCGCAATATCGTTCCCATCCTGGTGCAGGGCCTGCAGCGGCTGGAGTACCGCGGCTATGACTCCTGCGGCGTCGCCGTGCACGAGGCGAGCCTGGGCGAAATGCCCGCGGGTGGCCTGTACCGTGCGCGCAGCACTGCCCGCGTGGCCGAATTGCTGGCGCAGGTGAACCATGAACACCTCCAAGGCGCCACGGGCATCGCCCACACCCGCTGGGCCACGCACGGCGCCCCCGCCGTGCACAACGCCCATCCCCATTTCAGCCATGGACCCGGTGCCGCGCCGGCGCAGGCAGAGCGCCCCGGCCGCGTCGCGCTGGTGCACAACGGCATCATCGAGAACCACGAGGAGTTGCGCGCCGAGTTGCAGGCGCGCGGCTACGTGTTCTCCAGCCAGACCGATACCGAAGTCATCGCGCATCTGGTGGACAGCCTGTACGACGGCGACCTGTTCCAGGCCGTGCGCGCCGCGACTGCGCGGCTGCACGGCGCATTCGCCATCGCCGTGATCCACAAGGACGAGCCGCACCGCGTGGTGGGTGCGCGCGCGGGCTCGCCCCTGGTGCTGGGTGTCGGTGAGGGCGAGCACTTCCTGGCCAGCGATGCCATGGCCCTGGCCGGTGTGACCGACCAGATCGTGTACCTGGAAGAGGGCGACCTGGTGGACCTGCAACTGGGCCGTTACTGGATCACCACGGCCGATGGCCAGCCGCTGGACGCCGGCAGCCGCCCCGTGCGCACCGTGCACGCACACAGTGGTGCGGTGGAGCTGGGGCCCTATCGCCACTACATGCAAAAGGAAATTTTCGAGCAGCCGCGCGCCATTGCCGACACGTTGCACGGCCTGCAGGGCATCGTGCCCGAGCTGTTCGACGGCGTGGGCCAGCCCGGACAGCAGGGCGCGGCAGCCTGGCGTGTGTTCAAGGAGATCGACTCCGTGCTCATCCTCGCCTGCGGGACCAGCTACTACAGCGGCTGCACCGCCAAGTACTGGCTGGAGGGCATCGCGGGCATTCCCACCCAGGTGGAAGTGGCCAGCGAATACCGCTACCGCACCAGCGTGCCCAACCCGCGCACGCTGGTGGTGACCATCAGCCAATCCGGCGAAACCGCCGACACCCTGGCCGCACTGCGCCATGCGCAGAGCCTGGGCATGCGCCACACGCTCACCATCTGCAACGTGGCCACCAGCGCCATGGTGCGCGAGTGCGAGCTGGCCTACGTCACCCGCGCCGGCGTGGAGATTGGCGTGGCGTCGACCAAAGCCTTCACCGCGCAGCTGGCGGGACTGTTCCTGTTGACCCTGGCGCTGGCGCAGTCGCGCGGGCGCCTGACCGAGGAGGCCGAGGGCAACTACCTGAAAGCCATGCGCCACCTGCCCGCCGCACTGCAGGCCGTGCTGGCGCTGGAGCCGCAGATCATCAGCTGGTCCGAGGACTTCGCGAAGAAGGAGAACGCCCTGTTCCTGGGCCGCGGACTGCACTACCCCATTGCACTGGAGGGTGCCCTCAAGCTCAAGGAGATCAGCTACATCCACGCCGAGGCGTACCCCGCGGGTGAACTCAAGCACGGCCCGCTGGCCCTCGTCACCAGCAGCATGCCGGTGGTGACCGTGGCGCCCAACGATGCGCTGCTGGAGAAGCTCAAGAGCAACATGGAAGAAGTGCGCGCCCGTGGCGGCGTGCTCTACGTGTTGGCTGATGCCGATACCCATATCGACAGCAGCGAAGGTCTGCACGTCATCCGCATGCCAGAGCACTACGGCGCCCTGTCGCCGCTGCTGCACGTGGTGCCGCTGCAACTGCTGGCCTACCACACGGCCTGCGCGCGCGGAACGGATGTGGACAAGCCCCGTAACCTGGCCAAGAGCGTCACGGTGGAGTAAGGCCAAGCACGCCGGCGGCGCGGTTGCCGCCGCCCGGTTGCGGTATTCCAACGATGCCTATCGCCGGCATCGGTGGTTCATTGGTGCAGCGAAAGCCGGGGCAGAGGATCGCCCCGGGTCGGGCGCGAACCGGCACGGGGCTTTCGGTTCGTTCTCAGTGCGCCACAGTGAAGCGCCGGCCGCGGTGTTTCGCGGACTCTGCTTCATCCACCATGGCGACCGCATAGTCCTCCAGCGAGATGTCGCTGGGCCCGCTATCGCCCATGATCACGGCATCGTTCGCGGTCCGGTACTGTCCGGTGCGGGTTCCCGGGTGGATCATGGGCGGGGGGCTCAGCACCGTCCAATCCACATCGGGTGTTTCGCGCAGCAGTTTCAGGGCTGCTCGGGCACCCTCGGCCGTCGCTTTCCATTGTTCAGGGAACGACGGTGCGTCGAGCAATTGCACGCCGGGCTCGACCTCCAGACTGCCCGCCCCGCCGACGACCAGCAGGCGGACGCCCGTGGCACGCGCTGCATCGATGATGGAGTGCATTCCTTTGAGGTAATAGCCATATACGTCGGAGTTGGCATGGCCACTGAATGCGCTGATCACCACGTCGTGCCCACGGAGAACCGCGCGCAATTGCTGAGAGTCCAGGGCATCTGCGCCCTGAACCTCAAGGCCCTGCGCGGCGGGGAGTCTTGCGGGGTTGGACACGATGGCGGTCACGTGATGACCGCGCGAGAGCGCCTCTTGGCGGATGGCGGAGCCGATAAAGCCAGTGGCGCCGATCAGTGCGATACGCATGGAATGTTCCTTTCTTTGACCCGCGGATTCGGGGTGCGGGGTCAATGATCCTCTTGCCGCATCGTCAGAAAAAGAGGACAAAAAGGACAATACTGGTATCTAATTCGAACCAATCATGCCATCCCCCGTGGGCGATCTCAACCTGTTGCGCGCTTTCCTGGCCGTCGCCGATGCGCGCAGCTTCACGGCCGCCGCCGAACGTCTGCACATTGCGCGTCCGCAGGTGAGTCTTCAGATTCGCCGTCTGGAAAACGTGCTGGGCGCTGCCCTGTTCCACCGTACGACGCGCACGGTTACGCTCACCGATGCCGGGCAACGGTTGTTCGAAGAAAGCGCGCCTCTCATGCAGGGGCTTGAGCAAGTGCTGCAACACGCCGGATCGCGTGGATCGGGTCTGCGTGGCCGCTTGCGTGTCAGTGCGCCTGTTGAATATGCCGTTCAGGTCATGTCGCCGGTGGTGGCGGAGTTCGCTGTCCGCCATCCCGAGGTCAGTTTGGAACTTGTGGTCAGTGACAAGGTGCAAGACCTCGTTGGCGAGGGCATCGACGTGAGCATCCGTGTGGGGTGGTTGCGCAATTCAAGCGCGCGGGTTGCGAAACTGGGGGAATTTGGGCAGGCGGCCCTGGCGTCACCCGAGTATCTGGCCCGCTGTCCGCGTCCGGAGGCTCCCGAGGACCTGGCGCATCACCGGTGGATCGCGCTGACCTTGCTGCCGGCGCCCCTCACATGGTCATTCACCAACGGGACAAAGGACATCACGGTGCGCATGGCGCCCAAGCTGCGCACCGATTCCGCTGTCGCCTTGCGCGCCTTGCTGCTCAATGGCGCAGGCGTTTCGGTTGGCAGTTTGCTTCACTTGGAGAGTGACATCCGCAGTGGAACGCTGGTTCGGCTGCTCCCGGAATGGACATTGCGCAAAGGAGGCGTCTATGCCGTGTATCCGCCCGGCACAGCCATTGCACCTGCGGCGCGCGCCTTCGTCGAGCTTTTGAAGGGCGAAATGCTCCGGAGGGCTTGATGCAGGGGTCCAAATCCAACTCGAAGTCTTCTGGTCGAAATCCTCTACCTCCTGTAGTGCGCGGTACTGCGCCTCTGTCAGCAGGGTGACGCCCATGGCCGCGGCCGCTTCGATGGCGCTGTTCTGCGGCTTGTGCAGCTTGCGGGCATGCAGGGCCTGTGCGTCGTAGCACAGGCTCCTGCGCCCGCTCGGGCTCTCCGCCGTGCAATCGCAGAAAAGGTAGGTTCCGTCCGCGGTGGCACTGCCGACGATGTCGGGCTCGCCGCCCGTTGCCTCCATGTCCTGCAGCGCCTCCAGTTTGTTGGCATTCAAGCGTGCATGGACATCGGCCCAGGCGACGGTGGGGTGCCGGTGCATGTGGCTCTCGAACCGCTTTTTCAGCGTCTGGACAAGGACATCACGTTGTGCTGTTTTCATGTCTGCTCCTGGCAACGGCGCCTTCAGCGCCTGGGTGGTGGCTTGTTGCATCGTCAGCGGGCCCAAACGACGACGCATGGCATGTCCAGCGGCGACCTATATGGACGCGAGCGCTGTGGGATGCCGACCCCGAGTAGGCTGGCATAGACGTCACGGTTTCACGCCACCGGGCCGGTGCGGAGGTGGGCAAGCAGCCGTTTCACCACCGCACGGTGTGGGGGTGTCATCGTGTCCTTCATGTCAACTCCTTGGTCGGGGGCATGGCCAGGCTGAGGGGCCGTTGACGCGGTTCTACTCCAGCAACGCCCTGCCTTCCAGCGACGCCCGAAGGAAGGCAGGCCCTGCCTCAGGCCGGAAGTACCGATAGGATTCTGTTCCGAAACGCATCGGACCGAACCTGTACAACAGGGGCGTGAGCCATTCACAGGAGAACCCCATGACCGTCAAAGCCTACGGCGCCCACGCGAGCGACCGTCCATTGCAGCCCCTGGAGATCGCACGGCGCGCGCCGGGCGCGCACGACGTGCAGATTGGCATTGCCTATTGCGGTGTGTGCCATTCCGACCTGCACCAGGTGCGTTCGGAATGGGCGGGCACGCTGTATCCGTGCGTGCCGGGGCATGAAATCGTCGGTCGCGTAGTGGCCGTGGGCGCGCAGGTGTCGGCGTTCCAGGCGGGCGACCTGGTCGGCGTGGGCTGCATTGTCGACAGCTGCCGGCATTGCCAGGATTGCGACGAAGGGCTGGAGAACTATTGCGGCCACATGGTCGGCACCTACAACGGCCCGACCGAGGACGCACCCGGCCACACGCTGGGCGGATACTCGCAACAGATCGTCGTACATGAGCGCTATGTGCTGCGGGTGCGCCATCCGCAAGGGCAGTTGGCCGCGGTTGCTCCGCTGCTGTGCGCGGGCATTACCACCTACTCGCCATTGCGCCATTGGAAGGTGGGTCCGGGGCATCGCGTGGGTGTGGTCGGCATCGGCGGGCTGGGCCACATGGGCATCAAGCTGGCGCACGCAATGGGGGCGCATGTGGTGGCATTCACCACCTCTGAATCCAAGCGCGCTGCGGCGCTCTCGTTAGGTGCGCACGAAGTGGTGGTTTCCCGTCATCCGCAGGAGGTGGCCGCGCATGCCAACAGTCTCGACTTCATCCTCAACACGGTGGCGGCGCCGCACGACCTGGATGCCTTCCTGCGCCTGCTGCGGCGCGACGGTGCGATGACGCTGGTGGGTGCGCCAGCGTCGCCCCATCCGTCGCCCAACGTGTTCAACCTCATCATGAAGCGGCGCACGCTGGCTGGCTCCTTGATCGGCGGCATTCCCGAGACCCAGGAGATGCTCGATTTCTGCGCGGAGCATGGCATCGTGGCGGATATCGAGTTGATCCGCGCCGATGAGATCAATACCGCCTATGAACGCATGTTGAAGGGCGACGTGCAATACCGCTTCGTCATCGATATTGCCACGCTGGCCGAATCGGCCGGGGCCTAGTGTAGTGTTGCATTCTGTTTGGAACTTAATCGGCTATTGGCGCGGATGACCTTTTGCAGGATGTCGCGAGCGTTCTTGGTCCAGATGAACGGCTTGGGGTTGGTGTTGTGATGCGCGATGTACTCATCGATGGCCGAGACGAGTTCGGGCACGCTGGTGAACACCCCGCGGCGTAGCCGGTTCTCGGAGATGTCGCGAAAGAAGCGCTCGACCATGTTCAGCCACGATGCCGAGGTCGGCGTGAAGTGCATGTTGAATCTGGGGTGCTTGGCCAGCCACTCCTGCACAGCTGGATGCTTGTGCGTGGCGTAGTTGTCGGCGATCAGATGCAGCGTCTTGTCCTTGGGCGTCTCCCGATTGATTTGACGCAGGAACTTCAGCCACTCGATGTGGGTGTGGCGCTGCTGGCACTGGCCGATGACCTGACCGTTGAGCACGTTGAGCGCAGCGAACAAGGTGGTTGTGCCGTTGCGCTTGTAGTCGTGCGTCATGGTGGCCGCGCGCCCCTTCTTGAGCGGCAGCCCGGGCTGCGTTCGGTCCAGCGCCTGCACCTGGCTCTTTTCGTCGCAGCACAGCACCAGCGCATGCTCGGGCGGCGACATGTAAAGCCCCACGATGTCTTCGAGCTTTTGCACGAACTGCGGATCGCGCGAGACCTTGAAGCCGCGCACGATGTGAGGCTTGAGACCGTGGGCCTGCCAATGGCGCATCACGGTGCTGGCGCTGACGCCCAACTCAGCGGCCATCGTGCGCGTGCTCCAGTGCGTGGCCGCCTCGGGCTTGGTCTGTGTGGTTAGCTTCACAAGCTTGGCCACATCCACCTTCACCGGCGGTGCGCCGCGCGGCAAGTCGCGCTCGATACCTTGCAGCCCCAATTGCAGGTAGCGTTCACGCCAGCGCGCCACCTGCACGCGCCCAATGCCAAGCTGCTCGGCAATATCCTTGTTTTGCAGCCCCTGCGCGGCCAGCAGCACGATCTGGGCGCGCTGGGCCAATCTGACGCTGGTGCGCTTGGAGCGCGCCAGCCGGCTCAGCTCGCTTTCCTCTTCATCCGTCAACACAATCGTCGGGGCAACTCGCAATTTTTCACTCCAATGCAAACCGTAGTAGAGCATTGGAGCGTGGTTGCTCAATTAAGTTTCATTAAGAATCAAACACTACACTAGCGGCGATGGGGCGAGGGGCGGCGCGGTGCGCCGCCGGCACGCGGCTCCAGGTGGCGGAAGGTGATACGGCCCTTGGTGAGGTCGTAGGGGGACATCTCCAGAGACACGGTGTCGCCCGCAAGCACTCGAATGCGGTGCTTGCGCATCTTTCCGCCCGAATAGGCGATGAGGGTGTGTCCGTTCTCGAGGACCACGCGAAAACGGGAATCCGGCAGCACTTCGTCTACCTTGCCTTGCATTTCAATCAACTGCTCTTTATTGGACACGGAACTCCTTTGAGATCAACGGCAAGAGCCAGCATGGGCATGCCCTTGCCTGGGGGCCTGTGAGAGCACAGGCTGCGGAACGCGCCGGCCGTCCGGCGCGATAGACGAGGTATTGCCCGTCTTTTGCTGCGCTGGCGCGTTGCCACCTGCGGCAGTGAAATGAAGGGCCGTAAGCGCGCTGTAGAACGCACAGTGCGGCGGATCACCGAGGGAAGGGGTGGGAAGCCGGCGCTTGCCGCTGCGGGGATCTGCTCCCCCGGGCGCGCGTAACGCGGGAAAGGATGGGAGTTTAGGACAATTACATAAACCTTGCTGACCAGTGATGGATTGGCCCTGCCGGCAGGTGCGACATAAGATCGCTAGAGGGATACGCTGCGGTGAAGACGTTGCCCTACAGGAGCAAGGGACCCGTTGCTCCTGTCATCGCGCGGCAATGTTTACTCCACGTCACACATGACTGTCTCCAGTTCCGATGCTCGGCCCCGTGCGGCCATCCGAGGGGGCATGCCCGTCCGCCTGATGGTGGGATTTGCTTTGGCGGCATTTGCCGCCCTGTTGATCGCCGTGCTCACCTACCGGTCCAACGACGAGCGCGCGAAAGCCGTGGACAACCTCAACGCGACGGTCGAACGGATCACGCAGATCCAGATGGTCTGGTCGCATTTGAAGGACGCTGAATCCGCCAAGCGGGGCTACCTGCTGTCAGGGCAGGAGCAGACGCTGGGCTTGTTCACCGTAGCCCAGGCCGCCGTGCCGGTGGCCCTGGAAAAGCTGCGCGGGATGACGCGCGGGAGCCTTTTGGAGCAGCAGCGCTTCGACCAATTGCAGGGGTTGGCCACGAAGCGCATGACCGAACTTGCGCACATCGTTGCGCTACAGCGCGAGGGCCGGCGCGAAGAGGCCCTGGAGGCCATGCGCGGCGACGGTCAAGCCACCATGGAAACCACCCGCACGCTGGTGCGCGAGATGCTCAACACCGAACAGCAGCAACTGCAGGCCCAGCGGGAGGTGTGGGAAGGAGCGTTTGCCATCTCGGCCTACCTGACGTGGGGCAGTGCCGCCGTGCTGTTGCTGCTGACCTGTGCGTCTGCGGTGATGACCATGGCGGAGTACCGCAGCCGCGAGGTCGAGAACTGGATCAAAGGCAACCTTGTAGGGCTGGGCACGCGGCTGCAAGGTGAGCAGCGCATCCATGACATGGCGGGTGCTGTCATCGGCTATCTGGCGACGGAGTTGGATGCCAGGGTAGGGGCCATCTACGTGACGCAAGGCCACGGCATCTTCGAGCGCATGGGCGGCTATGCGCTGGCGCCCGACACCGGCCCTGGGGCCGTGCGGGCGGGAGAGGGCCTGCTGGGCCAGGCGTTGCAGAGCCGCACTCTTCAGCATGTGCGCCACGTGCCCAGCGGGTATCTGCCAGTGACCTCCGGCACGGGCCAGGCCACGCCCGCCGAATTGGTGATGATGCCCATCGTGCTCAATGGCGTAGCGCTCGCGGTCGTCGAAATGGGGTGGTTCCGCGCGGTTGCTCCGCACGAAGTTGACTTCCTTGTGCGCGCCGGGGAGCAGTTGGCCCAGGCCGTTCGGGGCGCATTGGATCGCTCGCGCCTGGAGAGTCTGCTGGACGAGACGCAGCGCCAGGCGGAGGAGTTGCAGGCGCAGCAGGAAGAGCTGCGCGTCAACAACGAGGAACTGGAGCAGCAAAGCCGCATGCTGCAGGAGTCCCAAAACCTGATGCAGGCGCAGCAGGCGGAGTTGGAGCACAGCAACGCCCAGCTGGAAGCGCAGACCGAGCAGCTGCAGTACCAGAAGCAGCGCCTGCTGACTGCACAGGACGCCCTGGAGGCCAAGGCGCGCGATTTGGCGCAGGCCAGTCAGTACAAGAGTGAGTTTCTGGCCAACATGAGCCATGAATTGCGCACACCGCTGAATTCCAGCCTGATCCTGGCCAAGCTGCTGGCCGACAACAAGCAGCAGAACCTGACGGCGGAACAGGTCCGCTATGCGCAGACCATCCACAACGCTGGCACCGATCTGCTGAACCTCATCAACGACATCCTCGATCTGTCAAAGATCGAGGCGGGGCAGACCTCTGTCGAGATTGGCCCGGTGACGGTGGCCAAAGTGGTGGCGGGCGTGATGGAGCCGCTGCGGGCCCAGGCGCAGGACAAAGGCCTGCAATTCAACGCGGTGGTGGAGCCGGGCGTGCCGGCATTCATAACCTCCGACGCGCAGCGCCTGGCGCAGATTCTCAAAAACCTGCTTTCCAATGCGCTCAAGTTCACCGCGCGCGGCGAAGTGACCATGCGTGTCTTCGCAGGAGACAACGACACGCTGTGCTTTGCCGTGCGGGATACGGGCATCGGCATCGCACCCGACCAGCAAGAGCGCATCTTCGATGCCTTCCACCAGGCCGATGGCAGTACCCATCGCAAATACGGCGGCACTGGCTTGGGCCTGTCGATCTCCCGGGATCTGGCGCAGTTGCTCGGCGGCAGCATCGCGGTGCAGAGTGCGCCGGGCGAAGGCAGCGTCTTCACGCTGACCCTGCCCGTCACGGCGCCCCTTGTCGGCGATCCGGGCGAGCGTCCTGCAAAGCTGCCAGTGGCGCCGGCGCTTGCCACACGCGCTGCCGAACCACCGCATGCGAGCCAGCCAGAGGCCCCGGCGGCAAAACCATGCGCCCCCGTGCACGTCCTGCCGGATGACCGGGAGCAGTTGGAACAGGGGCGTTACACCATCCTGGTCATCGAGGACGACCCGCGGTTTGCGCGCATCCTTTGCGACCTCGCGCATGAGATGGGTTTTCAGTGCGTCATCGCCTCGACGGGCAGCGACGGCCTGGCGGCGGCGCTGGAATACGGCCCCAGCGCGGTGGTGCTGGACATGAACCTGCCGGATTTCTCCGGCCTGGGCGTGTTGGACCAGCTCAAGCGCAACCCGGCCACGCGCCATATTCCCGTGCACGTGGTCTCGGTGGCCGACTACATGCAGGAGGCCATGGAGCGCGGCGCCATCGGCTATGCGCTCAAGCCCGTCAAGCGCGAGGAGCTGGAGCAGGCGCTACGCCACATGCAGGCCAAGTTCACCCAGAGCATGCGCCGCGTGCTGGTGGTGGAGGACGACGCGCGCCAGCGCGAGAGCGTGCGCCACCTGCTGGCAACCGACGGCGTGGAGATCGTGGGCGCCGCCACCGCGCGGCAGGCATTGGACCTGCTCAAGGGCAGCACGTTCGATTGCATGGTGATGGACCTGCACCTGCCCGACCTGAACGGGTACGAGCTGCTGCAGCAGATGGCCGAGCAGGAAGAGGTGTCCTTTCCGCCCGTCATCGTCTATACCGGGCGCAACTTGTCGCGCGACGAGGAACAGCAACTGCGACGCTTCTCCAAGTCCATCATCATCAAGGACGCGCGCTCGCCCGAGCGCCTGCTGGACGAGGTCACGCTGTTCCTGCACCAGGTGGAATCCACCTTGCCGGACGACCGGCGCCGCATGCTGCAGCTGGCGCGCGACCGTGAGTCCACTTTCGAGGGGCGCACCATTTTGGTGGTGGAGGACGACGTGCGCAACGTGTTCGCGCTGTCCAGCGTGCTGGAGCCCACGGGGGCGCGCGTGGAGATCGCGCGCAACGGACGCGAGGCGCTGGAGGCGCTGGAGCGTTCCAACGCCGCCGGCGAGAGCGCCGTGGACCTGGTGCTGATGGACATCATGATGCCCGAGATGGACGGCTTCGCCGCCATGGCGGAAATCCGCCGGCGCCCCGAGTGGCGCCGTCTGCCCATCATCGCCCTGACCGCCAAGGCCATGAAGGACGATCAGGAGAAATGCCTGGCCGCCGGCGCCAACGATTACATCGCCAAGCCGCTGGACGTGGAGAAACTCCTGTCGCTGATGAGGGTGTGGATGCCCAAGTGAGCGTGCGCCAGCGCGAGGACCCACGATATCGGAGCCAACACTTGCCGCACCAACGCAAGACCGCAGAGATCGAGCAGCAGCTGCTGATCGAGGCCATTTACCTGCGCTACCACTACGACTTCCGCGGGTATGCGCAGTCGTCGCTCAAGCGCCGGCTCCAGGCCGCGCTCACGCGGTTCGACTGCGAGACGCTGTCCCAACTGCAGCATCGGCTGCTGCACGAGCGCGGGGTGTTTCCCGCGCTGCTGGACTACCTCACCGTGCAGGTCAGCGATGTGTTCCGCGACCCGGAGTACTTTCGCGCGCTGCGCGAAAAGGTGGTGCCGCTGTTGCGTACCTACCCCTCGCTCAAGATCTGGGTCGCGGGCTGCAGCACGGGAGAGGAGGCGTATTCGCTCGCCATCCTGCTGCGTGAAGAGGGGTTGCTGGAACGCTCGTTGATTTACGCCACCGACATCAACAGCACGGCACTGCAGCGTGCCGAGGCGGGCGTATACGACATTGAGCGCGTGCCCGGCTTCACCGAAAACCATGCGCGCTCGGGCGGGCGTTCCTCGCTGTCCGACCACTACAGCGCCGCCTATGGCCGCGTGGTGTTCGACAAGAGCCTGCGCCGGCATATCGTTTTCTCCGACCACAGTCTGGCGACCGACAGTGTATTTGCCGAGGTGCACCTCATCTCCTGCCGCAACGTGCTGATCTACTTCGACCGTACGCTGCAGGACCGCGCCCTGGGCCTGTTCCGCGAGGCGCTGTGCCGGCGTGGATTCCTGGGCCTGGGGGCCAAGGAATCCCTGCGCTTTTCCTCGCACGCGCCGGCATTCGAGGACTTCGTGGCGCCCGAGCGCATCTTTCAGAAGAGAGGTGACGCATGAGGCAGGTGGCTTCGCCACGCGTGCGCCTGGACGCCATTGCCATTGGCGGGTCGGCCGGCAGCATCGAAGCGCTGGGCGCGGTGCTGCCCGCGCTGCCTGCGGGTTTCCATGCGGCCCTGCTGGTCGTGCTGCACCTGCCGCGCGAGCGGCCCAGCCTGCTGTGCAACATCTTCCGCCAGCGCTGCGCCCTGCCGGTGCGCGAGGCCGAGGACAAGGAGCCCGTGGAGCCGGGCACGGTGTATTTCGCGCCGCCTGACTATCATTTGCTGGTGGATTCGGGACCGAGGCTGTGCCTGTCCGCGGATGCGCCGCTGAATTTCTCGCGCCCGTCGATCGACGTGTTGTTCGAATCCGCCGCCGATGAATATGGGCCGCGGCTCATGGCCATGCTCCTGTCGGGCGCGAACAGTGACGGAGCGCGGGGCTTGCGCGCAGTGCAGGCCGCTGGCGGCGCCACGGTGGTGCAGTCGCCCGACAGCGCTTCGTCCATGGCCATGCCGCAGGCGGCGCTGGCCCTGATCCAACCCGATCAGGTGCTGCCCCCGGCACGCATCGCCGCGCTGTTGACCACCTTGCATAAGGAGGGACTTTCGTGATTTTTGCCCCACCGGCTGCACAGGCCGCGAGTCATCGAACCGGCGCGTGCGTGAAATGCCTGATCGTGGATGACGTTCCTGAAAACCTTGTCGCATTGCAGGCGCTGTTGAAGGATGAGGACGTAGAGATCCTCATGGCCGGCTCCGGCGCCCAGGCGCTGGAACTGCTGCTGGCCCACAACGACGTGGCGCTGGCGCTGCTGGACGTGCAAATGCCCGAGATGAACGGTTTCGAACTGGCGGAGTTGATCCGCGGCAGCGAGCGCACGCGGCACATCCCGCTGATCTTCATCACCGCCGGCTCGCGGGACCAGGGCTGGCAGTTCCGCGGCTACGAAAAAGGTGCGGTGGACTTCCTCTACAAACCCGTCGACCCCCACATGCTGGTCAACAAGGCCCGGGTGTTCTTCGACCTGCAGCGCCAGCGGCATGCGCTGGCACGCGAGCTGCAGGAGCGCACCGAGGCGTTGTACATCAACGAGATGTTCATGGCCGTGCTCAGCCACGATCTGCGCAGCCCGCTCAGCGCCATCATGGCCGTGGCCAGTGTGCTGCAGCGCGCTCCCGAGCCCGCCAAGGTGCAGGCTCTGGCGTGCAACGTACAGCAGGCTGGGCGGCGCATGGGCCGCATGATCGAGGACCTGCTGGATGTGACGCGCGCCCGCCAGCATGGCGGGCTGGCCATCGAGCCTGCACCCATGGACCTGGGGCCGCAGGCGCAGCGCGTGGTGCAGGAAGTCCGTGCCGGCCACCCCGAGCGCCACCTGCGGCTTGAGCAGCAAGGGGATCTGCGCGGCGAGTGGGACGAAGAGCGCCTGGGCCAGATGCTGGCGAACCTGCTGGGCAACGCCATGCACCACGGCACGCCCGACCAGCCGGTGGAGTTGTCACTGGACGGCGCCGCCGCCGATACCGTGGTGCTGCGCGTGAGCAATGGCGGCGGGATTGACACCGAACTGCTGCCCCGGCTGTTCGCGCCATTTACGGGCCGGCGCAACCGGGCCGGTCAACACCAGGGATTGGGGCTGGGGTTGTTCATCGTGCACCAGATCGTGCAGGCCCATGGCGGGACGATCGATGCCGCCTCGCAGGCGGGGCGCACCTGCTTCACGGTGACGCTGCCGCGGCGCGCGGTGGCGGCTTGACAGGAAGGGGACGGGGGGATGCCGGGCCTTCAGCGGCCCGGCGCGTGCCGCCTCAGGCGGGGCTGGCGCTTTGCAGGTGGCTGGCGATCACGTCCAGCAACTCCTCCAGCTCTTCCAGCTCGAACGGCTTGAGCAGGGACCGCACATGCGGGCCCAGCGTGCCCACCCCGTGCTCCAGCGGATAGCCCGAGCACAGCACCACCCAGCGCTGGGGGTTGCTTGCCAGCAGGTGACGGCACAGATCCAGCCCGCTCATGCCGGGCAGGCTCACGTCGGAAACCACCACGTCGTGCGGCTGGGCCGCATCGCGCTGCAAGGCCTCCTCGGCCGTGGCGCAGGTGACGACGGTGCGGCCTTCTCCCTCCATCAGCAGGCCGATGGTGTCTCGCAGTTCGCAGTTGTCTTCGACGTAGAGGATGCGCAAGTAAGGTCCTTGGGAAGCGGGCTCTGCCGCAGGGCAAAGGGGCATTGTGCGGGGAACGTCTTACGCCGGTGTAAGACAATGTGCCGTTCTGCGAAATTATCGTTAAAAATGGCTACAAGATCCGCCCAGTAAGCGCAAGTAGCTATCAAACATGTAGCGTCAGGTAGCCTTGCGCAGCGTGAGGTTGATGCGGCATTCGCCCGTTGCCGGGTGCTGGCCCGGCGCCACCGGCAGCACGCCGTGAAAGCGCAGTCGGTCCACCCCGCCCCAGACCACCGTGTCGCCATGGCGCAGCGGCACGCGCAAGGCGCGCTCGCCACGTGTGGCGCCACCCCACAAGAAGGTGGCGGGCAGACCCAGCGAGATGGACACGATGGGCGCTGCCAGGTCCTGCTCGTCGCGGTCCTGGTGCAGCGACAGGCGCGTACCGGGGGCGTAGCGGTTGATCAGGCAGGCGTCGGGCACGAAAGCGGCAAAGCCGGCCTCCTGCGCTGCGGCATGTGCCAGCTGCGCGAAGTCCGCGGGCAGGGCGGGCCAGGGCTTGCCGGTCAGCGGGTCCAGCGCAGCGTAGCGGTAACCGCGCCGGTCACTCACCCACGACAACGGCCCGCAGCCTGTGGTGGCTACCGACATCGCCTTGCCTCCAGGGGTCTGCATGTGGCGCCACGGCGCTTGGCGCACCACCTGTCGCACTTCTTCCAGCAACTGGGGTGCCTGTGCCAGCGCGAAGCCGCGCAGCAGCACGGCCTGCATGCCCAACGCCAGCGTGGATGGCTCCGCGGGGTCGTCGGCAAACAGGTCGTCGGAGGGCGCAGGTGGCATGCCCGTAGTGTGAGCCAAAAGGGCCCCCAGCGCTTAACCATCCAGCGCAATGTGCTACTGATAAAGGAGCAATCGTTTGGTCGGTGCTCATCCCCCGCCAGGGATTTCCCTTGTGTATTTCTGCGACTGTGCGCGCTGCCGGCGCTTGCCTATAGTCGCACCAGGAGACAACGCGACAACCCCATGAACATTGCCCACCTGTTGCAGCGCAGCGCGATGGTGCATGGCGAGCGGCCCGCGCTGCTGGCCGGCACATGCCTGCTGCACGACTACCGTACCCTTGCCGCGCGCGTGGCCGCGCTGGCCGCACACCTGCGCGCGCATTGCGGCGTGCAGCCGGGCGAATGCGTGGCCATCTTCTCGGCCAATGGTCCGCAGTATCTGGAGGCGCTGCACGCCATCCACTGGTGCGGCGCCATCTCGGTGCCCGTCAACTACAAGCTGCATGCGCGCGAGCTGGCTTACGTGCTTGCCGACAGCGGCGCGCGCGTGGTGTGCGTGTCTGCGGCGCTGCACGATGCGGCGCTGGCTGCGGGCGCCGACGCCGCGGCGGTGCAGGTGTTGGGGGCATCCGCCTGGGAGCAGGCGGCGCAGGGCGCGCCGCTGGCGCTGCAGGAGCGCGCTCCCGACGACGTGGCCTCGCTGTTCTACACCTCGGGCACCACCGGGCGGCCCAAGGGCGTGATGCAGACGCACCGCAACCTGCTGGCCATGACCATGGCCTACTTCACCGACGTGGACGACGTGCAGCCCGGCGACGCCATGGTCTATGCCGCGCCCATGTCGCATGGCGCGGGCTTGTACAACTACGCCCACATGCTGCGCGGCGCGCGCCACGTGGTGCCCGCGTCCGGTGGGTTCGACCCGGCCGAGCTGGTGCAATTGGCCGCGGACGTGGGCCGCCTGTCGCTGTTTGCCGCGCCCACCATGGTGCACCGGCTGGTGGAGCACGTGCGCCGCACGGGCGCCAATGTGGACGGCTTCAAGACCATCGTCTACGGCGGCGGTCCCATGTATGTGGACGACCTGCGCCGCGCCATCGACACCATGGGCCAGAAGTTCGTGCAGATCTATGGCCAGGGCGAAAGCCCCATGACTATCACCGCGCTGGCGCGCGAGCACCTGGCCGACACGGCGCACCCGCGCTGGGCCGAGCGCATCGCCTCGGTCGGCGTGGCGCATGCGTGCGTACAGGTGCGGGTGGTGGATGACGAGGACCGACCCGTGCCCACGGGCGAACTGGGCGAAGTGGTGGTGCGCGGCGACACCGTAATGGCCGGCTACTGGCGCAATCCCGAGGCGACGGCGCAGACGCTGCGCGGCGGCTGGTTGCACACGGGCGATGTCGGCAGCCTGGACGCGCACGGGTTCCTGACCCTGCGCGACCGCAGCAAGGACGTGATCATCTCGGGCGGCTCCAACATCTACCCGCGCGAGGTGGAGGAGGTGCTGCTGCTGCACCCGCGCGTGAGCGAGGTGGCCGTGGTGGGCCAGCACGACGCCGACTGGGGCGAGGTGGTGGTGGCCTTCCTGGTGGCGGGCGAGGGCGGCGCCGTGGACGATGCCGCGCTGCATGCGAAGCTCGACGCGGAACTTGACGCGGAACTTGACGCTTTGTGCCTGGACCACATCGCGCGCTTCAAGCGCCCCAAGGCCTACCGCTGGGTGCCGGCCCTGCCCAAGAACAGCTATGGCAAGGTACTCAAGACCGAATTGCGCGCATGGCTGCAGGCCGAAGGGGCGGGGCGCGGGGCGTAACAAACCCGGGGCCGGCGCGGACATTGCGCCGCCCCTACCATGGGCGCTTTGCCCCGGCTGGAGCCCTTGCCATGAACCAACCCGTCTCCCTCAAGATCGACTTCGTCTCCGACGTGTCCTGCCCCTGGTGCGCCATCGGCCTGCACGCGCTGGAGCAGGCCGCGAAGCGGCTGGACGGCGAGGTGGCGCTGGATCTGCACTTTCAGCCCTTCGAGCTGAACCCGCAGATGGGCCCCGAGGGCCAGGACATCGGCGAACACCTGCAGCAAAAGTACGGCGCCACGCCGGAGCAATCACAGCAAAACCGCGAGGCCATCGCCGCGCGCGGCGCGCAGTTGGGCTTTACCTTCAACATGGACCGGCGCGGCCGCATCTACAACACTTTCGACGCGCACCGCCTGCTGCACTGGCTGGAGGAAGAGGGCACGCCGGAGCAGCAGGGCGCGCTCAAGCATGCGCTGTTCACCGCGTATTTCACGCAGGGCGAGAACCCTGGCGACCACGGCGTGCTGTTGCGGCTGGTGGCGCAGCTGGGGCTGGACGAGGCGCGCGCCCGCGCCGTGCTGGCGTCCCAGGAATATGCCGAGGCGGTGCGCGAGCGCGAGGCCTTCTACCAGGGTCACGGCATCCATTCGGTGCCGGCGGTGATCATCAACGACCGCCATTTGATCCAGGGCGGCCAGCCGGTCGAGGTGTTCGAGCAGGCGCTGCGGCAGATCGCACAGCAGGCTTGATGCTCTTTTATTGATAGCTGGTAGCGCTTGCCCATCAAGCGCTGCAGCCTGTTTTGGCTTGAAACCTGTCAGCGCAGCGGGATCGGCGTGCCCCGGTCCACGGGCACGGCCGTCACGCTGTTTTGCGGCGAGCCGTCGATGAGCTTCTCGGAGTAGGTCAGGTACACCAGCGTGTTGCGCTTGGCGTCCACCATGCGCACCACGCGCAGGCGCTTGAACAGGATGGACATGCGTTCGCTGAACACTTCCTGCTGCGCCTTGAGCGGCTGCACGAAGGTGATGGGCCCGACCTGGCGGCAGGCGATGGAGGCCTCGGCGCGGTCCTCGGCCAGGCCCAGCGTGCCTTTGATGCCGCCGGTGCGCGCACGCGACACATAGCAGGTCACGCCCTGCACGGCGGGGTCGTCATAGGCCTCCACGATGATGTCGTGGTCGCGGCCGATCCACTGGAAGGCGGTGTCCACGGTGCCGATCTTCTCGGCCTGGGCCGCGGCCGGCCCGGCAGCCAAGCCCAGGGCGCATGCCAGCAGGGCCAGGCTTGCCATGCCCGCGCGCAGGCCGCCGCGCGCATTCATGGCGCAACCGCCGAGGCTTCGCTGCAGCGCTGCGCCAAGTGGGCCAGGGCTTCCTCCACCTGGTCCACCAGCACCAGGCACAGGTCGCCCGGTTGCAGGCGCTCCAGCGCATGGTCGATGGCGAGGAACTCGCCGTGGATCTCGGTCACGTAGCGCGTGCGCGGCGCGCCCTGCAGGCCCTGGCGCAGCAGCGCCAGCACCTCGCCGTCGGCACGGCCGCGCTGGCAGGCGTCCTGGTACAGCACCACGTCGTCAAAGGACTGGCCCAGGATCTGGGTCTGCTCGACGATGTCCTGGTCGCGCCGGTCGCCCGCACCGCTGATCACCACGCTGCGCTGCTGGGCCGGCATGGCCTGCACGGCCTGCACCAGCGCGCGCATGGCGTCAGGGTTGTGGCCATAGTCGGCGATCACGGTGGCGCCGCGGTAGTCCATCACGTTGAAGCGGCCGGGCGCGTTGTCGCTGTCGTTCATGAAGCCGGCCAGGCCGCGGCGGATGGTCTGCCAGGGCAGGCCCACGCCCCAGGCCGCGCCGATCGCGGCCATGACGTTCTCGACCTGGAAGCCGATGGTGCCGCCGCGCGTGATCGGGATCTCGCGCAAGGAGATGGTCTCGCGCCACGAGCCCTCGGCCGCCACGATGGAGTCCCCATCCACGTAGACCACTCGGTTGCCCTGGGCGCGGTGCGTGGCCATGACGGGGTGGTGGCGGTCGGCGGCGAAGAAGATCACCTTGCCCGGGCATACGCTGGCCATGGCGGCCACGTGCGGGTCGGCGGCGTTGAGCACGCCGTAGCCATCGGCGGCCACGTTCTGCACGATCACGCGCTTGAGCACGGCCACGTCTTCCACGGTGGTGATGAAGTTCAGCCCCAGGTGGTCGCCCGCGCCGACGTTGGTGACCACGGCCACCTGGCAGCGGTCAAAGCCCAGGCCTTCACGCAGGATGCCGCCGCGCGCGCATTCGAGCACGGCCGCGTCCACCTCGGGGTGGAACAGCACGTTGCGCGCGCTCTTGGGGCCCGAGCAGTCGCCGCTGTCGATCTGGCGGCCGTTCACGTACACGCCGTCGGTGTTGGTCATGCCCACGCGCAGGCCGTGCGCTGCGAACAGCTGGCCGATCAGGCGCGTGGTGGTGGTCTTGCCATTGGTCCCAGTGACGGCCACCAGCGGGATGCGCCCGTCCTGGCCGGGCGCGAACAGCTCGTCCACCATCGGCACGCCCACGTTGCGCGGCTTGCCGAACGACGGGGCCAGGTGCATGCGCAGGCCCGGCGCGGCATTCACCTCGACGATGCCGCCGTTTTGCTCTTCCAGGGGTTTGAGCATGGTTTCGCAGACCACGTCCACGCCGCAGATGTGCAGGCCGATGGTCTGCGCGGCCTCGATGGCGCGCGCGGCGATCTCGGGGTGCACGTCGTCGGTCACGTCGGTGGCACTGCCGCCGGTGGACAGGTTGGCGTTGTTGCGCAGCACCACGCGCTGGCCCTGCACGGGCACGGAGTCGGGCGTGAGGCCCTCGGAGGCGATGCGCGCGATGGCGATGTCGTCCAGGCGCACCTTGGTCAGCGCCGTGCCGTGGCCCGAGCCGCGGCGCGGGTCCTGGTTGACGATGTCCACCAGCTCGCGAATGGTGTGCTGGCCGTCGCCCAGCACCTGGGGCGGCTCGCGGCGCGCGGCGGCCACGAGCTGGTGGCCCACCACCAGCAGGCGGAAGTCGTGGCCGGGCAGGAAGCGTTCGACCATGATCTCGTCGCCGAATTCGCGGGCGGTCTTGTAGGCGGCCTCCAGCCCTTCGCGGGTGGTGATGTTGACCACCACGCCCTTGCCCTGGTTGCCGTCCTGGGGCTTCACGACCACGGGCAGGCCCACTTCCTGGGCCACCACCCAGGCGTCCTCCACGTCGACCACCGGGCGCCCCAGCGGCACGGGCACGCCGGCGGCGTGCAGCAGGCGCTTGGTCAGGTCCTTGTCCTGGGCGATGGATTCGGCCACGGCGCTGGTGGTGTCCAGCTCGGCGGCCTGGATGCGGCGCGCCTTGGAGCCCCAGCCCAGCTGTACCAGCGAGCCGCTGGTCAGGCGCCTGAACGGGATGCCGCGCGCCACGGCGGCGTCGACGATGGAGCCGGTGGACGGGCCGATGCGCTCGTCCTCGTCCAGCTCGCGCAGCTCGGCGACCACGGCGTCGGCGTCGAAGGGGGTATCGGCCAGCGCGGACTGCAGCAGGGCGCCGGCGTGCTCCATGGCCAGTCGACCCACGGCCTCCTCGGTGTACTCCACCACCACCTGGTAGGTGCCTTCTTCCAGCGTGGCGTGGGTGCGGCTGAAGGTCACGGGGCACCCGGCCTGGGCCTGCAGCGACAGGGCGGCCACTTCGAGCACGTGGGCCAGCGACAAGCGCTGCTCGGCGCCATGGGGCTGCAGGGCGCCGATCTTGGGAAAGCGCGCGCGCAGGCGGTCTTCAAAACCCGCGATGTCTGCGTAGCCGCACTCTTGTGGCTCGCAGTGCACAACGGCTTCGATGGCGGTGTTGCGGCTCCAGAGGTTGGGGCCGCGCAGGGCGCGGATGCGGGTGATCTGCATGGTGTTTTCTTTCAGCCCGATTTTTCAGTCAAATTGGCCTGTAGCGCTTGTGGGATAAGCGGTGGCAGCTATGCTTTTGAAAGCAACGGCGGCGTCACGCGGCATAGTCGAAGGTCTTGATGCCCGCGGCGATCAGGTCCGGCCCGATGTCCATGGACCAGGCCGCGGCAATCGCGGCCAGCATCGCGGCCGTGTCGGGGCGGTGGCCGCCGGGCAGGCTCAGGGCGTCCAGCGTGCCCAGCACGCGTTCGCTGGCGCCCGTGGCCAGCACCACCTGCTCGCCGCGCACGAACACGGCGCGGCCTTCGCCCTCGGCCCGATGCGCGGCGACGAAGGGGTTGTCTGGCGACAGGGAATACAGAAGGACCTCGCCATCACACAGGCGCGCCAGGTCGGCCACCTGCTCGATGTCGGCATTGAGCACGCCTGCGCCCTCGTCCAGCACCACGTCGATCTGGGTGCGCAGCACGCGCGTCATCTGGGCCTGCTCCAGCACGTCATGGTCGGCCAGGGTCTCGAAACCGTCCATGTCGGTCACCACGCCGACCAGGCAGCGGTCGTAGGCCAGGCCTTCCTCCAGGATGGAGCGGGCAGTGGTCTGGATCACGGCGGCCTGTGCCAGTCGGTTGGTCAGCAGGCGGTGCGCGCCGGCCCAGTGGGCGGTGGCGCTCTTTTGTGTGCGGCGGTTGTTGAGGAACATGCCTTCGCTGCTGGCCACGCCCGTGAGCTTGCCCGACAGCTGCAGCAGCCAGCCCACGAAGCGCGCGGTGAACGCGTTGTGGCGCGTGCCCGCAATGCCCACGATGGGGATGCGGCCCGCGCCCGTGCCCCTGCCGGCGCCTTCGTCGGTGACCGGGAACAGGTGTTCCACGATCGCCTGGCCCACAGGGCGGGGCGCACCGCTGGTGGGCTTGAGGTGCATCAGCAGGCCGGGGCCGGCGTTCACCTCGAGGATGGCGCCGCCCTGTTCCTTCATGGGCTTGGAGACATCCTGCAGGATCATGTCCATGCCGGCGATGTCCAGGCCCACGATTTTCGCGGCCAACTGGGCGTAGTAGGCCACGTCGGGGTGCACGTCGTCGGTGCAGTCGATGGCCATGTTGCCGTTGCGCTGCAGCAAGATGGCCTGGCCCGACGGCACCACGGTGTCGGGCGTCACACCTTGGCGCTTGAGCTCCAGCTGCACGGCGCCTTTTTCCACGTCGATCCAGTCCAGCGGGTACTCCTGCTCGGGGCCGCGGCGCGGGTCTTCGTTGAGCACGGCCACCAGCTCGCGCAGCGTGGACTGGCCATTGCCGTGCACGCTGACCGTCTCGCCCTTGGTGGCGGCGACCACCTTGCCGCCGACCACCAGCAGGCGGTGCTCCACGCCGTCGATGAACTTCTCGACGATGACATCCGAGCCCTCGGGCTCGGCCAGCGCGAAGGCGGCCTTGATATCGGCCTCGCGCGAGAGCTCCAGCGTCACGCCGCGCGCGTGGTTGCCGTCCGAGGGCTTCACCGTAACGGGGAGGCCGATCTCCTGCGCCACTTCCCAGGCCTCATCGGCGTTGCGGACGATCTGGCCCTCCGGCACGGGCACGCCGCAGGAGGCGAGCAGCCGCTTGGTGAAATCCTTGTCCTGGGCGATGCCCTCGGCGATGGCGCTGGTCTGGTCGCTCTCGGCGGTCCAGATGCGGCGCTGCGCGGCGCCGTAGCCCAGTTGCACCAGGTTGCCGTCGTTCAGGCGGATGTGCGGAATGCGCCGGGCGCTGGCGGCGTCCACGATGCAGCCGGTGCTGGGGCCCAGGTAGCGGTCGTTGATGGCGGTCTTGATGGCGTGGATGGCGGCCTTGAGGTCGAATGCCTCGTCATTGATGGCCGCCATCAGCAGACGGTGGCCATGCTCCAGCGCCACGCGGGCCACGGCCTCTTCGGGGCAGCGGAACACCATGCGGTACACGCCGCGCCGGGAGATCTCGCGCGTCTGGCCGAACTCGGCCGGCATGCCCGAGAGGTTGAGCAGCTCGATGACCACGTGCTCCAGCACGTGCCCCATCCAGGTGCCTTCCTTCAGGCGCAGCAGGAAGCCGCCGCGCTCGCCCACGCCGCAGTGGTGCTCCACCAGATCCGGCAGCCAGGTGGTCAGGCGCTCGTTGAGGCCGGGAATCTTGTTGGAGGGGTAGTCTTCCAGCTCCCCCAGGTCCAGCCAGACTTCGAGGACCGGGCGGTAGGTCCAGACACTGGGGCCGCGCAGATAGGTGGTGCGCAGGAGTTGGATATCGTTGAATTTGGCCATGAAGTGCAGCGTGGAAGATTCGGATATCTGCCGGGTTGCGGCGGATGTGGCGATGCCCATGGGCAGAGATTGTGCGCCGATACTGGCGCAGCTCAGCACTGGCGGGTGTCAGCCGCGGGCTGATGATGTGCGTTACGAGGGGATACCGCGGCGGCGCAAGGGCCTGGGGCCCGGTGGCCGACAATGCCCCCCATGGGCGCGGACTGGCCCGCCAACGCCCCGTCCGTGCGGGGGTGGACATACAAAACCAAATGCAACATCACCATTCTGTGGACGCCTCGGGTGTCTTGTCTGGCCCCTGGGGGGCCGAGATGCGGGCACTGCTCGCTCCTGACGAAAACGTGCAGGCCGCCTTCGAGGTTGACCTGACGCCCGACCTGCGCTTTGCCCCCGGCCTGCTGGTGCTGACCGAGCGGCGCCTGCTGGCGCGCGCCGGTGACGCGCCGGCGCAGGAATGGCCGCTGGCGCCCGGCATGGCGCTGCGGCTGCTGGACCATGGCGGCGTGGGCACGGTGGAGCTGCACGATACCGACCGGCGCCTGGCGCTGTGGCGCTTCACGCTGGGGCGCCATCCCCAGGCGCTGCACCTGCAGCAGCGGCTGGACGCCCAGGTGCGGCGCCTGGACAGCTTGCAAGGCGCCATCGCGCCCGAAGCGCAAGACGTGCCGCGCTGCGCCGTGTGCGGCACGCCGCTGCCGCCCGACAGCGACGAGTGCACGGCCTGTGCGCGCCAGCAGGCGCCGCAGACCTCCACCTGGGTGTTGTTGCGCCTGTGGCGTTTCGCCAGGCCTTACAAAAAGCAGCTGGCCGCGGGCTTCGCGCTCACGCTGGCCTCCACCGCCGCCTCGCTGGTGCCGCCGTACATGACCATCCCGCTCATGGACGACATTCTCATTCCCTACCAGAGCGGCCAGCAGATCCCCACCGGCATGGTGCTGCTGTACCTGGGGGGGCTGCTGTTGGCGGCGCTGCTGGCCTGGGCACTGGGGTGGGCGCGCACTTACATCCTGGCCCTGGTGTCCGAGCGTATCGGCGCCGACCTGCGCACCACCACCTACGAGCACCTGATGCGGCTGTCACTGGACTATTTCGGCAGCAAGCGCACGGGAGACCTGATGGCGCGCATCGGCTCCGAAACCGACCGCATCAACGTCTTTCTGTCGCTCAACGCGCTGGATTTCGCCACCGACGTGCTGATGATCGTGATGACGGCGGCGATCCTGTTCTCCATCAACCCGTGGCTGGCGCTGGTCACGCTGGTGCCGCTGCCCTTCATCGCCTGGCTGATCCACACCGTGCGCGACAAGCTGCGCACCGGCTTCGAGAAGATCGACCGCGTGTGGTCCGAAGTGACCAACGTGCTGGCCGACACCATCCCCGGCATCCGCGTGGTGAAGGCCTTCGCCCAGGAAAAGCGCGAGGCGGACCGCTTCCGTGCCGCCAACCAGCACAACCTGGAGGTGAACGACAAGCTCAACAAGACCTGGAGCCTGTTCTCGCCCACCGTCTCGCTGATGACGGAGGTGGGGCTGCTGGTGGTCTGGGGCTTCGGCATCTGGCTGGTGGCGCGCAACCAGATCACCGTGGGCGTGCTGGCGGCCTTCATCGCCTACATCGGGCGCTTCTACATACGGCTGGATTCGATGAGCCGCATCGTTTCCGTCACGCAAAAGGCGGCAGCCGGCGCCAAGCGCATCTTCGACATCCTGGACCATGTGAGCAACGTGCCCGACCCCGTCAACCCGGTGAAGGTGGACCGCGTGCAGGGCGCCATCGAGATGCGCGACGTGGGCTTTCGCTACGGCAGCCGCACGGTCATCAAGAACCTGTCGCTCACCATCCGCCCCGGCGAGATGATCGGCCTGGTGGGCCACAGCGGCTCTGGCAAGAGCACCCTGGTCAACCTCATCAGCCGCTTCTACGACGTGAGCGACGGCGCCATCCTCGTGGACGACGTGGACATACGCCGCATGGCGGTGGCGGATTTTCGCCGCCACATCGGCCTGGTGCTGCAGGAGCCTTTCCTGTTCTTCGGCACCATTGCCGAGAACATTGCTTACGGCAAGCCCGACGCCACGCGCGAGGAGATCGTCGCCGCCGCGCGCGCCGCGCATGCGCACGAGTTCATCCTGCGCCTGCCGCATGGCTACGACAGCCTGGTGGGCGAGCGCGGCCAGGGCCTGTCGGGCGGCGAGCGCCAGCGCATCTCCATTGCGCGCGCGCTGCTCATCGACCCGCGCATCCTGATCCTGGACGAGGCGACCTCCGCCGTGGACACCGAAACCGAAAAGGAAATCCAGAAGGCGCTGGACAACCTGGTGCAGGGCCGCACCACCATCGCCATCGCCCACCGCCTGTCCACGCTGCGCAAGGCCGACCGCCTGGTGGTCATGGACCGGGGCGAGGTCGTCGAAGTGGGGCCGCACGACGAACTGATGGAAAAGCAGGGTGCCTACTGGCGCCTGTACGAGGCGCAGGCGCGCCGTGCCGAGGAAGACGCCCAGGCCGCGGGCGTGCGCATCGAAGTGCGCGAGCACTCCGCTCACCCCGCGGGCAACACCTGAGCGAGAAAGACACGCGATGACCCTTCACACATCCCTCTCCACCGCTTCGGCACTCGCGACAGGCTGGGACCTGCACCGTAATCCCCATGGCCGGCTGGTGCTGCGCGCGGCCGACGGCACCGCGCATGTGGGCGTGACGCCCGTGCGCGCCTTTCCCATTGCCGCTCCCGGCGAAGGCCTGTCGCTGGTCGGGCCGGACGGCCATGAACTGGCCTGGGTGCCCCGCCTGGAACAACTGGCTCCTGCCATGCGTGCGCTGGTCGAGGAGGAATTGGCCGCGCGTGAGTTTGTGCCCACCATCACGCGCATCCGCTCCGTGTCGAGCTTTTCCACCCCCAGTACCTGGGAGGTGGACACCGACCGCGGCGCCACGCAGTTGGTGCTCAAGGGCGAGGAAGACATCCGCCGGCTGGAGGGGCGCACCAAGCTGCTCATCGCGGCCAGCGACGGGTTGCAGTTCCATGTGCCGGATGTCACGGCGCTCGACCGTGCATCGCGCAAGTTGCTGGAGCGTTTTTTATAGCGTCTGGCGCTTGCCTGGCGCGGCCTGTGCCCGTTTGTCCCTGTCATAGCCCACGTCAATCAGACATGGTGGTCGCATGAATTTGTGACAAAAGGCTAATAAGGCCTCAATTTCCCCTTTTGTTTGCCGTAATGAATGTACGACGAGGTGGTAGTTGCGACTGCCGCCGGCCGCATTCACGAGGGGACCCATGCCATGCAACTGCCACCTGTAGACCGATCGCCCGCCCAGTGGCGTACCACGGGCGCGGACTTGTATTCCACGGGCGCCTCGGGGGCCGTGGCGGTGCGGCCCGTGAACGCTGCCAATCCTGTCGAGTCCACGGACCGCCTGGGCGAGGGGGCCAGCCTGCGCGAGCCCACCAAGCCCTCGGCGCCCGACGAAAACAACCGCGACTGGACCCTGGCCGAGGCCAAGAAGGAAGCCCCGAAGGAGCCTGAGGAGCCGCCCAAGGAGCCCATCTACAAGCAACTGCTGGAATTCATACAGTCGATGTGGCGTGCCAGCGGCAGTGCGGTGGAGCTGTCGCAAGACATCAACAAGAACACCCTCCAGGAGCGACTGGCCCAGCAGGTGCAGGACCGTCAGTCGCTCACGTACTCCGATCCCAAGGTCAAGCGCACGGGTGGCTTGTGAGTGGTGTCACGACGGTTGCTATCAGATAAGTAGCTGTTAGCGCTTATTGGTAAAGCGCTGGAGGCCAATTGGACTGGTATTTTTGGGTCCGCCGGCGCTCTCAGCGCGCCGCCGCGCGGGCGCCGTCCCGCTCGGCGCGGTACTTGATGGCGAAGGCGCGCACCTCGTCCAGCGTCACGTAGTTGTCGCGGTTGGTGTCCGCATCATCGAACGCCGCAGCCACCTTGGGCACGATGGCCACTTCAGCACGGCTGAGCTTGCCGTCGCCGTTGAAATCCAGCATCTCGAACTGGCGGATCGCCTTGATCTCGCCCTTGGTCAGGGGCGCACTGGCGCTGTGCCGGGGCGCGGTGGCATGGGCCACGCCCTGCGCCTGAGCGGCCAGCGGAGCCGCCAGCGCGCAGGCCATGAGCCACGCGCAGGCTGCCGGGGCCGTCAGCAGGCGTGTAAAGGGGCGGAAGGAGCGTGAAGGCAACATTCAGGAGTAGAGCCGGCGCGCCGCCACAGGTTCAACGCCGCGGGGGGCGGGCTGTATCACCCTGTAGCGCAGCCGCTGTGTTGGCGATGCCGCTGCTGACATGCCCCGCCGGAACATGGCGTGCGGCGGACGCCACGTGGCCCGTCTGGTCATCGAAGAAGAAGTCGGGCTCGAACTCGCGCAGGAAGGGGCCTTTTTCCAGCCCGCCGAGGAACATGGCCTCGTCCACGGTGATGCCCCAGTCGAGCAGCGTGCGGATTGCGCGCTCGTGCGCCGGCGCGCTGCGCGCGGTGACCAGCGCGGTGCGGATGCGCATCTGCGAGGCGTCCGCCTGCTGCTGCAGCCGGTGCAGCGCGGCCAGCAGCGGCTTGAAAGGCCCTTCGGCCAGCGGCGTGGCGGCATGGGACACCTCGTGCTGCAGGAAGGCCGGCAGGCCGCCCTGCTGGTACACGCGCTCGGCCTCGTCGGAGAACAGCACCGCGTCGCCGTCGAAGGCGATGCGCACTTCGCGCGGATAGCGGTCCCCGGCGGGCGTGGAGTCGATCATCACCCGCGCGGCGGGAAAGCCGATGGACAGCGCCTCGCGCACATCCGTCTCGTTGGCTGAAAGGAAGAGGTGCGCGCCCAACGGCCGCAGATAGGAAAACGGGTTGCGCCCGCGCGTGAACACGCCGCGCTCGATGCGCATGCCCGCCGCCTTGGCCGAGGCGAACACGCGCATGCCGCTGGCAGGGTCGTTGCGCGACAGCATGACCACCTCGACGCGCGCGGCATCGGGCGTGTTGAACGCCAGCAGCTTTCTCACCAGAGGGAAGGCAATGCCAGGGCGCGCGGGCTCATGCACCAGCTCCAGCTGGCGGCGCATGTAGGCTTGCTCGTCGCCGGCCTCGAACAGGCGGTTCTCTTCCTCGAAGTCGAACAGCGCGCGCGAGGAGATCGCGACGACGAGCTTGTCCTGCAGGGTGGCACTCATTTGACGAACTGGTTGAGCTGGATGATCGGCATGAGCACCGCCAGCACGATCAACATCACGATGCCGCCCATGGCCACGATGAGCAGCGGCTCCAGCACCGTGGCCAGTTGCATGGCGCGGCGCTGCACCTCGGTGCCCAATTGCGTGGCGGCGCGCTGCAGCATGGTGGGCAACTGGCCCGTCTGTTCGCCCAGCCGCGCGAACATGGCCACCAGGCCGGGGAACCGCTTTTTCTGCGCCAGTGCCGAGGCCAGCGGCGCGCCCTCGCGCACCAGCACCAGGGCGTCGAGTGCGTCCGCGCGCAGGGCGCGGTTGTTCAGCGTCTCGGCTGCGGCCTGCAGCGCCTTGAGGATGGGCACGCCCGCGCCTGCCAGCATGGCCAATGTGCCGGCGAAACGCGCCGCGTTGTAGCCGCGCGCCAGCTTGCCGACGAGCGGCAGGCGCAACCAGGCGGCGTCGAATTTCTCGCGCAGCCGCGGCTGGGCCAGCGCGGCGCGGGCGCCGAACGCCAGCAGGACCAGCCCGCCCAGCAACGCCCAGCCGTAGTTGCGCACCACGTCGCTCAAGGCCAGCATGGCCACCGTGAGGAAGGGCAGGGCGCGCTTGGTGCCCGCGAACACGCTGGCCACCTGCGGTACCACGTAGCCCACCAGGAACAGCACGATGACGATCGCGATCACGGTGACGATGGCCGGGTACAGCGCGGCGCCGATGAGCTTGGCGCGCAAGGCCTGGCGCTGCTCCAGATCGTCCGCCAGGCTGTCCAGCACTTCGGCCAGGCCGCCGCTGGACTCGCCCGCGCCGATCACGGCGCAGTAGATGTCGGAGAACTCGCGCGGGTGCTGCGCCAGCGCGCGTGCGAAGGTGGAGCCGGCGTTGACCTCGGCGCGCAGCGCGGCCAGCAGGTGGCGCTGGCGCTCGTCGTCCGCCTCTTCGGCGAGCGCGGTCAGCGCACGCTCCAGCGGCAGGCCCGAGCCCACCAGCCCGGCGAGCTGCCGCGTCCACACGCCCAGCCCCGTGGCGTTGAACACCGGCCGCGTGAACAGCCGCTGCGCCAGCGTGGGGGGTGTTCCGGGGGCGGTGCCAGCGGCCAGCACCTCCACATCCAGGGGCACCAGGGCCTGGGCGCGCAGCAGGCTGCGGGCGGCCTTGGGGCTGTCGGCCTCCAGGGTGCCGCGGCGCACATGGCCTTGGGCGTCCAGGGCTTCGAAGGAATAGGCGGGCATGCGGGAAAGTCAGCGGCGATGGGCGAGCAGGGGCAAACTGGGCGGGCCGCAGTCGACCCGTTCAGCCCGCCATGGTAGCCGCTGCGGGTGACAGTGCCGCGTGCGCCTGGGCGGTGATCTCCAGCGAGCGCAGGCGCAGCGCCGGGTCGTAGACGTCGCTCACCAGCATGAATTCGTTGGCCTGCGTGGCGGCCACCAGCGCCTGCAGGCCCGCGCGCACGGTCTGCGGGCCACCGACCACGCCGACCGCGAGGAAGTCGGCCACGGCGGCGCGCTCCTGCGGCGCGAGGCTCTGCAGATAACCCTCTACGGGCGGCTGCAGCAGTCCGCGCTGGCCGGTGAGAATGCCCAGCACGCGCTGGTAGGTGCTGCTGGCCAGGTACTGCGCCTCGTCATCGGTGGGTGCGGCGATCACGGGCACGCCGATCACCACGTAGGGCTTGGCGCAGGCTGGCGAGGGGCGGAACAGCCGGCGGTAGATGTCGATGGCCGCGTGCAGCATGCGCGGCGCAAAGTGCGAGGCGAAGGCGTAGGGCAGGCCCATCTGCGCCGCCAGCTGCGCCGAGAACAGGCTGGAGCCCAGCAGCCAGAGGGGCACCTGCGTGCCGGCGCCCGGCACGGCGATGATGCGCTGGCCCGGCTGCGCGGGCGCCAAGAGCTGCTGCAGCTCGGCCACGTCGCGGGGGAAGTCGGCCTCGGTCTCCACGCGGTCGCGGCGCAGGGCGCGCATGGTGGCGCCGTCGGTGCCGGGTGCGCGGCCCAGCCCCAGGTCGATACGGCCGGGGTAGAGCTCGGCCAGCGTGCCGAAGGCCTCGGCCACCACCAGCGGCGCATGGTTGGGCAGCATGATGCCGCCCGAGCCCACGCGGATGGTCTGCGTGGCCCCGGCCACGTGGCCGACCAGCACGGCCGTGGCAGAGCTGGCGATGCCCGGCATGTTGTGGTGCTCGGCCAGCCAGTAGCGCTTGAAGCCCAGCGCCTCCACATGCTGCGCCGTCTGCACGGCGACCTGCAGTGCCTGGGCCACGGTGCCGCCCTCGCGCACGGGCACGAGATCAAGCATGGAAAGTAAAGGCAGGGAATGTGTGGTCATGGCACCGATTGTGAGCTGCGGGTGAAATCCGTGCTGCGCCGTGGGTATGGTGGGCAGAGGTTCCCGCATGGTGCATAGCGTTTTGCTATTGATATACTGAATTTGTTTTAAATCAACACACGAAACATATTGTCACTTTTAGCGTCCTGTGCGACGCTGCCAGGAAGTGATGCACGGGGCGTGCGGGGGGTGTCTATGGGGTTCTTCAGCCGTTTGTTTCAGCCGCGTGCCGACGGCCTGGCCGCGCCTGAGGACTGGACTTCGCTGCCTGCGAGCGAGGCCAGCGCGCTGGTGCTGTACGACGAAGAGGCTTCGCGGCTCCTGGCGGCGTTCGACATCGAGGCTGCCATCGTCATGCATGAGCGCTGGCTGCCCTGGCTGGCCCAAGCGCTGGCGGGCGCGCGCGACGAACAGCTGCGCCCCGAAACGGTGGTGGACGACACCTGTTCCGAGCTGGGCCGCTGGCTGCACGGCAGCGGGCGCGTGGCGCTGGGGCACTTTCCTGCTTTCGACATGCTGATGCGCCGCCACCAGTACTTTCACCACCAGGCGGCTGTGCTGCTGACGCATCTGGCGCAGGGCGATCAATTGCGGGCCGAGCAGGCGTTCAAGAGCTGCCAGCATGCGTCGCGCCAGGTGGTGCTGCTGCTCAAGGAGCTGCAGCGCGGGCTGGGCCACGGGAAGCGTCCCCCCCAGCCGATGGCCGCAGGTGAACGCTGAAATTCGCTATTGATATAGGAGCTACTGGCGCTTGTCTGTAATGGTTTTCAATGCAATTTGTATTGAAAACCTAGTCTTGGCAAGCGCGCCGCGCTCCTGTTTTTGAAAGGCGCCGCTGCGGCCTGTCCGCTCAGTCGCGCGTCACACGCAGCACTTCTTCGCGGCTGGTGATGCCGGCGTGGATCAGCCGCTCGCCATCGTCGCGCATCAGCGTCATGCCGCCGGCCAGGGCCTGGGTGCGCACCTCGGCCTCCGGGGCCTGGTTGTGGATCTGTGCGCGGATGGCGTCGTCCACCACCAGCAGTTCGAACACGCCGGTGCGCCCCGCGTAGCCGGTATGGCCGCAGTGCTCGCAGCCTGCACCGTGGCACTCGCCGCAATATTTGCGCACCAGGCGCTGCGCCAGCACCCCCAGCAGCGACGAGGACAGCAGGAACGGCTCCACTCCCATGTCGGTCAGGCGCGTGATGGCGCTGGCCGCGTCGTTGGTGTGCAGCGTGGCGAGCACCAGGTGGCCGGTGAGCGAGGCCTGGATGGCGATCTGCGCGGTCTCGAAGTCGCGGATCTCGCCGATCATGATCACGTCGGGGTCCTGGCGCAGGATGGCGCGCAGGGCCTTGGCAAACGTCAGGTCGATCTTGGCATTGACCTGCGTCTGGCCCACACCGGGCAACTCGTACTCGATGGGGTCTTCCACCGTCATGATGTTGCTGCGCGCGGCGTCCAGCCGCGCCAGCGCCGCGTACAGCGTGGTGGTCTTGCCCGAGCCCGTGGGGCCGGTCACGAGGATGATGCCGTGCGGCTGCTGGATCAGGTGCGCGAGCCGCGCCAGCACCTCGCCCTGCATGCCCACGGCCTCCAGGTTCAGCTTGCTCTCGCTCTTGTCCAAGAGGCGCAGCACGGCGCGCTCGCCATGGGCGTTGGGCAGCGTGGATACGCGCACGTCGACGGCGCGGGTGCCCAGGCGCAGGCTGATGCGCCCGTCCTGCGGCAGGCGCTTTTCGGAGATGTCCAGGTCCGCCATGATCTTCAGGCGGCTGATCAGCGCGGCGTGCAGCGCGCGGTTGGGCTGCACCACCTCGCGCAGCGTGCCGTCCACGCGAAAGCGCACGCTGGAGTGGCGCTCGTAGGGCTCGATGTGGATGTCACTCGCGCCGTCGCGCACGGCCTGCGTGAGCAGGGCGTTGAGCATGCGGATGATGGGCGCGTCGCCCGCGGACTCCAGCAGGTCTTCCACCGCGGGCAGCTCCTGCATCATGCGCGAGAGGTCGGCGCCTTCCTCCACCTCGCTCACCACCGTGGCCGCGCTGGATTCGCTTTGCGAATACGCCGCGCTGATGCGCTGCGCCAGCGTGGGGGCGTCCAGCGGCATGAACTGGTGCACGGCATGCTTGCGCAGCACTTCGGACAGCGCGCCGGCGTCCGGCTGCGGGCCGTGCCACAGCACGAGCTGCTGGCCGTCGTCTTCCAGCAGCAGCTGGCTGCTGCGCGCAAATGCGTAGGGCAGGGGGTGGCGCATGCGGCGGGCCCCTTACTGCGGGCTGTAGGGCGACTGGCCCATGCTGGGCGGCGTGGTGGTGCGCGCGGGCGGCTGGGGTGCGAGCGGCGCCAGCGGCGCAGGTGTGGCCGGGGGCTGCACGGGCGCGGCGGGAGAGGCGGGGGCGGGCAGGGGCGGCAGCACCGGCGCCTCGGACACACCGCTCATCATCGTGCTGGGCGCGGGCTGCGTGCTTTGCTGCAGCGCGCGGATGGCCTCGTAGCGGTCCACCATCAGCGCGTCGCTGGTGGCGCTGTCGCGGATCACCATGGGGCGCAGGAAGACCATCAGGTTGGTCTTCTGGCGCGTGCGCTTTTCATTGCGGAACAGCCCGCCCACCACGGGCAGGTCGCCCATCACGGGCACCTTGTCCTGGCCCAGCGAGTAGTTGTCTTCCAGCAGCCCGCCGATCACGATCACGCTGCCGTCATCGACCAGCACGGTGGATTCGATGGAGCGCTTGCTGGTGGACGGCCCGTTGGTGTTGGTGAGCGTGCCCGCCGCGATCTTGGATACCTCTTGGTACAGCGTGAGCTTGACGGTGCCGTTTTCGTTGATCTGCGGGCGCACGCGCAGCATCAGGCCCACGTCCTTGCGCTCCACGGTGGTGAAGGGGTTGACGGCGCCGCTGTTGCCGCCAGTGTTGGCATACGAGCCGGTGGGAAAGGGCACGTTGTCGCCGATGATGATCTGGGCCTCTTCGTTGTCCAGCGTCATCAGGTTGGGGGTGGACAGCACGTTGGCGTCGCCCGTGTTTTCCAGGAAGTTGGCCAGCGCGCCCAGGTAGTAGTTGCCGTTGACGCGCGGCGCCACGGCCAGGTTGAGGCCCGCCGAGGGCAGGGCCGTGCCGATGGAGCTGACGTCGCCGCTGGCCGCCGCCAGCGCCAGGTTCAGGATGTTCTGGCCGCCCACGCCGGAGTTGCTGCCCAGCACGCCCATGGTGCTGCCGTTGTTGCCCATCACGCCCTGCCACTGGATGCCGAACTCGGCCACCTTGTTGGCGCTGACCTCGACGATCAGGCTCTCGATGAGCACCTGCGCGCGGCGGCCGTCCAGCTTGTCGATGACGGCGCGGATCTCGCGGTACAGCGGCTCGGGCGCGGTGATGATGAGCGAGTTGGTGGACGGGTCGGCCTGGATGATGCCGCCGGTGGACGGCTGGTTGGCATCGCTGCTGCCACTGCTGCCCTGGCCCGTTCCCAGGCCCGAACTGCCCAGGCCCCCGGCATTGCCGCTGGCATTGGTGCTGTTGCCCAGGCCGCTGGTCTGGCCCAGGCCCGATGCGCCGGTCCGCGTGAGGCCACCCGACAGGTTGCCGGCTCCCATGCCGCCGCCGCTGCTGGTGCCGCTGCCCCCCGCGCTGCCCAGCGCTGCGCGCAGGGTGGTGGCCAGCTTCACGGCGTCGGCGTTCTTCAGGTACACCACGTGGATGTTGCCGCTGGCAGCGGAGCTGCCCGGCGCGGCCGGCTGGTCCAGCCTGGCCACCAGTGAGCGCACCAGCGCCACGCGCGCCGGGTTGGCCGCGCGCACGATCAGCGCATTGCTGCGCGGCTCGGCCAGCAGCGTGGTCTTGAACGAATTGTCGGTCTGCCCCTGGGCCACGCCCTGCGCAGTGCCTGTGGCAGTGGCGCTGCCGCCCTCGATCAGGCGCGACACCAGCGGCGCCAGGTCGGTGGCAATGGCGTGCTGCAGCGGGATCACCTCCAGGTCGCTGGCGTTCGACACATCCATGGCCGCCACGATGCGCGCCAGGCGCTGCAGGTTGTCGGCGTAGTCGGTGATCACCAGCGAGTTGTTGCCGGGGTTCACGTTGATGGTGTTGTTGGGGCTGATCAGCGGGCGCAGCACCGGCACCAGGTTGGCCGCGTTCTCGAAGTTGAGCTTGAAGATCTGCGTGACGATCTGCCCGCCCGCGGGCGTGCCGCCCGCGCCGCCCTGGGACACGCTCACGTTGCCGGTCTGCAGCTTGGCATCGGCCTCGGGCACGACCTTGTACAGGCCCGCCGACTCGACCACCGTGAAGCCCTGCAGCCGCAGCGCGGCCAGGAACTGCTGGAAGGCCGCGTTGGGCTGCACCGCGTTCTCGGTCACCAGCGTGATCTGGCCCTTCACGCGCGGGTCCACCACCACGTTCTTGCCGGTGATGGTGGCCATGGTGCGCGCCACGGCCTCGATGTCGGCGTTGGCAAAGTTCAGCGTCACCGGCTCGCTGGGCCGCACGCTGCCGGCGCGCTGCCCGGAGGTTTGTGCATGAATTTGGCTGCTAACGCCCGTCAATAAAGCGCTGGCAGCTATCAAATGAAGAGTGAACCGCAGGGAATGGCGGGGCAAGTTGGTCATAGGGTCAACCCACGGTGATGATGGAGCGCGCGCCACTGCGCCGCCCGATGATATTCAGTAGATTCGCCAGGGCCGCCTCCCGCCCGGGCGCGGCGCTGGCCTCGCCCGTGAAGCGCAGGCGTTTGCCCACCCACTGGCCGCTGCCCGACAGCAGCAGCGCGCCCTCCAGGGTGGACAGCTGCAGCGTGGGCGCGCCGCCGCCCTGCACCTGCAGCCGGTAGCTGCCCATGGGCCGCAGCGTGGACAGGCGCGAGGACAGGCCCAGCGCATCCAGCTGCACCTGGCCCTGCATTTGCAGGCGCCCCGCGGCCCATTGCAGCGCGAACGCCTGGGTGCGCAGCTGCAGGCGGCCCTGCGGCTGCACGGTGTTCCAGGGGGTGCCCAGGCCCGCGAGCGCCGCAGCCGGCCACTGGCTCTGGCCATCGGCCACCTGGGCGCGCACGGCACCCAGGCCCAGCGCCACCTGCACCTGCAGCGGCGCGGTGGCGGGAATGCAGCAGTCGGCCGTCAGGCGGGCGCTGAGCCCGTTCCACGCGGGGCGCAGCTGCCACTGCAGCCGGCCGGGCAGGGCGGCCTGGTCCTGGCTGTCGGCGCCACCGGTCAGTACCAGGCGGGCCGAGCCGTTCCAGACGGTGCCGCGTGCCTGCTGCAGCTGCAGTTGCCCGCCGCTGGCCTGGTGCACGCCTGTGGCCAGCCAGCGCGCCGGGGCCCATAGCACCAGCGCGGGCAGCGCGCCCAGGCACACGCCGGCCACGGCCCAGCGCCAGGGCGCGCGCGGCAGTGTCAGCGAAGGGGTCGGGCGCAGGGAGCGTGGCACGGGCAGGGGGCGTGGACTATTGCGGGGGCAGCGCCAGCACCAGCGTGCCGTCCCAGCGGACGGCGGCCGCGGCGGCGTTGGCGGGCGCGGCGCTTTGCACCAGGCGGGCTTCCAGCGGCACGGCGCGCGCGGTGCTGCGCGCCTGGTTCAGCCACTGGGCAAGGGCCTCGGCGGGGGCGCCCTTGAGGGTGACGGTGGCGCGGTCGCCCGCGACGTTCATCTGCGCGGCTGCGCCCAATTGCTGCGCCAGCGTGGTCTGCAGCGTGCGCAGGGCCTCGCCGCCGGGTGGGCGGGGCGCGTCCTTGAGCTGCAGCGCTTCGGCCTGCAGGGCCTGCATGCGCTGCAGTTGCGCGTCCACGGCTGCGTGGCGTGCGCCCGAGCCGCGCAGCTGCTGCAGTGCGGGCGCCAGCAGCACCCACCACAGCAGGGCCAGCCCCACCACGGCCGCGGCGGCCAGCACCAGGGACTGTTCGCGCGGCGCCATGCGGGCCCAGTGGGCGCGCAGCGCGGCCAGCGCAGGGGGAACCGGCGCGGGCGAGTTCGAAGCGGTGCGGGCGTTCATGGGCGGTCCTCGGCGCGCACCAGCAGGGCGCCATCGCGCGGCTGCGCGCTCAGGCTTTCCGCGGCCAGGCGCTGGTTCATGGCGGTGAGTTCCTCGGGTGCCAGCTCCAGGCCCCGCAGGCGCAGCTCGCCATTGGCATATTCGATCTGCGTGGGCACGCGCGGCGGGGGCAGCGCGGCACCTGCGGCGGCCATGAGCGGCTCCAGGTCGCGCCGCGACACGCTGCCGGCGGCCTGGCGCAGCTGCGCCAGTTCGCGCTCCATCTGCACCGGTGCATCCACGACGACCTTGACGTGCGGGAAGGTCTGGGTCAGCGCGTTGCGCACGCCGGCCTGTTTGGCCGCCAGCGCCTGGCGGTCCTGCCACGCCCAGAGATTGAGCCCCACGACCTGCACCACCACGGCCACGGCCAGTGCCCAGCGCGCGGCCCGCCATTGGGGTGCGCGCGCAAAGGCGCTGGCGCCGCTGCCCAGCTTGCGCAGCGCGCGCGTGTGGCCGGTGCTGGCCAGGTCGAACTGCGCCAAGTCCCAGTCGCCACGCGCGGCCACCAGCGCGCGCTGGCTGGCGGTGTGCAGCTGCACCGGGCGGTTCAGCAGCCGCTCGGCCAGGGCGGCCACGGCGGGTTCGGCGCGCACGGCGGGCGGTGCATCATCGGCGGGGCGGGCCGCCAGCGCGGCGGCCGCGGCCAGCGGCAGCACGGCCACGGCCTGTTGCGGCCCGTGGCCGGTCAGTACCAGTTGGGCGTCCTCGGGAGTGCCCAGCACGTCGCATTCCTCTTGCCCGCTGGCGGTGGGGCCGGGAGCGAACTCGGGCACCACGCGGTCCACCGGCCGCCCCGCGGCTTCCAGCGCCTGCAGGGCGCCGCGCAGCCAGGCGCGGTCGCACACGGCCACCCAGGCAGGGCTGCCCGGCTGGGCGCCGGGCTGCAGCGCGAAGTGCAGTTGCGCGGGGTCGTCGAGCAGGTGTTCTTCGAGCAGTCCTTCCAGGACCGCGCGCAGCCGGCTGGCCTGGGCCGTCGCACCCTGCGGCAGCGTTACCTGCTGCCATGACAGCGCGCGCGCAGGCACCACGGCCACGATCTCGCCGGCGCGGCCCGGGTCGGGCAGCAAGGCGGCGGTGGTGCTGGCGTGGCGGGTGGCGGTGTGGCCGTCGGCCGTGAGCGTGTAGCTGTATTCGGCGGCGGGCCCCGGCGTTCCCAGGGGCAGAGTTAGGACAAGGGTGCTCATGAATGGGTTAACAGACCATTTTAGGGGCGTGATTTGACGCTTTGTGCCAAGGCGGCCGGTCACCGCGCGCCAGTGGCCGCAGTGCCGGGAGCCGTCGTGCGCACGAGGCCGCCACGTTCGCGCCACAGCGTGCGCACGTCCCCGCGCTGTTTGTAGACCAGCGAGCGCTCTTCGACCACGGCCATGTCCAGGCGCAGTCGCCCGCGCACTTCGAAGTAGCTGGACGACACCGTATGCACCGTGGCCGAGATGCGGCTGGGTTTGCCCAGCAGCTTGGCGGCGTCGGCCTCGCTGCGGAAGTGGTTGGAGTCGCGTGCCTGCACCAGGCGCTGCGCCTCGGCCATGTCCAGCCCGTCGGCGCTGGCCCACAGCACCACGGCGCTGGCGGTGTTGAGGTTGACCTTGGTGCGCACGGGCAGCAGCGTGACGTAGGGCGCGAGCGCATCCACGCTGCGCTGCGGCAGGCCCCACCACCCCAGTTGCGCCACGCTTTGCGGCAGCAGCGGCGCGGCGCTCGCGGTGTCACTGTCCTTGGCCTCGGCGCGCAGCATCTGCCGCGCCAGCATGTCCAGCTGTGCCCGCGGCAGTCCGAGGTACTCGAAGAGCCGCTGGAATTGCCGCAGCGCCGTGGCGTCCACCTGCCCCTCGTTGGCCAGGTTGCGCAGGTTCAGCAGGGCCTGCAGGTCGGTGATCTGGCCCGACAGGAAGGCGTTGGTGGTGTCGGTGCTCGCGTCTTCCACCTGGGCCACGTTGCGGTCGGCCGCGAGGAACGTGGACAGGCGCGCTTCTTCCAGCGGCACCGACCAGGGTTCGGAGAGGTTGTCGGTGCCGTCGCCGCTGCGGGCAATGGAGTCTTCGCGCAGGATCAGGCGGGACCAGTCCAGCGCACCGATCAGGATCCACGCCGACTGGATACGTGCGCGCTCGGCGGTTTCGACTTCGATGGCGCGCCACTGCTGCCACATGGCCGCGGCCGCGAACGTGGCGACCAGCGTCACGGTGAGCATGGCGGCCAGCAGCGCGGCGCCGGCTTGATGAAAAACACCCCGAGGGGCTTTGCGTCCACCCGCCGCTCCTGTTACGCGGGCGGGGCGGCGCCACCAGTGTGTCGGGGCCCTGGCACGGCGGCCCTCGCCTGGTGCGCGCCAGTCGCGTGTGTCGGAGGCGGCGGGCAGGGCGGCGGATAGCGGGCAGGAATCGGTCACGACTTGCCTCCACCCAGCAGCGGATTGGCCCAGTCCCGCGTGACCACGCCCGAGAGTGCGCCACCCGGCGGCAGCGTGAGCTGCAGGCGCACCCCCTCGGGGATGCTGGCGGCGGCGCTGCTCAGCCCGCCGACCGTGCGCGGTGCGCTGGCGCTGGTATCGGTGGACAGCGCATTGGCCCAGGCGCCGCTGCGGTAGTAGTACAGCTGCCAATTGGCCAGCGGCATCAGCACGGTTTCCTGCCGGCGCTCGGCCTCGCCGGGTGTGCGCGCCCACTGGGCTGCGCGCTGCCAGGCGGCATTCCATTCCGCGCGGGTGCGCACCGGGGGAGATTGCCAGCGCAGCCAGCGGGTGGTGCCGTCCACGCTGCGCCGCGCCCAGGCGACGACCAGCGCCCCCTCGTCGGGCTGGCGCGTGCCGCGCCGCGTGAGGCGCAGCACCTGGCCGTCCCAGGCGATGGGTTCGGTATGGTCGATGGCCTGCAGGGCATCCAGGTCGGCCGCCCACTGGGCCAGCACGGTCTGCAGCACCAGCAGCTCGTCGGTGCGCTCGCGCGTGAGCTGCTGCGAGCGCGCCATGCCATCCAGCCCGCGCCAGCTGGCGATGGCGAGCAGCGCCATTACCGCGATGGCCACGAGCAGCTCCACCAGCGTGAAGCCGCGCAGCCTACGGTGGCGCACCTTAGCCGTGTACTGTCTGTCGCATAGGGCGCATGCTACGCAACGGGCGCTACCCAGCTCAGCAGCAGCCGTGGAGCGGGCTTGGCCCGGCCACCGGCTGCGTCCCACTTCCCGCGCGTAGCGCGAGAGAAGGGGGAAGCGGCGTGGCCGCTCAGGGGGTTGTTGCATATCAATACCGCCCCACGATGGTGGACAGCCGCAGCACGGGCAGCGCGGCCTCGAAGACCTGCGCGTCCACGCGGCGGAACTGTGGATTGGGCGTGGGCGAAACCGTCACCGCCACGTCGTAGCGTCGACCCGCCTGTTCGCAGGCCACGCGCGTGTCGCCGATGGACGGCATCTGCGACGACAGGCGTACCCGGCTCAGTTCGTTCTCGGCGCACAGGTGGGCCAGCACCACGTCGGTCTGGCGCGCGGCGTTGCGCGTGAGGGCGGAGGTGGCCTGCAGTCCTGCCATGAGGGCGATGGCGACGATGCCCAGTGCCACCAGCACCTCCACCAGCGTGAAGCCGCGCGCCGCGCCGCGCCGGCGCCGCGTCCCCGTGCCCGTTCGCGCGCGGTGGCTCATGGCAGCGCCTGCACGGCAAACGGGCGCAGCCCGTCGGTGGCCACGCGCACCGCGCGGTCGGGGTGCGCGCCGCTCACGATCACCACTTGTTGCGGGCCGATGAGGGGTTCCGGCCCCAGCCACAGTTCCGCAGGGCCCTGCACGCCGGTGGCGCTGTCCAGCCAGCGGTTGGGCAATGTGTCGGGCGGCACGCCCTCGAAGCGAAAGCCCTGGGCATCGGCACGCCAGCGCACCGCCGCGCCGGAGGCGCGCGATTGCGCGCGCGCCGACTCCAGCAGCGCTGCCAGCCGCTCGCCTTCGCGCTGCAGTTGGGTGGCGCCGCTGTCGCGCAGTGCCAGGCCCACGCCGGCGGTCGCCAGGGCGATGATGGAAATGACCACCAGCAATTCAAGGATCGTAAAACCCCGCTGGGCGACGGCTGCGCGGCTTTGCCTGTCTCGCCTGCTGCGCAAGGGGCGGGGGGAGAAGAAGCCTGCGCGGCGTAGTGGCGCGGCCGGCCGAGGCCCCTGCGCGGCGTCCGCTGGGCTGGGGTGTACCCGTGTCATGCGTGGGATGGCGCCGGCGCCGGGCCCTGCGGCTTACTGCCAGCTGCCGATGTCGGCATCCTTGCCCTCGCCGCCGGACTGGCCATCGGCGCCGAAGGACATCACGTCCACCTCACCCTTGATGCCCGGGCTCAGGTACTGGTAAGGGCGGCCCCAGGGGTCGTTGGGCAGCTTCTCCAGGTAGGGGCGCCAGTTGTTCGGCACCGGGCCGGCGCCCGGTTTGGCGATCAGCGCCTGCAGGCCCTGTTCGGCCGTGGGGTAGCGCTGGTTGTCCAGGCGATAGAGCTTGAGCGCCTGCATGATGTTGGTGACGTCGGTGCGCGCGGCCGTGCTGCGCGCGTCGTCGGCGCGGTCCAGCACGTTGGGCACGATCAGCGCGGCCAGCACGCCGATGATGACCAGCACCACCATGAGCTCGATCAGGGTGAAGCCCGCGGACAGGCGACGGCGGGCGCGGTGCGCGAGGGAGGAGGGGCTGGGCTGCATCTCGAAGCGGCGACTCGGAATGGACATATCCGGTCAATCATAATCGTGCAATGGTGACAAACACATACGGCCGCTGGGCCCCGCGCCTGGCCACGCTGCTGCTCTGGGCGCTGGCGGGTGCGACCGCTGTCTATTGGGGGTTGAAGCTGTCCGCAAGCCCGGCCGGCACGGCACCGGCGGCCGCGGCGCCCGAGCCGGTGGTGACCGACACGCAGGCGCTCGCGCGCCTGCTCGGGGCCAGCCCGGTGCTGGCGGCCGCCGAGGCGGCACCCTCCGCAGCCAGCCGCTTCGTGCTCATGGGCGTGCTGGCCGGCACGGCCAGCGGCGGCGGCGCCGCGCTGATCGCGGTGGACGGCAAGCCGGCCAAGCCCTACCGCGTGGGCGCGAATGTGGAGCCGGGGCTGGTGCTGCAGTCCCTGGGCAAGGGCGCCGCGCGGCTGGGGGCGTCGATGGACGGCGCCACGACGCTGGCGCTGGAGATGCCGCGCAAGCGGCCCTGACCTGGCGGGGATCCCGCGCCGGCGGGGGACTGCATATCCGACGGGAGCGCCCATAACCTAACCGCGCGCCGGTGCTGCCTGCGGTCGGCCTTTCAGTGGCAGAAGTACCGTGGTCCAGGCGCCGTAGCCCGGAGCCGATTGCGGCCATTCATGGGACAGCGGCATGCGCGCGGCGCCGTGCGTCAGCAGCCAGTGCACGCAGCGGGCCACCCCGGCATGCGTGATCCAGACCACATCGCCACCGCCGGCGTGTGCCTGGGCCGCGGCCTCGTCCAGCGCGGCGGACACGCGTGTGAGCATGGCCGCCAGGGGCTCGCCGCCGCCGGGCGCATGGTGGCCGAAGCGCGTGGTCCAGGCGTCGATGTCCGCACGGGCGATGTCGTTCCACGCGCGGCCCTCCCACTGGCCGAAGTCCATCTCGGTGATGCGGGGCTCAGCCTTTGAAGCCAAATCGGCCCGCAGGGCAAGCAGGTCCTGCGCAAGCAGCTCACATCTTTGTAGCGGAGAGTGGTGCAGGGCGGCCAGACGGGGTGGCAGCGCCTGTGCCAGCAGGCGTGCGCTCTCGCGGCTATGGCGCACGTTGGCGGCAACGTCCAGGCGGCCGTAGCACAGGCCGGGTGCCACCTCGGGGCGCGCATGGCGCACCAGCCACAGGCGCGGCGCGCTCATGCCGCCCGTTGCGCCAGCGCGATGGCCGCGCCCAGATAGAAGCCGATCTCGCCCACCTGCTGCGTGGCGCCCAGGCAGTCGCCGGTAAAGCCCTGCAGTCGACGCGCAAAGCGCCACAGCATCCAGGCCGCACCGGCGGCGCTGGCCAGCAGGCTTGCTATCAATACCAAAGCGCCCAGCGCTTGATATACAAGCGCTAGCGCCGGAAAACACCACAAGGCCGCGGCTGCCAGTGCGCGTACGGAGATCTGGTCCGCCAGCGGCTTGCTCTTGGACGTGGCCGTGTCGCCCACATGCGGCAGCGCGCGCACGATGACGAGCGGCCACAGGCGCGACAGCACATGCCCCCCGGCCAATGCCGCCAGCGCGCTGGACAAGCCGAGGTGGCCGAGCTGCGCCAGCAGGGCCACCTTGGCCTGCAGCGCCAGCACCAGCGCCATGGCCCCGAAGGCGCCGATGCGCGAGTCCTTCATGATCTCCAGCGCGCGCTCGGGCTGGTAGGCGCCGCCCAGTCCGTCGGCCACGTCGGCCAGGCCGTCCTCGTGGAAGCCCCCGGTCACCAGCACCGTGGCGATGGTGCAGCCCACCGCCGCCGCCAGCGGTGCAAAGCCCGCGCCGCCCAGCCCCAGCCACAGTGCCGCATAGCTGCCCACCGCCACGGCGGCCACCAGCCAGCCCACACCGGGGAAATGTGCACTGCTGGCGCGCAGCATCGCAGGGCTGTAGCCCACCCACGTGGCCAGCCGGCCCGTGACGGGGATGCGCGTGAAGAACTGCACGGCCAGCAGATAGTGGCGCAGGGTCTGCATGAATACTATCGAATCAATAGCTGCTCGCGCTTGATGGGTGGGCGCTGGAGGCCAAAATGGCTTGCATCATGCGCCGTTGGCCTGCAGGAACAGGCGGTAGGCCGGGTTCTGCGTTTCCTCGACATAGGGGTAGCCCAGCGTCTGCAGGAAGGCATCGAACTGCGCTGCGTCGTCGGCCGGCACCTGCATGCCCACGAGGATGCGCCCATAGTCCGCGCCCTGGTTGCGGTAGTGGAACAGCGAGATGTTCCAGGTGGGCTGCATCAGGCTCAGGAACTTGAACAGCGCGCCGGGGCGCTCGGGGAAGGTGAAGCGCATCAGCCGCTCGTCGCGCGCCAGCGCCGAATGGCCGCCGACGAGGTGGCGCAGGTGCTCCTTGGCCAGCTCGTCGTGCGTGAGGTCCAGCGCCTCGAATCCATGCTTGTGGAAGTTGCGCGCGATCTTCTCGGACTCGCCGCGGCCCGTGGTGGACAGGCCCACGAACACATGGGCGCGCCGCTCGTGGCTGATGCGGTAGTTGAACTCGGTCACGTTGCGCGGTCCGCCGGGCAGGGCCCCCACCACCTCGCAAAAGCGCTTGAAGCTGCCGCGCTCCTCGGGGATGGTGACGGCGAACAGGGCTTCGCGTTCCTCGCCCACCTCGGCGCGCTCGGCCACGAAGCGCAGCCGGTCGAAGTTCATGTTGGCGCCGCACAGGATGGCGGCGTAGGTTTCGCCCTTGGTCTTGTGCTTGGCCACGTACTGCTTGATGGCGGCCACGGCCAGGGCGCCCGCGGGCTCCACGATGCTGCGTGTGTCCACGAAGATGTCCTTGATCGCGGCGCAGACGGCATCGGTGTCGACGATCACGTAGTCGTCCACCAGGTTCTGCGCGACGCGGAAGGTTTCCTCGCCCACCAGTTTCACGGCCGTGCCGTCGGAGAACAGGCCCACGTCCGGCAGCGTGACGCGCTGATGCGCCTTGACCGATTGCGCCATGGCGTCCGAGTCGTTCATCTGCACGCCGATGACCTTGATGCCAGGGCACACGGCCTTGATGTAGTTGGACACGCCGGCGATCAGCCCGCCGCCGCCGATGGCGACGAACACGGCATCCAGCTTGCCGCCCAGCTGCTGCACCTGCCGCAGGATCTCCATGGCGATCGTGCCCTGGCCGGCGATCACGTCCGGGTCGTCGAAGGGGTGCACGAAGGTCAGGCCTTCTTCCTTTTGCAGCTGCGCGGCGTGCTCGTAGGCGTCGGAATAGCTCTCGCCGCTCAGCACCACTTCGCCGCCCAGCGTCTTCACCGCATCGATCTTGAGCTGCGGCGTGGTGGTGGGCATCACGATCACGGCGCGCGTGCCCAGCTTGCTGGCGCTCATCGCCACGCCCTGCGCGTGGTTGCCGGCCGAGGCGCAGATCACGCCGCGCGCCAGCTGCTCGGGCGAGAGCTGCGCCATCTTGTTGTAGGCGCCGCGCAGCTTGAAGCTGAAGACGGGCTGCTGGTCCTCGCGCTTGAGCAGCACCTTGTTGTGCAGCCGCCGCGACAGCGCGCGGGCGGGCTGCAGGTCGGACTCCACCGCCACGTCATAGACACGCGCGGTGAGGATCTTTGTCAGGTAATCGAACGGGGTGAGAGGCTGGGTCATGGTGCAAACCGGCGGGCGGCGCTGCGGTGTGGACGGGGCGTCCAGGGCGCGCTCAGCCGGGCGCACATCATAGGACGGCGCGCCCGCAGGGTTAGGGACGGCTCACCGCAGGGCAAAAAAAAAGCCCCAAGCGGTAAAGCCTGGGGCTGAATCCATCCTTTGAGGAGATGGAGGAGACAATCGGTGCGAACCCCGCTGTGCGAACAGTGCAAAGCGGGTAACGCATGGGCGCATTGTAGCGCTGCGGTTGTTGCGTTGCAGCAAAATCGCACCTGCGTTCATCATTTGCTACAGATTCACCCTGATTTTTTGGAGAAAAACAACATGGAATGCACCGTCAGCTGGACCGGCAACGCCGGCACGCGCTCCGGCATGGGCTTTGTTGCGGAGACCGGCAGCGGCCATGTGCTGGCCATGGACGGGGCGCCCGACGCCGACCGTCCCGAGAACGGCGGCCAGAACCTGGCCCCGCGTCCCATGGAGACCGTGCTGGCCGGCACGGGCGGCTGCACGGCCTACGACGTGGTGCTGATCCTCAAGCGCGGCCGGCACGATGTGCGCGGCTGCAGCGTGAAGCTCACCTCCGAGCGGGCGCAGGTCGATCCCAAGGTGTTCACCAAGATCCACATGCAGTTCACGGTGACCGGGCGCGGCATTCCGCCGGCGGCCGTGGAGCGTGCCATCGCCATGAGCCATGAGAAATACTGCTCGGCCAGCATCATGCTGGGCAAGACCGCGCAGATCACGACGGGCTTTGAGATCGTCGAGGCCTGAGGCGCGGCGGGACGTACTAGGGCCTGTTCACACTATTTTTGCCAGATGCGTTGCGATCAAAAAGGGCCAGGCGCAAGGCGCCAAACGAAGCTGGGGTGCTACCCCAGCGAGGCTTGGCAACGCCGCGAATGGCCCTTTTTGATCGCAACCCGGAGGGAACGGAGTGAAAACCGCGCCATTCGTCGTTGCCCTCCTAGCCAAGGCCCCGGCCTTGGCGTCGTCACGCGCCTAGATTGGCGCGGTTTTCACGCCATTCGCACTGGCAAAAATAGTGTGAACAGGCCCTAGATGTAATGTGCAGTCGTCGTCATGACCTTGGCGGCGGCTTTCATCAGCCAACGCGCCGCGGGCGGTAGAGGAAGGGCGCCCGCCGCCTGCGCCTGGGCTGCGTGGCGTTCCTCATCCCGCTGCATGCGGTCGACGATGGCGCGCGAGGGCAGGTCCGCCTCCGGCAGGCGGCGCAGGTGCCCTTGCAGATGGGCGGATACCTGCCGCTCCGTCTCCACCACGAAACCCAGACTGGCCTGGTCGCTGACCCGGGCCGCCACCAGGCCGATGGCGAAGGCGCCAGCGAACCACAAGGGGTTGAGGAGACTGGGCCGGCTCCCCAGGGCGTCGAGCCGCTCGCGGGTCCAGGCCAGGTGGTCGGTCTCCTCGCGCGCCGCGGCCAGGAGATCGCTGCGCAACTGGGGGTCGCGGGTCACGCACGACTGGGCCATGTACAAGCCCTGGGCACACACCTCCCCGACATGGTTGACGCGCATCAACGCGCTGGAGAGACGCCTTTGCTCGACGGACAGGTCCACCGCAGGCAGAGAGCGTGCCGGTGAGGGTTCTCCCGCTCTCGGACGAGCGAACAAGGTTCGCAGGGCACTATCTGCGGCAACGAGGAGTGTGTCCATGGGTAACAAAAACGTTGTTTACGCGCACGTAATGGCGCAGGTAACGCAAAAACCGTACGGTAAGTGCTTACTCGGAGCAACAATAAGACGGTTTTGCTGCCGTTTTGGCCATGTTGCGGTACAGCAACGAAAACCCGCTTTTGGCCCGATTCTGAGGGATTTCCTTTGCGAAACCTGGCGGGCTCTGTTGCAATAGGGCCAACTTCCCCACCAGGAGGTTGGCCCGGGGAACCGGCGGGGCTGTGCGTGAGCCGCACATCCAAGTCCTCTACGATCCGGGGCCCTCTGTTTAACCTTGGAGTAACTCGCAATGAAAAAATCCCTGATTGCCCTGGCAGTGCTGGCTGCTTCCGGCGCCGCAATGGCCCAATCCTCCGTGACGCTGTTCGGTATCATCGACACGAACGTCGGTTACGTGAACAACGTCGCCACCGCTGGCGGCGGCGACACCAACAAGTATGGCCTGGGCACCAGCGGCGCTTCTACGAGCCGTCTGGGCTTCCGCGGCGTGGAAGACCTGGGTGGCGGTCTGAAGGCCGGCTTCTGGCTGGAAGGCGAAATCTTCGGCGACGACGGCAATGCGTCCGGCTTCAACTTCAAGCGTCGCAGCACGGTGCAACTGGCCGGCAGCTTCGGTGAAGTGCGCCTGGGCCGTGACCAGGTTCCCAGCTACACCAAGGCTAGCTCGTACGACCTGTTCAACCAGGCCGGCATTGGCCAGTTCATGGGCTGGAGCGCCTGGGGCGGCAGCAACCAGACGGCCGCCAACAGCAACAACGACGCCAACGGCGTGCGTTCGAGCAACATGGTCAGCTACTACACCCCCAACTTCAGCGGCTTCACCGCCGGCCTGGGCTATGGCTTTGACGAGAAGTCTGACGCGGTCAACGACAAGAAGGGCCGTTACGTTGGTGGCTTCGTGGCCTATGACAATGGCCCTCTGAGCGTGACCCTGGCCTATGACGAGAAGAGCGCCCTGACCGTGAATGGCCTGAAGGGCGTGGATCGTAATGTCCTGACGCTGGGCGCTTCCTACAACCTGAACGTAGTGAAGCTGGTCGGTATTGCACAGCAGACCAAGGATGACCGTCCTGGCCTGTCCAAGGGCAAGAACAACGCCTACATGCTGGGCGCATCCGCTCCCGTGGGCGCTGGCGAAGTCAAGCTGCAGTACGCTCTGTACGACCAGAAGGTCATCGACTCCAAGGCTCACCAGATCAGCCTGGGCTATATCCACAACCTGTCCAAGCGCACCTCGCTGTACGGCACCGTGGCATACATCAATAACAAGGACGCTTCCAGCCTGGGTCTGGTTGCCAAGGGTCTGGGCAACACCGGCATCGCCGTTGGCGACAACCAGACTGGCGTGCAAGTGGGTATCCGCCACTCCTTCTAATCTCGGGCTGGCGTGAGGCCAGCTTGGATAAAGAAGACAAAACCGCTGCCTTCGGGCAGCGGTTTTTTTTCGTCTGCGGTTTGGTGTCTCTTGTGCGACGATTTTTCGGGTTAACCCCTGTGGCTGTAAAGCGATGGGCCCTTGCCCCTGCTCGGCGGGTTTTCAACAATGAAGCCTCCTCGCTTCCTGCCAAGAACACGATTTGGCCGCAGGGCCCCTGGTGGAGGAGAAGTCGAGTGTTGTGAAGGGAGTGGCGCACGTCCAGTGAGCGAGTTCATCAAGGCGTGGCTGCGAATCGTGAGCCGGTTATCAATCCAAGAGGAGTCTGTTGTATGCAAAAGAAAATTGTGGCTGCCCTGGCGCTGTGCGGCGCGGGCGTGGCAATGGCCCAGTCCGCCGGTACCAGCAAGGTGAGCTGTGGGGTATCGTGGATGCCGCCGTGCGCCACACCAACAACGAAGGTGCCGGCAAGGATGGCCTGACGAAGATGATCGGTGGCGGCATGTCGCAAAGCCGCTGGGGCATCAATGTGGAGGAGGACCTGGGTGGCGGGTCCAAGGCCCTGGTGGTGCTGGAAAACCGTCTCAATGCCGATGACGGCAGTGTTTCCACCCCCTTCTTCCAACGGTCCTATCTGGGTCTGCAAGGCCCTTATGGCCGCCTGACTGCCGGACGTCAGTGGAACGTCCTGTTCGACGTGGTGACCAGCACCTACGCTTCGTTCCCGTACTCCCCCTACATGGAAGCCTACAAGCCTGAGTTGGGAATGGCCATGGGCGCGCGTACCAGCAACATGCTGAAGTACACCTTCGCAACGCCGGACCGCAGCTTCGTAGGCTCGCTGCAATATTCGTTTGACGAGAACAACGACACCAAGGCATTGGAAGCTGGCCTGCCTGCCTCGGCGGCGCAAGTGCCTGCCTACGTTGCAGGCACCCTGGGCGGTGGCGCCTGGAAGACGGCTGGCGGCTACCTGCGCTACTCCGCGAGCGGGTTTGCCGTCGGCGGCGGCTACATGCGCACGACGCTGCCAGGCGGCACCGACGTAGACGCCTGGACTCTGGGCGGTTCGTACCGCACGGGTCCGTGGTACTTCAGTGCAGGCTATGGCCTGAACAAGGCGAAATACGCTACGGTGACCAACCCGATCCAGGGTTTCCGTAACCTCGTAGACGGAGCGATCCTGGGGCAATTCTGGGCCGGCCAGACCAATGGCGGCTTCCAGCCGGGCGACGCCAACAAGCGCCAGCTGTTCAAGCTGGGCGTGGGCTATCAGCTGACTCCTCAGTTGAACCTGGGTGCGCACTACTTCCGCGGTAAGCAATCGGGCTCGGCCACGGGTGCTTCCAACGGCAATGTCAACTTCTACGTGGCCGTGGCGGACTATGCCTTCAGCAAGCGCACCGATGCCTATTTTGGCGTGGACCACACCAGCATCAGCGGCGGCAGCGCGGTCGTGCTGGATGCGGCGAGCGGCGCACGCAGCCGTACCGGCATCACCGTGGGTGTCCGCCATCGCTTCTAAGGCACATTGAGTGGGGAGGGGAAGGGCCCTTGTGGGCCCGCCCCGATTTCAAACAACCTCCTTCGGGAGGTTGTTTTTTTCCCGAAGTACGGTTCTTGCCCCGCCGAGCGTAGATACGCAGTCCGGGCATTGGTTTTGCATCAGCACTGCGGATGAATGGCGGCGCATCTGCGATGCACCATTTCAGGGATTTCCCTTTGCCAGTGGCCACGGCCACGCTGCCATAGTCGCTCCTTTCTATAAAAGAGGGTTCCCATGCGAATCAATGCCTTGATCCTTTCTCTTGCGGCGGTCTGCGCGGCGGCTGTGGTTCCAGCGGCGCATGCCAAGACCTTCAAGTGGGCCAGCCAGGGCGAAATCGCCACCTGGGATATCCACTCCCAAAACAACGCGCTGCAAAACGCCATCCATTCGTATGTGTACGAAAGCCTGGTCTACTACAACAGCCGTACCTTCGAGGTCGAGCCCATGCTGGCGACGGCGTGGCGAGAGGTCAGCCCCACACAAGTGCGTTTCACGCTGCGCCAGGGCGTGAAGTTCCACGATGGTTCCGCCTTCACCGCCGATGACGCCGTGTACTCGCTGCAGCGCGCCATGTCCAAGACCTCGAACTACACGCCGTATGTGCAAGGCATCGACAAGGTGGTGAAGGTGGATGCGCAGACCATCGACATCTTCCTCAAGTCGCCCAACCCCGTGCTGCTGCGGCAGATGACCGAGTTGCGCATGATGAGCAAGGCCTGGGCCGAGAAGAACCGATCGGTGGAGCCCAAGGACATCAAGGGCACCGATGAGAACTTTGCCCATCGCAACGCCATGGGCACGGGCCCCTACACGCTGGAGACATGGCAGCCCGACGTGAAGATGGTCTTCAAGCGCAATCCGAACTGGTGGGGCCAGATGGAAGGCAACGTGACCGAGATCGTCTACACCCCCATCAAGTCGGCCGCCACGCGCATTGCCGCCCTGCTGTCGGGTGAGGTGGACCTGGTGCTGGACCCCTCGCCGCAGGATCTGCCCCGCCTGCGCTCGTCGGGCACCATCAAGGTGGTGGACGGGCTGGAGAACCGTACCATCTTCCTGGGCATGGACCAGTTCCGGGATGAACTCGTGGGCTCCAACATCAAGGGCAAGAACCCCTTGAAGGACCTGCGCGTGCGCAAGGCGCTGTACCAGTCCATCGACGCCAATGCCCTCACGCGCAACATCCTGCGCGGCCTGGGCAAGCCGACCGGTACCCTGGTGGCGCCGCAGGTCGCAGGCTGGTCGGAGGCCGTGGGCAAGCGCATGCCCTACGACGTCGAGGCCGCGAAGAAGCTGCTGGCCGAGGCCGGCTATGCCGACGGCTTCGAGGTGGACTTCGCCTGCCCCAACAACCGCTACATCAACGACGAGGCCATCTGCCAGGCGGTCACCGCCATGTGGGCGCGCATCGGTGTGAAAGCCAAGCTGCGTACGCTGCCGCTGGTGACCTACTTTCCCATGATCCAGCGCAGCGAAGCGAGCATCTACATGCTGGGTTGGGGCGTGCCGACCTTTGACGCGCTGTACAGCCTGCAATCGCTGGTGCGCAGCGTGGGCACTGGTGGCGATGGCAACTACAACGTGGGCCGCTACCGCAATGAGCGCATGGACTACCTGGTGGACCGTATCAAGGCCGAGACGGACGCTCCGGTGCGCGCGCGCATGCTGACCGAGGCGCTGCAGCTCTCCAACGACACGGTCTCGCATCTGCCGCTGTACGACCAGGTCATCCCCTGGGCCATGAAGAAGAATGTGGAGCTGGTGCATCGCGCCGACAACCGCATCGACATGCGCACCGTCAAGGTCCAGTGAGCGGCCGTGCCATAACGTACCGCCTGCGTGCGGAAAGCACCCGCGCAGGCGAACCACGGCCAGGCTAAGCACCCGGCCGCTGCGGGGACGAGCCTTGGCCGCGCCCCGATGCCTGCTAGCATGGCCCGACATCTTGCAAAAGCCCGAGAATGCTTGCCTTCATCCTGCGTCGACTTATCCAGGCCGTGATCGTCATGGTCGCCGTGGCCTTCATCTCGTTCATGCTGTTCCAGTTCGTGGGCGACCCCGTGGTCTTCCTGCTGGGGCAGGACGCCACGCCCGAGCAGATCACCGAGATGCGTGCTGCCCTGGGGTTGGACCAGCCATTCATCGTGCAGTTCTGGCACTTTCTGGTGAATGCGGCGCAGGGCGAATTCGGGCTGTCCCTGCGCCAGGGGGCCAAGGTCTCGCGGCTGATCGCCGAGCGCTTCCCGGCCACGCTGGAGCTGGCGCTGGTGGCCGCCTTCATCGCCCTCGCGGTGGGCATGCCCATGGGGGTGTATGCGGCGCTCAAGCGCGGCACCTTCACCAGCCAGGTGTTCATGACGCTGTCGTTGCTGGGTGTGTCGCTGCCTACGTTCCTGATCGGCATTTTGCTGATCCTGGTGTTCTCGGTCACGCTCGGGTGGTTCCCGAGCTTTGGGCGCGGTGATGTCACGCAGCTGGGCTGGTGGAGCACGGGTTTGCTCACGGCCAAGGGTTGGCACCACATCACGCTGCCGGCCATCACGCTCGCCATCTTCCAGCTCACGCTGATCATGCGCCTGGTGCGCGCCGAGATGCTGGAAGTGCTGCGCACCGACTACATCAAGTTCGCCCGTGCGCGTGGCCTGACCGACCGCGCCATCCATTTTGGCCATGCGCTCAAGAACACGCTGGTGCCGGTGATGACCATCACCGGCCTGCAACTGGGCGGCCTGATTGCGTTTGCCATCATCACCGAGACGGTGTTCCAGTGGCCCGGCATGGGCCTGCTGTTCATCCAGGCCGTGACCTTTGCCGACATCCCCGTGATGGCCGCTTACCTCTGCCTGATCGCGCTGATCTTCGTGGTCATCAACCTGGTGGTGGACCTGCTGTACTTCGCCGTGGACCCGCGCCTGCGCGTGGGTGGCAAGGCGGGAGGGCACTGACATGCAGGCCGTGCAGCAGCGCTTGAAGGCAGGCGGACGCGCTTTCGCGCACATCGCGCAGTACCACCCGGAGCTCACCGCATTCCGCCGCGACCTGCATGCCCACCCCGAGCTGGGCTTTGAAGAGGTCTACACCAGCGCCCGTGTGCGCGAGGCGCTGCGGCACGCAGGCGTGGACGAGGTGCACGAAGGCATCGGCCGTACCGGCGTGGTGGGCATCATCCACGGCCAGGGACGCAGCAGCGGCAGCATGATCGGTCTGCGGGCCGACATGGACGCGCTGCCCATGGCCGAGCACAACGATTTCGCCTGGAAGTCCTGCAAGAGCGGCCTGATGCATGGCTGCGGCCATGATGGGCACACGGCCATGCTCGTGGGTGCAGCGCGCTACCTGGCGGCCACGCGCCATTTCGACGGCACGGCGGTGCTGATCTTCCAGCCCGGCGAGGAAGGCCTGGGCGGTGCGCGCGTGATGATCGAGGACGGGCTCTTCGAGCGCTTTCCCGTGCAGTCGGTGTACGCCATGCACAACTGGCCGGCCATGCGGCCCGGCACCGTGGGTATCAACAGCGGCGCCATGATGGCGGCGGCCGACCGCGTCACGATCGAAGTGACCGGGCGCGGCGGCCACGGTGCGCATGCGTACCAGACGGTGGACGTGGTGCTGGTAGCCGCGCACATCGTCACCGCCGTGCAGGGGATCGTCTCGCGCAACGTGCGGCCGCTGGAGAGCGCAGTCATCAGCCTGTGCGCGGTGCAGGCGGGCGACCTGGGCGCGTTCAGCGTGCTGCCGGGCACGGCCACGCTGGTGGGTACGGTGCGCACGTTCGACCCTGCCGTGCAGGAGATGGTGGAGCGCCGCATCAAGGAGCTGTGCAACGCCATCGCACTGGGCTTTGGCGCTACCGCCACCGTTCGCTACGAGCGCATCTACCCTGCCACCATCAACACCGAGAGCGATGCGCGCTTCGCAGGCGACGTGGCTGCGTCGTTGGTGGGCGAAGAAAACGTGGACCGCGACCTGGAGCCGAGCATGGGCGCGGAGGACTTCTCCTTCATGCTGCAGGCCCGCCCCGGCGCCTACCTGCGCCTGGGGCAGGGCATGGGCGCTGGCAACAGCACCTTGCACAACAGCCGCTACGACTTCAATGACGACGTGCTGCCCCTGGGCGCGGCCCTGCATGCCGGCCTGGTCGAGCAGGCCATGCCCCTGGGGCAAGCGCAGTGAGACCGCACGGTACAGCAGCATGATGCGGAGCACGATCTGGATGCGAAATATGGCCCTGGCGCTTGTACTGCAAGCGCTAGCAGCTATATTTTTGGTAGCTAATGCGCAAACCATCCGTGTGGCCAACCAGGGCGATGCGCTGTCGATGGACCCCCATGCGCTCAATGAATCGCTGCAGCTCAGCCTGACCGGCAATGTGTACGAGCCTCTGGTGGGACGCAACAAGGATCTGAGCCTGGTGCCTGCGCTGGCGCTGGCCTGGCGTGCGACCACCCCCACCGTGTGGCGCTTCGAGTTGCGCCGCGGCGTGTCCTTCCACGACGGTGCGCTTTTCACGGCCGACGATGCGGTGTTTTCGCTGCGGCGCGCGCAGTCCGACGGCTCGGACATGCGCAGTTACCTGAGCGGCGTGCGCGAGGTGCGCAAGCTGGACGCGCACACCATCGAGATCGAAACCCGCGAGCCCACGCCGCTGCTGCCGGCCCTGCTGTCGCACGTCTACCTGATGAACCAGCGCTGGAGCGAGGCGCAGGGTCTCGCGCAGGTAGGCGAGGCGCGCGGGGCCGCGGGGCACGCCGCCGCGCTGCGCGCCAATGGCACGGGGCCGTTCCGCCTGGCCGAGCGCCGCCCGCAGCAGCGCACCGTGTTCGAGCGCAACATGCGCTACTGGGGCACCATCGAGAGCAACGCACGCCAAATCGTCTTCCTGCCCATTCCGGACAACGAGGCGCGCGTGGCCGCGCTGCTGGCCGGCCGCGTGGACGTGATGGAGCCCGTGCCGGTACAGGACATCGAACGCGTGAGCGCCGCCGGACTGGTCCGCGTGGTCACGGGGCCCGAGTTGCGCTCGCTGTTCCTGGGCATGGACCAGCACAGCGACGAGCTGCCGTACGCCAGCGTGCGCGGCGCCAACCCCTTCAAGGACCGGCGCGTGCGCCAGGCCTTCTACCAGGCCATCGACATCGATGCGCTCATCAAGAACGTGATGCGCGGCGCTGCCACGCCCGCCGCGCTCATCGTGGGACCGGGCGTCAATGGCTTTCAGCCCGACGTCAAGCGGCTGCCGCACGACGTGGCGGCCGCGCGCGCGCTCATGGCGCAGGCCGGCTATGGCGAGGGCTTCGCGCTCACGCTGGACTGCCCCAGCGACCGCTATGTGAACGACGCGGCACTGTGCACCGCCATCGCTGCACAGCTGGCGACCCTGCAGGTGCGCGTGACGGTGCGCGCGGAGCCCAAGGCGCAGTACTACCCGCGCATCCTGCGACGCGACGCGGGCTTCTACCTGATGGGCTGGACGCCCTCCACCTACGACGCACACGGAGCGCTGAACGCGCTGGCGGCCTGCCCGCGCGGCGAAGGCGCGGGCCACTTCAACCTGGGGGGCTATTGCAACCCGCGGCTGGACGCGCTGCTGCTGCAGGTCCAGACGCAGACCGACAAGACCCGGCGCGATGTGCTGCTGCGCGAGGCTTTGCTGCTGCAGGCCGCCGACATTGCCTACATCCCGCTGCACCAGCAGGCCCTGGCCTGGGGCGTGTCCAAGAAGATCCGCCTGGTGCAGATGGCCGACAACACCATGCCTTTCAAGTGGATGGGCGTGGGCCCCTGACCGTACGACCTTGCCGCCTTCTCCCTTTTTTGCCCTGACCCTTCGCCCATGAAACAAACGCTCTTGCGCTGGTACGACAGCGACGTGGCCCACAGCTTTCGCACCTCGCCCGTGGCCATCATCGCGGCGCTGATTGCCGCCGTGTGCGTGTTCTGCTCCATCTTTGCCGGCTGGGTGGCGCCACACAACCCGTTCGACCTGAGCACGCTGGAGCTGTCGGACGCGCGCTTGCCGCCCGTGTGGCAGGCCGAAGGCACCTGGAAGTACGCCCTGGGCACCGACGACCAGGGCCGCGACATCCTTTCGGCGCTGATCTACGGCGCGCGCATCTCGCTGGTGGTGGGCCTGGCCTCCGTGGCGCTGTCGGTCGTCGTGGGCGTGGCGCTGGGGTTGGTGGCGGGCTTTCGCGGCGGATGGGTGGACGGCGTGCTCATGCGCCTGTGCGACGTGATGCTGTCGTTCCCCGCCATCCTGATCGCGCTGCTGATTGCCGGCGTGGGGCGTGCGGTGTTCCCCAACGCGCCCGATTCGCTGGCCTTCGGCGTGCTGATCCTGTCGATCTCGCTCACGGGCTGGGTGCAGTACGCGCGCACCGTGCGCGGCTCCACGCTGGTGGAGCGCAACAAGGAATACGTGCAGGCCGCGCGCGTCACCGGCGTTTCGCCGCTGCGCATCATGCGCAAGCATGTGCTGCCCAATGTGCTGGGGCCGGTCATGGTGCTGGCCACCATCCAGGTGGCCACGGCCATCATTACCGAAGCCACGCTGTCCTTCCTGGGAGTGGGCGCGCCGCCCACGTCGCCCTCGCTGGGCACGCTGATCCGCATCGGCAACGACTACCTGTTCTCCGGCGAGTGGTGGATCACTGTCTTCCCCGGCGTGATGCTGGTGCTGATCGCGCTGTCCGTGAACCTGCTGGGCGACTGGCTGCGCGATGCACTCAACCCGCGCCTGCGCTGAAATGGAACACCTCCTGAGTCGCTTTGCGCCTTCTCCCCGCTCTCGCATGGCTGCGCCATGCGGGCAGGGGGGCGCAGCCCTCGCTGCGGCGCGGCCGGCCCGGACCCTTGCTCGGCTGCCCTCGTTATGGGGGCGCCCGTTTCATGCGATGCAGGCGGCGCGCACCGCACTGGATAACTGATATGTCACTTCTCGAAGTCCACAACCTCGTCGTCGAATTCCCTGGCCGCCGCGGCACGCTGCGCGCGCTGGACAACGTGTCGTTCTCCATCGCACCGGGCGAGATCCTGGGTGTGGTGGGCGAGTCCGGCGCGGGCAAGTCGCTCACGGGCGCGTCCATCATCGGTCTGCTGGAGCCGCCGGGGCGCGTGGCCTCGGGCCAGATCGTGCTGCAGGGCCAGCGCATCGACAACCTGCCGCACGAGCAGATGCGCCACATCCGCGGGCGCAAGATCGGCGCGATCTTCCAGGACCCGCTGACTTCGCTCAACCCGCTGTACACCGTGGGCCAGCAACTGGTGGAGACCATCCTCACCCACCTGCCCATGAGCGCCGCGCAGGCGCGCCAGCGGGCCATCGACCTGCTCAAGGACACCGGCATTCCCGCGGCCGAGCAGCGCATCGACCACTACCCGCACCAGTTCTCGGGCGGCATGCGCCAGCGCGTGGTGATTGCCCTGGCGCTGGCGGCCGAGCCGCAGCTCATCGTGGCGGACGAGCCCACCACGGCGCTGGACGTGTCCATCCAGGCGCAGATCATCCAGTTGCTCAAGAGCATCTGCAAGACGCGCGGCGCGGCCGTGATGCTGATCACCCACGACATGGGCGTGATCGCCGAGACCTGCGACCGCGTGGCCGTGATGTACGCCGGCCGCGTGGCCGAAATCGGCCCCGTGCACGAGGTCATCAACCAGCCCGCCCACCCCTACACCGCCGGCCTCATGGCGTCCATTCCCGACATGGATCAGGACCGCGAGCGCCTCAACCAGATCGACGGAGCCATGCCCCGCCTGAACGCCATTCCCGAGGGCTGTGCCTTCAATCCGCGCTGCCCGCGCGCCTTCGACCGCTGCCGCCAGGCGCGCCCCGACCTCATGCCCGCCGGCGCTACGCAGGCCGCATGCTGGCTGCACGACGTGACGAGCGAGGTGGCCGCATGAGCTCCACGACGACCACCACCGCACCGCTGGTGCAGGCGCATGACCTCGCCAAGACGTTCGACGTCTCCGCGCCCTGGCTCAACCGCGTCATCGAGCGCAAGCCGCGCGCGCTGCTGCATGCGGTGGACGGCGTGGGATTCACGATCGAGCGCGGCAAGACGCTGGCCCTGGTGGGCGAGTCCGGCTGCGGCAAGAGCACCGTGGCGCGCCTGCTGGTGGGGCTGTACGAGCCCACGCGCGGCGGCCTCACCTTCGACGGGCAGGACGCGCACGCCGCTTTCAAGGGCAAGGATGCGCGCGCCATGCGCCGGCGCATCCAGATGATCTTCCAGGACCCCTATGCCAGCCTGAACCCGCGCTGGCTGGTGGAGGACATCATCGGCGAGCCCCTGCGCGAGCATGGTCTCATCACCGACGCTGCACAGCTCAAGAAGCGCGTGGGCGAACTGCTGCAGTCCGTGGGCCTGTCGCCGCTGGACATGGCCAAGTACCCGCACCAGTTCTCGGGCGGGCAGCGCCAGCGCATCTCGATTGCGCGTGCCCTGGCCACCGAGCCCGAGTTCCTGGTGTGCGACGAACCCACCAGCGCGCTGGACGTGTCGGTGCAGGCGCAGGTGCTCAACATCATGAAGGACCTGCAGCGCCAGCGGCAGCTCACCTACCTGTTCATCAGCCACAACCTGGCCGTGGTGCGCCACGTGAGCGACCAGGTGGGCGTGATGTACCTGGGCCGGCTGGTGGAGCTGGCCGACAAGAAGGTGCTGTTCGAGAACCCGCGCCACCCTTACACGCGCATGTTGCTGGAGGCCATCCCCAAGATGCACGACACCGGCCGCGCGCGCACGCCCGTGCAAGGGGAGGTGCCCAACCCGCTCAACCCGCCGCCGGGCTGCGCGTTCAACCCACGCTGCCCCTACGCCAACGACCGCTGCCGCACCGAGCGCCCCCAGCTCATCGATGACGGCGGCACGCGCGTGGCCTGCCACGGCGTGCAGGAAAAACGCATCCCGTTGGCGGAGTTGGCGGTATGAGGGTTCGATAGAAAAAACGGCCCTAACGCTTGTGCAGCAAGCGGTAGATGCTCTTTTTATGTGAGCAAAAAAGGGCCGAGCCCCCTGTTCTACGGGCGCGCGTGTGGGGCTTTCACGGCGCTGTCATCCTTGCTTCCCACCATCTCCACTCTGTAACGATTCAACAGGGAGCGAGAACATGGGTTCGTGGATGCAATGGGCCAACAAGCCCTACGGGCGGCGGGTGCGGATGGGCGCGGTGGCGCTGGCGGCGTGTGGCGTGCTGGCGGCATGCGGTGGCAACGATGACGACGAGGCCCAGCCGCTGGAGCTGACCGTCCTGCACATCAACGACCACCACTCCACGCTGGACGCCAAGTCCAAGACGCTGAAGCTGTCCACGGGCGGCGCCGCGCCTGTGGACGTGGCCGTCGAAGCCGGTGGCTTTGCGCGCGTCACCGCGGCCTTCGACAGCCTGGCCAAGGCCGCGGGCGCCAACGTGCTCAAGCTGCATGCGGGCGACGCGCTCACCGGCACGCTGTACTTCAACCGCGCGGGCGCGGACGGCGAGGCCGATGCCGCGCTGATGAACACCGTGTGCTTCGACGCCTTCACGCTGGGCAACCACGAGTTCGACAAGGGTGACGCGGGCCTCAAGGGATTCCTGGACCTGCTCAAGAAGGGGTCCTGCAAGACGGCGGTGCTCAGCGCCAACGTGAAGTTCGGTGCCGGCTCGGCGCTCAACGCCACCAAGGCGCCCGGTTACGTGCAGCCTTCCACCGTGGTGGAGCGCAGCGGCCAGAAGATCGGCATCGTCGGCCTGACGATTGCGGGCAAGACCAAGGCCTCGTCCAGCCCCGACGCGGACACCACCTTCGAGGACGAAGTCACGGCGGCGCAGCGTGAGATCGACAAGCTGCGCGCCCAGAGCATCAACAAGATCATCGTCATGAGCCACGTGGGCTATGGCTACGACAAGGAAATCGCCGCCAAGCTCAGCGGCGTGGACGTGATCGTGGGCGGCGATTCGCACACGCTGCTGGGCCCCGACGCGCTCAAGACCACGGGCGTGGGCACGCCCAGTGGCGCCTATCCCACGCGCGTGACCGACAAGGACGGCAAGAACGTCTGCGTGGTGCAGGCCTGGGAATACGCGCAGGTGGTGGGCGAGCTGAAGGTGCGTTTTGACGGCAAGGGTGAGGTCACGCAGTGCAGCGGCACGCCGCATGTGCTGATCGGTAGCGACTTCACCATCAACAAATTGCCCCCGACCGATGCCGAAAAGAAGGCCATCGATGCGGACGTGGCAGCCAAGGGCTTTCTGCGCGTGACGCAACCAGCCGCCGCCGCCACCACGGCGCTGCAGCCGTTCAAGGACCGCGTGGCCGTTTTCAACAAGACCAACGTGGCGGTGGTGCCGAAGGAGTTGTGCTTCCGCCGCGTGCCGGGCAATCCCGGCTCGGGCGGCTCCAGCCCCACATGCAACGCCGAGGGCAGCGTGCATCTGCGCGGTGGCGACATCCAGCAGCTGGTGGCGCAGGCCTACGTGGACGAGGGCAATGCCAAGTACGGCGGCGCCGACATCTCGCTGCAAAGCGGCGGCGGTGTGCGCATTGCGCTGGACGGCACGGTGACAGCAGCGCAGGTGATCCAGGTGCTGCCCTTCGGCAACATGCTGTTCCGTCTGGACGTGACCGGCGCGGAGGTGAAATCCATGCTCGAAGACGGTCTGGAGGCCGTGTTCAAGGCGGGCGGCTCGACCGGGCCCTATCCCTATACCGGCGGCCTGCGCTTCGACGTGAACGCCTCGGCCGCCTTCGGCCAGCGCGCCTCCGGACTCGAAGTGCGCAACGCCGCCACCGGCACCTGGGGGCCGATCGATCCGGCCAAGACCTACAGGCTCTTCGTGTTGAGCTTCAACGCCACGGGCGGCGACGGCTACAAGACGCTGGCGGCCGTGCCCGCGGCGCGGCGCCTGGACATCGGCGTGCTGGATGCCGATGTCTTCTTCAGCTACATCGACAAGCAGCCGCGCGACGCCGCCACCGGCCTGCCCGTGCTGAACCGGCTGCCGCACGAGCTCTACAGCACCAAGAGCTTCGCGGGGCAGTGACGGGACCCGTGAAGTGAACGGCGGGAATGCGCGGGCATACTGACGGTTTCCCGTCAACGAACCCCAGGAGTACCGCGCATGACCGCCTTCACCCTCACCAGTCCCGACATCGCCGACGGCAGCACCATTGCACAGAGCTTCGAGTTCGACGGCTTTGGCTGCAGCGGTCGGAACCAGTCGCCCGTGCTGCGCTGGAGCGGCGCGCCCGAGGGCACGAAGGGCTTTGCCGTGAACGTGTACGACCCCGACGCGCCCACGGGCTCGGGCTTCTGGCACTGGTATGTGATCGATCTGCCGGCTTCGGTGAGTGAGCTGCCCGCCAACGCCGGCGCCAAGGGCGGCGCCCACCTGCCGGCTGGCGCGCGCCAGATCCGCAACGACTACGGGCAGTACGCCTGGGGCGGCATGTGCCCGCCGCCGGGCGACAAGCCGCACCGCTACATCTTCACGGTGCATGCGCTGTCGGTGGAGCGCATCGATGTGCCCGACGACGCCCCTGCCGCGCTCGCCGGCTTCATGGTGAACGCCCACACCCTGGCCAAGGCGAGCTTCACCGCCACCTACGGACGCTGAAACGGCGCTCTGAAAAAGAGAGCTGCTACCGCTTGCCAATGCTTGATTTCAGATGCTTTTGTGCCTGAAATCCAAGCAGGACAGGCGGTAGCAGCTATTGTTTTTGTACTTCCCCATAGCGCGCCCGGCATGGAACTGGCGCGCCCCATCCCAGCAACCGCCGCGCAGCGGGCTTGGCCCGGGCGCAGCCGCTCAGGGGGAGCCCTCAGGTATACCGCTTGGCCCGCAGGTTGTTCTTCATCTGCTGCAGCACCGGCTGCAGCGGCTCGCCGATGCGCAGCGCCACGCAGGTGGCGACCACGTCGATGATGAGCAGGTGCAGCAGGCGCGAGACCATGGGGCTGTAGCGGTCGTAGCCCTCGGGGTGGTCGGCCGCCAGGTGGATGCGGCAGGTGTGTGCCAGCGGCGAGCCGCTGGCGGTGATGGCGATGGTGGTTGCGCCGTTCTTGCGCGCGATGTCGGCTGCGTCCATCAGGTCGCGCGTGCGGCCCGAGTTGCTGATGATCACCGCGCAGTCGCCCGGGCCCAGCAGCGTGGCGCTCATCACCTGCATGTGGCCGTCGCTGGTGGAGATGCTGGTGATGCCTAGGCGAAAGAACTTGTGCTGCGCGTCCTGCGCCACGATGCCGGAGTTGCCCGCGCCGTAGAACTCGATGCGCCGCCCCGTCTGCCAGGTGCTGGCGATGGCCTCGGCCGCACGCTCCAGCGCATTGGTACTGGCGGCGCTGCGGTACTGCAGGAAGGCGGCCACGGCGTTGTCCACCACCTTCACCAGCACGTCGTTGGTCTTGTCGTCGGCGTCCACGCTGCGGTGGATGAAGGGCACGCCCTCGCTCACACTGCCGGCCAGCTTGAGCTTGAAGTCCGCCAGGCCGTCATAGCCCATGCTGCGGCAAAAGCGCACCACTGTCGGCTTGCTGACGCGCGCGCGCGCGGCCAGCTCGCGCACCGGCAGGTGGGCAAAGGCGCGCGGGTCGTCCAGCACGAGTTGGGCCACGCGCTGCTCGGCGGGGGCGAGCGAGGGCAGGGAAGCGGTGATGCGGTCTAGCATTCTTCCATCCAGGTGTGTCCTTCGCGGGCCACCAGCGCGCTGGCGGCGCTGGGGCCCCAGCTGCCAGCGGCATACGGGCGCGGGCCTTCGCCACGGGCGTCCTGCTCGGCCCAGGCCTGCATGATGGGTTCCACCCAATGCCAGGCGGCTTCCTGTTCGTCGGCGCGCACGAACAGATTCAGGCGCCCGGCGATCACGTCCAGCAGCAGCCGCTCGTACGCTCCCACGCGCTGGCTGCCAAAGCGCTGGTCGAAGTCCAGGTCCAGCTGCACGGGCGCCAGCGCCTGGGCTTCGGAAATGCGCATGCCGCGCTTTTCCTGCCCCGCGGCAAACAGGTGCAGCGCCACGCCGTCGCGCGGCTGCAGGTGGATCACCAGCCGGTTGGCCGCGCCCAGCGGCGTGCGGTAGATGGCGTGGGGTGTGGGGCGGAAGTTGATGGCGATGTGTGCCTCGCGCGCGGCCAGGCGCTTGCCGGTGCGGATGTAGAACGGCACGCCCGCCCAGCGCCAATTGGCGATCTCGGTGCGCAGGGCGACGAAGGTTTCGGTGGTGCTGCCGGGCGCCACGCCGTCCTCGTCGGCATAGGCGCGCACGCCCTCGCAGGCCGTGGTGCCGGTGGAATACTGGCCGCGCACCACGTCCCGCAGCAGCGTGGCGGGTGTCCACGTACTCAGCGAACGCAGCACCTTGAGCTTCTCATCGCGGATGGCATCGGCATGGGCGTTGATGGGTGGCTCCATGGCGATCGCGCACAGCAGCTGCAGCGCGTGGTTCTGCACCATGTCGCGCAGCGCGCCGGTCTGGTCGTAGAAGGCGCCACGCTGCTCCACGCCCAGCTGCTCGGCCATGGTGATCTCGATGCTGGCCACGGTCTCGCGCCGCCACAGGGGTTCGAACAGCGCGTTGCCAAAGCGCAGCGCCAGCAGGTTCTGCACCGAGGGCTTGCCCAGGTAGTGGTCGATGCGGAAGATCTGCCGTTCGTCGAACACGCTGCGCACCGCGGCGTTGATGGCACGGTTGGAAGCCAAATCGTGCCCCAGGGGCTTTTCCAGCACCACGCGGGTGGCGGGCGTCGCCAGGCCGGCAGCGCCGAGCTGCTCGCAGACGGTGGTGAACAGCGCGGGCGCGGTGGCCAGGTACATCACCACCGTGTCGGCATGGCGCTCGCGCAGGCGCCGCGCCAGCAGGGCGTAATCCTCTGGCTGGGACAGATCCATGCGCTGGTACTGCAACAGCGCGGCAAAGCGTTCGAATTCTTCGTCGCTGGGGCGTTTTTCTCCCTCCACATCGGCAAAGCGCCGGGCAATCAGCGCGCGGTAGTCGCCGTCGCTCAGCGCGTCGCGCGCCACGCCGATGATGCGCCCCTGCGGCGGCAGCGACCCGTGGCGAAAAGCCTGGAACAAGGCAGGCAGCAGCTTGCGCCAGGCGAGGTCGCCCGTGCCGCCGAAGAGGACCAGATCAAAGCTCATGAGCCAGCTGCGGTGATGTGTAGAGGGTTGATCGATGGGAAAACGGTGCCCGCATGTGGTCCGTATCCAGTGCACGATGTTATCGAGTTTCATGGTCGGCATTGACCGATACGGGACGGGCCGTGGCCGCGCATACACTTGCCGGTTACGCGCCGGGGCTGGGCTCCCCGCGCCTTTCTCCCTGGACAACACGCCATGAACCAACTCGACGCGCTCAAGCAGTACACCACCGTGGTGGCCGACACCGGCGATTTCAAGCAGCTGGCCCAGTTCCAGCCGCAAGACGCCACCACCAACCCTTCGCTGATCCTCAAGGCCGTGCAAAAGCCCGAGTACGCGCCGCTGCTCAAGGACTGCGTGACGCGCTGGCATGGCCGCGCCATCGACGAGCTGATGGACCGCCTGATCGTGCGTTTCGGCTGCGAGATCCTGTCGATCATCCCTGGGCGCGTGTCCACCGAGGTGGATGCACGCCTGTCGTTCGATACCGCAGCGACCGTGGCGCGTGCGGAGCGCATCGTGGAGCTGTACCAGGCCGAAGGGCTGCACATCGACCGCGTGCTCATCAAGATCGCCGCCACGTGGGAGGGCATCCAGGCCGCGCGCCAACTGGAGCAGCGCGGCATCCACACCAACCTTACGCTGCTGTTTTCGTTTGCACAGGCGGTGGCCTGTGGTCAGGCGAAGGTGCAGCTCATTTCGCCTTTCGTCGGACGCATTTACGACTGGTACAAGAAGCAGGCCGGCGCAAACTGGGACGAGGCCGCCATGGCCGGCGCCAATGATCCGGGCGTGCAGTCCGTGCGCGCCATCTACAACCATTACAAGCACTTCGGCATCGGCACCGAGGTCATGGGTGCGAGTTTTCGCAACACCGGGCAGATCGTCGCGCTGGCGGGCTGCGACCTGCTGACCATTGCCCCTGAGCTGCTGGCCCAGCTGGCCGCCAGCGATGCACCGGTGGCACGCGTGCTCGACCCCGAGGCGGCACGCCGCGTTGCGCTGCAACCCGTGCAGTACGACGAGGCGGGCTTTCGCTATGCGCTCAATGCCGACGCCATGGCCACCGAGAAGCTGGCCGAAGGCATCCGCGCATTTGCGGCGGACGCGGCCAAGCTGGAACAACTGATGCAAGCCGCTGCATGAATTTTGACGATCCCCGCACCCGCTGCGACCACACGACCGCGTGGCAGCGCCTGCGTGCCCATTACGAAAGCGCCGGCCGCAGCTTCGACCTGCGCGCCGCATTTGCGCAGGATGCGCAGCGTTTCGAGCGCTTCAGCCAGGACGCTCCGCATGTGTTTGCGGACCTGTCCAAGAACCTGATCGACGCGCCCACCGAAGCGCTGCTGCTGCAGTTGGCGCGTGAATGCGGCGTGGTGGCCTACCGCGATGCGATGTTCGAAGGCCGGCCGATCAACAACACCGAGCAGCGCGCGGTGATGCATTGGTTGTTGCGAAAACCGGCTCCAGGGCATACAGATCAAGCGCAAGAAGCTATCGATACAGTAGCGCCTGAAATTGCCTCTGCCTTGCACGACGTGCACGCCACGCTGGAGGACATGCTCGCCCTCGCCGAGCGCGTGCGCGCTGACGATGGCATCACCGACATCGTGAACATCGGCATCGGCGGCTCGGACCTGGGGCCGGCGATGGTGGTCAAGGCGCTGGACGACCTGCGCCACCCGGGCAAGCGCCTGCACTTCATCTCCAACGTGGACGGCATGGAGCTGGGCAGCCTGTTGCGCCAGCTGCGGCCCGAAAGCACGCTGTTCCTCATTGCGTCAAAGACCTTCACCACCGCCGAGACCATGTCCAACGCACAGGCGGCGCGTGCATGGTTCCTGGACCAAGGCGGCAGCGAGGACGCGCGGGCGCGGCTGCCGCTGGCGCGCCATTTCTATGCACTGACGACCAACCTGGAAGCGGCGGCGCAGTTCGGCATCACCACCACGCTGGGCTTCTGGGACTGGGTGGGCGGACGCTATTCGCTGTGGTCCGCCATCGGGCTGCCGATTGCCATTGCCGTGGGTGCGCCGCAGTTTCGCGCACTGCTGGCGGGTGCACATGCGATGGACGAGCATTTCCGCACCGCGCCGTTGGAATCCAACCTGCCCGTGCGGCTGGCGCTGCTGGACCTGTGGTACCGCAATTTCCATGGCTTCTCCAGCCGCAGCATGGCACCTTATAGCCATGGCCTGCGCCGCCTGCCGGCGTACCTGCAGCAATTGGAGATGGAGAGCAACGGCAAGGGGGTGGATGCGCACGGTCAGCCGCTGCCCTATGCCACTTCTGCCGTGGTCTGGGGCGAGCCGGGCACCAATGGGCAGCATGCGTTCTTTCAGATGATCCACCAGGGGCCCGACACCGTGCCCGTGGAGTTCATCGCGCTGCGCGAGCCGGGGCGTGATTTGCCGGACCAGCACCCGCGTCTGGTGGCCAACGCTTTGGCCCAGGCCCGGGCGCTGATGATGGGGCGGCCCGAAGAAGCCGACGGCCACAGGCGCTTCAGCGGCAACCGGCCGAGCACATTTCTGGTGCTGGAGCGTCTGGACCCGGCGTCGCTGGGCGCGCTGATCGCGCTGTACGAGCACCGCGTGTTCACCAGCGGGGCGCTTTGGGGCATCAACAGCTTCGATCAGTGGGGTGTGGAACTGGGCAAAGGCATCGCCAAGGACCTGGAGCCGCGTCTGGCCACGGGTGATGTGCAGGGGCTGGACCCGTCCAGCGCGGGGCTGTTGCGCCGTCTGGCGGCCTGAAACGGGGTGCGCTTCCCGCTCTGACGGGGCTCAGGCGCGCGCTGCCTGGGGCATGGCCGGCGCATCATCTAGAGGCGCCGGCTGGAGTTCTGGAGCCAGGGCGACCCGGTTGCGGCCCTGGTCCTTGGCGGCGTAGAGCGCCTGGTCGGCACGCTCCAGCGTTTCCTGGGGTGACGAATGGGGCAGGTGCAGCGCCAGGCCGGCGGACATGCTCAGGCGCAGGCCCGGCGGTGCGTTGGGCACGGGCAGGGCAGCGATGGCTTCGCGCGTGCGCTCCAGCAGGGTCTGGGCGCTGCGTGGTTCGATGTCGCTGAGCAGCAGCAGGAACTCGTCGCCGCCCCAGCGCGCCAGCACATCGGTTTCGCGCACATTGGCGCGCAGGGCGTCGGCGAACACCCGCAGCACATGGTCACCCATGGCGTGGCCGTGGTGGTCGTTGACGCGCTTGAAATGGTCCACATCGATCATGGCGAACAGCAACGTGCCCTGCCCGCGACGGCGCCGCCGGCACTCCAGCTGGATCAGCTCGACCATGGCGCGGCGGTTGTACAGGCCCGTGAGCTCGTCGCGCATGGCCAGCGCCCGGTTTTCCGCGAGGGCTTCGGCCAGCGCCACACGTTGTCGGTCCAGGCGCTGGCGCATCTGCTGCACGCGCAGGTTCACCACCATGCACCCGGCCAGCACGATCAGGATCATGGCTGCGTAGGCGCCATCCATGACGTCAAAAGTCGTTCCGTAGAAACGCGGCGAGACGACCACCGCCACCGAGAACGCCGCCATCGCGTAGAGCCCAATGCCCACGACCTGGCGCGGCGACAGGCCCAGCGCACCGAAGAACAGGATCATGGCCAGCATGGAGGGCACCACGCCGCGGCCTTCCCCTGCCAGCACGTAAGCCACGGCGCCGCTGGTGATGGTCCACGCCATTTGCACCAGGGTCAGGGACGGATCGCGCAGCCGCTCGGACCAGCCGGTGCGGATCAGCAGCGTGATGACTGCGAGCCCCCCCACCGAAAGCGCCGCCCACCACCGCACAGCGTCCAGGTGGTGGTTTGCGCTGGGGTGGTGCAGAAACAGCATTACCAGGGCGCTGGAGCTCATCAGCAGCAGCGCGAGCAGCGCCATGCCGACGCGCACACGCCGGTAGGGGTCGCGGGAGAGGATGCAGGGAAAGAGACGGCGAGGGGTCGTGTGCATGGCGGAGGCTCCTGCGAAGGGCCGTGCGATGGCGGTACGGCCAGAGTGAACCGCTAGCAATGAATTACTAATATTTACATATAAATACAATTATGCGAGGAGCGCAAAGCTTGCTTTTGCGTAGGGGTATTGGGGGACGGCAGGCCAGATCCGCGCGCGGTGCGCCGCGGAAGGTCACCCGCCACACACGCAGGCGAAAAAAAACCCGCAAGCACTGCTTGCGGGTTGGGTGCTGCCTGCGCCTTCAGGGCGCAGGCAGGGTCCTGGCAATTACATGCCCATGTCACCCATGCCGCCCATGCCGCCGGGCATGGCGGGGGCTGCGGACTCGTCCTTCGGCGCCTCGGCCACCATGGCTTCGGTCGTCAGCAGCAGCGAGGCCACGGAAGCGGCGTTCTGCAGGGCCGTGCGGGTCACCTTGGTGGGGTCGAGGATGCCCATTTCCAGCATGTCGCCGTAGGTGTCGTTGGCTGCGTTGAAGCCGTAGTTGCCCTTGCCGTTCAGCACTTCGTTCACGACCACCGACGGTTCGCCACCGGCGTTGGCCACGATCTCGCGCAGGGGGGCTTCGACAGCCTTCAGCACCAGCTTGATGCCGGCGTCCTGCTCAGGGTTGCCGGTGGACAGGTTGCCCACGGCCTGCTTGGCGCGCAGCAGTGCCACGCCGCCGCCGGCCACGATGCCTTCTTCCACGGCAGCGCGGGTGGCGTGCAGGGCGTCTTCCACGCGGGCCTTCTTTTCCTTCATCTCGACTTCGGTGGCAGCGCCCACCTTGATCACGGCCACGCCGCCGGCCAGCTTGGCCACGCGCTCTTGCAGCTTCTCACGGTCGTAGTCGCTGGTGGCTTCCTCGATCTGGATGCGGATCTGCTTCACGCGGGCTTCGATGTCGGCAGCGGCACCAGCACCGTCGATGATGGTGGTGTTTTCCTTGCCCACTTCGATGCGCTTGGCCTGGCCCAGGTCGGCCAGCGTCACCTTCTCCAGCGTCAGGCCCACTTCCTCGGCGATCACCTTGCCGCCCGTCAGGATGGCGATGTCTTCCAGCATGGCCTTGCGGCGGTCGCCGAAGCCGGGCGCCTTCACGGCCACGACCTTCAGGATGCCGCGGATGGTGTTCACCACCAAAGTTGCCAGGGCTTCGCCTTCGACATCTTCAGCAATGATCAGCAGAGGACGGCCAGCCTTGGCCACTTGCTCCAGCGTGGGCAGCAGGTCACGGATGTTGCTGATCTTCTTGTCGAACAGCAGCACGAAGGGGTTGTCCAGGATCGCGGACTGCTTCTCGGGGTTGTTGATGAAGTAGGGCGACAGGTAGCCGCGGTCGAACTGCATGCCTTCCACGACTTCCAGCTCGTTTTCCAGGCTCTTGCCGTCTTCCACGGTGATCACGCCTTCCTTGCCCACCTTGTCCATGGCGTCGGCAATGATCTTGCCCACGGACTCGTCGGAGTTGGCGGAGATCGAACCCACCTGGGCGATTTCCTTGGAGGTCGTCGTGGCCTTGGACTGCTTCTTCAGCTGCTCGACCAGAGCCACGACAGCCTTGTCGATGCCGCGCTTCAAATCCATCGGGTTCAGGCCGGCGGCCACGTACTTGGAGCCTTCGCGCACGATGGCCTGGGCCAGCACGGTGGCGGTGGTCGTGCCGTCACCGGCGATGTCGTTGGTCTTGGAAGCCACTTCCTTCACGAGCTGCGCGCCCATGTTCTGCAGCTTGTCTTTCAGTTCGATTTCCTTGGCCACGGACACGCCGTCCTTGGTCACCGTGGGGGCGCCGAACGAGCGCTCCAGCACCACGTTGCGGCCCTTGGGGCCCAGGGTCACCTTGACCGCGTTGGCCAGGATGTTCACGCCTTCAACCATGCGAGCGCGGGCTTCGCCGCCGAACACTACGTCTTTTGCTGCCATTTTTGGCTCCTACAAATTTGAATCAAATGGGCTGCCAACGCTGATCTATCAAGCGCAGGCAGCTATGAAAAATGAGTTGACCAGAAGGGATTACTTCTCGACGACCGCGAACAGGTCGTCTTCCTTCATCACCAGCAGCTCGTCGCCATTGACCTTCACGGTCTGGCCGCTGTATTTGCCGAACAGCACGCGGTCGCCGACCTTCACGTTCAGGGCGATCAGCTCGCCCTTGTCGTTCTTCTTGCCAGGGCCAACGGCCAGCACTTCGCCTTGATCGGGCTTTTCCGCAGCGTTGTCGGGGATCACGATGCCCGAGGCGGTCGTGGTTTCGCTTTCGATACGTTTGACGATCACGCGATCGTGCAGGGGGCGAAGATTCATTGCATCTCTCCTGATAATAAAAAGGATTGCGACATCAAACAACGCGCCCTCAACGCGGGCGCAGGGAACTGACACAGCGGTGTTGTTAGCACTCATCTGTTTCGAGTGCTAATGATAGAGGCATTCGTGACAGTTTCAAGGCCGCAGTGTCGACAGGGCCTGCGATCAAGGTGCGGGAGTGCGGAGGGCAGCCGCACTTCCCCGTCCGCCTCAGTGGACTGTGAGGCGCAAGAAGTGGTCCAGCATGTGAAAGTGGTCTTCAAAGAACGCTTCTTCCATGCCCGCGAGCCGGTCGATGGCCACCCACTCGGCATGCGCCGCGTCGTCAGCCGCCTGCACCGGGGGCAGCGGAGCGTCCTGCAGGTCGAAGTAGTGCGCGTGGGTGATGGTGCGGCCGCGTTGGCTGCGGTCGGGATGGTCGAACACCGTCACGCTGCGCAGCGCCGCGCGCAGCGTGGCCTCGGGCAGGGCGCAATTCGTTTCCTCTGCCAGTTCACGCAGGCAGGACTGCCACAGCGTCTCGCGTTGTTCGATGAAGCCGCCGGGCACCGCCAGCAGGCCACGCCCTGGTGCGTGGGCGCGGCGGATGAGCAGCACGTGATCCTGGCAGCGCAGTACCGCGTCCACGGTCACGAACACGGGCGGGTAGGGCGCCGTTGCCCAGGCGGCGCGGTAACCGCGCAGCATCTGCCATTCCTGCTGCAGTGTGGCGAAGTGCGGCGTGTGGGCGAATTGCTCCAACAGCGCTTGCGTGGCGGGCGGCAGCATGGGCGCCAGCGGCTGCAGCGCATGGGCCACGGTGGCGGGTGTGGCGCCGAAGTAGGCGTCGCGGATGGCGGTCGCGTCGATGCGGCCCTGGCGCTCCATGCGTATCAATTCCCAGCCCGGAAAGGCGCTGAGGTAGCTGCTCGTGGCGTCCTTGAAATGGCCGACCAGCCCCACGCGCGCCTGCGGCGGGCTGTGGCGCGCCACCGCGTTGCGCACGGCTTCCACCCACACCGCCTCGTTGTAGTAGTCGCGCACCGGCAGCACGGTGAGGCGCGTGCGGTCGCCCTCGGGCAGAGCACCGCGCAGCATGGCTTCGCGTTCGTGCCAGGTGAACGGGTTCTTGGGTGTGCGCGCCTGGAAGGCCGAGCCGACGATGACGATGACCTGCCGCGCCTGCACCAGCGCTTCGCGCAGCAGGGCGAGATGGCCGGTGTGGACGGGCTCGAAGCGGCCGATGAGGATGGCGGTGTCGTACATGCGACGATTCGTGTGTTCTCAAAAAAGTGAGCTGCTCGCGCTTGATGGATAAGCGCTAGAGGCAAATTTCGCTTGAAGTCGCCAGCCGTGCACCCTGGGCGTGCATCGCCTCCAGGAAGGCCTCATGCTGCGCCTCGAAGCCGGCCACGGGGCTCATGCAATCGGTGAGCAGCACCAGGCGCCGCGGGCTCCACCCGGGGTGCAGGCGGGCCAGGTGCTGGATGATGTGCTCGGTGGTGGCGCGCACGCAGTGGCTGCTGGCCTCGCCTGCGATGAGCAGCAGGTCTGCGCTGGCCAATTGGTCCAGCAGCTGGGTGTTCAGGGCGGTGTGCGGGTCGGCCGCGTCGGGTACTTCGGCCTGCACAGCGCTGTAGTGCTCGGTCCAGGGGCTCATGCCCTTGAAGACGGACTGCACGGCGCGCACGCGATGCGCCTGCCAGTCGCTGCACGCGGCCAGCACGTCGGTATGCACGCCATGGCCCCAGCTGCCGATTTCGCAATGCACGGGCCAGACCATGAGGGTGTAACGGCCCTGGGTTTCCAACGTGTCCAGGTAGTCCAGTGTGCGCGCCAGCGCGGCAGGGTCACGCGGCGCAAACGCACCCGCGCGGACCTGCGCAGCGGTGATGGCGGTGAAGGGCGCCACCGCGCCCCCGTCGCTGCGCTGCCAGTAGGCAGGGTGCGCCACGTCGTACCGCTGGTGCGAGTCGAGGGTGACAGTGATGTGGTCGATACCTGCTCCCTGCGCGCGGATGAACGCTGCCAGGCGCTGCATGTCCGCATGCGCGCCGGGAACGGGCAGCGCCGGGGCGGTTACCGCGCCGCTATGGGGATCGCGCGAGTGCCACGCGGCGGGCAGATCGCAGAAGTCGTTCTGGGGATCGATGGCGAGCAGGTGGACGGTGCGGGTCATGGGGCGGATGCGAGCGTGCAGGGCCTGCAGTGTAGGCAACTGCGGGGCCGCATCCGGGCGGCACCGCTATTTGATGGCTTTGCGCGCGGCCCCGATACCCAGCAGCGCGAGCACCACGAACAGCACGGCCAATACCAGGAACACCACGAACAGCACCTTGGCGATGGCGGCCGAGCCAGCGGCCACGCCGGTGAACCCGAGCGCGCCGGCAATGAGCGAAATGATGGCGAAGATGATCGCGTACTTGAGCATGGGATAGGCCTCCTTGGGATGGGCCGCCGGCGGGTGCGGCGGCTGGGCATCAGAGTAGAGGCGCTGGCGCAGGCGCTCCGTCATCTGGCGAAACCGCAGCGTGTAGGAGGGTGTTGACAGTGCTGCCGGTTATCGCAGCACATGCAGCACCACGCCGCCGGCGATCGGTAGCAGCACGGCGCCCGTGCGTTCTGTGGCGGCCATCCGCAGAACCCATCCCAGGATGATGGCAACCGTCCAGGCGCTGTACAGCCGCTGCAGCACAGGCGGCGTGCCCGCCAGCAGCAGGAACAGGTGGGCGTGAACAGCGCATTCTCAGGCAGCCTGGACGCGGGGGCCGGGGGTGTATTGGAAAAAATGGCGTCTGCAAGGGCATACATGCGCGGCCTTGCCCAGCAGGGCATCGCTGCGGCCCTGCAGCAGGCCGCCGCCCTTAGCGCCGAGAATCTCCCGGCGCAGTAGCCACGCCTTCGCGCAACGCGTTGTGGAAGTGGCGCTGGTCCTCAAAGCCCAGTTCCTGCGCCACCGTGGCCGGCGCGCCTCCAGCGGCCAGCAGCGCGCGCGGCGTTGACATGCGCGCCTGCACAGGGTTACAAGCCGGCCGCTTGGTGCCACGCGGCGTACTGGTCTGCGTTCGTAACGCGGCGGGATATGAATTCCGCCCCCAAGCTCAGGGACTGCCTGGACGCAGACGCGGGGTTCATAGCCCCGCCGCTGCGCGCAGCGCCTGGGCTTTGTGCCGCAAGGCTGCCGCACCCGCTGGTGGGGGTCGCCGTGCCTTACAGCCCGGCCGCTGCACGCAGCGCGGCAGCCTTGTCCGTCCTCTCCCAGGTGAACTCGGGTTCCTCGCGGCCAAAGTGGCCGTAGGCGGCGGTCTTCGCGTAGATGGGGCGCAGCAGGTCCAGCATCTGGATGATGCCCTTGGGGCGCAGGTCGAAGTGCTCCTGCACCAGTTGGGCGATCTGGTCGTCGGGGATCACGCCGGTGCCCTCGGTGTACACGGTGATGTTCATCGGGCGCGCCACGCCGATGGCATAAGCCACCTGGATCTGGCACTGGCGCGCCAGGCCGGCGGCCACGATGTTCTTGGCCACGTAGCGCGCAGCGTAGGCGGCGCTGCGGTCCACCTTCGTTGGATCCTTGCCGCTGAACGCACCGCCGCCGTGCGGGCAGGCGCCGCCGTAGGTGTCCACGATGATCTTGCGGCCCGTCAGGCCGCAGTCGCCCTGCGGCCCGCCGATGACGAAGCGGCCCGTGGGGTTGATGAGGTACTTGGTGTCCTGCAGCCATTCCTTGGGCAGCACCGGCTTGATGATCTCCTCGATGATGGCCTCGGTGAAGCTGGCCTTCATCTTGGTGGCGGTCTCGCTCTGGTCCGGGCTGTGCTGGGTGGAGAGCACCACGGTGTCGATGCTGTGGGGCTTGCCGTCCACGTAGCGCATGGTCACCTGGCTCTTGGCGTCCGGGCGCAGGAAGGGCAGGCGGCCGTCCTTGCGCAACTGGGCCTGGCGCTCGACCAGGCGGTGCGCGTAGTAGATGGGCGCGGGCATCAGCTCGGGCGTCTCGTCGCAGGCGTAGCCGAACATCAAGCCCTGGTCGCCCGCGCCGGTGTTCAGGTGGTCGTCGCTGGCGTGGTCCACGCCCTGGGCGATGTCGTTGGACTGCTTGTCGTAGGCCACGAGCACTGCGCAGCCCTTGTAGTCGATGCCGTACTCGGTGTTGTCGTAGCCGATGCGCTGGATGGTGTCGCGCGCCACCTGGATGTAGTCCACGTGTGCGTTGGTGGTGATCTCGCCGGCCAGTACCACCAGGCCGGTGTTGGTCAGCGTCTCGGCTGCCACGCGGCTGCGGGGGTCTTGCGTGAAGATTGCGTCCAGGATGGCGTCGGAGATCTGGTCCGCCACCTTGTCGGGGTGGCCTTCAGAGACCGATTCGGACGTGAAGAGGAAATCGTTCGCCATTTGAATAAACTCCGTGTTGTCAGCATTTGGGCGTTGCCCAGAGCCTCATGGAGCCTCGGCGAACGCTTTAGCAGTTGTGTTTAACGTCGCCCTGCAAGTTGCTCATTTAACTCGGCGACGGCCGTCATTGTAATGTCATCCCTCTTTCGGCTCGTTTCCGCGCTGCCCTTGTGGTTGCTGCATGTCATTGGCGCGGCGCTTGGCTGGGTGGCGTTTTGCGCATCGCCCACCTACCGCCGCCGCTTCATCGACAACGCCGCGCGCGCGGGTTATGCCTTGCGTGACGTGCGTGCGGCCATAGCGCACGCGGGGCGCATGGTGGCCGAGGCGCCGCGTCTGTGGCTGTGGCCCGAGCCGCCGGCCTGCGAGATACGCGGGGCCGAATGCGTGCAACGGGCCTGGGGCCAAGGCCGCGGCATCGTGTTCCTCACGCCGCACATTGGCTGTTTCGAGTTGTCGGTGCAGGCGGCGGCGCGGCGCTGGTCGCCGGAGCACGGCCCCATCACCATCCTGTACCGGCCCGCGCGCCAGCGCTGGCTGGCCGAGGTGATGCAGACCGCGCGCAACCGCCCCGGCATCCAGGCCGTGCCCACCACGTTGCAGGGCGTGCGCCAGATGATCAAGGCGCTGCGGCGCGGCGAGGCGGTGGGCCTGCTGCCTGACCAGGTGCCGCCGCAGGGGCTGGGGGTGTGGTCGCCGTTCTTCGGCCGCCCGGCCTACACCATGACGCTGGCTGCACGCCTGGTGCAGCAGACCGGTGCGGCGGTGATCCTGGCGCGGTGCGAGCGCTTGCCACGCGGGCGCGGCTATGTGCTGCACCTGGAGGATTTGCCCCAGCCGCTGGCGCCTACACTCGACGCGGCCGTGCTGCAGCTCAACCAAGCCATGGAATACCTCATCCGCCAAAGCCCCGACCAATACCTGTGGGGCTACGCCCGCTACAAGCAGCCCCGCGCGGAGATGCATACCTCTGCCGGGGCCGATGCGCCGCCGGAGGGCCGCGCATGATGGCGCGCGCGGGCATCGCGCTGCTGAATCTGCTGGGTCGTCTGCCGCTGCCGGCGCTGCGTGCGCTGGGGCGGTTCATCGGCCGGGTGCTGTTCGTGCTGGCCGTGCCGCGGCGCAGGGTGGCGCTGCGCAACCTGGCCTTGTGCTTCCCGGAGGTGCCCGAGTCGCAGCGCCGCGCGTGGGCGCGCGAGTCCTTCGTGGTGTTCTGCCAGACCTTCCTGGACCGCGGCTGGTTGTGGTCGGGCTCCGAGGCGCTGGTGCGCAGTCGCGTGAAGCTGGTGGGCGCGCTGCACGAGCTGGAAGGCGACACGCCGACCATCGTCTTCGCGCCGCACTTCTACAGCATGGACGCGGGCGGCCTCGCCTTGCCGCTGAACACGCGGCGCGAGTTCACCTCGATTTTCGCCACCAACCCCGACCCGGTGCTGGACGCATGGTTCATGGCGGGCCGCCAGCGCTTTGGCAACGTGCGCATGCTCAACCGCGCCGACGGCGTGAAACCCATCATCTCGTGCCTGCGCAAGGGCGGGCTGCTGTACCTGCTGCCCGACATGGACTACGGCAGGAACGACTCGGTGTTCGTGCCCTTCTTCGCCATGCCGGACGCGGCCACCATCCCGTCACTGTCGCGCTTTGCGCGCCTGGGGCGCGCCAAGGTGGTGGCGCTGTACAGCCGCATGACGCCCGAGGGCTACGTGGCCGAGCTGACCCCCGCCTGGGACCACTTTCCCACCGAGGACCATGTGGCCGACACGGCGCGCATGAACCGCGAGCTGGAAGCCGCCATCCGCACCATGCCCGCGCAGTACTACTGGGTGCACAAGCGCTTCAAGACCCGCCCGGAGGGGCAGGATTCGGTGTACCAGTAAAAATGGCTCTAGCGCTTATCTGGTAAGCGCTAGCAGCTACGAAAATCATAGTGACTGGCGAAGAAGATCCGCCAGGGTGTCGCGCACCAGCCCCGGCTGCTCGTGCACCACCCAGTGCGTGGCGCCTGGCACTTGCTGCACCTGCAGGCGTGGCACCCAGGCTTGGAGCCCCTGCAGCAGACCGGGCAGCAACGCGGGGTCGTCCATGCCCCACAGCACTTGCGTGGGTACGGGCACCTCCAGCATGTCGGCGGGCAGCGTGAGGGAGCGGATGTCCGGCGTCCCGTCGTCCTGGGAAGACGAGGGCAGCGGCGGCCGCAGCGGACTGGCACGGTAGTAGTTGCAAGGCCCGGCAAGCCCCGCCGCCCACTGCGCGCGGTAGTGCGCGCGCAGTGCAGGGGTGAGCCAGCCGGGCGCGCTGCCATCGGCGCGGCGAAAGAAGCCGAACAGGCGCGCGAAATCGTTCTCGGCCAGCAGCGACTCGGCATCGGGGCGGCACAGGAAGTGCATGTACGCACTGGCCTCCTGCTGCGCGGCACTGCCCTGCAACTCGCGCAGGAAGGCGCCAGGGTGAGGCGCGTTGATGACCATCAGGCGCTTGAGCAGTCCGGGATGCTGGTTGGCCAGGTTCCAGGCCACGGCGCCGCCCCAGTCGTGTGCCACCAGCGCGGCCAGCGGCGTGCCGGCACCGGCTTCCTGGGCGATCAGCGCGGCGATGTCCTGCACCAGATGTTTGGGGCGGTAGGCCTCTACTGCAGCCGGCGCGCTGGAGGGTGCATAGCCGCGCAGCCAGGGCGCCACGCAGCGGTAGCCGCCGTGTGCCGGATCGGCGAAATGGCCCAGCAGCGCGTCCCAGATGAACGCGCCCTCGGGAAAGCCGTGCAGGAACAGCAGCACCGGGCGCCCCGGCATGCCGGCCACGCGGCAGTGCAGCGTGATGCCGTGCGGCAGTGTGTGGGTGATCGTCTCCGCCATACGCTACGCCTTTCATAGCTGCCAGCGCTTGATGGACGGGCGCTGGCGTCAGTTTTGGTCTTCAGATGGCGGCAGGGCTTCCACGGCCGCATCCTCTTTTTGGACGGGGTGGGCCCACTGCCACAGCAGTTGCGCCACTTCGTCCACGCCCTGCTTCTTGAGCGCGGAGAACATCCTGACCTCACCGCCGCCGGCCTGCAGTCGCGTGATGGACAGTGCCTTGGCCTGCTCGGCGCGCGTGAGCTTGTCGGCCTTGGTGAGCAGCACCAGGAACTTGAGCCCTGCCTCCACGCGCGGCCGCACGGCGTTCAGCAGCGCCTCGTCCAGCTCGGTCAGGCCCAGGCGCGGGTCGCACAGCAGCACGATGGCGGTGAGACTTTCGCGGCTCACCAGGTAGCTCAGCATCACTTGCTGCCAGCGCAGCTTGTCCGAGCGCGACACGGCCGCGTAGCCGTAGCCCGGCAGGTCGGCCAGCACCGCGTCCGTCGCGCCCTGCTTGCCCAGCGCGAACAGGTTGATGTGCTGGGTGCGCCCGGGCTTCTTGGATGCAAACGCCAGTTGGCGCTGCTGGGTGAGGGTGTTGATGCAGGTGGATTTGCCTGCGTTGGAGCGGCCCACGAAGGCGATCTCGGGCACCTCGATGGCGGGCAAATGGTGCAACTGCGCGGCCGTCGTCAGGAAGCGCGCGGTGTGCATCCACCCCATGGCGACCTTGGCGTCCGGCGCTGGCGGGAGGGAGCCAGCAACTGGCGCATGTGATGTGGTCGGCATATATGGGTTTTCCAAGGGATAGGGCGAAACAGGGGGCATTGTAGAATCGCGGGGTTTTGCGCTCATAACACAAGATCCCCCGATATGAAGTTGCTCGCCTCCCTGCTGATGGCTGCCGCACTGGCAGTCCCCGCTGCCTCGGCCCTTGCCGCAGGCGAAACCCCGGCGCCGCAAAAGGCAGCGAAGCCTGATCTCGTGAAGGGCGAGGCCAGCTACGCCGCCGTGTGCGCCGCCTGCCACGCCGCCGACGGCAATTCCACCATCGCAGCCAACCCCAAGCTGGCGCAGCAGCACCCGGAGTACCTGGTCAAGCAGCTGCAGGAGTTCAAGGCCGGCAAGCGCGCTGACCCGATCATGCAAGGCATGGCCGCCATCCTCTCCGAGGACGACATGCGCAACGTGTCGTGGTGGCTGGCCTCCAAGCAAGCCAAGGAAGGCTTTGCCAAGGACAAGGATCTGGTCGCCATGGGCGAACGCATCTACCGCGGCGGCATCCAGGACCGCAACATTGCCGCCTGCGCCGGCTGCCACAGCCCCAACGGTTCCGGCATTCCTGCCCAGTACCCGCGCCTGTCGGGCCAGCATGCCGACTACACGGTCAAGCAGCTGGTGGACTTCCGCGACGGCAAGCGTGGCAACAACGTGCAGATGCGCGACGTGGCCGCCAAGCTCAACGACCGCGAGATCAAGGCCGTGGCTGACTACATTGCCGGTTTGCGTTGATTCACGTCAAATTTCCAGGGGTGCTCCGATGCGCCTTTGGAACCTACCGCCGATAATCGCACCCAAGACGGGCGGGCTCATCTGAACGGATGGCCCGCCTTTTCTCATGGGCCTACGCACGCAGGGTTGACTGGCGTAGGTGGATTCCTCCCGGCCTTCGCGTCTTTCATGTCTGACACCACTTTCGGTCCTAGCAGCGCCCCCCGGACGCACGCCATGCGGTCGATGACCGAGCTGCTGGCGTCCATGCGCTTCGCGATCGCGTTGCTGACCGTGATCTGCATTGCCTCGGTGATCGGCACGGTGCTCAAGCAGCACGAGCCGGCCGTCAACTATGTGAACCAGTTCGGCCCATTCTGGGCGGAGGTGTTCCTGGCGCTCAAGCTGAACGCGGTCTACAGCGCCTGGTGGTTCCTCGTGATCCTGGGCTTTCTGGTGGTCAGCACTTCGCTGTGCATTGCCCGGCATGCGCCCAAGTATCTGGCGGATCTGCGTACCTACAAGGAAGACATCCGCGAGAAGAGCCTGCAGGCGTTCCACCACAAGGCCAGTGCGGAGCTGGCGGCCGAAACGCCCGAGGCGGCCGCGCGCCGCGTGGGCCAGCAACTGGTTGCCAAAGGCTGGAAGGTACGCCTGCAGCAGCGCCAGACCCCGGCAGGTGACGGCTGGATGGTGGCCGCCAAGGCCGGTGCCGCCAACAAGCTGGGCTATATCGCCGCGCACAGCGCCATCGTGCTGGTGTGCCTGGGCGGCCTGCTGGACGGCGATCTCGTCGTGCGGGCACAGATGTGGTTTGGTGGCAAGACGCCCTATGCCGGCTCTGGCCTGATCTCCGAGGTCAAGCCCGAACACCGGCTGTCCGAGCGCAATCCCACGTTCCGCGGCAATCTTGTGGTGGCCGAGGGCACGCAGTCCGGCACCGCCATCCTGAGCCAGTCCGACGGCGTACTGCTGCAGGAACTGCCGTTTGCCGTCGAGCTCAAGAAGTTCATCGTGGAGCATTACTCCACCGGTATGCCCAAGCTGTTCGCCAGCGAGATCGTGATCCACGACCGCGCCACGGGCGAGGCCACGCCGGCGCGCGTGGAGGTCAACCATCCCGTGAGCTACCGGGGCATCGAAATCTACCAATCCAGCTTTGACGATGGCGGCTCCGAAGTGCACCTGCGTGCGCGTCCCATGGCGCCGGGCGCGGAGCCCTTCGATGTGCAAGGCGTGATCGGCGGCTCCACGCGCCTCACGCACTCGGGCTCGGGCGAAGGCATGACGCTGGAGTTCACGGGGCTGCGGGTGCTCAATGTGGAGAACTTCGGCGATACCGGCGCCAGCGGTTCGGGCGCTGACGTGCGCAAGGTGGATCTGCGCGAATCGATCGAATCGCGCCTGGGTGCCGGCAACAAGACCGTGAGCAAGCGCGAACTGCGCAACGTAGGCCCCAGCATCACCTACAAGCTGCGCGATGCAGCGGGCCAGGCGCGGGAGTTCCACAATTTCATGCTGCCCGTGGACACGGGCGACGGTCAGCCCATGTATTTGCTGGGTGTGCGTGAGACCCCCGCGGAGCCCTTCCGCTATCTGCGCGTGCCGGTGGATGCCGAGGGTGGCATGGACGGCTTCTTGCGCATGCGCCTGGCACTGGCCGATCCGCAGATGCGCGAACTGGCGGTGCGTCGCTACGCGGCAGCGGCCGTGGATGGGGCGCGCCCCGAGCTGGCCGAGCAACTCGCGCAGTCGGCGGGGCGCGCGCTCGCGCTGTTCGCCGGTGCGATCGACGAGCCTGCTGCGGCGGGCGGCCGGCCGCGCGGCGGGCTGCAGGCGATATCGGACTTCATGGAGGCCAATGTGCCCGAAGACGAGCGCAACCGCGCCAGCGAGGTGTTGGTGCGCATCCTCAACGGCGCCTTGTTCGAACTGGCGCAGATCACCCGCGAACGTGCAGGCCTTGCCCCCTTGCCACAGAATGGCGCAACGCAGGCGTTCATGACGCAGGCGGTGTTGAGCCTGAGCGATGCACAGGCCTATCCGGTGCCCCTGGCGTTCGAGCTGCGTGACTTCAAGCAGGTGCAGGCCAGCGTGTTCCAGGTGGCGCGCGCGCCGGGCAAGAACGTGGTGTACCTGGGCTGCGCGCTGCTGATCATCGGAGTGTTTGCCATGCTCTACGTGCGTGAACGCCGCGTATGGGTATGGCTGGCACCCCATGAGACTGGCGCTCGCGCGACGATGGCGCTGTCCACCAACCGCAAGACGCTGGATGCGGATCGTGAATTCGCGCAGCTCACCACCCAATTGATCGGAACATCCCCGCACGGAGGTGCCTCATGAATACAGCCACGACCACGCTCACGTTGAGCGAAGGGTATTTCGCACGCCGCAGCTGGTGGGACTGGCTGTTTGCGTTGTTGGTGGTCGCGGGGGGCGTGTTCGCGCTGCAGCGCTATGCGGCGTACATGGATGTGTATGAGAAGGCCATTTTGCTGGGCTCCATTCCCAGCGTGATCTGGCTGGGCTGGTTCTGGCGCCCGCTGAGCACACTGATGCTGATGGTGGCCGCGTGCTCGCTGCTGGCCATCGGGCTGTACCAGAACAATGGCGCGGGCGACCTGGCGCGCGCGGACACGGTCTTCGGACTCAAGTACTTTCTGTCGAGCCAGTCGGCCATCCTGTGGATGAGCATGCTGTTCTTCATGAGCACCGCGTTCTATTGGGTGGGCATGCTCTCGCGCGGTCAAGGGCAGACGATGATGCGCATCGGCTCGCGCATTGCGTGGGTGGCCGTGGCGCTGGCATTGATCGGCACCATGGTGCGCTGGTACGAAAGCTACCTGATCGGCCCGGATATCGGCCACATCCCGGTGAGCAACCTCTACGAGGTGTTCGTCATGTTCTGCTGGATGACGGCCGTGTTCTACCTGTACTATGAGGAGCAGTACGAAACCTGCGCGCTCGGCGGCTTCGTGATGCTGGTGGTGAGCGCCGCCGTGGGCTTTCTGCTGTGGTACACGGTCGTGCGCGAGGCGCATGAGATCCAGCCGCTGGTGCCCGCGCTCAAGAGCTGGTGGATGAAGCTGCATGTGCCGGCCAACTTCATCGGCTACGGCACCTTCGCGCTGTCAGCCATGGTGGCCTTTGCTTACCTGATCAAACAGCAGGCGAGCGAAACGCGCTGGTGGAAACTGGCACCGCTGTGGCTGTTGGGCGTGGTGCTGTGCTTTGAGCCCATCGTCTTTCGCCAGGGCGCGGCCGACAACGGCGGTGGCTACTGGATGGTGTATTTCGGCGTTTCTGCGCTGATCGTGGCGGGCATCTTGCTGGCGCGCCGGCGCATTGCCGAGCGGTTGCCGTCCTTCGAGATCCTGGACGATGTGATGTACAAGTCCATCGCCGTGGGCTTTGCGTTCTTTACCATCGCCACGGTCCTGGGAGCGCTGTGGGCCGCGGAGGCCTGGGGCGGTTACTGGAGCTGGGACCCCAAGGAAACCTGGGCGCTGATCGTGTGGCTCAACTACGCGGCATGGCTGCACATGCGGCTGATGAAGGGTTTGCGCGGCACCATGTCGGCGTGGTGGGCGCTGGTGGGCCTGGCGGTGACCACCTTCGCCTTTCTGGGCGTGAACATGTTCCTGAGCGGGCTGCACAGCTACGGAACCTTGTAACCCTCGGCGTCCAAGGGGGGAACCTGCGGGCCCTGCGGGCAGTCTGTGTCTCATGCAGACTGTGGCAGATGCGGCTGCCAGAAGGACCCCCATGTTGATTCCTACCCGAGACAACGGTTACATCCACCCTTGCGCCGGCGAGATCACGCCGCGCGCCGTCTATGAGCAGCGACGCGCCATGCTCCGCCTGCTGGCAGCGGGTGCTGGTGGCGCGGCGATGGCCGGCTGGGCAGGGCGTGTCGCCCTCGCTGACCAAGTCCGCCGCCCGGGGCGGCTTGCACCCCTGCCGGGTGCGCCGTCCGCCGTGCCGGGCGCGGTGACCATGGAGAAGGTCACCGAGTACCAAGATGCCACCACGTACAACAATTTCTACGAATTCGGCACGGACAAGAGCGACCCCGCGCGCAATGCCCATACCCTGAAAACCCACCCCTGGACCGTAGAAGTGGAAGGCTTGGTCAACAAGCCACGGCGCTTCGATATCGACGAGCTGCTCAAGCTCAGCGCGCAGGAGGAGCGCATCTACCGCCTGCGCTGCGTCGAGGGCTGGTCCATGGTGATCCCCTGGGTGGGGTACTCGTTGGCAGAGTTGATCAAGCGGGTGGAGCCGCAGGGCAGTGCGAAGTACGTCGAGTTCGTCACGCTGGCGGACAAAGCCACCATGCCTTACGTGGGCTCGCGTGTGCTGGACTGGCCTTACACCGAAGGCCTGCGCTTGGACGAGGCCATGCATCCGCTCACGCTGCTCGCCTTCGGCATGTATGGCGAGGTGCTGCCCAATCAGAATGGCGCACCGGTGCGCATCGTCGTGCCGTGGAAGTACGGCTTCAAGAGCGCCAAGAGCATCGTCAAGATCCGCTTCGTCGAGAAGGAGCCTGGTACCGCGTGGAACAAGGCTGCACGGCAGGAGTACGGCTTCTATTCCAACGTGAATCCGGATGTGGACCACCCGCGCTGGAGCCAGGCCACCGAACGGCGTATCGGCGAGGGTGGACTGTTCGCCAAGAAGCGCAAGACCCTGCTGTTCAATGGCTACGAGGCCCAGGTGGGGCAGCTCTACGCGGGCATGGATCTGCGCAAGTTCTACTGATGGCGCATGCACGCCTTTCGGGCAGTACTCCCGCGCTGGCGGGTCGCGGCTGGGGCGCGCGCGTGTTGTTGCACCCGGCAGCCAAGCCGGTGCTGTTTGTGCTGTGCCTGCTACCACTGGCCTGGCTGGTGTATGGGGCGGCCGCGGATCGCCTGGGCGCCAACCCTGCCGAAGCCCTGATCCGCTCCACGGGCGACTGGACGCTGCGCATGCTGTGCCTCACCCTGGCAGTCACACCCCTGAGGCTGGCGCTGGCCCAGCCGCCGCTGGCACGCTTTCGGCGCATGCTGGGTCTGTACACCTTCGCCTACGCGGCACTCCACTTGCTGTGCTACGGCTGGTTCGACATGGGGCTGGATGTGCCGGAAATCCTTCGTGACGTGCTCAAGCGCCCCTTCATCCTGGTGGGCATGGGCTGCTTTGCGGTGCTCCTGGCGCTGGCGGCCACGTCGTTCAACCGGGCCATGCGCTGGATGGGCGGGCGGCGCTGGCAGCAACTGCACCGCGGCGTGTACCTGGCCGCGGGGCTGGCGATCCTGCACTTTTTCTGGATGCGGTCGGGCAAGAACGACTTTGTCGAGGTGGCGGTCTATGCCGCCATCCTGGCGGCGTTGCTGCTCGCTCGGCCTTGGTTGCGCCGGCGCCGCCGTGCGGTCTGATTGCTATTATTTATATAGCTGCTAGCGCTTTCTGGGTAAGCGCTAGAGCCGATTTTCTATCAAACCTTCAGGCGCGCACGGCCTGCAGCGCAGGGCGCACCTGGCGGGTGACGGGATCGATGTGACCCGTGGGGATCTGGTAGGCGCGGTCGTCAAACAGGTCGATGCCGCACATCAGGCTGTCGAGCCATTGGAAGAAGTCGTCGATGGCCGGCTTACCCATGATGGGCGCGCCGTGCTGCGGAACCACCATGGCGATGTCGAGTTGCCGCGCCATGCGCGTCCACAGGCGCAGGATCTTGTTGGAGACCATGTAGCGGCGGTGAAAGCCTTCCATGCGTGGAATGTGCGGTGCCAGATGGGTCACCGGCACGCGTGCGTCGGCGCCCGAGGTCATGGAGACGCCCAGGTCGCCCGTGAACAGGATGCGGCTGACCGGGTCGTAGAAGTGGAAGTTGCCTTCGGAATGCATGAAATGCGCCGGCAGCAGCACCAGCTCGTGCCGGCCCAGCGGCAGGCGGCCGCCGCTGTCGGGCACCCCGATGATGCGGTTCTCGGTTTTGCCGAGCTTGGTGAAGTGCGGCGCGAAGCGCTCCCAGATGCGTGAGATGACCAGCGTCGCCTTGGTGCTGCTTAACCAGCGGTCCAGCGAGGCGATGATGTCGGGGTCGGCGTGCGACGCAATCAGGTAGGACAGCTTGTGGGGCGGAAAGTGCTTGGACATGCCCATGAACAACTCGTTGAACGCCAGATTGCCGCCCGGGTCGATGATGGCGCCCGTGTCGTCGTCCACGATCAGGAACTGGTTGGCCTGAACCGCCTGCCCATCCTCCTCGACAAGGTCCGAGAACATCAGACAAGTGTGGTTCTTGTCCCGGTAGAGTTCAAGAGGTTCCTGAGGCATGCACGTGACTCCGCAATGAAAGTGCAATAGTACTCAGAGCGAAATGGTTATTCCTTGATGGTTATCAAGGTTTGCCCTGCGGTACCAGCTTTTCGCTGCGGAAGATGTCGTTCACGCTTTCGCGCGTGCGGATGAGGTGGGCTTGCGCTCCGTCCACCAGCACCTCGGCGGGGCGGGGACGGGTGTTGTAGGTGCTCCCCATGGAACTGCAGTACGCCCCGGCGGACAGCACCGCCAGCATATCGCCCGCTGCCACCGCCAGGTTGCGGTCACGGCCGATCCAGTCCCCGCTTTCGCAGATCGGTCCGACGACGTCATACACGTGCGACACGGCCGTGGGGGCTGTTGCCTGCAGGGGCACGATGGCGTGGTAGGCCTGGTACATCGCCGGCCGCGGCAGATCGTTCATGGCCGCATCGACGACGCAGAAGTTCTTTTGCTCGCCGGGCTTGAGGTAGAGCACCTCCGTCAGGCAAACACCGGCGTTGCCCACCAAGGAGCGACCGGGCTCGATCATCAATTGGCGGTCACCGTAGCCGCGCGCGTCCAGCTTGGCCAACAGCTTGGCCCACAGCGCGTCGGCCTGGGGTGGCGTGTCGCCGTTGTAATCGATGCCCAGACCACCGCCAAAATCGATGTGGTGGATCGCGATGCCTGCGGCCTCGATGGCTTGCACGAGGTCCAGCATGCGATCCATGGCGTCCAGATACGGGCTCTCTTCCGTGATCTGGGAGCCGATGTGGCAATCGATGCCCACCACGCGCAAGCCGGGCAGGGCGGCTGCGCGCTGGTAGGTGGCGACCGTGCGTTCATGGGCGATACCGAACTTGTTGCCCTTGAGGCCCGTGGAAATGTAGGGGTGGGTCTTGGCGTCCACGTTGGGATTGACACGAATGCTGATCGGTGCGCGCAATCCCATGGATTGGGCCACTTCGCTCAGCACGTCGAGTTCTGCCTCGCTTTCCACGTTGAAGCAGCCAATGCCGACCTCCAGCGCCTGGCGCATTTCTGCGCGCGTCTTGCCTACGCCGGAAAAGATCACCTTCGCCGGGTCGCCGCCGGCCGCAATCACGCGTTGCAGTTCGCCGGCAGAAACGATGTCGAAGCCGCAGCCATGGCGTGCGAAAAGCTGCAGGACAGCGAGCGACGAGTTCGCTTTCATGGCATAGCAGATCTGCACCTTGCGCCCAGCGAACCCGCGCTGGTAGGCATCCAGGGCGTCCAGCATGGCTGCCTGGGAATAGACGTAGAGGGGCGTGCCGAACTCCCGGGCCAGGTCGGCAAGGCGAAGGCCCTCCAACTGAAGCGCTTGGTCGTGGTAGTGCAAGTGGGGGTGGCCGGGCAGAACGGGATGGGTCATGGACGGGTGGTGGAAGCGGAATCGACTGGCGACGAGGCGGGAGCCCGCGAGGCGGCGGGGTTGAGGGTTTCAGGGAGTGTGGCGCGCTGCGCGGCAGCCGGGTCCGTGGGCAGGTAAAGCGGACCCCGTTGGCCACAGGCCGCGAAGGCTGCCGTGCTCACAGCAAGGACAATCGTCCTGACTAGAATTTGACGAGCTCTGAACATACGCAAATTGTAATGACCGACCTCGAATTCATGGACCGTGCAGAAAAGCTGCTGCTGGCGGTGGAACAAAGCTGCGACCGTATCAACGACACTACTGACGCCGATCTGGATGGCCAGCGTACGGGGGGCATGGTGACCATCACTTTCCGCAACCGCAGCCAGATCGTGATCAACCTTCAAAAGCCGCTGCACGAGATATGGATGGCGGCGCAATCCGGCGGATATCACTTCCGCCATGACGGGACGTCGTGGATGGATACCAAGGGTGCCGGTGAGTTCTTTGCAGCGCTCAGCCACAACGCCACTTTGCAATCGGGGGAAGCGCTCCAGTTCACCGATTAGCGGCGACAGCGCGGCTCGATCCACAAGCGAAGGGCTGCGCAAATGATTGCGCGGGCGCACAGGCCCGCCTCTTCATTAATTACGGAATAGGTCGAGGATGCGGTTGCGCTCTTCGGGTGGAGGCGGTGTTCCCGGAGCCGGCGCACCGTCGGTGGGAGTGGCGCTCTCCATACCCACACTGGCGACGCCCGCGTTGCGTGCATATTCTTCGTAGAACCATTCGCCACTCACGTTCACGACGCCAGCGGGCACGGTGGGCTCTGCCACAGGGACGCCCTTAAGCGCTTTTTCCATGAAGCTGATCCAGACCGGCAGACTGAGTCCGCCACCGGTCTCACGGCTTCCGAGGTTGCGCGGCGTGTCGTAACCGATCCACGTCACAGCCGCCAGCGTGGGCTGGAAGCCCGCAAACCACGCATCGACTGCGTCATTGGTCGTTCCTGTCTTGCCATAGATATCGGGGCGTTTGAGCGTGGCCTGTGCACGTGCCGCCGTGCCGGAGCGCGCGACTTCCTGAAGCATGCTGTTCATGATGAACGCGTTGCGTGGCTCAATGGCGCGGGGGTTGTCTGTGACGGCGGGAGGTTGGAAATCCGACAGGATGCGTCCCTTGTGGTCCGTGACACGGGTGATGAGATAGGGGTTGATGCGGTAGCCGCCGTTGGCAAACACCGCGTAGGCCGAAGCAAGCTGCATCGGGGTGACAGAGCCTGCGCCCAGCGCCATCGTCAGATAGGGGGGATGCTTGTCGGCTTCGAATCCGAAACGGGTCACCCAGTCCTGCCCGTTCTTGGGGCCGACAGCCTGCAGGATGCGAATGGAAACGACGTTCTTGGAGCGGGCAAGCCCTGCGCGCATGGTCATGGGACCGTCGTACTTGCCATCGTAGTTCTTGGGCTCCCAGGGTTGCCCGCCTGTCACGCCCGCACTGAAGAACAGGGGAGCGTCGTTGATCACCGTGGCAGGTGTGAAGCCCTTTTCCAGAGCGGCGGAGTAGATGAACGGCTTGAACGCCGAACCTGGCTGGCGCCAGGCCTGGGTGACATGGTTGAACTTGTTCTTGTCGAAGTCAAAGCCGCCCACCAGGGCACGGATGGCACCGGAACGCGGATCGATGGCCACGAAAGCACCTTCCACCTCAGGAAGCTGGGTGATTTCCCAAGTCTTCTTGGGTGTTTGTACGACCCTGATGACCGCGCCCCGGCGCAGTTTGATGTTGGGCGGGGCTTTCTCGCTGAGTCCGGACTGCGCTGGCTTGAGGCCTTCGCCCGTGATCTCGATCTGTTCGCCATCGGCGCGGGCCGCCAGAATCCTCTTGGCGTTGACCTCCAGCACGACCGCGGCGAGCACATTGCCGTTATCCGGGTGGTTGGCCAGAGCGTCGTCGATGGCGTCTTCGGTCTCCTCAGACGCGGAGGGCAGGCTGACAAACCGCTCAGGCCCGCGATAGTGCTGTCGGCGCTCGTAGTCCATGATGCCTTTGCGCAACGCGGTGTAGGCTGTCTCCTGCTCGCCGGCATTCAGCGTGGTGTACACATTCAATCCGCGCGTGTATGCCTCGGGGCCGTACTGCGCGTAGATGAGTTGACGCGCCATCTCGGCCACGTACTCCGCATGGATACGGGTCGAATCCGTCGACGAGCGCAGCTTGAGATCTTCTTGCTTTGCAGCAGTGGCTTCCTCGGCAGTGATGAAGCCGTTTTCCAGCATGCGATCAATGATGTACAGCTGCCGGATCCTTGCGCGCTTGGGGTTGGAGATGGGGTTGTAAGCGGATGGGGCTTTCGGAAGGCCAGCAAGCATGGCTGCTTCGGCAATGGATATGGACTTCAGCGGCTTGCCAAAATAGGTTTCTGCGGCTGCTGCAAATCCATACGCGCGATTCCCCAGATAAATCTGGTTCATGTAGATCTCGAGAATCTGGTTTTTTGTTAACAGATGCTCAAGCTTAAATGTGAGTAATATTTCGTAAATTTTTCTGGTGAATGTTTTTTCGGAAGAAAGATAAACATTTCGCGCCACTTGCATGGTAATAGTGGAAGCCCCCTGGCTTTTTACGCGTCCCAGATTGGCCAGCGCAGCGCGCAACACCCCTTTGTAGTCCACGCCCCCGTGCTGGAAGAAGCGTGCGTCTTCGATCGCCAACACTGCATTGGTCATCACAGGGGGGATGTCCTGGATAGGCGTCAAGTTGCGCCGCTCCTCACCGAACTCTCCCAACAATGCGCCTTCTGCGGAGTACACCCGCAGGGGTAGCTTAGGGCGGTAGTCCGCCAGATCGGACACATCAGGCAGATTGGGATAGGCCACCGCAAGGCCCAGTCCGATGGCGAGAGCACCGGTCAACGTTGCGGCGACGCCCAGGCCGAGGATCCACGTGAACCCCAGCAGAAGCCAGCGCACGGCGCGTGGCATTGAGGATGTGGGCGGGGAAGATGTTCTGTCGGGAGGCTGTGGCATAGGGTCTCGATACGAGGCAACCCGTCATTATAAAAATCTTGGCGTTTCGGCTTGGCTGGGGCGCCTTGCCTTGGTCAGCGCGCGAAAAATGGGGCCGACGATTAGCGATAGCACCTGAAAATCGTCTGCTTTTGACAACGCCGCTTTTGTGTGAGAAAGGTAAAACTCTTGGCTGGTGAAGAACCTTACTGATAGCATTCATGTGAAGTGTTAAGTTTTGTTGCGTCATATAGATATAAGTAGCGGAGGGGCACCTTGATCTCAATGGGGTCGTTGTTCAGTCGTCAGTCTGCCCCATTGCTGGGTGTGGACATCAGCTCTTCCAGCGTCAAGCTGGTGGAGTTGGGACGAGATAAGGGAGGGGCGCTGGTTCTCGAGTGCTGTGCAATCGAGCAACTGGAGCGTGGGTGGATCACGGATGGCAACATCGAAAAGTTCGATGAAGTCGCCGAGGCGTTGCGTCGCGTTGTGAAGAAGAGCGGGACCAAAACCAAGAATGTCGCCCTTGCATTGCCATCCTCTGCTGTGATCACCAAACGCATCACGCTGCCCGGCGGGATGTCCGAGCAGGAACTGGAAGTGCAGGTGGAATCCGAAGCCAACCAGTACATTCCTTTTTCGCTGGACGAGGTGAGCCTCGACTTCTGCGTGGTGGGCCCCAGCAAGAGCGCGCCAGGCGATGTCGACGTGCTGATTGCGGCCTCTCGCAAAGAGAAGGTACAAGATCGTCAAGGCCTCGCGGAGGCGGCTGGACTGAAGCCCGTGATCGTCGACATTGAGTCGCATGCGGCACGCTTGGCAGCAGGGCGGCTGATTGAAGGGTTGCCCAATCGGGGCGTCGATGCGGTCGTTGCCCTCTTTGAGGTGGGGGCAATGACGACGAGCATGCAGGTCATTCGGAATGACGATGTCTTGTATGAACGCGACCAAGCTTTTGGTGGTGCGCAGTTGACCCAGTTGATCGTGCGCCAATATGGGTTTTCACAAGAAGAAGCAGAGGGCAAGAAGCGCAATGGCGACTTGCCTGAAGACTATCAATCTGCTGTCCTGCGCCCCTTCGTGGACAGTCTCGCTCAGGAAATCAGCCGCGCGCTGCAGTTCTTCTTTACGAGTACACCATACAACCGCGTGGATCACATCATGCTCGCAGGCGGATCTGCCCCTCTGCCCGGCTTGACGGAGTCTGTCATTCAGAACACGGGGTTTGCGTGCAGCGTCATCAACCCCTTTGATGGCATGGAAGTAGGTAGGGGTGTCCGCCTCAAAAAGATGGTGCGCGAGGCCCCGTCTTACTTGACCTCCTGTGGGCTGGCAATGCGGAGGTTCCTGCAGTGATTCTTATCAACCTACTCCCGCATCGGGAGGCTGCTCGTAAACGCAGGCGGGAGGCGTTTCAAGCCGTCATGCTCGCTTCTGCATTGGTGGGGCTTGCCATTGCTGCGGCTATTTATTGGTGGTTTCAAGCGATGATTACCGATCAGCAGGATCGTAATAATTTTCTTCGAAGCGAAATCGGAGTCCTTGAGGGACAAATCAAGGAAATCGCGACTATTGAAGAAGAAATTGCAGCTCTACAAGCGCGGCAGAAAGCAGTAGAGGACTTGCAATCTGATCGAAATTTGCCTGTGCACCTCCTCAATGAATTGGTGGCGCAATTACCTGATGGTGTCTATATCACCAGTTTGAAGCAAATAGATCAAACTGTAACTATGCAGGGTATGGCTCAGTCTAATGAGCGCGTCTCTGAAATGCTGCGCAATCTTGCCAACAATACCCCATGGTTTTCGAAGCCTGAATTGGTGGAAATCGTCGCAGCAAATGTTGCCTTAACTCCAAAGGACCAGCGTCGGGTTGCCTCTTTTAATCTGCGTTTCCGGCTGGTGCGAAGCGCCGAAGCGCAGAAGGCGATGGAGGCCGCCAGTGCCGTGGCTGCGAGGAAGTAACATGGCAAAAAAGAATAAGCCAAAACTTGATTTCGCAAAGCTGCAGGGTGATCTGCAACGGCAGTTTCACAACTTAGATCCTAAAGATCCTTCTTTATGGCCAGTGTTGCCCCGTGCATTGCTTTGTGCACTCATCGCTGCGGGCGTCGCCACCTTTCTTTGGTTCTTTAAGTTGACTGAGTATGAGCAAGAACTGACGGCCGAGCGGAATACTGAGCAGACGCTTCGGGAGGATTACCAGAAAAAACTGGTTAAGGCGGTCAGTCTGGAAGCGTTAAAAAAACAACGAGAACAGATTCAGCAGTATGTGATTCAATTGGAAAAGCAACTGCCTAGCAAGGCGGAAATGTCTGCTCTGCTCTCTGATATCAACCAGGCGGGGCTTGGGCGGAGTCTGCAATTTGAATTGTTTAGGCCCGGGCAAATAGTGGTCAAGGACTATTACGCTGAGCTGCCTATTGCTATTCGCGTGGCAGGGAAGTACCACGACATGGGTGCTTTTGCCTCAGATGTGGCCAACTTATCCCGCATTGTTACTTTGAACAATTTGGCAATTACTCCTATTTCAAAGGATGCAGCCGGCAATTTGACGCTTGAGGCGACAGCAAGAACGTTCCGTTATCTGGATCCTGAGGAAATACAGGCGCAGAAGGCGGCTAAGGGGGGTAAGAAATGAAGCGGATTACTGCCCTGATTGCCTTGAGTGCTGTCTTTGCGCTGGCGGGATGCGGACCCAGCGGGGAAGAAGAGCTTCGTCAGTGGATGTCGGAATTGCGCGCAACAACCAAGCCGCGTATTACCCCGCTGAAAGAGCCTAAGCAATTCTTTCCTCAAGATTATGTTTCGGATAGTGGTATTGATCCGTTCAATTCAATGAAACTGACATTGGCTTTGCGGCGGGACTCGGCGGAATCAGCGGCTAATGCTTCCCTGATTGCCCCGGAGATGGCAAGGCGGAAGGAGCCGTTGGAGGCATATCCGCTCGATGCAATCCGGATGGTGGGGAGCATGAATAAGGCAGGTATACCTACCGCATTGATCAGTGTCGATAAGTTGCTGTATCAAGTCCGGGCGGGTAACTATCTAGGACAAAACTACGGGAAAATCGTCGGTATTACCGAGACCAATATGCGCCTGCGAGAGATTGTCCAAGATCCGACGGGCGATTGGGTAGAGCGTATGACAACACTGGATCTGCAAGAGGGGAATGAGGTGAAGAAATGATTCAAGAGAAGCTTCGTTTACACGCGTACTGGCGGATGTTGGGAGCCGCAGTTGTGGCTGCGCTGACGGTGTCTGTGGCGCAAGCTCGCGGATCTATTGATTCCATCTCTGTTTTTTTGCAAGGTGGTGCCGAAGTTCTGCGGATTGAATTTTCTGAGCCGCAAGCAGAATTGCCCACTGGGTTTTCTATCCAAAACCCTGCGCGCATTGCACTGGACTTTCCTGGAGTGAGCAATGGGACCGGGCGCTCATCAATAGATATCAATCAGGGGAATATCAAGTCTGCCAACATTGTGCAAGCAGGAGCGCGGGCACGTGTAGTTTTGAATCTCAAGCAGCCCACTTCTTACCGCGCAGAGTTGCAAGGCAAGACAGTCCTGGTGCTGTTGGATGCTGCGTCCTCGGCTGTAAAGATGCCTCCTCCTCAGGTGACGACATTCGCAGAAAGTCAAAATATTGACAATTTGCCGCTGAAGGATCTTGATTTTCGACGTGGAGCAGATGGGGCCGGTCGTATTGTTGTTGGGTTGCCTAACAATCAGGTGGGCGTCGATTTGCAGCAGCAGGGTAAGGGGCTGATTGTTGATTTCCTGCGTTCATCATTGCCCGAAGGCCTGCGCCGCAAATTGGACGTTTCTGACTTCGGTACACCCGTGCAAACCATTACTGCATCACAACAGGGTGAGCGTGTGCGTCTGACAATTGACCCTGTTGGTGAATGGGAGCATAGCGCTTATCAAAGTGATAATCAGTTTGTAGTCGAGGTGCGGCCGAAGAAGGTTGATTTGACTAAATTGACACAAGGTCCTGCATATTCTGGAGAGAAACTCTCTCTGAATTTTCAAAATATTGAAGTTCGTTCGTTGCTGCAAGTGATTGCGGATTTTACTAATTTCAATATTGTCACATCGGACACTGTTACTGGTGCTTTGACCTTGCGGCTGAAGGATGTTCCCTGGGATCAGGCTCTCCAGATCATCATGGACGCAAAGGGGCTTGGTATGCGCAAGTCTGGCACGGTACTGTGGATCGCGCCCAAAGACGAAATAGACGAGCGCACGAAGAAGGATTACGAAGCCGCTTTAGCGATTCAGAAACTGGAGCCTTTGCGAACCCAGGCTTTCCAATTGAATTATGCAAAAGCCGCCGACATGGTCACCCAACTGACCATGAGCAGTCAGGGTGGATCGTCCACGAGCGGTTACTCCAATCGATTCCTGTCGGATCGCGGGAGTGCAATCTCGGAGCCGCGCACCAATCAGCTATTTGTTACGGATACTTCGGCCAAACTTGAAGAAGTTCGCCAGTTGTTGGCGACGCTTGATGTACCGGTGCGGCAGGTGATGATCGAGGCGCGTATCGTGGAAGCGCGGGATACGTTTGGTCGTTCCTTGGGGGTGCGACTGGGAGGAGGGTCGCGCACGGGCGGAAGTGCAGTTGGCGGTACCTACGATAATGTGGCCGGCCCCACCGGGGGGAGTGGCATGTCACCGTTCGTTAGCCTGCCTGCATCTTTATCAGGGGTCTCCACTGTTGGATCATTCGCATTGTCGATCTTCAATTCCAACGCCAGTCGCTTCCTCTCTCTGGAGTTATCTGCGATGGAAGCGGATGGACAGGGCAAGATCGTTTCCAGTCCGCGTTTAATTACGGCTGATCAGACCAAGGCGCTTATCGAACAGGGGACGGAATATCCTTATTCGGTTACCGCTCCGAACGGTGCGACAACCATCGCCTTCAAGAAAGCCGTATTGAAACTGGAAGTGACGCCTCAGATCACCCCTGAGGGCAACATCATTCTTGATCTGGACGTCAACAAGGACAGTCGAGGAGAGACCACCACGCAGGGGGTGGCCATCGATACTAAGCACGTCAAGACCCAAGTGTTGATCGAGAACGGCGGCACCGTCGTGATCGGGGGTATTTTTGAGATGGAAGAGACCAACCAAGAGAACAAAATACCTGTCTTGGGTGACGTTCCCGTGGTCGGGAATCTATTCAAAAATAGAACGAAGGAGTCCACCAAGCGGGAGATGCTGGTGTTTATTACTCCGAAGGTCATCACAGATCGCGGGCCGGTACGCTGAGGCACGTGTTCAGTTGGTTCGACAGGGGGTGGTTCACCCCCTGTTTTTATTGGGTAGATGGAGTGGCATGTATGGCAAAGATGGCTACGGTACAGATCGAACTAGGGGATCGGGGCTACGCCATCTATATCGGCAACGGTCTGCTGGAGAATGCAGGCACCTACAAGGGCTTGCCCGCAGCGTACGCCGCGCTCATTGTCAGCAATACCTCGGTTGCACCGTTGTATGCGCAGAGATTGCGGAATGCCCTGCGGATGCAATATGCGCAGCTGCACGAAGTTGTCTTGCCAGATGGCGAATCACACAAGGATTGGCATACGCTGAATCTGATCTTTGACGGTCTGCTGAAGCACGGCTGCGACCGTAGGACGGTTTTATTCGCGCTGGGCGGCGGCGTCATCGGCGACATGACCGGTTTCGCCGCGGCGTGCTACATGCGCGGCGTGCCCTTCGTGCAGGTGCCCACCACATTGCTGGCACAAGTGGATTCGTCGGTGGGCGGCAAGACTGCCATCAACCATCCGCTGGGTAAGAACATGATCGGCGCGTTCTATCAGCCTCAGTTGGTGGTATGTGATCTGGACACGTTGGACACTTTGCCGGCGCGCGAGTTGGCGGCGGGCCTGGCCGAGGTGATCAAGTACGGGCCAATCGCAGACATGGAGTTGTTTGCCTGGCTCGAGGCCCACATGGACGCGCTCGTCGCGCGGGAGCGCGGCGCGCTGGCCCATGTGGTCAAGCGCAGCTGCGAGATCAAGGCGGCGGTGGTAGGCGCGGATGAACGCGAAGCCGGGCTGCGTGCCATTTTGAATTTCGGCCATACCTTTGGCCATGCCATCGAGGCGGGCATGGGCTACGGCGTGTGGCTGCATGGCGAAGGGGTTGCCGCAGGCATGGTGATGGCCGCGCATCTATCGCAGCGGCTGGGTTTGGTGGACGGCTCTTTCGTTGAACGCCTGACGCGCCTGATCGAGCGCGCCGGTCTGCCCACACGGGGGCCGGTGCTTGACGCGCAGGACAATGCGGGGCGCTATCTGGAACTCATGCGCGTGGACAAGAAGGCAGAAGGCGGTGAGATCCGCTTCGTGCTGATCGACGGACCCGGCAAAGCCATCATGCGCGCCGCGCCGGATGCGCTGGTGCGCGAAGTCATCGACCAGTGCTGTGCGTCCTAATGTTTGCTGTAAAAATAATAGCTTATTGCGCTTGTCTGGTGGGCGTTATGGGGCTGTTTGGTGCTTGAGACGCATTTGGCATCTTATGCCTGTCACTCGGCGCGCACCCAGGGCAGGCGCCATCCCGAGGCGCCGGCGCCTACGCGTACGGAATACCAGCGGGACCGCGACCGCATCGTGCATTCCACCGCGTTCCGGCGGCTGGTCTACAAGACCCAGGTATTCCTCAACCATGAGGGCGATCTGTTCCGTACGCGGCTCACGCATTCACTGGAGGTTGCGCAGTTGGGGCGCTCCATCGCGCGGTCGCTGAGGCTGAACGAAGACCTTGTCGAGGCCATTTGCCTGGCGCACGACCTGGGACATACGCCATTCGGCCATGCAGGGCAGGATGCGCTCAACGAGTGCATGGCGGACCATGGAGGCTTCGAGCACAACCTGCAGAGCCTGCGTGTGGTGGACACGCTGGAAGACCGCTACCCCGCCTACGATGGCATCAACCTGACCTACGAGACGCGCGAGGGCATCCTCAAGCACTGCTCGCGGCGCAACGCCGAGCAATTGGAGGCGCGCGAACCCGGCGGTGTGGGGCGGCGTTTCCTCCTCGGCCAGCAGCCGAGTCTGGAGGCGCAGCTGTGCAACCTGGCCGATGAGATTGCCTACAACGCCCACGACATTGATGATGGTGTGCGCTCGGGCCTGATTACGCTGGAGCAGTTGCGCGACGTACCGCTGTTCGACCGCTACCGCGCGCAAGCGCAGAACGACTACCCGCATCTCGCGCAGTCCGAAGGGCGGCGCCGTTTGCTGAGCGAGGCCATCCGTCGCATGCTCAGCGAGCAGGTGTACGACGTGATCGATGCCACGCGCGCAGCGCTGGCAGAGCATGCGCCCGCTGATGTGGAAGCGGTGCGCCGGCTGCCTGCCCTGGTCGGCTTCTCGCAGGCCATGCGCGCGCAGTCGCAGGTGCTCAAGCGGTTCCTGTTCCAGTCGCTGTACCGCCATCCCCAGGTTATGCAGACCACGGACCGTGCCCGTCAGGTGGTGCGCGACCTGTTCGCCATCTACCAGGCGGACCCGCGGCAAATGCCACCGGCGCAGGCCGGCTGGGCGTTGGATGGCGACGATGCACGCCGTGCGCGCACGGTGGCGGATTTCATCGCAGGCATGACCGACCGGTTCGCCGCCCGAGAGCACGAACGCTTGACCGGTCAGCGCTTGCTGGCCTGACGCGCCAGCCCCGGTCCGCCTGTGCGCCAGGGCAGAGACATACAATGCGAGCCCTCTTCAGACCACGCCCGCCATGACCACTAGTGTGGTGTCTCAAAAATAGATAGAACTATTTTGACCGGTGTTGGTCGAATCAGCTTCCTTATAGGAGACTACGCTGATGGCCCACCCTGGACGCCCCGCCACGAAGCTGCAGATCACCGATGCCGAGCGCGCAGAGCTGCATGCGCGACTGCGCGTACGCAAAGCGCCCGAGGACGAGAAGCTGCGCATGCGAATCGTGCTGGGCTGCGCAGATGGGGAGTCGGGCACCATGATTGCCCAACGCTTGGGCACGACGGTGCAAACTGTCTCCAAGTGGCGGCGGCGCTACCGGGCGTATCGTCTGGCGGGTTTGACCGATGCCCGCGCGCTGGCCGCCCGCGCAGTGTGGGCGACGAGCAGGTTCAGCTCATTGTGGACAAGGTTCGCCAGAGCAAGCCTGACAACGCCACGCACTGGAGCGTGCGCCAGATGAGTCGGCACGCTGGCGTATCGCCCGCGACGGTGCAGCGCATCTGGCATGCCTTTGGGCTGAAGCCGCACCTGCAAGAAACCTTCAAGCTATCGACGGATCCCCATTTCGTGGACAAGGTACGGGATGTGGTGGGGCTGTATATGGCACCACCCGATCGCGCCTTGGTGCTGTGCGTGGACGAGAAGAGCCAGATCCAGGCTCTGGATCGCACCCAACCAGGGTTACCACTGACGTTTGGCAAACCCAGCACGCGCACGCACGATTACAAGCGCCATGGCACAACGTCGCTGTTTGCAGCGCTGGATGTGGCCACTGGCAAAGTCATAGGACAGCTCAAGCGCCGTCACCGCAGTGTGGAATTCCTGCAGTTCCTCAAAGCCATCGATGCAGCGGTGCCTGGCGAACAAGACATCCACCTGATCATGGACAACTACGGCACGCACAAGACGCAGGCAGTGCGGGCCTGGCTAGCAGCCCATCCTCGCTACCACGTTCACTTCACGCCCACCTCAGCGTCCTGGCTCAATCTGGTCGAGCGTTTCTTTAGCCAGATCAGCGAGCAGTGGATCAAGCGCAGCGCCCACACCAGCGTTGCTCAGCTGGAGCAATCCATACGGGAATACATTGATCGTCACAACGAGGATCCCAAGCCGTTCGTGTGGCATAAAAGTGCGGACACCATCTTGGCATCTGTGGCGCGGGCAGCGAGTACCATTATTTGATGATTACTTTTGAGACACCACACTAGCAGGCCGTTGAAAAATCCCCCGCCGACGCCCGCGTTGGCCGCTACGATCTGAAGCCATCGGTGAACGACCCAGACGAGGACGATGAGAGGCAGTCAAGATTTCCAGGGGGCGATGTTCAGCTACATCAGCCTTGAAGAGCGCGTGCCGCAGGCACACCCGCTGCGCAAGTTGCGCGCGGTGGTTGATGCGCTGCTGGCAACCATGAACCGCGAGTTCGAAGCGGTGTACGCCCGCCGTGGCCGCCCATCGGTGCCACCGGAGATGCTGCTCAAGGCCTTGCTGCTGCAGATCCTGTTCTCCATCCGCAGCGAGCGCCAGTTGGTCGAAGCGATCAACTACAACCTGCTGTACCGCTGGTTCGTGGGCCTGAACATCGAAGACAAGGTCTGGGACCACTCCACTTTCAGCGCCAACCGCGAACGTCTGTTCAACGAAGACCTCGCCCGCGCCTTCTTCGAGCGCGTCAAGCTCAGTGCCCAGTGGGGCAAGCTCGCCAGCGACGAGCACTTCAGCGTGGACGGCACGCTCATTGACGCCTGGGCCTCGCACAAGAGCTTCAAGCGCAAAGACGACGACAGCGGCACGCCGCCTGGGCGCAACCCCGAGGTGGACTTCAAGGGGCAGGAGCGCTGCAACGACACCCACGAGAGCACCACGGACGCCGATGCCCGGCTGTTCAAGAAGAGCCAGGGCGACAAATCCCGCCTGTGCCACATGGGGCACATCCTCATGGAGAACCGCAACGGGCTGATCGTGGATGTCGAGATCACCCACGCCAGCGGCACGGCCGAGCGCGAGGCGGCGCTGGCCATGTTGGAGCGTCGGGGCAACAGGAACAAACGGGCCACGGTCGGTGCCGACAAGGGCTACGACAGCAAGGCCTTCATCAAAGGCTGCAGAAAGCTCAAAGTCACGCCCCACGTGGCGGCCAAGGACAAACACTCGGCGGTGGATGCGCGAGTGACACGGCACGAGGGCTACAAGACCAGCCTGAAGGTGCGCAAGCGCATCGAAGAGGCCTTTGGCTGGATCAAGACCGTCGGTGGTCTGGCAAAGACCAAGCTGATCGGTCAGGCCAAGCTCACGGGCCAGGCGCTGCTGTGCTTTGCCACCTACAACCTTGTGCGAATGGGCAGCATCGGCGGCTGGTGGGACGCGCATCATGCGTGAGCCCAGGGATACGTGCGCCCGAAATGGGCGGGAGGGCCTGCAAACCGGCCAGATGGGCCGTTGCAATCGCTGCGCAGACGCGTCTGGGCAGCTCGTGTCTTCGCACTCAGCGTCCCTGATGCGTTCGAAAAGCACTTTTTCAACGGCCTGCTAGCCCTATGCCCGACCAGCCCCGCGAGGATGCAGCCGCCTGCGATGACAACGTGGTGGTGGCGGACATGGTGCGCTGGCTCGAGCGTGCCGTCATCGGACTCAACCTGTGCCCGTTCGCCAAAAGCGTGCATGTGAAGGACCAGATCCATTACGTGGTGAGCCATGCCACGGATGCGCGTGAACTGTTGCAAGACCTGGCTGCCGAGTTGGAGGCGCTGGCCGAAGCCTCTCCCGAAAAGCGGGACACCACGCTGCTCATCGCGCCGCTGGCCATGCCGGACTTTCTGGATTTCAACGACTTCCTGGAGTTGGCCGACGAGCTCGTCGAATCCATGGACCTGGCGGGCATCCTGCAGGTTGCGTCGTTCCACCCGCACTTCCAGTTCGAGGGCACCCTCGCTGACGATGTGACCAACTGCACCAACCGCGCGCCTTATCCCACGCTGCATTTGCTGCGCGAGGAAAGCATCGACCGCGCGGTGGAAGTGTTTCCCGAGGCGCAAGAGATCTTCGAGCGCAACATGGAATTGCTGGAGCGCCTGGGCGCGGCCGGATGGGCCGATCTGGACGTGGGGCCCCACTGGCCAGAGGGCGCGGCTGCGAAGGGTGCTCCGCAAGTATGAGCCGCTCCACCACCACCGGGCAACCGCACCGCAGTGCGCGTGCCAAGTCGGGCACGCAGCAGACGGGCGCCGCCGACGCTGCGGTGCTGGCCGAACTGCGGCCAGGCCAATCCGTGGAATTGCTCAAGGAACTGCACATCCTCACGCGCGAGGGACGGCTCAACCAGGACTCGCGCCGCAAGCTCAAGCAGGTCTATCACCTCTACCAGTTCATCGAGCCACTGCTCGCCGAGCTTTCCGCCGATGGCCACGCGCCACTGCTGGCCGACCATGGCGCGGGCAAGTCCTACCTGGGTTTCATTCTCTACGACCTGTTCTTCAAGCAGCTCGGCCGTGGCGAGATTTACGGTATCGAGTGGCGCGTGGAATTGGTGCAGCGTTCACGTGAATTGGCGCAGCGCTTGGGGTTCGCGCGCATGCACTTCCTGGACATGGCGGTGGCGGATGCCGCGGGCGCGGCAGAGCTGCCCGAGCGCTTTGACATCGTGACTGCGCTGCATGCCTGCGACACGGCGACTGATGATGCGATTGCCTTCGGCCTGCGAAAGCAGGCGCGTGCCATGGTGCTGGTGCCTTGTTGCCAAGCCGAGGTGGCGGCCTGCTTGCGCGGCACCAAGGCGCTGAGCCTGTCGCGCACGCCGCTGGCCGAGTTGTGGCGCCACCCGATCCACACGCGCGAGATGGGCAGCCAGATCACCAATGTGTTGCGGTGCCTGCATCTGGAAGCCAGCGGCTACCAGGTCACGGTGACGGAGTTGGTGGGCTGGGAGCACAGCATGAAGAACGAGCTGATCCTGGCGCGCTACACCGGCCAGAAGAAGCGCAGCGCGCGCGAGCGGCTGGCGGCCATACTCGAAGAGTTCGGGTTGGCGCAGGCCCTGGGGTCGCGCTTCGGTCTGGATGGCGCCGGGTCGGTGGCGATATGAGCCATTTAAGCCTCTAGCGCCCGCCAATAAAGCGCTAGAAGCTATAGATTTAAGAGCAATTGAACGGTCCCAAGACGGTTTCATGGCCCGCCTTCCCCGCCTCGCCCTCGCTGGCTACCCGCACCACATCATCCAGCGCGGCAACAACCGCCAGCCGATTTTCCTGGATGCCGCGGACCGGGAGCTCATGTGGTCGTTGCTGGTCGAGCATGCGCGGCAGCAGCAGGTGGCGGTGCACGCCTATGTGCTCATGGACAACCATTTCCACCTGCTGGCCACGCCGCAGGAAGGCAAATCGCTGCCTCTGATGATGCAAGCCGTGGGGCGCAGCTATGTGCGGCGCTTCAACCAGCGCCATGGGCGTTCGGGCACGCTATGGGAAGGGCGCTACCGCAGCGCCGTATTGCAGGCCGAGCGCTATCTGCTGCCCTGCATGGCATATCTGGACCTCAACCCCGTGCGCGCGGGCCTGTGCGTAGCGGCGGCGGACTTCCGGTGGTCCAGCCACGGCCACTACATCGGCCTGCGCAGTGATCGTCTCATCACGCCGCATGCCCTCTACTGGGCCTTGGGCAACACCCCCTTTGCCCGCGAAGCGGCCTATGCCGCACTCGTGCAGGCGGGGATTTCCGCCAGCGAACAGGCGGCACTGACGCAGTCGGGCCTGAACGGTTGGGCCCTGGGGGATGACGGGTTTGTGCAGGCTCTGCAACAGCTGACCCCCCGTCGGCTCACCCGAGCACGCGCGGGGCGTCCCGCTTCCGTGGTTCCACCCAAACCGTAATTGGCCTGCACTTTCATTGTGACGACTGGTTTTACTGCTCCTGAGTTTGATGTGTCCCTAATAAAAAAGCACCAATAAAGTGCGCGGACTTTTCGGTATCTGACCCCGATTAAAATGCTTGCGTGGCCATGTTGCGTTGCACTACGCTTGCGTTCCCTGCGAATCTTTGAGGAAGCGCGCCATGACCAAGGCTGCCGAAATCCAGCATCTGCAACAGCACGGCCTGTATGCATCCAGCAATGAACACGACGCCTGTGGCCTGGGCTTCGTGGCCCATATCAAGGGCGTGAAGCGGCACGACATCGTGACCGGCGCGCTCAAGATTCTGGAGAACCTGGACCACCGCGGCGCCGTGGGGGCCGACAAGCTCATGGGCGACGGCGCGGGCATCCTGATCCAGATTCCCGACCAGCTCTACCGCGAGGAAATGGCGCGTCAGGGCGTGGAGTTGCCCCCCGCCGGCGAATACGGCGTGGGCATGATCTTCCTGCCCAAAGAGCATGCCAGCCGCTTGGCCTGCGAGCAGGAGATGGAGCGCGCCATCAAGGCCGAGGGCCAGGTGCTGCTGGGCTGGCGCGACGTGCCGGTGAACCGCGACATGCCGATGTCGCCCACCGTGCGCGAGAAGGAGCCCATCCTGCGCCAGGTGTTCATCGGCCGCGGCTCCGACGTGATCGTGCAGGACGCCCTGGAGCGCAAGCTCTACGTGATCCGCAAGACCGCCAGCGCCGCCATCCAAGCGCTCAAGCTCAAGCACAGCAAAGAGTATTACGTGCCCAGCATGAGCAGTCGCACGGTGGTCTACAAGGGCCTGCTGCTGGCCGACCAGGTGGGCGTGTACTACAAGGACCTGGCCGATGATCGCTGCGTCTCGGCCATTGGCCTGGTGCACCAGCGCTTCTCGACCAACACCTTCCCCGAATGGCCGTTGGCCCACCCCTACCGCTATGTGGCCCACAACGGTGAAATCAACACCGTGCGCGGCAACTACAACTGGATGCTGGCGCGCGAAGGCGTGATGGCGTCGCCCGTGCTGGGCGAAGACCTCAAGAAGCTCTATCCCATCAGCTTCGCCGGCCAGTCCGACACGGCCACGTTCGACAACTGCCTGGAACTGCTGACCATGGCGGGCTACCCCATCAGCCAGGCCGTGATGATGATGATCCCGGAGCCCTGGGAGCAGCACGAATCCATGGACGAGCGCCGCCGCGCCTTCTACGAGTACCACGCCGCCATGCTGGAGCCCTGGGATGGCCCGGCCTCCATCGTGTTCACCGATGGCCGCCAGATCGGCGCCACGCTGGACCGCAACGGCCTGCGCCCCTCGCGTTACGTGGTGACCGACGACGATCTGGTGATCCTGGCCTCCGAAGCCGGCGTGCTGCCCGTGCCGGACGGCAAGATCGTGCGCAAATGGCGCCTGCAGCCGGGCAAGATGTTGCTGATCGACCTGGAGCAGGGCCGCCTGATCGAGGACGACGAGCTCAAGGCCAACATCGTCAACACCAAGCCCTACAAGCAGTGGATCGAGAATCTGCGCATCAAGCTCGATGACGTGAAGGTGGGCGAATCGGCCGTGCATCCGGCCGCGTCCGCGCTGCCGCTGCTGGACCGCCAGCAGGCGTTTGGTTTCACGCAGGAGGACATCAAGTTCCTGCTGGCGCCCATGGCCAAGAACGGCGAGGAGGGCGTGGGCTCCATGGGCAACGACAGCCCGCTGGCCGTGCTCTCGGACAAGAACAAGCCGCTGTACAACTACTTCCGCCAGATGTTCGCGCAGGTGACCAACCCGCCGATCGATCCGATCCGCGAGGCCATCGTTATGTCGCTGGTCAGCTTCGTGGGTCCCAAGCCCAACCTGCTGGACATCAACCAGGTCAATCCCCCGATGCGCCTGGAGCTGCACCAGCCCATCCTCGACTTCGAGGGCATGGCCAAGCTGCGCCAGATCGAGCAGCACACGCACGGCAAGTTCAAGAGCGCCACCATCGACATCACCTACCCGCTGGCCTGGGGCAAGCAGGGCGTGGAGGCCAAGCTGGCCTCGCTGTGCGCGCAGGCCGTCGATGAGATCAAGGGCGGCGCCAACATCCTCATCATCAGCGACCGCAACCTGAGCGCTACACAGGTGGCGATCCCTGCGCTGCTGGCGCTGTCGGCCATCCACCAGCACCTGGTGCGCGAGGGCCTGCGCACCACGGCCGGCCTGGTGGTGGAGACCGGCACGGCGCGCGAAGTGCACCACTTCGCCGTGCTCGCGGGCTATGGCGCCGAGGCCGTGCACCCCTACCTGGCGCTGGAGACGCTGGTGGACATGCACCAGGAACTCAGCGGCGATCTGTCTGCCGACAAGGCCATCTACAACTACGTCAAGGCGGTGGGCAAAGGTCTGTCCAAGATCATGTCCAAGATGGGCGTGTCCACCTACATGAGCTACTGCGGCGCCCAGCTCTTCGAGTGCGTCGGCCTGAACAGCGAAACGGTGCAGAAGTACTTCACCGGCACCGCCAGCCGCGTGGAAGGGATCGGCGTTTTCGAAATCGCCGAAGAAGCGATCCGCACCCACCTGGCCGCATTTGGCGACGACCCGGTGCTTGCCACCATGCTCGATGCCGGCGGCGAATACGCCTGGCGTGCCCGTGGCGAGGAGCACATGTGGACGCCCGACGCCATCGCCAAGCTGCAGCATTCCACGCGTTCGGGCAGCTTCAACACATACAAGGAATACGCGCAGATCGTCAACGACCAGAGCAAGCGCCACATGACGCTGCGCGGCCTGTTCGAGTTCAAGTTCGATCCTGCCAAGGCCATTCCCGTCGAAGAAGTGGAGCCGGCGTCCGAGATCGTCAAGCGCTTCGCCACCGGCGCCATGTCGCTGGGGTCGATCTCCACCGAGGCCCATGCCACCCTGGCCGTGGCCATGAACCGCATTGGCGGCAAGAGCAACACTGGCGAGGGCGGCGAGGACCCCAAGCGCTACCGCAACGAGCTCAAGGGCATTCCGATCCAGCAGGGCGAGACGCTGTCGTCCATCATCGGCAGCGACAAGGTGCAGGCCGACATCCCGCTGCTCAATGGCGACTCGCTGCGCTCCAAGATCAAGCAGGTGGCTTCGGGCCGCTTCGGCGTGACGGCGGAGTATCTGGCGTCTTCCGACCAGATCCAGATCAAGATGGCCCAGGGCGCCAAGCCTGGCGAGGGCGGCCAGCTGCCCGGCGGCAAGGTATCTGACTACATCGGCCAACTGCGCCACAGCGTGCCGGGCGTGGGCCTCATCAGCCCGCCGCCGCACCACGACATCTATTCGATCGAGGACCTGGCCCAGCTCATCCACGATTTGAAGAACGTCGCGCCGCATGCCGACATCTCCGTCAAGCTGGTGTCCGAAGTGGGTGTGGGCACGATCGCCGCGGGCGTGGCCAAGTGCAAGAGCGACCACGTCGTGATCGCAGGCCATGACGGCGGCACGGGCGCCTCGCCCTGGTCGTCCATCAAGCACGCGGGCAGCCCCTGGGAGATCGGCCTGGCCGAGACCCAGCAGACCCTGGTGCTCAACCGCCTGCGCGGCCGCATTCGCGTGCAGGCCGACGGCCAGATGAAGACCGGCCGCGACGTGGTCATCGGTGCGCTGCTGGGTGCCGACGAGTTCGGCTTTGCGACCGCTCCGCTGGTGGTCGAAGGCTGCATCATGATGCGCAAGTGCCACCTCAACACCTGCCCCGTGGGCGTGGCCACGCAGGACCCGCTGCTGCGCGCCAAGTTCTCGGGCAAGCCCGAGCACGTGGTGAACTACTTCTTCTTCATCGCCGAGGAAGTGCGCCAGATCATGGCCCAGCTGGGTGTGCGCAGCTTCAACGAGCTGATCGGCCGCACCGACCTGCTGGACACCCGCAAGGGCATTGAACACTGGAAGGCCCAGGGCCTGGATTTCTCGCGCCTGTTCGCGCAGCCGCTCGTCGGCCCGGAAGTGGCGCGCTACCACGTCGAGTCGCAGGACCATGCGCTGGAGAAGTCGCTGGACGTGAAGCTCATCGAGCGCTGCCGCCCCGCCATCGAGCGCGGCGAGAGCGTGCGCATCATGGAAGTGGCCAAGAACGTCAACCGCTCCGTGGGCGCCATGCTCTCGGGTGCCGTGACCAAGGTGCATCCCGAAGGGCTGCCGGATGACACGATCCGCATCCACTTCGAGGGCACGGGTGGGCAGTCGTTCGGCGCGTTCCTGTGCAAGGGCATCACGCTGAACCTGACCGGCGAGGCCAACGACTACACGGGCAAGGGCCTGTCGGGCGGCCGCGTGATCGTGCGCCCGAGCCATGAGTTCCGCGGTGAGGCCGTGGGCAACACCATCGTCGGCAACACCGTGATGTTCGGCGCCACCAGCGGCGAGGCGTTCTTCGCCGGCGTGGCGGGCGAGCGCTTCGCGGTGCGCCTGTCGGGCGCCACTGCGGTGGTCGAGGGCGTGGGCGACCACGGCTGCGAGTACATGACGGGCGGCACGGTGGTCGTGCTCGGCAAGACGGGCCGCAATTTCGCCGCTGGCATGAGCGGCGGCGTGGCCTACGTGTATGACGAGGACGGACGCTTCGACTCGCGTTGCAACCTGTCGATGGTGACGCTCGAGCGCATCCTGCCCTCGGGCGAGCAGGCGGCCACGGTCAGTCCAGCGACTTGGCACAACGGCCAGACCGATGAGGCCCAGCTCAAGAAGCTGCTGGAGGACCACAGCCGTTGGACCGGCAGCCAGCGTGCGCGGGAGATCCTGGACAACTGGGCCGCGTCGCGCAGCAAGTTCGTCAAGGTCTTCCCGACCGAGTACAAGCGTGCCCTGTCGGAAATCTATGAAAGAAAAGTGCTGGAAGAGCAGGCTACACCTGCGGTAGCAGCTCCTAAAACGGAAGCGGTAGCCGCCAAGTAACTCGCGCGGGCGGGGCCTGGGGCCCCGCTGCGGCAGCATGCACAAAGACAGGACACCACGATCATGGGCAAGACCACAGGTTTCATGGAATACGAGCGCATCGAGGAGGGCTACAAGCCCGTTGGCGAGCGCCTCAAGCACTACAAGGAATTCGTCATCGGCCTTGATGACGCCCAGGCCAAGCTGCAGAGCGCCCGCTGCATGGATTGCGGCACGCCGTTCTGCCACAACGGCTGCCCGGTGAACAACATCATCCCGGACTTCAACGACCTCGTTTACCACCAGGACTGGAAGAGCGCGATCGCGGTGCTGCACAGCACCAACAACTTCCCCGAGTTCACCGGCCGCATCTGCCCCGCACCCTGCGAGGCGGCCTGCACGCTGAACATCAACGACGACGCGGTGGGCATCAAGAGCATCGAGCACGCCATCATCGACCGCGCCTGGGAGCACGGCTGGGTGCAGCCTCTGCCGGCCAAGCACAAGACCGGCAAGAAGGTCGCCGTGGTGGGCTCCGGCCCCGCCGGTCTGGCCGCGTCGCAGCAGCTCGCCCGCGCGGGCCATGACGTGACCCTGTTCGAGAAGAACGACCGCGTGGGCGGCCTGCTGCGCTACGGCATTCCCGACTTCAAGCTGGAGAAGTGGCACATCGACCGCCGCGTGGAGCAACTGGTGGCCGAGGGCGTGACGATCCGTACCGGCGTCTTCATCGGCGCGGCCAAGGATGGGCTGGGCAAAGGCAGCAAGGTCACCAACTGGTCCAAGGAAACCATCACGCCCGAGCAACTGCGCAAGGACTTCGATGCCGTGCTGCTGACGGGTGGCGCCGAGCAGTCGCGCGACCTGCCCGTGCCGGGGCGCGAACTGGACGGCATTCACTTCGCGATGGAGTTCCTGCCGCAGCAGAACAAGGTCAACGCGGGCGACAAGCTCAAGGGCCAGATCCGCGCAGACGGCAAGCACGTCATCGTCATCGGCGGCGGCGACACGGGCAGCGACTGCGTGGGCACCAGCAACCGCCATGGCGCGGCCAGCGTCACGCAGTTCGAGCTGATGCCCATGCCGCCAAGCCAAGAGAACAAGCCCCTGGTGTGGCCCTACTGGCCGTACAAGCTGCGCACCAGCTCGAGCCACGAGGAGGGCTGCGAGCGCGCGTTCGCCATCGCCACCAAGGAGTTCATCGGCGACGGCAAGAAGGTCACGGGCCTCAAGACCGTGCAGGTGGAGTTCAAGGATGGCAAGTTCATCGAGGTCCCCGGCACCGAGAAGGAATACCAGGCCGACCTGGTGCTGCTGGCCATGGGTTTCGTGAGCCCGGTGGCTGCCGTGCTGGACGCCTTCGGGGTGGACAAGGATGCGCGGGGCAATGCCCAGGCCACGACGGACTTCACCGGCGGCTATGCGACCAGCGCGCCCAAGGTGTTCGCCGCCGGCGACATGCGCCGCGGCCAGTCGCTGGTGGTCTGGGCCATCCGCGAAGGCCGCCAGGCCGCGCGTGCGGTGGATGAATTCCTGATGGGGGAAAGCAGTCTGCCGCGCTGAGGCGGGAATCCCTCGCCATTGGGCAATTACAGAAGGCGGTCGCAGCCGCAGTCTGCATGCCCGTCTATCCGCACAACGGCGCCCTGGGCGCCGTTGTGCTCATTTTTTGATAGCTGCTTGCGCTTGCTGGACGGGCGCTGCGGCAGTTGTTGGCATCAAATCCCCCGTTCCAACGCTGGCAGTGGGCGCAGTCTCCGCATCGGTGGGACAATTCAGGGTTTGCCCGGTCATGGGCTTGCTGCGCGACCTTCCTGGTCGAGCGGCGTGCCCGGGCCGTTTGTTCGTTCCGACTGTTCTTTTCAAGAATCGCTACACCATGAAGAAGTTTGCCGCCGTTGCCCTGCTGACCCTGGGCGCCGTGCTGGTGGGTTGCTCCAAGCAGGAACCCGCCGCCCCCGCAGCCGCGCCTGCACCCGCCCCGGCCGCCGTCACGAAGATCGTCGTGGGCCTGGACGACAACTTCCCGCCCATGGGCTTCCGCGACGAGAAGAACGAGCTGGTGGGCTTTGACATCGACATGGCCAAGGAAGCCGCCAAGCGCCTGGGCGTGGAGGTGGAGTTCAAGCCCATCGACTGGAGCGCCAAGGAAGCCGAGCTGTCCGGCAAGCGCGTGGATGCGCTGTGGAACGGCCTGACCATCACCGAGGAGCGCAAGCAGAACATCCTGTTCACCGCGCCCTACATGGAGAACCACCAGATCATCGTGGTGCCCGCAGGCTCCGCCATCAAGGCCAAGGCCGATCTGGCCGGCAAGGTCGTCGGCGCGCAGGAAGGCTCCAGCGCCGTGGACGCCATCAAGAAGGAAGAGGCTGTCTTCAAGTCGTTCAAGGAACTCAAGACCTTCGGCGACAACGTGACCGCCCTGATGGACCTGACCACCGGCCGCCTGGAAGCCGTGGTGGTGGACGAGGTGGTGGGCCGCTACTACGTGGCCAAGAAGCCTGACCAGTACGCCGTGCTGGACGACAACTTCGGCACCGAAGAGTACGGCGTGGGCGTGCGCAAGGACGACACCGAACTGCACGGCAAGCTGGACAAGGCGCTGGCCGACATGAAGCAGGACGGCAGCGCCGCCAAGATTGCCGAGCAGTGGTTCGGCAAGAACATCATCAAGTAATAGCGAACAACCCCCTGTGTCGCTTCGCTCCTTCCCCCTTCTCTCGAATTGCTGCGCAATTCGGGAAGGGGGACGACGCCAGCGCGGCGGGGCGGCCCTTGCGCGGCGTCCGCTGGCCTGGGGCGCGCCAGTTTCGACGGTTGCGTGCTGTGCAAGGCACTGAATTCTCGTGACCCCATGGACTACCTACTCTCCCTCCTGGGGCCGCTGGCGCAGGGCGCCACCGTCACCCTGAAGCTGTTCTTCATCACGCTGGTGCTGGCCGTGCCGCTGGGCCTGGCGCTGGCGCTCATGCGGCTGTCGCGCTGGAAGGCCCTGTCGGGCGCGGTGAACGGCTACATCTGGCTCATGCGCGGCACGCCGCTCATGCTGCAGATGCTGTTCATCTACTTCGCGCTGCCCTTCGTGCCGGTGATCGGCGTGCGCCTGCCGGACTTCCCCGCCGCCGTGGCGGCCTTCGCACTGAACTACGCGGCCTATTTCGCCGAGATCTTCCGCGCCGGCATCCAGTCGGTGGACCGTGGCCAGTACGAGGCCGCCAAGGTGCTGGGCATGAGCTACGGCCAGACCATGCGCCGCATCGTGCTGCCGCAGATGGTGCGCAGCATCCTGCCGCCCATGAGCAATGAGACCATCACCCTGGTCAAGGACACGTCCCTCATCTACGTGCTGGCGCTGAACGACCTGCTGCGCGCCGCGCGCGGCATCGTGCAGCGCGACTTCACGACCACGCCCTTCATCGTTGCCGCCGCCTTCTATCTCGTCATGACCCTGGTGCTCACCTGGGGCTTCCAGCGCCTGGAGAAACGCTATGCCAAGTTTGACCAGTGACGCCACGCAGATGATCGAGGCGCGCGACGTGCGCAAGGCCTTCGGCCATGTGCAGGTGTTGCGCGGCGTGTCGCTGTCGGTGCACCGTGGCGAGGTGGTGGCGGTGATCGGTCCCTCGGGCTCCGGCAAGAGCACCTTTCTGCGCTGCCTGAACCACCTGGAAACCATCGACAGCGGCCACATCGCCATCGAAGGCGAAACCCTGGCCACGACCGACGCGCAGGGGCGCTGCGCCTACGTGCCCGATGCCGAAGTGCGCCGCATCGGCGCCAAGACCGGCATGGTGTTCCAGCATTTCAACCTGTTTCCGCACCTCACGGTGCTGGAGAACCTCATCGAGGCGCCCATGGTGGTGCAGGGCCTGGCGCGCGACGCGGCCATCGCCCGCGCCGAGGCCCTGCTGGACAAGGTGGGCCTGGCGCAGAAGCGGGACAACTATCCCTCGCGCCTGTCGGGCGGCCAGAAGCAACGCGTGGCGATCGCGCGTGCGCTGTGCATGGAGCCCGACATCATGCTGTTCGATGAGCCCACCTCGGCGCTGGACCCCGAACTCACGGGCGAGGTGCTGCGCACCATGCGCGAGCTGGCCGAGGAGCGCATGACCATGCTGGTCGTCACGCACGAGATGGGTTTTGCGCGCGAGGTGGCGAATACCGTGGCCTTCATGGACCAGGGTGAACTCATCGCGGCGCGTCCGGCCGGGGAGTTCTTTGCCGATCCCGGGCATGAGCGGGCGCGGGCGTTCTTGCAGCACATGCTTTGAAGGTCTAGCGCCGAATTGGGCTCTGGCGGTTATGGGATAAGCGCTGGAAGCTATGCTTTTGGTAGCTAATGGGATTCTGTGTCGCTGGCGGGGACGGCCTCGGCTAGCGACATCCAACCCTGCGCAGGGGCTTAAAAAAGATAGCTGCCAGCGCTCGCCCAGCAAGCGCTAGGCGGCGATTGGGCTAGGGCCTGTTCACACTATTTTTGCCAGATGCGTTGCGATCAAAAAGGGCCAGGCGCAAGGCGCCAAACGAAGCTGGGGTGCTACCCCAGCGAGGCTTGGCAACGCCGCGAATGGCCCTTTTTGATCGCAACCCGGAGGGAACGGAGTGAAAACCGCGCCATTCGTCGTTGCCCTCCTAGCCAAGGCCCCGGCCTTGGCGTCGTCACGCGCCTAGATTGGCGCGGTTTTCACGCCATTCGCACTGGCAAAAATAGTGTGAACAGGCCCTAGACATTACGCGGCAGCGGACACCACCACCTCCGGCAACTCTGCTGGGTCCCGCACTTCTTCCAGCACATCCCCGCTGTGCAGCGGCAGCGCAGGCCGATCCAGCAGCGCACGCACGAAGTTCGGCTGCGCCAGCAGCGCATGGTGCACGGCCCCGTTGTACAGCTGCAGATCGCCCAGGCCGCGCGCGGCGATGCGTGCGTCCACCTCGTCGGCGCTGAGCCGGGCGGGGTCGGTGCTGTCCGATGCCATGCCCATGCACCACAACGTGCCGTACAGCGGCACGTACTGCAGGTAGGGGCGGAAGATGGGAAACACCGCGCGCACCGAGGCGGCGATGCGCCCCAGGCTCTCGGGCAGGTGCACGGGCGAGCCCAGGTGCAGCGACAGCACGCCGCCCGGGTTCAGCGCGCGGCGGCAGGCGGCGTAGAACTCCACGGTGTACAGCTCGACGGCGGGGCCGAAGGGGTCGGTCAGGTCCAGGACGATCTGGTCGAAGCGCTCCTCGGTCTGGCCGATGAAGGCGCGCGCGTCGCCCAGGCGCACCTCCAGGCGCGGGTCGTCAAAGGCGCCACGGTGGATCTGGCCCAGCCAATCGCGGGCCATGGCAATCACCTCGCCATCCAGTTCGGCCAGCACCACCTGCTCGATGCCGGGCAGCTTCAGCAACTCCTCGGCGGCGCCGCCGTCCCCCCCGCCCACGACCAGCGCACGGCGCACGCCGGGGTGGGCGATGGCCGGCAGGTGCACCATCGGCTCGTGGTAGAAGAATTCGTCGCGCTCGCTGGTCATGAAGCAGCCGTCGATGCGCATCACGCGGCCGAACTGCGGGTTCTCGAACACCTCGATGTGCTGCCAGGCGGACTGGCGCGTGGCCAGCGTGCGGGTGTCGCTAAGGTACAGGCCGAAGTCGGCGCTCAGGCGCTCGGCCACGTAGCGCGTGGCCTGCGCGGGCAGGGGGCCGGCCATCAGGCGCGATCCACGCGGTGCAGGTGCGGGTCGGCCGGGTTGAACGCGGCCAGCAGGTCGTCGAACAGTTTTTGCGCCTTGGGGCGGTTGTTCTCGGTGTAGTTGCAGACATAGACGTCCAGCGTGACGTAGCCTGCCTCGGGCCAGGTGTGGAGGGACAGATGCGATTCGGCCAGCACCACCACGCCGGTCACGCCGCCGCCTTCGCCAAAGCTGTGGAACAGGCTGCCCACGGTGGTCAGCCCGGCGGCGGCCACGCGCTCCCTGCAGAACGATTCCAGGTGCGCGGCGTCCAACATCAGGCGGCTGTCGCAGAGACAGCCATACAGGTCGCCGATCAGGTGCAGGCCCGTGGCCTGGCGCTGGGGGACAGGAGCCGGGATGGGAACGACGGACTGGAGATTCTTCATTATCTGGAGCCTTTTCTCTTTCTGCGGGGGTGGCAGGAAACGGCGCCGCGGTCGGACGCCGTCCGCCGGGTACCGACCAGCACGCTGCCGGGAGGCAGACGCGCAACGGAAGAAAAGGGAATGTCGCAGGCACATTGCCGCGCCTTCGTTCCGTTGTGCGTCGATGACGCCCATGCAGCAACGCTGACAAGCAATCCGCCCGGAGGGTCGGGCGGGACATTTCTTAAGAACCGGCGAGTATAGCCAAACGTCATATGCAAACCACAGGTTTTAATGAGAGGCGCAGCCGAGCAGAGGGGTTTCCCCTATGATGTCGGGTTCGCCTCGCGCTCTGTCGTAGAGTTGGGCGTATCTGCATACACCATGTCCTCCCCACTTTCATCGCCGGGCGACGCCCTCGTGGAGCTGCGCAACGTCACCTTCGGGTATGGCGAGCGCGTGATCCTGCGCGACCTGTCGCTGGCCGTGCCGCGCGGCAAGGTCACGGCGCTGATGGGCGCCTCGGGCGGCGGCAAGACCACGGTGCTGCGCCTCATTGGCGGCCAGCAGCGCGCCCAGCAGGGCGAGGTGCTGGTGGGCGGCCAGGACGTAGGGCGCATGGATACCGCACAGTTGTATGCCGCGCGCCGACGCATGGGCATGCTGTTCCAGTTCGGCGCGCTGTTCACCGACATGAGCGTGTTCGAGAACGTGGCCTTTCCGTTGCGCGAGCACACCGATCTGCCCGAGGAGCTGATCCGCGACATCGTGCTCATGAAGCTGCACGCCGTGGGCCTGCGCGGCGCGCGCGACCTCATGCCCAGCCAGATCTCGGGCGGCATGGCGCGGCGCGTGGCGCTGGCGCGGGCCATCGCCCTCGACCCCGACCTCATCATGTACGACGAGCCTTTCGCCGGGCTTGACCCGATCTCCCTGGGTACTGCGGCGCAACTCATCCGCCAACTCAACGACGCCATGGGCCTGACCACCATCATCGTCTCGCACGACCTGGAGGAGACCTTCCGCCTGGCCGACCACGTCATCATCCTCGGCCCCGGCACCGTGGCCGCGCAGGGCACGCCCGAAGAGGTGCGCGCCAGCCAGGACCCGCTGGTGCATCAGTTCGTGCATGCGCTGCCCACGGGGCCCGTGCCGTTCCATTACCCCGGCCCCTCGGTGCAGCAGGATTTTGGAGGTGTGGCATGAGCTGGTGGCGCCCGTCGCACGTGGGCTATGCCGTGCGCCGCAAACTGGTGGACGTCGGCATGGGCGCGCGCCTGTTCGGGCAGATGGTGGGGCTGTTCGGGGCGGTCATGCGGCGCCCGGCGCTGGTGCGCGACCAGGTGCACTTCCTGGGCAACTACTCGCTGTCCATCATCGCCACCTCGGGCCTGTTCGTCGGTTTCGTGATGGCGCTGCAGGGCTACAACGTGCTGCAGCTGTACGGCTCGTCCAACTCCCTGGGCCTGGTGGTCACCCTGAGCCTGGTGCGCGAGCTGGGGCCGGTGGTCACGGCGTTGCTGTTTGCCGGACGCGCGGGCACGTCGCTCACGGCCGAGATCGGTTTGATGCGCGCCGGCGAACAGCTGTCGGCCATGGAAATGATGGCCGTGGACCCGGTGCGCCGCATCCTGGCGCCGCGCTTTTGGGGCGGCGTGATCGCCATGCCGCTGCTGGCACTGGTGTTCAACGCGGTGGGTGTGATCGGTGGCTGGCTGGTCGGCGTGGTGCTCATCGGCGTGGACGGCGGGGCGTTCTGGGGCCAGATGCAAAGCGGTGTCGACGTCTGGAAGGACGTGGGCAACGGCATCGTCAAGAGCCTCGCGTTCGGCGTGGCCGTCACCTTCATCGCGGTGCTGCAGGGCTTCGTGGCCAAGCCGACGCCGGAAGGCGTCTCGCGCGCCACCACGCGCACGGTGGTGATGGCGTCGCTGTCCGTGCTGGCGTTGGACTTCGTCCTCACGGCAGTGATGTTCAGTATTTGAGGGCGGCACGCACGCCCACGGAGAGAAATTCACCATGCAGCATTCCAAGAACGATTTCTGGGTCGGCCTGTTCGTCCTGCTGGGCGGCGCGGCGCTGGTTTTCCTGGCCCTGCAGTCGGCCAATCTGTTGAGCCTCAACTTCCGCTCGGGCTACCTGGTGTCGGCGCGCTTCGACAACATCGGCGGCCTCAAGCCCAAGGCCGCCGTGCGCAGCGCGGGCGTGGTGGTGGGGCGCGTGCAGGCCATCACCTTCGACTCCAACACCTTCCAGGCGCGGGTGACCCTGGACATGGACAAGGAATATGCCTTCCCCAAGGACAGCTCGCTCAAGATCCTGACCAGCGGCCTGCTGGGCGACCAGTACATCGGCATCGAGCCGGGTGCCGACGAGAACAATCTGGCCGAAGGCGATGTGGTGACCTCCACGCAATCCGCCGTGGTGCTCGAAAATCTGATCGGACAATTCTTGTACGGCAAGGCCGAGGACAGCGCTTCGTCCAGCGCCGGAGGCAGCAAAAAATGACAACACAGACCTGTTCCACAACGCGCTCCAGAAGCTGGGTGGGCCGCTCTGCGGCGCTGCTGCTGGGCGCCGCACTCCTGAGCGGCTGCGCCACCGGCCCGAATGCCAATCCGGCAGACCCCCTGGAGCCTTTCAACCGCAGCATGTATTCGTTCAACGACACGCTGGACAGGGCCGTGCTCAAGCCGGTGGCCACCGCCTACCGCGACGTGACGCCGCAGCCGGTGCGTACGGGCGTGAGCAACTTCTTTGGCAACCTGGGCGATGCCTGGTCGTTCGTCAACAACCTGCTGCAGTTCCGCGGGCTGGAGGCTTACGAGAGCCTCGTGCGCTTCACCACCAACACCTTCTTCGGGCTGGGCGGCGTACTGGACATTGCCAGCGAGGCAGGCATCGAGCGGCACAAGCAGGACTTTGGCCTGACGCTGGGCCGCTGGGGCGTGCCCACGGGGCCGTATCTCGTGCTGCCGCTGCTGGGGCCGTCCACCGTGCGCGACACGGCCGCTTTGCCGGTAGACAGTTGGGGCAACCCGCTGGGCCAGCTCGACCCGGTGGAGGTCCGCAATTCCCTGTACGGCCTGCGCATTGTCGATAAGCGCGCCAGCCTGCTGCGCGCGGGCTCGGTGCTGGATACGGCGACCCTGGACCCCTACAGCTTCACGCGCGACGTGTACCTCAAGGTGCGTAGTGGCGTGTCAGGCGCACGCGACGAGGGCGCCTATGAGGAAAACGGGGGCAAGCTGCCTGACGACGAGTACTGAAAACCCGCAAAGGCCGGCCTGACAAGCACTCGGGCCCCTGGCTGACAGGCGCGGTTGCAGTTGCTTGCATCCCTGCACGGGGGCGACGCATGTGCAGCGCGGGGCGCCCTCCACAATCTACCCAACGAAACCAGACATGGCAGCGCACGGCGTGGCGCTGCACGCAAGGAGCCTCACCATGATGAACCGCCGTACCCTGATCCATGCCGCCGCCGCGATGGCGGTGGCCACGTGGGTGGCCGTGCCCCAGGCCGCGCTGGCGGCCGACGAGGCGCCGGATGCCCTCGTCAAGCGCCTCTCGGTCGATGTGCTGGAGACGCTGCGCAAAGACAAATCCATCAAGGCCGGCGACGTGGACCGCATCATGGCACTGGTGGACAAGACCATCATGCCCCACGTGAACTTCCGCCGCATGACGGCAGCGTCCGTCGGGCCGGGCTGGCGCAAGGCTACGCCGGAGCAGCAGGCGCGCCTGCAGGACGAGTTCAAGACACTGCTGGTGCGCACTTACGCGGGCGCGCTCAGCCAGGTCACGGACCAGAGCATCGTTGTGAAGCCGCTGCGCGCAGCCGCCGAAGACAAGGACGTGCTCGTGCGCACCGAAATCCGCGGCCGGGGCGACCCGATACAACTGGACTACCGCCTGGAGAAGACGCCGGGCGAGGGTGCGGGCTGGAAAATCTACAACCTCAACGTTATGGGTGTGTGGCTGGTGGAAACCTACCGCAGCCAGTTCGCGCAGGAGATCAACGCCAAGGGCGTGGATGGCCTGATCGAGGCGCTGGTGGCGCGCAACAAGGCCAACGCCGCCTCCAGCGCCAAGTAACCAGAACAGAAAGAACCGAAAGGCCTGTGCATGCTGGTGCTGCCCGCTGAACTCACCCACCGCCACGCTGGCGCCACCCTGCGCATGCTGCTGCAAGGGCTCAAGGCCCAGGACGAATCGCTGGTGGTGGTGGATGCCGGTGCGCTGACGGCCTTCGACTCCTCCGCACTCGCGGTGCTGCTGGAGTGCCGCCGCGCAGCGGTGTTCGAGAACCGCGGTTTCGTGGTCAAGGCCCTGCCGCCGGCGCTGTCCAGCCTGGCGGGGCTGTACGGGGTGCAGGAACTGCTGCCCGCCCTGTAGCGGCGGCCTGCGGGGCTGCCCGCACCTGCGGGTTGCCTGCCGGCCAAACCCCTGCGGACACGCGCGCAAGAGCCCCCCTTTAGAATGCCGCTCTTCCATGCCCGCCGTCTCCTTCCAATCCATCTCCAAGAGCTTTTCCACTCCCCGAGGGCCTTTCCAGGCGCTGCAGGATGTCAGTCTGGACATCGAGGAGGGCGAGTTCTTCGGCCTGCTGGGCCCCAACGGCGCCGGCAAGACCACGCTGATCAGCATCCTCGCCGGGCTGGCGCGCGCCACCAGCGGGCGCGTCAGCGTGCTGGGCCATGACGTGCAAACCCAGTTTGCCGACGCGCGCAGGCTGCTGGGCGTGGTGCCGCAGGAACTGGTGTTCGACCCGTTCTTCAACGTGCGCGAGACGCTGCGCATCCAGTCCGGCTACTTCGGTGTGAAGAACAACGACGCCTGGATCGATGAGCTGCTGGAAAACCTGGGGCTGGCCGACAAGGCCACGGCCAACATGCGCCAGCTCTCGGGCGGCATGAAGCGCCGCGTGCTCGTGGCCCAGGCGCTGGTGCACAAACCGCCCATCATCGTGCTGGACGAGCCTACGGCCGGTGTGGACGTGGAACTGCGCCAGACGCTGTGGCAGTTTGTGGCGCGCCTCAACAAGCAGGGCCACACGGTGCTGCTGACCACCCATTACCTTGAAGAGGCCGAGGCGCTGTGCACGCGGCTGGCCATGCTCAAGCGCGGGCGCGTCGTGGCCTTGGCGCGCACGTCCGAGCTGCTGCAGGCGGCCTCCACCAACGTCCTGCGGTTCAAGACCGACGATACGCTGCCGGCCGACCTGGCAGCGCTGGCGCGCGTGACCGGCCGCGTGGCCCAGTTGCCCGCGCAGGACGCGCAGGAGATCGAGCAGTTGCTGGCCCGGCTGCGCGCCGCAGGCGTGCGCGTGGAGGACGTGGAGATCCGCAAGGCCGACCTGGAGGATGTGTTCCTCAACGTCATGGCGGCCGAGCAGGAGGAGCACGCATGATCGGCTGGCAGACCCTGTTCTACAAGGAAGTGCTGCGCTTTTGGAAGGTGGGCTTCCAGACCGTGGCGGCGCCGGTGCTCACGGCGGTGCTGTACCTGCTGATCTTCGGCCATGTGCTCGAAGACCATGTCAGGGTCTATGACCGGCTGAGCTACACCGCCTTCCTGGTGCCCGGCCTGGTGATGATGAGCGTGCTGCAGAACGCCTTTGCCAACAGCTCGTCCAGCCTGATCCAGAGCAAGATCATGGGCAGTCTGGTGTTCGTGCTGCTCACGCCGCTATCGCACCGTGCCTTGTTCGCGGCCTACGTGGGCTCGTCCATGGTGCGCGGCCTGGTGGTGGGCCTGGGTGTGTTCATCGTCACGCTGGCGTTCGCCACGCCGCAGTTCGCCGCGCCGCTGTGGATTCTTGCGTTCGCACTGCTGGGCGCGGCGCTGCTGGCCACGCTGGGGGTCATCGCGGGACTGTGGGCCGACAAGTTCGACCAGATGGCGGCATTCCAGAACTTCATCATCGTGCCCATGACCTTCCTGTCGGGCGTGTTCTATTCGGTGCAATCGCTGCCGCCGTTCTGGCAGGGCGCAAGCCACCTGAACCCGTTCTTCTACATGATCGACGGCTTCCGCTACGGCTTCTTCGGCGTGAGCGACGTCTCCCCCTGGCTCAGCCTGGGCGTCGTCGGCCTGGCATGGGCGCTGGTCAGCTTGTTGGCGCTGCACCTGCTGCGCACGGGCTACAAAATCAGGAACTGACATGACTGCAGACCAACTCAAGGACATCATCAGCGCGGGCATGGCCTGCGACCACATCACGCTGGAGGGCGACGGCCGCCACTGGTACGCCACCATCGTGTCGTCCGAGTTCGAGGGCAAGCGCTCCATCCAGCGCCACCAGCGTGTCTACGCCACACTGGGCGCACGCATGCAGTCGGACGAGGTGCATGCGTTGTCCATGAAGACCTTCACCCCCGCCGAGTGGGCGCAGGCCCAGGCGGGCGACTGATACGGCCCCGTCCTTCGCAAGATGGCCGTGCGGCCGGGACCGTGCCCCGGCGCGGGGGCGGCACGGGCGGCATGCCCCGGTCCTTGGCGGTGGATGGGCGCATACACCGTCGCGCGGCGTTCCCCCAGAGAATTCGCGCACTATTATTTTAATAGCTGCTACCGCTTGATAGATAAGCGCTAGAGCCATTTTTGGCACTGAATGCAGCAACCGGCAAACCCATGGACAAACTCCTGATTCGCGGTGGCCGCCCCCTGGTGGGCGAGGTGCCGATTTCCGGCGCCAAGAACGCCGCGCTGCCCGAGCTGTGCGCCGCGCTGCTCACGACCGACCCGGTCACCCTGCACAACGTGCCGCGCCTGCAGGACGTAGCCACCATGCTGCGGCTCATCCGCAACATGGGCGTGCAGGTGGACCGCATCGCCAACCCCGACTGTTCCGTGGCCGATGCGGCCGGCATAGTGCGCCTGGACGCGGGCGGCCTGTCCACGCCCGAGGCGCCCTACGATCTGGTCAAGACCATGCGCGCCTCGGTACTGGCGCTGGGGCCGCTGCTGGCCCGCTTCGGCGAGGCCACGGTGTCGCTGCCGGGCGGCTGCGCCATCGGATCGCGCCCGGTGGACCAGCACATCAAGGGGCTGCAGGCCATGGGCGCGCAGATCGTGGTCGAGCACGGCTACATGATCGCCAGGCTGCCGCAGGGGTGCACGCGACTCAAGGGGGCGCGCATCACCACCGACATGGTCACGGTGACCGGCACCGAGAATCTGCTCATGGCCGCCACGCTGGCTGAGGGGGAGACCGTGCTGGAGAACGCCGCGCAGGAACCCGAGGTGGCGGACCTGGCCGAGATGCTCATCAAGATGGGCGCGCGTATCGAGGGCCATGGCACCAGCCGCATCCGCATCCAGGGTGTCGAGCGGCTGCACGGCTGCGAGCACGCCGTCGTGGCCGACCGCATCGAGGCCGGCACCTTCCTGTGCGCCGTGGCCGCCACGGGCGGCGATGCGCTGCTGCGCCACGGGCGTGCCGACCACCTGGACGCCGTGATCGACAAACTGCGCGACGCGGGCGTGCAGGTGGCACCGGAAGAGGGTGGCATCCGCGTGCGCAGCCCTGGCGCGGCGCAGCTCAAGGCGCAGGGCTTTCGCACCACTGAGTACCCGGGCTTTCCCACCGACATGCAGGCGCAGTTCATGGCGCTGAACGTGGTGGCCCAGGGCACCGCCACGGTGGCCGAGACGATCTTCGAGAACCGTTTCATGCACGTCAACGAGTTGCTGCGCCTTGGCGCGAAAATCCAGACCACGGATGGCCGCGTAGCGGTGATCGAGGGGCTGGGCGGCGCGGCGCCTGCGGGGGCGCGGCTATCGGGCGCCACCGTCATGGCCACCGACCTGCGCGCCTCGGCCAGCCTGGTGATCGCCGGGCTGGTGGCCGACGGGGAAACGCTGGTGGACCGCATCTACCATCTGGACCGCGGCTACGACTGCATGGAAGCCAAACTGCGCGGCCTGGGGGCCGACATCGAGAGAATTCAATGACGCAGCAGATCACACTCGCCCTGTCCAAGGGCCGCATCTTTGAAGAAACCCTGCCTCTGCTGGCCGCTGCCGGCATCGAGGTGCTGGAAGACCCGGAGAAGTCGCGCAAGCTCATCCTGCCCACCAGCCGCCCCGAGGTGCGCGTGGTGCTGGTGCGTGCCACCGACGTGCCGACCTACGTGCAATACGGCGGCGCCGATCTGGGTGTGGCCGGCAAGGACTCGCTCATCGAGCACGGCGGCCAGGGGCTGTTCCGCCCGCTGGATCTGAAGATTGCCAAGTGCCGCGTGAGCGTGGCCGTGCGCGCCGATTTCGACTACCGCGAGGCCGTCACCCAGGGCTCACGCCTGAAGGTGGCCACCAAATACACCAGCATCGCGCGCGATTTCTTCGCCAGCAAGGGCGTGCACGTGGACCTCATCAAGCTCTACGGCAGCATGGAACTGGCGCCGCTCACCGGCCTGGCCGATGCCATCGTGGACCTGGTCTCCACTGGCAACACGCTCAAGGCCAACAACCTGGTGGAGGTGGAGCAGATCATGGACATCAGTTCGCACCTGGTGGTGAACCAGGCCGCGCTGAAGCTGAAGCAGGCGCCGCTGCGCCGCATCATCGACGCATTCGCCTCCGCCGTGCCGCAGGGCTGAGGGGTGCGCAGGGCTGCGTCTGCGCCGCTTTGGTTCCGCGTCCATCGCCCGGCGTTGCAGACCTGCGTCGTGGCCCGCGTTATGGTGAGAACATCGTGGCCGGGCACCCCTCGGCTTCCGCAACGGCGCGCCGATTTCTTTCGTACATTCTGAGTAGGTCCACTATGCAATTCGTAGCTGCTCCCGTCCGCCTGTCCACCGCTGACGACACTTTCGAGGTGGATTTTTCCGCGCGCCTGCACTGGTCGGCGGACACGGATGCGGCCATCGAGCAGCGCGTGGCGGGCATCCTGGCCGACGTGCGCGAGCGCGGCGACGCCGCAGTGCTGGAGTACACGCAGCGCTTCGATGGCCTGCATGCGCAGGGCTTGCCGTCGCTGGAGCTCAAGGCCAGCGAACTGCAAGCCGCCTTCGACGGCCTGCCCGCGGCGCAGCGCGACGCGCTGACGGCCGCCGCTGCCCGCGTGCGCCGCTACCACGAGGCGCAGAAAAAGGCCAATGGCGAAAGCTGGAGCTACCGCGACGACGACGGCACCCTGCTGGGCCAGAAAGTCACGCCGCTGGACCGCGTGGGCATCTACGTGCCGGGCGGCAAGGCCGCGTACCCGAGCAGCGTGCTCATGAACGCCATTCCCGCGCACGTGGCGGGCGTGCAGGACATCATCATGGTCGTGCCCACGCCCCAGGGCACCAAAAACCCGCTGGTGCTGGCCGCGGCGCATGTGGCGGGCGTCACGCGCGCCTTCACCATCGGCGGCGCGCAGGCCGTGGCGGCGCTGGCCTATGGCACGCAGACCATTCCCAAGGTGGACAAGATCACCGGCCCCGGCAACGCCTACGTGGCCAGCGCCAAGAAGCATGTGTTCGGCACCGTGGGCATCGACATGATCGCCGGCCCCAGCGAGATTCTGGTGCTGGCCGACGGCAGCACGCCGGCGGAATGGGTGGCGATGGATCTCTTCTCGCAGGCCGAGCACGACGAGCTGGCGCAGTCCATCCTGCTGTGCCCCGATGCGGCCTACATCGACCAGGTCCAGTCCGCCATCGACCGTCTGCTGCCCCAGATGCCGCGCGCCGAGATCATCGCCAAGAGCCTCACAGGGCGCGGCGCGCTCATCCACACGCGCAGCATGGAAGAGGCGTGTGAGATCAGCAACCGTATCGCTCCCGAGCACCTGGAGGTGAGTAGCCGCGAGCCGCACCGCTGGGAGCCGCTGCTGCGCCACGCGGGCGCGATCTTCCTGGGCGCCTACACCAGCGAATCGCTGGGCGACTATTGCGCCGGGCCCAACCATGTGCTGCCCACCAGCGGCACGGCACGCTTTTCGTCGCCGCTGGGCGTGTACGACTTCCAAAAGCGCAGCAGCATCATCGAGGTGAGCGAGCAGGGCGCGCAGAGCCTGGGCCGCATCGCCAGCGTGCTGGCGCATGGCGAGGGGCTGCAGGGGCATGCACGGGCGGCTGAGATGCGGCTCAAGTCCTGACCGCTCCGACAGCCTGTACGCCTACCAAGCCACCTTGCGAGGTGGCTTTGTCTTTTCAAAAATGAGAGCGCCTGGCGCTGAATGAACAAGCCTTAGAAGCGAAAAACACATCAAACTGGATGTACACGAATTTCGTGTGACACGAAATTCTTGTACGATGAGCGCATGAAGAACGTCACCATCACCGTGGACGACCCGGTGCTCGAATGGGCCCGGATCGAGGCGGCGCGGCGCGGCACCAGCGTGTCGCGCATGGTGGGGGACTTTCTAGGCGAGATGCAGCGCCGCGAGGACGCCTACGAGCGTGCCTACCTCGCCTGGCGCACGGACGAGCGCACCTGGCGCGCGGGCGCCGCAGCGCGGCGTATCCACGGCTTCGAGCGCAGTCCTGCCCATGTGGGTGAGGCGCCGCAGCCGCTGCAGCGCAGCCTGGAGCTACCCGTGTTTGTGGACACGGCCGTGCTGGTCGCCGCCGAGGACGGCGCCGATGCCGCCCTGCAAGCCCCGGTGCTGGCCTGTCTGGACTTGCTGTGGCGCGAGCGCCTGGGGCGTGTCAGCAGCCAGGTGCTGGCCGAGTTCTACGACACCGTGACGCGCGCCGCCAGCGCGCCCATGCCGCACGGCGATGCACGCGCGGCCATCCGCCGCTACCACAGCTGGACGCCCTGGCAGATCGATGCTGCCACGCTGGAGACCGCCTGGGCGCTGGAGGCGCGGCACCAACTGGCCTGGGGCGACTGCCTGGCGCTGGCCGCCGCGCAGCACAGCGGCTGCGCGAGCCTGCTGTCGCTGAGCCTGCCGCAGGGCGCGCAGTACGGCGGCGTAGAGGTGCTGCATCCGCTGCATTGCGCGTTGGCTGTCCCCTGATGTGGGGGCGCCGCCCGATCGAATGGAGTGATGAACGCATGACAACCCCCTCTGCCGAACTGCCCGCGCTGGCGCGCATCCGCGACGACGTGCGCGCCATGCAGGCCTACGTCGTGGCCAATGCCACCGGCTACCTGAAGATGGACGCGATGGAGAACCCCTTCGGCCTGCCGCCCGCGCTGCAGGCCGCGTTGGGGCAGCGCCTGGGGCAACTCGCGCTCAACCGCTACCCCGGTACGCGCCAGAACGACCTGAAGGCTGCGCTGGCAGCCTACGCCGGGGCGCCGGCAGGCTCGGCCGTGCTGCTGGGCAATGGTTCCGACGAGCTCATTTCCCTCGTGGCGCTGGCCTGCGCGCGTGCGCAGGCGACCGTGCTGGCGCCCGTGCCGGGCTTCGTGATGTATGCGATGAGCGCGCAGCTGCAGGGCTTGGGCTTCGTGGGCGTGCCGTTGACGGCGGACTTCGAGCTGGACGAGGCCGCGATGCTGGCCGCGATCGCCCAGCACCGCCCGGCCATCACCTTCCTGGCCTATCCCAACAACCCCACGGCCACGCTGTGGGACGAGGCCGTGGTGCAGCACATCATCGACGCCGCCGGTGCGCAGGGCGGCATCGTGGTCATGGACGAGGCCTACCAGCCCTTTGCCAGCCGCAGCTGGATCGAGCGCATGCGCGCGCAGCCCGAGCGCAACGGCCATGTGCTGCTGATGCGCACGCTCTCCAAGTTCGGCCTGGCCGGCGTGCGCCTGGGCTACATGATCGGCCCCGCCGCGCTGGTGGCCGAGGTCGACAAGGTGCGCCCGCCCTACAACGTGAGTGTGCTGAACACCGAGGCCGCCCTGTTCGCGCTGGAACATGCCGACGTGTTCGCCGCCCAGGCCGACGAGCTGCGTGCCGCGCGCACCGAGCTGCTGGCCGCGCTGCGCGCCATGCCCGGCATTGAGCGCGTGTGGGACAGCCAGGCCAACATGGTGCTGGTGCGTGTGCCCGATGCCGCCCGCGCCTATGAGGGCATGAAGGCCCGCAAGGTGCTCGTCAAGAACGTTTCTACAATGCATCCATTGCTGGCAGGCTGCCTGCGTCTGACGGTGGGCAGCAGTGCCGACAACGCCCAGATGCTCACAGCGCTCCAGGCATCCCTATGACTTCCTCCGCACTCGTTCCTTCTTCCGCAGAACTCTGCCCCGACCGCACGGCCGAGGTCAGCCGCACGACGGCCGAGACGCGCATCACCGTGCGCGTGAATCTCGACGGCACCGGCGCGGCCAGCCTGCACACCGGCATCGGCTTCTTCGACCACATGCTCGACCAGATCGCGCGCCATGGGCTGATCGACCTGCAGATCGACTGCGACGGCGACCTGCACATCGACGGCCACCACACGGTGGAAGATGTGGGCATCACGCTGGGCCAGGCTTTCGCGCGGGCCGTGGGCGACAAGAAGGGCATCCGCCGCTACGGCCATGCCTACGTGCCGCTCGATGAAGCCCTGTCACGGGTGGTGGTGGATTTCTCGGGCCGCCCGGGGCTGCACCTGCACATTCCGTTCACCGCCGGGAGCATTGGCGGTTTCGACACGCAGCTCACCTACGAATTCTTCCAGGGCTTCGTGAACCATGCGGGCGTGACGCTGCACATCGACAACCTGAAGGGCATCAACGCCCACCACCAGTGCGAGACGGTGTTCAAGGCCTTCGCGCGCGCGCTGCGCGCCGCGCTGGAGCGCGACCCGCGCGCCGCAGGCGTGATCCCCTCCACCAAGGGTTCCCTGTAAAATTCAAGCCAAATTGGCCTGTAACGCTTATCCATCAAGCGCAAGCAGCTATGAATAGTGAAGCAAAAACCGTCGCGGTCGTGGACTACGGCATGGGCAACCTGCGCTCCGTCTCGCAGGCCGTGCAGGTCGCGGCGCAGGGCAGCGGTTTCCGGGTAATGGTCACCGCGCACCCCGATGAGGTACGCGCGGCCGACCGTGTGGTGTTGCCCGGCCAGGGCGCCATGCCGGACTGCATGCGCGAGTTGCGGGAGTCGGGTCTGCTCGAATCCGTGCTGGAGGCTGCCGCGTCCAAGCCGCTGTTTGGCGTATGTGTGGGCATGCAGATGCTGCTGGACCACAGCGCCGAGGGCGACACCCCCGGGCTGGGCCTGATCCCGGGCGAGGTGCTCAAGTTCGACCTGGCCGGGCGCACCCAGCCCGACGGCAGCCGCTACAAGGTCCCCCAGATGGGCTGGAACCGCGTGCGCCAGGCGCGCCACGGCGGCGTGGCGCACCCGGTATGGGCGGGCGTGCCCGACGACAGCTACTTCTACTTCGTGCACAGCTTCTACGCGCGCCCGGCCAACCCGCTGCACTGCGCCGGCGAGGCTGACTACGGCGGCCCCTTTGCTGCGGCCATCGCACGCGATAATATTTTTGCTACCCAGTTCCACCCGGAGAAAAGCGCCGAGCACGGCCTGGCGCTGTACCGCAACTTCTTGCACTGGAAGCCCTGATTCTTCAACCCGGCAGGGCCGGGCCTTGTGCGGCTCGCCCCATTCCCCGCTCACCATCATGCTGCTCATCCCCGCCATCGACCTCAAGGACGGCCACTGCGTACGCCTCAAGCAAGGTGACATGGACCAATCGACCACCTTTGGCGAAGATCCCGCCGCCATGGCCCGCAAGTGGGCGGATGCGGGCGCGCGCCGCCTGCACCTGGTGGACCTGAACGGCGCGTTTGCCGGCCAGCCCAAGAACAAGGCGGCCATCAAGGCCATCCTGGCCGAGGTGGGCGCCGATATTCCGGTGCAGCTGGGCGGCGGCATCCGCGACCTGGACACCATCGAGCGCTACATCGACGCCGGGCTGCGGTACGTCATCATCGGCACGGCCGCGGTGAAGAACCCCGGCTTCCTCAAGGATGCGTGCAGCGCGTTTGGCGGCCACATCATCGTGGGCCTGGACGCCAAGGACGGCAAGGTGGCCACCGACGGCTGGAGCAAGCTCACCGGCCACGAGGTGGTTGATCTGGCGCGCAAGTTCCAGGACTGGGGCGTGGAATCCATCATCTACACCGACATCGGCCGCGACGGCATGCTCTCGGGCATCAATATCGAGGCTACGGTGAAGCTGGCCCAGGCCCTCACCATCCCCGTGATCGCCTCGGGCGGCCTGGCCGGCATCGCGGACATCGAGAAGCTCTGCGAAGTCGAAAACGAAGGCGTGGAAGGCGTCATCTGCGGGCGCGCGATCTATTCCGGCGACCTGGATTTCGCAGCCGCGCAGCGTCGCGCCGACGAGCTGAGCCTGGCCTGAGCCCGGGCGGCCCCGGTGCTTTCACCCGGCGGCGTATGCGGCCGGGTCAGAACCAGCGGCTGGCCACCCAGTCGAAACGCACATCCAGCGGCAATTGGTGGATGTGGTAGGGCGCGGGCAACGGCTCCAGCGCCTGGAGTTTCACCACGATGGACGGCGTGCGCGGGGTCAGCGGCGACACGCGGTCGGCCGGCGGGCTTTGCGCCTCCATCATGAGCCCCACCACTTTCGCGCGCACCTTGCCCCCGTCCATGAAATGCAGCGTGGCCATGCGGCCGACTTGCGCGTAGCGCGCCTTGTCGGGCGGCAGGTAGGCATGCACCAGCGGTTCCCCGCGCCGCTGCAGTACGGCGACCTCCGTGCCCTGGGCTACCCAGTCCCCCGGGCGCACCAGGGCCTGCACCGCGGTGGCGGCAAAGGGCGCAAGGGCGGTGCCGGGCTGCGCGGGCGCAGCTTCTTCTGCGGGGGGCTGTGGCGTTGCAGACGCTGCCGGGGCCGGCATGGCAGCCGGCACACGCGCCATCAACATGCGCTGCTCGCGTACATCGGCGCGGGCGCGGCTGAGGTCCGCCTCGGCCTGCAGGACCTGAAAGCGCAGGTTGTCCACTTCCTGGCGCGTGGCGGCCCCTTGCTCGCGCAAGCCCTGCATGGTGTGCAGTCTTTCCTGCTGGATCGCCAGCCGGCGGCTGGCCAGGCGCTCGGCCTCGGTCAGCAGCGCCAGCCTGGCGGTGTGGGCCTGCGCCTGGGCGGGTTCCTGCGCATGCGGCGTGGGGCTTGGCGTGGCGGCAGGCGGTGCGGGGGTGTCCGTCGGCGTGCGCTCCAGCGCCATCACGGGCTGGCCGGGTTCCAGCGGTGCGCCGGGCGCCGCCACGAATGCCACGCGGCCAGCGGCCGGTGCGCGCAGGGTGGCCTGCTCCAGCACGACCTGGGCCGGCGTACTCTCCCACCAGTAGGCGATGCCGAAGCGGACCAGCAGGTAGGCGGGGGCCACCAGCACCATGGCGAGCAGCAAATACCAGCGCCAGCGCGGCACGCGGCGCTTGGCGGCCGCATAGCGCACTTCCAGGCCGTTGGTTTCCTGCGCCGAGGTGGGCGGCGCGTCAAAATTGATCTTCAAGGCCGAGCCTCCCTATAGTCTTCCCACGACTGCACCACGACGCCCCCAAAGCCGGGCAGGCCGGCCAATTGGTGTGCCAGCGCATCCCAGCGCTGCAGGGACCGGGCCTTGCCCAACGCGAAGCTGCTCTCTTGCGCCGGCAGCGCGGATTCGATGCTTTGCGCGACCGCGATGCGCAACCCTGCCGGCGCCGCTGACAACAACGGCCGGGCGAGGGTGGCGGTGCGCTCGGGGTTGTTCACGTAGAGCATCGCCACCACTTCGCCGACCCCGGCTGCGTGTACGCGTGCGGCAAAACCGGGTTGCTGCAGTTCACGGTAGTGTGTCGTCAGGGCCAGGGGCCAGGGAGCCGCGGCGCGCACCGCCTGCAGCGTGTCGATGAGGTGGCGGCTCCAGTCGCGCTGCTGGGCAGCGGGCAGCTGGCTGCGCTCCAGGTCCAGGTGCAGGGCGTCGGCGGGCAGGTCGCGCAAGGACTCCACCAGGGCCAGCAGTCGCGCGCGCTCGTGGGGCAACACCCAGGTAGGCTCACCCAGCAGCAGTTCGAGCGTCAGCTGCCGTGCCTGCGCCTGGGCGCGCAGGGCCATCCACCGCGCCCGGCCGTCGGGCCGTGCCAGGGCCTGCAACTGCGCCGCCGTGAACGACAGCAGCAGGCGGCGGCTGCGAGGGGGCAGTTCGTCCAGTTGCGCGGGCTGGTCCAGCAGGGCTTGCCCCTGCCACACGTACCAGCCCAGGCCGGTCTCGCCGGGCACCGCCTTGGCGGAGGCCGGTGCCGTGCCCGCGGCCAGCGCGGCGACCGTCGCGGCCCAGGGATCGGGTGCCGCGGGGGCGTCGTGCCAGGCCAGCGTGCATCCATCGCCCAGGGCCAGCACGTCCAGGGCGGCCAGGTCGCGCCGCTCGGCGCCGTCCACCACCTGCACGGCGGCCTGGTACAGCGCATAGCGCGTGGTAAGCAGCTTGGAATAGCCGTCGCCGTCGAAGGCGTTCAGGCGCAACTGCGCGATCCGAAGCGCCTCGGCCGCGGCCTGCTGGCGGTGCCGGTGGCCTGCCATTTCCTTGTCGCGCAGCCGATAGGCGGCCAGGGCCTGCTGGGCCGCGGCCTCCAGTTCGCTGCGGCGCAAGGCCAGCAGCGCCTGAGCGCGGTCGATCTCGCCCTGCGCCTGGGCCAGGGCCGCGTCGCGCTGGCTGCGCCACTGCAGCGGCAGAGAGAAGTCCACGCCCACGCGCGTGCTGTGGCCCGTGGGGCCGCCGATGTCACGGCTGAACGACTGCGCCAGCGAGACACTGGCTTGCACCCCTTCCAGGCGCGCATGCTGCTGGCGCTGCAGGGCTGCGTCCACTTCCTGTTGTGCCAGCGTGACGGCAGGGGATCGGTCCTGTGCCGCTGCGCTGGGGGCCAGGCAGGTCTGGGGCCAGGCGGGTTCCTGCGTCTGCACCGCTGCGGCGGGCTGTCCCGTCAGGCGCTCGATCTCGGCGCGGGCCAGATCCCGCGCGGCACTCTGGCTGTCATGCGTCGCCTGCACGATGTTGAACAGGCCGCCGAGGTCCAGCCGGTCGGCCTCCAGCAGCACGCCAGCGGCGTGGCGGCTCGCCAATTGCTCCTGCGCCTCGGCGCGCACCCGCAGGAAGGCGTCCGCCAGGCGGATGCGCTCCACACTGCGCAGGTGGCGCACATAGGCGCGGCGCACGGCAAGCACGGCCTCGTTTTCCATCTGCAGGCGGCGCAGTCGGCTTTGCTCCACGGCATGCTGGGCATCGTCCACCGTGCGTTGCTGCGCCGCGCGCGTGCCCAGCAGGGGCCAGCGCACCCCCAGGTGCATCTGGGTGCGCTGGTAGTCGCGGCTGAGGGTATCGGTCACCGCCTCGCGCGCGTTGTCCACGCCCGCGCCGCCAAACAGCTGGGCACCACTGCCCGCCTGCAGGGCGGCGCTGCGCTGCTCGGCCACGGTAACGTCCGCCTGCGCCAGCCGGGCCGATGGGGCGAAGGCGCGGGCGCGGTCCTCCAGCTGCGTGAGGGAGACCGGCGGGCTGGCGTGGGCCGCGGCGCCCTGCGGGCCCGCGCAGATGCAGGCCAGCAGAGCGATCAGGGTGTGACGGGGGCTGCGCTGGAACATGTCAGAACTTGGTCTTGCGCAGCACCCACCAGGGCGCCATGGACGAGTCCAGGTGGGACTTCATGAACATCTCGGCCATGATGGAGAACGAGCAGTGGATGCGGTTGACGAAGGCAAAGAGGGGAAACAGCGGCAGGAAGCCCAGGTACCACACGTCGTCCCGCGGTCGTTCGGACACGGCCACGACGTACAGCAGGAAGTAAAACAGCAGCGCGGCCAGGTAGGCGAGGTAGATGAAGGCCAGCACGCCCATCACCACCCCCAAGGGCATGGTGAAGAGCATGGTGCCGGTGTACGCCACGATCAGGAACGGCAGCACGAGCTGCATCAGCAGGCCGTTCACGATGACGAACAGGAAGTTGCGCCAGCCCAGCAGGCGCGGGCGCAGGTTGAAGCGGAACTTGCGGATGAAGATGTAGAACATGTCTCCATCCCAGCGCAGGCGCTGGCGAAAGAAGACGCGCCAGGTGTCCGGGGCGTCCGTGTGCCCGACGGCGTGCGGGTCGAACACGATGCGCAGGTCCGGGTGCCGGCCGAAGTACTGCTTGATGCGCATCGTCATGTCCAGGTCTTCGGCGGTGCCGGCGTCCCACCCGCCCAGGTTGCGCAGGAACCGGGTGCGGAAGACGCCGAACGCGCCGGAGATGTTGTTGACGATGTTGAATTCCGACAGTCCGGTCTTGCCCGCGCCGATGGAGAGCATGTATTCCAGTGCCTGCAGCCGCGTGACCAGCGAGCGCTTGGCGTTGCGCACGCGCAGGTTACCCGCCACGCCCACGACGCCCGGGTCATCGAAGTGGCGCGTGGCGTTGCGCACCATGTCGTTATCGAAAGAGGTGTCGCCGTCCAGTGCCATCACCACCTCGCCCGTGGCAATGGACAGGCCCGCGTTCAGCGACGACACGCGTCCCCCGCGCTGCCACTTGGGCAGCACCACCAGGCTGCGGCGCTGGGTACCTGCCAGCAGCGACTGCGCGCGCCGCGCGGCGCGCAGCGTGGGGCCGTTTTGCAGCGCGCCGTCGATCACGGCGATGATCTCGATGAAGCCGGGGTACAGCTGTTGCGCCAGCGACCCGATGGTCTTGCCCACGTCCTCCCCCTCGGAATAGCAGGTGATGACGCACGACACGCGCGGATAGGCTTCGCGCTGGCGCAGCGGGCGGTGCTCACGCAATCCGTACTTCACCATGCCTGCGGTGACCAGCAGGAAGAAGGGCGCCTCCAGGAACACGACGAACGGAAAGAACTTGAGCGCCAGCTCCACCCAGTTCTGCTGGCTGGAGCTGGCGAACAGCGTCGCGAAGGCAAAGACGGCGGTGTCCCACATGCGGCGTCAGGCCTGGTCGAGCAGCCGTTCCATCAGCGCCGCTGCGCTGTCTCCAGCGCGCAGGTCCTGCGGCATCTGAAGATGGCGGATGCGCGCCTGCAGCGCCGATGGGGCAGCCGCCACCGTCTGGTCGGACAGCGCGCGCTGCAGTCGCGCGGACAGGCCTGCGGGGTCGGAGAACGGCAGGAACAGCCAGAGCTTGTCCTCCTGCGTGCGAGTGGTGATGTCTGACGTGCGCAGCAATTCGTGCAGGCGGCGCGCGAACTCGTCCAGCAGCAGGAAGACGCGTGCGGCCCCCAGCTCCTCGATGAGTTCCGTGGCGTTGGTGAACTCGATCAGCATGAGCCCGAACCGCATCTCCGGATGGCGCGTGGTCACGGCCAGTGCCCAGTCGAGCATGCGCCGGAAATGGGGCGCCTCAACGTAGTTGGCGGTGTCGAGCGCCGCAAACGACTCCTGGATCTGCCCTGCGCGCAGCGCGGTGCGGCCGTGTGCGCTCAGGCGCAGGCTGGCGACTTCGCGTACATCCAGGGCGCTGGGCGCGCAGCTGGTGCGGCAGGCCAGGCAGCGTGCCTGCGTCGTGGTCTCCACGAACACGTGATGGCAGCTGCCGCAGGCGTACTGCGTCAGCGGGCGGTCATAGTCCACACCAATGTGGCGCAGCGCCGCGCTGCACTGGGGGCAGGAGAGCCCGCCGTCGTGGTGGAAGTCGCTCTCGGGCGCCACATGCCCGCAGGAGAAGCAGTGCAGCGAGGCTTCCTTGCGGATCTGCAGGCTGGAGCAGTGCGGGCAGACATCGATGTAGTGGATGTGAGCGCTGCCGCAGGTGCGGCAGTGGCGCGTGCGGTCCACCAGCTGGGCGGGCTCCAAGAGCTTGCGGCGCACCAGGGTCGCGAGGCAGGCACCGGGATCCTCGCCCCGCTGCGCCAGGGCGTCCACCACGGGATAGTGGTAGAGCATGGGGTGCGTGAGCGTGCACTGCGGCGCCAGCTCCATCGCGTCGCGCACGTACAGGAAGTACAGCACGCGCTCTTCCAGGCGCATGTCCGTCAGGGCCAGGCGCAGGCTGCGGCGTACGGCCAGGCTGCGCTCCGCGCGGGCCACCGCGTCGGCATAGGGTGCGGCGGTGTCGGCCAGCACGGAGGCCTTGCCCTCGCCGGGGGCCACCACGGCCAGGCGGTCCCACCAGGGGCTGCGGCGCAACTGGAGAATCAGATCGTCCGCGGCGGGAGCATCCCACTCCTCCAGGTAAAAGCCGAGGGGCTGCACGGACGACCGCGTGAAGGCGTCCCAGGAATCGAAGACCTGGGCCTGGGGCTGTGCCGGAACCGGTTGTCCCGAGGGCCGCAGCACGACCATGGATTCGGCGGGGGGCGTGGCGGAAGAGGGCGATACAGTCATTCGGAACGGAACGCACCGCGCGCCGTCGGCACAGGCGGTTGATCAGCAAAAAGAGGGTGGATAGCGGCCAATAACCCACGCCCATCCGCGCGCGCCCGCCCTGCGGGAAGAGCGCCGGCGGCCATGTGGGGCGCAAGCCAAGGTTACCCGATTACAACGCGCCCCGGCCTCGCGCGGTTGAATGAAGCCCGGCGGTACATTCATGCCTTTGCGTATTTTCGAGGGCGAGAGGACATGATTCTTGTAACCGGGGGCGCGGGTTTCATCGGCACCCACACCTGCGCGGCCCTTGCCGATGCAGGCATTCCCACCTTGCTGCTCGACAACTTCAGCAACAGCCGCCGCAGCGTGCTGGACCGCCTGGCGCGCATCACCGGCAAGCCGGTGGCGTGCGTCGAGGGCGACGTGCGCGACGCGCAGTTGCTGCGGCAACTGTTTGCGTCCCACCCCATCGAGGGCGTGATCCACTTCGCCGCGCTCAAGGCCGTGGGCGAATCGGTGCGCGAGCCGCTGCGCTACTACGAAAACAACGTGGCGGGGACGGTGAGCCTGCTGCGCGCCATGCAGGCGGCCGGCGTGCGCACGCTGGTGTTTTCCTCCTCGGCCACGGTGTATGGCGATCCGGCGAGCCTGCCCATCCGCGAGGACTTCCCGCTGTCGGCCACCAACCCTTACGGCTGGAGCAAGCTGATGATGGAGCAGGTGCTGGCCGACGTGGACCACGCCGAGCCCGGCCAGTGGCGCATTGCGCGGCTGCGCTACTTCAACCCCGTGGGCGCGCACGAGAGCGGGCTGATCGGCGAGGACCCGCAGGACATTCCCAACAACCTCATGCCCTACGTGGCCCAGGTGGCCACGGGCCAGCGCGAGGTGCTGAGCGTGTACGGCGGCGACTACCCCACGCCCGACGGCACGGGCGTGCGCGACTACATCCACGTGTGCGATCTGGCCGAGGGCCACGTGGCCGCGCTGCGCTACCTGCGCGCGCATCCGGGGCTGCTCACGGTGAACCTCGGCACGGGACGTCCGGTGTCGGTGCTGGAGATGGTGCGCGGCTTCGAGCAGGCCAGCGGCCGTGCCGTGCCCTACCAGGTGGTGGCGCGCCGCCCCGGCGATGTGGCCGCCTGCTGGGCCGACCCAGCCCTGGCCGAGCGCCTGCTGGGCTGGCGCGCGCGGCGCGACCTGCAGGCCATGTGCCGGGATGCCTGGCGCTGGCAGGACGGTGAGGCGCGCCGACTGGGTGATGCTCCTTGATTGATAGCTGGTCGCGCTTGTCAGTCAACGAATTGATGGGGGAAATGGTTTGGAAACCAAATCCGACGGGCGCGAAAAGCTATTGATTCAATAGCTGAGCACGGCGCCGCCCATGGTATCTTGCGGCCCTTCTTCTTCAAAAGCCGGAGTGCTGGCGCATGCTTGCCAAACGCATCATTCCCTGCCTTGACGTGACCGGTGGCCGTGTCGTCAAGGGTGTCAACTTTGTCGAGCTGCGCGACGCGGGCGATCCGGTGGAGATCGCCGCGCGCTACAACGCGCAGGGCGCCGACGAGCTCACCTTCCTGGACATCACCGCCACCAGCGACGAGCGCGACCTGATCCTGCCCATCATCGAGGCCGTGGCCAGCCAGGTCTTCATCCCCTTGACCGTAGGCGGCGGCGTGCGCACCGTGGAAGACGTGCGCCGCCTGCTCAATGCGGGCGCGGACAAGACCAGCTTCAACTCCGCCGCGATCGCCAACCCCGACGTCATCAGCCAGGCCTCGGCCAAGTACGGCGCGCAGTGCATCGTCGTGGCCATCGATGCCAAGCGCCGCCAGGGCGCGGAAGTGGCCGAGCGCGGCGAGGGCTGGGATGTCTACAGCCATGGCGGGCGCAAGAACACCGGCCTGGACGCCGTGCAGTGGGCCGTGGAGATGGCGCGCCGCGGTGCGGGCGAGATCCTGCTGACCAGCATGGACCGCGACGGCACCAAGAGCGGGTTCGACCTGCAACTCACCCGCGCGGTGAGCGACGCCGTGGGCGTGCCCGTGATCGCCTCGGGCGGCGTGGGCAACCTGGACCACCTGGCCGATGGCGTGCAGCAGGGCGGCGCGGATGCGGTGCTGGCGGCCAGCATCTTCCACTACGGCGAGTTCACCGTGCGCCAGGCCAAGGAGCGCATGCGCGAGCGCGGCATCCCCGTGCGGCTCTGACGCCGCGAATGGATGCCAAAAAGGCCTGTAGCGCGCTTCCAGCAAGCGCTGTAAGCTATAAAAAATGCAGCGCACATCGGCGTTGTGGCTGCCGATGACCGACAATGGACACCATGAACTGGCTTGATCAAGTGAAATGGGATGCGCAGGGCCTGGTGCCCGTGATTGCGCAGGAGGCCGCCACGGGCGACGTGCTGATGTTTGCCTGGATGAACCGCGAGGCGCTGGCCAAGACCGCCGAGCTGGGCCGCGCCGTGTACTACAGCCGCTCGCGCGGCAAGCTGTGGTTCAAGGGCGAGGAGTCGGGCCATGTGCAGCAGGTGCACGACATTCGCCTGGACTGCGACAGCGACGTGGTGCTGCTGAAGGTGACGCAGCTGGGCCACGAGCCCGGCATTGCCTGCCACACGGGTCGTCACAGCTGCTTCTTCAACGCCCTCCAGAATGGCGCGTGGCAGGCTGTCGATCCGGTCTTGAAAGACCCCGAATCCATCTACAGATAAGAAGCCATGACCCGCACCGATACCCATGCCCCCCTGTCGCAGGACGCGCTTGCGCGGCTGGCCGGCGTCATCGAGAGCCGCAAGCCCGCCAACGGCGGCGACCCTGACAAGAGCTACGTCGCGCGGCTGCTGCACAAGGGGCCTGACGCCTTCCTCAAGAAGGTGGGCGAGGAGGCGACCGAGGTGGTCATGGCGGCCAAGGACTTGGACCATGGCGCCGACAAGGCCAAGCTGGTGTACGAGGTGGCCGACCTGTGGTTCCACTCGATGATCGCGCTGGCGCATTACGGGCTTGCCCCCGCCGACGTGATTGCCGAGCTGGAGCGCCGCGAGGGCATCAGCGGCATCGAGGAAAAGGCCCTGCGCAAGGCCGCAGCCCGCAGCAGCGAAGAAGGAGGTGCGTGATGAACAACGATATCGTCGACGTGGAGCCCAGCGAGCGGGCCGAATCCCTCAAGACGGTCGGATGGGTCAGCTACATCCTGCACCTGATCGTGGCCGTGGCGGCGGTGCTGCCGGGCGCGCAGCCTAGCGCCGCACTCCTCATCGTCGCGCTGGTGATCGACCTGGTGAAGAAAAGCGATGCCGCGGGTACCTGGCAGGCCAGCCATTTCTCCTGGCGCGTGCGCACCGTGATCTGGGCCGGCGTGCTGTACGCGGTCACTGCGCCGCTGTGGCTGGTTTTCTTTTTCCCGGGTTGGGTCGCCTGGGGCCTGATCTCCATCTGGTTCCTCTACCGCATCGTGCGCGGCATGGTGGCCATGAACAAGGGGCAGGCCATCGATGCCTGAGCAGGGCGCGCCGCGGCGGCTCAACCTCGCGCTGCAGGGCGGCGGCTCGCATGGCGCGCTGACCTGGGGCGTGCTGGATGCGTTGCTCGAAGACGGCCAGTTCCTCATCGACGGCGTGAGCGGCACCAGCGCCGGTGCCATGAATGCCGTTGCGCTGGCCCACGGATTCGCCCAGGCCGCGCGGGAACACAAAGACCCGCTGGAGGCGCACCGCGCCGGCTGCGAACTGGCGCGCGCCACGCTGGCGCGGCTGTGGGAAGGCGTGGGCACACTCGGCAGCCTGACCTGGGGCATCCCCTTGCCCGGTGCCGGGCCGCTGCTGGGCATGATGTCCCACTGGCTGTCGCCCTACCAGACCAATCCGCTGGACATCAACCCCCTGCGGAGGGTGCTGGAGCGCGAGGTGGACTTCGAGGCCCTGGCTTCTGCGCGTGCGCCGCAGTCCACCACAGTGCCGCAGGTGTTCGTGTGCGCGACCAATGTGCGCACGGGGCGCGGGGAGATTTTCACCGGCAAGCGACTCAGCGCCGATGCCGTCATGGCCTCGGCCTGCCTGCCGCTGCTGTTCAAGGCGGTGGAGATTGACGGCGAGCATTACTGGGACGGTGGCTATTCCGGCAACCCCGCGCTGCATCCGCTGATCTACAAGACCGACTGCGCCGATGTGCTGCTGGTGCAGATCAACCCCATCGAGCACCAGGGCGTGCCCGACAGTGCCAGCGAGATCATGGAGCGCATGAACGAGGTGACGTTCAACGCCGCCCTGCTGTCCGAGCTGCGCGCCATCGAGTTCGTGCGGCGGCTGCTGGCCGAAGGCAAGCTGGACGCGCGCCGCTACAAGAGCGTGCGCATGCACCGCATCGATGGTGGCGCGGTGCTCGAGCCGTTCGGAGCCGCCAGCAAGCTGCGGGCGGACCTGGCCTTCGTGCGCCGCTTGTTCGACCTGGGCAGGGCGGCCGGCCAGGATTGGCTGCAGGCCCACCGGGCGGACGTGGGCGTGCGCACCACGGTCAACATCGCCGACAATGCGTGACCTTTCCACTGCCTGTTGACCGCCTTTTCGCCCTCCGCCATGCAGCACGACCCGAACTGCCTCTTCTGCAAGATCATCGCCGGCCAGATCCCCTCGAAGAAGGTGTACGAGGACGAGCGGGTGTTTGCCTTCCACGACATCCACCCCTGGGCGCCGGTGCATTTTCTCGTGGTGCCCAAGGTCCATCTGCACTCCATGGCGGCGGTCACGCCCGAGCACGCGGACCTGCTGGGGCACATGATGACGCTGGCGCCCAAGCTGGCGCAGGAGCAGGGCTGCAACCCTTATCCGGACGGAGGATTCCGCATCGTGGTAAATACCGGTTCCGAGGGCGGCCAGGAGATCCACCACCTGCACATGCACGTGATCGGCGGTCCCCGTCCCTGGCTCAAGGGGTAAGTCGGCACGCCTGCAGCCGCCGTGAAGTTGCTAGGGATATGAGGGGCCCGACATATCCGCCGTCTAGAATGGGCCGTATTCGTTAGGAGATTTTCATGGGTTCGTTTTCCATTTGGCACTGGCTCATCGTGCTGCTGATCGTCGTGATGGTGTTCGGCACCAAGAAGCTCAAGAACATCGGCTCCGACCTGGGCGGCGCGGTCAAGGGTTTCAAGGACGGCATGAAGGATGGCGCCAGCACCGATGACTCGGCCACCACCAGTGCGCCCGCGGGCCAGGTGACCAACAACAGCGCGGCTGCCGACAAGACCACGATCGACGTCGAAGCCAAGCACAAGAGCTGAACGCCTACGCCTTTCCTGCCTGAGCGTTCCTCATGATCGACATTGGCCTGTCCAAGATGGCGCTGATTGGCGCCGTGGCCCTCATCGTCATCGGCCCCGAGAAGCTGCCGCGCGTCGCGCGCACGGTGGGCACCTTGCTGGGCAAGGCGCAGCGTTATGTGGCCGACGTCAAGGCGGAGGTCAACCGCTCCATGGAGCTGGACGAGCTGCGCAAGATGAAAGACACCGTGGAGAACGCGGCGCGCGACGTGGAGCAGACCATCCACACCAGCGCCAGCGATTTCCAGAAGGACATGGAGCACAGCCTGGGCGACGCCTCTGCTTCCGGCAGCACCTACGGGGTGGACCAAGGCCTGTCCACCGTGGTCCCGGCGTACAAGCACCCAGCCAAGAACTGGCGCCTCAAGCGCGGTGCCATGCCCCAGTGGTACAAGGCGCGCGCGGGCGTGCGCACGCGGGTGCAGTCAGGCGCGGCGCGCGTGGCACGGTTCCGCCCCCAGAAATTCCATTGATCCCCTGATGGGCTGCGCCCCGCGCAGCCCGCGCGGGCCATGATCCCGCCCTCACTCCCACCATGTCCGAAACACCGAACCAAGAAGACGAGCTCGCCGGTACCGAGCAGCCTTTCGTGCAGCACCTGATGGAGCTGCGCGACCGCCTCGTGAAGGCCATGATCGCGGTGGGGGTCGTCGCGGCCGCCCTGTTCTTCTATCCCGGTCCCGGCCAGCTGTACGACTTCCTGGCCGCGCCCCTGGTGGCCCACTTGCCGCAAGGGGCGACCATGATCGCCACCTCGGTGATCTCGCCCTTCATGGTGCCGCTCAAGATCCTGCTGATGTCGGCATTCCTCGTGGCGCTGCCCTTCGTGCTGTGGCAGGTGTGGGCCTTCGTGGCCCCGGGGCTGTATTCGCACGAGAAGCGCCTGGTGCTGCCGCTGGTGGTTTCCAGCACGGTGCTGTTCTTCATCGGTGTGGCGTTCTGCTACTTCTTCGTGTTTGGACAGGTGTTCAGCTTCATCCAGGGTTTTGCACCCAAGAGCATCACCGCCGCGCCGGACATCGAGGCCTACCTGGGCTTCGTGATGACCATGTTCCTCGCCTTCGGCCTGGCCTTTGAGGTGCCGATCGCCGTGGTGGTGCTGGCGCGCCTGAACGTCGTGAGCGTGGAAAAGCTCAAGAGCTTCCGCGGCTACTTCATCGTGGTCGCGTTCGTGATCGCCGCCATCGTCACGCCGCCGGACGTGGTGTCGCAACTGGCGCTGGCGATTCCCATGTGCCTGCTCTACGAGTTGGGCATCTGGGCGGCGCAGCTGTTCATCCGCCATACCAAGGCACCCGAAGATCCGCAGGAATCCGCGCCGTGAGCGTGCGCTGAGCCACCGCCGCGCTGCGGGGGGCGCCGGCGCCCGGTGGTGCACCGTTCAGGAGTGGAAACAAGAATAGCTTCCCGCGCTTTGTAGACAAGCGCGGGAAGCTATTTTTTTGATAGCAATGCCGTTCAGCGGCGCTGCTGCACGCGGGGCCGCGTGCCCGGCACGACCGATACCTCCAGCCGCGCGTCGCCGCGCTGCAGCGCAAAGCTGGCCGCGGAGCCGGGCTTGAGGGACGCCACCGCCGTGAGCAGTTGTGACACGTTGTTGGTGGCTTTGTCCTCCACGCTCAGGATCACGTCGCCCGGCCGCACCCCCGCCACTGCCGCGGGACCGCCTTGCAGCACGCCGGTGATGATCACGCCCTCCGTGGCCTTCACGCCAAAGGTCTGCGCCAGTTCCGGGGACAGTTCGTTGGGCTCCACGCCGATCCAGCCGCGCGTGACCTGCCCGTCGCGCACGATACCGTCCAGCACCAGCTTGGCCGTCGACACGGGAATGGCGAAGCCGATGCCCATGCTGCCGCCTGAGCGGGAGTAGATGGCGGTGTTGATGCCCATCAGGTTGCCATTCACGTCCACCAGCGCGCCGCCGGAGTTGCCGGGGTTGATGGCCGCGTCGGTCTGAATGAAGTTCTCGAAAGTGTTGATGCCCAGTTGGCTGCGACCCAGTGCCGACACGATGCCGCTGGTGACCGTCTGGCCCACGCCAAAGGGGTTGCCGATGGCCAGCACCTGATCGCCCACGGCGAGCTGGTCGGAGTCGCCCAGCACGATGACGGGCAGCTTGTCGAGATCCACCTTCAGCACGGCCAGGTCGGTTTCAGGGTCGGCCCCGATGATGGTGGCGCGCGCGCGCCGGCTGTCGGTGAGCGTCACCTCGATCTCGTCGGCGCCCTCCACCACGTGGTTGTTGGTGAGGATGTAGCCGTCGGGGCTGATGATCACGCCGCTGCCCAGGCCGGTTTGCGCCTGGGTGCCCTGGTCGCCAAAGAAGAACTGGAACCACGGGTCGTTGCTGCGCGGGTGACGCACGGCCTTGCTGGTGTTGATGCTGACCACCGCTGGCGCCGCCCTGCGCGCCGCCCCACTGAAGCTGCCCGCCGCGGGCTGGGCGGACGTGGAGGAGGGCGCCTGGATGAGCGAAATGCCAGCGCCGCTGCGTGTGGCGCCGCGCTGCAGCCAGTCGGGCTGCAGGGTGGCCACCACGAAGTACGCAGCCAGCAGCACGGTGACGGATTGGGAGAGCAGGAGCCAGAGGCGTTTCATGGGGTGTGATGCGGTTGGAAGGCGAGCGCAAATTGTAGGCGTGTGCCCCGGTTTCGGGGCGTGGGACGGCGCGGCGCGAGTCCCTGCAGACGCAGTGGCGGGCCTGGCGTTGCGAGGGGCCTGCCTCGCGTCGCATCAGCGCATCTGGAACAGTTCCTGGTGGAAGGCCTGCGTGGGCAGGCCGTGCGCGGCCAGGTCTGCCCGCAGGGCAGAGGCGAACGGTATCGGGCCGCAGAACCAGACGCTGGCGTTTCGCCATTCGGGCACCAGCGCTCGCAGACGCTCGCCGTCCAGGCGCCCGTCCTGTGCATCCACGAACAGGTGCAGGCGCACGCCGGCGGCCTGCGCATCGACACGCAGCTTGTCCAGCGCCACCGGGTCGTGGTCGGCGGTGGTGTGGAACAGGTCGATGGGCCGGGCGGAGTGGGAGCCCCCGTGCGCGAGTTGTTTCATGCGTGCGACGAACGGCGTAATGCCGATGCCGGCGCCGATCCAGATCTGGCGTGGACGCGCGTCGTCGAATGTGAAGCAGCCGTACGGCCCCTCCACCGTCACGTGGTCGCCCACGCGCAGGCGGTCGGGCAGGCGGCTGGTGTGGTCGCCGAGGGCCTTGGTGATGAAAGTGACGCACGGGTCTTGTGGCATCCACGCCGATGCGATGGTGTAGGGGTGCGCGCCTTCCTTGGGGTCGGAGGTGACGAAGGCGAATTGCCCCGCGCGGTGCCCCGGCCAGAGGCCGTCGAGACGGATGCGCGTTTCCAGCACGCGCAGCGCGGGATACGGCTGCAATGAAACGATGCGACCCTGAACGGTGCGGCGCCCGCCCACGCGGCGGGTCAGTACCAGCACGGCTGATACCGTGCCGGCGGCCACCAGCAGGGCCAGCAGCCAGCCGATCGGCTGCGACCAGTAGCTCCACTGCACCAGCACCACGGTGTGGAAGACCAGCGCCAGGTAAGCCACGGCCAGCAACTGGTGCGTCTTGGCGAACAGCCGGTACGGAAAGCGCTTGACCAGCGCCAGCACGATGAGCAGTACCGCTGCGTAGAACGCCCACTCGCCCACGCCTTCGGCGAGGCCGCGCCAATCGCGCAGCGTGGCCTCTGCAAGGCCCAGGCTCTCGGCAGGCGGGCGCGGCCCGCGCGGCGGCCGGGTAAGCCAACCCCATCCCACGGCCCATTTGGTGCCCTTGGCCCAGAGCCAGTGCACCGTGCCGATCGCCAGCGCGGCGATGCCCAGCCACTTGTGCAGACGGTACATCTTGTCCAGCCCGTCCAAATGCCGCTCCAGCCACACGGGGCGCACGGCCAGCAGCATGGCGAGCGACATCGCGCCCATCACCAGCACACCGCTGTATTGCACCCAGACGGTGCGCAGCGCGAAGTAGCCCGGCTGCGCGGGCCATAGCGTGTCGGCCATCAGCCACAGCGCGGTGAGGCCGAGCAAGAAGGCCCAGAAGGCCCACGTGATGCGTTTCATCCCAGTTCCCTGTTGGTTGTCATGGTGGTTTGCCAGGCAGTCTAGGAGCGCGTTTGCGCGGGATTTTTTAAGCAGTGTGAAGCATGGGTAAACACGTTTGATGTGGGTCAGCGCAGGGGCACATCGCGGACAATTGCCGCATGTCTCATCCTTCGCATACCGACCGGGACGCGCTGCTGGCGGCCTTTGATGCCGAACTGCAGCCCGAACGCTTCAAGGATTACGGGCCCAACGGGCTGCAGGTAGAAGGCAGGCGCGAGATCGCGCGCATCGTCAGCGGAGTCACGGCCAGCCGCGCGCTGATCGATGCCGCCATTGCCGCGCGGGCCGACGCCATCTTCGTGCACCACGGCTTGTTCTGGCGGGGCATGGACGGCCGCGTGACCGGCTGGATGAAGCAGCGCCTGCAGCGCCTGCTGGCACACGACATCAATCTGTTTGCCTACCACTTGCCACTGGACGCGCATGCGCAGTGGGGCAACAACGCACAACTGGGGCGCGTGCTGGGCTGGCAGCCCGACCAGCGTTTTGGCGAGCAGGACCTGGGCTTTGCCGCGCCGGCGGACTTCGCAGATGTGGGTGCGCTGGCCGCGCACGTGCAAGCGGCGCTGGGCCGTGCGGCCACGGTGGTGGCGCCGGAGCAGGTGCGCCCCATCCGCCGCGTGGCCTGGTGCACGGGTGGCGCGCAAGGGTTCTTCGAGTCCGCCATCGCCGCGGGGGCGGATGCCTTCATTACCGGCGAGATCTCCGAACAGCAGACCCACCTCGCGCGCGAGACGGGCGTGGCCTTCATCGCAGCCGGCCACCATGCCACCGAACGCTACGGTGCGCCGGCGCTCGCGGCCCATGTCGCGCAGCGGTTGGGGTTGGAGCACCGTTTCATCGATATCGACAATCCTGCTTGAGTTTTTGCTATTAAAAATATAGCTGCTTGCGCTTTATGGTAGAGCGCTAGGGCCCTATTTGATCTATAGGCTTATTCATGAATGCACTTCCCGCGCTTGCCATCACCCAGGGGGATCCCGCAGGCATCGGTCCGGAAATCGTGGCCAAGGCGTTTCGCGATGCGCCACAGGTGATGCGCGGCTGCTTCGTGGTGGGAGACCTGCCGACCATGCGCCGCGCGGCGTCCTGCATCATGCGGCCGGGCCAGCCCAGTCTGCCCGTGGCGCGGCTGGATGCGCACCGTGCGCCGGTCGACCTGGCCGACATTCCGCCGCGCTGCCTGCCCGTATGGCAACTGCCGGAATTGGAGGGCGTGGCCCCTGCGCCCTGGGGGCGGGTGAGCGCCGAAGCCGGGCGTGCCGCGGCGGCGTGCGTGGTGTGGGCTGCGCGTGCTGCATTGCGCGGCGACGTTGCGGCGCTGGTGACGGCGCCTTTGCACAAGGAGGCGCTCGCGGCCGCGGGCGTGCACCATCCCGGTCACACGGAACTGCTGCAAGCCGAGTCGGCGCTCCATGCGGGCGTGTCCTTGCAGCAGATGCCCGTGCGCATGATGCTCGCGAATGACGAGCTGCGCACCGTGCTCGTCAGTATCCACGTCGCGCTGCGCGATGCCATTACCGCGGTGACGCAGGACAGCGTGCTGCAGACGCTGCGGATCACCCATGCCGCGCTCTCGCGCAGCCTGGGGCGCGCTCCGCGCATTGGCGTGGCGGGGCTCAATCCGCATGCGGGCGAGGGGGGCTTGTTCGGCCGCGAGGAGCTCGAAATCATCGCGCCGGCCGTGACGCAGGCGCGCAGTGAGGGGATCGATGCCCACGGCCCGTTTGCACCCGACACCATTTTCATGCGCGCCCGCTCCACGCCGCAGCGCGCCGGCGAGTTTGACGTGGTGCTGGCCATGTACCACGACCAGGGCCTGATCCCGGTGAAGTACTTGGGCGTGGACAAGGGGGTGAACGTCACGCTCGGGTTGCCGCTCGTGCGCACCAGCCCCGACCACGGCACGGCCTTCGACATCGCGGGGCAGGGGACGGCGGATGCGGAGAGCCTGATCGAAGCCGTGCGCATGGCGCGGCAGTTGGCGCGGCCCCGAACGTCTCCCTGAAATCCAAAGGCCCGCCGCCCGGAGAGGGCGGTAGGCCTTTTTACGCGCCTTCTGGCGTGCTGTCAGCGCTTGAGGCTGTCGCGGATCTCGCGCAGCAGCTGGATGTCCTCGGGAGTGGCGGGCGGGGCGGGCGGCTCGACGGGTGTCTCACGCTTGAGCCGGTTGATCTGTTTGACCATCACGAAGATGATGAACGCGAGGATCACGAAATTGACCGCGACGGTGATGAAATTGCCGTAAGCCAGTACCGGCACGCCCGCTTTGCGAATCGCCTCCAGCGTATAGGGCGTGCCCTCCGGCACGCTGCCCAGCACGATGAACAGGTTGGAGAAGTCCAGCTTGCCGAACACCAAGCCCACGACCGGCATGATGAGGTCGCTGACGACGGAGTCGACGATCTTGCCGAAGGCACCACCGATGATCACGCCGACCGCGAGGTCAATGACGTTGCCCTTAACGGCAAACTCCCGAAACTCTTTGGCAATGCCCATTTCGTTTCTCCTTTGATATAGATGAAAACACTGAACTATTGCCTAGCTTAAGTCCAGCAGCAGCGTTGGAATAACCATTTTCACTCCGCTACAATTTGCGGTTGACCCCTTAGCGAAGCATACCGAGGATCCCCATGAGTGAAACTCCGATCGACTCCAGCAAGCGGACGTGGCTGATTGCGTCCGGCTGCGCTGGTGCGGTGGGCGGCGTGGCGACTGCCGTTCCTTTTGTGAGCACTTTCCAACCGTCTGAAAAGGCCAAGGCAGCAGGTGCTGCCGTCGAGGTGGATATCTCGGGTCTCAAGCCCGGCGAAAAAATCACCGTGGAATGGCGTGGAAAGCCTGTTTGGATTGTCAAGCGCACGCCCGAGCAGCTTGCCGAGCTGCCCAAGCTGGATGCGCAGCTTGCCGATCCCAAATCGGCGCGCAACCCTGCGGAGCTCACGCCGGAATATGCGCGCAACGAATGGCGCTCCATCAAACCCGAGGTGCTCGTGGCCGTGGGTATCTGCTCCCACCTTGGCTGCTCTCCCACGGAGAAGTTCGCGCCGGGTCCGCAGCCTTCCCTGCCTGACGACTGGAAGGGCGGTTTCCTGTGCCCTTGCCATGGCTCCACATTCGACATGGCGGGCCGTGTGTTCAAGAACAAGCCTGCGCCTGACAATCTCGAAGTGCCGCCGCACATGTACCTGTCGGAGACCAAGCTCCTGATCGGTGAAGACAAGAAGGCCTGAGGGAGGCACTGACAAATGGCTGCTTATCGCGAATTCAAGGAAGTCTCGCCCAACGCGTCCGCGGGCGTGAAGGTCACCAACTGGCTGGAAAACCGTTTCCCCACGGCTTTCGATGCCTACAAGGTGCACATGTCGGAGTACTACGCTCCGAAGAACTTCAACTTCTGGTACATCTTCGGCTCGCTGGCCCTGCTGGTACTGGTGATCCAGATCGTCACCGGCATCTTCCTCGTGATGCACTACAAGCCCGACGCTGCCAAGGCGTTCGAGTCTGTCGAGTACATCATGCGCGATGTGCCGTGGGGCTGGCTGATCCGCTACATGCACTCGACCGGTGCGTCGGCCTTCTTCGTGGTCGTGTACCTGCATATGTTCCGCGGCCTGCTGTACGGCTCCTACCGCAAGCCACGCGAACTGGTGTGGATTTTCGGTTGCGCCATCTTCCTGGCGCTGATGGCCGAGGCGTTCATGGGCTATCTGCTGCCCTGGGGCCAGATGTCCTACTGGGGCGCACAGGTGATCGTGAACCTGTTCTCCGCCATTCCCTTCATCGGCCCCGATCTGGCGCTGCTGATCCGTGGCGACTATGTGGTGAGCGATGCGACGCTGAACCGCTTCTTCAGCTTCCACGTGATCGCTGTGCCGCTGGTGCTGCTGGGCCTGGTGGTGGCGCACTTGCTGGCGCTGCATGACGTGGGCTCCAACAACCCTGATGGCATCGAAATCAAGGGCCCCGGCAAGCCGGTGGATGAGCATGGCCACCCGCTGGACGGCGTACCTTTCCACCCTTACTACACGGTGCACGACATCCTGGGCGTGGGCGTGTTCCTGTTCATCTTCTCGGCGGTGGTGTTCTTTGCTCCGGAACTGGGTGGCTACTTCCTGGAGTACAACAACTTCATCCCGGCCGATCCGCTGCAGACGCCTGCCCACATCGCCCCGGTGTGGTACTTCACGCCCTTCTATTCCATGCTGCGCGCCATCACCACCGAGATGATGTACGTGTTGATCGCATGTGTGGTGCTGGGTGCGGGCTTCGGTGTATTCAAGGCCCGTTTGCCTGCGCTCATCAAGGGTGGCGTAGCGCTGGCAGCCGCCGTGGCCATCGCCCTCATGCTGGCTATTGATGCCAAGTTTTGGGGCGTGGTGGTGATGGGTGGTGCCGTGATCATTCTGTTCTTCCTGCCCTGGCTGGACCAGAGCCCTGCACGCTCGATCCGCTATCGCCCGACCTGGCACAAGTACCTGTACGCAGTATTCGTGGTTGTGTTCGTCATCCTGGCCTACCTGGGCGTGCAACCGCCATCGCCCATCGGCGAGCGGGTTTCGCAAGTGGGTACGCTGTTCTACTTTGGTTTCTTCCTGCTCATGCCCTGGTGGAGCCGCTTGGGTACACCCAAGCCCGTGCCGGACCGCGTGACTTTTGCTGCGCACTGAGCTGGAGACAACAACAATGAAAAAACTCATCCTCACGTTGGTTGCAGCTCTGGGTCTGGTGGCTGGGGCGCATGCCGCCGGTGGTGGCATGGCCTGGGACAAGGCGCCTGTCAACACCAGCGACACGGCGTCCTTGCAGAACGGTGCGAAGCTCTTCGTCAACTATTGCCTCAACTGCCACTCGGCTGCCTTCATGCGTTTCAATCGCTTGAAGGACATCGGTCTCACGGACCAGCAGATCAAGGACAACCTGCTGTTCACGACCGATAAGGTGGGCGAGACCATGAAGTCCGCCATCGATCCCAAGCAGGCCAAGGTGTGGTTCGGCGCCAACCCGCCTGATCTCACGGTGATTGCACGTTCGCGTGCAGGCGCTGGCGGAACGGGTGCCGACTATCTTTACACCTTCCTGCGCACCTTCTATCGGGACGACACCAAGGCCACGGGCTGGAATAATCTGGCGTTCCCCAATGTGGGCATGCCCCATGCCTTGTGGCAACTGCAAGGCGAGCGCCGCCCGATCTTCGAAGAGCGTGAAAGCCACGGCAAGACCGAGCATGTGCTCAAGGGCTGGGAGCAGGTTGCTGCAGGCAGCATGACGCCGTTGCAATACGACCAAGCTGTAGGTGATCTCGTGAATTATCTGCAGTGGATGGGCGAGCCAGCGCAAAATACACGTGTTCGCATTGGCGTATGGGTGTTGATCTTCCTCGGCGTGTTCACGTTCATCGCATGGAGGCTCAACGCCGCCTTCTGGAAAGACGTTAAGTAAACGCTAGGTTCTTTGCCGCGCATTTCTGCGCTGCCGAGCATGTACAGAGTGGGTGCCCTGGCACCCACTCTTTTGATTTTTAGGAGCTGCTCACCATGATGGTGCTTTATTCGGGTACGACCTGCCCCTTTTCCCATCGCTGTCGTTTCGTCCTCTTCGAAAAAGGCATGGATTTCGAGATCCGCGATGTGGACCTGTACAACAAGCCCGAAGACATCAGCGTGATGAATCCCTATGGTCAGGTTCCCATCCTGGTCGAGCGCGACTTGATCCTGTACGAGTCCAACATCATCAACGAGTACATTGATGAGCGCTTCCCCCACCCGCAACTGATGCCGGGTGATCCGGTGGACCGCGCACGCGTGCGCCTGTTCCTGCTGAACTTCGAGAAGGAATTGTTCGTTCACGTGAACGCGCTGGAGTCGCGCGCCACGAAGGGGAATGAAAAGGCATTGGAGAAGGCGCGCACGCACATCCGCGACCGGCTGACGCAGCTCGCTCCGGTGTTCTTGAAGAACAAATACATGTTGGGCGAGGGTTTTTCCATGCTTGATGTGGCCATTGCCCCCTTGTTGTGGCGCCTGGACTATTACGGCATCGAGTTGAGCAAGAACGCTGCACCATTGCTCAAATATGCCGAGCGCATTTTCTCCCGCCCGGCATATATCGAGGCGCTGACGCCTTCCGAGAAGGTCATGCGCAAGTAAGCTGCTGCGCCTTTTTCTTTTGCTTGCGTACGATGAAGCCCCAGGAATTTCCCTCCACGCGCCCCTATCTCATTCGTGCTCTGTATGAGTGGTGCACGGACAACGGCTTCACGCCCTATCTGGTGGTGCGTGTGAACGAATCCGTTCAGGTACCGCGTGAGTACGTCAACAACGGCGAGATTGTCCTGAACGCAAGCTACGACGCGACGAGCGGGCTGCAACTGGGCAACGATTTCATCGAGTTCAAGGCACGCTTCGGCGGCAGGCCGCACGACATCATGGTCCCGGTGCGCCGGGTCGTCGCCATCTACGCCCGTGAAAACGGACAGGGTATGGCCTTCCCGTTGGAAGAAGAAGTGTCCGTGCCGCCGGCCGCTGCTGTAGTGTCATCCGAGGACTCGGGCGCTGGACCGGGTGTCCCTGGCTCCGCGGTTTCCGAGCGTGGACCTGTTCAGTTGCAATCGGTTGACGGCTCTTTGAGCGATGCGCACGAGGAGGCGCCGCGACCGCCTCCGCCCACAGGAGGCGCAGGGCGTCCTTCGCTCAAGCGCATCAAATGAGGCATCTTTCAAGGTGCATCAATTTGAGCCGTGCGTTTTGAACGCTAGAATCTGGAGTTCGCCGATTTAGCTCAGTTGGTAGAGCACCCGCCTTGTAAGCGGTAGGTCGTCAGTTCGAATCCGACAATCGGCACCATTGCACAGGCCGCATGTTCGCAGGGACATGCGGCTTTTCTTTTGCGTGCGGCCTTTTCTTTACGACGCCATGCCTGCGGCATAGCTGGCGTCTTTCGCCTGAGTGCTCAGGTTTGAACTTTCAGGCGTATGGAGTTAACCTCCCATCCCCGACTGCGCAGATGTGCCTCGAATGCGGGCAGCAATTGCCGGACTTTTGCGGCGGCGGCATTGCTGCGGACCAGCAGGCACCAACAAGCGCCTTCAATCGGCCCTGCCTGAATGGCGGGGCGCAGCATCGGGGGTATCAAGCCCTCGATGGCTTTCAGCCGGGCACTGGACTCCTGGGTGAGCGCGGTCAGCTTCGCCAACGTCGGCGACTCCTGCGTGGCTTGCTGGAGTGAGATGGCGTGGTGACGACGATTCATACAGAGACTGGTCCAACCAGCGACGAGGGAAAAACGTGCAGGTGATTATTACGGATGCGTGGCTCGCGCGAAGCCGCGCCATACACCTCAGCGGTGTGCAACTGATCTGCGCTCTAGCTGGGATTTTCATGGCACTGCTGTTCATGGCCGTGATGGCATAACACTGGGTGCTGATGCATGGCGTGCGCGAGGGCTGGCCCGTAGTGGGCTCCATGGCACGACTGGCTGTGCAGGATGAGCAAGCCCAGCGCGAGCGGTTCATGCGCGCCAACATCGATGCGATGGCGCGCAAGCTCGGAGACATGCAAGCCCGTGTGCTCCAGCTGGAATCGCTGGGTGAGCGTGTCCGAGGCCTGGCCGGGCTGCCTGCGTCCGAGGTGCAGAGCCTGCCGGGCCGTGGAGGCATGCTGGTGGCTGGGCGCTCGCTGGGGCTCGACGAACTGAATGCGGCCTTGGACGACCTGGTCGCCATCACCGGCCGGCGGACGGATTTGATGACGGTGGCAGAGTCACGCCTCTTTGATCAGCACATCCGCAAGCACTTGATCCCGACCCAGGTTCCTGTGCGCGACACGGCTGTTGGTTCGCCGTTCGGCTGGCGCATTGATCCTTTTACCGGCCAGTCCGCGTTGCATACCGGGCTGGACTTCTCGGCCGGAACCGGCACGCCCATCGTGGCCGCGGCCGGCGGCGTGGTGATCGCCCAGGAGTGCCACCCCGCCTATGGCAACATGGTGGAGATAGACCACGGAAGCCAACTCGTCACCCGCTACGCCCACGCCTCCAAAACCCTGGTGAAGGCGGGAGACATCGTGCGCCGGGGACAGAAAATCGCGGAAGTGGGGAGTACGGGCCGCTCCACGGGGCCGCATTTGCATTTCGAAGTGTGGGTGCAAGGCGTGCCGCAGGATCCGCAGAAATTCCTCTTCGCGGGAGAGCCCGCACCGATGCCACACGCCCCCACGGGGCGCGCTGCCATGGGGCACCTGGCGCACAGGTAGAATCTTTCGATCAGGCCCGCCACCTCGGATTGCAGGCACTTGCAATGGTGGACGGGGGTCTCCATCTGGATTCACATCATCACAGGGATTCCGGTCGCTCTGCCGCTCGTTGGCGTGTAGTGCGGTCGTGTTCGCATGGCCACCAACTTCCTCACCAAAATATTCGGCAGTCGCAATGACCGCCTGCTCAAGCAGTATCGCAAGACGGTTGCTCGCATCAATGCGATGGAGCCCGACTATGAGAAGCTGAGTGACGAGGCGCTGCGGGGCAAGACGCAGGAATTCAAGGATCGCATTGCACAGGGCGAATCGTTGGACGCTCTGCTACCCGAAGCCTTTGCCGTGGTGCGCGAGGGTTCCAAGCGCATCATGAAAATGCGCCACTTCGACGTGCAGCTGGTGGGTGGCATGGCGCTGCATTACGGCAAGATCGCTGAGATGCGCACGGGCGAGGGCAAGACGCTGACGGCCACACTGCCCGTTTACCTGAACGCCCTGTCGGGCCAGGGCGTGCACGTGGTGACAGTGAACGACTATCTTGCGGGCCGTGACGCGCAATGGATGGGGCGGCTGTACAACTTCCTGGGCCTCACGGTGGGTATCAACCTGCCTCAAATGCCCCGCGAAGAAAAGCAGGCCGCCTACCAGGCGGACATCACCTACGGAACGAACAACGAGTACGGGTTCGACTACCTGCGCGACAACATGGTGTACGACGCGCGCGAGCGCGTGCAGCGCGGCCTCAACTACGCCATCGTCGATGAGGTGGACTCCATCCTGATCGATGAGGCGCGTACCCCCCTGATCATCAGCGGCCAGGCAGAGGACCACACGGCGCTGTATGTGGCCATGAACAAGGTGGTGCCCCTGCTGGTGCGCCAGGAGGGTGAGGCCGACCCGCGTACGGGCGAGGGCGTGACCAAACCGGGGGATTTCACCCTCGACGAAAAGACGCACCAGGTGTTCCTGACGGAGCAGGGCCACGAGAATGCAGAGCGCATCCTGGCCAGCCAGGGTCTGATTCCGGAAGGGGCGTCGCTCTACGATCCGGCCAACATCACGCTGGTGCATCATTTGTACGCGGCGCTGCGCGCCAACCATCTCTACCACCGCGACCAGCACTACGTCGTGCAGAACGGCGAGATCGTGATCGTGGACGAGTTCACGGGCCGCCTGATGGCCGGCCGCCGCTGGAGCGAAGGCCTGCACCAGGCCGTCGAAGCCAAGGAAGGCGTGAACATCCAGGCCGAGAACCAGACGCTGGCCTCCATCACCTTCCAGAACTACTTCCGCCTCTATAACAAGCTCTCGGGCATGACCGGTACGGCCGATACCGAGGCCTATGAGTTCCAGGAAATCTACGGCCTGGAAACCGTGGTGATCCCGCCCAACCGGCCCAGCAAGCGCGACGACCAGCTCGACCGCGTGTACAAGACGACGCGCGAGAAGTACGAGGCCGCGATTGCCGACATCCGCGAATGCCACGAGCGTGGCCAGCCGGTGCTGGTGGGTACCACTTCCATCGAGAACTCGGAAATCATCGCCGAGTTGCTGAACAAGGCAGGCCTGCCGCACCAGGTACTCAACGCCAAGCAGCACGCGCGCGAGGCCGATATCGTGGCCCAGGCGGGACGCCCCGGCATGATCACCATCGCCACCAATATGGCGGGCCGCGGTACCGACATCGTTCTGGGCGGCAACGTGGAAAAGGCGATCGCCGCGCTGGAGGCCGATGAGTCGCTGTCAGAAGCCGAGCGAGCCGCGCGTGTGCAGGAACTGCGCGCGCAGTGGAAGCTCGACCACGAGAAGGTGACGGCACTCGGCGGCCTGCGCATCATCGCGACCGAGCGCCATGAATCCCGCCGTATCGACAACCAGCTGCGCGGCCGCTCGGGCCGTCAGGGCGATCCGGGCTCTTCGCGCTTCTATCTGAGTCTGGATGACCAATTGATGCGCATCTTCGCGGGCGACCGCGTCAAGGCCATCATGGACCGGTTGAAGATGCCCGACGGCGAAGCGATCGAGGCGGGTATCGTCACGCGCAGCATCGAGTCGGCGCAGCGCAAGGTTGAGGCGCGCAACTTCGACATCCGCAAACAGCTGCTGGAGTACGACGACGTCGCCAACGACCAGCGCAAGGTGATCTACCAGCAGCGCAACGAGATCCTGGACGCCCCCGACCTGGGCGTGTTGATCGACGCCATGCGCGACGATTGCATGGCCGACGTGGTGCGCCAGTACGTGCCTGCCGAGTCCGTGGAAGAACAGTGGGACCTCGCAGGCCTGGAAAAGGCGCTGGCCAGCGACTGGCAAGTGTCGTTGGCGCTGCAGAAAGAGGTGGAAGGCTCGGACGCCATCACCGACGAAGAGATTCTGGAGAAGGTGCAGCAGGCCGCCCGCGAGGCCTTCCAGGCCAAGGTGGGGCAGGTGGGTGCGGAGAACTTCACGCAGTTCGAGCGCATGGTGCTGCTGCAGAGCTTCGACACCAACTGGCGCGATCACCTCTCCGCGCTGGATTATTTGCGCCAGGGCATCCACCTGCGCGGCTATGCGCAGAAGCAGCCCAAGCAGGAATACAAGCGCGAGGCGTTCGAGCTCTTCCGCCAGCTGATCGACCAGGTCAAGAACGAAGTCACGCGCCTCATGATGACCGTGCAGGTGCAATCCAGCGCCCAGCTGGACGAGGCCACGCAGGCCATGGAAGACCGGGGTGAGGGCATCAGCAACGTTACCTACAGCTCGCCCACCGAGACCGGCGAAGTGGAGACGGTGGCCGATGCCGCCACCGCCGCGCAGCCTGCCGCCGCCGGCGTGCGCGTGGGCCGCAACGACCCCTGCCCCTGCGGCAGCGGCAAAAAGTACAAGCAGTGCCACGGCAAGCTGGCGTGATGCCGGCACAATGAAGAACACGGGCTGCGGCCCGTGTTCGCACTTTGGCAGTGCCTTTTCTCCTGTTTCCCCGACGTCTCTTTCTGAAGGAATACGACGCATGCCCGTGAATCTCTCCGCTCCTCTTGCATCGGATTTGCACCCCGTGGCCGGTGTGCGCATCGGCGTGACCGAAGCCGGTGTGCGCAAGGCGCAGCGCAAAGACCTGACCGTGTTCCTGCTGGACGAAGGCACCACCGTCGCGGGCGTGTTCACGCAGAACCGTTTCTGCGCCGCGCCGGTACAGGTGTGCCGTGAGCACCTGGACGGCGGCCAGGCGATTCGCGCCATGGTGGTGAACACGGGCAACGCCAACGCCGGTACGGGCGCGGACGGCCTCGCGCGTGCGCGCGCCACCTGCGAGGCACTGGCCGGCCACCTGGGTCTGGCGGCCAGCCAGGTGCTGCCGTTTTCCACCGGCGTCATCATGGAGCCGCTGCCGCACGAGCGCATTGCAGCCGCGCTGCCCGCCGCGCTGGCCGATGCACAGCCCGGCCACTGGGCGCGCGCGGCCGAAGGCATCATGACCACCGACACGCTGCCCAAGGCGTTCAGCACGCAGGTGCAGTTGGGCGGTGCAACAGTGACCATTACCGGCATCTCCAAGGGCGCGGGCATGATCCGCCCCAACATGGCGACCATGTTGGGCTTCCTGGCCACGGATGCCTGCATCGCGCCCGAGTTGCTGCGCCCGCTCGTGCGCGAGCTGGCGGACCAGTCCTTCAACCGCGTGACCATCGACGGCGACACCAGCACCAACGACTCGTTCGTGCTGATGGCCACGCACAAGGCGCGGCACGCACCCATCACCTCGCTCGACAGCGCCGAGGGCCGTGTGCTCAAGGCCGCGTTGCTGGAAGTGGCGCAAAAGCTGGCACAGGCCATCGTGCGCGATGGAGAGGGTGCGACCAAGTTCATCACGGTGCGCGTGGAGGGCGGCCAGACGGGCGAAGAGTGCCGGCAGGTGGCCTATGCCATCGCGCATTCGCCGCTGGTCAAGACGGCCTTCTTTGCCAGCGACCCGAACCTGGGCCGCATCCTGGCGGCCGTGGGCTACGCAGGCATTGCGGACTTGGACCAGACCAAGATCGACCTGTTCCTGGACGACGTGCATGTGGCCGTGCAGGGCGGGCGCAATCCGGCCTACCGCGAGGAAGACGGCCAGCGCGTGATGAAGCAAAGCGAGATCACCGTGCGCGTGGTGCTGGGCCGCGGTACGGCGGTGGACACGGTGTGGACCTGCGACCTGAGCCACGACTACGTGACCATCAACGCGGACTACCGCTCTTGAATGCTTCCCTTTTGATAGCTGTCAGCGCTTGTTAGATAAGCGCTAGAGACGAAAATGACTGATAAATTCGACCAGCTGATCGCACGTGCGGAGCAGCTCATCTCCCGTATCGAGGCGGTCTTGCCGCAGCCATTGTCGGCGCCGGACTGGGCGGCCTCCATCGCCTGGCGTTACCGCAAACGCAGCGGCGGCCATGGTGTGCTGGAGCCGGTGCGCCATGTGGCCGCCATGCAGCTGTCCGATCTCAAGGAGATCGATGCGCAGAAAGAAAAGATCCAGCGCAACACCCAGCAGTTCGTCGAAGGCAAGCCCGCCAACAACGTGCTGCTGACCGGTGCGCGCGGCACGGGCAAGTCCTCGCTCATCAAGGCATGCCTGAACAGCTATGCACCCCAGGGCCTGCGTCTGATTGAGGTGGACAAGGCGGACCTGACGGATCTGCCCGACATTGTGGACGTGGTCTCCGGCCGGCCCGAGAAGTTCATCGTTTACTGCGATGACCTGAGCTTTGAGGATGGAGAGGCCGGGTACAAGGCCCTCAAGTCGATCCTGGACGGCTCGGTCGCCGCGGCCACGCCCAATGTGCTGGTGTATGCCACCAGCAACCGGCGCCACCTGCTCCCTGAATACATGAAGGAGAACCTGGGCTACACCCACACCGACGATGGCGAGGTCCATCCGGGCGAGGCGGTGGAGGAAAAAATCTCCCTGTCCGAGCGCTTCGGCCTGTGGGTGAGCTTCTACCCGTTCAGCCAGGACGAGTACCTGGCCATCGTGGCGCAGTGGCTGGCTGCGCTGGGCGTACCCGCCCAGGCCATCGAGGCCGCGCGCCCGCAGGCGCTGGTGTGGGCGCTCGAGCGCGGCTCGCGCAGCGGCCGCGTGGCCTATCAATTTGCCCGGGATTTCGCAGGGCGGGAGGGCGAGGGCGCATGAGCGAATCGACCAGCACGCCACAGCGCAAGCACACCGAGGTCGCCGTGGGCATTCTGCTGCGAGAGGACGGGGCGATGCTGCTGTCCACTCGCCCCCCGGGCAAGCCCTATGCGGGCTACTGGGAGTTCCCGGGCGGCAAGATCGAAGCCGGGGAAACCGTGGAGCAGGCGCTGCGCCGCGAACTCATCGAGGAACTGGGCGTGACCATCGGCCCGGTGGAGGCCTGGAAGGTGACCGAGCATGACTACCCGCATGCCCTCGTGCGCCTGCACTGGTGCAAGGTGCGGGAATGGAGCGGTGCGTTCGAAATGCGCGAGGGCCAAACCATGGCCTGGCAGCACTGGCCGCTGCAGGTCAAGCCGGTGTTGCCGGGCGCCTATCCCGTGCTGCAGTGGCTGGCCGAGGAGCGTGGCGAGGTCTTCGACGCTTCGCTGCTGGCGTGAGACATTGCTTCAAAATACATAGCTGCTTGCGCTTGCTGGATAAGCGCTAGCAGCCTTTTCTTCAAATATCACGGCTGGCGCTTGGGATCGCCGAACTCCGCATCCTCCGGCGGCGCCTCGGCCGGCATGCGGAAATCTTCGGCTGCCCAGGCCCCCAGATCGATCTGCTTGCAGCGTTCACTGCAAAACGGGCGGAAGCGGTTGGCCGGGCTGTACAGGCTCGGGCCGCCGCAGGTCGGGCAAGGCACTCGCTTGCCTTGGGGCGCAGGTGTGTCGGAGCGGGAGGGTGTGCCGGTCATGTCGTGTCAGGCGCACAGGGTCAGTTCAAATGCCGCGTCCTCGGTGCTGGGAACCAGGCGGCCGCCTTCTTCCTGGCGCATCAGCCGCACCGAAACGATGAGGCGGTTGCCGCTGATCTCCGGGATGAGTTGCAGTGCGGGGTCGATCGCCATGCGCAGCAGCTGGAAGGTGCGGCCCTGGGGCAGGTTCTGCTGGAACTGCCCGCGCTCGGCCGCCACTTTCTGCGGCAGCCCCGAATCACGCAGCAGGCGCAGCAGCACGTAGACGGACTCTGCCAACGGCCCCAGCGTGGCGGCCCAGTGGTGCAGGTCGTGCTGGCGGTCCTGGGGCAGACGGTGCTGCCACGCGTAGTAGGCGGGCAGATCAAAGCCGCAGGTGCCCCCGGGGATGCCCACGCGGCTGCGAATGCTCATGAGCCAATCGTTCTCGGTCAACGCCTGGCCGGCCTTGCCGGTTTGCGCGTTGAGTGCGGCAAAGCACTGGTCGAGCTGGGCGATCACGCCGTCCAGGGCTTCCTCGGAGATGGAGGGGTTGCCGCGATAGGCATCCAGCTGGTGCTTGTGCTTTTCCAGATCCTTGAGCACGTCGGCTTTGAGATCTGCGCGGGCCGCCACGTCCATGACCTCGAACATGGTCACGAGGGCATAGTGATGGTCCAGGGGATGCGGGCGCGCGATGAGCTCGCCCAGCCGGCGAAACAGCTGCTCAAGCCGCAGATAGGTTCTCAGGCGTTCGTTGAAAGGGTATTCGTAAAGGATCACGCTACGGGGTTCCTGAGTGCGCACGGTGTGGGGCGGGGTGCGAGCGCTGCACTGCGACAGACCATTGCACACCACGCCGGTGCGAACACATCATAGCCCGAAGAATACGGCGATCTCGCGTGCCTTTGTTTGCAAATCTGACAGCGCCAACCCGTCGTTGTAGATCACCAGGTCGGCGGCCGCGCGGCGCGTGGCGCGTGGGCTCTGTGTGGCCATGATGGCGCGCACGGCATCGGCGGTCAGACCGCTGCGCATCTGCACACGCTGGATCTGCGTCTCCTCCCGGCAGTCCACGACCAGGACGGCGTCCAGCTGCCGGGCCCAACGGGGCGACTCCGTCAGCAGCGGAATGTCGAACACGATGAGTGCGTGGCCCGCGCGGTGCGCCTGTGCTGCAGCGTGTGCGATCTCGCGTCCCACGAAGGGGTGAACGATGGCTTCCAGGCGCTGCTTCGCCGTGGGATCGCTGAAAACGAGGGTGCGCATGCGTGCCCGGTCCAGCGCGCCGTCGGTGATGTAGTCGGGCCCGAACTCGTCGCGCAGGGCCGCGATGGCGGCGCCTTCCGCCTCGGTCACCGAGCGGGCGATGGCATCGGCGTCGATCAGTGCCGCGCCGTTCTGTCGCAACATGCCGGCCACCGTGCTTTTGCCGCTGCCGATGCCGCCCGTCACGCCCAGTTTCACCGAGCGGGGACCGGCCTGCCGAGAGCCCACCTTAGAGCCCCAGCACGGAAAAGACGGCCTGCATGATGCGCCCGGGGCCCCATAGCATGGCGGCCATGCCTCCTCCCACCAGGAACGGGCCGAAGGGAACGTACTTGCCTTCGCGCAGGGTGCTGGCCAGCTTCATGGCGATGCCGACGATGGCGCCGATGACAGAGGCCAGCAGAATGATCGGCACGAGCGCCTGCCAGCCAAACCAGGCGCCCAGGGCAGCGAACAGTTTGAAGTCGCCATAGCCCATGCCCTCCTTGCCTGTGGCCAGCTTGAACCCCCAGTACACGGACCAGAGGGACAGGTAGCCCGCTGCGGCGCCGATGACGGCATCCACGGGCTGCACTTCAATCCAGCGCAAGACGGCCGCAAGCAGGCCCGCCCACAGCAACGGCAACGTGATGTCGTCGGGTAGAAGCGTGGTGTCCCAGTCGATGCAAGCCAGCGTGACCAGCGCGGCCGAGAAACCGCACCATGCGGCGGTCGTGAGGCTCCAGCCCCAGCGGAGCGCGCATGCATAGAACAAGGCACCCGTCGCCAGCTCTACCAGCGGATACCGGTGGCTGATGCGCGTGCTGCAACCTGCGCACCGGCCTCGCAGGGCTAAATAGCTCAGGACCGGAATGTTTTCGTACCAGCGGATCGCGTGGCCGCAGGAGGGGCAGCGTGAACGCGGCTTGGACAGGCTGAGGGGCTCGTTGTCGGCCTCAGGAAGCGCCGCCGTGGAAAGCAGCCCTGCATCCTGCCCGTACTGCCGGCATTCTGCGGCCCATTGCCGCTCCATCATGCGCGGAAGGCGATGGATCACGACGTTGAGAAAGCTTCCGATCAGCATCCCCAGGACGCCCACCAGCACGGCGTCCACTGTTAGCGAGCCTGACATCAAACCACTTGCCCGAGCTTGAAGATCGGAAGGTACATCGACACCACGATGCCACCGATCAGCGTGCCCAGGAACACGATGATGATGGGCTCCATCAGGCTGGACAGGCCGGCCACCATTTCATCCACTTCAGCTTCGTAAAAATCGGCAGCCTTGCCCAGCATGTGATCGATGGAGCCGGATTCCTCGCCGATCGCACACATCTGCAGCACCATGGAGGGGAATACGTTGGCATTCCCCATGGCGGCCGTCAGGCTGGTACCTGTGGAGACTTCCTGCTGAATTTTCTCCGTCGCGATGGCGTAGACCGAGTTGCCCGAGGCACCGGCCACCGAGTCCAGTGCCTCCACCAATGGCACACCGGCAGCGAACATGGTCGACAGGGTGCGGGTCCAACGGGCAACGCAGGACTTGTCGATCAATGCACCGAAGATGGGCATTTTCAACAGGAAACGGTCCATGAAACGCTGCATTTTCTCGCTGCGCTTCCAGGCCTGCATGAAGAAGTAGAACCCCCCGCCGATGACGCCGAATATCAGCCACCAGTAAGCCACGAAGAATTCGCTGATGGCCATCACGAAAAGGGTAGGAGCGGGCAGGTCGGCGCCGAAGGAAGTGAAAACCTCTTTGAACGCGGGAATCACGAAAATCATGATGATCGTCACCACGACAAACGCAACGATGATCACCGAGATCGGGTACATCAGCGCCGACCGGATCTTGGATTTGATGGCCTCGGTCTTCTCCATGTACAGGGCCAGCCGGTCGAGCAACGCCTCCAGAATACCGGCGGCTTCGCCGGCCTCTACGAGGTTGCAGTAAAGGCTGTCGAAGTACATCGGATATTTACGGAATGCGGCATTCAGGGACGTTCCTGTCTCCACATCTCCGCGGATATCGTTGAGCAGCTTGGTCACACTGGGATTGGTATTACCCCGGCCCACGATATCAAATGCCTGAAGCAGTGGAACACCGGCCTTCATCATCGTGGCCATCTGGCGCGTGAACAGCGCGATGTCTTTGGGCTTGATCTTTTTGCCCGCGCTCATCCGGCGCTTCTTGATCTTGGTTGGCAGAACGCCCTGCCGCCGCAGCGTCGCCTTGACCTGATTCTCTCCCGCAGCGCGTACTTCGCCGCGCACGATCTTGCCGCTACGATCCTTGCCCTCCCACTCGAAGACAAAGTCCTTGATGCCCCTCGATGCAACGGTCGCCATTGTTTTCTCTCTCGATTTGTTTATTCGTTGGTGACAGCCAAGACCTCTTCCAAGGAGGTCAATCCCATTTTTGCCTTGTGAAGCCCGGATTCACGCAGAGAACGGACGCCCTCCAGGCGTGCCTGTTCGGCAATTTCCAGCGCGCTTCCATCGCGCAGGATGATGCGCTGGATTTCTTCGGACACCGGCATGACCTGGTAAATGCCCACGCGCCCCTTGTATCCGTTATTGCAGGCGGAGCAGCCCACCGGTCGGTAGGTAACCCATGAGCCGTCGATCTCCTCGTCCCGGTAGCCGGCCTCCAGCAGCGTCTCATGCGGAATGTCCACGGGCGCCTTGCAATTGGGGCACAAGCGACGCGCCAGTCGCTGCGCCGTAATAAGAATCACGCTGGATGCGATATTGAAGGGCGCGATGCCCATATTGCGCATGCGCGTCAATGTCGTGGGAGCGTCATTGGTGTGCAGGGTAGAGAGCACCAAGTGACCCGTCTGCGCGGCTTTGATTGAAATGTCTGCCGTTTCCAGATCCCGGATTTCACCCACCATGATGATGTCCGGATCTTGGCGAAGGAATGACTTGAGCGCGACGGCAAACGTGAGGCCGGCTTTCTCATTGACGTTGACTTGGTTCACGCCCGGGAGATTGATTTCCGAGGGGTCCTCAGCGGTCGCAATATTGACGCCGGGCTTGTTCAACAAATTGAGACATGTGTAGAGCGACACGGTCTTCCCGGAGCCCGTGGGTCCGGTCACCAGGATCATTCCATAAGGGCGGTTGATGGCCTGCAGCAAACGCTCCTTTTCCTCGGGCTCATATCCCAGTGCGTCAATACCCAGCTTGGCGCTGCTCGGATCGAGAATACGGATCACGATCTTCTCGCCAAAGAGCGTAGGCAGGGTGCTGACGCGGAAATCGATAACCCGGTCCGGCCCAACCTTGAGCTTCATGCGGCCATCCTGGGGCACGCGTTTTTCCGAAATATCCAGGCGGGAGATCACCTTGATGCGCGAGGCCAGCTTCTCCTTGATGGCAATAGGCGGCGATGCGATTTCACGCAATTCGCCATCTATGCGGAAGCGGACACGGTAATGGTGCTCATAGGGCTCAAAATGCAGATCGGATGCACGCATATTGAAAGCATCCAGCAGCATCTTGTGCAGAAATTTGACAACGGGAGCATCCTCGACTTCCGCGGGATTGTCGGCATCCTCGTCCGGAGCTTCATCAACGGGAATATCGCCGAACTCAAAATCATTACTGCTGTTGATGCCGTCGAGCGTTTCTGTACCGCTCTTCGTGCTCGCCTCAATCAAGCGGAGCAGCTTGTCATATTCCGCGATGATCCAGTCCACCCCCATTTGTGTGGTGAACTTGATCTTTTCTGCGGCCTCTTGAAATGTCGGATCCGCGGTGGCGACGATGAGCCGGTTATTGCGCTTACTGAGAGCGATGACTTTGTAGGACTGGCACAGTTTGACGTCCAACAGATCTTTGGGGATGCGCTGCCGGTCGATCGCATCGACATCTAGCAAGGGGGCACCAAATACGGTGGATACCGTATGGGCCAGATCACTTGGCGTGATGATTTTCGATTCCGTGAGCTCTGCAATAAAGCTACTGCGGCTATTTTGTGACTTTTTGTAAATCTCTTCCGCCGCTTTTTGATCCAATTTGCCCACAGACATCAACGCGCGCGCCAGTCCGGGTAAGGCAATGGGTTGAGCTTCTTTCTGTGTGTCGATAGCAGCCATGTAACTAGCGGATTCTTATGGAAGGAAGGGAAACTCTTCAATCATCGCCGATCGCCCAAGGTGTGTACAGGCTTAATGGCGCAAGCGTTGTGTGAGTGACATTTGCCCCAGCCGGCGGCTCAAGGGCAGCATGGGCTCTGCGAGGGCAACCGCATTAAAGATATGCGGTTCCTTGGCACCCGCGCGGCGTCCAGATGCAAAAAAGCCCCGCGATGCAGGGCTTGGGCATGAAAATAACTGGTCGGGGTGAGAGGATTCGAACCTCCGGCCTCTACGTCCCGAACGTAGCGCTCTACCAGGCTAAGCTACACCCCGATCGCGTCCCCGAACCGCCCGGAATTCAAGTCCGGCGTTCAAGTAGCTGAGCCGCTAATTGTAGCAAACCTTTGGTGTATGGATTGGCGGGAAGCTTGGCGGCGGCATCCATCGCCAGCCGGGCCTGAGCGGCGGCCGCGTCGCGGGTGGCGGTCAGGGCGCCTGTCTCGCGGATGATGGCGATGACGGGCTGGAGTTCGTCGGCGCTGCCTGTTTCGATGACGTTGCGCAGCAACTCGCGCTGCGCCTGGCTGCCGCGCTGCATGGCGATGATGAGGGGGAGCGTGACCTTGCCCTCGCGCAGATCGTCGCCGAGGTTCTTGCCCATCTCCTGCGCGTCGCCGTCGTAGTCCAGCACGTCGTCGATGACCTGGAAGGCCGTGCCCAGCGCCTGGCCGTAGTCGGCGCAGGCCTGTTCGATGTCGGGCGTGCTGCCGGCCAGGATGGCGGCGAGCCGGGCGCTGGCCTCGAACAGCTTGGCGGTCTTGGAGCGGATGACGTGGAGGTATCCGGCCTCGTCCAGGGACGCGTCATGGGTGTTCATGAGCTGTTGGACTTCCCCCTCGGCGATCACGTTGGTCGCGTCGGCCAGCACTTGCAGGATGCGCATGCTGCCTGCCTCCACCATCATCTGGAAGGAGCGTGTGTGCAGGAAGTCGCCCACCAGCACGCTCGCCGGGTTGCCGAAGGTCTCGTTGGCGGTGGGCCGGCCGCGGCGCAGGGTGGATTCGTCCACCACGTCGTCGTGCAGCAGGGTGGCCGTGTGGATGAATTCCACTACCGCCGCGAGGTTGAATCGCTGCTCCCCCTTGTATTCGAGCGCGCCGCAGGTCAGCAGCAGCAGCGCCGGGCGCAGGCGCTTGCCGCCCGCCGAGATGATGTACTGGGCCACGCTGCCCACAAGCGGGACGGACGATTGCAGCCGCGCTGCAATGACCTTGTCCACCTCCCGCATGTCGTCGGCAATCAGGGCGAGGGTGGCGGCGGTGCTGGGGAGTTGGCGGCCAAGGTGATCGGTGGTGGTGAAGTGAAGCGGCAATTATAGGAAGCGCCCCAGGGGCCTGGGGACCCCTGGGGCGCTGTGTCGCGTTGCCTGGATCGGTTTCGGGTGCTTGTGATAGAATCTTCGGTTCTGTGGAAATCCGTCCGCAGAACTCCAATTTCAGATTCGAGGTTTACATGTACGCGGTCATAAAAACCGGCGGCAAGCAGTATCGCGTTGCCGCTGGCGAAAAAATCAAGGTAGAACAGATTGCTGCGGAAGTAGGCCAGGAGATCGTGATCGACCAGGTTCTGGCAGTCGGCAACGGCGCTGAACTCAAGGTCGGCACGCCCCTGGTGTCCGGCGCAACGGTGAAGGCTACGGTCGTGGCCCACGGCAAGCACGACAAGGTGCGCATCTTCAAGCTGCGCCGTCGCAAGCACTATCAGAAACGTCAAGGCCATCGCCAGCAGTTCACCGAGCTGCAGATCCAGGCGATCGCCGCTTAAATCAGGGAGCTGATCTCATGGCACAGAAAAAAGGCGGCGGCTCTACGCGAAACGGGCGCGATTCCAAGCCCAAGATGCTGGGCGTGAAGGCTTACGGTGGTGAGCTGATCAGCGCCGGCTCCATCATCGTGCGCCAGCGCGGCACGCGCATCCACCCCGGCGTGAACGTCGGCGTGGGCAAGGACCACACGCTGTTCGCCCTGGTGGATGGCCATGTTTCCTTCGGCACGAAGGGCGCGTTGTCCAAGCACACGGTCAGCGTGACGCCTGCTTAAGGCCCTTCGCCGCTGAAGCGACAACAAAGCCCCGACCCGTCGGGGCTTTGTTGTTTTCAGCGCCTGGCGCAGCCGCGCGCATGCGTGATGGCACCCTTTTGCGCACCCTCCAGCGCCCAGGTGCGCTTTTTGTAAACTGGATACCCATGAAGTTCGTCGACGAAGCCTTTATCGACGTTGCCGCAGGTGACGGCGGCAACGGCTGTGTCTCGTTCAGGCACGAGAAGTACAAGGAGTTCGGGGGGCCCAACGGCGGCGACGGCGGGCGTGGCGGCCACGTGTTCGCCGTGGCCGACCCCAATCTCAACACCCTGGTCGACTTCCGCTATTCACGCCGGCACGAGGCCAAGCGTGGCGAGCACGGCATGGGCTCCGACATGTTCGGCGCGGCAGGCGCCGACATCACGCTCAAGATGCCCGTGGGCACCATCATCAGCGACGCGGATACCGGCGAGCTGCTGTACGAGCTGCTCACGCCGGGCGAGGTGGTCACGATCGCCAAGGGCGGGGACGGCGGCTTCGGCAACCTGCGCTTCAAGAGCGCCATCAACCGCGCGCCGCGCCAGAAGACGCCGGGCTGGCCCGGGGAGCGCAAGAGCCTGAAGCTGGAGCTCAAGGTGCTGGCGGACGTGGGGCTGCTGGGCATGCCCAATGCCGGCAAATCCACCTTCATCGCCGCGGTCTCCAACGCGCGCCCGAAAATCGCCGACTATCCGTTCACCACGCTGCACCCCAACCTGGGCGTGGTGCGCGTGGGGCCGGAGCAGAGCTTCGTGGTGGCCGACATCCCCGGCCTGATCGAGGGCGCATCCGAGGGCGCGGGCCTGGGCCACCAGTTCCTGCGCCACCTGCAGCGCACGCGGCTGCTGCTGCACGTGGTGGACATGGCGCCGTTCGACGAATCCGTCGATCCCGTGGCGCAGGCCAAGGCCATCGTGGCCGAGCTCAAGAAATACGACACCCAGCTGTACGAGAAGCCGCGCTGGCTGGTGCTCAACAAGCTGGACATGGTGCCATCCGAAGAGCGCGCTGCGCGGGTGAAGGACTTCGTGAAACGCTTCAAATGGAAGGGCCCCGTGTTCGAAATCTCCGCGCTGACGCGCGAAGGCTGCGAGCCCCTGGTGCAGTCCATCTTCCAGCACGTGCACGCCCAGCAGTTGGCGCAGAATGCGCCGGCTGAGGTGGACCCGCGCTTCGCTGGTGAGCCACCGCGTGGGTGATGCGAGGATTGCTATTTAATTTATAGCTGTTGGCGCTTGCCTGGCAAGCGCTAGGGCCTGATTTCTTATAAAAATGGTGTCCAGTGTATTGCGCGACGCGCGTCGCATCGTGGTCAAGGTAGGGTCCAGTCTCGTCACGAATGAGGGACGGGGGCTGGACGAGGTGGCCATTGGGGAGTGGTGCCGCCAACTGGCAGCGCTGGTGCGGGGGCAGGGGGGCGAGCCGCGCGAGGTCATCATGGTCTCCAGCGGAGCGATCGCCGAAGGCATGAAGCGCCTGGGCTGGAGCAGCCGCCCCGGCGAGATCCACGAACTGCAGGCCGCTGCCGCCGTGGGACAGATGGGGCTGGCGCAGATGTACGAGACCAAGCTGCGCGAGCACTCCATGGGCAGTGCGCAGGTGCTGCTGACCCATGCCGACTTGGCGGACCGCGAGCGCTACCTGAATGCCCGCTCCACCCTGCTGACGCTGCTGCGCCTGGGCGTGGTGCCGGTGATCAATGAGAACGACACCGTAGTCACCGACGAGATCAAGTTCGGTGACAACGACACTCTGGGGGCCCTCGTCGCCAACCTCGTCGAAGCCGACGCGCTGGTGATCCTGACCGACCAGAAGGGGCTGTACACGGCCGATCCGCGGCGCGACCCGCAGGCGCAGTTCGTCCACGAGGCACAGGCTGGCGATGCGGCGCTGGAGGCGATGGCCGGCGGCGCGGGCTCCAGCATCGGCAAGGGCGGGATGATCACCAAGATCCTCGCGGCCAAACGTGCGGCGGGCTCGGGTGCTTCCACCGTCATCGCATGGGGGCGGGAGCCGGACGTGCTGCTGCGGCTGGCCCGGGGCGAATCGATCGGCACGTTGCTCGTGGCGCAGACGCAGAAGAACCAGGCGCGCAAGCAGTGGATGGTGGACCACCTTCAACTGCGCGGCTCCGTGACGGTGGATGCCGGCGCGGCGGCCAAGCTGCGCGAAGACGGCAAGAGCCTGCTGCCGATCGGCATGGTGGCGGTGGAGGGCGACTTCGTGCGCGGCGATGTGATCGCGGTGCGCGACGCCGGCGGCACAGAGATCGCCCGCGGTCTCGCCAACTATGCGAGCGCCGAGGCGCGCCTGCTGTGCCGCAAGCCTTCCGCAGAGTTCGAGCGCCTGCTGGGGTACGCGGCCGAACCGGAGATGGTTCACCGCGACAACATGGTGGTGCTCGGCGCGCGATGACGCTTAAGAAGGGTGCGTCTTGCGGACGCGTGCCTTCTTACACACGCTAGGCGTCCAGTGGTTTCTTGGGGACGGGCAGGGTAGGCAGCGCCTCCAACGGCGCTGGCACGCTGTTTTGCGGGTCAGGGTCGAAGCTGGCGCCCGGAGGCAGTTCCATACCGGGCTTGACCAACAGTGAACTGGTACGGGGCAGCGAGGCTTGGCCGCTGCTCTCGTGCTCGCGCGTACGCATGCCGCTGCGCAAATAGCGGTTGCGCTGTTCATGGCGCGGCAGAAAACGCGCCAGTTCAGTCAGCGCCATCTCATATACGCCTCGCTTGAACTCGACCACCACGTCCAGCGGAACCCAGTAGTCGTTCCAGCGCCAGGCATCGAACTCTGGATGGTTGGTGGCGCGCAGGTTCAGGTCCCAATCGTGCCCCAGCAATTGCAGCAGGTACCAGATCTGTTTCTGACCCTTGTAGTGTCCGCGTGCATCGCGGCGGATGAACCGGTCTGGCACCTCGTAGCGCAACCAGTCCCGCGTACGGGCAATCACACGCACCTGGGGCGGCAGCAGTCCTACCTCTTCGTGCAGTTCCCGGAACATGGCCTGCTCGGGGGTTTCTCCGCGGTCGATGCCGCCTTGAGGGAACTGCCAGCTATGGGTGCGTATGCGCTTGCCCCAGAATACCTGGTTTCTCTGGTTGAGCAGGATGATGCCGACATTTGGGCGGAATCCGTCCCGGTCGAGCATAATCTAACCCCAAATTTTTAAAACTGCGGTCATTATGCACGCTACCTCGCGTGCGGCAAGCGCACCCGCCCCAGTTGTCAAGCCCGTTCGATGAAAGCTTCCCAATTTTTCATTTCCACCTTGAAAGAGGCGCCTGCCGACGCCGAGGTTGTCAGTCACCAACTCATGATGCGCGCAGGCCTCATCAAGAAGTTGGGTGCCGGGATTTACAACTACATGCCCATGGGCCTGCGCGTGATCCGCAAGGTGGAAGCCATCGTGCGCGAGGAGATGAACCGCGCAGGTGCAGTGGAATGCACCATGCCCCTGGTGCAGCCCGCCGAGCTGTGGCAGGAGACCGGGCGCTTCGACAAGATGGGCCCCGAATTGCTGCGTATTCACGACCGCCATGGGCGTGACTTCGTGATCCAGCCCACCAGCGAGGAAGTGGTCACTGACATCGCACGCCAGGAGCTGCGCAGCTACAAGCAGCTGCCCAAGAACCTCTACCAGATCCAGACCAAGTTCCGCGATGAACGCCGCCCGCGCTTCGGACTGATGCGCGGGCGCGAATTCATCATGAAGGACGCCTACAGCTTCGACCGGGACCAGGCCGGCGCCAAGGCGAGCTACCAGGTGATGGCGCAGGCCTATCGCCGCATCTTCGACCGCTTCGGCCTGCGCTACCGCGCCGTGGCGGCGGATTCGGGCGCCATCGGCGGCGACTTGAGCGAAGAGTTCCAGGTGATCGCCGCCACGGGTGAGGACGCGATCGTCTACTGCCCCGCCAGCGATTACGCGGCCAACATGGAAAAGGCCGAAGCGCTGGCCCCCGCGGGCGCGCGTCCCGCGGCCAAGCAGCCGCTGACGGTGACACCCACGCCCGGCAAGAGCACCTGCGCGGACGTGGCCGAACTGCTGAGCGTGCCGCTGAGCACCACGGTGAAGTCGCTGGTGCTGGCCACGGACGAAACCGACGCGGCGGGCGAGATCATCCGCAGCCAGGTCTGGCTGCTGCTGCTGCGCGGCGACCACGACATGAACGAGATCAAGGTGGCCAAGGTGCCGGGCCTGGACGCGGGTTTCCGCTTTGCCACCGTGGCCGAGATCGTGGACCACTTTGGCTGCAAGCCGGGCTACCTGGGCCCGCTGAACCTGCAGAAGCCGGTGAAGCTGGTGGTGGACCGCGACGTGGCCGTGATGGCCGACTGGATCTGCGGAGCCAACCAGGAAGGTCACCACCTCACCGGCGTGAACTGGGGCCGCGACCTGCCGGAGCCCGACATGGTGGCCGACCTGCGCAATGTGGTGGCTGGCGACCTGTCGCCGGACGGCCAGGGGGAACTTGCCATCGAGCGCGGCATCGAAGTCGGCCACGTGTTCTACCTCGGCACCAAGTATTCCAAAGCCATGAATGCCACCTTCCTCGGCGAAGACGGCAAGCCCGCCTTCTTCGAGATGGGCTGCTACGGCATTGGCGTCACGCGCCTGCCGGCAGCGGCCATTGAGCAGAACCATGACGAGCGCGGCATCATCTGGCCCGACGCCATCGCCCCGTTCACCGTGGTCATCTGCCCCGTGGGCATGGACCGCAGCGAAGCCGTCAAGGCACAGGCCGAGTCGCTGTACGCCGACCTGCTAGCCGCCGGGGTTGACGTGATCCTGGATGACCGCGGCGAGCGCCCCGGCGCCATGTTTGCCGATTGGGAACTGATCGGCGTGCCCCATCGCGTGACCATTGGCGACAAGAGCCTCAAGGAAGGGCAGGTCGAATACCAGCACCGCCGCGATGCATCTGCCACCAAAGTGGGCGTGGCGGACATCCTGGCGCATGTGAAGGAACGGCTGGCAGCATGAACGCGGCGGGAGGTGGTCCAGTGACCGACGAACGGCAGGGTCGGCTGTCGCGCCGCGCCTGCCTGGCTTCGCTGGCGGCGGGGCCGGCTGCATGGCTGGGCGTGGCTGCACCTGCGCATGCGGGGAGCCAGCTGGAGGAGCCGTTGATCGATTCCGTGCGCACCGCGCTCAGCTCCGCCGTGGCAGACCTGGCACCGCCCGAGCCGCTGTTTGCCTCCACCGAGGCACGTCTGCTGTATCTGCGCTGGCTTGGCACCATGAGCGACCGCCTGCGCCGGCGCAAGCCCGAATGGGAAGTGCGCCGCGACTTCCTGCAGACGGTGTGGTACGAGTCCAAGCGCTCGGGGCTGGATGTGTCGCTGGTCATGGGCCTGATCCAGGTGGAGAGCGCGTTCCGCAAGTTCGCCGTCTCTCCGGTGGGCGCGCGCGGCTATATGCAGGTGATGCCATTCTGGACCCGCGTGATCGGTGACGGCGACCCGGGCAAGCTGTTCCACATGCAGACCAACCTGCGCTTTGGCTGCGTGATCCTGCGCCACTACCTCGACCGCGAGCGGGGCGACCTGTACATGGCGCTGGGCCGCTACAACGGCAGCCGGGGCAAGGCGCCGTATCCGAGCGCCGTGTTCGCAGCGCAGCGCAACTGGTTCTTCCAGGAGCGTACTTCGGACGCCTGATCTGCCGTCGGCCAGCGGGCCATACCCGTCTTGCGGATGGCCACGCACGCCGGCAGGTGCTGCCCTTGTCAGCTGCGCCGCTCCTTATTCAACGGGCAGCACTGGTTTGGACGCGCCTTCCAGCCTTGACACCATCACCTGGTCGATGCGATAGCTGTCCACGTCCAGCACTTCGAACTTGTAGCCCCCGAAGGTCACGCTGTCGGTGCGGCGCGGCACCCGGCGCAGCATCACCATCAGAAAGCCCGCCAGGGTCTCGTACTCATCGGCGTGCGGCAGCTCGTCCAGGCCCAGGGCGTGCAGCACGTCGGACACGGGCGTGGTGCCGTCGATGAGCCAGGAATTCTCGTCGCGGCGCACGATCTGCTCCTCATCCGCCGGGCCCACCAGGTCACCCATCACCGTGCTCATCACATCGTTGAGTGTGACCACGCCCACGACCAGGCTGTATTCGTTGACGATGACGGCGAAGTCCTCATGCACCTGGCGGAACTGCTCCAGCACTTCGGCCAGCGACAGCCGGTCCGGCACGATGAGCACCTTGCGTACCAGGCCTTCGTCGGCCAGCGAGATGGGCTGGTTGTTCAGCACGCGCTGGAACAGGTCCTTGGCGTCCACGTAACCGACCACGTGGTCGATGTCGCCTTCGCACACGGGGTAGGTGGAAAACGGCTCGGCCGCAATGCGCGCGCGGATCACCGTGTCGGGATCGTCGCGCAGGAAATAAGCCACGCGGTCGCGCGGCGACATGCTGCTCGCCACGCTGCGCGTGTCCAGCTCGAACACATTCTCGATCACCTGCTGCTCGCGCGCGGCCAGCACGCCGGCGCGTGCGCCAGCTTCCATCATGGCCAGGATGTCATCGGAGGTGACGCGGTCGTCGCGCAGCGCGTTCATGCCCAGCACGCGGAACAGCAGGTCCGCGCAGCGGCTGTACAGCCACACCACGGGCCGCAACAGCGCCATGGTGGCCTGCATGGGCGCCACCACGCGCAGCGCCAGGCGCTCGGGCTCCGCCATGCCCATGCGCTTGGGGAACAGGTCGGCAAACAGGATGAACAGCGACGTGATGACGGTGAATGACAGCAGGAAACCCGCCGTCTGCGCATGCGATGCGCCCAGCCACATACCGAAGAAGCCGGAGAAGTGCGGGCTCAAGGTGCCTTCGCCCACGATGCCGCCCAGCACGGCCACGGCGTTCTGACCGATCTGCACGGCGGTGAAATAGTCGCCCGGGTTTTCCTGCAGCCGCAGCACGCGGTCGGCGCGGTGGTCGCCCTCGTCGGCCAGCTGGCGCAGCCGCAGGCGACGCGATGCCGCAAGGGAAATCTCGGCCAGCGAGAAGAAGGCACTGGCCCCGATGAGGGCGGTGATGACGATCAGGCTTTCGGACAAAGGCATGGAGCGAGGATGCAATGCCGCGCGCCTGTCGTGCAGCGGGGTGTGCCAAGCACGCAGACACGGGGCCAGGTGTCGCCAAGTGTAGCGGGCCCGCGTGGCGGGGCGCCGCGCGCGCCGGCAGACATAAAAAAACCGCCCGGTGTGGGCGGTTGGTCCATTGGCGGCAGGACGCGGCGCTTCAGGCGGCGTCGCCGGTGCCCAGCACCTGCTGCAGTTCACCGGATTCGTACATCTCCATCATGATGTCCGAGCCACCGATGAACTCACCCTTCACGTAGAGCTGGGGGATGGTGGGCCAGTGGCTGTAGTCCTTGATGCCCTGGCGGATTTCCTGGTCGTCCAGTACGTTCACGGTGGCGATGTTCTTGGGGTCCACGCCGCAGGCCTTGAGGATCTGCACGGCGCGGCCCGAGAAGCCGCACATCGGAAAGCTGGCGTTGCCTTTCATGAACAGCAGAATGTCGTTGGTCTTGACCAGTTGGTCGATGCGTTGCTGGACGTCGCTCATGGGGTTCTCCTGAAGGGGGGCGCCCTGGGGCAGGGCGGCGATGGGGGGATTATTTCACTGCGGGGCGCCGCCGGGCATTGACCCGCCGGAGCATCGGGCTATGCCGGCCAGATCGTGGCGGCTTTGCACCTGGTCAAAGCCTGCGTCGCGCAGCAGTGTTTGCACGGCCTCGGCCTGGTCCCACCCATGCTCCAGCAGCAGCCAGCCGCCAGGTGCCAGCCGCGCGGGCGCCTGCGCCACGATGGTGCGGATGTCCTCCAGGCCGTCGGCGCCGCTGGCCAGCGCGGACAGCGGCTCATGGGTGAGCGCGGCCAGGTGCGGGTCCTGCGCGGGGATGTAGGGCGGATTGCTCACGATGGCATCGAACGAACCGTCCACCCCATGCAGCCAGTTGCCTTGGATGAAGCGCACGGGCAGGCCCAACTGCCCGGCATTGGCGCGGGCCACGGCCAGCGCGCCGGCGCTGGCGTCCACGGCCAGCACCTGGGCATCGGGGCGCTCATGCTGCAGCGCCAGGGCGATGGCCCCGCTGCCGGTGCCCAGATCGGCCACGCGCGGCGCGGCGCGCGTGGCCAGCACCTCCAGCGCCCACGCCACCAGTGTCTCGGTGTCCGGGCGCGGGTCCAGCACGCGCGCGTCCACGGACAGCGGCAGGCCCCAGAACTCTTTGCGCCCAAGAAGGTAGGCCACGGGTTCTCCCTTGGCCCGGCGCGCGCGCAGCGCGGCGTACTGTTCCATGGCCGCCGCGGGCAGCGTGTCGCCGTCGTGCGCCAGCAGCCAGGCGCGGTCGGTCGGCGCGCGCCCCAGCACATGCAGCAGCAGCATCTGCGCGTCGATGCGCCCCAGCCCTGCGGCTTGGGCCTGGGTCAAGGCCTGGGCCAGCGTGATTGAAGGCATGGGTGCTTCTCTATGGATAGCTGTTGGCGCTTGCTGTGTGGGCGCTAGAGGCCAAAATCACTCCAAACCCAGTTCGGCCAGCAGTTCGGCTTCACGCGCATGCTGCAGGGCCTGCAGCACCTCGCCCAGGTCGCCCTCCATGATGGCCAGCAGCTTGTACAGCGTGAGGTTGATGCGGTGGTCGGTGAGGCGCCCCTGCGGAAAGTTGTAGGTGCGGATGCGGTCGCTGCGGTCGCCGCTGCCGATCAGGCCCTTGCGCAGCGCGGCCTCCTTGGCGGCGCGCTCGCTGCGTTCCTTTTCCTGGATGCGCGCCTGCAGCACCTGCAGCGCCTTGGCCTTGTTGCTGTGCTGGCTGCGCCCGTCCTGGCACTCGGCCACGATGCCGGTGGGCAGGTGCACCACGCGCACGGCCGAGTCGGTCTTGTTGATGTGCTGGCCGCCCGCGCCGCTGGCGCGGAAGGTGTCGATGCGCAGGTCCGCCGGGTTCAGCGTGATGGCCTGGTGCTCGTCGGGCTCGGGCATCACCGCCACGGTGCAGGCGCTGGTGTGGATGCGGCCCTGCGTCTCGGTGGCGGGCACGCGCTGCACGCGGTGGCCTCCGGATTCGAACTTGAGTGCGCCGTACACACCGCTACCGGAGGGGCCCGTACCGGACTGGCCCTCGATGCGCAGCACCACTTCCTTGTAGCCGCCGATCTCGCTCTCGTTGGCGCTCATGACCTCGACCTTCCAGCCCACGGTGGCGGCGTAGCGCGTGTACATGCGCGCCAGGTCGCCCGCGAACAGGGCGGATTCGTCGCCGCCCGTGCCGGCGCGGATTTCGATGAAGGCGTTGCGCTCGTCGTCGGGGTCTTTGGGCAGCAGCAGGCGCTGCAGCTCGTCCTCCAACTGCACGAGTTCGGTCTCTGCGGCATGGATTTCCTCCTGCGCCATCTCGGCCATGTCGGGGTCTTCCAGCATCTCGCGCGCGCCGGCCAGGTCGGCCTCGCGCTGCTGGTAGCGGGCGTAGCGGCCCGCGACCTGGGTGACCTCGGCGTGCTCGCGCGAGATGCTGCGGTACTGCTGCATGTCCGCCATGATGTCTTCGCGCGAGAGCAGGAAGTCGAGTTCCTGCAGGCGTTGCGCGTAGCGTTCCAGCTGGCTGCGGAGAAAGGGTTTCATCAAGGGGTGTGAAAGAAGGGTTTTGCTACCAGTCTGGTAGCTGCTTGCGCTTGTCTGGTAAGCGCGGTAGGCCGATGGGGCTTATGAAATCAGGGGTGCGCGAGCGAGCGCCGCTACAGCCCGTTTTTGCTGTGCGAGCGCAGGAACAGGCGCGAGACGGCCTGTGCGGTCTGGGCGCGCGCTTCGGCATCGCCCGCGCGCAACTCGGCCATGGTGCCGTGCAGCATCTTTTGCGTGAGGCCGCGCGACAGCGCCTCAAGCACGGTCTCGATGTCCTCGCCCTTGGCCAAGCGCTTCTTGGCGCGGGCGATTTCCAGGGCGCGCCATTCGTCGGCCTGGGAGTTGAGTTGCTGGATCAGCGGCACCACGCCGCCGTTCTGCGCGGCGGGGCTGCGCAGCTCCATCCAGTGCACGAAGCTCTGCACGCCCGCGTCGATGATGGCCTCGGCCTGCGCCACGGCGGCCTGGCGGTGGGCCTGTGCCGTCTGTACCACGCTGGCCAGGTCGTCCACGGTGTACAGATAGGCGTCTTGCAGCTGCTGCACTTCGGGCTCGATATCGCGCGGCACGGCCAGGTCCACCATGAACATGGGGCGGTGGCGGCGCTTTTTCAGCGCGCGCTCCACGGCGCCCAGGCCAATGATGGGCAGCGTGCTCGCGGTGCAGCTGATGACCGCGTCGAACTCGTGCAGGTGGTCGGGCAGGTCGGCCAGGCGCATGACCTCGCCGCCAAAGCGCGTGGCGAGCTTTTCTCCGCGCTCCAGCGTGCGGTTGGCGATCGTGATCTGCTGGGGCGTCTTGGCCGCGAAGTGCGTGGTGCACAGCTCGATCATCTCGCCCGCGCCCACGAACAGCACGCGGATCTTCGTCAGGTCTTCGAACAACTGGCCGGCCAGCCGCACGGCCGCGGCGGCCATGCTGATGCTGTGTGCGCCGATGTCGGTGCTGGTACGCACCTCCTTGGCCACGGCAAAGCTGCGCTGAAAGAGCTGGTTGAGCGTGGTGCCGAGCGCCCCTGCGCCTTCAGCGGCGCGCACGGCGTCCTTCATCTGGCCGAGGATCTGGGCCTCGCCCAGCACCATCGAATCAAGCCCGCTGGCCACGCGAAAAGCGTGGCGCGCGACCAGGCCATTTTCAAGGCTGTAGGAGTGCGATCGCAGCAGCGCAGGGCTGACGCCGCCGCTTGCAGCCAGCCAGTCCAGCGTGTGATCCAGCGCGGGGCCGGGTGTGGATGTGGGGGCGGCGCAATAAATCTCGGTACGGTTGCAGGTGGAGATGATGGCGGTCTCCACACCCGGGTGGCGGCCTGAGCCGGCGGCCAGCGACTCGCGCAGCCCGTGCAGCGTGGGCGCGATCTGATCCAGGGCAAACGCGAAGCGGCCCCGCAGATCAAGCGGAGCTGTGTGATGGTTGATGCCTAGGGCCCAGACTGACATGGGGCGCGATTATAAAATCCGCTGCGCCCCCAGGCAGGCCGCGGCGCCAAAGCCTTGATTTGCGTCACAACTCCATGAGCCTTCTTCTTGCCCTCAACCACGTGCTTAACTTTGCCGCCCCGGCGCTGGCGGTGGCCGTGCTGCTCGTGGCGTTCAGCCATGTGTTTATGCGAAATATGGCCAAAGCCAAGGGCTGGAATGCGCCAATAGCTATTAATTTTGTAGTGGGTTGCGTGGCCTTGGCGGCAGGGTTGGTGCTGCTGGGGCGCGACGGCAAGATGGTCACCTACGCCGCTTTGGTGCTGGCCTGTGCCACCAGCCAATGGCTGGTGCTGCGCGCCTGGCGCGGCTGATTCAACTTTTGACTTGGTCGGCGGCTGGTTTGTTGGCCTGATCCAGCAGCCAATTGCGCAGCTCTTGCACTGCCGGGTTGGGCGCGCGCCCCGTGGGTGTGCACAGGTGGTAGCCGCGGTCCAGCAGCACGGGCTGGTCGACGGCGATGGCAATGCGCCCGGCGGCCAGTTCGGGCTCGACCAGCGCGCGCTGCACCACGGCCACGCCCAGGCCGGCAATCACGGCCTGCACCAGTAGCGACACCAGTTCAAAGTCTGCCGACGGCGCCAAAGGCCCGTGGGCACAGCCCACGCCCGCAAACCAGTGCGCCCAGTTGTCCGGGTAGTGGGTGTGAAACAGCAGCGGCCGCGCCAGCAGATCGGCCGGTGCCCGGATGGCCTGCGGCCCCTGCAGGTCGGCCGGGCGGCAAATGGGCACCAGCTCGCGCCCCACCAGGTAGTCGGCCGCGATGCCTGCGGGCCAGTCGGTGCGGCCCACGCGGATCCAGGCGTCGATCTCGGGCGCGCTCAAAGGGTCGTCGCGCCGGTAGGGTGCAAACGACAGGGCCACGCCCGGGTGGCGCGCATGAAAATCGGGCAGACGCGGGATCAGCCAGTGGCTGAACAGCGTGGGCGCCACCGACAGGCGCAGCTGGCGCGGGCTGCGCCGCGTGCGCACGGCCAGCGTGGCGGATTCGATGGTGGCGATCGACGGGCCCACGGCCTGCAGGTAGTCGGCCCCCGCGCGGGTGAGCACGCTGCGCCGGCCCTCGCGCGCAAAAAGCGCGATGCCCAGGTGATCTTCCAATCGTGCGATGGCGCGGCTGATGGCGCCCTGGGTCACGCTCAAGTCCTCGGCCGCCTGCGAGAAACTGCCCAGCCGCGCCGCGGTGGCAAAGGCATGCAGTTCAGGCAGCGACGGAGAGTGGATGCGCATGGGCGGGCAATGGATGAGCGTTGGTAATGAATGCGCGCCATTTTGTCGCTTTTCGCAGGCGCCGATGCGCTCAAGAATGGGCATTGACCACCCATCATTCAACAACGAGGAGAACACCATGGCACTGCGCCGCACCCTGCTGTCCACCCTGGCTGCCTGCGCCGCCGCTGCGGCCTTCGCACCCCTGGCGCACGCCCAGGCGGGCGACTACCCCAACCGCCCCATCAAGCTGATCGTGCCGTTCGCGCCCGGCGGCTCCACCGACATGGTGGCCCGCCTTCTGGCCGACAAGATGGGCCCCATCCTGGGCAAGGCCGTGGTGGTGGACAACAAGGGCGGAGCCGGCGGCTCCATCGGCGCCGACGCCATCGCCAAGGCGGCACCGGACGGCTACACCATCGGCATGGCCACGGTGAGCACCCACGGCGCCAACCCCGCCATCTACGCCAAGCTGCCGTATGACGCGGTGAAGGACTTCGCCCCCATCACCAACGTGATGAGCGTGCCCAGCGTCTTCGTGGTGCACCCCAGCGTGCCCGCCAAGACCATGCAGGAGTTCGTGGCGCTGGCCAAGGCCAACCCCGGCAAGTACACCTTTGCCTCGCCAGGCACGGGCTCGCTGGGGCATGCCAACATCGAGAACTTCATGAACCTGGCGGGCATCGACCTGCTGCACATCCCCTACAAGGGCGCGGGCCAGGCCGCGACCGATGCACTGGCCGGCCAGGTCAACGCGATGACGGACAACCTACCCTCCACGCTGGCCAACATCCAGTCGGGCAAGCTGCGCCCGCTGGCCGTGCTGGCCCTGAAGCGCAGCCCCGTGCTGCCCGACGTGCCCACCTACACCGAGCTGGGCTACGCCGGCATGGGTGACGGCGGCTGGTTCGGCCTGGTGGCGCCCGCGGGCACGCCCAAGGAAATCATCGCCAAGCTGAACGCCGCCGCGCACAAGGCCATGGCCCAGCCCGACTACCTGGAGAAGCAAAAGAGCATCTCCGGCGAATCCATGGCCAACACGCCCGCGCAGTTTGCCAAGCAGATCGACGCCGCCATCGCGCGCTACACGGCCGTGGCCAAGCGCGCCAACATCAAGCTGGACTGATGGTGCGCCTTTGACAGCGTTGCATGACGACCTGAGCCCCCGGCCGGACACCCCGGTCGAGGTCTGGCAACCCACGGGGCAGCCGCTGCCGCTGGTGTGCGACTCGCCCCACAGCGGCACGGCCTACCCCGAAGACTTCGGCCACGCCGTGCCGCTGGCGCTGCTGCGTCGCGGCGAGGACACGCACGTGCACCGCCTCTGGCATACCGCGCCCGCGCACGGTGCCACGCTGATCGCCGCGACCTTCCCGCGCACCTACATCGACGTGAACCGGGCAGACAACGACCTGGACCCTGCGCAGATCGACGGCGCGTGGCCCGTGCCGCTCGCCCCCGGCCCCAAGACGCGCCAGGGCCTGGGCCTGGTCTGGCAGCAGATCAGCAAGGACGGCGTGGCCACGCCGCTGTATGCGCGTGCGCGCACGGTGGCCGAGGTGCAGCGGCGCATCGAGGGCTACTGGCGCCCCTACCATGCGCAGCTGCAGCAGGCGATCGACGCGAGCGTGCAGCGCTTTGGCCGCGTGTGGCACCTGAATTTGCATTCGATGCCCAATGACGTGTACCGGCGCCTGGGCCGCACGGACGCGCCGCCGCTGGCCGACTTCGTGCTGGGCGACCGCGACGGCACCACCTGCGCGCCCGAGTTCGTGCACCTGATCGCCGAGCAGCTGCGCGGCTTTGGCTACAGCGTGGCGCTGAACGAGCCCTACAAGGGCGTGGAGCTGATCGGCCGCATCGGCCAGCCGCACCTGGGGCGCCACAGCCTGCAGATCGAGATCCGCCGCCCGGTGTACATGGACGAGGACACGCGTGCGCCCAACGCCGGCTTTGCACCGCTTCAGCAGCACCTGGACCAGTTGCTGGGAGTGGTGGCGGGCTATGTGCGTTCGCAGCTGTCGGTTTGAAGCAAAATTGGCCTGTAGCGCTTGTCTGATAAGCGCTATCAGCTATTGAAACAGGAGCGAATCGGGCGCCGTTCAGACGCGCTCCGACAGCGGCGGCGCCTCCTGGGCGGCGTCGCGCGGCGCCTGCGCCACCGAGGTGGTGGCCGGCGGCGACAGCGACAGGCCCGCGTCGCGCAGCGCCTCCAGGATGGCGAACAGCACGTCGCTGCGCACGCCTCCCGCGTTGCGCGGGCTGCTCACGTAGCCGATCGCCAGGAAGGTGAGCGTGCCGCTCTGGATGCCTTCCAGCGTCACCGATGGCGCGGGGCTCTCCAGGATGTCCTCGTGCGCATGAAAGGCCTGCAGGATCAGCTCGCGCATGCGCCGCGCGTCGGTGTCCAGCGGTGCGGGCAGGCGCAGCAGCACCCGGCCCTGGGCGCTGCCCAGCGTCATGTTGCGCACGGTCTTGGTGATGAATTCCGAGTTGGGCACGATCACCGTGGAGCGGTCGCCCAGCTGGATCTCGGTGGCGCGCACGTTCACGCGGCGCACGTCGCCCTCGGTGTCGCCCAGCACCACCCAGTCGCCCACCTTCACCGGCCGCTCGGCCAGCAGGATCAGGCCCGAGATGAAGTTCTGCACGATGGCCTGCAGGCCGAAGCCGATCCCCACCGACAGCGCGCTCGCCACCCAGGCGATGCGCTCCACGCTGATGCCCAGGCCCGCCAGCGCCACGGCGATCACCACCACGCCGCCCACGTAGCCCAGCAGCGTGACGATGGAGCTGCGCATGCCCGGCTCCAGCGATGTGTGGGGGAAGTAGCGGTCGCTGAGCCAGCGCTTGACGATGCGTATCGCCAGGAAGCCCGCACAGATCACCGCCAGCGCCGTGAGCAGTGCCTGGGGCGCCAGCGTGAAGTCGCCGATCTGCAGGCTGTGGTCCAGCTTGCTGCCGCGGCGGAACAGCTCGTCCGGGTTGGTGCCCAGCGGCGCCATCAGCGCGATCGCCATGTAGAAGAACAGCGCCACACGCAGCACGCCGGCCAGCAGCACCGCGGCCTGGTCCAGCAACTGGGCGTCGATGGCCAACGCGGCGTGGATGCGCGCGCCCAGGCCGCCGTGGGAGGAGAGCAACGCGTCGCACAGGTCGTCCACCAACTGCATCAGCAGATAGGTGGTGGCAAACACCACGCCCGACCACACCATCTGCCGCGCCAGCGTGCCGCCCAGCGCCACGAAGCCCAGCAGCACGGCCAGCGCGGCCGCGGCCGCGGCAAGGCCCGCGCTGGCCAGGATCAACCCCACCCAGAGGGGGCGGCCCGCCTTCTCCGCGGGCGCCGCGTCGGTGGCGCTATCGGCCGCGTCCGCTGCCTGGGGCGTTGCCCGCAGCCGGCCCAGCGCGACGGCCACCGTCACCGACAGCAACACCGCGGACACGGCGTGCACCAGCACTTCGGCCGCCAGGCTGGCGCCCACGATGGCGTTGACCTGCGTGACCAGTCCGCCCAGCGCCGACAGTGCCCCGATCCACCACGGGAAGGGGCTGAGCCGGCGGGCGAGCGCGTCGGAGATGGGCAGCAGCCGCCAGGAACTGCGCCGGCGCGACAGCAGTGCGTGCCCCAGCGTGATAACGAAGGTGGCGTAGGCCGCGGCACGCAGGCTGGCCTGCTGCACCGCGCGCACGTCCTCGTCCAGCACGCCGCCGAGCTTGACGCTGCTCCACGCGAGTTGCAGCGCAGCGCTGACGATCAGCACGTTCGCCACCACCGCCGCCGCCGCCAGCAGCGTGCGCCGCAGCCGGGTGGCCGGCAGCCGCGCGGGCAGCGCGCGCACCAGCACACGCTCCGCCAGCCAGGTGCCCCCACGGCCAGGGCGACGGCCAGGGCCAGGTAACCCAGGAAGGTGCCGCGGCGCGGCGAGTCCAGCGTGGCCTGCACGGCGCGGCGCAGGTTGGCGCCCAGCGCCTGCAGCCGCGCACTGTCGCCGGGCGCGGCGTAGCGCAGGCTGCGCCAGAAGGCGGGGGCCAGTGGCGAATCGACGCGCGTTGTGAGGGCCGCCTGGAATAGCGCTCGCCGCTGGCGCCCGATCTCCGCGCTGCGCTGCTCGGCATCCACGGCCACCAGGCGGGCGAGCTTGAGTTCCGCATCGATCACGCCGCGCTGCTTGTTCAGCGCGGTGCGCTGCTCGGCCACGTCGGGCGCATCCGCGGGTGCGCCCTTTTCGGGCGTGGGGCCCAGGCCTTCCAGGCGGCGGTCCAGGTCCGCCAGGTCTCTGGTGCGCTGGGCGACCACGCGCTCGGCCGCGGTGCCGATGGCGGCCAGCTCGGTCAGCAGCTTGCGGCCGTCGTCCTCCTCGCCGAGCTTTGCGGGAATGGCGTCGAGCTGCTTGCGCAGTTCATCCACCGAGGGCAGGGGGGCGTTGTCCTCACCCAGCGTGTCCACCGCGCTGGCCGCGGCGGAGGCGGGGGCCGCAGCGGGCCGGGTCTGGGCAAGGGCGGGCGTGCCGCCCAGCCACAGGCAGCAGGCCAGTACCAACCACTGCCAAAGGTGGCGTGCGCTCTGCACGGGGAGACGGCGGCGCAGCGGGCGCGCGCCGGTGCGGGAAAGGCGATGCATGCGCGCATTGTCCGCTGTCGAGCGGCCCTGGCCTTGCCAGACGGCAGCGCGAGCGGCGTGCCCGGCACGCCCCGCCGGCGTGGACGGGTGGCGCCGCGTCAGGCCCCGGCGGGGCTGAACAGGTCCACGCGGTCGGTGATGATGCCGTCGGTGTGCAGCGCCAGCAGCCGCTGGGCGGCCCAGTCGTCGTTCACGGTGTAGCTCAGGGCGCGCATGCCGGCCAGGTGTACCTCGGCCACGGTGGCGGCGCTCCACAGCGCATGGTTGCAGACCACGGCCACGCAGCCCCACTGGCGCGCGGTGTCCAGCCAGCCGTCATGCAGTTGGTCCAGCAGCAGGCCGCGGGGCAGATGCGGCGCGGTCTCGCGCGCGCCGGCCAGCGCCTGCGGTTTGAACGAGGTGAGCAGCGGTGGCACGCTCTGGCCGTGCCACAGGCGTGCCGCCAGCGCGGCCACGGCGCGGCCGGTTTCGGCTTCGGTACCGGGCGTGGGCTTGATCTCGATGTTGAGGAAGTGGCCGTTGGCGATGCACCAGCGCGCCAGGTGCTCCAGCGTGGGCAGCGGCTCGCCCGCGTACGTGCGCGAATGCCAGGCACCGGCGTCCAGCTGGGCCAGCGTGCCCCAGGGCTGATCGCCAGCGGTGCCGTGGCCGTTGGTGGTGCGCTCCAGCGTGGCGTCGTGCAGCAGGAAGGCCACGCCGTCGCTGCTCAGCTTGGCGTCGCACTCGAACATGCGGTAGCCGTGCTGCGCGCCCAGGCGGAAGGCGGCCAGCGTGTTCTCGGGCGCCAGCTTGCCGGCGCCGCGGTGGGCGATCCAGCGGGGGTAGGGCCAGGCGGAAGGTGTCGTCATGCGCGGTGCTCCAGGCGGTCGGGTGCTACAGGCGCTTGCCGGTGCCGGCATCGAAGGTGTGCAGGCGGTGGGCGCGCGGCGTGACGTGGATGGTGTCGCCCGGCTGTGGCGCGGGGGCGCCTTCCTCGATGCGCACGATGAGCTGTTCGTCGCCCACGCGGCCATACACCAGGCGCTCGGCGCCCAGCAGCTCCACCGTCTCTACCTGCACGGCCCAGCCGCCGTCGGCGGTGATGTCCAGGTGCTCGGGGCGGATGCCCAACGTGGTGCCGGGCTGGGCGCCCGGCGCGTGGTTGAGCAGGTTCATCGGCGGCGAGCCGATGAAGCTGGCCACGAAGGTGGAGGCCGGTGTGTGGTAGACCTCCTCGGGCGTGCCGAACTGCTCCATGTTGCCGGCGTTCATGACGATCATGCGCTGCGCGAGCGTCATGGCCTCCACCTGGTCGTGGGTCACGAACAGGCTGGTGATGCCCAGTTCGCGGTGCAGCTTCTGGATTTCGATACGGGTCTGCGCGCGCAGCTTGGCGTCCAGGTTGGACAGCGGCTCGTCGAACAGGAACACCTGGGGCTGGCGCACGATGGCGCGGCCCATGGCCACGCGCTGGCGCTGGCCGCCCGAGAGCTGGCGCGGCTTGCGCTCCAGCAGGTGGCCCAGCTCCAGGATCTTGGCGGCCTTGTCCACGCGCGCCTTGATCTCGTCCTTGGCCACCTTGGCGATCTTCAGGCCGTAGGCCATGTTGTCGAACACGCTCATGTGCGGGTACAGGGCGTAGTTCTGGAACACCATGGCGATGTCGCGCCTGGCGGGCTCCAGGTTGTTGACCACGCGCTCGCCGATGGCGATGGTGCCGCCGGTGATTTCCTCCAGGCCGGCCACCATGCGCAGCAGGGTGGATTTGCCGCAGCCCGAGGGGCCGACGATGACGATGAACTCGCCGTCCCGGATCTCGGCGTTGACGCCGTGGATCACGGGCACGATCTGCTTGCCGCTGCCGTAGTGCTTGACGACGTTGGTGAGGGTAAGGGATGCCATATGTGCTATTTAATCAATAGCTGTTTGCGCTTGATGGGTGGGCGCTACAGCCGGTTTTGATGTTTATTTCTCGGTGTCGACCAGGCCCTTGACGAACCACTTCTGCATCAGGATCACCACGGCCGTGGGCGGCAGCATGGCGACGATGGCGGTGGCCATCACGATGTTCCAGTCCACGGCGGCCTCGCCGCCGGCCAGCATGCGCTTGATGCCGATCACCACCGGGTACATGTCTTCGGAGGTGGTCATCAGCAGCGGCCACAGGTACTGGTTCCAGCCGTAGATGAACTGGATCACGAACAGCGCAGCGATCGAGGTGCGCGACAGCGGTACCAGCACGTCCTTGAAAAAGCGCATGGGCCCGGCGCCGTCGATGCGCGCGGCCTCCACCAGCTCGTCGGGCACCGTCAGGAAGAACTGGCGGAACAGGAACGTGGCCGTGGCCGAGGCGATCAGCGGCAGCGTGAGGCCGGCGTAGCTGTTGAGCAGGCCCAGGTCTGCCACCACCTTGTAGGTGGGCAGGATGCGCACTTCCACCGGCAGCATCAGCGTCACGAAGATGGCCCAGAAGCACAGCATCTTGAACGGGAAGCGGAAGTACACGATGGCGAACGCCGACAGCAGCGAGATGGCGATCTTGCCCACGGTGATGACCATGGCCACCACGAAGCTCACCCACATCATGTGCACCACGTTGGTGTTGGAGCCCAGCTTGCCCGAGCCGAACAGCGCGGCCTGGTAGTTCTCCCACAGATGGCTGCCCGGCAGCAGCGGCATGGGCGACTGCACGATGGCATCCGCCGTGTGGGTGGAGGCCACCAGCGCCAGGTACAGCGGGAAGGCCACGATGGCCACGCCGAGGACCAGCACGGCGTGCGAAATGAAATTGAGCCAGGGGTTACGGTCGATCATGGTCAGTACTGCACTTTCTTCTCGACGTAGCGGAACTGCACCACGGTGAGCGCGATGACGATCAGCATCAGGATCACGGACTGCGCCGCCGAGCCGCCGAGGTCCAGCGCCTTGAAGCCGTCCTGGTACACCTTGTAGACGAGGATGGACGTGGACTGCCCCGGCCCGCCCTGCGTGGCCGCGTCGATGATGCCGAAGGTGTCAAAGAAGGCGTACACGATGTTGATCACCAGCAGGAAGAACGTGGTGGGCGACAAGAGCGGCAGCTGGATGTTCCAGAAGCGCCGCCATGCACCCGCGCCGTCGATGGAGGCCGCCTCGATCAGCGCCTTCGGAATCGACTGCAGGCCCGCCAGGAAGAACAGGAAGTTGTAGGAGATCTGCTTCCACACCGAGGCGATGACGATCAGCGTCATGGCCTGGTTGTCGTTCATCATGTGGTTCCAGCCGTAGCCCAGCTCACCCAGGTAGTAGGTCACCACGCCGATGGAGGGCGAGAACAGGAACACCCACAGCACGCCCGCGATCACCGGGGCCACGGCATAGGGCACGATGAGCAGGGTCTTGTAGACCATGGCAAAGCGCACGATGCGGTCCGCGAAGATGGCCAGCGCCAGCGACACCACGATGCCGATGCCCGCCACCAGCACCGAGAACAACGCCGTGCGCTGGAAGGATTCCAGATAGGACGGATCGTCGAAAAGCTGCTTGAAATTGTCCAGCCCCACCCACTCGGTGCTCATGCCAAACGCGTCTTCCATCTGGAAGGACTGCAGGATGGCCTGGCCCGCGGGCAGGAAGAAGAAGATGCCGATGATGAGCAACTGCGGGGCGATCAACACCCAGGGCAGCCACGCCGAGCGGAAAAGTACGCGTTTTTCCATGACGTTCACAAACGAGAAAACCGCTGGCGCAAGGCTGCACCAGCGGGAAAAGGAAAAGCGGCCCCCAGGCAGGGGCCGCTGACCGAAGGGGCGTTCATGGGAACGCCTCGCCCGTCACGGATGACAGGGCTTACTTCTTGTACGAGCGCTCGAAGCGCGCCAGCAGTTCGTTGCCGCGGCTCACGATGGAGTCCAGGGCTTCCTTGGCCGTCTTCTTGCCGGCCCACACCTGTTCGAGTTCTTCGTCCTCGATGGTGCGGATCTGCACGTAGTTGCCCAGGCGGATGCCGCGCGAGTTGTCGGTCACCTTGCGCACCATCTGGTTCACGGCCGTGTCGGTGCCGGGGTGCTTGGCGTAGAAACCGGACTTTTCGGTCAGCTCATACGCGCCCATGGTGATGGGCAGGTAGCCCGTGCGCTGGTGGCTGGCGGCCTGCACCTTGGTGTCGGACAGGAACTCGAAGAACTTGGCCACGCCCTTGTATTCGGCGGGCTTCTTGCCGGCCATGACCCACAGCGATGCGCCACCGATCACGGTGTTCTGCGGTGCATCCTTCACGTCGGGGTAGTAGGGCAGGGGCGCCAGGCCGTAGGCGAACTTGGCGTTCTTGGCCACATCGCCGTAGAAGCCCGACGACGTCTGGATCATGGCGCACTCACCCGAGGTGAACGACGCCTGGGCCGCCGAGCCGCGGCCCTTGTAGACGAACTCGCCCGCCTTGGCGGCCTGCGACAGGTTGTCGATGTGGCGCACGTGCAGCGGCGAATTGATCTTCATGCGGGCCTTGTAGCCGTTGGGCGACAGGCCGTTCTTCTCGGTGGCGAACTCCACGTTGTGCCAGGCGGAGAACGATTCGAGCTGCGTCCAGCCCATCCAGGCCAGCGTCATGGGGCAGCTGTGGCCGCTGGCCTTGAGCTTCTTGGCAGCCTCGAACACTTCGGGCCAGGTGGCGGGAGCCTTGTCGGGGTTCAGGCCGGCCTTCTTGAAGGCGTCCTTGTTGTAATAGAAGATGGTGGTGGAGCTGTTGAACGGGAAGCTCAGCATCTGGCCGTTGGGGTCGGTGTAGTACGCAGCCACGGCGGGGATGTAGGCGCTGGGGTCGAAGGCAGCGCCCGCGTCCTTCATCACCTTACCCACGGGGACGGTGGCGCCCTTGCTGGCCATCATCGTGGCCGTACCCACCTCGAACACCTGCAGGACGTGCGGCGCATTGCCCGAGCGGAACGCGGCGATCGCGGCCGTCATGCTTTCGTCATACGTCCCCTTGAAGGTAGGGATGACCTTGTACTCCTTCTGGCTCTCGTTGAACTGCTTGGCCAGGTCATTGACCCACTCGTTGTTGACAGCCGTCATGGAGTGCCACCACTGGATCTCTGTTTGAGCTTGTGCGGCCAGGCTGGTGGCGGCCACTGCGGCGGCCAGCGCCAAGTGTTTGATCTGCATGAATACTCCTCGTTGATAGACGATAGGCAGGAAAGCGGCGATGGTGGTCGCGTTCCGTGACAGGAATGTGTCGTTCTCGCACACTGCAAAAAGCGCAGCAACGGGGTAAACCCCGCGGCGCTTGGGTGACGAATTGTGTCACTGGCATGACGGTGTTGTGACAAACATCCGGCCGCGGCGGGGGTATGCATGGGCCGCCGCGGGCAATCGCATGGATGCCGACAGGGATTTGTGCATTGCACAATGATCCCCTCTCCTGTCCAGCGGCGCGCGCCGCCTGGGTGTTTTCATTTCCTCTCAATTTGCACGCCATGGCCAAGACTTCCCTGGATAAAAGCAAGATCAAGTTCCTGTTGCTGGAGGGCATCCATCCCTCCGCGGTGGAAGTGTTGCGGTCCGCGGGGTATACGCAGGTCGAGGTGCTGGCCGGGGCGCTGGAGGGCGAGGAACTGCGCCGCAAGATCGCCGACGTGCACTTCATTGGCATCCGCTCGCGCACGCAGCTCACGGCGGACGTGTTCGCGCATGCGCACAAGCTCGTGGCCGTGGGGTGCTTTTGCATCGGCACCAACCAGGTAGACCTGAACGCTGCGCGCGAGCGCGGCATCGCCGTGTTCAATGCGCCGTATTCCAACACCCGCTCCGTGGCCGAGCTGGTGCTGGCCGAGGCCATCCTGCTGCTGCGCGGCGTGCCCGAGAAGAACGCTGCGGCCCACCGCGGCGGCTGGCTCAAGAGCGCCACGAACGCCTACGAGATCCGCGGCAAGACGCTGGGCATCGTGGGCTACGGCTCCATCGGCACCCAGCTGTCGGTGCTGGCCGAGGCGCTGGGCATGCACGTGATCTTCCACGACGTGGTGCACAAGCTGCCGCTGGGCAATGCGCGCCAGGTGGGTTCGCTGCACGAGCTGCTGGGCCAGGCCGACATCGTGACCCTGCACGTGCCTGAGCTGCCTTCCACCCAGTGGATGATTGGCGCCGCCGAGATCGCGGCCATGAAGCCGGGCGGCATCCTCATCAACGCCTCGCGCGGCACGGTGGTGGAGATCGACCCCCTGGCCCAGGCGCTGAAGGGCGGCAACTTGCTGGGCGCGGCCGTGGACGTGTTCCCGGTGGAGCCCAAGAGCAACAAGGACGAGTTCGTCTCGCCGCTGCGCGGGCTGGACAACGCCCTCCTCACGCCCCACATCGGCGGCTCCACCATGGAGGCGCAGGCCAACATCGGCCTGGAGGTGGCGGAAAAGCTCGTCAGGTACAGCGACAACGGCACCAGCACCTCGTCGGTCAACTTCCCCGAGGTGGCGCTGCCCGAGCATGCCGGCAAGCACCGCCTGCTGCACGTGCACCACAACGTGCCGGGCGTACTCTCGCAGATCAACAGCATCCTGTCGGACAACCACATCAACATCGCGGCGCAGTACCTGCAGACCAACGAGAAGATCGGCTATGTGGTGATCGACCTCGACGCGCGCTCGTCCGACCTGGCGCTGGAGAAGCTGGCCCAGGTGCCCGGCACCATCCGCAGCCGCGTGCTGTATTAAATAGCTATTGTTTTAATAGCTGCTTGCGCTGGATGGACGGGCGCTGGGGCCTTATTTGGCTCTTGTCCGTCCTTGGCCGCCCCGCGCCAGCGGCGGGGCTCTACGGGCAGGACAGTGCGGTAACGGGCACTGGCTTAAAATCCCGACCCCGAGGCACGAGGGCGCCCTGCACGCCCAACCCAGGTTGATCCCATGAATGTTCCGATTGCGCTGGCCGCCCTGCAGACGCAAGGCGCCGAGCCTGCCCGTTTGCGCGAAATTCCGTACAACTACACCTCGTTTTCCGACCGGGAAATCGTGATCCGCCTGCTGGGCGCCTCTGCCTGGGATGTGCTGGACCAGTTGCGCCGCGAGCGCCGCACGGGCCGATCCGCCCGCATGCTGTATGAAGTGCTGGGCGACATCTGGGCCGTGCAGCGCAACCCCTACCTGCAGGACGACCTGCTGCACAACCCCGCCCGGCGCAAGCTGCTGGTGGATGCGCTGCAGCACCGCATGGCCGAGATCGAAAAGCGCCGCCTGCCGCAGGAAGACGCCGAGCGCGACCGCCGCGTGGGCGTGTTGGTGGACGCAGCGCGCCGGGCCATCGACGAGTTCGACGCCACGCTGGTCGAGGCCAGCGATCTGCGCAAGAAGGTGGCGCGCCGCCTGGGACGCCACACCGCCAAGGACAACATCAAGTTCGACGGCCTGTCGCGCGTGTCGCACGTGACCGATGCGACCGACTGGCGCGTGGAATACCCGTTCGTGGTGCTCACGCCCGACACCGAGGCCGAGATGGCCGCGCTGGTCAAGGCCTGCATCGAGCTGGAGCTGACCATCATCCCGCGTGGGGGCGGCACCGGCTACACGGGGGGCGCCATTCCGCTCACCTGGCGCAGCGCCGTCATCAACACCGAAAAGCTCGAGGCCATGACCGAGGTGCAGATGCGCCGCCTGCCGGGCCTGGACGCCGAGGTGGCCACCATCTGGACCGAGGCCGGCGTGGTCACCCAGCGCGTGGCCGACGCGGCCGAGGCCGCCGGTTTCGTGTTCGCCGTGGACCCGACCAGCGCCGAGGCTTCGTGCGTCGGCGGCAACATCGCCATGAACGCGGGCGGCAAGAAGGCCGTGCTGTGGGGCACGGCGCTGGACAACCTGGCCAGCTGGCGCATGGTGACGCCTGAAGGGCAGTGGCTGGAGGTCACGCGCGTGGGACACAACCTGGGCAAGATCCACGACGCTGACGTTGCCAGCTTCGAACTGCAGTACTTCCAGGCCGACGGCAAGACGCCGATCCGCACCGAGCGCCTGGACATCCCGGGCAAGACCTTCCGCAAGGAGGGCCTGGGCAAGGACGTGACGGACAAGTTCCTCAGCGGCCTGCCCGGTGTGCAAAAGGAAGGCACCGACGGCCTGATCACCAGCGCGCGCTGGATCGTGCACCGCATGCCCGAGCACACGCGCACCGTGTGCCTGGAGTTCTTTGGCAACGCCAAGGACGCCGTGCCCAGCATCGTGGAGATCAAGGACTTCATGTTCGCCGAGCAAAAGCGCAGCGGCGTGCTGCTGGCGGGCCTGGAGCACCTGGACGACCGCTACCTGCGCGCCGTGGGCTACACCACCAAGTCCAAGCGCGGCGGCCTGCCCAAGATGCTGCTGGTGGGCGACATCGTGGGCGACGACCCTGATGCCGTGGCCCGCGCCACCGCCGAGGTGGTGCGCATCGCCAACAGCCGCAGCGGCGAGGGCTTCACGGCGGTGAGCGCCGAGGCCCGCAAGAAGTTCTGGGCCGACCGCAAGAAGACGGCCGCCATCAGCCGCCACACCAACGCCTTCAAGATCAACGAAGACGTGGTGATCCCGCTGCCGCGCATGGCCGAGTACACCGACGGCATCGAGCGCATCAACATCGAACTCAGCCTGCGCAACAAGATCGAGCTGGCCGACGCGCTGGAGGAGTTCCTCGCGCGCGGCAACCTGCCGCTGGGCAAGCCCGAGGCGGGCGGCGAGCCGCCTTCGCCCGAGCTGCTGGAGGAAAAGCTGGCCCTGGCCCTGGCCCTGGTGCGCGAGACGCGCGCGCTCTGGCAGGACTGGCTGCAGCGCGTGGAAGAACTGTTCCCCCAGCTGCAGGACCACCGCCTGCGCGCCAGCTGGAAGGCGCAGATCCGCGATCCGCTGCGCAACATCTTCACCGGCAGCGACTTCGAGCCGCTGATGCAGGCGCTGGGCGATGTGCAAAAGCGCGTGCTCAAGGGCCGGGTGTGGGTGGCGCTGCACATGCACGCCGGCGACGGCAACGTGCACACCAACATCCCCGTGCACAGCGACAACTACGCCATGCTGCAGACCGCACACGAGGCGGTGGCGCGCATCATGGTGCTGGCGCGCAGCCTGGGTGGCGTGATCTCGGGCGAGCACGGCATTGGCATCACCAAGCTGGAGTTTTTGACCGACGAGGAACTGGCGCCGTTCGCCGAGTACAAGCGCAAGGTGGACCCGCAAGGCCGCTTCAACCGCGGCAAGCTGCTACGCAATCAGGAGCTGCTCGCGCAGGACGGGCAAGCACTGCAGGCCCATCTGGCGCATAAAGGCTCGCGCACCTCGCTGATGTTCGCGGACCTGACCAACGCCTACACGCCCAGCTTCGGGCTGATGGGGCACGAGTCGCTGATCATGCAGCAGAGCGACATCGGCGACATCGTTGCCAGCGTGAAGGACTGCCTGCGCTGCGGCAAGTGCAAGCCCGTGTGCTCCACGCACGTGCCGCGTGCCAACCTGCTGTACAGCCCGCGCAACAAGATCCTGGCCACCTCGCTGCTGGCAGAGGCGTTCCTGTACGAAGAGCAGACGCGCCGCGGCGTGTCCATCCGCCACTGGCAGGAATTCGAGGACGTGGCCGACCACTGCACCGTGTGCCACAAGTGCTACTCGCCGTGCCCGGTCAAGATCGACTTTGGCGACGTGACCATGAACATGCGCAACCTGCTGCGCAAGATGGGCAAGAAAAGCTTCCGCCCCGGCAACAAGATGGCCATGGCGATGCTCAACGCCACCAACCCCGACACCATCAAGCTGCTGCGCGCGGGCATGGTCAACGTAGGCTTCAAGGCCCAGCGCATGGCCGTGGACGTGCTGCGCAGCGTGAGCCGCAAGCAGACCGCGCACCCGCCCGCCACCGTGGGCACGGCGCCGGTCAAGGAGCAGGTGATCCACTTCGTGAACAAGAAGCTGCCCGGTGGCCTGCCCACCAAGACGGCGCGCGCGCTGCTGGACATCGAGGACAAGGACTACGTGCCCATCATCCGTAACCCGGCCGCCACGTCGGCCGACACGGAGGCGGTGTTCTACTTCCCCGGCTGCGGGTCGGAACGTCTGTTCAGCCAGGTGGGGCTGGCCACGCAGGCCATGCTCTGGCACGCCGGCGTGCAGACCGTGCTGCCGCCGGGCTACCTGTGCTGCGGCTATCCGCAGCGCGGCAGCGGCCAGTTCGACAAGGCCGAGAAGATGATCACCGACAACCGGGTGCTGTTCCACCGCGTGGCCACCACGCTGAACTACCTGGACATCAAGACGGTGGTGGTCTCGTGCGGCACCTGCTACGACCAGCTGCAGGGCTACCAGTTCGACAAGATCTTCCCCGGCAGCCGCATCATCGACATCCACGAATACCTGCTGGAAAAGGGCATAACCCTGCCCGCGGGGCAGGGCGGCTACCTGTACCACGAGCCCTGCCACAACCCCATGAAGCAGGGCGACTCGATGAAGACCGTGCGCGCCCTGGTGGGCGACAAGGTGCTCAAGAGCGACCGCTGCTGCGGCGAGTCGGGCACGCTGGGCGTGACGCGCCCCGATGTTTCCACCCAGGTGCGCTTTCGCAAGACCGAGGAAATCCGCAAGGGCGAGGCGGCCTTGCGTTCCAGCGGCGCGGTGGGCGCGCAGGACAACATCAAGATCCTGACCAGCTGCCCCAGCTGCCTGCAGGGCATCTCGCGCTACCAGGACGACCTGTCCACCGGCCTGCTGGAAGCCGATTACATCGTCATCGAGATGGCCAAGCAGATCCTGGGCGAGAACTGGCTGCCCGAGTACGTGCAACGCGCCAACGCCGGCGGCATCGAGCGGGTGCTGGTATGAGCCAGGCCGCCATGCCCGGCATGTCCGCGCCTTCCACGGGTGGTGCTGGCGCGTGCCCCCTGTGTGACTCCGACGCGGGTGCGTTGGTCTGGCGCGGCGCCAAGCTGCGCGTGATCCATGCGCAGGAGGCCGGCTTTCCGGCCTTCTACCGCGTGATCTGGGCGGACCATGTGGCGGAGTTCTCCGACCTCTCCCCCGCCGACCGCCAGCACTGCATGGAGGCCGTGACGCTGGTGGAGCAGGCGCTGCGCGAGCAACTGGCGCCGGCCAAGATCAACCTGGCCAGCCTGGGCAACGTGGTGCCGCACCTGCACTGGCACGTGATCGCGCGCTACGAGTGGGACAGCCACTTCCCTGCACCCGTCTGGGCGCACCCCCAGCGCGAGTGCGACACCGCGCGCGAGACGCTGGTGGCCGAGCGCTTGCCCGCACTGCACGCGCTGATGCGCGAGCGCCTGGAGCGCTGGGCCGATCGGGCTGCAGAGTAATGCTCATTAATTGATAGCTGCCAGCGCTTTACCCTTGGGCGCTGGAGGCTGATTTGGCTCGCATCGCGCCGCCTTGGCTCCGGCGGCGGACAATAGCGGCAGGGCGGCGGTGCGCGGTCTCCGCCGCCGGTGTTCATTCCTTTTCATTGCGCAGGTGAAATCCATGGCAGGTCTGACGGCGGGCGCGCCCATGCCCCAATCCATCACGGTGCACGAGCAGTCGCGCGTGCTGGAGGTGACGTTTTCCGACGGCGCACACTTTCGCATCCCGTTCGAGCTGATGCGCGTGTATTCCCCCTCGGCCGAAGTGCAGGGCCATGGGCCGGACCAGCAGGTGCTGCAGACCGGCAAACGCGACGTCACGTTGACGCGGCTGGAGCCGGTAGGCAACTACGCCGTGCAGCCCACCTTCTCCGACGGGCACGACAGCGGCATCTTCTCGTGGGATTACCTGTACGAACTGGGCCGCGACGAGCAGGCGCTGTGGGCAGACTATGCCGAGCGGCTGGCCGCCGCCGGCGTGGACCGTGATGCACCCATGGCGCCCAAGGCCGGCGGCCACGGCTGCGGCGGGCATTGAGGCGCAGCACGGCCCGCCCGCGCGGCCGCGCCGCGCCACGCTTTAGCCTAAATAGCGACAGATGACCTAGGCGCATGCGGGGTTGCCGCTGTACGCATGGTCAGTGGGCGCTTAGCATCGTGGTATGAGTACCACGCATTTCGGATTCCAGTCGGTTCAGGAAGAGGACAAGGCGCGTCACGTGCGCGGCGTGTTCGATTCTGTCGCGCCCAAGTACGACCTGATGAACGACCTGATGTCGGCCGGGTTGCACCGCGCCTGGAAGGCCTACACCGTCATGGTGGCCAACCTGCGCGAGGGCGACCAGGTGCTGGACATCGCGGGCGGCACGGGCGATCTGTCGCTGGCCTTTTCCAAGAAGGTGGGCGCCACGGGCCGCGTCGTGCATACCGACATCAATGAGGCCATGCTGCGCGTGGGACGCGACCGGTTGATCAACGAAGGCGTGGTGCTGCCCACGACGGTGTGCGATGCCGAGCACCTGCCGTTTCCTGACAACCACTTCGACCTGGTGAGCGTGGCCTTCGGCCTGCGCAACATGACGCACAAGGACGCTGCGCTGCGCGAGATGTGCCGCGTGCTCAAGCCGCGCGGCCGGCTGCTGGTGCTGGAGTTTTCCCGCGTGGCCAAGCCGCTGGAAAAGGCCTATGACTGGTATTCGTTCCAGGTGTTGCCGCGGCTGGGCAAGCTGGTGGCGGGCGACGATTCGAGCTACCGCTACCTGGCCGAGTCCATCCGCATGCACCCGGGCCAGGAAGAGCTCAAATCCCTCATGCAGCAAAGTGGCTTTGGGCATGTGGACTATCACAACATGACTGGCGGCATCGTCGCCTTGCATGTTGGAATCAAGTGCTGAAAGAGTTCATTGAAAACTATCGATATTTCGGAGAAGCCATGATGAAACTGTGGTCAGTGGTCTTGGTCGCCATGTTGGCGGTCGTGCATCTGGATGCGGATGCGCGCCGTCTCGGGGGCGGCAAATCCATCGGCAAGCAGTCCAGCAACGTGACCCAGCGCGACGCTGCGATGCCCCCCGCCGCTCCTGCCGCACCCACGCAGAATGCGACGACGAGTACCGCTGCGGCCAAGCCCGCCGCGGCGCCCAATACCGCCGCAGCTGCCCCCAGGAAGCCCTGGGGCGCCATGCTGGGCGGCCTGGCCGCGGGCCTGGGCCTGGCCTGGCTGGCCAGCTCGCTGGGCCTGGGCGCAGAGTTCGGCCAGTTCCTGCTGATCGCCCTGCTGGCACTGGTGGTCATGGTGGTGGTCGGCATGGTCATGCGTGCGCGCAAATCCGCAGGTGCGCCGGTGAACGCCTCGCCCTTCGCCTTCCAGGGCGCGGGTTCCGCGCCCGCTGCAGATGCGCGCATGCCGCGCCAGTACAGCCCGGACAAGGTGGGTAACGACGCGTCCGCCCGCCCGTGGGAGCGCGGCGGCATGGCCTTCCAGGCGCCGGCCGCTGCCGCTACCGGCGGGATCATCGGCTCGGCGCTGTCGGGTTCGCAGAACTGGGGCGTGCCGGCCGGCTTCGACACCGAAGGCTTCCTGTCGGCCGCCAAGCGCAACTTCACCACGCTGCAGGCCGCCTGGGACCGCTCGGACGTCGCCACGCTGCGCTCCATGATGACCGACAGCATGGTTGACGAGGTCCGCACGCAGCTCAACGAGCGCGAATCGCACCGCGGCGACCAGCAGCCCAACCAGACCGATGTGATCATGCTCGAGGCGCAACTGCTGGGCATCGAGGACCTGGGCGACGGCTACATGGCCAGCGTGGAGTTCTCCGGCATGATCCGCGAGGAGCCTTCCGCCGGCCCGAGCCCGTTCCGCGAGGTCTGGAACATGACCAAGCCCAAGAACGGCGCCAGCGGCTGGCTGGTTGCGGGCGTGCAGGCGCTGCAGTAAGCATGGCGCCGCTGGAACCGGGCGGCGCACGGCGAAAAAGCCTGCTGCGCTGCGCCCAGTTCGGGGAATAATCGGGGACTATGGCAACACGGTCCCCTTTTTCTTTCCTGGACGGGCTCTTCGAACGCGTCATGTCTGGCCCCCTGCCGCCCGCGTGGCTGGTGCATGAGGTGCAGCACCGCACGGTGCTGTTCCTCAACCATGTGCTGATGCAGGAGCGGGAAGCCATGGACCGTCTGGCACGCCAGCGCGGCCGCGTCGCGCGCGTGCAGTGGCGCATCTTCTCGATGGCGCTGCAGGTGACGCCCGCCGGGCTGTTCGATCTCGCGCCTGCAGAGGCCGTGGCCGACCTCCGGCTGGAAGTGTCCGAGACCTCCCCGCTGTCGCTGGCCGGCAGTGCGCTGCGCGGCGACAAGCCCACCATCCGCATCGAAGGCGACGTGCAGTTCGCGGCCGAGATCAATTGGCTGGTGGACCATGTGCGCTGGGATGTCGAGGAAGACATGGCGCGCGTGATCGGCGATGCCCCGGCCCGCGCTGTGGCATCCGTCGTGGGACGCGCCGTGCAGGCGTTGCGCAGCTTCGTGGGCGCACGCGTGCCCGGCGGCCAGGCGCCCGCGCCCGCAGCGGGCGAGTTGCCGGATCGCTCCCCGCCATGAGCCGCTTTGCCCGCGGCATCACCATCGTCTGGGTGGTGCTGCGCTATGGACTCGACGAACTGGTGCTGTCGACCTTCCGGCAGCCGTGGCTGCGCGCCGTCACGCGGGTCATCACCTTCGGCCGCAAGCTGGACGCGCCGCGCGGCCAGCGGCTGCGCGAGGCCTTGGAGAGCCTGGGTCCGATTTTCGTGAAGTTCGGGCAGGTCCTGTCCACGCGCCGCGACCTCATGCCGCCGGACATTGCGGACGAGCTGGCGCTGCTGCAGGATCGTGTGCCGCCGTTCGACCCTGATGTGGCGATCGCCACCATCGAGCGCGCATTTCGCCGCCCGATCGGCGAGGTGTTCGTCTCGTTCGACCGGCAGCCCGTGGCCAGCGCGTCCATCGCGCAGGTGCACTTCGCGGTGATCCGTGACCGCCAGGGGCACGCGCGTGAAGTCGCCGTGAAGGTGCTGCGCCCCGGCATGCTGCCGGTGATCGACAAGGATTTGGCGCTCATGCGCATGATGGCCGGGTGGGTGGAAAGCCTGTCCGCCGACGGCAAGCGCCTCAAGCCCCGCGAGGTCGTGGCCGAGTTCGACAACTACCTGCACGACGAACTCGACCTGGTGCGCGAGGCGGCCAACGCGGCGCAGCTGCGCCGCAACATGCAGGGGCTGGACTTGGTGCTCATCCCGGAGGTGTTCTGGGATTTCTGCCATGCCGAAGTGTTGGTGATGGAGCGCATGAAGGGCGTGCCCATCAACCAGGTGGAGCGCCTGCGCAGCGCGGGCGTGGACATTCCCAAGCTGGCCCGCGACGGCGTGACCATCTTCTTCACCCAGGTGTTCCGCGACGGGTTCTTTCATGCCGACATGCATCCCGGCAACATCCAGGTGAGCCTGGCGCCCGAGACCTTCGGCCGCTACATCTCGCTGGACTTTGGCATCGTCGGGACGCTGACCGAGTTCGACAAGGAATACCTTGCGCAGAACTTCACGGCTTTTTTCAGGCGCGACTACAAGCGCGTGGCCGAACTGCACATCGAAAGCGGTTGGGTTCCCGCCCATACCCGCGTGAACGAACTGGAAGCCGCTATCCGCACCGTGTGCGAGCCGTATTTCGACCGGCCGCTCAAGGAAATCTCTTTGGGCATGGTGCTGCTGCGGCTGTTCCAGACCTCGCGGCGCTTCCAGGTGGAGATCCAGCCGCAGCTGGTGCTGCTGCAAAAAACCTTGCTCAACATCGAAGGGTTGGGCCGGCAGTTGGACCCCGACCTGGACCTGTGGAGCACGGCCAAGCCCTTCCTGGAGAAGTGGATGCTCGATCAGCTGGGTCCCCAACGCCTGTGGCGCGAGCTGCGTGCCGAGGCGCCGCACTACGCCAAGATCCTGCCCGACCTGCCACGCCTGCTCCACGACTTCCTGCGCCAGCGGCCCCATGACAACCGGGGCGATCTGCAGGAACTGCTGGCCACCCAGAAGCGCACCAACCGGCTGCTGCAAAGCATCATCTATGGCGGCCTGGGCTTCGTGCTGGGGCTGCTGGTCATGCAGCTCTTCGTGCGCGTGCGCATCTTCTAACTTCCTTCCCTCTCTCATTCCTCAGGAGTACCAGCGTGTTGCTCTTCATGGTGATTGCCTACCTGTTTGTCACCATCGGCATTGGCTTGTGGGCTGCCCAACGGGTGAAGAACACGGCTGATTTCGCGATTGCCGGGCGCCACCTGCCCATGTACATGATCATCACCACCACGTTCGCCACGTGGTTCGGCTCCGAGATCGTGCTGGGCGTGCCCGCCAAGTTCATCGAAGGGGGGCTCAAGGCCGTGGTGGAAGACCCGTTTGGCGCCGGCATGTGCTTGATTCTGGTGGGGTTGTTCTTCGCGGCCAAGCTCTACCGCATGACACTGCTGACCATCAGCGACTACTACCGCGAGCGCTACGGCCGCGCAGTGGAGGTGATCTGCTCGCTCATCATCATGCTCAGCTACCTGGGCTGGGTGTCGGCGCAGGTCACGGCGCTGGGGCTGGTGTTCAATCTGCTGTCCGGCGGCAGCATCAGCATCCCGATGGGCATGACCATCGGCGTGGTGTCGATCCTGATCTACACGCTCTGGGGCGGCATGTGGTCGGTGGCGGTCACGGACTTCATCCAGATGATCATCCTGGTCATGGGCCTGTTGGTGCTGGCTTGGTTTGCGAGCGACATGGCCGGCGGTGCGGGCAAGGTGATCGAACTGGCGACGAGCCGCGATCTGTTCCAGTTCTGGCCGGAACCGACCTGGCACGAAATCATTTTCTTCTTCGGTGCGGCCATCACCATGATGCTGGGCTCCATCCCGCAGCAGGACGTTTTCCAGCGTGTGATGTCCGCCAATTCCGAGCGTGCAGCCACGCATGGCACGGTGATTGGCGGAACGGCCTATATCCTCTTTGCCTTCGTTCCCATGTTCCTAGTGGCGAGCGCGCTGCTCATCATGCCGCAGGAGACCGCGGAGCTGCTCAAGGACGATCCCCAGAAGGTGCTGCCCACGCTGGTGATGGACAAGATGCCCATGGTCATGCAGGTGCTGTTCTTTGGCGCGCTCTTGTCGGCCATCAAGTCCTGCGCCTCGGCCACACTGCTGGCGCCCAGCGTCACGTTCACCGAGAACATCTGGCGGCAGTTCCGCCCTGAAAAGATCAGCGACCGCGAGAACCTGCTGGCCATGCGCATCAGTGTGCTGGTGTTCGCGGTGGGTGTGCTGGCCTATTCCATCAAGATGGAAGGCACGCCCATTTACGAGCTGGTGTCCAGCGCCTACCAAGTGCCGCTGGTGGGGGCGTTCGTGCCGCTGGTATTCGGCCTGTATTGGAAGCGTGCCAACACGCAAGGCGCGCTGTGCGCGGTGGCGCTGGGCATTGGCGTGTGGCTGGTGTTCATGGTCACCCCCGCGCTGCATGAGGCGTTCCCCCAGCAACTCGCCGGCCTGCTGGCCGCCATGGTCGGCATGGTGGCCGGTTCGCTTGCACCGCAGGTGGTGCGCAATTCGCATGCGCCGCACCACCGGGTGGTGGGGGTGGAGTGACGCACGGGCGCGCGGTGCGGCCTGGGGTGCATGCCTATAATTGAAGGTTTTGCACATTCTTCGCACTTCTTCGTAATGCCTATTTACGCCTATCGATGCGGTTCCTGCGGCCAGGCCAAGGACGTGCTGCAAAAAATCTCCGACGCGCCGCTCACCGTCTGCCCGTCCTGCGGTGCGCCGGCTTTTTCCAAGCAGCTGACGGCCGCGGGCTTTCAACTCAAGGGCACGGGCTGGTATGCCACCGATTTCAGCGGCCGTGCCAGTGCGCCTGCTGCGGCATCGGACGCTCCTAAAACAGAAGCTGCCAGCGCTGCTCCAGCAAGCGCTGCGGCCACTTCTGACTTTTAACCTCGGATAACTCGCATGGCTGCCTTGCGCAAGTGGCTGTTCACGGGTCTGCTGGTCATCGTGCCCGGCGTCATCACCGCATGGGTGTTGAGCTGGATCGTGAGCACCCTGGATCAGACCCTCGCCATCCTGCCGGGCTCCTGGCAGCCGGACAAACTGCTGGGCTTTCACATCCCGGGCTTCGGGGTGTTGCTCACGCTCAGCATCCTGCTGGTAGTGGGGGCCTTGGCGAGCAACTTTGCGGGGCGCAAGCTGGTGGAGTGGGGCGACCGTCTGGTCAGCCGCATTCCCGTGGTGCGTTCGATCTACTCCAGTGTCAAGCAGGTTTCCGACACGCTGTTCTCTGAAAGCGGCAACGCCTTTCGCACCGCCGTGCTGGTGCAGTGGCCGCGCGAGGGGGTGTGGACGGTGGCCTTCATCACCGGCGCGCCCAGCGGCGAGGTGGCGGCTTACCTGCGTGACGAGTATGTGAGCGTCTACGTGCCCACCACGCCCAATCCCACGGGCGGGTACTTCGTGCTCATGCGCAGGAGCGACTGCATCGAGCTGGACATGAGCATCGATGCGGCCCTCAAGTACATTGTGTCGATGGGGGTGGTGTCGCCACCCGACCCCGTTGCCACGGAACCCGCTCCATAAGAAAACCGTCGTCGCCCGCCCGTGCCTGTGCGCCGAGTGGGTGGAAAGAACAACCATCGTCGCGTCCCACGAGGACGCAGGAAGACTGATCCATGGCCATGCGCTCCCACTACTGCGGTCTTGTGACCGAAGCCCTCCTGGGCCAAACCGTCACCCTGTCGGGCTGGGTGAACCGTCGCCGCGACCATGGCGGCGTGATCTTCATCGACCTGCGCGACCGCGAAGGCTATGTGCAGGTGGTCTGCGACCCTGATCGTCCCGAGATGTTCAAGGTGGCCGAGGACGTCCGCAACGAGTTCTGCGTGCAGGTCAAGGGGTTGGTGCGCGCGCGTCCCGAAGGCACGACCAACGACAGCCTCAAGAGCGGCAAGATCGAGGTGTTGTGCCAGGAGCTCAACGTCCTGAACCCGTCCGTGACGCCGCCCTTCCAGATGGACGACGACAACCTGTCGGAAACCACGCGCCTCACGCACCGCGTGATGGACCTGCGCCGCCCGTACATGCAGCGCAACATGATGCTGCGCTACAAGACGGCCATCCAGGTGCGCAACTTCCTGGACAAGGAAGGCTTCATCGACATCGAAACACCCATGCTGGGCAAGAGCACGCCCGAGGGAGCGCGCGACTACCTCGTGCCCAGCCGCGTGCACGACGGTCAGTTCTTCGCGCTGCCGCAGTCGCCCCAGCTCTACAAGCAGATGCTGATGGTGGCCGGCTACGACCGCTACTACCAGATCACCAAGTGCTTCCGCGACGAGGATCTGCGCGCCGACCGCCAGCCCGAGTTCACGCAGATCGACTGCGAGACCTCGTTCCTGAATGAGGAAGAGATCCGCGCCATCTTCCAGCGCATGATCAAGGAAGTGTTCCAGCAGCAATTGGGCGTGGACCTGGGCGAATTCCCCACCATGACCTACCAGGAAGCAGCGCACCGTTTCGGCTCCGACAAGCCTGACCTGCGCGTGAAGCTCGAATTCACCGAGCTGACCGATGTCATGAAGGACGTGGACTTCAAGGTCTTCTCCGGCGCCGCCAACATGAAGGGCGGCCGTGTGGTGGCCCTGCGCGTGCCCGGTGGCGCCCGTGAAGAGGGCGGCCTGTCGCGCGGCGAGATCGACGGCTATACCGAGTTCGTGAAGATCTACGGCGCCAAGGGTCTGGCTTACATCAAGGTCAACGACAAGGCCAAGGGCCGTGACGGCCTGCAGTCGCCCATCGTCAAGAACATCCATGACGCCGCACTGGCCGAAGTGCTCCAGCGCACGGGCGCGCAGGACGGCGACCTGCTGTTCTTTGGCGCCGACAAGGAAAAGATCGTCAACGACGCCATCGGCGCACTGCGCCTGAAGGTCGGCCACAGCGAATTCGGCAAGAAGAATGGTCTGTTCGAGAACCGCTGGGCGCCGCTGTGGGTGGTGGACTTTCCCATGTTCGAGCATGACGAGGAAGAAGACCGCTGGGTGGCCGTGCACCACCCCTTCACGTCGCCGAAGGACGGCCATGAGAACCTCATGGACACCGACCCCGGCAAGTGCATTGCGAAGGCCTACGACATGGTGCTGAACGGCTGGGAGCTGGGCGGCGGCTCGGTGCGTATCCACCGCGCTGATGTGCAGGCCAAGGTGTTTGCGGCGCTCAATATCGGCCCGGAAGACCAGCGCGCCAAGTTCGGCTACCTGCTGGACGCGTTGCAGTACGGCGCGCCTCCGCACGGCGGCCTGGCCTTCGGCCTGGACCGCCTGATCACGCTGATGACGGGAGCCGAGTCCATCCGCGACGTGATCGCCTTCCCCAAGACCCAGCGCGCCCAGGATCTGCTGACCCAGGCCCCTTCGCCTGTGGACGAAAAGCAGCTGCGCGAACTGCACATCCGCCTGCGCAACCCGCTGCCTGCAGCCCACTGAGGAGCGCGCGGGCTCCGACACCTAAGCGGCAGGCGCGTTCACGTGCCTGCCGTTTTTGTTTGCCATAACGTGTCCACAGGCTCTTGGAGGGAGACCATGCGCATGCTGTTCCGACGGCTGTCCCATACCGGTTTGCTGCTGTGCGTGGCGCTGGGGGTATCGGCTTGCGGCGAGAAGAAAACCGAGCTGGGCGAAGGCGGTTCGGTGGTCGCTGGCTCGGCCGGGCCCCAGGGCCCGCGCAACGCCGCGCGCGAGCTGCTGCGCTGCGACAGCCCCGTGGCCACCGTGGCGCTGGCCGAGAGTCCCCACGGCTATGCCACGGGTGGTTACAACCTGCCCACCTCGCCCGTGCCCCTGATCAAGCTCATGGTGCAACAAAGCGGCTGCTTTCGCGTGATGGATCGTGGCGCGGGGCTGCGTGGTACGGTACAGGAGAGCGAATTGCGTGAATCGGGCGTGCTGCGCCCCAACTCGACCGTGGCCAAGGGGCGCGGCTATGAGGCGCAGTACACGCTCACTCCCAGCCTGACCTTCAGCGAAAGCGATGCCGGGCGCGGCCTGGCGGGCATCATGGGCATGATTCCGGTGCTGCGCGACCTGGCCGGCCTGATCGGCCTGGCCGAGCAGGTGAAGTTCAAGGAGGCGCAGACGGCGCTACTGCTGTCGGACAACGAAACCACCGAACAGGTGGCTGCCGCCACGGGCGCGGCCCGCACCACCGATCTGGGCATCGGCGGCATCATGATCGGGCGGCTGGGGGGTGCATCCGGGGCAGGTTGGAGCAACACCAACGAAGCCAAGGTGGTTGCCGCCGCCTTCCTGGATACGCACAACGCCCTGGTGGAGCAGGTGCGGGCGCTGCAAGCCAAGCCCCTGCCGCCGCCGGTGCCGAGCCGCTAGCGCAGCGCGCGTGCACAGGGACGGCGCCATGTACAAAATTCCCGAATCCGTGCTGGTGGTGGTGCACACGCCTGCGCTGGACGTGCTGCTGCTGCGCCGTGCCGACTCGGCCGAAGATTTCTGGCAATCGGTCACCGGCAGCAAGGATTTTGCGGGCGAGGACTGGGCCGTCACCGCCGCGCGCGAGGTGGCGGAGGAAACCGGCATCCAGGCGGCCGCTGCGGGCTGCGCGCTGCGCGACTGGGGCATGGAGAACATCTACACCATCTACCCGCAGTGGCGGCACCGCTACGCGCCGGGTGTTTGCCTGAATACCGAGCGTGTCTTCGGCCTGTGCGTGCCGGCGCAAACGTCAGTGGCCTTGAATCCGCGTGAACACACGGCATATGCTTGGATGGGCTGGCGCGAAGCCGCGGACCGCTGCTACTCGCCTTCCAATGCCGAGGCCATACTCTGGCTGCCACGATTCGCTGGACGATGACCGCAACACCGATCGAACTGCCTGCCGAGCATTCCGGCATCCTGCGCGTAGCGACCTACAACATCCACAAGGGTGTGCAGGGGCTGGGCCCCGCGCGCCGGCTGGAGATCCACAATCTGGGCCTGGCGGTCGAGCAGCTCGATGCAGACATCGTCTGCCTGCAGGAGGTGCGCAGGATGAACCGCAAGGAGGCCAGCTACTTCGAGCGTTGGCCCCATGTGCCGCAGGCCGAGTACCTGGCCCCCGAAGGTTACGAAGCCATCTACCGCACCAATGCCTTCACGCGCCACGGAGAGCACGGCAACGCGCTGCTCACGCGCTGGCCGGTGATCGGCCACCAGCACGAGGACATCTCCGACCATCGCTTCGAGCAGCGCGGCCTGCTGCATGTGGAGGTGGAGATACAGGGCCGCCGGGTGCATGCCATCGTGGTGCACCTGGGCCTGGTGCCCGGCAGCCGCATCCGCCAGGTGGCGCAGCTGCAGCGCTTCATCGCGCGCGAGGTGCCCGAGGATGCCCCGCTGGTCGTTGCGGGCGACTTCAACGACTGGGGGCTGCAGATCAAGCGCATGCTTGCGGGCTTCGGGCTCTTCGAGTACGACGATGCGCCCCAGGCCTTCACCTACCCCGCCCGCCTGCCCATGGTGCAGCTGGACCATGTGTACGTGCGGGGCCTCACCCCGCTGGGGCTGCAGGTGCCACGTGGGCGGATCTGGTGGCGCATGTCGGACCATTTGCCGCTGATCGCAGAGTTCAAGCTCTGACTCCATGGTCGCCCCCACGCGCGCGCACGCTACCGGCCGAGACCACCAGATCCAGCTGCTGCAGGGCACGCAGGAGTTGTTCCCGGCGCTGATCGCCGAGATGGATGCGGCGCTGTCCGATATCCAGTTCGAGACCTACATCTTTGACTGCACCGGCGCGGGCGCCGACGTGGCCGAGGCGCTGATGCGCGCAGCCCGGCGCGGCGTGCGCGTGCACCTGGCGCTGGACGGCGTGGGCACGGGGCGGCTGCCCGAGCCCTGGCGCACCCGCATGGTGCAGGCCGGCGTGCACGTGCAGGTGTATTCGCCGCTCGGCCCGCTGGGCCTGCTGCTGCCGATGCGCTGGCGCCGGCTGCACCGCAAGCTGTGCGTGGTGGATGGCTGCGTGCTGTTCTGCGGCGGCATCAACGTGCTGGACGACTTCCACGACCCCAACCACGGCGCGCTCACCGCGCCGCGCTTTGACTTTGCCGTGCGCGCCGAGGGCAGCCTGGTGCAGCAGGCCAGCGAGACCATGGAGCAACTGTGGTGGCGCATGCGCGCGGTGCGCGACGTGCGCCAGCGCCGCCTGTCGCTGGCGCTGGCCGACCTGCGCGCCGCCAGCGCCGCACGCCTGGCGGCGCGGCGCGCCGAGAGCCGTGCGCGGGGCATGCGCGCCGAGCTGGTGCTGCGCGACAACGTGCGCAACCGTGCACGCATCGAGCGCGCCTACCTGCGCGCCATTGCCCGCGCGCGGCATGAGGTCATCATCGCCAACGCCTACTTCGTGCCCGGTGGCAAGCTGCGCCGCGCGCTGGTGCTGGCGGCGCGGCGCGGTGTGCGCGTACAGCTGCTGCTGCAGGGGCGGTACGAATACTTCATGCAATACCACGCAGCGCGGCCGGTGTACGGCACGCTGCTGGCGGCGGGCGTGGAGATTCATGAATACGCGCCCAGCTTCCTGCACGCCAAGGTGGCGGTGATCGACGCGGACAGCCGCCGCGCCTGGGCCACGGTGGGCTCGTCCAACCTGGACCCGCTGTCGCTGCTGCTGGCGCGCGAGGCCAATGTGATCGTGCGCGACGCCCCCTTTGCCCAGGACCTGCGCAAGCGGCTGCGCCACGCCATGGCCCACGAGGGCCGCCGGCTTGACCCGCAGCGCTACGCCGAACGCCCCTGGCGCGAGCGCGCGCTGGACCGCATCGCCTTCGGCATCATGCGCGCGGCCCTGTGGGTGACGGGCAACCGCTACTGAATGCCGCGCCCCTGCCGGTGGGAAAATATTGCTATTGTTTGGATAGCTGCTCGCGCTTGTCCCATAAGCGCTAGAGGCATAAAAGGCTTATAAAGCCTGGATCGGCATTCGCTGGTACCATGCCGCCATGTCTTCAGAACCCCCAGCACCCCTGAGCGGCGCCGCGCCCGACGAGGGCACGCCCGTCTCCGTCAAGATTCGCGAACGGCTGAACGCGGCGCGCCGGCGCTTCCATGCCAACGACAACATCGCGGAGTTCATCCAGCCCGGCGAGCTGGAGCGCCTGCTGGACGAGGTCGAGGCCAAGATGCAGGGCGTCCTCGACAGCATGGTGATCGACACAGCGGGCGACCACAACACGCAGGCCACGGCGCGCCGGGTGGCCAAGATGTACCTCAACGAGGTCTTCAAGGGCCGCTACGTGCAGCCGCCGGCGATCACCGAGTTTCCCAACGCCGAGCACCTGAACGAGCTGATGATCGTCGGCCCCGTCACCGTGCGCAGCGCCTGCAGCCACCACTTCTGCCCGGTGATCGGCAAGATCTGGATCGGCGTGCTGCCCAACGAGCACACCAACGTGATCGGTCTGTCCAAGTACGCGCGCCTCGTGGACTGGGTCATGGGGCGTCCCCAGATCCAGGAGGAGGCCGTGGTGCAGCTGGCCGACCTCATCATGGAAAAGACCCAGCCCGACGGGCTGGCCATCGTCATGGAGGCCAGCCACTTCTGTATGTCCTGGCGCGGTGTGCGCGAGATGGACAGCAAGATGATCAACTCGGTGATGCGCGGGGTGTTCCTCACCAACCCCACGCTGCGCCGCGAATTCCTGGCCCTCATTCCCCGAAGGAGCTGACCCATGCTGGTCCGTCTTCTCTACGTCAGCCGCGCCGTCGATACCTCGCCCGAGGCCATCGAGGCCATCCTCACCCAGTCGCGCCAGCACAACCCCGCCAGTGGCATCACGGGCGTGCTGTGCTACGGCGGCGGCATCTTCCTGCAGGCCATCGAAGGCGGCCGCTCGGCCGTCAGCGACCTGTACGGCCACATCCAGCGCGACCCGCGCCACAAGGACGTGGAATTGCTGGCCTTCGAGGAAATCACCGAGCGCCGCTTTGGCGGCTGGACCATGGCCAGGTCAACCTGACCAAGCTCAACCACTCCATCGTGCTCAAGTATTCCGAGCGGCCCGAGTTCGACCCCTATGCAGCCTCGGGCAAGGTGTCGTTCGCGCTGCTCGAAGAACTCATGGCCACGGCCAGCATCATCGGCCGGGCCTGAGGGTGGACCGCCCCCTGAGCGGCTTGCGCCGCTGTCCCCGACTCCCGCGCGACGTGCGGGACGGGGGCGCCGTCAGTATGGCGGGGCGGTGGGGCCGGTCCAGGCACTTGCTGGGCGGCTCCCGTCTGGCGCATGCCGGTGCCGCCGTGGCGCACTGATGCCGCCGACCACCTCCTGAACGCCGCAGCCGGCCGCGAGGCGCTGCGGCGGCGGGCCCTTCATGTCGCTCAACGCCTTCGCACTCATCCTCCTCGCCGGCCTGATCCACGCCGGCTGGAACATCGCCGCCAAGAAGGCCGGCGGCGATGCGCGTTTCGCCTTCTTCACCTCGGTGCTCATGATGCTGGTGTGGGCACCGCTGGGCTGGTGGCTTGGGCGCGACGCCGTGCCGCTGTGGGGCGCGCGCGAGTGGGCCATCGTGGCCCTGAGCGGCGTGCTGCACGTGCTGTACTACGTGATCCTGCTGCGCGGCTACCGCAAGGCCGACCTCACCGTGGTCTACCCCCTGGCGCGGGGCACGGGGCCGCTGCTGACCGCGCTGGTGGCCGTCACGCTGCTGGGCGAGCGGCTGTCCGCCTGGGGCGTGCTGGGCATCGTGGCGGTGGTGGGCGGCGTTTTTCTGATTGCGGGCGGCCCCGGGCTGTTGCGCGCGGCGCACGACCCCCAGGCGCGCCTGCGTGTGCGCGCGGGCCTGCGCTACGGCGTGCTGACCGGCATCTTCATCGCCAGCTATACCGTGGTGGACGGCTACGCCGTCAAGGCCATGCTGCTGTCGCCCGTGCTGGTGGACTAGGGCCTGTTCACACTATTTTTGCCAGATGCGTTGCGATCAAAAAGGGCCAGGCGCAAGGCGCCAAACGAAGCTGGGGTGCTACCCCAGCGAGGCTTGGCAACGCCGCGAATGGCCCTTTTTGATCGCAACCCGGAGGGAACGGAGTGAAAACCGCGCCATTCGTCGTTGCCCTCCTAGCCAAGGCCCCGGCCTTGGCGTCGTCACGCGCCTAGATTGGCGCGGTTTTCACGCCATTCGCACTGGCAAAAATAGTGTGAACAGGCCCTACATGGGCAACTTCGTGCGCGTGGCAGTGCTCGCCCCCGTGGCCCTGCGCAACCGCGCCGAGACGGCGCGCCTGTGGGCCGGGCAGTGGCGCTTTGCGCTGCTGGTGGCCGTGGTGAGCCCGATCGCCTACGTGCTGGTGCTGTTTGCCATGCAGGAGGCGCCCATGGCCCACGTGGCGCCGGCGCGCGAGGTCTCCATGCTGTTCGCGGCGCTCATCGGCGGGCACCTGCTGGACGAGGGCGACCGCGCCGCGCGCCTGGCGGGGGCGCTGCTGATTGCCGCCGGCGTGGTGGCGCTGGCGCTGGGCTAGGGACTGTTCACACTGTTTTTGCCAGATGCGTTGCGATCAAAAGGGGCCAGGCGCAAGGCGCCAAACGAAGCTGGGGTGTGACCCCAGCGCGGCTTGGCAACGCCGCGAATGTCCCGTTTTGATCGCAACCCGAAGGGACCGGAGTGAGAACCGCGCCACGCGTCCTTGCCCTCCTAGCCAAGGCCCCGGCCTTGGCGTCGTCACGCGCCTAGATTGGCGCGGTTTTCACGCCCTTCGCACTGGCAAAAACAGTGTGAACAGGCTCTGGCTGCAATGCTGCTGGTAGGGTGCGATTTTTCCAGCAGTCCCAGCCGGCGCAAGCCCATCGTGCTGGCGCTGGGCGCGCTGCAGGGCGGCAGCGTGGTGCTGCAAGACCTGCAGCCGCTGGATACGCTCGCCGCCTTCGGCCGATGGCTGGCCGCGCCGCGCGCGTGGGTGGGCGGCTTCGATCTGCCCTTCGGCCTGCCCCGCGAACTCCTCACCGGACTCGGCTGGCCGCTCGAATGGGCGAGCAGCATCGCGCACTACCGCGGCCTCACGCGCGCGCAAGTGCGTGAAACCTTTGCCGCGTTCTGCGCCGCGCGCCCTGCCGGCGCCAAGCTGGCCCACCGCGCCACGGACCGTCCCGCGGGCTCCAGCCCGTCGATGAAATGGGTGAACCCACCCGTGGCTTACATGCTGCATGCGGGCGTGCCGCTGCTGCTGGAGGCCGGCGTGCACCTGCCTGGCCTGCATGCCGGGGACCCGCGGCGCGTGGCGCTGGAGGCCTACCCCGGCCTGCTGGCGCGCGAGCTGATCGGGCGGCGCAGCTACAAGAGCGACGCGCGTGCGCGCCAGACGGCCGACCGGCACGCGGCGCGCACGGAGCTGCTGCGCCGCCTGGAGTGCGGCGACACCCGCCTGGGCCTGCGCCTGACAGTGGATGCCGCGCAGCGCGCGGCACTGCTGGACGACGGCAGCGGCGACCGCCTGGATGCGGTGCTGTGCCTGCTGCAGGCCGCATGGGCATGGCGCTGCCGGCAGCAGGGCGACCTGCGCTACGGCCTGCCGCCCGACATGGACCCGCTGGAGGGCTGGATCGTCACGGCGTAACGTCTGGTCGTGCAGGTGCCGCGTCCAGCTCCACCCAGCCTGCGCCGCATTGCACATGCGCGCCGCCATGCCGTGCCAGGCAGAGCAGCGCAGCGGCATCCAGGGGCGGGACTGGCTGGGACGCGAATGCCGCCAGGCCGGCGTCCGCCTGTCCGTCCGCCTGCACCCGCAGGCCGCTGCGGCCTTGCACGGCCTGCAGCGTGATGCGTGCGGGAGGCGGGGAGCCCGTTTCCGCCAGGTGATAGAGGGCGCCCAGCAGCAGGCACAGGGTGGTGTGTGCTGCGACGGGCGTTTCGGGCAACGGGCCGGGCGCTTGCAGGTCGGAGCCGCGCATGGCCAGCATTGGCCGGGCCAGCTGAACCGCCTGGGCGGCCACGGCCGCCAGGGGCTGAGCGCTGTCCTGCGCGGGCAGGTCCCAATGGCGCAGGCGCTTGGCACTGTCGGCCAGGCGGGTCAGGTGGCCTTCGAACTGCTCCACCCGCTCCACTGCCTGTGCGGGCGGCAACTCGCCCGTACCGAGCCGGCGCTTGAGTACGGTGGCCGCCATGCGCATGGCCGACAGCGGCCCCGCCAGGTCGTGCCGCACGGCGGGCATGGTGCGCGCAAGGATGGCGCTTTGCACGCCCAGCGCCATCCAGGCCTGGACGGGATCGTTGTCGGTGGGGAGGGTATTCATGGGCTGGCTGATTGGAACCGGGCGCCGGCGCCGGCAGGGTAGGACGGGGGCGCGAGTTGCCGCGCCGCCGCGCTTCAGCGCACTGGGCCGGTCAGGGCGAGGTAGGCGGCGCGCGTTTCCGGCGAAACCGCAGCCACCAGCTGGGCGTGCGGCGTCTGGTGGCGCGCCAGCGTGCGGGCCGATGCCACGGTCTTGGACTTGCAGAACCAGTGGCAGGTGTGCTGCATCAGCAGCAGCTCGGCCGTCATGGTGAAGGCCTTGTCGCGCGGCGACAGGCCGGCGTCGTTGCGCGCCACGCGGGCGATGCCGCGCGCGTGCACGTCAATGGCCTCGCGCATGTCGAAGGTGGCGGCGGGCAGCAACTGCGTGGCAAACGGCAGGCCCAGCGCCAGGCGGCTCGCGCGCGCCAGCGGTGCGGGCACGCGGCGGAAGTCGGCGGCAAAGCGTTCAAACTGTTCGCTCAACTGTGCCTCACTGCTGGCCAGCAGGTTCAGCACCTGCTGGCGGCGCTCGGGGTCCTGCTCGCCCATGGCGCGCAGGTAGCCCTGGGTCAGTGTCTCCATGAGCCGTTCGATCTGGTAGGGCTGCAGATGCTGCGCCAGCAGCACGATGCGCCGGCGCTGCTGCTGGGTGTTGAGCATGTAGGCGCCGGTGGCCGCGAGGGCCACCACGAATAAAAGGTCCATGGCAGACAAGTCCGTGAAAAGCGGGCGAAACCGTCGATTGTCGTGCCTGCGGACGCGGCGGCCGTGTGCGCGGTGCAGAATGGTGCGCCGCCGCTCCGGCGGTTCTCTGTCCCACCCTCAGACCGTCCCATGCCCTCGATCGAAACCCTTGTCGCGTTCTTTGGTGTTTCCGTGCTGCTGGCGCTTACGCCAGGGCCCGACAACCTCTTCGTGCTGCTGCAGTCGGCCCAGCGCGGCTGGCGCGCGGGCATGTGCGTGGTGCTGGGGCTGTGCCTGGGGCTGGTGGGGCACACCACGGCCGTGGCGCTGGGACTGGCGGCCGTGTTTGCCGCGTCGGCCGTGGCGTTCACGGTGCTCAAGTTCTGCGGCGCCGCCTATTTGGCCTATCTGGCCTGGGGGGCGTTGCGGGCGCCGGCCAGCGTGCCCGAGGAGGCGCCCGCCACGGGCGCGGCGATGGCGCCGGGCGCCCGCGTGCCCGGTGGTGCACTGCGCATGGTGGGGCGCGGTGTGGTGATGAACCTGACCAACCCCAAGGTGCTGATCTTCTTCCTGGCCTTCCTGCCGCAGTTTGCCGACCCCGCGCGCGGCGGCATGGCGCGGCAGATCCTGGTGCTGGGGGTGGTGTTCATGCTGGCCACGTTCCTGGTGTTCGGGGCCATCGCATGCTTCAGCGGGGCGTTCGGCGCGCTGCTGCAGCGCTCGGCGCGCGCGCAGCGCATGCTCAACCGCGTGGCGGGCCTGGTGTTCCTGGGCCTGGCCGTGCGGCTGGCCACAGCCGAGCGCTGATACTTCACTTTTTATAGCTGCTAGCGCTTGTCTATCAAGCGCTGGAGGTCATTTTGGCTTGTGCCTTCAAGGCGCAGGCGGCGCGGGCCAGGGCCGCTGCGCGCCGCGCAACTGCTCGAAGGCGTGGGCCAGTTGCAGTACGCCCAGGTCGTCAAAGCGCTGTCCGGCAATCTGCAGCCCGATGGGCAAGCCGCTGGCGCTGTAGCCGCAGTTGACCGACGCTGCCGGCTGCTCCGACATGTTGAACGGCACGGTGAAGGCAATGTGCTCCAGCGGCCGCAGCGGGTCGTCGGTGGGCGAGGGCAGCTCGGCCGCGAAGGCGGTGATGGGCGCCACGGGCGAAAGCACGTAGTCGTACCCCGCGCAGGCGCGCACCGTGGCTACGCGCGTGGCGTGGAACTGCTGGCTGGCCTCGTACACCTGGGCCGCGCTGAGCGTGGCGGCGCTATCCGCCCAGGCGCGGATGTAGGGCAGCACCTTGCCCCGCTGCTCGACGGTGAGCGTGCGCATGTCCATGTGCGAGCGCATGCGCCAGAAGTGGTCCATGCCGTCCAGCATGGCGCGCGTGAGGAACGGCTCCATGGGCTCGACGATGGCGCCCGCGTCGGCCAGGCGCTGCGCGGCGGCCTGCACGGCGGCGCGCACCTCGGGATCGGTAGCCAGGCCGCAGCCCGCGTCCAGCAGCAGCCCCAGGCGCAGGCCGCGCAGGCGCTGCGTGCCGGGCGCGAGCCGCAGCCAGTCGATGGGCTGTGCTGGCAGGCTCATGCTGTCGCGCGCGTCGGGCTGCGACAGCACCTGCATCATCAGCGCGGCGTCCTCCACGCCGCGCGTCATGGGGCCGGCCGCGCGGCCGGTGTAGGGCGGATCGATGGGAATGCGGCCCAGGCTGGGCTTGAGCGTGAAGATGCCGCACCAGCTGGCCGGCAGGCGCAGCGAGCCGCCGATGTCCGTGCCCACGTGCAGCGGCCCGTAGCCCGCCGCCGCCGCCGCGCCCGCACCGGCGCTGGAGCCGCCCGGGCCCTTGGACAGGTCCCAGGGGTTGCGCGCCAGCGCATGGAAGCTCGACAGCCCCGAGGACAGCATGCCGTAGTCGGGCATGGTGGTCTTGGCCAGCAGCACCGCGCCTGCCTCGCGCAGACGGGCCGCAGGCGGTGCGTCGGCTGCGGCGGGCACCAGGGGGAGCGCCGCGGTGCCCAGCGGTGTGGGATCGCCCTGCGTGGCGATGTTGTCCTTGAGGGTGACCGGCACGCCGTCCAGCGGGCCGCAGGGGGCGCCGCGCAGCCAGCGGGCCTCGCTCTGGCGGGCCTGGGCCAGCGCAGCCTCGGGGCGCAGCAGGTAAGTGGCCTGCAGGTGGGGCTCCCACCGCGCGACGTGGGCGAGCACGTCGAGCAACGCGTCCACCGGAGAGATCTGGCGGCTGCGGTAGCCGGCGAGCAGTTCGCTGGCGGACAGCTCGTGCAATTGCGTCATGGCGATCCTTGTGTCATCGCGGAGGCGGTGTGGAGAGAACGGCTGTTCCACCCGGGCGGAAGTGGCCGTGCCGAGGGGGCTGGCGCTACCACGCGCCAGCTCCTTATGCCCAGTGCAATGCCGACAGGTCGTTGACGAACACCGGCATGTCCTTCCACAGACCGCGCAATTGCTTGTGGGCCACGGTGACCCATTGCGGCTGGTACAGGAAGGCGTGCACCGCGTCCTCGGCCAGCAGGCGCTGCGCGTCGCCCAGAAGGCGGGCGCGGTCGGCCGGGCGGGTGGCGGTCTTGATCTGCTCGTACAGCTGGTCGAATTTTTCCGAGTGGTAGCCCCAGTAGTAGTCCGGCTTGGCGAAATTGCCCAGGTCGAAAGGCTCCACGTGCGAGATCAGCGTCAGGTCGTAGTTCTTGTTGCCGTAGGTGCCGCTGAGCCATTGGGCCCACTCTACGTTCTGCAGCTTGGCAACGATGCCCACCTTGGCGAGCTGTGAGGCAATCAGCTCGCCGCCCTGGCGTGCGTAGGGCGCCGGCGGCAGCGTCATGGTGAGGGTGAGGGGTGTCTTCACGCCGGCCTCGGCCAGCAGGCGCTTGGCCTTCTCCACGTCATGCGGATTGATGCCCGTGGTGTCCACGTAGCCGAAGGCGCCGGGCACGTAGTGGCTGCCGATGGGCACGCCCAGGCCATCGGCCGCGCCCTGGATGATGGCCTTGCGGTCGATCGCGGCGGCGATGGCGCGGCGCACGCGCACGTCGTTCAAGGGCTTGCGCGCGTTGTTGATCGCGAGGATGGTCTTGGCGCGCGAGCCGCTCACCACCACCTGAAAGCGCGGGTTGTTCTTGAACTGCGCCATGCTGCGCGGCGTGACGCGCGGGAAGGCGTCCACGTCGCCCGCCAGCAGCGCGGCCACCTGCGCCGCCGCATCGGGAATGAAGCGGAACGTGGCGCGGCGGATGCGGATGCTGGACGGCTGGCGCCACCCCGGCCATGCGGCCAGCGTGATGGAGGTGCCGCGGCTCCAGCCGGCGAGCTTGTAGGGCCCCGTGCCCACGGGCTTGGTGGCGTTGGTGGCGGCGCTCTTGGGTTCCACGATGATGGCCGTGGCCTGGCCCAGCACGAACAGCAGGTCGGGGTCGATGTCCTTGTTGAGCACCACCACGGTGTACTCGTCCACCGCCTGCGTGCTCAGGTTGGCAAAGCTGCGCTTGTCCTTGTTGGTGCTCTTGTCGCCGCCCGCGCGGTCGAAGGAGAACTTCACGGCCGCGGCATTGAGCGGCTCGCCGTTGTGAAACGTGACGCCCTTGCGCAGGCGGAAGGTGTAGGTCTTGAGGTCGGGCGAGACCTCCCAGCTCTCGGCCAGCAGCGGCGAGACGCTGCCGTCCGGGTTGATCTTGGTGAGCGTCTCGTAGATGTTGTAGAGCGTGACCTCGGCAATCGAGGACGCCGCGCCGGCCGTGGGGTCCAGCCCCGGCGGCTCCAGGGCCAGGGCCAGGGTCACGGCGTCCTTCTTGCCCTGCGCCAGCGCGTGCAGCGGCGTGGCCAGCGCGGCGGTGGCCAGGGCGCCGGAGGCGAGGGCGGTGCGGCGGGTGAACATGGGCGGGATCTCCTTGGACGGGTGGAATGCGTGCGGCGGGCTGTGCTCTGCTTTTTACTACAGGGCGCGGCCGGGCGTGGCGCGCTGGCGCCGTGCGGCTAGAGCGCGATGCGCGGCACCGCGGCCACCAGCGCCTGCGTGTAGGGGTGTTGCGGCGTGCTGAACAGCGTGTGCGGCGCACCGCGCTCCACCACGCGCCCCTCGTGCAGCACCAGCACCTCGTCGCACAGGTGCTGCACCACGGCCAGGTCGTGGCTGATGAGCAGGTAGGTGACGCCCAGGCGCTCCTGCAGGTCCTGCAGCAGGTTCAGCACCTGGGCCTGCACGGACACGTCCAGCGCGCTCACGGGCTCGTCGGCCACGATGAGGCGCGGCCGCGTGATGAGCGCGCGCGCGATGGCGATGCGCTGGCGCTGGCCACCCGAGAATTCGTGCGGGTACTTGTGCGCATCGCCCGCGCGCAGGCCCACCTGTTGCAGCACGGCTGCAGCCTGCTCGCGCAGTTCGGCGCGTGTGGTACGGCCCAGGACCTGCAGCGGCTCGGTGACGATGCGCTCCACCGTCTGGCGCGGGTCCAGCGAGCCGTAGGGGTCCTGGAACACCATCTGGAAGTCGCGCCGTGCGGCGCGCAGCGCATGCGCGGGCAACCGGTGCAGGTCGCGCCCCAGCAGGTGCACGCTGCCGGCGCTGGGCGTGTCCAGCGCCATCACCAGGCGCGCCAGCGTGGACTTGCCCGAGCCCGATTCACCCACCACGCCCAGGCTGCGGCCGGTGGTGATGTCCAGGTCCACACCCCGCAGCGCCTGCACCTGCGCGCGCGGCCCCCACGGCCGTGTGCGGGGCAGCGGATAGTCCCGCTGCAGGCCGCGTACGCGCAAAAGGGGTGCATTTGGGTCGAAATGGCCTGTAGCGCTTGTAGGGAAAGCGCTGGCAGCTATTGAATTGATAGTGTTCACGCGCTCTCCCCCAGCCGTATGCAGCGCGCCATGTGGCCCGGGCCCAGCGCCGTGGCGGGCGGCAGGGCGGCGTGGCAGTCGGGCACGGTGAGCGGGCAGCGTCCGGCGAACGGGCAACCCGGCGGCAGATCGGCCAGGTCGGGCACGGTGCCAGCGATCGTGGGCAGGCGTGCACCGGGCACGCGTGCGGAGCCCCACTGCGGGCGTGCGGCGAACAGGCCGCGGGTGTAGGGATGGGCCTGCGTGCGGAAGACTTCGCGCGTGGGGCCGGCCTCGACCACCGTGCCGCCATACATCACCAGCGTGCGCTGCACGTTCTGCGCGATCACGCCCAGGTCGTGCGAGATGAGGATCAGCGCCATGCCGCGCTCGGCCACCAGACCCTGGATCAACTCCAGGATCTGGCGTTGCAGCGTCACGTCCAGAGCCGTGGTGGGCTCGTCGGCAATCAGGAGCTGCGGCCCGCAGGCCAGCGCCATGGCGATGGTGATGCGCTGGCGCTGCCCGCCCGAGAACTGGTGCGGGTAGGCGTCCAGCCGCTGCGCGGCCTGCGCGATGCCCACACGTTCCAGCAACGCAACGGCCTCGGCGTGCGCCTGCCGGGCGGACAGGCCGTGGTGCAGGCGCAGCGGCTCGGCCACCTGCCGCCCGATGGTGTGCACGGGGTTGAGCGCGGTCATGGGTTCCTGGAACACCATGCCGATGCGGTCGCCGCGCAGCCGGCACCACTGGGGCTCGGTCATCGGCAGCAGTTCCTGCCCGTCCAGGCGGATGCGGCCCTGCACGCGCGCGCCTTCAGGCAGCAGGCCCATGAGTGCGAGCGCGGTAAGGGACTTGCCGCAGCCCGATTCGCCGATCAGCCCCAGCGTGGCGCCCGGCTGCAGGGCGAAGTCCACGTCATGCACGGCGCGCACCGGGCCGAGCGGCGTGCGCAGCGTGATGGCCAGTTGCTGCACGTCCAGCAATGGCGCAGGGGAGGGAGGTGCGTGCGCTGGTGTCATCGCTGGCGGGACAGTCGGGGGTCCAGCAGATCGCGCAGCCCGTCGCCCAGCAGGTTCAGGCCCAGCACCGCCAGCGCAATCGCCACGCCCGGCCACACGGCCAGCAGCGGCGCCTGGAACATGAGGGTCTGGGCCTCGGCCAGCATGCGTCCCCACGACGGTTGCGGGGGCTGCGTGCCCAGGCCCAGGTACGAAAGCGCGGCCTCGGCGAGGATCGCCAGCGCGAACTGGATCGTGGCCTGCACGATGAGCACGGAAGCGATGTTGGGCAGCACATGCTCGAAGGTGATGCGCCATGGGCCTTTGCCGCAGGCGCGCGCCGCCAGGATGTATTCACGCGCCCACACCGCCTTGGCCGATGCGCGCGTGACGCGGGCAAAGGTCGGTATGTAGAAGATGCCGATGGCGATGATGGCGTTCACCATGCCGGGGCCGAACACGGCCGTGAGCATGATGGCCAGCAGCAGCGCGGGGAACGCGAAGGTGAAGTCCGCCAGGCGCATGACGGCTTCCTCCACCCAGCCGCCGCGCGCCGCTGCCAGCAGCCCGAGCGCGGCGCCCAGCGCCAGGCCGATGCCCACGGCGATCACGCCCACCGCGATGGACGCGCGCGCGCCCACGAGCAGTTGCGAGGCCACGTCGCGCCCGTAGGCGTCGGTGCCCAGCCAGTGCTGCGCGCCGGGGGGCTGCAGGGCGGCATCCATCGCCATCTCATAAGGCGGCCATGGCGTCCAGACGAAGGAGAGCAGGGCGGAGAGCACCAGCGCCAGCGTGAGTACGGCACCGATCGCGCAGCTGGGGTGGCGCAGCGCGCGGCGCCAGAACGCCGGCGTGTGGGGGCTGGGCGCGGGGAAGGTCGGCAGCGCGCTCATAGGCCGCGGGCCTTTACGCGCGGGTCGATGGCCGCGTACAGCAGGTCCACCACGAAGTTCACCACCACCACCATGGCCGCCAGCAGCATCACGCAGTTGCGCACCACCACCAGGTCGCGGTTGGCGATGGACTGGAAGATCAGCCGGCCCAGCCCGGGCAGGTAGAACACGTTCTCCACCACGATGGTGCCGGCCAGCAGGTTGGCGAACTGCAGGCCCATCACCGTCACCACGGGGATCATGGCGTTGCGCAGCACATGGCCCCACAGCGCCGCGCGTTGCGAAAGCCCCTTGGCGCGCGCCGTGCGCACGAAGTCTTCGCGCAGCACGTCCAGCACGGCGGAGCGCGTGATGCGCGCCAGGATGGCGGCCTGCACCACGGCCAGGGCCACGGCGGGCAGCAGCAGGGCCTGCAGCGCGGGCAGCACGCCGCCGCCGGCTTCGGCGCTCCAGCCGGGAAAGCCCCCGGCCGAGAACCATTGCAGCTGTACCGAAAACAGCAGGATCAGCAGGATGGCGAACCAGAAGTTGGGAATGGCGATGCCCAGTTGCGCCAGCCCCATCACTCCCCAGTCGCCCAGGCGGTTGTGGCGCGATGCCGCATACACGCCAGCGGCCAGCGCCAACGCGGTGGTCAGCAGCATGGCCAGCAGGGCCAGCGGAATGGTCAGCGCCAGGCGCTCGCCGATCAGGTCGGCCACGGGCGCGCTGTAGGCATGGCTGTCCCCTAACTGGCCCGTGAGCAGTCCACCCAGCCACTGCCCATAACGCACGAGCGCGGGTTGGTCCAGGCCCAGCCGGGCGGCGAGCTCGGCCACGGCCTCGGGTGCGGCGTCAGGCCCCAGCAGCACTTCGGCCGCGTTGCCCGGCAGGACCTCCAGCACCACGAACACCACGGCCGACGCGCCCAGCAGCGTGGCGATCAAAGTGGTGAGGCGTTGGAGGAAGAACAGTGCCATGGGAGGGAAGGCCGCGGCGCGCGGCCGGGGCGGTGGTGGCCGAGCATAGGACAAAAACCGCGGGCGCATGGCGGCCATCCCCACGGGGGCACAGGGGTGGGCGGATAATTGCAGGATGCTGTTCACCGCCCGCCTGTCACCGCATTGCGCCATGTGCCGCAAGGGAGTTGCGCCATGGCGTTGATGATCACGGACGAGTGCATCAACTGCGACGTGTGCGAGCCCGAATGCCCCAACGAGGCCATCTTCCTGGGCCAGGAGCATTACGAGATCGAACCCTCCAAGTGCACCGAATGCGTGGGCCATTTCGATGAGCCCCAGTGCGTGGCCATCTGTCCCGTGGCCTGCATTCCGGTCAACCCGGCCCACCAGGAAAGCCGCGAGACGCTGTGGCAGAAGTTCCAGCGCCTGAAGCCACCGAAAGTGGCTTGAATGTGGAGGCTTTTGGGCCGCTAGCGCTTATCTGGTAAGCGCTACCAGCTATCAAAATAATAGTTAATCTGGGCCCGCTTGTGGTGCGGCCTGCGCCTGGGCGGGGCGTGTGGGCTTTGGGCGGGGCGGCTTGGTGGTGTGCACGAGAAGCGTGGCCTTGTCCATGTCGCCGGCCAGCAGGGCGGGGTAGGCCTTGAGCGAATGCAGGATGCTGTCCTCGATCAGCGTGCGCTGGTCGGGCGCGGGCTTCTTGAGCACCCAGTTCACCACCTCCGCCTTTACGCCGGGGTGGCCGATGCCGATGCGCAGCCGCCAGTAGTCGCTGGTGCCCAGTTGCGCGTGGATGTCACGCAGCCCGTTGTGGCCTGCGTGGCTGCCGCCGCGCTTGAGCTTGGCCTGTCCGGGCGGAATGTCCAATTCGTCGTGTGCGACGAGGATTTCCTCCGGCGGGATCTTGAAGAAGCGCGCAAGGGCCGCCACCGACTTGCCTGAGAGGTTCATGAAGGTCTGCGGCTGCAGCAGCCAGACGCTGTGGCCGGCAACGCTGGCGCGCGCGACCAGGCCGTGGTAGCTGCGCTCGGGGACCAGGGTGACCTTGAGTTCGCGCGCCAGCGCGTCGATCCACCAGAACCCGCGTTGTGGCGTGTGGCCTCGTACTCCGGGCCGGGGTTGCCCAGGCCCACAAACAGTTTGATCATGTTGCGATTATCCGGCGCGCCTGAAGCGGCGCGACGTGCGCTTGCAGGGGCCACAAAACGCCAACGGCCCACGCGAGGTGGGCCGTTGAGACGCAAGAGGCCGCCCCTGAGGGCGACGGCCCGGCAGAAGTGCTTACTTCTTGCCCTTCTTGGCGGGTGCGGCTGCGGGTGCTGCGGCTGCGGTCGCGTCGGCCACCACTTCGGGCAGCTTGATCGACACCAGGGCGGGGTTCTTGTTGGAACCACGCACCACGGCCTTCACGCCATGGGGCAGCTTCACGGACTGCAGGCCCATGGTGGACTTGGAGGTCAGGCCGCTCAGGTCCACCTTGATGAACTCGGGCAGTTGCGCGGGCATGCACATCACGTCCAGTTCATGGATCAGCGGGGTCACCGTGCAACCTTCCACCTTTACGGCCTGCGAGCCTTCGACGCCTTCGAAGTGCAGCGGCACCTTCAGGTGCACGCGGGTCTTCTCGTCCACGCGTTGGAAGTCCACGTGCAGCACTTGCTGCTTGAAGGGGTGGTACTGCACGTCACGCAGCAGCACCTTGGTGACTTGGCCGTTCAGCTCCATGTCCAGGATGCTGGAGTGGAACGCTTCCTTCTTGAGGGCGTGCCACAGGGCGTTGTGATCGATCTCGATCAGCTGGGGCTCGGCGGAGCCGCCATAGACGATGCCGGGGGCCTTGCCCGAAATGCGCAGACGGCGGCTCGCACCCGTACCTTGCTTGGCGCGCTCAAAAGCGACGAATTGCATGTTTGAACTCCTGAAGGGGCCGGCCGCGACCAGCCTGGCCCTGTTGATAAAGACCGCACGCCACCATGGCATGGGCCCGCGCTGTCTCCGAACAAGCAAGCCTCCCGAAGGAGGCTTGGGGCTGTGACACCTCCGCCAGCGGCGGAGCGATCATCAAGCCTGGTCGGAGAACAGGCTCATCACCGACTCACCCTTGGCAATGCGCTGGATCGTTTCGGCGATCAGCGGCGCCACGGAGAGCTGGCGAATCTTGGAACACCCCTTGGCGGCATCGCTCAGGGGGATCGTGTTGGTCACCACCACTTCATCGAGGGCCGTGCCTTGCGCGATGCGCTCGATGGCCGGGCCCGAGAAAATGGGATGCGTGCAATAGGCGTAAACGTTCTTGGCGCCGCGTTCCTTGAGCACTTCGGCGGCCTTCACCAGCGTGCCGGCGGTGTCGATCATGTCGTCCATGATCACGCAGTTGCGGCCTTCGATGTCGCCGATCACGTGCATGACTTCCGACACGTTCGCCTTGGGGCGGCGCTTGTCGATGATGGCCAGATCGGTGCCGAGCTGCTTGGCCAGGGCGCGTGCACGCACCACGCCGCCCACGTCCGGGCTCACCACGATCAGGTTCTCGTACTTCTTCTGGTTCAGGTCACCCAGCAGCACCGGCGACGCGTAGATGTTGTCCACCGGAATGTCGAAGAAACCTTGGATCTGATCGGCATGCAGGTCCATGGTCAGCACGCGGGCGACGCCCACTGCCTGCAGCATGTTAGCCACCACCTTGGCGGAGATCGGAACGCGTGTGGAACGCGGACGGCGGTCCTGGCGAGCGTAACCAAAGTAGGGAATCACGGCGCTGATGCGTTCGGCCGAAGCGCGCTTGAGCGCGTCGACCATGATCAGCAGTTCCATCAGGTTCTCGTTCGTCGGCGCGCAGGTCGACTGCACCACGAATACATCGCGGGCGCGGACGTTTTGCTTGATTTCGACGGTGACTTCGCCGTCGGAGAACCGGCCCACATCAATGGCGCCGAGAGTGGTGCCAAGATTTTGAGCGATCTCGGCAGCCAATCCAGGGTTGGCATTGCCCGTGAAAACCACGAAGTCGGGGGGATTGGTTTGCATGAGCGACTCAGCCGTCTGAATTTAAATCCCGTGTGGGAAATAATCTTTGGCAGGGGAGGAAGGACTCGAACCCTCGCATGCCGGAATCAAAATCCGGTGCCTTAACCAACTTGGCGACTCCCCTACGCAGGTCAGCTGTCTTGCGTCAGCTCACCCAGTATCTTTTCATCCAAAAACCCAATCCGCTAGCGGATGAGACTTTAGATTTTCACACACTTTGACATGCCATGCAGCGGGTGCATCGTGCAGGTCGACAGCGTGTGTGATTTGTGCAAACACCGCACTTCCAGAGCCTGTCATGCGTCCTTGCAACCCTTTTGATTCAAGCCAATTGATGGCTTGCGTGATCTCGGGGCACAAGGCCTGTGCGACTGGCTGCAGGTCATTGCTTCCAAATTGGTAGTGTGTTGCAGCAAAGCCTGAAATTGTAGCACAACTCGAATCACGTTTAAGGGAGGGATGCGAAAAAATCATTCTCGTATCCAGCCCCGCTTCGGGCTTGACCACCGCGAAAGCCGCAGGCGGAAGTTGGTGCTCCAACTCAAGAGGGCGAATTATGTCACCAATTCCCTCGACCCAGGCGCTTGCGCCGCACAAAAAAAACGGAACATCGGCGCCCAGCGTCAGGGCGATCGAGTGCAACTGCTGCCGAGACAGTTTCAACTTCCACAAGCGGTTGAGCGCCAGCAGTGTGCTGGCCGCGTCCGAAGATCCGCCACCCAAGCCGGCTTGTGCGGGGATGTGTTTAGAGACGCCGATATGTACCCCTTGCGGGCAACCGGTGGCCTTTTGCAGCGCACGTGCGGCGCGCACGACCAGATCGTCCGCAGGCAGGGCGCTGGTAAGGTCTTCACGTGTGACGGTCCCAGTGCCGCGCACCTCGAAATGCAGAACATCGCACCAATCGATCAACATGAAGACCGACTGCAGCAGGTGATAGCCATCGGGCCTGCGACCCGTGACATGCAGAAACAGGTTCAGTTTGGCCGGCGCCGGCACGTCGTACAGGGCTTGCATGGAAAGCGGTCAGAGGCTCAAGACAATGCGCAGCGTAGTGCGAGGCAGCGGCTGCTCGCGCGTGGCCGACAAGCGCCCCTGCTGCAGGGCATCGAGGTTGGTGCGCCAGCCGGCGACCTGGAGGGCTTCGCCCTTCAGCCAGCTGAAAAGCGCGTAAATGGGTAGGTCGCTGCCGGTCAGGTCATGTACCAGGGTCTGCAGCGAGGCAGCCTCCCTGCGCTCCTGCCCCTGGACCAGCACGGCGCGATGCGGAGTCCATTCCACACGCGCGATGATGTTGCCCAGCGGGTTGATGAGAGTGAGCTCTCCCGCAGAGGGGTGGCCCTTCAATTCAAAACCGGCACTGAAGGATTGGCCTGCATCGTCTTCCACCTGAACGGCCAGCCGGCCCGACCAGTGGTCCGGGCTGGCATCCGCAGGGCGTGGCGGCTGCGCGCAGGCGACCAGGGTTGCAGCTGCGACGATCCCGAGCACCAGCCGGCCGCGCAGAGGGCGGGGGTCAGCCGCCAGTTGCGGTTGGCTCACAGACGCACTCCCAGCCGGTCGAGCGTGCCCTTGAGTGTGTCGTTGTCTTTGTTGATACGCAGGCCCTCGCGCCAGATGTCACGCGCGCGATCATGTTCTCCCAGAGACCACAGAACTTCCCCGATGTGGGCCGCTATCTCTGCGTCCGGTTGTGTTTCGTAGGCGCGTTTCAGGATGGTCAGCGCTTCCTGGCGGTTGCCCAGGCGGAATTCCACCCAGCCCAGACTGTCGGTGATGAACGGATCGTTCGGTGCAAACTCCAGCGCTTTGACGATGAGCGCCTTGGCTTCCTCCAGCCGTACGCCCCGCTCTGCGAGGGAAAAACCCAGGGCATTGAGTGCGTGGTGGTAGTCGGGTTGGCGGGCGATGATGGCGCGCAAGAGGCGTTCCATGTCGTCGAGGCGGCCCGCCTTTTCCGCCAGCATGGCTTGGTCGTAGGCGAGGTCGTTGTCCGCGGGCGCCAGCGCTACGGCCTTGCCGAGGACCGTGTAGGCCTGTGCATATTGTTTTGCTTCGCGCAGCAACTGGGCTTCGGCCTGCAACTTGAGGCGTTCCTGATCCGGGGTGCTTGCGGGCACGGCGCGGATCAATGCACGCGCCTCTTCCAATTTGCCCTGGCGTGCGAGCAGTGCAGCGCGGCGGCTTTGAGCCGTGAGCAGTTCGGCGGCATCTTCAATGCGCGAAAGCCAACCCTCGGCCCCGGCGTAGTCGCCACGCTTCTCCGCTACTTGCGCGTGCATCAGATATGCCTGGGTGAGCGCGCGCTTGCGTTGGGGCGTGGCGGGCAGGTCTTCGAGCAAGCCGGTAAAACGCCGCAGTGCTTCCTCCGCCTGCTCCAGCCGTCCGCCTTGCAGGTGTAGCGACGCCTGCAACAACCAGGCTTCGGGCATGTCGGCCTGTTCGCGATTGACTGCATCCAGCTGGAACTGTGCGTCGGCCAGGCGCTGAGACTCCAGCAGCAGGCGTGCGTAGGCCATGCGGACTTCGGGCAGGGGCTTGCCGGCCAGGTAACCCGCGAGCAGCGGCTCCGCCTGCGTGACGCCCTCTGCGAGCAACTCGAGCGCCAGCATGGCGGCGCCATCGTCGGCGGGGTCTTGTGCATGGGCCTGGCTCGCCGCCTCCAGGGCGCCCGCCTTGTCGCTGGCTGCCAGGTCCATGCGCCCCACGGTGGTCCATGCAATGGGACCGATGGCCGGGTGGTTCAGTTCTGCCTGCAGGGCCTGGCGCACCACCTGCGCGGCCAGTGCCTTGTCGCTGGCACGGCCGTAGAGCTGAGGCAGCGCGCGGATGGTGGATATCTTGTCGCGCGTCGGCGCGGTGCTCAATTCCTGCTTCAAGGGGTCGGCGCTATCGCCGATGCGATTGAGGGCGACCAGGATGCGCAACATGTAGCGATTGGCATCGCGCGACTGCGGCAGGGCCTCCTTCCACGCTCGCGCGGCCATCAAGGCGTATTCGCCCGAGCGCGACTGCAGGGCGATCTCGGTGGCGCGGCGGTACAACTGTGGGTCGCCGCTGCGACGTGCAGCGTCCAGCATCAGGGCATAACCGGTGCCGGGGTCGCCCCGGCTGGTGGTCATCTCGCCCAGCAGCAATTCGTAGAACAGCTCGGCATTCAAGGCGGCTGCATCGTCGCTGGCAGCCGCATCGGTATCTTCCAGCTCGGCTGGGGGGGCGGGGACGGTGGACTGGGCAGGCGTCTGGGCCATGGCCGGCAGCATGCTCGCCGCAGCCCAACATGCCAGTGCGACGGCCCTGAAACGAAGAGATTGCACCATCGGCCCATAATAATCCATGGCTCTTGAACTTCTTGACGAGTATTGCGATGCCTGAGCTGCCGGAGGTGGAAGTCACGAGGCGCAGCTTCGCGGGCGCGATCGAGGGCGCAACTGTCCGCGGCATTACGGTGGGCAAGCCCTTGCGCTGGCCGCTGGGCACGGAGCCCGCAGTATTGGTCGGACGGCGGGTGTGCGGTGTGCGCCGGCGCGGCAAATACCTGTTGCTGGATCTGGATGAAGGGCTGCTGCTCATTCACCTGGGCATGTCGGGCAGCTTGCGCTTTGCACGCGATCTGCCCGCGCGCGGCGCCCACGACCATTTCGAACTGATAACGGACCAGGGCACGCTGCGGCTGCACGACCCGCGGCGCTTCGGCGCCGTGGTCTGGGCGGCGGGTGAGTCCGATCCCCGTGCACGCAAGCTGCTCGATGGGTGGGGATTGGAGCCGCTGGGCGAGGACTTCGCCTTCGAGTCCTTCCACGCGGGGCTGCGCGCCAAACGCTCGCCCATCAAGCAACTGCTGCTCGCGGGCACGGTGGTCGTGGGCGTGGGCAATATCTATGCCTGCGAGGTGCTGTTCCTCGCAGGCATCCGGCCAACCACCCGCGCTTGCGCGATCGGACCCCAGCGAGCCCGGCGCCTGCACGGCGCAATCCGCGAGGTGCTGGCGCGCGCGGTGGAGCGGGGCGGCAGCACGCTGCGTGATTTCTCCAGCGCCGACGGCAGCGCCGGGCATTTCCAATTGGAGGCCAATGTCTATGGCCGCGCGGGCCTGCCGTGTCGCCAGTGCGGCACGCCCGTGCGTCTGTTGCGCCAGGGGCAGCGCAGCACCTATTTCTGTCCGCACTGCCAGCGCGCCTGACCGGGCTGCGTGGCGGCGGACCGGCGCAATGGCGATGCTATATTGCGCCATCTCCCGCCCACGCGGGCGCTTGCATTGATATCCGGGAGCAAAGTGGGACCTTCATTCAACGAACAGTTTGACCAGCACGGCGCATGGAGGCGTGCTTTCGCCCAGCAACTCAAGCGCCTGGGGCAATGGATGGGTTCGCACGACCTCATGGACGCGGCTGTGGAGGAGCGTCTGCAGCGGCTGGAAGAGCAGGTGCGCAGCGACAAGGTGACTGTCGCTTTTGTGGCGGAGTTTTCGCGCGGCAAGTCCGAGCTCATCAATGCGATCTTCTTCGCCGGCTATGGCCGGCGCATCATGCCGGCCAGTGCGGGGCGCACCACCATGTGTCCGACCGAGCTGGGCTATGAAAACGGCACCGCCCCCAGCCTGCGCCTGCTGCCTATCGACACGCGCATGCAGTCCCTGGGGCTGGCCGAGTGGCGCCTGAAGGCAGACCGCTGGGTGAAGGTGCCGCTGGACATGGACGACCCGGCCCAACTCGCCCAGGCGCTTGAAAAAGTATCGGAAGTGCGCCGCGTGTCCGTGGATGAGGCGCGTGCGCTGGGTTTCTGGAGCGATGAGGCCGCCGACGAGAACCCCGTGCTGGACGCTGCGGGCATGGTCGAGGTGCCAATGTGGCGGCACGCGGTCATCAACATTCCGCATCCGCTGCTCAAGCAGGGGCTCGTGATACTGGATACGCCGGGCCTGAACGCCGTGGGCGCGGAGCCCGAGCTCACCATCAACCTCATCCCGCAGGCCCACGCCGTGGTGTTCATCCTGGGCGCGGACACGGGCGTGACGCGCTCGGACCTGACCATCTGGCGCGACCACCTGGGCACGGCTGAAGACGCGACCGATGCGCGGCTGGTGGTGCTCAACAAGATCGACACGCTGTGGGACACGCTCAGTTCCCCGTCGCAAGTGCAAGCACAGCTGGAGCGCCAGCGCCAGACATCGGCCGAATTGCTGGGCGTGCCGCTCAGCCATGTCGTGCCCGTGTCGGCCCAGAAGGGCCTGGTGGCCAAGATCAACTGTGACGACATCCTGCTGGAGTCCAGTGGGCTGCCGCTGCTGGAGGAAGCGCTGGCCGAGGGCATCATGGGCCGGCGCCAGGCCATCCTGCGGGCCACGGTGGCCAGCGGCGTGGCAAGCCTGCAGTCCGAGACGCGGCGGGTGATCAACATCCGCCGGCGCGATCTGGATGATCAGATGCTGGAGTTGCGCAGCCTGCGCGGCAAGAATGCCTCGGTGATCGACGCCATGCGCGGGCGCATCGAGCAGGAGCAGCAGGAGTTTGAAGCCAGCACGGCCAAGATCCAGGCCGTGCGAGCAGTGCATCTGAAGATGCTGCGCGAGGTGTTCCACCAGCTTGGGCCGCGTTCGCTCAAGGCGCAACTGGTGGAGCTGACCGAGGCGCTGCAGCCCAAAGGGCTCAAGCTGGGCGTGCGCAAGGTATACGGCGACACCTTCGCCAAGGTGCGCACCATCATGGAGGCCGCGCAGTCCACGGGCATCGAGATCCAGGCCATGCTGGGCGGCACCTTCCGCCAGCTCAACACGGAGTTCGGCTTCTCGTTGCAAGTACCTGCGGCGCCCCAATTGGGTAACTATGTGCAGGAGATCGTGGCCATCGAGCAGCGGCACCTGCAATACGTGGGCATGGGCAACACGCTGCGCCTGGCGCAGCCAGAGTTCGCGCAGCGCCTGTTGCGGGCCATGGGCCTGCGCCTGCGCACCGTGTTCGAGTCCGCGGCCAACGAGCTGGAGCTGTGGAGCAAGACGGCCACGGCGCAGTTGGACGCGCAACTGCGTGAGCGCAAGCGCAGCTTCTCGCGGCGTATCGAGGCGGTGAACCGCATCCAGCAGGCCGCCAACGGGCTGGTGGACCGCATCGCCGAGATCGAAGAGGCCGAGCAGCACCTCGCCGAACTGGAGCAGCGGCTGACGGAGCTGACCTCCGACCTCGTGCGGCAGCCGCAAGCGCCTGAGGGCGTGGACATCGACATACCCCTTACCGAACCCCAGCCGCTCGCGGCGTCATGAGCGGTCCGTCCGCAGAGCTGGCGGCCCAGGTGGTGCGCTGGCAGGAAGCGCATGGGCGCAACCACCTGCCTTGGCAGAACACGCGCGATGCATACCGCGTGTGGCTGTCGGAGATCATGCTGCAGCAGACCCAGGTGGCCACGGTGCTGGAGTACTACACGCGCTTTCTGGCGCGCTTTCCCGACGTGCGCGAACTGGCTGCTGCGCCACAGGACGAGGTACTGGCGCTGTGGAGCGGCCTGGGTTACTACAGCCGCGCGCGCAACCTGCACCGCTGCGCGCAGATCGTCGTGCACCAGCACGGGGGGGAATTCCCCCGCACGGTGGATGAGCTGGCGGCCCTGCCGGGCATCGGCCGCTCCACGGCAGGGGCGATAGCCGCTTTCTGCTTCGGCGTACGGGCGCCGATCCTGGATGCCAACGTGCGACGCGTGCTCACGCGGGTGCTGGGGTTCGGCGCCGACCTGGCCGAGGCGAAGAACGAGCGCGCGTTATGGCAGCAGGCCGAGGCGCTGCTGCCACGGCAGGACCTGTCCCATGCCATGCCGCGCTACACGCAGGGCCTGATGGACCTGGGTGCCGGCATCTGCCTGCCCCGCAACCCCAATTGCCTGCTGTGCCCCTTGCAAGAGGCCTGCGTGGCGCGCCGCGACGGCAACCCGCAGGACTACCCGGTGCGCACGCGCAAGCTCAAGCGCAGCGCGCAGGCCTGGTGGCTGCTGCTGCGCCAGGATGGTGCGGGCCGGCTGTGGCTGGAGCGGCGTCCGCCCACCGGCATCTGGGCGGGGCTGTACTGTCCGCCGGTCTATGACAGCCGCGCGGCGCTGGACGAGGCGCTGCAGCTGCACGCCAGCTGCGATGCGCGGGATCTGCCGGCCTTCACCCACGTGCTGACGCACCGCGACCTGCACCTGCATCCGGTGCTGGCGCGCGATGCAACGCCGCAGCCGAACGCGCATTGCGCTGAGCAGCAGTCGGGGTGGTTCGCTCCGGCGCAATGGCCGGCGCTGGGGCTGCCCGCGCCCGTGCGCAAGCTGCTCGCCTCCCTTGGGGACGGCTGTCAAAAATGAGAGCTGGCAGCGCCCGTAGATAGGCGACTTCCGGTAGAAAACTATTGCAAGTCATTCAATAGCAAGCGCTAGCAGCTACTAAAACAATAGCTGTCACCTAGCGGTGCATGCTAGATGCCGTCGAGCTCGCGGTGGCGGCGCAGCGTATTCCAGCGGCCCTCGAAGCGCGCCGCCAGCTGCTCCACCAGGTAGACGGAGCGGTGCTGTCCTCCCGTGCAACCGATGGCCACGGTCACGTAGCTGCGGTGGTTGTGGGCCAGCGCGTCCAGCCAGTGGTCCAGGAAGTCGCCAATGTGCGCCAGCATCAGCGCTACTTCGGGCTGCTGACGCAGGTAGTCGATGACCGGCGCGTCCTTGCCCGTGAGGGCGCGCAAGAGCGGCTCGTAGTGGGGATTGGGCAGCATGCGCACGTCGAACACATAGTCGGCATCCATGGAGATGCCGCGCTTGAACGCAAACGACTGGAACACCAGGGTCAGCCGACTCGGCGGCACCGACAGCAGGTCCTTCACATAGCTCAGCAATTGCGCGGACCGCAGGGTGCTGGTGTCGATGACGTGTGCCTGCTCGCGCAGCGGGGCCAGTAGCTCGCGCTCCAACCGCATGGTGTGCAAAAGCGGGCGCGGACCTTCGCGCATCTCGGCCTGGGACAGAGGGTGGCGGCGCCGGGTTTCTGAAAAACGCCGCACCAGCACGTCGTCGGTGGCGTCCAGGAACAGTTGGCGCACCTGCACGCCCTGCTCGCGCAGGCCGGCCAACTGCTGCGGCACCAGGGGCAGGGCGGTGGCGCTGCGCACGTCCATGGCCACGGCAACGCGGTGGCCGTGGTGCGCGTGCTCCAGCTCCACGAAGGAGGTCAAAAGTTCCGGCGGCAGGTTGTCCACGCAGTAGTAGCCCGCGTCTTCGAGCGCATGCAGCGCGACGGACTTGCCCGAGCCGGACATACCGGTGATGACGACGACTTCCAGATCCATGGCTCAGGGTGTGGGTTTGGCGACGCCCTGCAGCATCTCGCGTGCATGCGCCAGGGTGGTAGGGGACAGACGCTCGCCGCCCAGCATGCGCGCAATCTCGGCCACGCGCGCCTCCTCGTTGGCGGCGGCCACGCTGCTGGTGGTGCCCTCGGCATGCTTGTGTTTGGCCACCACAAGGTGATGGTCCGCGCACGCGGCCACCTGGGGCAGGTGGGTGACGGCCAGTACCTGCCGGGCCGTCCCGAGCTGCTGCATCAGACGGCCCACGGTCTGCGCCACGGCGCCGCCCACGCCCGAGTCCACCTCGTCAAAGATCAGCGTGGGCGCCTCGCCCAGCTCGCTGGTGGTGACCGAGATCGCCAGCGCCATGCGCGACAGCTCGCCCCCCGACGCCACCTTGCCGATGGGCCGCGGCGTCATGCCCGGGTGGCTGCTGACCAGGAACGCCACCTGGTCGATGCCGTGCGGCCCAGGCTCGGCCTTGTCCAGTTGCACCTCGAAGCGCCCGCCCGCCATGCCCAGGCCCTGCATGGCGCGGGTGATGGCCTGCGCCAGTTGCGGCGCAGCCTTGGCGCGCTTTTGCGACAGGGCGCGTGCGGCCTTCTGGTAAGCGGCGCCATGGGCTTGCTCGGCGGCCTGCAATGCGGCCAGGTCAGTGGCGCTGTCCAAACGGTGCAGCGTGTCCTTCCAGTCTTGCAGCAGCGCGGGTAGTTCGGGTGGGGTGCGCTTGTAGCGGCGCGCTAGCTGCATCCACTGCGATACGCGGGCGTCCAGCTGCTGCAGCCGATCCGGGTCGGGCTCGGCGTGGCGCAGGTAGCTTTGCAGAGAGTGCGCCACATCGCCCGCCTGGGCGATGCAGGAGGTCAGCACCTCATTCATGGTGCGAAACGACGGGTCCACATGCTCGTAGTCCTGCAGCAGGTGCTGTGCCTGCGCCAGGGCCCGCAGCGCGCCGCCCGCGTCTTCGTCCTCCAGCACACTCAGGGCGGCCTGGGCGTTGTCCAGCAGCGACTGGGCGTTGGACAGTCGCGCATGCTCGACATTGAGTTCCTCCCATTCGCCATCGCGCGGCGCCAGCTTGTCCACTTCGCCGATCTGCCACTGCAGGCGCTCGCGTTCCTGTTGCAGCGTGTCCTGGGCAGCGCGGGCGTGGGTCAGCGCCTGCTGCGCGTCGCGCCAACTCGTCCACAGCGCGGCCAAGGGTTGCACCTGCACGCCGGCATAGGCGTCCAGCAGGCCGCGCACGGCGTCGGGCCGCGTCAGGCTCTGCCAGGCGTGCTGCCCATGAATGTCCAGCAGATGCTCGCCCACGGCACGCATCTGCGCTGCCGTGGCGGGGATGCCGTTGATCCAGGCGCGGCTCTTGCCTTGCACATCGACGGTGCGGCGCAGCAGCAGCGTGTCGTCGCGCGGAAAACCTGCCTCGTCCAGCCAGGCTGCCAGCGCGACGGTGCCACCGTCGAATTCGGCGCAGACGTCGGTGCGCTGCGCGCCTTCGCGGATCACACCGGAGTCGGCACGCGCGCCCAGCACCAGTTGCAACGCGTCGATCAGGATGGACTTGCCGGCACCGGTTTCACCGGTGAGCACGGTGAAGCCGGCATGCAGGTCCAGCTCGAGCGATCGCACGATCACGAAATCGCTCAGGGCGATCCGCCTCAGGGCCATGGTCAGGAACCTCCCTCGTACCAGCCCAGCTTCTTGCGCAGGGTGGCAAAGTAACTCCAGCCGCGCGGGTGCAGAAAGCACACCCGGTGCGCGGAACGGCGCACCAGTATGCGGTCGCCATGTTGCAGCGATGCGAGCGACTGCATGTCGAAGTTGGCGCTGATGTCGCGCCCGCCGGCCACCTCAATGGCCACCTCGGTCGCGTCGGAAAGCACGATCGGCCGGTTGGACAGGGTGTGCGGCGCGATCGGCACCAGCACCCAGCCGGGGATCGATGGGTGCAGCATCGGGCCGCCTGCAGACAGGGCATACGCCGTGGAGCCGGTGGGCGACGCGACGATCAGGCCGTCGGCGCGCTGGTTGGAAACGAATACGCCGTCCACCTCCACGCGCAGCTCCACCATGCCGGAGGTGGAGCCGCGGTTGACCACCACGTCGTTGAGGGCCAGCGCCTCGAACACGCACTCGCCACCGCGCATCACGCAGGCCTGCATCAACGGGCGCACGTCTTCTTCGTAGTCTCCGTGCAGGATGGGCGTGAGCGCGTCCTGGTAGCCCTCCAGCGGAATGTCGGTAATGAAGCCCAGCCGCCCCTGGTTGATGCCCACCAGCGGCGTGCCGTAGCCGGCCAGCCGCCTGCCCACGCCCAGCATGGTGCCGTCGCCGCCTACGACCAGGCACAGGTCGCATTGCCGGCCGATACCCTCCACATCCAGCGTGTGGTATTGCGTGAGGCCCGTGTGGGCGGCGGTTTCGGCCTCCAGCGTCAACTCGCAGTCCTGCTGGGTAACGAACTGGGCAATGCTCTCGATGATCTGCCGTGCGCTGTCGGACGCTGAAACGGCGCCAGGCCCCGGGTATTTGCCTATGACTGCAACGCGGCGGAAGATGGGCTTCATGCAGAAATTACATCATTAAAATGATTCAATGCTTGATGACCGCTCCAAGTTGTTACTCAAGGCCTTGGTGGAACGCTACATAGCCGAGGGGCAGCCAGTCGGCTCCAGAACCTTGTCGCGGGCATCAGGGCTTGAATTGTCGCCCGCCACCATACGCAATGTGATGGCAGACCTGGAGGACCTGGGGCTTATTGCCAGCCCCCACACCTCCGCGGGCCGTGTGCCCACCGCCAAGGGCTATCGCCTGTTCGTCGACACCATGCTCACCGTGCAGCAGGAGCAGTTGCCGACAGTCCAGCTCATGCCCGAGCAGCCGCAGAAGGTGATCGCCAACGCCGCCCACCTGTTGTCGAGCCTGTCGCAGTTCGTGGGTGTGGTGATGGCGCCGCGGCGCGCCTCGGTGTTTCGCCACATCGAATTCCTGCGGCTGTCCGAGAAGCGTTTTTTGGTGATCATCGTCTCGCCCGACGGTGATGTGCAGAACCGCGTGATCTTTACCGAGGTCGATTACTCCCAGTCGCAACTGGTGGAGGCCGCCAACTTCCTCAACGCCAACTACGCGGGCCTCACCATGGAGCAGGTGCGCGAGCGCCTGAAGCTGGAGGTGGACAAGCTGCGCGGAGAAATCGCGGCGCTGATGCAGGCCGCGGTGAGCGTGGGCTCGGAGGCCATGTCCGGGTCGCAGGACGAGGTGGTGTTCTCGGGCGAGCGCAACCTGCTGTCCGTGAGCGATTTTTCCAGCGACATGAGCCACTTGCGCCGTGCGTTCGACCTGTTCGAGCAAAAGACGCAGATCCTGCGCCTGCTGGACATTTCCAGCCGGGCAGAAGGGGTGCGCATCTTCATTGGTGGAGAGAGCCAGGTGGTGCCATTTGAAGAGCTGTCCGTGGTGAGTGCACCCTATGAGGTCGACGGTCAGGTGGTGGGCACCCTGGGCGTGATCGGCCCCACGCGCATGTCCTATGACCGCATGATCCAGATCGTGGACATCACCTCCAAGCTGGTCTCCAACGCCCTGAGCCACCGGAAGTAGCCCCTACAATACGCGCCGCTGCGCCGCCTACGAGGCAGGGCAGCGCACCCCTTGGGGCGTTAGCTCAGTTGGTTAGAGCAGAGGACTCATAATCCTTTGGTCGTTGGTTCAAGTCCAACACGCCCTACCAAGTAGATAAAGGAAATCCTGCTATCAGTACGGTAGCGGGATTTTTTCTTTTGGGGTTTATGTAGCCATCAGGCAATGGTTTTGGGTGGCTTGCCGTCAGTTCACCCATCGCTGTCGATCGACCTCTGGTCGCTGGACTTTTCCCCGAAGCTCGATGCCGGCGAGTATTCGTTGGCCGCGCTGACACCCGAACTGATCGCCAAGTACCGCGACGACCGACTCTCTGGCCTGGATCGCAAAGACTCCAAGGGCAAAGCCTTTCCCCAAGGACTCAGTGTTTAGCTTGGCAGCTTCGCGATTACCTTGATTTCAAACTGGAAGCCGTAAAGCCAGGTTACGCCGATACCGGTCAGCGTGGGATAGGGGGCATTGCCCCAATAGTCCGGCACGATCTGCCAAATGCGCTCGAAATTCTTCTCGGGATCCACTACGAACACCGTCACGTCGACTACGTCGTCAAAGCTGCACCCGGCTGCCTCCAGCACAGCGTTCAGGTGAGTGAAGGCAAGGCGGACTTGAGATTCCAGATCGGGCTCTGGCGTGCCATCTGCGCGGCTGCCCACTTGGCCCGAGACGAATAGAAAGCCGTTGGACCGGACCGCTGGTGAGTAGCGGTTCTTCTCGTAAAGAGCTTGGCGGCCTGGAGGGAAGACAACGTCGCGTGGAGGCATGAGACATCTTTCATTGGTTAAAAGAATCCACTGTAGACAGGGGATCTGTTCGGATAAACAGGAAAGTATCATCAACACTGTTTGCAAAATCCGGACAATCTCCTGACCTCGATGGATCGTTTCGACGCTATGGTGGCCTTTGCTCGCGTGGTAGAGACACGCAGCTTTACCCAGGCCGCTCAAACGCTGCACATGAGCAAAACTACGGTAACTCAGCTTGTGCAGCAGTTGGAAGCGCGTTTACGGGTCAGGCTTTTGAACCGCACCACCCGCAAAGTGAACGTGACAGCCGAAGGTGCCGCCTATTACGAGCGTGTCGTGCGTCTGTTGGGTGACCTGGATGATGCAGAGACCAGTCTGACCAGTGCCTCAAGCGCGCCTCAAGGCCGCCTGCGGGTGGACGTGCCCAGCCCTCTGGCACGCATGGTCCTTGTTCCGGCTTTTGCTGCATTCCATGCGCGCTATCCGGACATCCAGCTGCACATGGGTGTAAGTGACCGAGTGGTCGATCTGATCGATGAAAACGTCGATTGCGTGGTGCGGGGAGGTGAGCCGGGCGACGCCTCGCTTGTGGCAAGGCATGTAGGCGATCTTTCCATGGGGCTGTATGCGGCACCTACATACTTGGCGAATGCCGGAATGCCCTTGCACCCCAAGAACCTGGAGGCCGCACCGCACCACATCGTGGGTTTTCTGGGATCAAGCACCGGACGCGTCTTATCCTGCGTATTGCACCGCGGTGACGAACAAGTGCGCGTGATGGGCCGTTACGCGATTGCCACCGACGATGGCAATGCCTACCTGGCGGCAGGCGTTGCCGGTCTGGGAGCGCTCTGGTTGCCTCAGTACATGGCAGCGCCTCATCTGGCGCGGGGTGAACTGGCGCCGCTGTTTGAGGACTGGTCCATTGCGCCGATGCCGCTGTATATCGCGTTTCCTCCCAACCGTCATGTGGGCGCTCGGCTGCGGGTGTTCATGGATTGGATGGTTGAACTGATGAAAACGCATGCTCCGCTGTCCGGGGCGTATCCGCGTCGGCGCTGAGAGAAGGGGCGTTGGACTGCGCCAGGGGATTGCGCCACCTGGCAGCCAACGGGTGCGGCGGCACGGCCTGCAGCTCACAGCTTCTCTGGCCATAACGACAAGCGGCGCTCTTGGGGCACACTCTGATCGATGACTGTCGCCAGATCCAGCATTCAACTTGAATCTGCCCCGGCCTCGTTCAAGAGCGCCAAGGGTTTCGATGCATGGTTGAGGAAGAACCATGCCGCTTCGGGCGGCCTCTGGCTCAAGATCGCGAAAAAGGGCGCTCAAGAACCCAGCGTTACCTACCCCCAGGCGGTGGAAATCGCACTCTGTTGGGGCTGGATCGACGGTCAGAAAAAAGCCCTCGACGATCAGCACTACCTCCAGCGTTTCACGCCGCGGCGCGCGCGCAGCATCTGGTCGAAAGCCAACATCGACAAGGTCGAGGCACTCATAGTGGCGGGCCGCATGCAGGCGCCTGGCTACGCCCAGATCGAAGCGGCCAAGGCCGATGGGCGCTGGGCACGGGCTTACGACAGCGCTCGTACGTCTACCGTACCCGAGGATCTGTTGGCCGCGTTGGAAATCGCTCCAAAGGCAAAAGCCTTCTTTGCAACGATCAATGCGGCCAATCGTTACGCAGTACTGTGGCGCATCCAGACAGCCGTGAAAGCAGAAACGCGCGCCAGACGAATCGCCCAGTTGGTTGATATGCTCGCACGCGGCGAAACCATCCACCTTTTCAAAGCTCGTTCTCGCGCCGGACAGTGAATGCCACGCGCATGGCGCGCCGGCTTGCTGTCGGCACCAGTCCTTCAAGCACTACCTGACCCCAATGTCACACCCCGCTATCGCGTTGATAGCGGGGTTTTGTCTTTTCGTCTGCGATCAACGCGACAGCGGTCGGCTGCGCGACTGCTTTGTTCGGAAATTGCACTACGCGCAAATAGGCCGTTGCCTACGGCGCGGGACCGGTCCGCCTCACACCATGGGCTTCTCTTGCATTCCAACCCCACAACCTGGAGAAGACCCATGCCCAAGCCACGTTATGACGAAGCCCAGCTCAAGGATCTGCTGTTGCAGATGATGGAAACCGAGCTGGGTGGTGAGCAGGTGTACCGCGCAGCGATCGACTGCGCGACCAATGAAGACCTCAAGAAGGAATGGGAGGGCTACCTCGACGAGACGCTATCGCACCAGAACGTTGTACGCACGACCTGCGAAAACCTGGGAATTGACCCCGAAGAGGTGGTGCCTTCGCGCCTGGTGGTCAAGCACATCGGCGATTCGCTGGTCAAGGCGATCGAGTTGGCCCGGCAGGCCGGCAATCCTGCGCAGGCCCAGTTGGTCGCCTGTGAATGCGTGGTGCATGCCGAGACCAAGGACCACGCCAACTGGGAACTGCTGGGCAAGGTGGCAGAGGTGGCGACCGGGGATGTCGGTCGCGCCCTGAAAGATGCCCACGAGCGCGTGGAGAAAGACGAGGATCACCACCTGTACCACACCAAGGGCTGGTGCCGCGAGCTGTGGATTGCAAGCCTGGGCATGCCGGCGGTGCTGCCTCCGCCGGAAGAGGTCAAACAGGTGGAGACCGCCATTGGCGCGTCGCGCGCGGAGCAGCAACGCGACGCGATGCTCTGAGGAGGCTGCGTGGCGCGCCCCGCCGCATTGCGCCGCACGCCGCTGCCGCGCAGCAAACACGTGCTGCTGTTGGTGGATGTGATCAATCCGCTGAATTTCTCTACAGCGGCAGACCTGCTGCCGGGAGCGGTACGCGCCGCGAACGCCATTGCGCGGTTGAAGACACGCCTGGCGCGGCGCGGGGTCACGGCGATCTATGCCAACGACAACTACGGCACGTGGCACAGCGACTTCCGTGACATTCTCACGGCCTGCCTGCTTGCGCCCGCGCCGCAGGATCTGGTGATCCTCAAGCCACAGCATTCGGCGTTCCATTCGACTCCCTTGCAGCATTTGCTGGACAAGATGCAGACCGAGCAGCTGATCATCGTGGGCCTGGCCGCCGACATGTGCGTGATGCTGACGGCCACCGATGCGCGCATGCTGGGCTACAAGGTGTGGGTGCCGTCGGATTGCACCGCCGCGGAATCGGAACACCGCAAGACGGGGGCCCTGCGGCAATTGCATGAGGTGTTCAAGTGCGCCGTACGGCCTGCGGTACGGGCGGCTGCACGCTGACTGACCGGAGCGACCGCCATGTTCAACCTGGACTTACCCGCCGCGGAGCTGGTGCTGCGCGCCGCCATGGTCTACGGCCTGCTGCTGGCGCTCATGCGCGTCAGCGGCAAGCGCACCGTCGGGCAATTCACGCCGTTCGACCTGCTGGTGGTGATGCTGGTCAGCGAGGCCGCGGGTCCGTCCATGACGGGCAAGGACCAGTCGCTGTGGGGCGGTCTCATCGTCTGCCTGGTGCTGATCGGATTGAACATCCTGGTGGGGGTACTCACGGCCCGCTTTCGCATGGCCGAGAAACTGCTGGAGGGCGAGGCGATCCTGCTGGGGCGCAATGGGCATGTCTTTGACACGGTGCGCAAGCGGCATCGCGTATCGGAGAACGACGTCGAGCGGGCGTTGCGCGAGGCCGACTGCGACAGGAAGGACATGCGCTACCTCTTCCTGGAAGCCGATGGCAGCTTGAGCGTGCAAAAGCACCGCGAGGGCTAGCCCCCTCGCTGCCGTGCCGGGTTACCGATGGTGACGGCCCGTGCACCGCGGCTGCGGTATGGTGCTGCATTTTTCGGAGCAGGAGGCAACAGGCATGCGTTATTTCTTAAAGACAGGCGGCGCCGTGGCCGTGGTAGGACTGATGATGGCAGGTTGTTCGTCGATCGGACCGGGCAGCAGCCCGGCGCCCGCGCCCATTGGCGCCAGCACGGCCCCGGTGGGCGGTGAATGCAACGCCCAGGGTGCGCAGGCGGCGGTGGGTAAGAATGCCACGGCCAAGGTGGTGGAGGACGCGCGCGTGCGCTCCGGCGCGCGCTTGGCGCGCGTGCTGCGCCCGGGCCAGATGATCACCAAGGAGTTCGACGGCCAGCGTCTCAACCTGGAGGTGGACGCCAGCGGCAAGATCATTGCCGTGCGCTGCGGCTGATCAGCCGCAAGAGTGTGGCGCCGACGAAGCATGCGTGGCTGTGGCCGGGCGCGCTTCGTCGGTGTGCTTTCGGCGCCCGCTCAGTCCGCCAGGAAGAGCGCCTGCAGGTCGCTCAGAAAGTCAAAGCCCCGCTGTGTGGGACGCACGCGCTCCATGTCGCGCGTGATCAGGCCCTGCGCCTCGGCCTGCTGCAGGCCAGCGGCTATGGCCGTGATCGCCAGGCCCGTACGGGCGGTGAAGTCCTGCAGCGCAAAACCCTCCTGCAGCCTTAGCGCATTGAGCATGAACTCGAACGGCAGGTCCGCGCGGCGCACGTCGTCGTCTTGCGCGATGGCGCGCCCTGCGAGTGCTCCGGCCATGTAGAGCTGCGGATCGCGCAGGCGCACCTGGCGCACCACCCGGTGCGCAAAGCTGAGCTTGCTGTGCGCGCCCGCGCCAATGCCCAGATAGTCGCCAAACTGCCAATAGTTGCGGTTGTGCACGCATTGGTGGCCCTCGCGTGCATAGGCCGATACCTCGTAGCGTGCAAGGCCTGCCGCGCCCGTCAGTTCTGTGATGCGGTCGAGCATGGCATAGGCTGCGTCGTCCTCGGGCAGCGGTGGGGGGTACTTGGCGAAGTAGGTGTTGGGCTCGATGGTCAGGTGGTAGATGGAGATGTGCGGCGGCTGCAGCGCGAGCGCGGTGCGCATGTCCTCGTCCAGCTCGGCCGGCGTCTGGCCGGGCAGGGCGTACATGATGTCGAGGTTGAAGGTGTCGAACGCCTGCGCCGCTTCCTCCACGGCAGCCAGCGCCTGTGCGCGGTTGTGCACGCGGCCCAGCGCCTGCAGGTGCCGGTCGTTGAAGCTCTGCACGCCGATGGACAGCCGCGTGACCCCCGCGCCGCGGTAGGCGCGAAAGCGCTCCTTCTCGAACGTGCCGGGGTTGGCCTCCAGCGTGATCTCGCAGCCCGCGTCCAACCGCAGGCGCGCGCGGATGTCGCCCAGCAGCCGGTCGATGGACTCGGGCGCAAACAGGCTGGGCGTTCCGCCGCCGATGAAGATGCTGTGCACCGTGCGGCCCCAGATCAGCGGCAGGGCGGCCTCCAGGTCGGCCAGCAGGGCGTCGATGTAGCGCGCTTCGGGCACGCCGCCATCGCCGCCGCGCGCCTCGTGCGAGTTGAAGTCGCAGTACGGGCATTTGCGCAGGCACCACGGCAGGTGCACGTACAGCGACAGCGGCGGCAGGCTGGACAGCTGCAGCAGGCCAGGGCGCATGTAGTGCTGCACGTCGCGCAGCGGCGCGCCGGACTGCGCGGCAGGGAGGATGGGGATGGTCATACGAGTCTAAAAACCATAGCTGCTGGCGCTTGCCTGACAACCGTTTCAGCATCAAAAGACATTGAAACCCTTATCTGGCAAGCGCTAACCGCTCACCTTTCTGAGGTTCCGGCAAACCAATGCTCGCGCATCAGTTCCAGCATCTGGCGCGATGAGCGGCCGCGGTGGCTGTGGGCGTTCTTCACCTCGGGCGGCAGCTCGGCAAAGGTCTTGCCGAAGGCGGGCAGCACCATCACCGGGTCAAAGCCGAAGCCGCCCGTGCCGCGCGGCGCGCGTGCAATCTCGCCGGCCACGCGGCCCACGGCGATCAGTGGCTCGGGGTCCTGCGGGCTGCGCACGGCCACCAGCGTGCTGACCATCGCGGCGCGGCGGTCGTCGATGCCCTGCATCTGCTCCAGCAGCGCGCGCACGTTGTTGGCGTCGCCCTTGTCGTAGCCGAACTGCGTGGCGTAGTAGGCCGTCTGCACGCCGGGCTGACCGCCAAAGGCCTGCACGCACAGGCCGGCGTCGTCCGCCAGCGCGGGCAGGCTGGTGTGGGCGCTGGCAAAGCGGGCCTTGGCCAGTGCGTTCTCGACGAAGGTGTGGAACGGCTCCTCGGCCTCGCCCACGCCCAGTTCGGCCTGGGGAATGAGCTGCACGCCCAGCGGGGCCAGCATGGCCTGCAGTTCGGCGAGCTTGCCGCGGTTGTTGGAGGCGAGTACGAGTTTCATGGTCAAAAAGGTCTTTAGCGCATATCAGTCAAGCGCAAACAGCTATCAATTGCGTAGCGACTGCCGTTGCAGGGCGACCAGCTCGGCGATGCCCTTCTCGGCCAGCGCCAGCAGTTGGTCCATTTCCTGGCGCGAGAAGGCCGCGCCCTCGGCCGTGCCTTGTACCTCCACATAGTGGCCGGTGCCGGTCATCACCACGTTCATGTCGGTGTCGCAGGCCACGTCCTCCACATATTCCAAGTCCAGCAGCGGTTGGCCCTGCACGATGCCCACGGACACGGCGGCCACCGCACCGGTGAGCGGCGATGCGCTGATCTTGCCCGCAGCCAGCAGGGTGTTGACCGCGTCCTGCGCCGCCACCCAGGCGCCCGTGATCGCGGCGGTGCGTGTGCCGCCGTCGGCCTGGATCACGTCGCAATCGATCTGGATCGTGCGCTCACCCAAGGCTTTGAGATCAAAGACTGCCCGCAGGCTGCGGCCGATGAGGCGCTGGATCTCCTGCGTGCGTCCGCTTTGCTTGCCGCGCGCGGCCTCGCGGTCGCTGCGGGTGTGGGTGGAGCGGGGCAGCATGCCGTACTCGGCCGTCACCCAGCCTTCGCCGCTGCCGCGCTTGTGCGGCGGCACCTTCTCCTCGACCGACGCGGTGCACAGCACGCGCGTGTTGCCGAACTCGATGAGTACCGCGCCCTCGGCATGCATGGTGTAGTGGCGCGTGATGCGGATGGGGCGCAGCTGGTCCAGGGCGCGGCCGCCGCTGCGGGCAAAGGGGGTGGTGTTCATGGCAGGTCCAGGTCAAAGAAGGGGCTCCCCGCGCTCCTGGCGGAGAGCGGAGGAGGCGGTGCGCCCGGGCCGCGGCCTACAGCTTGCGCGCGGCAGAGCGCCGGATGGCTTCGTTGATTTCGGCGATCGAGCGTTCGATGGTCTCGTCGTCCAGGTCGTCCGCAAAGCTCTCCAGCGGGCCAGCCTGGATGGTGGAGGCGAACACGTCGTCACTGATGCTGTCGGTGGAAATTCCCTGGGTGGACTCGAATGTGTCGGGGGTTTCCCACTCCATGGCCACCACGGTCACGTTGTCGCTGCCGTCCCCGGCCTTGCGCAGGGCGTCCTCGACCAGGTCGGGCACGGCGTTGGAGACGGTCTGGCGGCCCAGCTGGCGTGCGATGGTCTCGTCGTCCAGCGCGCCCCACAGGCCGTCGGAGCACAGCAGGATGCGGTCACCCTGCTCCAGCAGCACGGGGCCGGCCACGTCGTACAGCGGCTTGGTGGGAGAGCCCAGGCAGGTGAACAGCACGTTGCGGTTCACGCGCTCCAGCCCGGCGATGGCGGCGTTGCGCAACTCCAGGTAGGAGTGGTCACGCGTGCGCATGAGCAGCTCGCCCCCGCGCACGAGGTACAGGCGAGAATCGCCGCAGTGGATCCAGCTGGCGCGCCCGTCTTGCACCACGGCGATCACCAGCGTGGTGCGCGGCGTGTCGAGCATGTCCTTGGTGGTGCCATAGCGCAGGATCTGATGGTGCGCGCCCAGCAGTGCGGTGGAGAGGAATTCCTGCACATCCTTCAGCGTGGGCTTGGCCTGGCGCTGGAACATCGCGGAGACGGTCTGGATGGCGATCTGCGCGGCGACCTCGCCCTCCGGGTGGCCGCCCATGCCGTCAGCCAGCACGAACAGCACCGACTCGCGCGTGTAGCAGTACCCCATGCGGTCTTCGTTCTTCTCGCGCCCGCCGCGGCGGCTGATCTGAAAGACAGAGAACTTCATTTAGGCCGCGCTCCCAGACCGGTGGCTTCGCCCACCTTTTGCACGTTTTTCTTGGTGTCCGACACCAGGGTGTCGAGCTGCATGCGCATCTTCTCGGCCACCGACAGCTTGGTATAGCGGCGCTCGCCCTCGCGGCTCAGCTCCTTTTGCAGCGCGAACACCGATTGCGGGCGCGACAGCGGATCGAGCGCCATGCACCATTCGACCACCTCGATCAGGTTGTCCGAATACACGCCGCGCAGCTTGTTCAGCGCCAGCGACAGGCGGTCCTTCTCCTGGCGCTGCGGCGCCTCGTTGGGCGGAAATCCCTGCATGCACGCATAGATGCAGGCGCCAACGGCGTAGATGTCCGTCCAGGGGCCCATCTGCGAGTCGCGGCGGTACATCTCGGGCGCAGCAAAGCCGGGGGTGTACATCGGGCGGATGAAGTTGCCCTCTTTGGAGAGCACCTCGCGCGCGGCGCCGAAGTCGATCATCACCGCGCGGTTGTCGTCGGTGATGAAGATGTTGGCGGGCTTGATGTCCAGGTGCAGCATCTTGTGCTGGTGCACGATGCGCAGGCCGCGCAGCACCTCATCGAACAGCGAGCGGATGGTGGACTCGCGGAACACCTTCTGTGTCTTGAGGTCGCGTGCGGTGATGATGAAGTCCTGCAGGGTCGCGCCCTCCAGGTAGTTCATCACCATGTAGACGGTCTCGTTCTCGCGGAAGAAGTTGAGCACGCTCACCACGGAGGCGTGCGAGATCTGCGCGAGCGCACGGCCTTCCTCGAAGAAGCTCTTGAGGCCCAGGCGGTAGAGCGAGAGCTTCTCGGGCGGCACCTTGGGCAGCAGTTCGCCCGGTGCACGCGTGGCCAGAGAAGCGGGGAGGTATTCCTTGATGGCCACTTGCTGGCCTTCGGCGTCAATGGCGAGGTACACCACGCCAAAACCACCGGAGGACAGCCGTCGCACCACGCGGTAGCCGCCAATGGCGGTATCGGGGGGCAGGGGGGCCGGCTTGATTTTTGACATAGGAAGCGAAGGCAGTCGTGGGCGCGGGTGGGGAACCCGGATAATCGCTGGATCGCAAGCAACCAACCACCGAAAAGTCCAATGGCAGTTTACAGCATGACCGGATACGCCAGCGTGCAGCGCGGCGTGGCTACTGCAGGGGACGACAAGGACGGGCCCGTACGGCGCCTGGGCCTGGAAATACGTGCGGTCAACAGCCGCTTTCTGGACCTGTCTTTCCGCCTGTCCGATGAACTGCGCGCCCAGGAGCCGGCGCTGCGCGCCCTGCTCACGCAGCGCCTCAAGCGCGGCAAGGTCGAGGTGCGCGCTTTCGTGGACAACGACGACTCCGCCGTGCTCGCCGAACCATCCCCGCGCATCTTGCAACGGGTGGGCGCGGTGCAGGATGCGGTGCGTTCGTGGCTGCCCGACGCCAGGCCGCTTTCGGTGGCCGACGCGCTGCGTTTGTGCGCCAATGCCGGCGCCCCCGCGCTGGACTGGAGCGAAACGGCAGCGCGCGCGGCCGAGCAGGCGCTGGACGACCTGGTGGCCGCGCGCCAACGCGAGGGCGAACGCCTGGCCGCCATGCTGCAGGAGCGCATCGCGCAGTTGCGCGAGCTGGCCCGCCAGGCGGTGCCGCTGGTTCCGCAGCTCGTGGAGCAGCAGCGCCAGCGCTTCATGGAGCGCTGGAAGGAGGCCATGTCGCTGGCCGAAGGCGCGGTGGTGCCCGAAGCGGCCCAGGACCGCGCCCTGACCGAGGCCACGGCCTTTGCCATCCGCATCGACGTCGCGGAAGAAGTCACGCGGCTGCAATCGCACCTGGACGAGATTGCCCGCCTGCTCAAAAAAGGCGGCGAGGTCGGCAAGCGGCTGGACTTTCTGATCCAGGAACTGCACCGTGAAGCCAACACGCTGGGCTCCAAGTCGGCCGCCATGGACCTCACGCGCATCAGCGTGGACATGAAGGTGCTGATCGAGCAGATGCGCGAGCAGGTGCAGAACATCGAGTGATAATCCTGTTTTGATAGCGGCTCACGCACACTCCATATGGACTATCCCGGAAATTTGTTTGTAGTCTCTGCCCCCAGCGGGGCGGGTAAATCCAGCTTGGTCAAGGCCCTGCTGGAGCTGGACTCGCATGTGCAGCCCTCCGTGTCGCACACGACCCGCGCGCCACGCGGGCAGGAAAAGCACGGCCGCGAGTACTTCTTCGCTTCCGAGCAGGAGTTCGACGCGATGGTGGCGGCTAACGGCTTCGTCGAGTGGGCGAACGTCCATGGACGCCGTTATGGAACCTCCCGCAAGGTGATCGAGGAGCGCGTGGCCCAGGGGGCGGACGTGGTCTTGGAAATCGACTTTCAGGGCGCGCTGCAGATCAAGCAGGCCTTCGCGAACGCCGTGCTGGTCTTTGTGCTGCCGCCCAGCTGGGACGAGTTGCGCGCCCGGCTGGAACGCCGGGGCGAAGATGCGCCCGACGTGATCGACCTGCGCCTGGAGAACGCGGCAGAGGAAATGGCACAGGCCAGCAAATTCGACTTCGTTATAATCAATGAGGTCTTTGAGCGAGCGCTTTTCGACCTGAAAACCATCGTTCATGCCCAGCGTCTCAAGTACGCCGCCCAGCGCCGCGCCCGGGCCGAAACCTTCGAGTCGCTCAATATTCCCTGATCCCTGGAGAACACCATGGCCCGCATTACCGTGGAAGACTGCCTCGAGCAGATTCCCAACCGTTTTCAACTGGTGCTCGCCGCCACCTACCGTGCCCGCATGCTCAGCCAGGGCCACGCCCCCAAGATCGAGAGCCGCAACAAGCCAGCCGTGACGGCACTGCGCGAAATCGCCGCCGGCAAGGTCGGCCTGGAAATGCTCAAGAAGGTTCCGGGCTGAGCGATCGTCAGCCTCCGGTGATCCCGGTAAAAGAGCACCGCGTGGCGGTGCTTTTTTTTGCCTGCGCTTGCCGCTCGGGCGGGGCGCGCTACATTTAAGCCATGAACGTCGTGTTGAACAAGGCAGCTGTTGACAATCCGCAGGCCGTCCCTGTGGCGGTTGACAGTTCTTCTGCTGCGGCCGCCAACGCCGCGGCGGCGAGCTTTGCTGCGCTGCTGGAAAAACTCGACTACCTTGACGAAGCCAGCGTCGAGCAGGTGCGCCAGGCGTACCGTTACGCCGATGAAGCGCACTTGGGGCAGTTGCGCAGCAGTGGCGAGCCCTACATCACGCACCCGATTGCCGTGGCGGCGCTGTGCGCGAGCTGGAAGCTGGATGTCCAGGCCCTCATGGCAGCCTTGCTGCACGACGCCATGGAAGATTGCGGCATCACCAAGTCCGATCTCATCGACCGGTTTGGTGCGCCTGTTGCGGAACTGGTGGATGGTCTCACCAAACTCGATAAGCTGCAGTTCAATACCCGTGAGGAGAACCAGGCCGAGTCGTTTCGCAAGATGCTGCTGGCCATGGCACGCGACGTGCGCGTCATCCTCATCAAGCTGGCGGACCGCACGCACAACATGCGCACGCTCTCCGACATGCCGCGCAGCAAGTGGGGCCGCATTTCGTCGGAGACGCTGGAGATCTATGCGCCCATCGCGCATCGGTTGGGGCTGAACCAGACCTACCGCGAACTGCAGGACCTCGCCTTTCGCCACCTGCATCCATGGCGCTATGCCACGCTGTCCAAAGCGGTCACGAAGTCGCGCAACCGACGCCGCGACATCGTGCAGAAGGTGCAGACGGAGGTGGATGCCGCATTTGCGCGGCTGGGCATGCACGTGCGGCTGGCGGGGCGTGAGAAGACACTCTTTGCGATCTACCAGAAGATGATCACCAAGCACCTGAGCTTTGCGCAGGTGACGGATCTCTATGGCTTCCGTGTCATCGTGCATTCGGTGACGGACTGCTATACCGCCTTGGGTGTGTTGCACCAGATGTACAAACCGGTGCCCGGCAAGTTCAAGGACCATATCGCCATTGGCAAGCTCAATGGCTATCAGTCGCTGCATACGACGCTGGTGGGACCTGCTGGCCTGAACATCGAGTTTCAGGTTCGCACCGAGGAAATGCACATCGTGGCGGAAGCGGGTGTGGCGGCGCACTGGCTCTACAAGGCGAAAGATGCGGATGGTGCGGTGGCAGAACGCCTGGGCACCAAATGGCTGCAGTCCTTGCTCGACATCCAGAATGAAACGCGCGACGCGGCCGAATTCTGGGACCACGTCAAGGTGGACCTGTTCCCAGATGCCGTCTATGTCTTCACGCCCAAGAGCCAGATCATGGCGTTGCCCCGCGGAGCCACGGCGGTGGACTTTGCCTATGCGATCCACAGCGACGTGGGCGACCGCACCACGGCGGCGCGCATCAACAACGAGCAGGTGCCCCTGCGCACCGAACTCAAGAACGGGGATGTGGTGGAAATCGTTACCACACAGGGTGCCCGGCCCAACCCCGCTTGGCTGGGGTTTGTGCGCACTGGGCGCGCGCGTTCCAAGATTCGCCACTATCTCAAGACGCTGGCGCAGAACGAGTCGGCGGGCCTGGGCGAGAAACTGCTGACCCAGGCGCTGCGCGCCGAGGGCATCGAACAACTGCCTGACGTGCAGACCCAAGTGCCCATTTGGGAAAAACTGCTGCGCTTTACGGGCAATCGCAGCCGCGCGGAACTCATGACCGATGTGGGACTGGGCAAGCGCATTGCCGGCATCGTGGCCAAGCGCCTGGTCGTGTTGCTATCGGAAGACGGCCAGCGGCCTGATGCATTGCTGCTGACCCGCGAGCGCTATAGCTCCCATGAAACAGTCTCGCAAGGGAGCATCACCCTCGACGGCAGCGAGAATGCATCTGTTCAATATGCAGCGTGTTGCCGCCCGGTGCCGGGTGACCCCATCGTGGGATACCTGGGCCGCGGCGAGGGCCTGGTGGTCCATCACGCGCAATGCGGTGTAGCCAAGAAACTGCAGCACAAAGATGGCGAGCGCTTCATTGCCGTCGACTGGTCCGATGAGCCTACCCGCCAATTCGAGACCGGTATCACCGTGACCGTGACCAATGGCAAGGGGGTACTGGCTCGCATCGCATCCGAATTTGCCAACTCAGAGGCAGATATCGTCCGTGTGGACATGGACGATGCGATGGACACCACTGATCTGCGTTTTGTGGCAGCTGTGCGTGATCAACACCATGTAGAGGCCGTGTTGCGCAATCTGCGCCGCACGCATTCCGTATTGCGAGCGTTCCGCGTGCTTCCCCAGCCCGCTTGAGGGCCTGGGTTCGTCACCGAGGCGCCGCGACGGGGTATTCGACGCGCAGGATTTCCAGGGTACGTAGGCCGGCGGGAGTCTGCAGGGTCACTTCGTCTCCCTCCCGGGCTTTGAGCAGCGCGCGTGCCACGGGAGAAATCCAGCTGATCTGCTGCAGGCTGTTGTCGGCTTCGTCAATGCCCAGAATCGTCACCGTGCGCTCCATGCCGTCCTCCTCGGCGTAGGTGACCGTGGCGCCGAAGAAGACTTGGTCACTGCCCGCGTGTACCGATGGGTCCACGACATCCGCGATTTCCAGCCGTTTCGTCAGGAAACGGATGCGCCTGTCGATCTCGCGCAGCCTTTTCTTGCCGTACAGGTAGTCGCCGTTCTCCGAACGGTCTCCGTTGCTGGCAGCCCAATGGACAATTTCCACCACCTTGGGGCGCTCATCATCGATAAGGTCCAGCAACTCGCGGCGAAGGCGCGCATATCCCTGGGGTGTGATGTAGTTCTTGCCGGGCCCCACCGGCGCCTGCGGGGGGAGGGACGGTTCGTCGTCGGTATCGGTTTCTTTGGTGAATGCCTTGCTCATATGCTTATCGTGCCTGAAAGGGAGCAAATGCCAAAAACGAAAAAGCCCTGGAACCTTGCAGTTCCAGGGCTTACCGTTTGGTGCGGCTGGCAGGAATCGAACCCACGACCCCTTGGTTCGTAGCCAAGTACTCTATCCAGCTGAGCTACAGCCGCTAAGCTTTGAATTATAGCACGAAGTTTTCAAGCTATTTCAAAAAATCGTCACTGGTTAATTAACTAACTCAGTCGATCAGCGCATTGTGACGATGGCGTGATTGTAGCGGAGTTTTCGCCCGGTTTTGCGAAATCGCTCGATGTTGCTCACTTGCGTGTGTAGCCCAGGCAGGCGCCTGCGTTGGGCATGCCCTTGCACTCCCGGTAGAGGCGCCGGTCGCGCTCTGCCTGGCTTTCGCCGGAATGGTTCTGCGTGTGCTTGATCCGGATGGCTTTGGACCTCTTCGAAGCGCTGGCTGCCTTCTCGGGTGTGGCTGCGGCATGGCTGTGAAGTGACGTAAAGGACAACAAGAGCGCGGTCACGCCGACACCCACTGGCAGGGAAAGAGACCGGCGGACAAACGTATCCATGAAGCGCATAGTGGTCTTTCAGAAAGGGCGTTGCAACGTTTTGCAGTACGGTTTGCATCATGCCCGAAAGCCTGCTGCACAGGGGTTGGGCGGCGGCGAAGAAGTGGGGAAAAGCGCAGCGGTATAATCTCAAGGTTTTGCATGGTGCAAGACGCACGCTGTCGACCCTTCCAGTCGCGGCGCAAGTACAACCAGAGCCATAGGCAGTTGGTGCAGCAATGCGGCTGCCTGCTTGGGCTCTTCTATCAAGGAAAAAACATGATCGCATCATCCGTCAAGGCCGAAGTCGTCAAGGCCAATGCCCGTTCCGCCAACGATACGGGTAGCCCGGAAGTCCAGGTGGCACTGCTCACCGCCCGCATCAACGAGCTGACTCCTCACTTCAAGCAGCATGCCAAGGACCATCATGGCCGCCGTGGTCTGCTGCGCATGGTGAGCCGTCGTCGCAAGCTGCTGGACTACCTCAAGGCCAAGGACGCCGACCGTTATACGGCACTGATCGCCAAGCTGGGCCTGCGCAAGTAAGCGCGCCGGCATGCCGAGACGCCTGGGTTAGCTCTGTCTAGCTCAGGCGTTTTTTACTTCGGAGACGCAACTGCAGAGCGAAGCTGTGTCATTCCAGGGGCCTTGCCTTCCGATGGGCAGGGCAGGGCCGCTGGAATGGCATCGTGTTCTGAATTGCGCTCCAAGCCTTGCTGGTACAGCGTTGCCAGCTATTATTTTGAGAGCAAGGAGTCATTATGAGCATTTTTAACAAGGTCACCAAGTCGTTCCAGTGGGGTGACAAGACCGTTGTCATGGAAACGGGTGAGATCGCCCGGCAGGCCTCAGGCGCCGTGCTGGTGAACATTGACGACACCGTGGTGCTCGCTACCGTGGTGGGGTCCAAGCAGGCCAAGCCTGGCCAGGACTTCTTCCCGCTGACGGTGGACTACATCGAGAAGACCTACGCCGCCGGCAAGATCCCCGGCAGCTTCTTCAAGCGCGAGGCCAAGCCCAGCGAGTTGGAGACGCTGACCAGCCGCCTGATCGATCGCCCGATCCGCCCGCTGTTCCCCGAGGGCTTCTACAACGAGGTGCATGTGGTCATCCACACCATCTCGCTGAACCCCGAAGTGGACGCTGACATCGCCGCCATGATCGCCGTGAGCGCAGCGCTGTCCGTTTCCGGTATTCCGTTCAATGGCCCCATCGGCGCCGCACGCGTGGGCTACGTCAATGGCGAATACGTGCTGAACCCCGGGCAGACCGCGCGCAAGAGCTCGCAACTGGACCTGGTGGTGGCGGGCACCGAGGCCGCTGTGCTGATGGTGGAGTCCGAAGCGCAGCAGTTGTCCGAAGAGATCATGCTGGGCGCCGTGGTGTTCGGCCACGAGCAGGGCAAGGTGGCGATCAACGCCATCCATGAGCTGGTGCGCGACGCTGGCAAGCCCGTGTGGGACTGGCAGCCGCCTGCCAAGGACGAGACTTTCATCGCCAAGGTCACGGCCCTGGCAGAGGACAAGCTGCGCGCGGCTTACCAGATCCGCAGCAAGCAGGCCCGCACCCAGGCCTTGCGCGAGGCATCGGCCTCGGTGCTGGAATCGCTGAAGGGCGAGGGCGTGGAGTTCGACGCCGTGAAGGTCGAGGCCCTGCTGTTCGACATCGAAGCCAAGATCGTGCGCAGCCAGATCCTGGCCGGCGAGCCCCGCATCGACGGCCGCGACACGCGCACCGTGCGCCCCATCGAGATCCGCAACTCCGTGCTGCCGCGCACCCACGGCTCCGCCCTGTTCACGCGTGGCGAGACCCAGGCGCTGGTGGTGTCCACGCTGGGCACCGAGCGCGATGCGCAGCGCATCGACGCACTGGCCGGCGAGTTCGAAGACCGTTTCATCTTCCACTACAACATGCCTCCCTTCGCCACGGGTGAAGTGGGCCGCATGGGATCGACCAAGCGCCGCGAAATCGGCCACGGCCGTCTGGCCAAGCGCGCCCTGGTGGCCTGCCTGCCGAGCAAGGACGAGTTCCCCTACACCATCCGCGTGGTGTCGGAGATCACCGAATCCAACGGCTCCTCGTCCATGGCATCGGTCTGCGGCGGCTGCCTGTCGCTGATGGATGCCGGCGTGCCCATGAAAGCGCACGTGGCCGGCATCGCCATGGGCCTGATCAAGGAAGACAACCGCTTCGCCGTGCTGACCGACATCCTGGGCGATGAGGACCACCTGGGCGACATGGACTTCAAGGTGGCTGGTACGACCAACGGCATCACCGCCCTGCAGATGGACATCAAGATCCAGGGCATCACCAAGGAAATCATGCAGGTCGCCCTGGCGCAGGCCAAGGAAGCACGTATGCACATCCTGGGCAAGATGCAGGAAGCCATGGGTGAAGCCAAGACCGAGATCTCGTCCTTCGCGCCCAAGCTCTACACGATGAAGATCAACCCCGAGAAGATCCGCGACGTGATCGGCAAGGGCGGCGCCACGATCCGTGCCCTGACGGACGAGACCGGGTGCCAGATCAATATCGAGGAAGACGGCACCATCACCATCGCAGCCACCGAGGCTGCCAAGGCTGATGAAGCCAAGCGCCGCATCGAAGAGATCACGGCCGAGGTTGAAGTGGGCAAGGTCTACGAAGGCCCGATCACCAAGATCCTGGACTTCGGCGCGTTGATCAACCTGCTGCCCGGCAAGGACGGCCTGCTGCACATCAGCCAGATCGCCCACGAGCGTGTGGAAAAGGTGGGCGACTACCTGCAGGAAGGTCAGATCGTGAAGGTCAAGGTGCTGGAGACCGACGACAAGGGCCGCGTCAAGCTGTCCATGAAGGCGTTGGCTGACCGCCCCGCCGGCGACAGCGGCCGTCCCGCCCCTGCGGAGCGGGGCGAGCGTCGTGAGCGCCGTGATGGCGGTGCTTCCGAGCAACAGCAGCAGTAAGCCGGGGGTGTTCCTTCGGGAACGCCTGTTTGCTATTGAAATGAGAGCTGCTAACGCCCGATGGACGGGCGCTATCGGCTCAAATGATTCAAAACTGCCATGAATGACGTGATGCAGGCCGTAGAGATTGCGGCGTTTGGCCCGCCTGAGGGGCTGCGTCTCGCCGAGCGCCCGGTGCCGCAGCCGGGAGACGGCGAGTTGTTGATCCGCGTGGCGGCCAGCGGGGTGAACCGCCCCGACGTGCTGCAGCGCAAGGGCAACTACGCGCCGCCCGCGGGCGTCTCCGATCTGCCCGGGCTGGAAGTGGCGGGCGTTGTCGAGTCCGGCGATGCCGCCGCCATGGCGCAGGCGGGCCTTCGCGTGGGCGACCGGGTGTGCGCTTTGGTTGCGGGCGGCGGTTATGCGCAGTGGTGCGTCGCGCCTGTTGCGCAATGCCTGCCGGTGCCGCAGGGCTTGAGCGACGTGGAGGCGGCCTCGCTGCCGGAAACCTTCTTTACCGTCTGGAGCAATGTGTTCGACCGCGGCCGCCTGCAGGCGGGAGAGGTCCTGCTGGTGCAGGGCGGCAGTAGCGGCATTGGCGTTACGGCTATTCAGTTGGCGCGTGCACGCGGCGCCACGGTCATCGTCACGGCGGGTTCGGATGAAAAGTGCGCAGCCTGCCTGGCGCTGGGTGCGCACTACGCGATCAACTACAAGACACAGGACTTCGTGGCCGAGGCGCGGCGCCTTACCGATGGGCGTGGCGTGGACGTAGTGCTGGACATGGTGGCCGGCTCCTACGTGGCGCGCGAGGTTGAGTGCCTGGCCGAGGACGGCCGCGTGGTCATCATCGCGGTGCAGGGCGGGCTGGATGCGCAGTTCAATGCGGGGCTGGTGCTGCGCAGGCGGCTGACCATCACGGGCTCCACGCTGAGGCCGCGTCCCGTGGCGTTCAAGGGCGCCATTGCGCAGGCATTGCGTGAGCATGTCTGGCCGCTGCTGGCGTCGGGCGCGGTGAAGCCGGTCATCCATGCCACCTTCCCGGCCGCGCAGGCCGCGCGGGCGCATGCGCTGATGGAATCCAACCAGCACGTGGGCAAGATTGTTTTGACATGGACGACATGACACAGAAAAAGAAACTCATTGCCGGCAACTGGAAGATGAACGGCAGCCTGCAGGCGAATGCGGCGCTGCTGCAGGCGTTGCGTGATGGCTTGGGCGCGCCCGGTTGCGGCGTGGCGGTGGCCGTGCCGGCGCCCTACCTGGCGCAGGTGCAGGCCTTGGTCGCGGGCAGCGAAATCGCTCTGGCCGCCCAGGATGTGTCGCAGCATGAAAGGGGCGCGTTCACCGGCGAGGTCTCCGTGGGAATGTTGCGCGACTTTGATGCACGCTACGCGCTTGTGGGGCACTCCGAGCGTCGCCAATACCATGGCGAAACCGATGCCGTGGTCGCGGCCAAGGCCCAGCGGGCGCTCTCGGGCGGCGTCACGCCGATCGTATGCGTGGGGGAAACTCTGGCGGAGCGCGAGGCGGGCCAGACCGAGACCGTCGTCAAGCGCCAACTGGCGGCTGTGATCCATGCCGTGGGGCACTGCGTGAGCGAGATCGTGGTGGCCTACGAGCCTGTCTGGGCCATCGGCACCGGCCGCACGGCAACGCCAGAGCAGGCGCAGCAGGTGCATGCGGTGCTGCGCGCTCAGCTCGCCGCGGCGACCGAGAGCGCGGATCGCGTGCTCATCCTGTATGGCGGCAGCATGAATGCTGCCAACGCAGCCGAACTGCTGGCGCAGCCGGATATCGATGGGGGCCTGGTGGGCGGTGCGTCGCTCAAGGCCGCGGATTTCTTGAAAATTATCGCTGCAGCGCATAGCTGACAAGCGCTAGTAGCTATTAAATTAGGAGTGATGGGATTATGGGACTGGTTGTGAACGTGATTCTGGCGGTGCAGATGCTGACCGCCCTCGGGATGATTGGGTTGATCCTGATCCAGCACGGTAAGGGTGCGGACATGGGGGCAGCCTTCGGTAGTGGCAGTTCCGGCAGCTTGTTTGGGGCCAGCGGCAGCGCCAACTTCCTTTCGCGCACCACGGCGGTCCTGGCGACGGTGTTCTTCGTGGCAACCCTGGCATTGGCATACTTTGGCAACCAGCGTCCGGTGAGCACTGGTAGTGTTCTGGAGACGCCCGCAGTAGCTGTCCCCGCCTCGACGGCACCTGCGGTCGATGCCTCTGCGGCAGCTCCAGCGCCGGCGGTGGAGCCTGCCTCGGGCGCCGCTCAGATCCCGACCAAGTGAACGTTTGAGGCGTCGCAAAAAAACGCCTCATCCGTTTGTGACAGGGTTTTTCCGGGGTAGAATCCCGGATTGTCTGGAAAGCCAAAACCGTTATTTCCGGTCCTCATGCCATCCAGATGCATACAGCAGCCGTCGTGGTGAAATTGGTAGACACGCTATCTTGAGGGGGTAGTGGCGAAAGCTGTGCGAGTTCGAGTCTCGCCGACGGCACCAATCACAAGAAGCCGCCTCCCTGGTCCCCGTTGCGGGACATGCGAGGCGGTTTTTCAGCGGTGAGCACATCTGCCAGATGAACCTCGATCAATACCTCCCTGTCCTATTGTTCATTCTGGTCGGCATCGGTGTCGGTGTGGTGCCGCTTCTTCTGGGCTATGTGCTTGGCCCCAATCGCCCGGATCCGGCGAAAAACTCCCCCTATGAGTGCGGCTTCGAGGCATTTGAAGACGCGCGTATGAAGTTCGACGTGCGCTACTACCTGGTGGCCATCCTCTTCATCCTGTTCGACCTGGAAATTGCCTTCCTCTTCCCTTGGGCGGTGACTCTGCAAGAGGTGGGGGTGACGGGCTTTGTCGCTGTGCTGGTTTTCCTGGCCATCCTCGTGGTGGGCTTTGCCTACGAATGGAAAAAAGGCGCCCTCAACTGGGAATGAGCCGCCGCTCAAAGGAATGACGCAATGATTGAAGGTGTGATGAAGGAAGGCTTCATCACCACGAGTTATGACTCCGTGGTGAACTGGGCCAAGACCGGATCCCTTTGGCCCATGACCTTCGGACTGGCCTGCTGCGCTGTCGAGATGATGCATGCTGCCGCCGCACGTTATGACCTGGGGCGTTTTGGCGCGGAAGTGTTCCGGGCGAGCCCGCGACAGTCGGACCTGATGATCGTGGCCGGCACGCTGTGCAACAAGATGGCGCCCGCTCTGCGCAAGGTGTACGACCAAATGGCCGAGCCGCGCTGGGTCATCTCCATGGGCTCTTGTGCCAACGGCGGGGGCTACTACCACTACAGCTATTCGGTGGTGCGTGGCTGTGATCGCATCGTCCCTGTGGATGTGTACGTTCCGGGTTGTCCTCCGACGGCCGAGGCGCTGATCTACGGGATCATCCAGCTGCAGCAGAAGATCCGCCGCACCCACACCATTGCGCGCGCCTGAAGGGACGAAGATGACTGCTATTGCCATTCACCCCGAGAGCCTGCGGGACGTGGTTGCCTCCGCTCTGGGTGACCGCGTGCGCCAGATCTCGGTGGCGCTGGATGAGGTGACCGTGGTGGTGTCCGCTGCGCGCTATCTCGAAGCCATGCAAATCCTGCGCGATGCGCCCGATTGCAAGTTCGAGCAATTGATTGATCTGTGCGGCGTCGACTATTCTGCCTATGGCGCCACGGGCTCGGAAGGACCGCGCTACGCCGTGGTTTCCCATTTGCTCTCCGTTTCCCTCAACCAGCGGTTGCGCGTGAAGGTGTTCTGCTCCGACGACGACTTCCCCATCGTCGCCTCGGTTACCGACATCTGGAACTCGGCCAACTGGTTTGAGCGCGAGGCATTCGATCTGTTCGGCATCGTGTTTGATGGGCACAACGATCTGCGCCGCATCCTGACCGATTACGGATTCATCGGCCACCCGTTCCGCAAGGACTTCCCCTTGTCCGGCCATGTCGAGATGCGCTATGACGCCGACCAGCGTCGCGTGATCTATGAGCCCGTGACCATCGAGCCGCGCGAAGTGACGCCGCGCGTCATCCGCGAAGACAAGTACGGAGGCCTGCACTGAGGCGGCATGCCGCTTGGTGATCGACCATGGCTGAAATCAAGAACTACTCCCTGAACTTCGGACCGCAGCACCCGGCAGCACACGGCGTGCTGCGCTTGGTGCTGGAACTGGATGGCGAGGTCGTACAACGTGCCGACCCGCACATCGGGCTGCTGCACCGTGCCACCGAAAAGCTGGCAGAGCACAAGACCTACATCCAGTCCTTGCCCTACATGGACCGTCTCGATTACGTGTCCATGATGTGCAACGAGCAGGCCTACTGCTTGGCCATCGAGAAGATGCTGGGCATCGAGGTGCCGCTGCGCGCGAAGTACATCCGAACGATGTTCGGCGAAATCACGCGCCTGCTGAACCACCTGATGTGGCTGGGTTCGCACGGCAACGACTGCGGCAGCTCCACGATCCTCATCTATACCTTCCGTGAGCGGGAGGACTTGTTCGACATGTACGAGGCCGTTTCTGGCGCTCGCATGCACGCGGCCTACTTCCGTCCGGGGGGCGTGTACCGGGACCTGCCGGACAGCATGGCCCAGTACAAGGTCAGCAAGATCAAGAACGCCAAGGCTATCGAGGAGCTCAACCGTAACCGCCAGGGTTCGCTGCTGGATTTCATCGACGATTTCACGCAGCGCTTCCCCAAGTGCGTAGACGAGTATGAGACCCTGCTGACAGACAACCGGATCTGGAAGCAGCGTACGGTGGGTATCGGCGTGGTGCCGGCTGAGCGCGCGTTGAACCTGGGCATGACCGGCCCGATGCTGCGCGGCTCGGGCATTGCATGGGACCTGCGCAAGAAGCAGCCGTATGACGCTTATGACCGCGTGGACTTCGATGTGCCGGTCGGGGTGACGGGCGATAGCTATGACCGCTATCTCGTTCGCGTGCAAGAGATGCGCGAGTCCAATCGCATCATCAAGCAGTGCGTCGATTGGCTCAGGGCCAACCCCGGCCCCGTCATCACGGACAACCACAAGATCGCGCCGCCCTCGCGCGAGGCCATGAAGTCCAACATGGAAGAGCTGATCCACCATTTCAAGCTCTTCACGGAAGGCTTCCGCGTGCCGGCCGGCGAGGCTTACGCGGCCGTTGAGCATCCCAAGGGGGAGTTCGGTATCTACATGGTGAGCGACGGTGCGAACAAGCCCTACCGCCTGAAGATCCGCGCACCCGGGTTCGCGCATCTGGCCACACTCGACGAAATGGCGCGGGGCCACATGCTGGCCGATGCCGTGGCCATCATCGGCACCATGGATATCGTGTTCGGAGAGATTGACCGATGATTACCGAAGCGACCAAGCAACGTTTTGCCCGCGAAGTGGCGAAATACCCCGCAGACCAGAAACAGTCTGCGGTGATGGCGTGCCTGTCCATCGTCCAGCAGGAACAGGGCTGGGTCAGCGCCGAGAGCGAGGCCGTGATCGCCGAGTACCTGGGCATGCCCCAGATCGCCGTGCATGAGGTCACCACGTTCTACAACATGTACAACCAGCAGCCGGTGGGCAAGTACAAGCTGGCCGTCTGCACCAATTTGCCGTGCCAGCTGCGCCGTGGGCAGGATGCGCTGCACCACCTTGAGAAGAAGCTGGGCATTTCCATGGGCGAAACCACCGCCGATGGCCTTTTCACCTTGCAGCAATGCGAATGCCTGGGGGCCTGCGCCGACGCGCCCGTGATGCTGGTCAATGACCGCAACATGTGCAGTTTCATGGACGACGACAAGCTCGACCAGATGGTGGATGGCCTGCGCGCTGCGGAGGGCAAACAATGACCACGGCTGCACAAGTGCTGTCGCAGTTTCAGGCGACGGGCGTACAGACCTGCTTCCATGACCGCCATATCAATCCGCAGATCTATGCGGGCTTGAACGGCAGCAACTGGAGCCTCAAGGATTACGAGGCCCGGGGAGGCTACCAGGCCCTGCGCAAGCTGCTGGGCAAGGATGGTGGTGAAGGCCTGACCCAGGACCAGGTGATCGCCACCATGAAGGAATCCGGTCTGCGCGGCCGTGGTGGTGCGGGCTTCCCGACTGGCCTGAAGTGGAGCTTCATGCCGCGTCAGTTCCCTGGCCAGAAATACTTGGTCTGCAATTCCGACGAGGGGGAGCCGGGCACGTGCAAGGATCGCGACATCCTGATGTACAACCCGCACATCGTGATCGAGGGCATGATCATCGCGGCCTACGCGATGGGCATCTCTGTGGGCTACAACTACATCCACGGCGAGATCTTCCAGGTCTACGAGCGCTTTGAAGCGGCGTTGGAAGAGGCGCGCGCTGCGGGCTATCTGGGTGACAACATCCTGGGCAGCAGCTTCAGCTTTCAGCTGCATGCGCACCATGGCTTTGGGGCGTATATCTGCGGCGAGGAAACGGCGTTGCTGGAATCGCTGGAAGGCAAGAAGGGCCAGCCGCGTTTCAAGCCGCCATTCCCGGCCAGCTTTGGCCTGTACGGCAAACCCACCACGATCAACAACACCGAGACGTTCGCCGCGGTGCCGTGGATCATCCGCAATGGCGGTCAGGCATACCTCGAGTGTGGCAAGCCCAACAACGGTGGCACCAAGATCTTCTCGGTGTCCGGCGACGTAGAGCGTCCAGGCAACTATGAAGTGCCCCTGGGCACGCCATTTGCCAAGCTGCTGGAACTGGCGGGTGGCGTGCGCAAGGGTCGCCAGCTCAAGGCGGTGATTCCGGGCGGTTCTTCCGCTCCCGTGTTGCCGGCGTCCATCATCATGGAATGCACGATGGACTACGACTCCATCGCCAAGGCCGGCTCCATGCTGGGCTCGGGCGCCGTGATCGTGATGGACGATTCCCGCAACATGGTGGAGAGCCTGCTGCGCCTGTCGTATTTCTACGCGCATGAATCCTGCGGTCAGTGCACACCCTGCCGCGAAGGCACGGGCTGGATGTGGCGCGTGATCAATCGTATCCAGCACGAAGCCGGGCGGGAGAGCGATCTGGACCTGCTCAATTCCGTCGCGGACAACATTCAGGGCCGGACCATCTGCGCGCTGGGCGATTCGGCAGCCATGCCGGTGCGCGCCATGCTCAAGCATTTCCGTCCGGAGTTTGAAGCGCTGATCCGAAACGCCCACCCATCGGGTTCCACCCCCGCCAGCGCCTGAACGCGAGTACAGCATATGGTTGAAATCGAACTGGACGGGAAGAAGGTAGAAGTCACCGAAGGCTGCATGGTGATGCATGCGGCCGAGAAGGTGGGTACCTACATTCCCCATTTCTGCTACCACAAGAAGCTTTCCATTGCCGCCAATTGCCGCATGTGCCTGGTGGAGGTGGAGAAGGCCCCCAAACCCCTGCCTGCATGCGCCACGCCTGTGACGCAGGGCATGATCGTGCGCACCAAGAGCGACAAGGCGATCAAGGCCCAGCAGTCGGTGATGGAGTTCCTGCTCATCAATCATCCGCTGGACTGCCCCATCTGCGACCAGGGCGGCGAATGCCAGTTGCAGGATCTGGCCGTAGGTTATGGCGGCGATTCCTCGCGCTATGGCGAGGAAAAGCGCGTGGTGGCGCACAAGGACGTAGGCCCGCTGATCTCCATGGAAGAGATGAGCCGCTGCATCCATTGCACGCGTTGTGTTCGTTTCGGCCAGGAAATCGCCGGCGTGATGGAACTTGGCATGGTGAACCGTGGCGAGCATTCGGAGATCACGACCGTGATCGGCGATACGGTCGACTCGGAACTGTCGGGCAACATGATCGACCTGTGCCCGGTGGGCGCACTGACCAGCAAGCCCTTCCGCTACAGCGCCCGCACGTGGGAACTTTCTCGCCGCAAATCCGTGAGTCCGCACGACTCCACGGGCGCCAATCTCATTGTGCAAGTCAAGAACCACAAGGTCATGCGCGTCGTCCCGTTCGAGAACGAGGATGTCAACGAGTGCTGGATTGCTGACCGCGACCGTTTTTCCTATGAGGCATTGAATTCCCCCGACCGCCTGACACGTCCCATGCTCAAACAGGGTGGGGAGTGGAAGGAAGTCGATTGGCAGACGGCCCTGGAATATGTGGCCAACGGTCTGCGGTGCGTCAAGACCGAGCACGGCGCCCAGAGCATCGGAGCGCTGGTAAGCCCGCACAGCACAGTAGAAGAGTTGTTCCTGGCCGGCGCGCTGGTGCGCGGGTTGGGTAGCGACAACATCGACCACCGTCTGCGCCATGCGGAGTTCGGCAAGGCCGAAGGTGTGCGCTGGCTGGGGACGTCCATCGCATCCCTGAGCACGCTGCAGTCCGTGTTGGTCGTTGGCTCGAATCTGCGCAAGGACCATCCCTTGTTTGCACAGCGAATTCGGCAGGCAGCGCGCCATGGGTGTGTGGTGAGTGCTATTAATTCAGCAGCAAGTGATTGGGCCATTCCGAATGTCCGCACCAAGCTGGCCCCAGCGGCCGGCTGGAGCACGGCGCTGGCGGAAGTCGCAGCCGCCATCGCTGCAGAGAAGGGCGTGGCTGCCCCCGTGGAAGGAGCTGCCACCAGCGAAGAAGCCCGGGCCATTGCTGCTGCATTGCTGACGGGGGAGCGCAAAGCCATTCTGCTGGGCAATGGTGCTGCCCATCATGCCCAAGCGTCGAGCCTGCTGGCGCTGGCGCAGTGGATCGGTGCCCAGACCGGAGCGACGGTGGGTTACCTGACGGAGGCCGCCAATACGGTCGGTGCGCAGTTCGTGGGTGCGCAACCCCAAGAGGGCGGGCTGAACGCTGCACAAATGCTGGATGGCCGCCTGAAGGCAGCCCTGCTGCTGAATGTGGAGCCTGAGCACGACTCCGCCATGGGTGCTGCAGCGGCTCAGGCTTTGGCGCAGACCGATATGGTCGTCACGCTGAGCCCGTTCAAGACCAATCTCGAATTCAGCGACGTGCTGCTGCCCATCGCGCCGTTCTCCGAGACGTCCGGCAGCTTCGTCAATGCCGAAGGCCGCCTGCAGAGCTTCCACGCGGTGGTCAAGCCTGCCGGTGACGCCCGACCCGCATGGAAGGTGCTGCGCGTGCTGGCCAACCTGCTGGGGTTGAAGGGCATGGACTACGAAACCTCGCAGGACGTGCTGGCCAGCGCCATCGGCAGGCCCACCGGTGAGTCCACCGGCGGCGGCCTGCAATTGCCCGCCGAACGCCTGAGCAACGCCACCAAGGCCGAGATCGGTTCGCTGGCAGGCGAATGCGGCGAGCCCGCCGTGGCCGCCATCTATCAGCTCGACAGCCTGGTGCGCCGTTCACCTTCGCTGCAACTGACGGCCGACGCGCGTGCGGCACGTGAAGGAGTCGCTGCATGATCGACGCAATCTACAACGGCGGCCTGAACCTGGTCGCCGCCTCATGGTGGACCGGCGCGGCCTGGCCCGTCATCTGGAATCTCATCAAGATCATCTGCGTCGTATTGCCGCTGCTGGGGGCCGTGGCCTATCTGACGCTGTGGGAACGCAAGCTGCTGGGGTTCATGCAGGTGCGCTTCGGGCCCAACCGCGTCGGGCCCTTCGGCTTGCTGCAGCCGATTGCCGACGCCCTGAAGCTGCTGACCAAGGAGCTGATCCAGCCTGCGGCGGCTGCCAAGGGTCTGTTCTATCTCGGCCCGGTGATGGCCATCATGCCCGCGCTGGGCGCATGGGCGGTGATCCCCTTCGGGCCGGATCTGGCGCTTGCCAATGTCAACGCGGGCCTGCTGCTGGTCATGGCCATCACCTCCATCGAGGTGTATGGCGTGATCATTGCCGGGTGGGCCTCCAACTCCAAGTACGCCTTCCTGGGGGCCTTGCGTGCCTCGGCCCAGATGGTCAGCTATGAAATCGCCATGGGTTTTTGCTTCCTGGTCGTCATCATGGTGTCGGGCAGCATGAACCTGACCGAGATCGTGGCCGTCCAGGGGCGCGGCACCATGACGGACATGGGGCTGGGCTTCCTGTCCTGGAACTGGCTGCCGTTGTTCCCCATCTTCATCGTTTACCTGATCTCCGTGGTTGCCGAGGTGAACCGCCACCCGTTCGACGTGGTCGAGGGCGAGGCGGAAATCGTGGCGGGCCACATGGTCGAGTACTCGGGCATGGGCTTTGCCATCTTCTTCTTGGCAGAATACGCCAGCATGTGGCTGGTCTCCATCCTGGCCGTGGTGATGTTCCTCGGGGGCTGGCTGCCGCCCTTCGATGTGCTCGGCTTCATCCCGGGCTGGATCTGGCTGGGCATCAAGACCTTCCTGGTGGTATCCATGTTCATCTGGATTCGGGCCACCTTCCCGCGCTTCCGCTATGACCAGATCATGCGTCTGGGTTGGAAGATCTTCATTCCGGTCACCCTGGTGTGGCTGCTGGTCGTGGGCGCATGGTTGCTGTCGCCCTGGAACATCTGGAAATAAGCGGGGACATCCATGGCTGCTGTTGCTGCTTCTGCATCTTTCTCCATCAAGGATTTTTTCAAGAGCTTCATGCTCTGGGAACTGGCGAAGGGCATGGCCCTGACGGGCCGCTACACCTTCCGTCGCAAGGTGACGGTGCAGTTCCCCGAGGAAAAGACTCCTCTTTCGCCGCGTTTCCGCGGCCTGCATGCGCTGCGCCGCTATGAAAACGGCGAAGAGCGCTGCATTGCCTGCAAGCTGTGCGAGGCGGTGTGTCCGGCGGTGGCGATCACCATCGAGTCCGACGTGCGCGCCGATGGCTCGCGCCGCACCACGCGCTACGACATCGACTTGACCAAGTGCATCTTCTGCGGCTTTTGCGAAGAAAGCTGCCCGGTGGATTCCATCGTGGAAACGCCGATCTTCGAGTACCACGGTGAAAAGCGGGGCGATCTGTACTTCACCAAGGACATGCTGCTGGCCGTTGGTGACCGCTACGAGCCCGAGATCGCAGCCGCCAAGGCTGCGGACGCCAAGTACCGTTGACCGGGTGTCCGTACAACGTCTGAACTTTTGAAAAGACCTGATTCATGGATGCCAAGACCGGTTTCTTCTATCTGTTTGCGGTGGTGCTGCTTTATGCGGCCTTCCGCGTCATCACGGCGCGCAATCCCGTGCATGCCGTGTTGCATCTGATTCTTGCCTTTTCGCAAGCTGCCGGTATCTGGCTCTTGCTGAAGGCGGAGTTTTTGGCCATCACATTGATCCTGGTTTATCTGGGGGCCGTGATGGTGCTGTTCCTGTTCGTCGTGATGATGCTGGACATACGCATAGACGCGGTGCGCAGGGGCTTCTGGAAGCATTTCCCGGTGGCCGCCCTCATTGGCGCCATCGTGACGTTTGAAATGGCGGCTGTGCTGATGACGGGCTTTCGTGGCATGGAGGAGCCCAAGGCCATCGCGGACGTGATGGTCAATGCGGCGGGGCAAACCGTGCCGTACTCCAACACCAAGGCTTTGGGCAAGCTGCTCTATTCCGAATACCTGTACCCGGTCGAGGTGGCAGCCGTCATTCTGCTGGTGGCGATGATCGCGGCCATTGCCCTGACGCTGCGCCAACGCAAGGACTCCAAGGCCATCGACCCCGCCGAGCAGATTCGCGTGCGCGCCGCTGATCGCGTTGTCATGATGAAACTACCGGTGACCGAGCAACCGGCCGCAGAGGCCGTACCCGCACCCGCTGCCGAGGAGAAGAAGCAATGACACCGACGCTGGGCCACTTTCTTTCACTGGGCGCCATGCTGTTTGCGATGGCGGTGATCGGCATCTTCCTGAACCGCAAGAATCTCATCGTCTTGCTGATGGCGATTGAGTTGATGCTGCTCGCGGTGAATTTCAACTTCGTCGCGTTCTCGCATTACCTGGGGGATATGCACGGACAGGTATTCGTGTTCTTCATTCTCACCGTGGCGGCCGCTGAGTCCGCCATCGGCCTGGCCATCCTGGTGCTGCTGTTCCGTAACAAGTCCAGCATTGACGCGGAAGACCTCAACACCCTCAAGGGTTGATGGGTCACCGGTACTTGCAAGGTTCTCAAGAATGAGTCAAACCCTTTCTGCTTCGATGCTGCTGGCGGTGCCCCTGGCGCCGCTGGCGGGCTCCGTGCTCGTTGGCGTGTTCGGTACCGCGTTCGGCGGTAACTTGATCGGCCGTCGTGGTTCCCATTCGCTGACCATCCTGGGGGTGCTGATCGCCTTCGTGCTGTCGGCCATGACGCTCCAGAGCGTCGTGCAGGATGGCGCGGGCTTCAACGACACCATCTACACCTGGATGGTCGTGGGTGGCCTGAAGATGGAGGTCGGCTTCCTGATCGACAGCCTCACGGCCATGATGATGTGCGTGGTGACCTTCGTGTCCCTGATGGTGCACATCTACACCATCGGCTACATGGAAGAGGACGACGGCTACAACCGTTTCTTCTCCTACATCTCGCTGTTCACCTTCTCCATGCTCATGCTGGTCATGAGCAACAACCTGCTGCAACTGTTCTTCGGCTGGGAGGCGGTGGGCTTGGTGTCGTACCTGCTGATCGGCTTCTGGTACAAGAAGGACACGGCCATCTTCGCGAACATGAAGGCATTCCTGGTGAACCGGGTGGGCGACTTCGGGTTCATTCTCGGCATCGGCCTGATTGCCGCCTACGCGGGCTCCTTCAACTATGGCGAGATCTTCGCCAAGGCCAATGAACTGGGCGCGATTGGCTTCCCCGGCACCGACTGGATGCTGATCACCGTGATCTGCATCTGCCTGTTCATTGGCGCCATGGGCAAGTCGGCCCAGTTCCCGCTGCATGTGTGGCTGCCCGATTCGATGGAAGGCCCCACGCCGATCTCGGCCCTGATTCACGCCGCGACCATGGTGACGGCCGGCATCTTCATGGTGTCGCGCATGTCGCCGTTGTTCGAGCTGTCCGATACGGCCCTGAACTTCGTCCTCGTCATTGGCGCCATCACCGCGCTGTTCATGGGCTTCCTGGGCATCATCCAGAACGACATCAAGCGGGTGATCGCGTACTCCACGCTGTCCCAGCTGGGCTACATGACCGTGGCCCTGGGCGCGTCGGCCTACTCCGTGGCTGTGTTTCACCTGATGACCCACGCCTTCTTCAAGGCGCTGTTGTTCCTTGGCGCGGGCTCGGTCATCATCGGCATGCATCACAACCAGGACATCCGCTGGATGGGTGGCGTGCGCAAGTACATGCCGATTACCTGGATCACCTTCCTGCTGGGTTCGCTGGCGCTGATCGGTACGCCGTTCTTCTCGGGCTTCTATTCCAAGGATGCCATCATCGAGGCGGTGCACTTCAGCCAGCTGCCGGCCGCCGGTTTCGCGCATTTCGCCGTGTTGGCCGGTGTGTTCGTGACGGCGTTCTATTCGTTCCGCGTGTATTTCCTGGTTTTCCATGGCAAGGAACGCTACGACCAGAATCCCGATGCCCACCACGACGATCATGGCCATGGCCACGATGCCAAGCCGCACGAGTCGCCCTGGGTGGTCTGGCTGCCGCTGGTGCTGCTGGCCGTTCCGTCCGTAGTGATTGGTGCCATGACGCTGATGCCCATGCTGTTCGGTGACTTCTTCAAGGGCGTGATCCACGTCGATGCCGCGCGCCACCCCGCCATGGCGGAGCTGGCCAAGACCATCCACGGCTGGATGGAAATGGGCATGCACGGATTCGTTGCCGCGCCGTTCTGGTTGGGGCTGGCGGGAGTTGCCCTGGCCTACTACATGTACATGGTCAATCCGGCCCTGCCGACCGCCATCAAGCGGGCTTTCCAGCCGGTCTATACGTTGTTGGAGAACAAGTATTACCTCGACTGGCTCAATGAGAATGTCATTGCCCGGGGCGCACGCTGCCTGGGTACCGCCTTGTGGAAGGGCGGTGACCAGGGAGTGATCGACGGCGCTATCGTGAATGGTTCGTGGAAGCTCGTCGGTCGCATTGCCGGACTGGTGCGCTGGTTCCAGTCGGGTTACATCTACCACTATGCGCTGGTCATGATCCTGGGTGTGTTCGCACTCATGACGTACTTCGTCTGGCTCAACAAGTAGAGGGAAAACAAAAATGGGTTTGTTGAGTCTTGCCATCTGGGTACCCATCGCATTCGGTGCCCTGTTGCTGGCGTTGGGGCGCGATGAGCATGTGAGGGTGGTGCGCTGGCTGGCGCTCATTGGTGCGTTGGCGGGATTTGCCGTCACCCTTCCGCTCATCAGCGGTTTCGACAATGGCAGCGCTGCCGCGCAGTTCGTCGAAAAGGCCATGTGGATTGAACGATTCAACGTTCATTACCATCTTGGCGTGGATGGGATTGCATTCTGGTTCGTGCCGCTGACGGCCTTCATCACGGTGATCGTCGTGATTGCCTCCTGGGAGGCGATCACGGAGCGGGTGAACCAGTACATGGGTGCATTCCTGATTCTGTCGGGGTTCATGGTTGGCGTGTTCAGCGCCATGGACGGCTTGCTGTTCTATGTGTTCTTCGAGGCCACGCTCATCCCCATGTACCTGATCATTGGTATCTGGGGCGGGCCGAACAAGATCTATGCGGCCTTCAAGTTCTTCCTGTACACGTTGCTGGGCTCGCTGCTGATGCTGGTGGCCTTCATCTATCTGTACAACCAGTCGGGCGGCAGCTTCGATATTGCAGCCTGGCACAAACTGCCCCTGTCCGCCACCGCGCAGACCTTGCTGTTCTTTGCCTTCTTTGCAGCGTTTGCGGTCAAGGTGCCCATGTGGCCGGTGCACACCTGGCTGCCCGACGTGCACGTCGAGGCGCCGACAGGCGGCTCCGCAGTGCTGGCTGCCATCATGCTGAAGTTGGGTGCCTACGGTTTCCTGCGTTTTTCGTTGCCTATCGCACCAGATGCATCCCATGAATGGGCCTGGCTGATGATCGCCTTGTCGCTGGTGGCCGTCATTTACGTGGGCTTGGTGGCGATGGTGCAAAAGGATATGAAGAAGCTTGTGGCTTATTCGTCTGTTGCGCACATGGGTCTGGTCACCCTTGGTTTCTTCGTCTTCAATGACGTTGGCGTGTCCGGCGGTTTGGTGCAGATGATTGCCCACGGTTTTGTCTCTGGCGCCATGTTCCTGTGCATCGGCGTTCTGTACGACCGCGTGCACTCGCGCGAAATCGCGGCCTACGGGGGTGTGGTCAACACCATGCCCAAATTTGCAGCGTTTGCATTGCTGTTTTCGATGGCCAACTGCGGCTTGCCTGCCACGGCGGGCTTTGTGGGCGAGTGGATGGTGATCATCGGCGCCGTGAAGTTTGACTTCTGGGTGGGCCTGGGCGCAGCCACCAGCCTGATTTTGGGCGCGAGCTACACCCTGTGGATGTACAAGCGCGTCTATCTCGGTCCCGTCACCAATGACAACGTGCGTGGGCTTGTGGACATCAACGGGCGTGAATTCCTTGTGCTGGGCCTGCTGGCGATTGCCGTGCTGTACATGGGTATCTATCCCAAACCCTTTACGGATGTGATGGATGCCTCCGTGGCCGACCTGCTCAGGCATGTGGCGCAATCCAAGCTCAACTGACCAGACTGAATTGAGAGAAACGAGATGATTGACAACATCAGCTGGCTGGCGATTTACCCTGAGATCGTGTTGCTGGTCATGGCTTGCGTGATCGCACTGGTGGACCTTGGCGTAACCAGCACGCGTCGCACCGGCACTTACGTGCTCACCATGCTCACCCTGGCGGTGGTGGCGGCGCTTCAGGCCATGTACGCCAGCAGTGGCAACACCTTCTATGCCTGGGGCAACATGGTGGTCAGCGATGCCATGGGCAATTGGCTCAAGTGCTTCGCGACCGTGGCCGTGATGGTCCTGCTCGTTTATGGCCGTCCCTATGCCGCGGACCGCGACATGTTGCGTGGTGGTGAGTTGTTCACGCTGACCATGCTCGCTCTGCTGGGGATGTTTGTGCTGATCTCGGCCAACAACTTCCTGCTGATCTATCTGGGCCTGGAACTGCTGACGCTTTCCAGCTATGCGCTGGTCGCCCTGCGCCGCGACAACACCACGGCCACCGAGGCCGCCATGAAGTATTTCGTGCTGGGCGCCATGGCCAGCGGCTTCCTGCTGTATGGCCTGTCGATGCTGTACGGCGCCACGGGCTCGCTGGATATTGGCCAGGTTTTCAAGGCCATCAATACCGGTCAGATTCGCCACCAGGTGCTGGTGTTCGGGCTGGTCTTCGTGGTGGCGGGCCTGGCGTTCAAGCTGGGGGCGGTTCCTTTTCACATGTGGGTTCCAGACGTCTATCAAGGCGCACCCACGGCCGTGACCCTGTTCATCGGCAGCGCGCCCAAGCTCGCCGCCTTCGCCATGGCCATGCGCCTGCTGGTCGATGGCCTGTTGCCGCTGGCCATTGATTGGCAGCAGATGCTGGCGGTGCTGGCCATAGGCTCATTGCTGGTGGGCAATCTCGCGGCGATCATGCAGACCAACCTCAAGCGCATGCTTGCGTACTCCACGATCTCCCAGATCGGCTTCGTGCTGCTGGGCCTGATGTCGGGCGTGGTGCATGGCAATGTCGATGCCACCGCCGTGGAGAACGCCTACAGCTCGGCCATGTTCTACATGGTGACCTACGTGCTGACCACCCTGGCGGCCTTCGGCGTCATCCTGCTGCTGGCACGCGAAGGGTTCGAGAGCGAGGAAATCTCCGATCTGGCCGGCCTGAACCAGCGCAGCCCCCTGTATGCCGGCGTGATGGCGGTGTGCATGTTCTCCATGGCGGGCATCCCGCCCCTGGTGGGCTTCGCTGCCAAGCTGTCCGTGCTGCAGGCACTGGTGGCATCCGGCCAGGCGCCGCACATCGCCCTGGCGGTGTTTGCCGTGATGATGTCCCTGATCGGCGCGTTCTATTACCTGCGTGTCGTGAAGGTCATGTACTTTGATGCGCCGCTGACGGCCAGCAGCGTTTCTGCCCCGCTGGACGTGCGTGTGGTGCTGACCATCAACGGCGCGCTAGTGCTGATCCTGGGCATGCTGCCGGGCGGCTTGATGGCCTTGTGCGCCGATGCCATCGTGCGCGCCCTCGCCACCTGACCGGGCGCCGCGGCTGCCATGACCCAGACGGGGGCCATCTGGCTGGTAATTTTGGCCGCCCTTGTGGCGGCCAATCTCCCTTTCATCAATGACCGGTGGCTGGTCGTCGGCGCGCGCGCCCGGGAAGGCAAACCCTTCTTCGTCCGCGCGCTGGAATTGGTGTTGCTGTACTTCCTGGTCGGTGGTCTGGCGTTGGCGCTCGAGAAACGGGCAGGGCAGATTGCGCCCCAGGGCTGGGAGTTCTACGCGGTCACCGGGGCGTTGTTCGTGACGCTGGCATTTCCGGGGTTCGTCTACCGCTACCTGATGCGTCGCCGCGACCGCAGCGCCGCCGAGGACTGATGAGGGTTGGCCTTGAAGGTACTCGACCTGCTGTGTTCGCTCGACCACACGTTTGAAGGCTGGTTTGCGAGTGAGGGCGACTTTCACAGCCAGCAGGCACGTGGCCTGGTGCAGTGTCCGATGTGCGGAGACTCGCAGGTGCGCAAGGGAGTCAGCGCTCCCCGGTTGAACCTGAGCACCGGGGTTTCCACATCGCGGGAAGCCGCTGCGACGGCTCCCGCTCCCGTTCCGCCAGAGGGGGTATCCGCCGCCTTTCAGGCCGCATGGCTTGCCATGGCGCGCCGGGTCATGGCGCAGACCGAGGACGTGGGAGACCGTTTCGCATCCGAGGCACGCCGCATGCACTACGGCGAGGCGGAAGAGCGCGGCATACGCGGCCAAGCGACGCCTCAGGATACCGCCGAGCTGCTGGATGAGGGTATTGCAGTGCTGCCGCTGGCGTTACCGCAGGCAGCGAAAGAGCCTCTGCACTAGTGTTCTGGCTCTGGCTGGCTCTAGCGCGTCGGCGCCGCCCCCAATGACCCTTCAACGCGAGAACTGCAGCGCTGCCAAGCGGGCATAGGTGCCGCCCTGATGCAGCAAGTCCTCATGCCGCCCCTGCTCGACGATGCTTCCATGGTCCATGACCACGATGCGGTCCGCATGCTGGACGGTGGCCAGCCGGTGGGCGATGACCAGGGTAATACGTTGGCGGGAATGCTGGCGAAGCGCGGTGTCCAGCGCAAGCTGCACGGCACGCTCGCTGTGCGCGTCCAGGGCGCTTGTGGCCTCGTCCAGGAGCAGTACGGGGGCGTTCTTCAGCAGCGCGCGGGCTATGGCAATGCGCTGGCGTTGGCCTCCTGAGAGGCGCACGCCATGCTCGCCGAGAAAGGTGTCGTACCCCTGCGGCAGCGCGTCGATGAATTCATGGGCAAATGCGGCGCGTGCCGCTGCTTCCACCGCGTGCCGGCTCGCCTGCGGATCGCCATAGCGGATATTGTCCAGGGCCGATGCGGAAAAAATCTCGGCATCTTGCGGAACCACGCCAATGTGGCTTCGCAGCACCTGCGGGTCCATGTCGCGCAAATCCACGCCACCCAACGTGATGCGGCCCTCGCTCACGTCGTAGAAGCGTTGCAGCAATTGAAAGACGGTGGACTTGCCGGCGCCGCTGCTGCCCACCAACGCAACGGTTTCTCCTGGCAGCAGGCGCAGGTCGAAGTGGCGCAGCGCGGGTGGCACGGGGCGCGAGGGATAGGAGAAGCCTACGCCCGTGAACTCGATCGAAAGGTCTGTGGCCCGCGGCATGGCGGGCCGGGATGGTGCGGCAAGCGTGGGGCGTGTTGCTAGCAGTTCCATCAGCCGCTCCATCGCACCCGCGGCGCGCAACAGGTCGCCATAGACCTCGCCCAGCACGGCTACGGCACCCGCGAGAAACATCGCATAGAGAATGGTCTGCCCCAGTTGCCCGGCCGACAGCGTCCCTGCAACGACCGCCTGGGCCCCGAGATACAACCCCCACAGCAACAGCGCGGCGCTGGCAATGATGATGAAGGCCATCAGCGCTGCACGGGCGCCGCTGCGGCGCAGGGCTGCGCGCAGCGCACTCTCCGTAGCCGCCGCGAAGCGGGCGGCCTCGCGCGCTTCTGCGGTGTAGCTTTGCACCACGGGAATGGCGCCCAATACTTCTGCGGCGATGGCGCTGGCATCTGCCACGCGGTCCTGGCTTGCGCGTGACAGACGCCGAACACGCCGTCCGATCCACATCGACGGCAGCACGATGGCGACGATGGCCCCGAAGGCGAGCGCCATCACGTAGGGTGTGCTCCAGATCAGCATGCCCAGCGCCCCGGCGCCCAGCACGGCATTGCGCAGCCCCATGGACAGCGATGAGCCCACGACGGTCTGCACCAGTGTCGTGTCGGCCGTGAGGCGCGACAGCACTTCTCCCGTTTGCGTGGTTTCAAAGAACTCCGGGCTCTGCCGCAGCACGTGCGCGTAGACGGCGTTGCGCAGATCTGCCGTGACGCGTTCGCCCAGCCAGCTCATGAGGTAGTAGCGTGCGGCCGACGCCAATCCAAGTGCCACGGCGACCGCGAACAGCACCGCAAAGTGCGTGCGCAACGCGGGTGCGCCGACGCCTTTTCCCCCGGGGGTGGCTGCGCTAATCGCGCCATCGATCAATTGACGCAGGGCCGTGGGAAAGGCCAGCGTTGCCAAGGCGGCGAGCAGCAGAAACGCCATCGCGCCAGCGAGGTGTATCCGGTAGGGACGCAGGAACGGCGCCAGTTCCCTCATCAGGTGGCGCATGTCCTGGGGTCTTTTCTGGGCGTTGGTGGACCTTGCCATGCGCCAGTGTAGGGCGGAAGAGTCGCTGGGTTACGTGGCGCCGAAGCGGTCCACGAACGCCGCTGCAAAGGCTGGGCCGCCACTGAGGGACAGCGTCAAGGTCACCCACGCCTGGGGCTGGGATTGTGGTCGTGGATGAATTTGCCGTTCGTGGATGTCGAACCCCAGCGCCAGCAAGGGCAACCCGTCGCGCTCGCACTGCAGGTCGTAGTCCCACAGTCCTCCCATCTCGACCGGGCCGCGCAGAGCGCCGAACTCGGTGTGCGCCCAGTCCAGCAGCGCTGTAATCTCCGCCAGCAGCTCGGGCAGGCGTGCCGTGGGCACGCTGGCCACGGCATCCCAGGTGGCCGTGCCTTCCTCATCCTCGCTGTAGTCAAAATCCAGAAAATGCAAAGTCATGCGACAACCCAGCCCTGTGATGCGGGCGCTGTTTCCTCAGGAGAAATCATGCTGAAGGGCCCCGAGCCTATTGCATCCCCGCCCGCGTTGCGGGCCGACGGGATCTGCTTCGGCTTTGCGCAACGGCCCTTGTTCCAGCATTGGAGCGCGGATTTTCCCGCAGGCCTGGTGCTGGTGCAGGGTGGGGATGGGGCGGGCAAGACCAGCCTGTTGCGCCTGATGGCCGGAGAGTGGACGCCGCAGGCCGGGCGGATGCTGCTGCATGGCACGAGCGCGACGCAGCATCCGGCGCAATACCGGGCACAGGTCTTTTGGCGCGACCCGCGTGCGCCGTGGCCGCAGGCGATGACGGCGCAGGACTGGGCCGCCGGGCAGCGCACGCTCCATGCGCGCTGGTCCGAGGAGGACTGGCGCGCCCACGCCGCGGGCTGGGGCATTGCCGGGCATTTGCACAAGGCCATGCACCAGCTTTCCGCAGGCAGCCAGCGCAAGGTGCTGATGGCCGGCCTGGACAAGGCGTCCATTGCCTACCTGCTGCAGGCGCTGCAGCGGGAGGCAAGTGCACCCCGCACCTCTGGGCGCGTGTTGGTGGTGGCGCATTACGATGCGTTGGGCGATCTGCCCTGGCGCCACCGGGTGGTACTGCCGGAATAAACTGACGCACCTTTTTCCGCGCCCGCTGGCGCCAGGAGTTGTCGTGGAAGCCCTGCTGTTTGCCCCCGCCGCCGTTGCCATTGCGCTCACGCCCGGCCCCAACAATTTCTGCGGGCTCAACAACGGCATCCGCGCCGGTGTCGCAGCCGCGCTGATCGCGACCGTGGGGCGGGTGGCCGCATTCGCCATTTTCCTCAGTGTCTCGGCCGTGGGATTGGGGGCCATGCTGCTGGCTTCGGAGGCCGCATTCACGGCCGTCAAATGGGCCGGCGCCGTTTATCTGTTCTGGATTGGCTGGCGCGCATGGCGCAGCCGGGAGTTCGGTGGCGCGGCGCTGGTCGAGGGAGATGAGGCACCCGCACCCGCGCGCGCCTCGGTGCGCGCCCTGATGGCACAGGAGTTCCTGCTGGGTATCACCAACCCCAAGGCCATCATCCTCTTTGCGGCCGTCTTCCCGCAGTTCATCGATCCGGCACAGCCCGCGGCGCGGCAGTTCCTGGTACTGGGCAGCATCTACCTGATGGCGGAATTCGTGGCCACAGCGGTGTATGCCACGTGCGGGCGGCAGATCCGCCGCGTGATTCGCACGCAGCGCGGCGTGGTGCGGCTGAACCGTGCCACAGGTGGCTTCTTCATGGGAGCTGGCGGCTTGTTGCTGACGGCCAACCGCTAAAAAAAAGCCGGCCCAGGGGCCGGCTTGCGCGGTGTGCCGCAGGCGCGGGGCCTGCGCAGAGATATCAGACCACGCCTTGCGCCAGCATAGCCTCGGCCACCTTCACGAAGCCAGCCACGTTGGCACCGTTGATGTAGCTCACGCTGCCATCGGCGCGCTTGCCGTATTGCAGGCAGGCGGCGTGAATGCCCTGCATGATCTGGAGCAGGCGCGCATCCACTTCGTCGCGGGTCCACGACAGGCGCATGGCGTTCTGGCTCATTTCCAGGCCCGAGGTGGCCACGCCACCGGCGTTGCTGGCCTTGCCCGGTGCGTACAGCACGCCCGCCTGCTCGAACAGTTTGGCTGCCTCGTTGGTCGAGGGCATGTTGGCGCCTTCGGCCACGCACAGCACGCCGTTCTTGATGAGGGTGCGGGCGTCGTCTTCATGAAGCTCGTTTTGCGTGGCGCAGGGCAGAGCCACGTCCACCTTGACATGCCAGGGGCGCACGCCGGCTTCGAACTTCACACCGGTGCGGGCGGCGTAGTCGCTCACGCGGCCGTAATGGTGGTTCTTCACGTCCATCAGGATGGCCAGCTTCTCGGGGGTGAAGCCGTCTTCGTCGATGATGGTGCCGCTGGAGTCCGACACGGTGATGACCTTGGCGCCGAGTTGCATGGCCTTTTCCACGGCGTACTGGGCCACGTTGCCCGAGCCGGACACGGACACGCGCAGGCCGTCGAAGCTGCGGCCGCGGGTCTTGAGCATCTCGTCGGCGAAGTACACCGTGCCGTAGCCGGTGGCCTCGGGGCGGATCAGCGAGCCGCCGAAGGCCAGGCCCTTGCCCGTGAACACGCTGGCGGCGTTGTTGGCCAGCTTCTTGTACATGCCCGCCATGAAACCGACCTCACGGCCGCCCACCCCGATATCACCCGCGGGCACGTCGGTGTCGGGACCCACGTGGCGGAACAGCTCCGTCACGAAGGCCTGGCAAAAGCGCATGACTTCGGCCGGGCTCTTGCCCTTAGGGTCGAAGTCCGAGCCACCCTTGCCGCCGCCCATGGGCAGCGTGGTCAGCGCGTTCTTGAAGGTCTGCTCGAAGGCCAGGAACTTCAGCACCGACAGGTTGACCGAGGGGTGAAAGCGCAGGCCGCCCTTGTAAGGGCCGATCGCCATGCTGTGCTGGATGCGATAGCCGCGGTTGATATGCACATTGCCGTGATCGTCGAACCAGGACACGCGGAACATCACCACCCGCTCGGGCTCCACCAGGCGCTCCAGCAGGCCTTGCTCGGCATAGCGCGGGTTCTTTTCGATGAACGGCCACAGGCTTTCCATGACCTCGGTCACGGCTTGCAGGTATTCGGGCTGGCCGGGGTTGCGCTGTGCAACCTGTTCAAGGAAATGGCCCACGGATTGGTGCTTCATAAGGACTTTCTGCTCAAGGGAAATTTAGCGATGCGGCAATGCAGCATCGAATTATGTCAAAAAGACATGTGGTTATGCACCATTTTGGATTTGATGCCCCGCAATGGGACAGGTTTTCGGGGTTGTCGCGCGTTGCTGGTGCGTTTTCTTGCGCGCTTTTGGTGCGAAGTCGGCGGCGAATGCCCTGTTGCGCGGGATTGCGCAACGGTTTGACAGGGCACGGCTGCGCCGTCCTGGGCACCGCCAAAGCAGCGCTGGCAGTGCAAGGCCGTCGAGGGAGAAAGGTAGGGGAGAAAGGAATGCCGCTGGGTGGTAGCGGCGTGAGAGGGTGTGTGGATGCGCTCAGCGCCCGCGCAGGAACAGCGCGTCCAGCTCTTTCATGCTGAGCTGGCGCCAGGTGGGGCGGCCGTGGTTGCACTGGTCGGAGCGATCGGTGACTTCCATCTGGCGCAGCAGGGCGTTCATCTCGTCCAGCGTCAGCCGGCGATTGGCCCGCACGGCGCCATGGCAGGCCATGGTGGCAAGGATCTCGCTCTGCGCGCGCTGCACCACGGTGCTGGCGTCATGGGTGGCCAGCTCCGCCAGCACGCTGCGCGCCAGCTCCACGGGGTTGCCCTGGGCCAGCGTGGTGGGCACGGCGCGCACGGCCAGGGTGCGCGGCGAGAACGGCACGACCTCCAGTCCCAGCAGGGCCAACGTGTCGGCATGCGCCTCGGCGGTCGCCACCTCTTCGGGGGTGGCGGCAAAGGTGGCGGGGATGAGCAGTGGCTGGCTGGCGATGCGTGCACCTTGGTCCACCTGGGCCTTGAGCCGCTCGTACACGATGCGTTCGTGCGCCGCATGCATGTCCACCACCACCAAGCCTTGTGCGCTTTCGGCCAGGATATACACGCCATGGACCTGCGCCACGGCGCGGCCCAGCGGCCAGGTGTGTGCATCCTCGACGTGCGCAGTCGCCATGTCGACGGCAGCCAGTGGAGCCGCGCTGGCGGGCGAGAAGGACGGCGCCGTGGGCGCGCCTGGAGCGACCGGTGCCATGGCGGCGGCTGCCGGCATACCGGGCGGTGGCGCAGCCGTGGACGTGCCCCAGAGTGCTTGTAGGTCAGAGACCTTGTGGCCTGCGCGCTCTTCAAATTTGATAGCTGCTTGCGCTTGCCAATAGGGGGGATGAGCCGGGTTTCTATCTGAATCGCCCACGGATAGAGCGGCAGGCGCTACAGAAGTTGAAGCGGCGGCAGCCGCCAGCGCCTGCGCGCGCGGCGCCGCCAGAGCGTTCTCCACCGCGTGGCGCACGGCCTGGTGCACCTCGCGGCTGTCGCGAAAACGCACCTCGATCTTGGTCGGGTGCACGTTCACGTCCACACGCTGCGGGTCGATCTGTACGTACAGCGCGTACACCGGCTGCTTGTGGCCGTGCAGCACGTCCTCGTAGGCGCTGCGCGCGGCATGCGTGAGCACCTTGTCGCGCACGAAGCGGCCGTTCACGTAGCAGAACTGCTGGTCTGCACGCGAACGGGCGGCGTCGGGCAGCCCGGCGCGGCCCGTCACCGTGACCGCGCCCAGGCGCAGGTGCACAGGTACGGAGTCGCAAATGAAGTCCTCGCCCAGCACGTCGCTCAGGCGCTGCTGCAGGGCCTGCTGGCGTTCGCCCTCGTCCGCTCTGGCAGCGGGGGCCAGGGTGGCGCGCCATTGCTCCACCAGCTTGCCTTCGTGCCAGATGGCAAAGCCCACATCGGGCCGCGCCAGCGCATGGCGGCGCACGGCCTCGATGCAGTGGGCGAGCTCGGTCGCGTCGGTCTTGAGGAACTTGCGCCGCGCGGGGGTGGAGAAGAACAACTCCTTGACCTCCACGGTCGTGCCACGGCTGCGTGCCGCGGGGCGCAGTTCGCCGCTGCGCGCATCCAGCAGAAAGGCGCTGGCCTGCTGCGCGGTGCGCGACAGCAGCGCCATCTCGGACACCGACGCGATGGCGGCCAGCGCCTCGCCGCGAAAACCCATGGTGGCGACCGATTCCAGGTCGTGCAGGTTGGTGATCTTGCTCGTGGCGTGGCGGCGCAGGGCCACCGGCAGCTCATCCTGCGGGATGCCGCTGCCGTCGTCCTCCACGGCGATCAGGCGCACGCCGCCGGCCAGCAGGCGCACGGTGATCTGGGTGGCGCCCGCATCCAGGGCGTTGTCCACCAGCTCGCGCACGGCAGAGGCGGGGCGCTCCACCACTTCGCCCGCCGCGATCTGGCTGATGAGCTCGTCGGGCAGGTCGCGAATGGGGCGCCGGGGCGCGGGGGCGAGGGCGGTGTCGGAAGGCTGTGCGGTCACGCGGGGATTTTAGGTGGCGATGCGACCGCGGGTGCTGTAAGGGTCAGTGGCGGTGGCGGTAGCCGCGGTCGTTGTTGCGGCCGACCTCGTTACCGATCAGCGCGCCGGCAGCGGCGCCGCCCACGGTACCCAGCGTGGAGCCGAACACCGCGCTGCCCACCAGGCCGCCGGCCACGGCGCCGACGCCCGTGCCGATCTGTGCGTTGCTGGGCCGGTGGGCGCAGCCGCCCAGTGCAAGGGCGCCCGTGAGCAGTGCGGCAGTGGCGATCAGGCGGCTGTGGCGGAGGACGGTCATGGCGGTTCCTTTCGGGGAAATGGTCTTGTAATGAGGTGCGGCGCGGTGCGCACGCCGTGGGTGCACTATGGCGCGGCCGTGTGAAGTGTGCCCCGCGGTTTGTTTGCCAATTGCCAACAAGTGTGAGCAATTGCCAATGGTGGTGAGGTGCAACCAGGGGCATTGGGGGCGCGGGTACATTACGGCGCACTTCGCCAACAGGAGGTTTGTGTTTTGGAAGTCTTTGCGTTCCTGATCGATTTCATCCTGCATGTGGACAAGCATCTCGCAGCCTTCGTGGCCAGCTATGGCCCCTGGGTGTACGCGCTGCTGTTCATCATCGTGTTCGTGGAGACGGGCGTGGTGGTGATGCCCTTTCTGCCGGGTGACTCGCTGCTGTTCGTGGTGGGGGCGCTCAGCGGTGCAGGGCTGATGAACTTCCCGCTGGCCTGCGCGGTTCTGCTGGCTGCGGCGATCCTGGGCGACCAGTGCAACTACAGCATCGGGCGCTATTTCGGACCCAAGGTATTCCAGTGGGAAAGCTCGCGCTGGTTCAACAAGAAGGCCTTCGACCAGGCCCATGCGTTCTATGAGCGCTACGGCGGCATCACCATCGTGCTGGCGCGCTTCATGCCCTTCATCCGCACGTTCGCTCCCTTCGTGGGCGGCGTGGCGGCCATGGGGCGGTGCAAGTTCACGGCCTACAACGTCGGTGGTGCGGTACTGTGGGTCGTGGGCATCTGCACGGCGGGGTACTTCTTTGGAAACATGGCCTGGGTGCAGCGGCATCTGGACAAGATCATCTGGGCCATGATCTTCATCCCCGGCCTGATTGCCATCTTTGGCGCATGGCGCGCCGGGCGCAAGGCTCAAGGAACTGCGGTTGCTATTGAATAGATAGCTGGTGGCGCTTACTAGAAGCGCGTTAAGGCCATATTCCATATAAAACGCCACCGCCTCGCGAGAGGGGTGGCGTTCTGCATGGTGAGGCTCTCAGGCGGGCCGTCAACGGCGGCGATCGCGGTCCCGGTCCTCACCCAGTTCGTGGCCGATCAGCGCGCCAGCGGCGGCGCCGCCAATGGTGGCGGCCGTGCCGCCCACGGCGCTACCGAGTGCGCCGCCAGCCACGGCGCCGACACCGGTGCCGATCTGGGCGTTGGTGGGATTGGACGAGCAGCCCACCAGGCCCAGGGCGGCTGCGCAGGCGGCGGCGGAGAGAAGGTGGCGGTATTGCATGGTGGCTCCTTATGGTCAACAGACCCCGGTGTGGGGTCGTGACTCAACTGTCACCCCGCAGGCCCGGCGCCGGTGTAGGCCCGTCTTGCCGGCGCGTGTAGGACGCGGCGGCCCTAGGCCCTAACCCGGCACGAGACAGATCGTCACCAGCAGCGAGGCGTCCTGCAGCGCCCGCAGCACATGCGGAATGCGCGGCACCAGGTGCAGGAAGTCGCCTTCGCGCAGGGGATGCGACTGCGCGCCGGCCTGGAAAAGCACCTCGCCCTCCAGGCACAGCAGCGTGATTTCGCCCGGTGCGTCGTGCTGGTGCTGCTCTTTACCGGCGGGCAGCACCACGCGGATCACTTCCAGCTGATCGGCCTTGATGAGGGCGCTGGTGGGGGTGTCGTGCAGGCGCGGCCCCAGGGGCCGGAGGCTGACGACTTCGCAGGACTGGGCGTGGGGCAGTGCCATGGCGGTCACGGCCGCGCTGCTCAGACGGTGCGGCTGCGCGCCAGCGGCGGGTTTTTCGCGAAGTATCGGACGATGCCGCGCATCAGTGCGTCGGCCAATTGCTCTTGATACGCGGCGGACCGCAGCTTGGACTCTTCCTCGGGGTTGCTGATGAAGGCCGTCTCCACCAGCACGCTGGGAATGTCGGGCGCCTTGAGCACGGCAAAGCCCGCCTGCTCCACGCGCGGCTTGTGCAGCTTGGCCATGCCGCCGATCTCGCCCAGCAGCACGCTGCCGAGCTTCAGGCTGTCGTTGATCTGCGCCGTGGTGCTCATGTCCAGCAGCGCGCGCTGCACATGGCGGTCCTGCTGGGCGCCCAGGTTCACGCCGCCGATCAGGTCGGCCTCATTCTCCTTGTTGGCCAGCCAGCGCGCGGCCGAGCTGGACGCGCCGCCCTGGCTCAGCGCGAACACGCTGGCGCCGCGTGCCGACGGGGTGGTGAAGGCGTCGGCGTGGATGGACACGAACAGGTCCGCCTGCACGCGGCGCGCCTTGTCCACGCGCGCCGCCAGCGGCACGAAGAAGTCGCCGTCGCGCGTGAGGAAGGCGCGCATGGGGTTGCCGCCCACCTGCGTGGCATTGATGCGGTCGCGCAGCAGGTGCGCCACTTTCAGCACCACGTCCTTTTCGCGCGTGCCGCGCGGGCCGATGGCGCCCGGGTCTTCGCCGCCGTGGCCGGGGTCCAGCGCGATGATGATGAGGCGGTCGGTGGAATACGCCGCGCGGGCCGTCGTGGGCGGGGTGGCGGGTGCGGCAGGGCGCGCCGGGGCGGCGGGTGCCGGCGCCACGGGTGCGGTTGCCACCGCCGTGCCCGGCACGGGCAGGGCAGGGGGCATGGCCTGCGGTGCGGAATGCCGTGCGATCAGGTCACCCAGCGGGTCCGTCAATGGGGGAGCCGCCATGGCGCGCCCTGTACCCGCGCTGCCGGGCAGCGGCGCGGTGGCGTCGCGCAGCCGCTCGGCGATCAGTGCCTCCAGCGGGTCGGGCGGCTGCGCGGGATACAGGTCGAACACCAGCCGGTGCTGGTACGCGGCCACGGGCTGCAGCGTGAAGACCTGCGGCCGCGCCGCCTGCTTCAGGTCCACCACCAGGCGCACCACGCCGGGCGCGTTCTGGCCCACGCGGATGCCGGCGATGTTGGGATCGTCTGCGCGCACCTTGGCGACCAATTCGCGCAGCGAGGGGTTGAGGTCGATACCCTCGATGTCCACGGCCAGGCGCGGCGGCGTGTCCACGAAGGTCTGGCGGGCCGTGAGCGCGCGGTCCGATTCGATGGTCACCCGTGAATAGTCGGGCGCGGGCCAGACACGCACCGCGACGATGGTGGCGCCGCGTGCGATCTGTTGCGTGCCCAGCAGCAGCACCAGGCTACCCGCGCGCAGCAGGGTGCGGCGGCTGTGAAGGGGGGAAGGGCGGCGGGCATCGCTCATGGGGTGTCCAGTCCTTGCAGTATGGCGCTGCCATGGGGCGTGTGGGCTCGCAGCGTCACGTGCCGGGCTGAATCATCCTCCGCTTCAATGTGAATAGCAATATCCGCAGGCGGGATGAGGGTTCCTGCATGGCCAGGCCACTCGGCCAGCTTCAGGCCGGGGCTGGCGAAGATGTCGCGAAAGCCTGCGTCTTCCCACTCGCGCGGGTCGCTGAAACGGTAGAAGTCGAAGTGCCAGATGTTCAGTCCTGGTGCCTGGTGCGGCTCGACCACGGCGTAGGTGGGGCTCTTGACGCGCCCCTGCACGCCCAGGGCGCGCAGCAGGTGGCGCACCAGCGTGGTCTTGCCTGCGCCCAGGTCGCCGTGCAGGGCGATGAAGGCATTGCGCAGGCCGGGCTGCGCGGCCAGGCGCACGGCGAAGCGTGCCGTGTCCTCCTCGTCCTTCCATTGCAGCGACAGGCAGTGCGGCGTTTCTACAATCGGGTGTTGATGGTGTGCAGCAGTCAACTCGTTCCTCAAATACAAGGCTGGGCCCGCGAGCTGGGATTTTCCCAAATCAAGGTGGCCGGCGTGGACTTGTCCTCCGCCGAGCCCGGATTGATGCAATGGCTGGCCCAAGGGTTCCATGGCGAGATGCATTACATGGCGGCGCATGGCCTGAAGCGTGCCCGCCCGGCGGAACTGGTGCCCGGCACCGTGAGCGTGATCACCGCGCGCATGGACTACCTGCCGCGCGCGATGGCGCTGGATGCCCCCGAAGGCTGGCAGGCCATTGAACTTGGCCGGCTGGCGCGACCCACCGAGGCGGTGGTTTCCGTCTACGCCCGGGGACGCGACTACCACAAGGTGCTGCGCGCGCGGCTGCAAAAGCTCAGCGACCGTGTCGCCGAGGCAGTAGGGCCCTTTGGCCACCGCGTGTTCACCGACTCGGCGCCGGTGCTGGAGGCCGAGCTTGCGCGCCGCAGCGGCCAGGGCTGGCGCGGCAAGCACACACTGGTGCTGAGCCGCGAGGCCGGCTCGATGTTCTTTCTGGGCGAGATCTATGTGGATATGCCCCTTGAACCCACCGAGCCCGTAACGCACCACTGCGGCAGTTGCCAGGCATGTATCGACGTCTGCCCCACGCAGGCCATCATCGCGCCGTACCGCCTGGATGCGCGCCGCTGCATCTCCTACCTCACCATCGAGCACGCCGGGCCCATTCCGCTGGAGTTGCGCCCGCTCATGGGCAACCGCATCTATGGCTGCGACGATTGCCAGCTCATCTGCCCGTGGAACAAGTTCGCGCAGACCAGCAGCCTGCCCGATTTCGATGTGCGCGCGGGGCTGCTAGGGCAGCAACTCGTGCATCTGTTTACGTGGGACGAGGAGACCTTCCTGCGCATGACCGAGGGCGGCCCGATCCGTCGCATCGGCCATGAGCGCTGGCTGCGCAACATCGCCGTGGCGCTGGGCAACGCGTTGCGCGCGACCCGCGACCCTGTCGTTCGCGCGGCGCTGGCCGCACGCGCTGATGACCCGAGCCCGCTGGTGCGCGAGCATGTGGCCTGGGCGCTGGCACAGGAAAACTGAATAAAAATGGCCTGCAACGCTTGCAGAACAAGCGCAAGTAGCTATTAATTAAATAGCATCAACGCAACAAGCCCAGAGCGAAGGGCAGGCTCACCACCCCCAGCACCGTGGAGAGCGTGACCAGGCCTGCGACATACGCGCCGTTGTAGCCCATGCGTGCGGCGAGTACATAGCAGGTGGATGCGGTGGACACGGCGCAGAACGCCATCAGCACCGAGGTCTGCGTGGCGTCCAGCCCCAGCAGATGCGCGAACCCCCAGGCGATCAGCGGCTGCGCGAGGTGGCGAATGGTCAACACCGACACGGACAGCAGCTTGCTGCGCGTGAGCAGGCCGAACTGCATGCCCGCGCCCGCCGCCATGAGCCCCAGCGCCAGCGACGCGGCGCTGATGCGACCCACCGTGGGCTCCAGCCACGGCGGGATGCGAAAGCCCAGCAGGTTGGCCGCCAGCCCCGTCGCCGTGGCGATGATCAGCGGGTTGCGCAGCAGTTCGCGCACGAAGCCCTGCTGGCCGCCGCGCGCCATGGGCCACACGGCGGCCACGTTCAGCAGCGGTACGCACACGCCAATCAGCACCGCCACCATGAGCAGGCCCTGCGCACCCGCCAGGCGCTCGGCCAGGGCCAGCACGATGAAGGAGTTGAAACGGAAGGCCACCTGCGCCGCCGCCGCGTGGTCGCGCCGGTCGATGTGCCTGCCCAGCCAGGGCAGGTGCGGCAGGCTGTAGGCCAGCACCACGCCGCACAGGCCCGTGCCCACGCCGGCCACCACCAGGCCGGTGGCCTCGCCCACGTTGATGGGGCTCTTGACGATGGACTGGAACAGCAGCACCGGGAACAGCAGGTAATACACCAGGCTTTCCACCGGCTGCCAGACGGAGCGGTTGAGGGGCGTGTAGCGGCACAGCAGGTAGCCGAACAGGATCAGCGAGAAATCCGGGAGAAGAAGCTGCACGTAACTCACGGCGCGCAGCATACCGTGGCGCTGTAGGCCGGCGGCGCGAATGATTGGGGAAACTCCCAACAAATCAGCGCGGCGCCCGCGGTGGTCAAAGCGGCATGGCACCGTAGAATCGCCGCCTACCCCCTGTTTTTTCCACCAAACACAATTTGATGAGGAGATTTCGCATGCAACGTCGCAACCTGCTGGCTTTGGCGCTGGCGGCCACCGCGGGCACCGCCTTCGCCCAGGGCTACCCCAACAAGCCCGTCAAGCTGCTGGTGCCCTTCGCACCCGGCGGCACCACGGACATCATCGGCCGCGTGATCGCCGACCCACTGTCGCGCGCGCTCGGCCAGTCGGTGGTGGTGGAGAACCGGGGCGGCGGCGGCGGCGTGATTGGCGCGCAGGAAACGGCGCGCGCAGCGCCGGATGGGTACAACCTGGGCGTGGCCACCGTGTCCACCACGGCGGCCAATCCGGCCATCAACTCCAAGATCCCGTACAACCCGATCACGGACTTCACGCCCATCATCAACATCGCGGCCACGCCCAACATCATCGCGGTGCACCCCAGCTTCCCGGCCAAGGACTACAAGTCCTTCCTGGCGGAGATCCAGAAGAACCCCGGCAAGTACTCGTACGCGTCCTCGGGCACAGGCGGCATCGGCCACCTGCTGATGGAGCTGTACAAGAGCCTCACCAACAGCTTCGTCACGCATATTCCCTACCGCGGCGCGGGTCCGGCCCTCAACGACACCGTGGCGGGTCAGGTGCCCATCATCTTCGACAACCTGCCCTCGGCGTTGCCCTTCATCAAGAGCGGCAAGCTTGTGCCCATCGTGGTGTCCGCGCCGCAGCGCGTGGCGGCACTGCCCAATGTGCCCACCTTCAAGGAAGTGGGTCTGGAGCCGGTGAACCGCATGGCCTACTACGGCATTCTGGGTCCCAAGAACCTGCCCAAGGAGGTGGTGGACAAGATCAACGGCGGCGTGAAGAAGGCGCTCGAAGATGCCGCCGTGCGCAAGCGCATCGAGGACACCGACTCGATCATCGTCGCCAACACGCCCGAGCAGTTCGCCGAGCAGATCAAGGCCGAGTTCGGCGTGTACAAGCAGGTGGTGCAAAAGCAGAAGCTCACGCTGGAATAAGCGCGCCCCCAGCCCTCTGAAAAACGCCCGCCTGCCGCGGGCGTTTTTTTGATGCTATGGTTTTCGCCATGTTGCCCGACAGCCAGAACGCCATAGACCCCTTCATCGACGCCCTGTGGCTGGAGGACGGCCTGTCGCGCAACACGCTGGCCGCCTACCGCCGGGACCTCACGCTGTATGCCCAATGGCTGGCGCAGCAGAACCCTCCGCTGGCGCTGGATGCCACGGCCGAGCACCACCTGCAGGGCTACTTCGCTGCCCGCCACGCGCAGACGCGCGCCACGTCGGCCAACCGCCGCCTCACCGTGCTGCGGCGCTACTTCCACTGGGCATTGCGCGAGCGACGCATCGCAGCCGACCCCACAGTGCGCCTGCAGGCCGCGCGCCAGCCGCTGCGCGTGCCCAAGACGCTGACGCAGGCGCAGGTGGAGGCCCTGCTGCATGCGCCGGACGATGCCACGCCGCTGGGCCTGCGCGACCGCACCATGTTGGAGCTGATGTACGCGAGCGGCCTGCGCGTGAGCGAGCTGGTCACGCTGAAAACCTTCCACCTGGGGCTGGCCGAAGGCGTGCTGCGCGTCATGGGCAAGGGCGGCAAGGAGCGGCTGGTGCCCTTTGGCGAAGAGGCGCACCGCTGGCTGCAGCGCTACCTGGCCGAGGGGCGTGGCGCCATCCTGGGCCGGCAGCAAACGGATGACCTGTTCGTCACGCAGCGCGGCGCGGCCATGTCGCGCGTGATGTTCTGGGTCATCGTCAAGAAATGCGCGCAGGCTGCAGGCATCACCGCGCCGCTGTCGCCCCACACGCTGCGCCATGCCTTTGCCACGCACCTGTTGAACCACGGTGCGGACCTGCGCGTGGTGCAACTGCTGCTGGGCCACGCCGACATTTCCACCACCACCATCTACACCCACGTGGCGCGCGAGCGGCTGAAGGCGCTGCATGCGCAGCACCATCCGCGCGGTTGAAGGGGCATGGCGCGGAGTGCCGGCGGACAGCGGCAAACGGGTGAAAAATCGCGCTCTTTCTTGAAACTCTGGAGTTGCAATGACAGATTCCGTGCGCCGTCGCGTGCTGGCCTCCCTCGCGCTGGCTGCCGCGCTGCCCCTGGGCGCGCAGGCCCAGACTTGGCCCGCCAAGCCCATCCGCATCATCGTGGCCTATCCCGCGGGCGGCGTCAGCGACGTGGTCGCCCGCGCGTTGGGCGACAAACTGTCCGAACGCCTGGGCACGCCCGTGGTGGTGGAGAACAAGGCCGGCGCGGGCGGCACCATCGGCATGGACGCGGTGGCCAAGGCGGCGCCCGATGGCTACACGCTGGGCTTCTCGGCGATCAGCCCGCTGGTGCTCAACCCGCACCTGGGCACGCCGCCGTACGACGCAACGCGCGACATCGTGCCCGTGGCCAGCGTGATGTACTCGCCCGTGCTGTTGTTGGGCACGCAGGCCGCCAAGGAGCGTGACTTCCGCAGCCTGCTGGCGACCGCCAAGGCGCAGCCGGGCCAGGTGCGATGGGCCACATCGGGGCTGGCGTCGCTGGGCCACATCATGCTGGAACACATCATGCAGGGCAGCGGCGTTCAGATCACGCACGTGCCCTACAAGGGCGGCGGGCAACAACTGAACGATGCGCTTTCGGGTCAGTTCGAGGTGCTGTCCACCAACGCCGGCCCGGCCGTGATGCAGCAGATCAAGGCGGGCAAGCTGCACCCGCTGGCCGTGGGTGCGCCCGCGCGGCTGACCACCCTGCCGAACGTGCCCACGCTGGGCGAACTGGGCCTGCCCGCGGCCAACCTGAATTCGGTGTTCGGCATGTTCGCGCCAGCGGGCGTGCCGGCCGCGGTGCTGGAGCGCTTGAATGCCGAGATCAACCGTGCGCTGGCGCTGCCCGACATCCAGGCGCGCCTGGAGGCTTCGGACAACGTGCCCACGGGCGGCAGCGCCGAGGCATTTCGCCGGCAGATCGCGGCGGAGTCGCAGAGCAACGCGCGCATCATCCGCGCCGCCAACATCCGCCTGAACTGACGGCTGCCCCGTGCGCGCGCCGGCCGGCCCGCGCACAGGGGGCATCGGGTTTATTCGTCGGCCGTCAGGCTCTCGGCCCAGGCCAGTGCCTGCAGGTGGGCCCAGTTGACCTGGCGGTTGGACAGGTGCAGCGCTTCGGCCGTGCGCGCGAAAGCCTCGTCGTCACCGCTTTCGCAGGCCTTGGTGAGCTCCAGGAAGGGGGCGAACACGCCCTTGTTGTGCAGCAGTGCGTCAAGCACCGGCTGGGGCAGGGCCACCGTTTCCAGGGCGCGCTCCAGCGGCACGCCCAGCATCGCATCCAGCAGCGAGAAGACCCCCACCACGAAGGCGTTGTCGCATTCCTCGGGGGGCAGCAGCTCGGCGGCCAGCAGTTCCATGAGGCGGCCGCGCACCACGGCCGTCTGGCCCACGGCGGGCGGCGAGCCGCTGGCGCGCGAGGTCGTCATCAACAGCGCCGCCCAGCGGAACAGCTTCTTCAGGCCCAGGATCATCACCGCGTGACGGAACGAGGTCACCTCGCACGACAGGCCGAAGCCGGAGGAATTGATGAAACGCAGCAGGTTGAAGGACAGCGTGGGGTCCTTCTTGAGCAGTTCCTCGATCTCTCCGGTGCTGGCCTGCTGGCGCACCAGGTTGATGAGCTGGATGATGGTCGCCTGCGAGGGACGGATGGTTTGCGCCTTGACCAGCGAGGGCTGTGCGAACCAGTAGCCCTGGAACAGCTTCACGCCCAGCGAAGCCATGCGCTGGTACTGTTCGGCCGTCTCCACCTTCTCGGCCACCAGGGTGGCCTGCGAGTGGGCCTGGGCGAACTTCACGAGCGGCTCGGCGAGCTCCGGCTTGAAGGCCTGCATGTCCAGCTTGATGAACGAGGCCAGAGGCACCCAGCTGCTGTAGGCGCGCCGCAGCACGTCCTGGTTGAAGGCCAGCCGAAAGCCGCGCGTGCGCACCGCTTGCAGCGTGGGGATGTACTGCTCGATCTGCTCGGCCGTGGCCTGGGCGCCGAGCGTGGGTACTTCCAGCACCACTTTCTCGGGGTGGATCAGCTCCAGGTGTCCGCCGGCCAGGCTGTCGTGCGTGCAATTGATGAAGACGGTTTTCTTGCCCACCAGCGCCTCGGAGCCCGCATACGACAGCGCGTTGAACAGCAGCGCCGCATCGCTGGCGGCGGTGTGCGCGTCCGCGGCGGTGGACCGGTCGAACAGTTCGTAGCCAAAGACGGCGCGCTGTTCGTCCAGGATGGCCTGTCGTGCGATGACGACCTGGTTCTGCGCCTCGGTGGCCTCGGGTGACGGCTGGGCGGAATCGGCGGGGAGCTGTGCGGCGGTGTCTGGAAGGCTCGACATGGATGGCGTGGGAAGTTCGTTGGATTCTAGGAGGTCGGCGCGGCCGTGGCTCAGGCGGGCGCCATCTGGTCCGCCCAGGCCAGGGCTTGCAAGTGGGCCCAGTTGATCTGCTGGTTCGTCAGGTGGAGCGATTGGGCGATCTGGTCGAAGGTGTGGTCGTCGCTGGTCTCGCAGGCTTCGGCCAGTGTCAGCAGCTGGCCGTACACGTTGCTGCGTTGTAGCAGGGCAGTGGACAGCTCTTCGGGCAGGTTGAGCAGCCCCACGGCGGAGGCCAGCGGCATGCCGAGCATCTGGTCCAGCATGGAGAAGATGCCGATCACGAACGCCTGGTCGGCTTCTTCGGCGGGCAGAAATTCCTGGGCCAGCAGTTCCATGAGGCGGCCGCGCACCACGGCCGTCTGCCCCACGGCCGGGGGCGTACCGCCGCTGCGCACCGCCGTGAGCAGCAGGGCGGCCCAGCGGAACAGCTTCTTGAGTCCCAGCAGCAGCACCGCCTGGCGAAAGGAGGTGATCTCGCGCGTCATGCCCAGCCCCGCGGAGTTGATCAGGCGCATCAGGTTGAAGGCCAGCCCAGCATCCTTTTTGAGGACCTCTTCGATCTCGTCGGTGCTGGCCTGGCTGCGCACCAGGTTGAGCAGCTGCACGATGCTCGCCTGGCCGGGAGTGAGCAGTTTGGCCTCCACCAGCGTGGGACGCGAGAACCAGTAGCCCTGGAACATTTCCACGCCCATGGACGACACCATGTCGTACTGTTGCGCGGTTTCGAGCTTTTCCGCGATCAGTTCGGCCTGGGAATGGCGCCCCGCGTAGTTGATCAGCACCGCGAGCTGGTCGCGCGCAAGCACCGACATGTCGAGTTTGATGTAGTCGGCCAGCGGCAGCCAGGGCGCGTAGGTGGACTCCAGCACCGTGTGGTTGAAGGCGAGGTGAAAGCCGCGGCTGCGCAGCGCCTGCAGGATGGGAAGCCGCGCATGCACCTCGGCCGCGGCCACGTGGCCCAGCGGAGGGATCTCCAGCACCACCTTGTCGGGGCTCACCAGTTCCAGGTGCCCGCCCGTCAGGCTTTCGTGGGTGCAGTTCACGAAAATCAGCATCTTGCCCACCAGCTCTTCGGTGCCCGCATGCGACAGCGCGGTGAAGACCAGGATCACGTCGCTGGCGGCCGTGTGGCCGACGGTGGAGCGCGAGCGGTTGAAGAGTTCGTAGCCGACGACCGCCTGCTGGCCGTTCATGATGGCCTGCCGGGCGATCATGGAGCCGGTGCTGCCAGCCTGGGAGGCGCCGGCCGCCGAGGGAGAAGCGGGAGGTGTGGAGTTCGTCATGGAATGCCTGGGCGTGTGCGGGATACCGGGCGATGCGGATGCCCGCCGCAGGCGCGAGGGCTGGCGGCAGCGGCGTGGCGTATCGCTGCTGGCATTGTAGGGAAGAACCCCCGATGGCTCGGGGATGGCAGTGCGGATGGAGGCGATTCAGCCGTGCTGCAGCCAGCGCATCTCCGCCTCGCTGAAACCGGCGGCGCGGCGTGCCACCTCGTTCAGCGGCGGCTTCGGGCGGGGGGCTTCGTAACGCTGGACCAGCGCGGCGTAGTGCGCCACGGGGTCCAGTCCGTCGCGCGTGCACAGCCAGCCGTACCAGTGGTTGCCGATGGCCACGTGGCCCACTTCCTCGCGCAGGATGGTGTCCAGGATCGCCACGGCGGCCAGCGCGTCCGGTGTACCGACCTGGCGCAGCTTGTGCTGGATCAGCGGCGTGGCATCCAGTCCGCGCGCCTCCAGGGTGCGCGGCACCAGGGCCATGCGCGCCACGATGTCGTCGGCCGTCTTCTCGCACATGCTCCACAGGCCCTGGTGCGCGGGAAAGTCGCCATAGTCATGGTGCAGTTGCCGGCGCAGGTGGTCACGCAGCAGGCGAAAGTGCTTCGCCTCCTCGGCCGCCACGCGCAGCCAGTCGCGGTAGAACGTCTCGGGCATGCCCGCAAAGCGCCAGATGGCGTCCAGCGCGAGGTTGATGGCGTTGAACTCGATATGGGCGATGGCGTGGATCAGCACCGCGCGCCCCTCGGGCGTGGCGGGCGAGCGGCGTGCCACGGCGGTGTGGTGCAGCAGCTGCGGCCGCGCGGGGCGGCCGGGCAGGGTGTCGGCGGGCGGGGCGGTGAGACGCGTTTCCGTCGCTATTGAAATGCGAGCTGCTTGCGCATACATATCCAGCGCTGCGGCCGATTTTTCTTCAGGGTCGCAGAGGCGCAAGACCTCCAGGGCACGTTGGCGAAGCTCCATCCCTACAATTCTAGTGTGGTGTCTCAAAAATAGATAGAACTATTTTGACCGGTGTTGGTCGAATCAGCTTCCTTATAGGAGACTACGCCGATGGCCCACCCTGGACGCCCCGCCACGAAGCTGCAGATCACCGATGCCGAGCGCGCAGAGCTGCATGCGCGACTGCGCGTACGCAAAGCGCCCGAGGACGAGAAGCTGCGCATGCGAATCGTGCTGGGCTGCGCAGATGGGGAGTCGGGCACCATGATTGCCCAACGCTTGGGCACGACGGTGCAAACTGTCTCCAAGTGGCGGCGGCGCTACCGGGCGTATCGTCTGGCGGGTTTGACCGATGCCCCGCGCGCTGGCCGCCCGCGCAGTGTGGGCGACGAGCAGGTTCAGCTCATTGTGGACAAGGTTCGCCAGAGCAAGCCTGACAACGCCACGCACTGGAGCGTGCGCCAGATGAGTCGGCACGCTGGCGTATCGCCCGCGACGGTGCAGCGCATCTGGCATGCCTTTGGGCTGAAGCCGCACCTGCAAGAAACCTTCAAGCTATCGACGGATCCCCATTTCGTGGACAAGGTACGGGATGTGGTGGGGCTGTATATGGCACCACCCGATCGCGCCTTGGTGCTGTGCGTGGACGAGAAGAGCCAGATCCAGGCTCTGGATCGCACCCAACCAGGGTTACCACTGACGTTTGGCAAACCCAGCACGCGCACGCACGATTACAAGCGCCATGGCACAACGTCGCTGTTTGCAGCGCTGGATGTGGCCACTGGCAAAGTCATAGGACAGCTCAAGCGCCGTCACCGCAGTGTGGAATTCCTGCAGTTCCTCAAAGCCATCGATGCAGCGGTGCCAGGCGAACAAGACATCCACCTGATCATGGACAACTACGGCACGCACAAGACGCAGGCAGTGCGGGCCTGGCTAGCAGCCCATCCTCGCTACCACGTTCACTTCACGCCCACCTCAGCGTCCTGGCTCAATCTGGTCGAGCGTTTCTTTAGCCAGATCAGCGAGCAGTGGATCAAGCGCAGCGCCCACACCAGCGTTGCTCAGCTGGAGCAATCCATACGGGAATACATTGATCGTCACAACGAGGATCCCAAGCCGTTCGTGTGGCATAAAAGTGCGGACACCATCTTGGCATCTGTGGCGCGGGCAGCGAGTACCATTATTTGATGATTACTTTTGAGACACCACACTAGGTTCCCCCTACACAAACAACGGAGACAGACAAGCGATGGCGATCTATGAACTCGACGGCGTGGCGCCGCAGGTGGCCGCATCGGCCTGGGTGGCCGACAGTGGCCAGGTGATGGGCGACGTGGTGCTGGGCGAGGACGCCAGCGTATGGTTCGGCGCCGTGGTGCGTGGCGACACGGCGCGCATCACCATCGGCGCGGGCACCAACGTGCAGGACGCGAGCGTGCTGCACGCCGACATCGGCCAGCCGCTGGTGATCGGTGAGCGCGTCACCGTGGGCCACCAGGTCATGCTGCATGGCTGCACCGTCGGGGATGAATCACTGATCGGCATTGGCGCCATCGTGCTCAACGGCGCGAAGATCGGCCGCAACTGCCTGGTGGGCGCCGGCTCGCTGGTCACCGAGGGCAAGGAGTTTCCCGACGGATCGATGATCCTGGGCAGTCCGGCCAAGGTGGTGCGCCAGCTCACGCCCGAGCAGATCGAAGGACTGCGCCAGAGTGCGCGGCATTACATGGAAAACGCGCGCCGCTTCAAGGCGGGTCTGCGCAAGCTGGGGTAATAGCCCGGCCGTTGATTGACTGGAAATACTGCGTGTCCGAACTGCACAAGTTTTTGTTTGATGGCCTGCCCGTGCGCGGCATGATCGTGCGCCTGACCGACGCCTGGACAGAGCTGCTGCGCCGCCGCGCGGCCAACACCGAAACGGGGCCATACCCCGCGCCCGTGAGCGAGCTGCTGGGTGAGATGGCCGCCGCCGGCGTGCTGATGCAGTCGAACATCAAGTTCAACGGCGCGCTGGTGCTGCAGGTCTTTGGTGACGGCCCGGTCAAGCTGGCCGTGGCAGAGGTGCAGTCCGACCTGAGCCTGCGCGCCACCGCGTCGGTGTTGGGCGAACTGCCCGCGAACGCGGGCCTGCCGGACATGGTGAACGTGGGCGGCGGCGGGCGCTGCGCCATCACGCTGGACCCCAAGGACCGTCTGCCCGGCCAGCAGCCCTACCAGGGTGTGGTGCCGCTGTATGGCGACCACCAGGAAAAGCTGCACAAGCTCAGCGACGTGCTGCAGCACTACATGCTGCAGTCCGAGCAGCTCGATACCACCCTGGTGCTGGCTGCCAACGACCAGGTGGCCGCGGGCGTGCTGATCCAGCGCATGCCCCTGAAGGGCGAGGCCAACCTGGCCGGCGGCCATGGGCGCGAGGACGAGGACCAGATCGGCCGCAACGAGGACTACAACCGTATCGCCACCCTGGCGAGCAGCCTCACGCGCGAGGAGCTGCTCACGCTGGACGTGGACACCATCCTGCGCCGCCTGTTCTGGGAGGAAAAACTGCTGCGCTTCGCGCCTCAGCAGGGCGATAGCGGCCCGCGCTTCGCGTGCTCCTGCAGCCGCGAGCGTGTGGGCAACATGCTGCGCAGCCTGGGCACGGAAGAGGTCGAGAGCATCCTGGAGGAGCGTGGCAACATCGAGGTGGGCTGCGAATACTGCGGCCAGCAGTACCACTTCGACCCGGTGGATGCCGCGCAGCTGTTCACCGATCCGCACAAGCAGCCGCCCGCGCCGTCGCGCATGCAGTGATCCAGGCGGCCGCTCTGGGCGGCTTTCGCGAGCCAGCCTGCGCGCCGCGGCGCTGCAGGTGGTCGCGCTTCAACGAGCGTGAAGCGTCCGCCTCACGCCCCCGCACCCAGGCCGCGCAGCGCGGTGAACAGCCGGTGCTCGCACTGGGGCTCCACGCATTCTTCGCAACCCCAAGCGCGCAGCCGAGGACGGCTGGGTTCAGGTTTCAATTCGACTTCTGCGCTTGATGGGAAAGCGCGAGTAGCTATTAAATCAATAGCGTTTAGTGCATTGCGAAGTTGCGCCGCTGGCGGCCCGTACAGCACCTGGTAGGCCGTGCCGGCCTGGGCCAGCGCGGCGCGCAGTTGCAGCTCGTGTGCATCGGGAAGGTCCAGTGCGCACAGCAGCGTGAGGTCCGCCGGCAGGGCTGGCAGATCGGGGCCGGCCGCCGCGACTGCGAGCGCGGGACAGTGCTGAGCGATGCCGTCGCGCAAGGTGGTGCAGGCGGGCGCGTGCGCACCCAGGATCGCGATGCGCACCGCCGCAGCGCCGGGCACGGGGCCGGGCGAGAGGCTCACTTGCGGGCCGGGGTGACGTGCACGTAGATCTCGCCGGGCTTGACCATGCCCAGTTCGCTGCGCGCCTTTTCCTCGACCATCTCCAGGCCGTCCTTCAGGTCCTGCACTTCGGCGGCCAGGCGCTCATTGGCCTGGCGCGCCTGCGCATTCGCCGCCTGCTGGGCGGCGATCTGCCGGCGCATGTCCTCTACATGGCCGACACTGCCGCGCCCGGTCCACAGCTGCGCGTGGATCCCCACGAGGAGCAGCAGCAGGGCGAGCGGAACGATGCGTGTGCCCATGGCGGGGCGCAGCGGCGCGGGTGGGCTTAGCGCAGGTTGTAGAACGCGGCGCGGCCGGGATAGAAGGCGATGTCGCCCAGGTCTTCTTCGATGCGCAACAGCTGGTTGTACTTGGCGATGCGGTCGGAGCGCGAGAGCGAGCCGGTCTTGATCTGGCCGGCGTTGGTGCCCACGGCGATGTCGGCGATCGTCGAGTCCTCGGTCTCGCCCGAGCGGTGGCTGATCACGGCGGTGTAGCCGGCGCGCTTGGCCATCTCGATGGCGGCGAAGGTCTCGGTCAACGTGCCGATCTGGTTGATCTTGATGAGGATCGAGTTGGCGATGCGCTTGTCGATGCCTTCCTTCAGGATCTTGGTATTGGTCACGAACAGGTCGTCGCCCACCAACTGCACGTTCTGGCCCAGGCGCTCGGTCAGGGTCTTCCAGCCGTCCCAGTCGCCCTCGGCCATGCCGTCTTCGATGGAGATGATGGGGTACTTGTCGCACCAGGTGGCGAGCATGTCGGTCCACTGCTGGGCGGTCAGGCGCAGGCCGCCTTCGCCTTCCAGCACGTACTGGCCGTCCTTGTAGAACTCGCTGGCGGCGCAGTCCAGGCCCAGGGCGATCTGCTCGCCCGCGGTGTAGCCGGCGGCCTCAATCGCCTGCAGGATCAGCTGGATGGCGGCTTCGTGGTTTTCCACGGAAGGCGCAAAACCGCCTTCGTCGCCCACGGCGGTGCTCATGCCCTTGTCGTGGATGATCTTCTTGAGCGCGTGGAACACCTCGGCGCCCCAGCGCACGGCCTCGCGGAAGCTCGGTGCGCCCACGGGGATGATCATGAACTCCTGCAGGTCCAGGCTGTTGTTGGCGTGCGCGCCGCCGTTGATGACGTTCATCATCGGCACGGGCAGCTGCATGCCGCCCATGCCGCCGAGGTAGCGGTACAGGGGCAGGCCGGACTCTTCGGCGGCGGCGCGGGCCACGGCCATGGAGACGGCCAGCATGGCGTTGGCGCCCAGGCGGCTCTTGTTGTCGGTGCCGTCCAGGTCGATCAGGGTCTTGTCCAGGAAGGCCTGCTCGGAGGCGTCCAGGCCCAGTACGGCCTCGCTGATCTCGGTGTTGATGTGCTCCACGGCCTTGAGCACGCCCTTGCCCAGGTAGCGGGCCTTGTCGCCGTCGCGCAGCTCGATGGCTTCGCGCGAGCCGGTGGACGCGCCCGAGGGCACGGCCGCGCGGCCCATCACGCCCGATTCCAGCAGCACGTCGCATTCGACGGTGGGATTGCCGCGGCTGTCCAGCACTTCGCGGCCTACGATGTCAACGATGGCACTCATGGGTTTCCTTTTGCGGGAGTTTTTAATCAAATTGGCCGCTAGCGCTTTTCCATCAAGCGCTGGCAGCTATCAAATGGGTAGCATCAAAGGCCTTCGACGCACACCAGCCGCATGATGGCCGCGCCCTCGCGCGCCGCACGGGCCTTGCCGTATTCGGGCGAATGGTAGAACGCCTTGGCCGCCTCGAAGCTGGGGAACTTGGCGATCACCACACGCTCGGGCTGCCAGTCGCCCTCCATCACCTCCACCTGGCCGCCACGCACGCAGATCTCGGCGTTGTGCGCCGCGAAGGCGGCGGTGGACCACTTCTTGTATTCCTCTTACTGCGCGGGGTTGGTCACGCGGACGTTGGCGATGATGTAGCCGCTGGGCATGGTGTCAGGCTCCAAAGTTGTTTTCGAGAAAACCGTTCTTCTTGGTCACGTCGTCGAGCGCCACCAGCGTTTCAAGCAACGCGCGCATGTGCTTGAGCGGCACGGCGTTGGGGCCGTCCGACCAGGCCTCGGCGGGCTTGGGGTGCGTTTCCATGAACAGGCCCGCCACGCCGACGGCCACGCCGGCACGGGCCAGCACGGGCACCATGTCGCGCGCGCCGCCGCTCACGGCGCCCAGGCCGCCGGGCTTCTGTACCGAGTGGGTCACGTCGAACACCACGGGCGCGCCGGAATTGCGCATCTCGGCCAGGCTGGTCATGTCGGCCACGAGGTTGTTGTAGCCAAAGCTCACGCCGCGCTCGCAGGCCAGGAAGCGGTCTTCCGACAGGCCCACCTCGCGCGCGGCGGCGCGGGCCTTGTCGATGACGTTCTTCATGTCCCAGGGCGCAAGGAACTGGCCCTTCTTGATGTTCACCGGCTTGCCGCTTTGCGCCACGGCGCGGATGAAATCCGTCTGGCGGCACAGGAAGGCCGGGGTCTGCAGCACGTCGACCACGCTGGCCACTTCGGCCACGTGCGAGGTGTCGTGCACATCGGTCAGGATGGGCAGCTGCAACTGGCGGCGCACTTCGTCAAGGATCTTCAAACCGGCATCCAGGCCGACACCGCGCTTGCTGGTGCCGGACGAGCGGTTGGCCTTGTCGAACGAGCCCTTGTAGATCAGCGGGATGCCCAGCGGCGCGCAGGCCTCCTTGAGTTGGCCGGCCACGTCGAGCGACATCTCCAGGCCTTCAATGGAGCAGGTGCCCGCGATCAGGAAGAAGCGTTGGTCCAGGCCGACGTCGAATCCGCACAGCTGCATGGGCTTTCCTTCCAATCAGGCTTTCGCCGCTGGCTTCTGGTGTTCCACGGCCGCCTTGATGAAGGCGTTGAACAGCGGGTGGCCGCTCCAGGGCGTGGACTTGAACTCGGGGTGGAACTGCACGCCGATGAACCAGGGATGCACGCTCTGCGGCAGCTCGACGATCTCGGTGAGGTGCTCGCGCTGCGTGAGCGCCGAGATCACCAGCCCGGCGCTGCGCAAGCGGTCCAGGTACTGCACGTTGGCCTCGTAGCGGTGGCGGTGGCGCTCGGTGACCACGTCGCCGTAAATGCTGTGCGCCAGGGTGCCGGGCTGCACGTCCGAGCTCTGCGCGCCCAGGCGCATGGTGCCGCCCAGGTCGGAATTCTCGGAGCGCGTCTTGATGGTGCCGTCCTCGTCCTTCCATTCGGTGATCAGGGCGATGACCGGATGCGGCGTGGCGGGGTCGAACTCGGTGGAATTGGCGCCCTGCAGGCCCGCCACGTGGCGCGCGTATTCGATGGTGGCCACCTGCATCCCCAGGCAGATGCCCAGGTAGGGCACCTGGTGCTCGCGCGCGTAGCGCGCCGTGGAGATCTTGCCCTCCACGCCGCGGCTGCCGAAGCCCCCGGGCACGAGGATGGCGTCGTAGGCACCGAGCCGCTCGCGAGCGTTCGCGTCGGTGATGTCTTCCGAGTCCAGGTGGTCGATCTTCACGCGCACATGGCTTTGCATGCCGGCGTGCTTGAGCGCCTCGTTGACGGACTTGTACGCGTCCGACAGCTCCACGTACTTGCCCACCATGGCGATCTTCACCTCGCCCTGCGGGTGCTCGGTCTCGTGCACCAGCGCGTCCCAGCGCTTGAGGTTGGCGGGCGGCGTGTTCAGGCGCAGCTTGTCGCAGATCAGGCCGTCCAGGCCCTGCTCGTGCAGCATGCGTGGCACCTTGTAGATGGTGTCCACGTCCCACATGCTGATCACGCCCCACTCGGGCACGTTGGTGAACAGGGAGATCTTCTCGCGCTCCTCGTCGGGCACGGCCTGCTGGGCGCGGCACAGGAGGGCGTCGGGCTGGATGCCGATCTCGCGCAGCTTCTGCACCGTGTGCTGCGTGGGCTTGGTCTTGAGCTCGCCGGCCGTGGCGATCCAGGGCAGGTAGGTCAGGTGCACGAAAGCCGAGTTGTTCGGCCCCAGCTTGAGCGACAGCTGGCGCACGGCCTCCAGGAAGGGCAGGGACTCGATGTCACCCACCGTGCCACCGACCTCGCAGATGGCCACGTCCACGGCGTCGTCCGTGTCTATGCCCGCGCCGCGCTTGATGAATTCCTGGATCTCGTTGGTCACGTGCGGGATCACCTGCACGGTCTTGCCGAGGTAGTCGCCGCGGCGCTCCTTTTCGAGCACGCTCTGGTAGATGCGGCCCGTGGTGAAGTTGTTGGCCTGCTTCATGCGCGTTTCGATGAAGCGCTCGTAGTGGCCCAGGTCCAGGTCGGTTTCGGCGCCATCGTCGGTCACGAAGACCTCACCATGCTGGAAGGGCGACATGGTGCCCGGGTCCACGTTGATGTACGGGTCGAGCTTGATGAGGGTGACTTTGAGACCCCGCGATTCGAGGATCGCGGCAAGGGAGGCTGAGGCGATTCCCTTGCCCAGGGAAGACACCACACCGCCGGTGACGAAGACGAATTTGGTCATGTCTTTGATGGTGGTGGGAAATTGGGATTGTAATCAGCCCACTGCAGGGATGCAGTGGCAGGGGCCATGCCCTCTGCTAAATTGCGCCCCCATGAACGAACAGTTGGCTGGCAAACACATTGTCCTGGGCTTGAGCGGCGGCGTGGCCTGCTACAAATCGGCGGAACTGTGCCGGCTGCTGGTGAAGGCCGGCGCCACGGTGCAGGTGGTCATGACCGAGGCGGCTGCGCAGTTCATCACGCCCGTGACCATGCAGGCGCTGTCGGGACGCAGCGTCTACACCTCGCAGTGGGACGCGCGCGAGGCGAACAACATGCCCCATATCAACCTGAGCCGCGAGGCGGACGCGATCCTCATTGCGCCGTGCAGCGCGGACTTCATCGCGCGGCTGGTGCAGGGGCGGGCCGACGAGTTATTGAGCCTGCTGTGTCTGGCACGGCCCCGGGATCGGGTGCCGTTGCTGCTGGCCCCCGCCATGAACCGCGAGATGTGGGGCCACCCGGCCACTCAGCGCAACCTGGCCCAGGTGGCGCGCGACGGCGCAACGGTGCTGGGCGTGGGCTTTGGTGACCAGGCCTGTGGCGAGACGGGCGACGGCCGCATGCTGGAGGCCGCGGAGATTCTGGAGGAACTGGAGGCCTTCTTCACCCCCCAGTTGCTTACGGGCCAGCACGTGCTGATTACCGCTGGCCCCACCTTCGAGGCCATTGACCCGGTGCGCGGCATCACCAACCTGTCCAGCGGCAAGATGGGCTTTGCGATTGCCCGCGCGGCGCGTGCCGCTGGCGCACAGGTCACATTGGTCGCCGGGCCGGTGCATCTGCCCACCCCGCGGGGCGTGCGCCGCATCGACGTGCGTTCAGCAAAAAATATGCTTGCAATCGTTGAGGAGCAAGCGCGAGAAGCTACTATTTTCATAGCTACGGCCGCGGTGGCGGACTGGCGTCCCGCCACTGCTGCGCTGCACAAGATCAAGAAGGACGGCACGGGCGACGTGCCGGCGCTGGAGTTTGTGGAGAACCCCGACATCCTGGCCACGGTGGCGCGCACCGAACGCGCGCGCGCTGGCCGTCTGTACTGTGTGGGGTTTGCCGCCGAGAGCGAGAACCTGCTGGAGCATGCCAGCGCCAAGCGCGAGCGCAAGGGCGTGCCGTTGCTGGTGGGCAATATCGGCCCGGCCACGTTCGGGCAGGACGACAATGCGCTGCTGCTGGTCGACGCGCAGGGCCATCGTGAACTGCCCCGTGCTTCCAAGGAGGCGCTGGGCCATCAGCTCGTGGCGGAGATCGCGCGGCGCCTTGCCGCCGTTTGAGCGGGTAGGGGCGCACCGGTTGGGCGATGATCGCGGGCTCGGCTCGCGGTGCTGCCGGCGTGACGCCGCTCGACCATTCCTTTGAACCTCTGCTCCCATGAAAATCGACGTCAAGATTCTCGACCCCCGCATGGCGGATCAATTGCCAACGTATGCCACGCCCGGCAGCGCGGGGCTGGACCTGCGCGCGTGCCTGGACGCGCCGCTCACGCTGGAGCCCAACGCCTGGCAATTGGTGCCCACGGGCATCGCCATCTACCTTCAGGACCCGGGCTATGCCGCGCTGATCCTGCCGCGCTCGGGGCTGGGCCACAAGCACGGCATCGTGCTGGGCAACCTGGTGGGCCTGATCGACAGCGACTACCAGGGGCAACTCATGGTCAGCGCGTGGAACCGCAGCCCCCAGGCCTTCACCCTGCAACCCATGGAGCGCCTGGCGCAGTTGGTCATCGTGCCGGTGGTGCAAGCCCAGTTCAACGTGGTGCAGGAGTTTCCGGCCAGCGAGCGCGGTGAGGGCGGCTACGGCTCCACGGGCAAGCACTGAGCGCCAGCGCCGCTGTCGGCACCATGCCTACATGGCGGGTGCGCACTTCACTACGAGGCCCGCCGGGCATGGCCGGCAGTGTGCAGGATGCTGTGGTGCTTCAATCTCCCAATGGGTGGCCGCTTTCATGTAGCCATGCTTGCATTGTTGAACCAAGGAGATTTCCATGCGTCCTCATTCCCGCTTCATCGCCTTGGCCGGCTCCGCGCTGGTGGCTGGCGCACTGGTCGCCTGCGCCGAACAGCCGCGCTATTCTGACTACCATCCGACGCCCGGCTACACCAGCCAACCGGCGCCGGGATACACCACCTACCCCAATCAGCAAGGTACCGAATACGGCACCGTGGCCTACATCGAAGGACTGCAGGCGCGCAACCGCACGTCCGGCGCTGGCGCGATCCTGGGTGCCGTCGTGGGCGGCGTGCTGGGCAATCAAATTGGCTCGGGCTCCGGCCGCACGGCGGCCACTGCCATCGGGGCCGTGGGTGGCGCGGTGGCGGGCAACGCCATCGAAGGCCGCAATAACACCGGCGATTACGAGGCCTATCGCATCACGGTGAACCTGGACCGGGGCGGCCAGCGGGTATACGAAGTGCCGTCGCCAGGCGATTTGCGCACCGGAGACCGCGTGCGGCTGTATGGCGGACAGATATCACGCATGTAAGACGATTGACGCGCCGATGGCGGCGCCGCGCACACACAACGGGCTCCCGAGGGGAGCCCGTTTTTTTGGGGCTGTGTGTCGAAAGGTGCGTGGTTCAGTGGATCAGGTCGCTGCCCGGCGCCTGCGGCTGAATGCGGAAGAACCCCGTGCCCGCTGTGCCACGGCCGATTTCTTCCTCCGTGGCTTCGCGCACCGCGTGCACCTTGAGCTGTAGCCGCAGTGCGATGCCTGCCAGCGGATGGTTGCCGTCCAGCACCACGTGCTCAGGGTAGATCTGCGCCACGGTGTACAGCGCGTCGCGCGGTGCATCGGGGTTGACGCCTTGGGGCAAAGCCGTTCCCTCGAACGTCATGCCTTCTTCGATATCCGCGGGAAACAGTTGGCGGGGCTCCAGGAAGAGCAGCTTGTCCTGGTAGTCCCCAAAAGCTTCCTCGGGCTCCAGGTGCAGCGAGAGTTCGGCGCCGACGCCATGGCCCTGCAGGGCCTGGTCGATGCGGCCCAGCAGGTCGTCGCCCCCCACGAGGAATTCCACGGGATCGTCGAGCACATCCAGTTTCTCGCCCAGCGTGTCTTTCAGGACCCAGGTCAAGGCGACCACACATTGTTCGGTAATTTCCATAGGAGAATTGTCGCAGTTCACTGCCCTGCCGCGCGCGCGGCCATTTCGATTCCATGGACGTTCAACAACCGCTGGCCCTGCTCGGGGGCCTGAGCCCGGCGCAGTTCATGCGCCGCCACTGGCACAAGAAGCCGCTGCTGGTGCGCCAGGCCATCCCCGGCTTCAAGCCGCTGCTGAGCCGCGCCGAACTGCTGGAGTTGGCGGGGCAGGACGGTGTGGAGTCGCGCTTCATCCAGGACAAGGCCGGCCAATGGGTGCTGCGCCACGGGCCGTTGGCACGCCGCTCCCTGCCGTCCCTGGCCACGCCGCGCTGGACCGCGCTGGTGCAAGGCGTGGATCTGCACAACGATGCCGTGCACGCGCTGCTACAGCAGTTCCGTTTCGTGCCCGAGGCGCGGCTTGATGACCTGATGATCAGCTACGCCACCGACGGCGGAGGCGTGGGGCCGCATTTCGACAACTACGACGTCTTCCTGCTGCAGGCCCATGGGCGGCGGCGCTGGCGCATTGGCCGGCAAAAGGACAAGACGCTGCGCCCCGGCTTGCCGCTGAAGATCCTCGCGGCTTTCGAGCCCGAAGAAGAGCATGTGCTCGAGCCCGGCGACATGCTCTACCTGCCCCCGGGCTGGGCCCACGATGGCATTGCCGAGGGGGAATGCATGACCTATTCCATCGGCTTTCGCTCGCCCAATGGTGCCCAGTTGGCGCATGAGGTGCTGCAGCGCATGGCGGAGGCGGCGGCCGACGAGGAGGGGGCCATCTACCGTGACGCACAGCAGTCCGCTGTTGCGAACCCGGGAGCCATCCCGGCCGCGTTGCAAGACTTCGCACGCAAGGTGGTGCAGCGCGCGTTGCAGCAGCCTCAGGCGCTGGAGTGCGCACTGGGCGAGGCTCTGACCGAACCCAAGCCCAACGTATGGTTCGAGCCGTCTCCGGCGGGCATGCTGGAGAGCGTGGTGCTGGACCGGCGCACGCGCATGATGTATGACGACAGGCATGTGTTCATCAACGGCGAAAGCTATCGCGCGGCCGGTCGCGATGCGGTACTGATGCGTCGCCTGGCCGACGAGCGTCTCCTGGACTCGCGGGACCTCGCGCGGGCGAGCGATGAAGCATTGGAGCTGCTGTCCGCCTGGTGCGAGGCAGGCTGGGCCCATGCGGGCGCGCAGGCCTGACGTGTCGCCGCCGGAGACAAACCATGGAAGACGCCATCTCGCACGCACAGTCATCGCTGCCCGCCGGCCGGTTTGAAGGGCGGGTGGCATTTCAGCAACTGGTGCGCGATGCCCTGGCATGCGCTGCGCGCGAAGGTTGGCCCGAGCTCATCCTGTCGGACGCCAGCTTCCACGATTGGCCGTTGGGGGAGCGCTCCGTGGCCGATTCCCTGCAGGACTGGGCGCGGGCGGGGCGGCGCTTCGTGCTGGTGGCGGCGGGGTTCGATGAAATCGTGCGGCGGCACGCGCGCTTTGTGCAGTGGCGCGTGCGCTGGGACCACATCATTGTCTGCCGCAAGGCGTCCGTCGCAGATCCGCAGGATGTGCCCAGTGCACTGTGGTCGCCGCTGTGGGCGCTGCAGCGGCACGACCCGGTGCGGTGCAACGGCGTCGCCGGCGCCGAGCCGGAGCGCCGCATCATCCTGCGCGAATCGCTGCAGGAGTGGGTAGACCGCAAGAGCACTCCTGGATTCCCTGCATCCGTACTTGGCCTGTGACGGATTCACCCTCTTTGTAACAAGGGTAGCCAGTTATTCGTGTTATCTACTATTGACGAAATCTTTCTATAATTCCGAACTGGTTTTGCCCCCGGCGTTTGCTTCGCAAAGCGTAGCGCCACTGCCTGACTAGCCGCGTGGATGGCGGCGTTGGGCTGTTTGATAACAATCGTTCCGCTTGATAGGACACCAAATGAAGAACTCCGTCGTTCTGGCTGCTTTGATCGCTGCTGCCGCTCTCGCCGCTTGCGGCAAGAAGGAAGAGCCCGCACCTGCTCCCGCTCCTGTGGAAGCTCCTGCTCCCGCACCGGCTGTTGAGCCCGCGCCTGCTCCCGCGGCCGCAGCGTCTGTCGAGGCACCTGCTGCTGCCGCTACCGACGCAGCTTCCGATGCCGCCAAGGCAGCTGCTGATGCTGCTGCTGCCGCCGCTACCGGCGCTGCCGCTTCCGAAGCCAAGTAAGAACACTCTGATGCCCGGCCCCTCCAAGGGTCGGGCTTGCTGCAAACCCCGTACCGCAAGGTCGGGGTTTTCTTTTTTGGGCAATGGCTCAGTAGCTGGCCTCGATCCAGGGAGTGCCCTCGCGCGGATCGGCCACTACGATGTCACTTGCATGCCACCCCACAGCTTGCGCCAGAGCGGATTGCGCGAGTTCCGGTCGGTTGTTGCGTGCGCTCAGGTGTGCAGCCACCACGTGTCGCAGATTCGGGTGATGTACGGCGTGCAGGATGTCCGCGCTGACATGGTTGGGAAGGTGCCCACGCGGACCTGCGATGCGCCGTTTCAGGAACACGGGATAGTCGCCCGACGCCAGAAGGTCGGCGTCGTGGTTGGCTTCGAGCAGCAGCGCGTGACAACCCTGCAGCCGTTCCACCACCGTTTCTGCCGCATGGCCCAGGTCGGTCAGTAGGCCGATGTGCGTCGCGCCATCGCTGCAGCGCAAGTGCAATGGTTCACGTGCGTCATGCGGCACGCTGAAAGGATGTGCGCAAAAGCTGCCCATATCGACGGGTACGCCATCGCACGCCACATGCAGCAGGCCGTCAAGGTCGGGTGCCCCTAGGGCGTCGTAGGTGCCCTCGCTCATCCAAACGGGGATGCGTTCGCGCAGGGCGAGCTTCAGCACGCAGCCCACATGATCGGAATGCTCATGCGTGATGAAGACGGCATCCAACTGCGCAGGGGCCGTACCGGCAGCCTCCAGGCGCCATTGCAGTTGCCGGATGCCCAGCCCGCAATCCACGAGCAGGCGCCGGGTATGCGCGCCGCTACGCCCTTCAACCAGCGTGGCGTTGCCGGTGCTGCCGCTGGCCAGATTGCGAAAGCGCAGCATCGTGTAGGCGCAAGCGGCGCGGCGCCGCCCCTTTTACTTCAGATCATCCGCGAGCACGCGCACGATGCGCTGTGCATTGGCGGAGGTCTCGGGCGCGCCTGCGGCGTTGAGCACAGACACGGTGCTTCGGTTGCCCTCGCTGCGCACCACGATGCGGTACTTCAGCGGCGGCACCGCGTCGGGCGAGCGGCTGAACAGCTTGCTGAAGAAGCCTTGCTCCTTCTTCTCGGTCGGGGCGACGTAGCGGACGAAGTACACACCCTGGCTGCGGTCTCGGTCCTCCACGGTGAAGCCGGTGCGGTCCAGCGACACGCCCACGCGGCGCCACGCGCGGTCGAAGCCTTCATCAAGCTGCACCACCGGCACGTTGTCCACCGTGGCCATGCGCGCGGACGGGGCGGAGGGTACGGGCGCTGCGGCGGCGGCCTTGGATTGCTCCTCGCTCACGCCCAGCTTGACCATCAGCCGGCGCAGGAATTCGGTTTCCAGTTCCGGATCGGCCGGGCGGGGCTGCCAGACGGTGTTGTCCTTCTGGGTGTTGGTGTAGACCTCCACCATGCCGCGGTGGCTGATGTAGATCTCCGTGCCGCCGCTGGCGTTGCGCTCCAGGCGGGTCCGGAACTTGTCGCGTTCGCCCGTGGAATACAGCGAATCGAAGACCTTGCCGATCGTGGAGCGGATGATGTCCTGCGGCAGCTTGGCGCGGTTTTCGGCCCAGTCGGTCTCCAGCAGGCCGAGCTTGGGTTGTTCCAGCACGTACACGAAGCCGTTTTCGATCCAGAAGTCACGCACCGGGTCCCACAGTTGGTCGGCAGGGCGGTCCACCACCAGCCATCGTTGGTTGCCGTCGCGCTCGATGCGTACGTCTCCAATGGACTTCGGGGCTGCGCTCGCCGCGCCGCGGGGCTGTTGCGCCTGGCCGGCTTCGAAAGCGGCAGCAGACACGACGCCGCCAGGCACCGTGTAGCGTGTGTCGCGCGAGAGCTGCGTCAGGTCCGGAGGCACCTCCAGCGTTGCCCCCTTGGTGGCGCTTTTGTAATCGATCTTGTCGTTCTCCAGCACGGAGCAAGCGGACAGGGTCACGGCAAGGCCCAGCAGGCCCAAACGGGTGGTAGCGTTCACGCGAAAATCCTCATTGATCCAGATTCGGCCGGGAGCGTTCCAAATACGCTGCAAGCTGGCAACAGGCTGGGTGAAATTAGAGCTTAGAGCAGCCCCGCGGCGCGCAGAGCGGACTCGACTACGGCTTCGTTGCCCTGGCTCAGGGGCGTCATGGGCAGGCGCATAGCGCCGCCGCACAGGCCCATGCGCTGCACAGCCCACTTCACGGGGATGGGGTTGGCCTCTACGAACAGTTGCTTGTGCACGGGCATCAGGCGGAACTGGATCTCCATGGCACGGCGGGTGTCGCCGGCGAGCGCGGCTACGCATAGCTCGTGCATCAGGCGGGGCGCCACGTTGGCTGTCACGCTGATGTTGCCCTGGCCGCCGCACAGCATGAGCGCCACGGCCGTGGGGTCATCGCCGGAATACACGGCAAAGCCCTTGGGCACGTCGCGGATGAGCCATTGCGCGCGTTCGATGTTGCCTGTGGCTTCCTTGATGCCCACGATGCCGGGCACCTGCGTGAGGCGCAGCACGGTTTCGTGCTGCATGTCCGCCACCGACCGGCCGGGCACGTTGTACAGCACCATCGGCAGGTCGCCCACGGCCTCGGCGATCGCCTTGAAGTGGCGGTACTGGCCTTCCTGCGTGGGCTTGTTGTAATAGGGCACGACCTGCAACTGGCTGTCGGCGCCAACCTTCTTGGCGAACCTGGCCAGCTCGATGGCCTCGGCCGTGGAATTGGCGCCGCAGCCCGCCATGATGGGCACGCGCTTGGCGGCCTGTTCCACGGACACACGAATGATTTCGCAGTGCTCCTCCACGTTCACCGTGGGCGATTCGCCGGTCGTGCCCACCACGCCGATGCAGTCGGTGCCTTCTGCGATGTGCCAGTCGATGAGTTTGCGCAGCGCGGGGTAGTCCACACTGCCGTCGTCATGCATGGGCGTGACGAGGGCGACGATGCTGCCGGTCAGGGGGGCGCTGGGAGAAGTCATGTCCGCGTTCAAAAACGGTAAAAACACATTCTAACTAGACGGGGCCCTGCAGCGGCGCGCGCAGCGGCGCGCGCAGCGGCCCGTCCATGGACGGCGCAGGCCGCACGGCGGCGATGCGCTGCACGAAGCGCGCGGGCGCGTCGAGGAAGCCTTCCTCATAAGCCACGATGCGCAGGGCCCGGCAGGCCTGCAGCAGTTCGCCCGGCCTCAGCAGGAATTCGGCCCGCGCGGGCCGGCCGACAGTTTCGTTGCCCACGGCGAAGGTCTCATAGAGCAGCACGCCACCGGGCGCCACGCTGTCCACGATGGTGGGCAGCAAAGGACGCCACAGGTAATTGGTGACCACCACGCCGGCAAAGCGCTGCCCGGGCAGGGGCCAGGGGCCAGCCTCGATATCCGCAACGATCGTCGCGCCCCATGGTGCTATGCTTTCAATAGCTTCTGGCGCTTTGTCTATGCCCGTTACCGGGTGTTTTCTTTCATGGAACCAGCGCATGTGACGGCCGTGACCGCAAGCCACGTCCAGCACACTGCCGCCCGCAGGCACCAGATGGGACCAGCGCTGTATCCATTCCGAGGCCGCGGGCAGCGGCGCATGGGCGGTGCCGTGCGGGGCCATCGTCAGAAGCAGGCCCAGATCTGGTCCGCCAGCGTCAGCATGAAGTCGGGCTGCAGGTACAGCGCGAACACCCCCAGCAGCACCGCGAGCAGCGCAGCTGCGACGATCGACCGCTTGTACAGGGTGCGCATGGTCAGGCCGCCTGAGGGGTGGCGCGCACGATGGCGCCCTCGCGTACGGGCAGGTTCACCAGGCCCGCGAGGATGCCCAACACAATTGCCAGGTACCACACGATGTCGTAGCTGCCCGTGCGGTCATACAGATAGCCGCCCAGCCACACGCCCAGGAAACTGCCGATCTGGTGGCTGAAGAACACGAAGCCGCTGAGCATGGACAGGTGCTGCACCCCGAAGATCTGCGCAACGGTGGCATTGGTGGGGGGCACCGTGGACAGCCACAGTGCGCCGATCACGGCCGAGAACACGTAGACCGACAGCGGCGACAGCGGCACCAGCAGGAAGATGGTGATGGCCACGGCACGGGCGAAATAGATGAACGCCAGGATGTGGCGCTTCGGGATCCGTTGGCCCAGCGAGCCCGCGATATAGGTGCCGAACACGTTGAACAGCCCGATCAGCGCCAGCGCATAGCTGGCCACCTGGGGCGTGAGGCCCTGGTCGCGCAGATAGCTGGGCATGTGCACACCGATGAACACCACCTGGAAGCCGCACACGAAGTAGCCGGCGGTGAGCAGCAGGAAGCTGCGGTAGCGCAGCGCCTCGGCAAAGGCCTCGCCCACGGACTGGGTACGTTTGATGGGGGCGCTGCCATGAAAGCCCGGCTCGCGCAGGCCGAAGGCCAGCGGAACGATCAGGATCACCATGGCCGAGAGCACCAGCAGGGCCTCTTGCCAGCCCAGGCGCAGGATCAGTTGCCCCTCCAGCGGCACCATGAGGAACTGGCCGAACGAGCCCGCCGCAGCGGCCACGCCCATGGCCCAGGAGCGCTTGTCGGCCGGGATCTGCCGGCCCAGCACCCCGTAGATGATGGCGTAGGTGGTGCCCGCCTGTGCAGCGCCGATCAGCACGCCCGTGGTCAGCGAAAACAGCAGCGGCGTGGGAGACAGCGCCATGCCGGCCAGGCCCATGGCGTAGAGCGCTGCGCCGCCGATCAGCACGCGGAAGGCGCCCAGGCGGTCGGCCAGCATGCCGCCAAAGATGCCGAACAGACCCCAGGACAGGTTCTGAATGGCCATGGCCAGGGCAAAGGTCTGGCGTGTCCAGCCCATGTCCTGGGTGATGGGCTGCAGCCACAGGCCGAAGCCGTGCCGGATGCCCATGGACAGAGTGACGATGGCGGCGCCGCAGATCAGCACCTGGGCCATGGACAGTTTTCGGGTTGCGTCGTGCATCCGGCGAATGTAGCGAAAACCCGTGTCGCCTGCTTGGCGCCCCCCTGTGCGGCACGCTGGCGGGGCAAGAAAGCGTCACCATCCTGGTTTTATATCCAGCACTACAATCCGCCGCCATGGCAGTCAAACCCGCATCCACCTCCGCCAGCGACTACTCCGAAGGCTCGATCCGCGTCCTCAAGGGACTGGAGCCCGTCAAGCAGCGGCCGGGCATGTACACCCGCACCGACAACCCCCTGCACATCATCCAGGAGGTGCTGGACAACGCGGCCGACGAGGCGCTGGCGGGCTTTGGCAAGAAGATCAAGGTGACCTTGCACACCGACGGCTCGGTGAGCGTGGAGGACGACGGCCGGGGCATTCCGTTCGGCCTGCATCCCGAGGAGAACGCACCGGTGGTGGAGCTGGTGTTCACCCGCCTGCACGCGGGCGGCAAGTTCGACAAGGGCAAGGGCGGGGCCTACAGCTTCTCGGGCGGCCTGCATGGTGTGGGCGTAAGCGTCACCAACGCCCTGGCCACCCGGCTGGAGGTGGCCACCCACCGCGAGGGCCAGGTGGCGCGCCTGGTGTTTGCGGGCGGCGATGTGACCGAGCCGCTGGCGGTGCGCCCGCTGCAGGCGGGCGAGCGCAAGCAGGGCACCACCGTGCGCGTCTGGCCCGACGCCAAATACTTTGAGTCCAGCAACCTTCCGATGGGCGAGCTGACGCACCTGCTGCGCAGCAAGGCGGTGCTCATGCCCGGCGTCACGGTGCAGCTGGTCAATGAAAAGACGCGCGACACCCAGACCTGGCAGTACAAGGGCGGCCTGCGCGACTACCTGGCGCAGACGCTGAGCGCTGACCCGGTGATCCCGCTGTTCGAGGGCGAGGGCTTTGCCGACCGCCACAACGAGAGCTTTGCCGAGGGCGAGGGCGCCGCATGGTGTGTGGCCTTCACCGAGGAAGGCCAGCCGGTGCGCGAGAGCTACGTGAACCTGATCCCCACCAGCGCCGGCGGCACCCATGAAAGCGGCCTGCGTGACGGCCTGTTCAACGCGGTCAAGAGTTTCATCGAGCTGCACTCGCTCCTGCCCAAGGGCGTGAAGCTGCTGCCCGAGGATGTGTTTGCGCGCGCCAGCTATGTGCTGGCGGCCAAGGTGCTGGACCCGCAGTTCCAGGGGCAGATCAAGGAGCGGCTGAACTCGCGCGACGCCGTGCGGCTGGTGTCCAGCTTCGTGCGCCCGGCGCTGGAGCTGTGGCTGAACCAGCACGTGGAATACGGCAAGAAGCTGGCCGAACTGGCCATCAAGGCCGCGCAGACACGGCAAAAGGCCGGCCAGAAGGTCGAAAAGCGCAAGGGCTCGGGCGTGGCCGTGCTGCCCGGCAAGCTCACCGACTGCGAAAGCCGTGACCTGGCCTACAACGAGGTCTTCCTGGTCGAGGGCGACTCGGCCGGCGGCAGCGCCAAGATGGGCCGCGACAAGGAAAGCCAGGCCATCCTGCCGCTGCGCGGCAAGGTGCTCAACACCTGGGAGGTCGACCGCGACCGCCTGTTTGCCAACACCGAGGTGCATGACATCTCGGTAGCCATCGGCGTGGACCCGCACGGCCCGAGCGACACCCCCGACCTGTCCGGCCTGCGCTACGGCAAGATCTGCATCCTCTCCGACGCGGACGTGGACGGCTCGCACATCCAGGTGCTGCTGCTCACGCTGTTCTTCCGCCACTTCCCCAAGCTCATCGAGGCCGGCCATATCTTTGTCGCCCGGCCACCGCTGTTCCGCGTGGACGTGCCGGCGCGCGGCAAGAAGCCCGCGGCCAAGGTGTATGCGCTGGATGAATCCGAGCTGGAAAGCATCCTCGACAAGTGCGCCAAGGACGGCGTGCCGCGCGAGAAATGCCAGATCAGCCGCTTCAAGGGCCTGGGCGAAATGAACGCCGAGCAGCTGTGGGAGACCACGCTCAACCCCGACACGCGCCGCCTGCTGCCGGTGCAGTTGGGCACGTTCGACTTCTCCGCCACCGAGGGCCTGATCACCAAGCTCATGGGCAAGGGCGAGGCCGCCGCGCGCCGCGAGCTCATGGAGCTGCACGGCGACCTGGTGGATGTGGACATCTGACGAAGGCACTCGCCATGACTGCGCGCCCGGGATACCGTATGCGTAACAGCCTTTTGGGGGTTTTGCGCACGGCTGGCATGTGCTGCGCGCTCCTGTTTTTGCAGCAAACCGCGCATGCGGACCTGTGGGCCTTCGTGGACGAGCGCGGCGTGACGCACTTCGCCGCGCAGCAGCTGGACGAGCGTTACGCGCTGTTCTTTCGCGGCAACGACTTCGACTCCGAGCGCGACGGCTCCAACACCGGACGTCAGGGTGCGGCCGATGTCTCCACCGGGCCGGCCAGTCCCTCGGGGGTGCGGCTGCTGGCCTTCTTCGAGGTGTCGCACGACTACAAGCTCGTGCGCCAGCACCTGCGCTCGGCGTCGGCGCGCCATGGCGTGGACTACGCGCTGCTGCAGGCGGTGATCGCCACCGAGTCGGGTTTCAACACCCGTGCGGTCTCGCCGCGCGGCGCCGTGGGGCTGATGCAGCTCATGCCCGCCACCGCCAGCCGTTTCGGCGTGAGCGGCGACGCCAGGCGCTCGGTGGAGCAAAAGCTGGTGGACCCCGCCACCAACGTGGCCGCGGGCACGCGCTACCTGCGCTACCTCATGGATCTCTTCGAGGGCCGCCTGGACTTGGCGCTGGCGGCCTACAACGCGGGCGAGGGCGCCGTGCAGCGCGCCGGCAACCGCGTGCCCGCCTACCGCGAGACGCGCAACTACGTACAGAGCGTGATGGGCCTGTATGCGCTGCTCAAGCCGCCGCTACCGACGCGCAATCAGCGCGCGAACCCGGGGCGCGTGCGCATGGAACTGCCCGCCACGCCCCATTCCCTATCCGATGCCGGTGAGCGCGGCGACACGCAGCGCATGTCCACGCCTGCGCCCACGCGCCTGGCCCGGCAGTCATCGACCGAGTCTGTCTTCACTGAATGAGCGACCAACCCACTCTCGACTTCTCCGCGCCCGCCGACCACGGCGACAGCCTGGAACTGGCCGGCTACGCCCAGCGCGCCTATCTGGAATACGCCCTCTCGGTCGTCAAGGGCCGCGCGCTGCCCGACGTGTGCGACGGCCTCAAGCCCGTGCAGCGGCGCATCCTCTACGCCATGGACCGCATGGGCCTGGGCTACAGCGGGCCAAACCGCAACGTGGCGGCCAAGCCTGTCAAAAGCGCCCGCGTGGTGGGCGACGTGCTGGGCCGCTTTCACCCGCACGGCGACCAGTCGGCCTACGACGCACTGGTGCGCCTGGCGCAGGACTTCAACCAGCGTTACCCGCTGATCGACGGCCAGGGCAACTTCGGCAGCCGCGATGGTGACGGCGCCGCCGCCATGCGCTACACCGAGGCGCGGCTGACCCGCATCGCCGGCCTGCTGCTGGACGAGATCGACATGGGCACGGTGGATTTCGTGCCCAACTACGACGGCAGCACGCAGGAGCCGCGCCAGCTGCCCGCGCGGTTGCCGTTCGCGCTGCTCAATGGCGCCAGCGGCATCGCCGTGGGCCTGGCCACCGAGATCCCCAGCCACAACCTGCGCGAGGTGGCCGACGCCTGCGTGGCCCTGGTCAAGAAGCCGCAGCTGAGCGACGAGGAGCTGTTCGCGCTGGTCCCCGGCCCTGACTACCCGGGCGGCGGCCAGATCATCAGCAGCGATGCGGACATCCAGGACGCCTACCGCACGGGCCGCGGCAGCCTCAAGGTGCGCGCGCGCTGGAAGATCGAGGACCTGGCGCGCGGCCAGTGGCAGATGGTGGTGACCGAGCTGCCGCCCGGCGTCTCCGCGCAGAAGGTGCTGGAGGAGATCGAGGAACTCACCAACCCCAAGGTCAAGACCGGCAAGAAGGCGCTCACGCAGGAGCAGACGCAACTCAAGGCCGCGCTGCTGGCGCTGCTGGACGGCGTGCGCGACGAGTCCAGCAAGGACGCACCGGTGCGCCTGGTCATCGAACCCAAGACCGGCAAGGTGCCGCAGCAGGACCTCATCACCGCGCTGCTGGCGCACACCAGCCTGGAGACTTCCGCGCCCATCAACCTGACCATGGTGGGGCTGGACGGCAGGCCCGTGCAGAAGTCGCTGCGCGAGATGCTGCAGGAGTGGATCGACTTCCGCCAGACCACCATCACGCGGCGCAGCCAGCACCGGCTGGACAAGGTGCTGGACCGCATCCACATCCTGGAGGGGCGGCAGCTGGTGTTGCTGAACATCGACGAGGTGATCGCCATCATCCGCCAGGCCGACGAGCCGAAGGCGGCGCTGATCGCGCGCTTTCACCTGTCGGACCGCCAGGCCGAGGACATTCTGGAAATCCGCCTGCGCCAACTGGCGCGGCTGGAAGCCATCAAGATCGAGCAGGAGCTGAAAGAGCTGCGCGACGAGCAGGGGAAGCTGGAGGACATCCTCGCCAACCCCGCCTCGCTGCGCCGCCTGATGGTCAAGGAGATCGAGGCAGACGCCAAGCTGTTCGGCGACGCGCGCCGCACGCTGATCCAGGCCGAAAAGAAGGCCGTGGCCGAGGTCAAGGTGCTGGACGAACCCGTCACCGTGGTGGTGTCCGAAAAGGGCTGGGTGCGTGCGCGCCAGGGCCACGGGCACGAGGCGGGCAGCTTCGCCTTCAAGTCGGGCGACGGCCTGTACGGCACCTTTGAGTGCCGCACGGTGGACACGCTCATCGTCTTCGGCAGCAACGGGCGGGTGTACTCGGTGGCCGTGTCCAGCCTGCCGGGCGGGCGTGGCGACGGCCAGCCCATCACCACGCTGATCGAGCTGGAGGCCGGCACGCAACCGGTGCACTATTTCGCCGGACCGGCCAACGCAGCGCTGCTGCTTGCGGGCTCGGGCGGCTATGGTTTCCTGTCCACCGTGGAGCACATGACCGCACGCAACCGTGGCGGCAAGGCCTTTGTGAACCTGGGTGAGGGCGAACGCCTGTGCCGCCCCTCGCATGCGGCGTTCACCAGCGGCAGCCAGCCGCTGGCGCCCGCCACCCATGTGTGCTGCGCATCCGTGGGTGGGCGAGTGCTCACGTTTGAGATCGCCGAACTCAAGCTCATGGAAAAGGGCGGCCGCGGGCTGATGCTCATCGACCTGGAGCCCAAGGACCAACTGGCCGGCGCGGCCGCCTACACGCGCAGCGTGCGCTTTGTGGGCGTGGGCCGTGGCGGCAAACCGCGCGATGAAACGCTGGAAATCCGCAGCCTGAACAACGCGCGCGCCCTGCGCGGGCGCAAGGGCAAGGCTGCCGACCTGGGCTTCAAGCCGGCCGACGTGCTGCGGGTGGAGTGACGGGTGATATAAAAAAGATAGCTGCCAGCGCTTTTAGCGATTGGGCTGGAGGCATAAAACATGCCCAATCGCCAAGCGATGCACTGGCAGCTGCAGGGGCTTAGCTGATCTCGGCGATCAGCTCGATCTCCACGCAGGCGCCCATGGGGATTTGCGCCACGCCGAAGGCGCTGCGCGCGTGGCGGCCCTTGTCGCCAAATACCTGGCCCAGCAGCTCGCTGGCGCCGTTGGTGACCAGGTGCTGCTCGATGAAGTCGCCGGTGGAGTTGACCAGGCTCATCACTTTCACGATGCGCTGCACGCGGTTCAGGTCGCCGCTGCAGGCTGCCTGCAGCGTGCCCAGAAGGTCGATGGCCACGGCGCGGGCGGCTGTCTGGCCTTCTGCGGTGGTCATGTCGCGGCCCAATTGCGCGGCCCAGGGCTTGCCGTCCTTGCGGGCGATGTGGCCGCTCAAGAACACCAGGTTGCCGGTCTGCACATAGGGCACATAGGCCGCGGCAGGCACGGCCACGGGGGGCAGGGAGATGTTGAGTTCCTTCAGCTTGTCGTAAACGCTCATGGCAGTCCTTGAAAACAATAAAGGCCACGCGCGCGTCGCATGGCCTTGCTGAGTGTTGCACAACTGGCTACCCAGTCGCGGGCAGCTGGGCGGGGCCCTTGGCAGGGCTTTTTGATCAAGCCACCTGCAGCGAGCCCTTGGCGCCCATCAGCAGGTCGATCACGTCGGGCGCGGTGATGATCTCGGTGCGCGGGTCCATCTGCGATGCGTCCAGGCCGTTGTGCACCATGCAGGATTTGCACACCGCCACGCGCCCGCCTTCTTGCAGAAAGTTGCGCAGCAGGTCGGCGGCGGGCTCGAAAGGCGCGCCGATGTTGATGCCGTCCGCCGTGCCGGGTACACCCAGCGTGACGCCCTCGGCCATCAGGATCAGGCAGACCGTGTGGCCTTTGCGCCGCGCGGCCAGCGCCATGGTCAGGGCGACTGTGGCTTTGTCGGGGTTGCCCTTGCCGTGGTAGAGGGTGGAGACGAAGTCGGCGGTGGCTGGCATGGGTTTGCTTCCTTTGCAATAGGGGCCCGTGTGGGGCGGTGGGTAGGTTCAGGTGTGGCGGGTGCGGGCGCCCAGGCCCAGCCAGCCTGCCAGGGTGTAGGCCACGATGGTGGCGCCCACGGCACCCAGCATGAAGACCAGGGTGATCAGTATCCAGTCGGCCGGGCCGGCGGCGTCGGTAAAGCCGGACGACGACACGCTGGCCATGATCCACAGCGCCAGCGCGCCGCCGGGCAGGGCCAGCGCCTGCGCGCCCACCAGCTGCCGCGCGCGCAGCCCCCGGTCGCGCACCAGCAGCAGCACAAAGGCCAGCGTGCCCAGCACCGCCACGGCGATCAGCGGCCACAGCCAGGCGCCCAGCATTTCCTGGAACACGGCCAGCAGGATGAGGGGGTCGAGTTCTTTCATGAGAAGTCTCCGTTTGCTATAGGTTAAGTAGCTGCTGACGTTTGATGCAAAAGCGCTAGAGGCATTTTTGATGCATCAAGCCACGCCGCGCAGCATGCTGATGTAGGTGGGCTTGAGCGCCATGGTTTTCATCACCCAGCTGACCCACAGCTCCTCCAGCGGCGCGATCACGCCCGGGAACGAGGGCGTCAGGTTGTTCTGGTAGTCAAACTCGATCAGCATGGCCCGGCCCAGCCGCGTGATCAGCGGGCACGATGTGTAGCCCGCGTACAGCGCGGACGATGTGCGGCCCGCGATCTGCGCCACCAGATGGTCCACGGCCACCGGCACCTGCCATTTGACACTGGCGGCGGTCTTGCCCTTGGGCACGCCGGCAATGTCGCCCAGACCAAAAACGTTGGGATAGCGCACATGGCGCAGCGTGCCCTTGTCCACCTCCATCCAGCCTTCTGCGGCCCAGGCCTTGTTTTTGTCGGCGGGCCAGGGCAGGGGGCTGTTTCTGACGGCCTCGGGCGCGCGCATGGGCGGAATGACGTGGATGAAGTCGTAGGGCTGCTCTTCTGTGCCGTCCGGCGTGGCAAAGGTGGCAATGCGCTTGCCGGGGTCGATGGCGCGCAGCACGCGCTCGTAGTTCACCGCAATGCCTCGCTCCTGGTACAGCATGCGCACCTTTTCGTGCACGATGGGCACGCTGAACAGCACCTTGTTGTTGCTGTTGTAGATCACCTCGGACTTGCTGCGCGTGCCGCGGCGCGTCAGGTAGTCGTCGGTCAAAAAGGTGTATTTGAGCGGGGCGCCCGCGCATTTCATCTCGGTGGCGGGGCGCAAAAACACACCGCGCCCGCCTTTGTCGGCAAACGCCGACATGGCCTGCCAGGTGTCTTCGGCGGCTTGTGGCCCGGCGTAGATGCTGCCGATGCCGTCCTTGCCGATCAGCCGCGGGTCCATGCCTTCGATCAGAGAATATTCCAGCTGCAGGCCGGTGGCGACGATCAGAAAGTCATAGGCGTGGCGCGCGCCGCTTTCGGTGACCACCTGGTTGCCCTCCACGTCGAACTCGACCACGCGCTCGGGCACCAGCTCCACACCTGCGGGCACATAGTCGGCCGTGCTGGAGACCACATAGGTTGCGGGCTTGATGCCCGCGCCCACCAGGGTGAAGCCGGGCTGGTAGTAGTGGTCGCGGCGGGCATCGATCAGCGTGATGCGCGCGCCGTCCAGCGCTGCCGACAGGCGCGCGGCAGCCGTCAGGCCCGCAGCGCCAGCGCCTGCAATCACAATGCGCGCCTGGGTTTTGACTTTGGCGGGCGTGGCCGCTGGCGCTGGCGCCGGCGTCTGCGCGTGTGCTGCTGCGGCCATGCCGCCCAGCGCGGCCAGCAAGAAGGCGCGCCGCTGGCTGGGCGCCTGTAGCCAAGAATCGACAAGTCTGCGTTGCTCGGGCGTGATAGGCATGGCGTTGATCCCCTTTGTCAGTTGTCCCCTTGTTGTTTAGATTAGCCTAAATTGAATGAATAGCGAAACGCGTAAACACCATGACTGCTGAAACCTTGACCCAGCCCTTGTCCGCGCTGCAGCAACTGCAGCAAAGCGCCGCACAGGCCGCCGAGCTGCTGCAGGCCGTGGGCAACCCCAGCCGGTTGCTGGTGCTGTGCCTGCTGATCGAACACGGCGAGATGACTGTCGGCGCACTCAATGAGGTGGTCGGCCTGAGCCCCTCGGCCCTGTCGCAGCACCTGGCCAGGATGCGCGAAGAAGGTTTGGTGACCTACCGTCGCGAGGCGCAGACGCTGTACTACCGCATTGACGACCCCGGCGTCATCAAACTGATTGCCGCGCTGCGCGACATTTTTTGCCCCTGAAACCTCACCGTCCCGACTGCCGCAGCCCATCACATGACTGCCCCGGCGCCCGCGTCCACCCTGCCGCGCACGGCCTGGCGCCTGCCCGCTGTGCTGGCCGGCTGGCTGCTGGGCACGGCGCTGCAGTTGCAGCAGGGCGCGCTGTGGCCGTGGCCCGCTTATGGGGGCACGCTGGCATTGGCGCTTGCCGTGGGAGGTCTGGCGTGGCGACTGCCCCAATGGCGTTGGCTTGGCTGGCTGATTGCCGCGCTGCTGGCCTGGAGCGCCTGCGGCTTGCGCGCAAGTGTCTTTCTGGCGGCGGCGCTGGCACCGCAGCTGGAGGGGCAGGACTTGCGCGTGACCGGCCTGGTGGCCGCCATGCCGCAAGAGCGCGACGCCAGCTTGCGCCTGCGGCTGCAGGTGGAGTCCGCACTGCTGCACGGCGCCCCCGTGCAGGTGCCGGCGCTGATCGACCTGACCTGGTACGCGCAAGGCCAGCATGACGGCGAACTGGCGCCGCCCCCCGCCGTGCGCGCGGGCGAGCGCTGGCGCCTGACCGTGCGCCTGAAGGCTCCGCACGGCGCACGCAACCCGCATGGTTTTGACTACGAGCTGTGGCTGTGGGAGCAAGGTGTGCAGGCCACCGGCTATGTGCGCACCAGTGCGCGGCTGGATGTGCTGCACGGCCCGCCGCAGCGGCTGGCCGCCACCTGGCGCTACCCCGTCGAGCAGCTGCGCCAGCGCGTGCGCGATGCGATTGCCCGCACGCTGGCCGACCCTGCCGGGGATGCCGCCCCGGATGCTGCCCGCCAGCGCGCCGCCGGCGTGGTGACGGCGCTGGTCACCGGCGACCAGCGCGCCATTGACCGGGCCGACTGGGACGTGTTCCGCGCCACGGGCGTGGCCCACCTGATGAGCATTTCGGGCCTGCATATCACGCTGTTTGCCTGGCTGACGGTTGCGGCGCTGGGCCGGGCTTGGCGCCTGTCGCCACGGCTGTGCCTGGCCGTGCCCGCGCCCACGGCAGCGCTGGCGGGCGGCGTGCTGCTGGCTGGCGCCTATGCTCTTTTCAGCGGCTGGGGTGTGCCTGCGCAGCGCACGGTGTGCATGCTGGCCACGGTGGCGCTGCTGCGCCTGTCGGGGCGGCACTGGCCCTGGCCGCAGGTGTGGCTGCTGGCCTGCGCGGTGGTGCTGGCGGCCGACCCCTGGGCCCTGCTGCAGCCGGGGTTCTGGCTGAGCTTTGTGGCCGTGGCGGTGCTGTTTGCTACGGATTCAGGAGCTGCCAGCGCGCGTCCTGCGGACGCAAGAGGCCAATTTTATGCACTGCTGCGCGAGCAGTGGGTGGTGACGCTGGCGCTGACGCCGCTCACGCTGCTGCTGTTTGGGCAGGTATCCGTCGTGGGGCTGCTGGCCAATCTGGTGGCGATTCCGTGGACCACGCTGGTGGTCACGCCGCTGGCGCTGCTGGGCGTGCTGTGGGCGCCGCTGTGGCTGGCGGCGGCGTGGTGCGTGCAGGGTTTGTCGGTGCTGCTGCAATGGCTGGCCGCCTGGCCCTGGGCGCAGATCAGCCTGGCCATGGCGCCGCTGTGGGTGGGCATGGCGGCCGTGGCCGGCGGCACGCTGCTGGCGCTGCGCCTGCCCTGGGGCCTGCGCGCCCTGGGGCTGCCGCTGCTGCTGCCCGCGCTGTGGTGGCAGCCGCCGCGCCCGCCGCCGGGGCAGTTTGAACTGCTGGCTGCCGACGTGGGCCAGGGCCAGGCCGTGCTGGTGCGCACCGCGGGCCATGCGCTGCTGTACGACGCCGGCCCGCGCTACCACCAGGACAGCAATGCCGGCGAGCGCGTGCTGGTGCCCCTGCTGCGCGCGCAGGGCGATCGGCTGGATCTGCTGGTGCTGAGCCACCGCGACAGCGACCACACCGGTGGCGCCGCAGCCGTGCTGGCGCAGCAGCCCCAGGCGCGCCTGCTGGGGTCGATCGAGCCCGGCCACGCGCTGCAGGCGCTGCGCCCGGTTCAGCCCTGCGCGGCGGGGCAGCGCTGGACTTGGGATGGCGTGCACTTCGAGGTGTTGCACCCGCCGCCGCAGTCGCTGCAATTGCCGCAGATGGCCGACAGCGCGCCCCGCAGCCGTCAGCCCAACACCAACGCCACCAGTTGCGTGCTGCGCATTGCAGCGGCCGGCACGCCCGGTAGCGACGGGGCCCAGGCCCTGCTGACGGGCGACATCGAGCTGGCGCAAGAGCAGGCCCTGGTGGATGCTGGCGCACCCCTGGCGGCAGACCTGGTGCTGGCCCCGCACCACGGCAGCAAGACCTCGTCCGGCCAGGCCTTTTTGCAGGCCGTGCAACCGCGCATCGCCCTTGTGCAGGCGGGCTACCGCAACCGCTTTGGCCACCCCGCGCCCGAGGTGGCAGCGCGCTACCGCCAGCACGGCGCCACGCTGGTGCAAACGCCCGAGTGCGGCGCGGTGCGCTGGCAATCGCATGTGCCGCAGACGGTGCACTGCGAGCGCGAGGCCGCGCGGCGCTACTGGCACCACCGCGTGCCTGGCGCTACTGTTGCATCGCAGCCATAGTTGCGCCGGGCCCCGCGCGGTCATTACCTGGCGCTGCGCCGCTGCTCGCGCAGCATGAACAGGTACAGGCTTTCGATCTTGGCGCGCGCCCAGGGCGTTTTGCGCAAAAACTTGAGGCTGGAGGCAACGCTGGGGTCGCTTTGAAAGCATCGCACCGGGATGCGGCTGGCCAGGTCGTCCCAGCCAAAGTACTGCTGCAGCGCCACCACCATCGCCTCCAGCGTGACGCCGTGCAGCGGATTGCGGGGCTGCGGTGTGGCGGATGCGGGCGGGGTGCTGGGTTGGTCGCTGGGTTGGTCTGTCATGGGCGGCGAGCATACGCGCAGCCTGCCCGGTGCCTTCGGGCGTTGCCCTCTATAGTGACGGTTTGCCGTCAGTGCTGCGCCTTGCCGGCCGCCGACGGCATCTGTCCTGTTTTGACATAACGACCTGGAGCATTGTGATGAGCTACCCCGACACCCGCCTTTTCATCGACGGCCAATGGCAAGACGCCACCAGCGGCAAGACGCTGCCCGTCGTCAACCCCGCCACCGGCCAGCAGATTGGCCAGGTGGCGCACGCGGGCATTGCCGACCTGGATCGCGCCCTGGCCGCGGCGCAAAAAGGCTTTGAAGTGTGGCGCGACACGCCCGCCATCGAACGTGCGCGGGCCATGCGCCGCGCCGCCGCGCTGATGCGCGAACGTGCCGATGGCATTGCCGCCATCCTCACGCAAGAGCAGGGCAAGCCCCTGGCCGAGGCGCGCATCGAGGCCCTGGCCGCGGCCGACATCATCGAATGGTTTGCCGACGAGGGCATGCGCGTGTATGGCCGCATCGTGCCTTCGCGCAGCCTGGCCGTGCGCCAGCTGGTGGTGAAAGACCCGGTGGGCGTGGTGGCCGCGTTTACACCCTGGAACTTCCCCATCAACCAGGTGGTGCGCAAGCTGGGCGCAGCGCTGGCCGCGGGCTGCGCGGTGCTGGTCAAGGCGCCCGAAGAAACGCCCGCCAGCCCGGCCGAGCTGATCCGCGCGTTTGCCGATGCGGGCCTGCCCGCTGGCGTGGTGGGCCTGGTGTTTGGCAACCCGGCCGAAATCTCCAATTACCTGATTCCGCACCCCATCGTGCGCAAGGTCACCTTTACCGGCTCCACGCCCGTGGGCAAGCAGCTGGCCGCGCTGGCGGGCCAGCACATGAAGCGCGTGACCATGGAGCTGGGCGGTCATGCGCCGGTGATCGTGTGTGAGGACGCCGACGTTGAGCTGGCTGTAAAGGCATCCGGCGGCGCCAAGTTCCGCAACGCGGGGCAGGTGTGCATCTCGCCCACGCGCTTTTTGGTGCACGAAAGCGTGCGCGCCGACTTTGTGGCCGCGCTGGCCCGCCATGCCGAGGGCCTGAAGGTGGGCGACGGCCTGGCCGAGGGCACGCAAATGGGCCCGCTGGCCAACCCGCGCCGCGTGGCCGCCATGGCCGATCTGCTGGGCGACGCCGTGCAGCAGGGCGCCGATGTGCGCACCGGCGGCGAGCGCATCGGCGGCGTGGGCAACTTTTTTGCGCCCACGGTGCTGGACAACGTGCCGCTGTCGGCGCGCATCTTCAATGAAGAGCCCTTCGGCCCTGTGGCGGCGGTGCGCGGCTTTACGCAGCTGGAAGACGCCATCGCCGAATCCAACCGCCTGGCGTTTGGGCTGGCGGGCTATGCGTTTACCCGGTCTTTGAAAAACGCGCACCTGCTCAGCCAGCGCGTGGAAGTGGGCATGCTGTGGATCAACCAGCCCGCCACGCCATCGGCCGAGCTGCCGTTTGGCGGCATCAAGGACTCGGGCTACGGCTCAGAAGGCGGCCCCGAGGCGCTGGAAGCCTGCTTGAATACGCGCGCGATCTCGATCACGAATGTGTAATTTTGCTACAGATAAAATAGCTGCCAGCGCTTGATTTATAAGGGCTAGAGGCAAAAAAGCCCTGATTAGGTATATATCTCAACTCACCGTCATTCCGGCGAAAGCCGGAATCTACCGCTGTTACCAGTGCGCGACGTGTAGATTCCGGCCTTCGCCGGAATGACGGGGTGATTGATGTCACGCGCTCTCTGAGATATGTCGCAGCCACGCTCAGCCGCGCTCCACGGGGCGGCTGGGGTCGCTGCACCACTCGCTCCAGCTGCCGGCGAACAGCGCCGTGGGCCCCAGGCCGGCGACTTCCATGGCCAGCAGGTTGGGGATGGCGCTCACGCCGCTGCCGCAATGGTGCACCACGGTGGCGGGGCTGCGGCCTTGCAGCAGGGCGGTGAATTCGGCGTGCAGCTGGTCGGCATTTTTGAAGCAGCCGTCGGCCCCCAGGTTCTCGCTGAAGGGGCGGTTGAGCGCGCCGGGGATGTGGCCTGCCACCGGGTCCAGCGGCTCCACCTCGCCGCGATAGCGCGGTGCGCCGCGTGCGTCGATGAGGGTCTGCGCGCTGTCGCCCAGGGCGGCCTGCACCTGCTGCACGCTGACCAGCTGGCGCAGCGGCTCGCGCAAGACGAAGTGGGATGCGAAATGGGTGGCCTTGTGCGTGGCCTCGTCCCCGGTGGCCAGCGCACCGCCAGCGGCCTGCCAAGCCTGCAGCCCACCGTTAAGCACGGCCACGGCGTCATGCCCCGCCCACTGCAGCATCCACCACAGGCGGCCGCAGTAGTTGGCGCCGTTGCGGTCATACACCACGGCCTGCATGTCGTTGGTAAAGCCGATGTCCGACAACCAGGTGGCAAAGCGCTCGCGGCTGGGCAGCGGGTGGCGTCCGCCCGATGCGGGCAGGTCTGTAGCCGATGCCATGACTGCGCCATCAGCGCCGGGCGCGCCGTGCCGGGCGCTCAGGTGCTGGTCCAGGTCAGCGTGCAGGGCGCCGGGGATGTGGGCCTGGCGGTATTGCGCTGCGCCCAGGGCGGGCTGGGCCAGGTCGAAGCTGCAGTCAAACACCATCAGTGGCTGGCCGCTGCGCATGAGGGTTTGCAGTTGCAGGACAGAGATCAGCGTGGAGTAGGGCATGGCAAGGCGGTCTGCACAGTTGGATCAGGCGCCATTGTGGCGGTGTTGCCCGGGGCTCAGTGTTCCTCTGCAGGCGTGCGGGGTGCCGTGCGGGCGCGCAGCACGGTGGCGGTGATGCCGCTGGCCACAATCAGCGCCATGCCGGCCCAGGCGATCAGCGGCAGCCGGTCGCCAAACAGCGCCAAGCTGTAGATGCTGGCAAAGACGATGCCCGAATACTGCAAGTTGGCCACCACCAGCGTGCCGCGCTGTGTTTTGGCGCTGGCGTAGGCGCGCGTCATGCACAGCTGCCCGCCTGTGGCAAACAGCCCCAGCGGCAGCAGCCACAGGCCCGGCAGGCCCGGCCAGGCCGATACGCCCACCACCAGCATGGCCGCCGCGCCTGCCACGGCAGAGCCGACGGCAAAGAAAAATACGGTGCGCGTTTCGGGCTCGCCGACGCGCGACAGCGCCACCACCTGCATGTAGGCAAAGGCCGATGCCATGCCCGACAGCAGGCCGACAAGGCCGGCAAACATCTGGTTTTGGTCCAGGCTGGGGCGCAGCATCATGACCACGCCGGCAAACCCGGCGAGCACCGTCAGCACCAGCGGGCCTTGCAGGGCCGGGCGCGGCGTGGCCGCCGAGGGGCGCCAGGCCAGCAGTGCGCCGCCGACAAAAAACGCGGCAATCCAGACGCTGCTCATGTAGTTGAGCGTCATGGCCGTGGCCAGGGGCAGCTGGCCAATCGCATAAAACCAGGCACCCAGCGCCGACACGCCAATCAGGCTGCGCCAGGCGTGCATGCCGGGGTAGCGGGTGGTCAGGGCCACCTGCTGCGAGCGCGCCAGCAGCCAGGTCAGCACCAGGCCGATCAGGCCGCGGTAGAACACCAGCTCGGCCGCGTTGAAGTGCGCCGACGCGAGCTTGATGCACACGCCCATGCTGGCAAACAAAAAGGCGCCCAGCACCATCCAGAGGGCTTGCATAGAAAATAAAGTGGTTAAACCAAAAATAGCCGCTAGCGCTTATGTGGCAAGCGCTGGCAGCTATCAAAAAAGGAGTGAAATTATCAGCGCTGCGGCACGGCTGCACCCATGCGCGCGCGGTACCACTCGTGAAAGTGCTGCATGCCGTCTTCCATGGGGCTTTGGTAGGGGCCGACTTCGTTGTCGCCGCGCGCCAGCAGGGCCATGCGCCCGGCGTCCATGCGTTCGGCGATTTCGTCGTCTTCGATGCAGGTTTCCATGTAGGCGGCGCGCTGCGCCTCGACAAATTCGCGCTCGAAGGCCCAGATTTCTTCGGGGTAGTAGAACTCCACCATGTTCAGCGTCTTGGTCGGGCTGACCGGGTGCAGCGTGGACACGGTGAGCACATGCGGGTACCACTCGACCATGATGTGCGGGTAGTAGGTCAGCCAGATCGCGCCGCGCTCGGGCATTTTGCCGCCCTGGTAGCGCAGCAGTACCTCGTGCCACTTCTTGTAGGTGTCAGAGCCTGGCTTGCCGAAGGTGGAAGCCACGCCCACGGTCTGCACCGAATATTCTCTGGCGAGCTCCCACTTCAGGTCGTCGCAGGTGACAAAGTTGCCCAGCCCGGGGTGGAAGGGGCCGACGTGGTAGTCCTCCAGATAGACCTCGATGAAGGTCTTCCAGTTGTAGTTGCACTCGTGCAGCTCGACATGGTCGAGCACAAAGCCGTCAAACGACAGTTCGCGCTGCAGGCCCATGCCGGCCAGATCGGTGGCGATGTCGCGGCCGTTGTCCTCAAACAGCAGGCCGTTCCACTCGCGCAGCTTGTAGTTGTTGAGGTTCAGGCAGGGGTCGTGCGCGAAGTGCGGCGCGCCCAGCAGCTCGCCGCTGCTGGAATACGTCCAGCGGTGAATCGGGCAGACGATGTTGCCGCCCGCATGGCCCTTGCCTTGGGCCTGCAGGTTGCCGCGGCCCTTGAGCATCACTGCCTGGCGGTGCCGGCAGACGTTGGAGATCAGCTCCACCCGCCCCTGGGCATTGCGCACGAGGGCGCGGCCCTCCTTTTCCTGGGGCAGCGCGAAGTAGTCGCCCACCTCGGGGACGGCGAGTTGGTGCCCCACGTAGCGGGGCCCTCGCTGGAAGATCGTCTCCAGTTCGCGCTGCAGCAGCGCTTCGTCGAAATAGCTGGAAACTGGTAGTTGGCTTGCGGCCTGCTGCAGTTGAAGACTTAAATCAGACATGGGTGACCTGACCTAAAGACTCCCCACAGGGAGGGTGCGCGTGCGCACGGGGCTATAGAAAAAACGAAACCGGCCCAGGGAAGTACTCCATAGCCGGTTCGTGGTGAAGGAATGGGATTATAGGTGGTGGGGTTATTTCCGCGGCGGGTGTACGTGTATTGCGCGCGCCTAGCAAGCCGCGTGCGGCGTCCGGGGCGGCGATCTCCCGCCGGCCGCGGGGGCATCCCCGCGGCCTTCGCCGGGTAGGCGCGGGGCCCTGCGCCTAAAATTGGCCGTTTCCACTTGCGCCCTTGGCGCTGCGTCTCCATGGCCAAGGCCCCCGCCGCCCCTTCATCCACCCAGCCCGATCCCGTCAGCTACGAAGCCGCACTGGAAGAGCTTGAGCAGCTCGTGGGCCGCATCGAGTCGGGCCAGCTGCCGCTGGACCAGATGCTGGCGGGCTACCAGCGGGGCGCGGTGTTGCTGAACTTCTGCCGCGCGCGCCTGGACGCGGTACAGGACCAGATCAAGGTGCTGGACGAAGGCACGCTGCAGCCATGGACGCAGGAGTGACGCCCGCCATGTCCGCCGTGCCCGTGTTCGACTTCGATGGCTGGATGCGCGCGCAGCTTGCGCGGGTCGAGGACGCCCTGTCCCATTGGGTGTGCCCCGATGCGCCCGCAGGCCTGGGCGAGGCCATGCGCTATGCCGTGCTGGATGGCGGCAAGCGCCTGCGCCCGCTGCTGGTGCTGGCCGCTTGCGAGGCCGTCGGTGGAAACGCGCAGGCCGCCCTGCGCGCCGCCTGCGCGGTGGAGCTGATCCACGCCTATTCGCTGGTGCATGACGACATGCCCTGCATGGACAACGATGTGATGCGCCGCGGCAAGCCCACGGTGCATGTGCGCTTTGGCGAAGCGCGTGCACTGCTGGCGGGCGACGCACTGCAGGCGCTGGCATTTGAGCTGCTCACGCCCGAGGATGGGGTACCGCCGGCCATGCAGGCGCGGCTGTGCCGTGAGCTGGCCCGCGCCGCAGGTGCCGACGGCATGGCCGGCGGGCAGGCCATCGACCTGGCCAGCGTGGGCCTGCAGTTGTCTGAAGACCAGTTGCGTCAGATGCATCGCCTGAAGACGGGCGCGCTGCTGCAGGCCAGCGTGGTGATGGGCGCGGTCTGCGGCCAGACCCCGGAGGGCACGCTGCGCGCGCTGAGCGACTACGGCGCAGCCATGGGGCTGGCCTTCCAGGTGGTGGACGACGTGCTGGACGTGACCCAGGACTCCGCCACACTGGGCAAGACCGCCGGCAAGGACGCCGCGAGCGACAAGCCGACCTATGTCTCGCTGATGGGGCTGGAGGCCGCGCGCGCGCATGCCGAAGCCCTGCGCGCGCAGGCACTGGCGGCGTTGGCCGCCAGCGGCCTGACCGACACGCGGGCGTTGGCGGCGTTGGCCGACATGGTGGTGCGCCGCTCGCATTGATGGTGGTCCCCAGGCTGCGCAGGGCGGGGTGGGTGCCGTTTTATGAGTCAAATTGGCCTTCAGCGCATGTTTGGAAAGCGCTGGTAGCTACTAAAGATATAGCAAATGTCCATGACAAACTATCCACTGCTTGAGCGCGTGAACGACCCCGCCGACCTGCGCCGGCTGCCCCGTGCCGAGCTCAAGACCCTGGCCCATGAGCTGCGCGCCTTTGTGCTGGAGAGCGTGTCCAAGACCGGCGGGCACCTGTCGTCCAACCTGGGCACGGTGGAGTTGACCGTGGCGCTGCATGCCGTGTTCGACACGCCGCGCGACCGGCTGGTGTGGGACGTGGGCCACCAGACCTATCCGCACAAGATATTGACCGGCCGGCGCGAGCGCATGCCCACCCTTCGCCAGCTGGGCGGCCTGTCGGGCTTTCCGCAGCGCGCCGAGAGCGAATACGACACCTTTGGCACGGCGCACTCGTCCACCAGCATCTCGGCCGCTTTGGGCATGGCGCTGGCGGCCAAGCAAAAAGGCGAAGACCGCCGGGCCATCGCCATCATTGGCGACGGCGCCATGACCGCCGGCATGGCCTTCGAGGCGCTGAACAACGCGGGCGTGGCCGACGCGGATCTGCTGGTCATCCTGAACGACAACGACATGAGCATCAGCCCGCCCGTGGGCGCGCTGAACCGCTACCTGGCGCAGCTGATGAGCGGGCAGTTCTATGCCAAGGCGCGCGATGTGGGCAAGAGCGTGCTGAAGAACGCGCCGCCGCTGCTCGAATTGGCCAAGCGCCTGGAGCAGCAGGCCAAAGGCATGGTGGTGCCGGCTACGCTGTTCGAGAAGTTTGGCTTCAACTACATCGGGCCGATTGACGGGCACGACCTGGATTCGCTCATCCCCACGCTGGAGAACATCAAAGGGCTGAAGGGCCCGCAGTTTCTGCATGTGGTCACCAAAAAGGGCCAAGGCTACAAGCTGGCCGAGGCCGACCCGGTGGCCTACCACGGCCCGGGCAAGTTTGACCCGCGCGTGGGCCTGGTGAAGCCGGCCACGCCGCCCAAGCAGACCTTTACGCAGGTGTTCGGCCAGTGGCTGTGCGACATGGCGGACAAGGACAAGCGCCTGGTGGGCATCACCCCCGCCATGCGCGAGGGCTCGGGCATGGTCGAGTTTCATCAGCGCTTTCCTGATCGTTATTACGACGTGGGCATTGCCGAGCAGCATGCCGTCACTTTTGCCGCCGGCATGGCCTGCGAGGGCATCAAGCCCGTGGTGGCGATCTACTCCACCTTTTTGCAGCGCGCCTATGACCAGCTTATTCACGACGTGGCGCTGCAGAACCTGCCCGTGGTGTTTGCCCTGGACCGTGCGGGCCTGGTGGGTGCGGACGGCGCCACGCACGCCGGCGCGTATGACATCGCCTTCGTGCGCTGCATTCCCAACATGAGCATGGCCTGCCCGGCCGACGAGCGCGAATGCCGCCAACTGCTCACCACCGCCTACGAGCAAGACCACCCTGTGGCCGTGCGCTACCCGCGCGGCGCGGGCGTGGGCGTGGCGCCGCTGCCCGATCTGGAGGGGCTGCCCTTCGGCAAGGGCGAGGTGCGCCGCAAGGGCCGGCGCATTGCCATCCTGGCTTTCGGCACGCTGCTGTACCCGGCGCTGCAGGCGGCCGAGGCGCTGGACGCCACGGTGGTGAACATGCGCTGGGCCAAGCCACTGGATACGCAGCTGCTGCTTCAGGTGGCAGCGGAGCACGATGCGCTGGTCACCGTCGAGGAGGGCTGCATCATGGGCGGCGCCGGCAGTGCCGTGGCCGAGGCGCTGGCCGCCGCAGGTGTGCAGCGCCCCTTGCTGCAACTGGGCCTGCCCGACGCGTTCATCGAGCATGGCGACCCGGCCAAGCTGCTGGCCCTGCAGGGGCTGGACGCCGCTGGCATGCAGCGCTCCATCACCGAGCGCTTCGGCGCATTGCCGGGCGCGCAGGCGCTGGCAGCGGCCTGACGCGCTTTCCTTCCCTTCACAACAATGCAGTCATCCCGCGGCAGCGTGCCGCTGGGATGCGTCGCGGCGCCTGTGCAGCCCATCGCGGAGGCCTGCGCTGCTCCTTGCCCGGCCGAGTAATACGCGCCATTCGCGGATTTTTCAGGGGAAACCCGCAACGGGGCCGGCAACCCACGTTTTTAGAATTTACCTCCGCTCATCGGCGGGATTCAGCGGCGCGTACACTCAACCGCGTTACTGTTTGTTTGCTTCATCATTTCGGAGAATTTGTCCATGGATCGTCGCTCAATCATCAAGCAGGCCGGTTTGGCTGGCGTACTCGCAGCCGGGGTTGCACCCGCAGTGCATGCCCAGGCCGCCGTTCGCTGGCGCCTTGCCTCCAGCTTCCCCAAGTCGCTGGACACGATCTTTGGCAGCGCAGAAAAATTGTCCCAGGCCGTCAAGGCGATGTCGGGCGGCAAGTTCGAGATCTCCGTGCACCCCGCCGGCGAGCTGATGCCCGCGTTTGGCGTGGTGGATGCGCTGCAGGGCGACACCATCGATATGGCCCAGACGGCCGCCTACTATTTCACCGGCAAGGACCCCGTGTTCGCCTTCAGCTGCGCCGTGCCCTTCGGCCTGACCCCGCTGCAGATGGCAGCCTGGAAGGACCACGGCAACGGCCGCAAGTACCTGGATGCCTTCTTCGAGAAGTACAACTTCAAGACCGCCAGCGCCGGCAACACCACCACCCAGATGGGCGGCTGGTACCGCAAGGAAATCAAGACCGTCGCTGACCTCAAGGGCCTGAAGATGCGCCTGGGCGGCGGCGTGTTCGGCGAGGCCATGGCCAAGCTGGGCGTGGTGGCGCAGAACATGCCCGCCGGTGACGTGTACCAGGCGCTCGAGAAGGGCACGCTGGACGCCGTGGAGTTCGTTGGCCCGTACGACGATGAAAAGCTGGGCTTCAACAAGGTGGCGCCGTACTACTACTATCCCGGCTGGTGGGAAGGCTCCGCTGACCTGGAGTTCTTCATCAACATCAAGAAGTACAACGCCCTGTCGCCCGAGCACAAGGCGATCCTGGACGCGGCCACCCGCGTGGCCGCTGCCGACATGACCGCCAAGTACCAGGTGTTCAATCCGCGCGCCATCAAGAACCTGGTGGCCAACAAGACGCAACTCAAGGCGTTCCCCAAGGCGATCATGGACGCCGGCTTCAAGGCGTCGATGGAAGTGTTTGCCGAGCACGAGGCCAAGTCGCCCGAGTTCAAGAAGATCCACCAGGACATGCGCGCCTTCCAGCGTGACCAGATCCTGTGGAACCGCTTCTCGGAGTTCCCGTTCAACCAGTACATGAACAGTGTGAAGATCTGATCGCGTGGCGGGCTGCTGCCCTTGCGGCGGCGGCTTGCGACCAATCCAACGAGGCCGCAGTTCCCTGCGGCTTTTTTGTTGCCCGCGCAAACTAAAAAAGCCCCGGCGTACCGGGGCTTTTTAGTGGGGGTGAGACGGCTTACTTGCTGCCCGAGCCCATGGCGTCCTGCAGCGCCTTGGCTGGGTCGTCCGAACCGTAGCCGCCGTCGGCAGGGGGTGCCAACTCGCCCTCCGGTGCCGGTGCCTGCTCGGCGTCTGGAGCGGGCTGCGATGCGAACGGGTCGTTGCCTGGCGCACCGTAGCTCTCCGCATCCTGGAGCGCATCCATCATTTGCGCGCCCACCGCTTCCATGTTCACTTCCACCTTTTTGTCCAGGCTGCCCGTCACGATGGACGGGAAGGCGATGAGCAGGCTCACCATGATCAACTGGATCAGGACGAAGGGAATGGCGCCCTTGTAGATCTGCATGGTGGTCACGGGCTGGATGGCCTTGTGCGTCACCCGGTCGATGTAGGGCTTGTCCGGGGCCACCGAGCGCAGGAAGAACAGCGCGAAGCCGAAAGGCGGGTGCATGAACGAGGTCTGCATGTTCATCGCCAGCAGCACGCCGAACCAGATCAGATCGATGCCCATCTTGTCGGCGACGGGTCCCAGCAGCGGCACCACGATGAAGGACAGCTCGAAGTAGTCCAGGAAGAAAGCCAGAAAGAAGATCATGAGGTTCACCACGATCAGGAAGCCCACCTGTCCGCCGGGCAGGCTGGCCAGCAGGTGCTCCACCCACTTCGGGCCGTCGGCCGCCTGGAACACCAGGCTGAACGTGGTGGCGCCGATCATGATGAACATCACGAAGCTGGCCAGGCGCGTAGTGGCGCCCAGCGCCTGCTTGAGCAGGGGCATGTCCAGGCGCCGGCGCGCGAAGCCCATGACCAGCGCCGCCATGGCACCCATGGCGCCGCCTTCGGTCGGTGTGGCAATGCCCAGGAAGATGGTGCCCAGCACCAGGAAGATCAGCAGCAGTGGCGGAATCAGCACGAAGGTCACGCGCTCGGCCAGGCGGGAGAGCATGCCCAGCTTGAGCACGCGATTGATGCTCGCGATGACGAACGCGATGAAGGTGCCGCCGCACATGGCGGTGACGACCTTCTCATCGGTCGGCACGTCCAGCACTTCGGTGCCTGTCCACCACGTATGCACGTCGGCCATGTGAGCGGCCAGGAAGATCGATGCTGCCGTGGAGATGCCCATCACGACGGCCAGCGAGGCATAGCCGGAGCTGCCATTGTCTTCACGGTAGATGCGCGCCTCGGGTGGCAGGGCGGGTACGGACTGGGGCTTGAAGATGGCCAGGATGACCACCCACAGCACGTAGAGGCCGACGAGGATGAAGGCGGGCACGAATGCGCCCTTGTACATCTCGCCCACGCTGCGGCCGAGCTGGTCGGCCATCAGGATCAGCACCAGTGATGGGGGAATGATCTGGGCCAGGGTGCCGGATGCGGCAATCACACCGCTGGCGAGCCGCCGGTCGTAGCCGTAGCGCAGCATGATGGGCAGCGAGATCAGGCCCATGGAGATCACCGAGGCCGCCACCACACCGGTGGTGGCCGCCAGCAGCGCGCCCACGAAAACCACCGCCAGCGCCAGGCCGCCGCGCAAAGGGCCGAACACCTGGCCCACCGTGTCGAGCAGGTCCTCCGCCATGCCGCTGCGCTCCATGATCAGGCCCATGAGCGTGAAGAAGGGCACCGCCAGCAGCGTGTCGTTGGCCATGATGCCGATCAGGCGCTGCGGCAGCCAGGCCATCACGGACGAAGGAAAGACCCCCAGCTCGATCCCCAGGAAGCCGAACAGCAGGCCGCAGGCGCCCAGGCTGAACGCCACGGGGAAGCCCAGCAGCAGGAAGATGATCAGGCTCCCGAACATGACGGGGGCGTAATTGCTTGTGATGAATTCCATGAAATGCTTTCCTGGGGCAGATCAGCGTTGCGCGGCGGGAGCGGCGGACAGGGCCTGCTCCTGCTTTCTCTCAGCTTCGGCGCGCAGCGCCTCGGCCAGTTCTTCTTCAGCGCTCTTGTCGCTGAGCTTGCCCATGGGATCGGGCCCCTGGCCACGCAGGAAAGCGATGCGCTTGATGAGTTCGGACCAGCCCTGCAGCATCAGCAGCGTGATACCGACGGGAATCGCCACCCATACGGGCCAGCGGATCAGGCCGCCAGGATTGCCGGACACTTCACCCGACTGGTACATCTGGATCACGACCGGCACGCTCAGGTACAGGATGGTGATGCACAGCGGGGTGAGAAAGAGCGCAAAGCCCACGATGTCGATCCACACCTGCACCTTCTTGGGCAAGCGGCTGTTGACCACGTCGATGCGCACGTGCTCGCGGTTGAGCAGCGTCCAGCCGGCGGCGATCAGGAAAGACCATGCGAACAGGTACCACTGCACTTCCAGAAAGGCGTTGGAACTCGTGTCCAACGCCTTGCGCACGATGGCGTTGGCGGCACTGATGAAAGTGGATGCGAAGATGAGCCAGATTGAATACTTGCCCACGAACGCGTTGAGCCTGTCGATGGCCCGCGACAGTGAAAGTAAAGCCTGCATGGTGTCTCCAAGAAGATGGCTGGGTGCGCGTGTCTGTCCGCACGCGGGGTGGGGCATGGGCCAGATCGATTTGCAGAACGCTGACGCTGCCGTCGGTAGGCAGGGCACGGTCGGCGGCGCCGCGCACACGTCCTTACAAAGGTGACATTCTACGAAGTCACGCAGCCTCGCCAGGTAAAGGGTTTAGCCTGCCCCCGCAGGGGCAGGGGCGTTGCGCTGCTATGAAAATGGGAGAAAACGGCGCACGCAATAGCGCAGGCGGTCCACGCGCTGCCGCACGAAGGGCGACGCATCGCCCGTGCGTCGCCAGGGGGGATCGGGGCTTTCAGTCGCCCATGACCACGCCTTCGCGCCGCGGGTCCGCTCCGCCCAGCCACATGGGTTTGCCATGCACTTCGCTGCGCGTAATGGCCTGCAGGCCGCTGGTCATGTTCATCTCGCGCACTTCCGCGCCGCGTGCGCGCAGGTTGTCGATCGTGGTGGAGGTGAAGCGCTTTTCCTCCAGCAGGGTGGGGCCGTTGAGGTTGCCGAAGTTGGGCAGATTGATCGCCTGCTGCGGCGTCAGGCCCCAGTTGAAGATCCCGTAGATCGTCTTGGCGGTGTAGTGGATGATGAGCGCGCCGCCCGGGCTGCCTCCGCTCATCAGCAGGCGCCCGGACGCCTTGTCAAACACCAGTGTGGGCGCCATGGACGAGCGGGGGCGCTTGCCCGGCTCGACGCGGTTGGCGATGGGGCGGCCCTGGGCGTCGCGCGGCGCAAAGCTGAAGTCGGTCAGTTCGTTGTTGAGCAGGAAGCCCCCGCTGCGCGCGCTGCTGGTGCTGACCATCTGGCGGGAGCCGAACTGGTCTTCGATGGTGGTGGTCATGGCGACGGCATTGCCCCGGGCATCGACGACGCTGATGTGGCTGGTGCCGTATTCCGGCTGGTCGGGCATGGGCGCCATGCTGGTCTGCGCCCCGCCGGGGGTTCCGGGCTGGGCCACCTTCATGCTCTGCGGCTGGATGAGGCGTGCGCGGCTGGCGAGGTAGGCCGGCTCCAGCAGGCTCATCCAGCTGCCGGCAGGGGGGCGCACGAAATCGGGGTCGGCCACGTATTGCGCGCGGTCGGCGAAGGCCAGGCGCGCGGCTTCGTTGTACAGATAGAGCCAGTCGGCCGTGGGCAGCGGGCCCAGCGGGTCGGCGGAACCTTGGGGGCCCTCCTGCAACGGCATGGTCGTGGCATCGGTGTTCTTCAGGATGCCCAGGATCTGCGCCACGGCAATGGCGCCGGAACTGGGCGGCGGAAAGCCGCAGACGCGATAGGCTTTAGCGCCGATCTGGTAGTCGGAGCACAGGGCCTCCCGTTTCTTGGGCTGGTAGCCTGCCAAGTCGGCCAGGCTGAGCCCGCCGGGATTGCCTGCGTGGCCCTGGACCTTGGCCACGATGGCCTGGGCCACTTCCCCTTCCAGCAGCGCCTTGGAGCCGTTCCTGGCTATGGCACGCAGCACGCTCGCCAGCTCAGGATTCTTGAGCGTGTGCCCCACGGGCCAGGGTTGGCCGGCGGCATCGAAGAAATAGGCACGCGCCACGGGGTCCTGCGCGAGGAACTTCTCATTGGCCAGCAAGGTGTGCAGGCGCGCACTGACCTTGAAGCCCTGTTCCGCCAACTGGATGGCGGGCTCGAACAGTGTGGCCCAGGCAAGCTTGCCGTGTTCCTTGTGGGCCTGCTCCAGCATGCGCACCGTACCCGGCACGCCGACCGAGCGCCCGCCCACCACAGCGTCATGGAAGGCCATGGGCTTGCCATTGGCGCCAATGAACAGGTTCTCCGTGGCGGCCGCGGGGGCGGTCTCGCGCCCGTCGTAGGCCTCGACCTTGCTGCCAGCCGCGTGCAGCAGGAACGCGCCGCCGCCGATGCCACTGGACTGCGGTTCCACGAGGGTAAGCACCATCTGTACCGCGATGGCCGCATCCAGCGCCGAGCCGCCTGCCTTCAGCACCTGGTAGCCGGCGTCGGTCGCCAGCGGATTGGCGGCTGCCACCGCGAAGCGCTCGGTAGCCCAGCCGGGCTTCTCCGTGTAGCCGGAAGAGCCCTCGGGCTGTTGCGGCACCTGGTAGTGGAATGCGGCGGGGGGGCTGGAGCAGGCCGCCAGCGTCACCACCGCGAGGGCAGCGACGACAGAGGCGGTCATACGTTGGGCGCGCAGGTACGGTCGCATCGGGGTCTCCTTGGTGGTGGCGTGATCCGGGCCATCGTACTGGGCAGAAAGGTCACACGCTCCCGCTGTTACATGCTGGTACGCTGCTGTTGGCAGGTGGTGGATAAGTGTCATGCAGGATGGCGAAAATGGTTACGTTTTGACATACTCCGCGCACCCACTGGATCACGGCGCGCCACGCGTCTGTGACGCATCTTGCACCGACCCCCGAAGCACGGGGCTGATGGAGGTTTCCTTGAAAAGCTCCCCCGACGTGTGGCTGGTCGCTCGGCCCCTTGGCAGGCATGACGGCCATGCCTGAGCGCAAGGAACGGCTGGCTGTTCTGCGCGATTCGCTGCGCGACCCCCAGGGCCGGTGGCTGCGGGGCGCCGTATGGGTGCTCGTGCTGGCGGCGCTGGGTGCCTGGCTGGCAGTGGAAGCGATCGCGCTGGTGCGCTCGGAACAGCGCCAACACGAACGCAATCAGCTGCTGGAAGGCATGGAGCAGACGCTGCTGGGCGAGAGCAGCAACGGCCCGCTGCTGGGGATGGTTACCTTGCTTGGCTTGAGCGAGCCGTCGCTCAAGGCTGCCGCGCAGGGCTTTCTGCCCTACGATGCGCCGCCGGTGCTGGCGCGCCTGGGCGTCATCCGCGGCCGCTTCATGGTGGATGGCGCCTACGTGATCGCGCGCGACGGCACGGTGGTAGCGCATGACACCGCCGGCAACCGCACGACCGGTGCGCAGCTGGGACATCGGCCCTATTTTCAGCAGGCCCTGCAGGGCAATGCGTCCGTATATGCCGCCCTGGGCGGCACGTCGCAGGAGCGCGGCCTCTATTACGCAGCGCCGCTGTATGAGAGCGATACCCCGTCCAGTCCCGTCATCGGTGTGGTTACCGTCAAGGTGGGGTTCTCCCATTTCGACCGCCTGCTCACGCGGGCGGGGCATCCCGTGCTGCTGATGTCGCCGCAGGGCGTGGTGTTCTCTTCCACCCGTCCGGAGTGGCTCTACGCCATGGCCGCGCCCCTGACGCAGGAACGCATCGACGCGGTGCGCAGCACGCGCCAGTTTGGCAGCCGTTTCGACAACGGGCTGGTGTCGGCCCTGCCGTTTTCCATCGACTCCCGCGAAGCGCTGATCGACGGCGTGCGCTATGCCGTGGGCCGCCGCGCCGTGGACTGGAAGGACCCTGCGGGCCCCTGGCAGCTGGTGTTGCTGGACGACATGAGTGCCATCATGCCCATGGGGTTGCGCTGGATGGTGGGAGGGGGCGCGTTCGCGCTCTTCGCGCTCGTGGGCGCCATGGCGCTGGACGCGCTGCGCAACCGGCGCCGCCTGGCGGAGAGCATGCAGCGCTTTTCCGTGCTGGGCGCGGCACTGGAGAACAGCCCCATTTCCATCGTCATCACCGATGCGGAAGGGGTGATCGCGTGGGTCAATCCCCAGTACGAACGCAACACCGGCTACATGCTGGGTGAAGTGCGCGGGCGCAAGCCGTCGATAGCCGCCAGCGAACACACGCCCGCCGGTACTTACCGGGACATGTGGAGCCGGTTGCTGGCCGGCCATTCCTGGCGCGGACGCTTCGTGAACCGGCGCCGGGACGGCACCCTGTACCACGAGGAAGCCACGCTGTCGCCGGTGTTCGACGCCAAGGGCCGGCGCATCGCGATCGTGGGGCTGCTGCAGGACGTGACCGCACGCATCGAGGGCGCGCAAGAGCTGGAGCGGCGTGAGCGCCGCCTGAGCGAACTGCTGGAACAACAGACAGCGCTTTTTGACAACGCGCCGCCCATCGTGCTCGTCTGCGACGGGCAGATACGGCAGTTCAACCGCGCCCTGGCGGAACTGCTGCGCTCCTCGGACGATGCCCTGGCGGGAACCCCGGTACAGGAGCTGTTCGCAGGCGAGGCCGGCTACGGCGCCTTCACCGCACGGACCGTTCCCATGCTTCTGGCCGGTGGCTCGGTGCGCGAGCAGGCCGTGCTGCGGCGTCCGGACGGCACGTCGTTCACGGCGCGCATGGCGGGCCGCGGGCTGAAGATGGAAGGCGTGCAGATCGCATCGCTGTGGGTGATCGAGGACGTGACCGAGGCGCAGCGCGCAGAGGCTGCCACGCGCGAAGCCAACGCGCGGCTGGAGCTGGCGCAGGAGGCGGGGCACATCGGCGTGTTCGACTACAACTTGCTGACGCAGCGCATGGTGTGGTCGCCCCAGCTGGAGCAGCTGTATGGCGCGGCGTCGCTGCCGGCGCAAAAGGACGGGCATGCCGCAGAGAGGCCGTTCCAGGCGTGGATGGATGTGATCCATCCCGAAGACCGTGCGCGCGTGCAAGGCCTGCTGGCGCAGGCACAGGCCGGCGAGGGCGGCGGCCGTCTGCGCGATTCCTGGCGCATCGTGCGCGCCGATGGCAGTACGCGCTGGATCCTGTGTACCGCGCGCGTGGTGCGCGACGAAGCAGGACAGGCCGCGCGCATCATCGGCGTGCAGGTGGATGTGCATGACCAGAAGATGTTGGAGGCGCGCGTGGCCGAGCAGCTCGCCTTCCAGCAGGCGCTGATCGATGCCATTCCGGTACCGCTCTTCTACAAAGACGCGAAGGGGCGCTACCTGGGTTTCAACCGGGCCTATGTCCAGGCCTTCGACATCCATACGGAAGACTTCATCGGCAAGACGGTGCTGGACCTGGAGTTCCTGCCCATGCTGGAGCGCGAACGCCTGCACGCGGATACCGAGGCCGCGCTGCGGGGCGCGCAGTCCGTGCACCGCGAGGTGGTCATGCCGTATGCCGATGGACTGGTGCATCACACGATGTTCTGGCTGCATGGGTTCAACCGCCCGGACGGCTCGGCGGGCGGAGTCATCGGCACCTTCGTGGACGTCTCCGACCGCCAGCGCGCCGAAGTGGAACTGCGCCGCGCCAAGGAACTGGCCGAGGAGACGGCGGCGCTCAAGTCGCGTTTCCTGGCCAACATGAGCCATGAGATCCGCACGCCGCTCAACGCGATCATCGGCATGTCGCACCTGGCCCTCAAGTCGGGGCTGGATGCGCGCCAAAGCGGCTACGTGGTGCGCATGCAGCAGGCGGGCCAGCATCTGCTGGGCGTGATCAACGACATCCTGGACTTCTCCAAGATCGAGGCCGGCAAGCTCGTGGTGGAGCGCAGCCCCTTCGCGCTGGATCGTATGCTGGAAGGCGTGGCCGACGTGGTGGGCTTCAAGGCGGCGGCCAAGGGGCTGGAGCTGGTGCTGGACGTGGCACCCGACGTGCCGCAGCACTTGGTGGGCGACGCGCTGCGCCTGGGGCAGATCCTCATCAACTTTGCCAATAACGCCGTTCAGTTCACCGAGCAAGGAGAGATCCATCTGCTGGTGCGGCTGGAGCGCGACGAGGGCGCGCGCGTGCTGCTGCGCTTCGAAGTGCGCGACACCGGCATCGGCATCGCGCCGCAGCAGATGCAGCGGCTGTTCCAGAGCTTCGAGCAGGCCGACACCTCCACCACCCGCCGCTACGGCGGCACGGGCCTGGGCCTGGCGATCAGCAAGAGCCTGGCCGAACTCATGGGCGGCGAAGTGGGCGTGCGCAGCGAACCAGGGCAGGGCTCGGCCTTCTGGATCATCGTGCCGCTGACGCGGGGCGAGCCGCTGCCCCGTGCGCTGTTGCGCAGCGATTGGCGTGGCAGCCGGGTGCTGGTGGTGGACGACAACCACACCGCCGCCCAGGTGCTGGTGGACATGCTGCAGACCATGGGCCTTCAGGCCACGCAGGTGCACTCGGGCGTGCAGGCGCTGCAGGCACTGCGCGACGCGGTGGCCGAGCAGCGTCCCTACGGCCTGCTGCTGCTGGATTGGCACATGCCGGGCATGGACGGGATCGAGTTGGCGCGCCGCATTCGCGGGCTGGGCCTTGCGCATATCCCGCAGATGCTGATGGTCACGGCGCACGGGCGCGACGAGGTGATGGACGCCGCGCGCAGCGAGGGGATCGACAACGTGCTCGTCAAGCCGGTGAGCGCGTCGGTGCTGTTCGACACGCTCATGCAGCCGCTGGCCCAGGCGTGGGACGTGCATCCGCTGCCGCGGTCTCCGTCTGGCGCCGCACCCGCCGTGCTGCGCGGTGCGGTGGTGCTGCTGGTGGAAGACAACGAGCTCAACCAGATCGTGGCGCAGGAGCTGCTGCGCGATGCGGGCATGCAGGTGGATGTGGCGTCCAACGGCCAGGAGGCCATCGCGTGCATCGACCGGCGCCGGTACGACGTGGTGCTCATGGACATGCAGATGCCCGTGATGGATGGCGAAACGGCCACGCGGCAACTGCGTGCCGACCCACGCCACGCCGGCCTGCCGATCATCGCCATGACTGCCAATGCCATGCAGGCCGACCGGGAGCGCTGCTTTGCCGCGGGCATGAACGACCACGTGCCCAAGCCCATCGACCCCGACGTGCTGTGGGCCACGCTGGTGCGCTGGCTGTCGCCGCGCCCCGAGGCGGCGTCGCACTCGCCCGCACCCCCGGCGAACGCGCCGCTAGCATCGGCATTCGCGCCTGCCCTGCCACAGGGCGTGCCGGGCTTGGATACCGCGCTGGGCCTGAAGCGGGCTTCGGGTAAGCCGGGGCTGTACGCCGAACTGTTGCAGCGCTTCGCGCTGAGTCAGAGTGACGTCGTCCAGAACCTGCAGGCGGCCATACAGGCGGAGGACTGGGCACTGGCCGAGCGCACCGCACACACGCTGCGCTCGGTGGCCGCCAACCTCGGTGCGCAGCCGGTGTCGCGGCATGCGCAGGCACTGGAGCAGGCGCTGCGCTCTCAGGCGCCGGCAGAAACGCTCCAGCCCCTGCTGGCGGCCCTGGCAGAGCATATGGCGCCTTTGCTGCAGGCGTTGGGTGCCTGGACCCGGCAGGCCCCGGGCGCGGGCGCTCGCGAGGCCACCGTGCCGCCGCAGACGCCCGCCCAGCTGCTGCGCGGGCTGCGCACGCTGCTGCGCGCGGACGACCCGGCCGCAGGCGACTACCTCCAGCGCAACGCGGCTGGGCTGGCCGACTTGCTGGGTGCGGACTTCGATGCGCTGGAGCGCAGCGTGCGCAGCTTTGCCTATGACGACGCGCTGCGGCGGCTGGAGGCATGCCCGGCGGCCCCGGCGGAATGACGCCCCATCCCACCAACTCTTTGGCAGGACTTCCCATGGATCAGCAACGCTACGTGAACGCCGCTCCGGACCGCCTGGTCGACAAGCCCATCGCCACCGTGCTGGTAGTGGACGACACGCCCGACAACCTGACGCTCATGGCCGGACTGCTGCAGGGGCATTACCGCGTCAAGGTGGCGGCCAGCGGTGAGAAGGCCCTGGTAATCGCGCAGTCCGACGCTCCGCCCGACCTGCTGCTGCTGGACATCATGATGCCCGGCATCGACGGCTACGAGGTCTGCCGGCGCCTCAAGGCCAACGAGGCCACGCGTCACATTCCGGTGATCTTTCTCACCGCACGCTCCGATCCCGACGACGAGCGCGAAGGGCTGGCGCTGGGGGCGGTGGACTACATCACCAAGCCCATCAGCCCCTCCATCCTGCTGGCGCGCGTGGCCACGCACTTGGCGCTCAAGGCCACGGCCGACTTCCTGCGCGACAAGAGCGCCTACCTGGAGCGCGAGGTGGCGATGCGCACGCTGGAGGTGCAGGCGATCCAGGACGTGACCATCATGGCGATGACTTCTCTGGCCGAGACGCGCGACAACGAAACCGGCAACCACATCCGCCGCACGCAGCTGTACGTCAAGGCCCTGGCTGAGCTTCTGCGCCACCACCCGCGCTTCGAGGCGGCCTTGAACGACCGCATGATCGACCTGCTGTACAAGTCGGCGCCGCTGCACGACATCGGCAAGATCGGCATCCCCGACAGCATCCTGCTCAAGCCGGGCAAGCTCACGGTGGAGGAGTTCGAGATCATGAAGACCCACACCACGCTGGGGCGCAAGGCCATCGAGGATGCCGAGCAGCGCCTGGGCATGCGCGTGGCCTTCCTCAGCGTGTCCAAGGAGATCGCGTACAGCCACCAGGAGAAGTGGGACGGATCGGGCTACCCCGAAGGCCTCAAGGGCGACGCCATTCCCGTGTCTGCGCGCCTGATGGCCGTGGCCGACGTGTATGACGCACTCATCAGCAAGCGCGTGTACAAGCCGGCGTTCTCCCACGAACAGGCTTGCACCATCATCCTCAAGGGGCGGGGCACGCACTTCGACCCGGACATGGTGGATGCGTTCGTGGAACTGGCCGACGACTTCCGCGGCATCGCACAGCGCTACCCCGATCCCCATTGAAGTGCTGCCGCAGCTCTCATAAAAAATAGCTGCTAAGGCGCTTGCAGCAAGCGCGGGCAGCTATTGTTTTATGAGTGTGAGGATTACGGCGCGGCCGTGGGGCGGGTCTGGGTGTCCTCGGCGGCGCTGTCCGGTGCGGTGGGCGTGGCGTCGTCTGGCGACTGCGCGGCCGCCTCGTCGTCGGCCACGCCAGCGACTTCCGTGACCTCGGCGGCCTGGCGCACCGCGGCCTTGTCGCCCGCGCTGGCGAACTTGCTGTATTTGCCCAGCAGAGTCACCAGCTGGCCATAGATGCGTGGCGCGCCGGCCAGGCATTCGCGCTGCTCCATGTAGTCGGCCTCGCCCGTGAAGTTGCCCACCAAACCTCCGGCCTCGGTCACCAGCAGGCCGCCCGCGGCCACGTCCCAGATCGACAGGCCACTCTCGAAGAAGCCGTCCGTGTAGCCGGCGGCCACATAGGCCAGGTCCAGCGCGGCAGCGCCGGGGCGGCGCAGGCCCGCGGTGCGGGGCATCACCTCGGCCATCATGTTCAGGTATTGCTTGAAGTTGTCGCCGGGGCGGAAGGGGAAGCCCGTGGAGATCAGGCATTCGCCCAGGCGCGTGCGCTTGCTCACGCGGATGCGGCGCTCGTTCAGGAAGGCGCCGCGCCCGCGCGTGGCGGTGAAAAGGTCGTTGCGCGAGGGGTCGTACACCACGGCCTGCTCGACCTTGCCGCGCACGGCCAGGGCGATGCTCACGCAGTACACGGGAAAGCCGTGGATGAAATTGGTGGTGCCGTCCAGCGGGTCGATGATCCAGACGTATTCGGAATGCTTGGAGCCGTGCTCCGAACCCGATTCTTCGGCCAGGATGCCGTGGCCGGGGTAGGCGGTGAGCAGCGTCTCGATGATGGCCTGCTCGGCGGCATGGTCCACCTCGGTCACGAAGTCGTTGATCTGCTTTTGCGAAATACGCACGGCCTCCACGTCAAGGGCCGCGCGGTTGATGATGGCGCCGGCGGCGCGAGCGGCCTTGATGGCCACGTTGAGCATGGGGTGCAGATTGGACGACATTGGATTGTGACGAAGGAGCGGGGCGGCTGGTGGCCGCGGGGCGCGCAGCCGGCGATGCGGGCGCAAAACGGGCATTTTACCCATCACCCTCCGGGCTTGCACGCGCGGGCCTTCGGGCGCTTTGCAGCAGCGGCGACAATGGCAGGCTTGCTCCCGAGTCACTTCGCGCCATGAGAACCCGCTTCATCCTGATCCAGACCAGCCACGCCGGCAACGTGGGCGCCACGGCCCGCGCCATGAAGACCATGGGTTTCGATGACCTGGTGCTGGTCGCACCGCGCTGGCCCAACGTGCTGCGCAAGGAGGAGACCATCCAGCGGGCCAGCGGCGCGCTGGACGTGCTGGCCCATGCCCGCATCGTCGCCACGCTGGACGAGGCGCTGGAGGGCGTGAGCCACCTGTGTGCCACGGCGATGACGCCGCGCGACTTCGGCCCGCCCACGCGCACGCCGCGCCAGCATTTCGAGATGCTATTGAATAATGAGCTGTCAGCGCTTGATGGCAAAGCGCCAGGGGCTGATTTGGCTAGAAACCCGTCGCCGGAAACTGGCGTGGCCTTCCTGTTCGGCTCCGAGCGTTTTGGCATGGCCAACGAGGATGTGTACCGCTGCCATGTGGCGCTGAGCATTCCCACCAATCCGCAGTTCGGCTCGCTCAACCTGGGCGCGGCGGTACAGGTCATCGCCTATGAATGGCGGCAGGCCCTCGCCACCCGTGGGGAGGGCTTTGCGGTGCAGGAATCCGCCCCTCAGGGCGAGCGCGCGGACGCCGCGCAGGTGGCCGGCATGCTGGCGCACTGGGAGCAGGCGCTCACGGGCATCGGCTTTCTGGACCCGGCCGCGCCCAAGAAGCTCATGCCGCGCTTGAACCAGCTTTTCAACCGCGCGCAACTCACGCAGGAGGAAATCCACATCCTGCGCGGTGTCGCCAAATCCATGCTGCAGGCCGCGCAGGCAAACCGCTAGACTGCCAAGCTTCTCGTTACACCATTGCCCTTCATGCTTGCCCGCCTGCGATCCGACGTCCAGTGCATCCTCGAACGCGACCCGGCTGCGCGCAGCACCTGGGAGGTCATTACCTGCTATCCCGGCCTGCACGCCATCTGGCTGCACCGGCCGGCGCACTGGTGCTGGACGAACGGTTTCAAGTGGCTGGGGCGCTTCATCTCGCACTTTGCGCGCTGGTTCACGGGCATCGAGATCCACCCGGGCGCCAAGATCGGCGAGCGGGTTTTCTTCGACCACGCCATGGGGGTGGTGGTGGGCGAGACCGCCGAGATCGGCGACGGCTGCACCATCTACCAGGGCGTGACGCTGGGCGGAACCTCGCTCTACAAGGGCACCAAGCGCCATCCCACGCTGGGCAAGAACGTGGTGGTGAGCGCGGGCGCCAAGGTGCTGGGCGGCTTCGAGGTGGGCGATGGGGCCAAGATCGGCAGCAACGCCGTGGTCATCAAGCCGGTGCCGGCGGGTGCCACGGCCGTGGGCATCCCCGCGCGCATCATTCCGTCCAAGGAAGGCCAGAGCGCCGATGTGACCGAGCCGCACAAGCCCGAGGAGGCCAAGTTCAGCGCCTACGGCGTGACCTCCCTGCAGGACGACCCGCTGACCCAGGCCATGCGCGGCCTGATCGATTCCGCCGCCACGCAGGAGCACCAGATCGCACTGCTGTGGCAGGCCATTGAAAAGCTCTCCAGGTCCACCCCGCAAAGCGGCGGCTGCGTACCCGACGAGGCCGTGCGCTGCGAGCAATTCCAGGCGGCCAAGCTCAACGACATCATTGGCAAGTAAACAACCCCATGGAAGTTACCCAGGCCCTGCGTGCGCGCCGCTCGGTGCGCGCCTTCCTGCCCGACGCGCCCCCCGCAGCGACTGTGCAGACGATTCTTCAAGAAGCCGCACAGGCGGCCTCCGGCGGCAATCTGCAGCCCTGGCGCGTGGTGGCCCTCACGGGCGCGCTGCTGCAGGAGTTGCTGGCGGTCGTCGCCCAGGCGCAACCCGAGGAAGGACCGGACAACCAGTCCTACCCGCCGGGCCTGTGGGAGCCCTACCGCACACGCCGCTTCGCCAACGGCGAAGACCTGTACCGCAGCATCGGCATTCCGCGCGAGGACAAGGCCGGGCGCCTGCAGCAGCTGGCCAAGAATGCCGAGCTGTTTGGCGCGCCCGTGGGCATCTTCGTGTGCGTGGACGAGCGCATGGGTCAGCCGCAATGGGCTGATCTGGGGATCTACCTGCAGTCGCTGATGCTGCTGGCGGTGCAGCATGGGCTGGCCACCTGCGCCCAGGGCTTCTGGCGCCGCTATGCCGGCACGCTGCAGCAGCAGCTGGGACTGCCCGAGCCGTACCGCGTGGCCTTTGGCGTGGCGCTGGGCTATGAGGATGCGGCGGCGCCCATCAATACCCTGCGCTCCTCGCGGGCTCCCTGGGGCGAGTGGGGCAGATGCGCGGGTTCTGAGCCCGAGGAAGGGCCGCCGGGGCCTTTTGTTGGGTGGGTGCTCCTAATTTAGTAGCTGCCAGCGCTTGATGTATAAGCGCTAGCGGCCTATTTCCCCTGATGGGCGTTGGCTCGCCTCAGTGAGGCTTGATGGCGATCTTGAGCACCCCGTCGCGCTGGTGCGCAAACAGGTCGTAGGCCTCCACGATGTCGTCCAGCTTGCGCTGGTGCGTCACCAGCAGCCCCAGGTCCAGGCGGTTGGCGGCGATCACGTTCATCAGGCGGCGCATGCGCTCCTTGCCGCCGGGGCACAGCGCGGTGCGGATGGTGTGGTCGCCCAGGCCCGCAGCGAACTGCGCGAGCGGGATCGACAGATCTTCCGAGTACACCCCCAGGCTGGACAGCGTGCCGCCGGGCTTGAGCACCTTCATGGCCTGGGCGAACGTGGCCTGCGTGCCCAGTGCCTCGATGGAGCCGTCAGCACCCTTGCCGCCGGTGAGCTTCATCACCTCCTCCACCACATCCACGTTGCGGAAGTTCAGCGTCACGTCGGCGCCCATCTTCTTCGCAACCGCCAGGCGGTCGTCGTTGCCGTCCACGGCGATGATGGTGGTGGCACCCAGCAGGCGCGCGCCGGCGGTGGCGCACAGGCCGATGGGACCTTGTGCGAACACCACCACGGTGTCGCCGATCTTGATGTTGGCGTTCTCCGCGCCCTTGAAGCCGGTGGACATGATGTCCGGGCACATCAGCACCTGCTCGTCGGTCAGCCCGTCGGGAATGGGCGCCAGGTTGGCCTGGGCATCGGGCACCAGCACGTACTCGGCCTGGGTGCCGTCGATCAGGTTGCCAAAGCGCCAGCCGGCCGTGGCCTTGTAGCCGTGGCAGCCGCACAGGCCACGCGGCACCAGGTAGCTGCCGTCCTGGCTGGGATAGCCGTCCTGCGCCGCGTAGCTGTTGAAGTTGGGGCAGATGGCGCCGGCGATCACGCGCTGGCCTTCCTGGTAGCCCTGCACGGCGCTGCCCAGTTTCTCGATCACACCCACGGGCTCATGGCCCACGGTCAGGCCCTTGGCCACCGGGTATTCACCCTTGAGGATGTGCACGTCGGTGCCGCAGATGGTGGTGGTGGTGATGCGCACCAGCGCGTCGTTGGGTCCCACGTCGGGAATGGGCTTGTCGGCCAGTTCGATGCGGCCTTTTTCGACGAAGACAGCGGCTTTCATCATGGCGGTCATGCGGGGCTCCTTTGCGGGGTGAAGCCGCTACATTACGCCGGGGATGCGGCGGCGGGGCTACGGTTGAGTGGACTGCTCGGGTATGGCCATGCCCTGTGCCGCGCCCACGGCGTCGTCCACGCTCCAGAACAGCGGAATATGCGTGAGCCCGGCGCGCTGAAGCGCGGCACGCGGGTGGTCCTTGATGCGCGCGAGCAGCAGGGCCAGTCCCCGGCGCGCCAGATGGGCCTGCAACTCCTGCAGGGCCTCCAGCGTGGTCACGTCCATATCGTCGCTGGACTCCACGCTCAGCACCACGGCGCGCACGCCCTGGGCTCCTGCGTGCGTGGCCACGATATGCGCCATGGCCTCGGCATTGGCAAAGAACAGCGGTTCGTCCGGCCGCAGCACCAGCACGCCCGGCGTGCGCTGCGCCTGCGGGTGCAGCTTGAGCGCGACGAAATCATGCGTGCCCGGCAGGCGGCCCAGCTCACTGGCGGCCGGCTGCGCAAAGCGGCGCAGCGCCAGCAGCAGCGAAAGCCCCACCGCGAGCAGCATGCCGAACAGCACGCCCAGCACCAACACGCCGGCCGCGGCGGCCAATGCCATCCAGGCGTCGCCATTCCAGCGCAGCGTGGCCCACAAGGGGCGCGGGCCCAGCTTGTGCGACAGGATGCCGATCACCACCGCAGACAGCACCGGCAGCGGCACAAGCGCCAGTGCGCCTTGCGCCAATCCCAGCGCCAACGCAATCGCCGCTGCGGCGACGAGGCCCGTCCATCGGCTGTGCCCCCCAGCCTCGTAGTTGGCCGACGAAGCCGAGAAGCCTGCGCCCACGGGCAGGCCCTGCAGCAGGCTGCTGCCGATGTTGGCGGCGCCCAGGGCCAGCATCTCGCGCCGCGCGTGCACGCGGTCGCCCGCTTGCAGGGCCAGGGAGCGGGCCGATCCCCACGACTCGGCGAACAGGATCATCATCAGCGCCGGCGCCACCTGGGCGGCGCGCACCCAGTGGTCCCAGTCCAGCCGCGGCCAGCCCCACTGCAGCCCCTGCAGCGTGACCGGCCCCACCAGCACCACGCCGTGCGCCGCCAAAGGCAGCGCCGCGGACAGCGCGATGCCCAGCGCCAGCACCAGCACCGAGGGCTGCACCCAGGCATGCCGCGCCTGGGCGCGCTGTAGCGCCAGCCACAGAGCCAGCGCGCCGCAGCCCAGCGCTGCCGTCAGACCCTGTGCGTTGCCGAGCCCGCCCAGCCAGTCCCACAGCAGGCCGGGCGTGTGCGTGCCCTGGGCCGGAACGCCCGTGAGGCCGGGCAGTTGCTTGACGACGATGGTGACCGCGAGCGCCCACGCAAAGCCGCGCAGCACGGGGCGCGAGACGAACGCCGCCAGGAAGTCGGCGCGCGCGAGCGCCGCCACGATGAACAGTCCGCCGGTGACACCGACCAGCGCAAACGCGCCGCCCGTGCCTTCCGCCGCCACGACGGACGCGAAGATCGCCGCGGCCGACGACGTGACCGAGAGCGTGGCGAAGCGGCTGGTGCCGATGAACGGATAGACGAGCAGCCCGACGAGCGCGGCCACCAGCGCATGGGCCGGCGGTACGCCGGCGATGGCGGCGTACGCCACCGCCTCGGGAACCAGCAGGCCGGCGATGGCCAGGCCGGCCAGGAACGTGTGGCCTGCGCGGGGGCGCGAAGACGCGGCAGGACGATCGGTGGGCAGCATGGCACGGCCCCGTGGCGGGGCGGCGCGCTCAGCGCTGGGGGCGCACGGCGGTCTTGGGGCGGAAGGCCTTGCAGACCTCGGGGCGTGTCTCCAGGTAGGGCCCGCCGATCAGGTCGATGCAGTAGGGCACGGCGGCGAAGATGCCCGGCACGCGCTGTGCGCCGCTGTCGTCCTTGAGGCCCTCCAGCGTCTCGGCAATCGCCTTGGGCTGGCCCGGCAGGTTGATGATGAGGCTCTGGCCGCGAATCACCGCCACCTGGCGCGACAGGATGGCCGTGGGCACGAACGTCAGCGAGATCTGGCGCATCTGCTCGCCAAAGCCCGGCATCTCCTTGTCGGCCACGGCCAACGTGGCCTCGGGCGTCACGTCGCGCAGCGCGGGGCCAGTGCCGCCGGTGGTCAGCACCAGGCTGCAGCCGGCATCCACCAGTTCGACCAGCGTGGCGCTGATGCGCTCTTTCTCGTCGGGAATCAGGCGCGGCTCGAAAGCAATCGGGTTGTGCAGCGCGCGCTTGAGCCAGTCGTGCAGGGCGGGCAGGCCCTTGTCTTCGTACGTGCCGCTGCTGGCGCGGTCGCTGATGGAGACGATGCCGATCTTGACCGGCTCGTAGGACGGGGCTTTGTGGGTGTCAGGCATCGTCTTCGCGCTCCTCATGCACGGCCAGGGCGGCCGCTTCGGTCATCTGGTGGCGCACCAGCTGGAACAGTTCGCGGTAGGCGCGCCCCTTGCGCGGAGCCTCGCCCTGCGACTGGGCCAACCGGGCCTCATGGTCGGACGGCGCATCCTTGCGCGCCTGGCGAATCAGCGCGCGGATCTGCTGCGTGTCCGTGCGCGGAAACTGCTCCAGCCATGCCGCCAGCGCATTGTCGTCCGCAATGAGGCGGTCGCGCCAGTGCTCGGCCTGGTGCAGTGCCAGCTTCTCGGCGGCGGAGCCGTTGCGCTGTTCGTCCAGCGCGGCGTGGATGGCCGCTACGGTGTCTTCTTCCAGCTTGCGCATGAGCTTGCCCACGAACTGCATCTGCCGGCGCTTGCCCTCGAAGTTGGTGATGCGGCGGGCCTCGGCCAATGCATCCTGGAGCTTTTCAGGCAGGTCCAGGCGCGCGAACAGGTCGCTGCGCAGCGTGAGCAGCTCGGAGCCCAGGTCCTGCAGCGCCTCCATCTCGCGCTTGAGGTCGGTCTTGGTGGCACCGTCGGTGCCTTTGAGTTCGGCCTTGAGCTGTAGGTCCATCTCGCTGCCTTCGGCAACGAAATGGCCCTTCACAAAATAGCCTTTTTTGGGTTTGCGTGACATGGGTGTGCTGGGGGCGGAAACAGGCCCTGCGCGGCGCAGCGGCAATGGCGCCTGCCGCGCGGCGGCGCGGGTCGGCAAGTATCATAGCCGCCGCTATGAATACATCCAGCAACCGCGCCGCCAGCGGCACTTCTTCCCAGCCCGACAGCGGCTTCAGCTATACCCGAGAGTTCTTTGAAGGCCTGGTGGACCATGCTCTGGCCCATGCCAAGAAGTTGGGTGCTACCGACGCGGGGGCGGACGCCTCGGAAGGCTGCGGCCTGTCGGTGAACGTACGCAAGGGCGAGCTGGAGACGGTGGAGCGCAACCGCGACAAGTCGCTGGGCGTGACGGTGTACGTGGGCCACCGCCGTGGCAATGCGAGCACGTCCGACTTCTCGCTGGCCGCCGTGGAGCGCACGGTGCAGGCGGCCTACGACATCGCCCGCTTCACCGCCGAGGACCCGGTGGCCGGCCTGCCCGACGCGGCCGACATCGCGCCACAGGAAACGCACCGCGACCTGCAGCTGTTCCACCCCTGGGCCATCACCAGCGAAGAGGCCGCGCTTCTCGCGCTGGAGTGCGAGGCCGCCGCCTTCAAGACCCACAAACGCATCACCAACAGCGAAGGCGCGGGCGTGTCGGCGCAGCAGAGCCATTTCTTCAGCGCCCACACACGCGGCTTTCGCGGCGGCTACGCCAGTTCGCGCCACAGCATCTCGGTGGCGCCCATCGCCTCGCTGCCGGGGCGCAATGCCGAGATGCAGCGCGACGCCTGGTACAGCTCCATGCGCGACGCGCGCGAATTGGCCGCGCCCGAGGCCGTGGGCCGCTACGCCGCCCAGCGCGCGTTGAGCCGCCTGGGCAGCCGCAAGATCCCCACCACCGAATGCCCGGTGCTGTTCGAGTCGCCCCTGGCCGCCGGCCTGCTGGGCGGCTTCGTGCAGGCCGTGAGCGGCGGCGCGCTGTACCGCAAGAGCAGCTTCCTCGTCGGTTCGCTGGGCAAGCAGGTGTTCGCCAAGCACATCGACGTGGCCGAGGACCCGTTCATCCTGGGCGGCAAGGGCAGCTCGCCGTTCGACGACGAGGGCGTGCGCGTGGCACCGCGCCAGGTGGTGGAGGCGGGCCGCGTGCAGGGCTATTTCCTCAGCACCTATTCGGCGCGCAAGCTCGGCATGCCGACCACCGGTAACGCCGGCGGCTCGCACAACCTGGTGCTGTCGTCGCGCCTTACGAAGCCCGGCGACGACCTGGACGCCATGCTGCAAAAGCTGGGCACGGGCCTGTTCGTGATCGAGCTCATGGGCCAGGGCGTGAACTACGTGACGGGCGACTACTCGCGCGGCGCCAGCGGCTTCTGGGTGGAGAACGGCCGCATCGCTTATCCGGTGCACGAGATCACCATCGCCGGCAACCTCAAGGACATGCTGCGCGGCATCGAGGCCGTGGGTGCCGACGCCTACACCTATGGTGCCAAGACGGTGGGCTCCATCCTCATCAACCGCATGAAGGTGGCGGGCAGTTGAGCCGCGCCGCGCCGGCAGTCCGCGCATGAGCACGTCGCTGTCGCGGGCCGACTGGGCCAAGGCGCTGGTGGTGGTTGTGGTCTGGGGGCTGAACTTCGTCGTCATGAAGTGGGGCCTGGCCACGCTGTCGCCGCTGGTGCTGTGCGCGCTGCGCTTCCTGACGGCGTCGCTGCCGTTCCTGCTGTTCGTGCGCCCGCCGCGGCATCTGTCCTGGGGCGTGATGGCGGCCTATGGCCTGGTGCAAGGCGTGGGACAGTTCGGCCTGCTGTTCACCGGCATGCAGCTGGGCATGCCGGCGGGAATGTCCTCGGTGGTGCTGCAGACGCAGGCCTTCATCACCATGCTCATGGCGGCAGCCTTGTTGGGCGAGACGCCGCACCGCTGGCAGTGGCTGGGCCTGTGCATCGCCATCGGCGGGCTGGTGTTCATCGGCGCGGCGCATGGCGATGGCGCCTCCGGCATGACCCTGGCGGGCTTCCTGCTCACCGTGGGGGCCGCGGCGATGTGGGCGGGCTCCAACCTGCTCACGCGCATGGCGGCGCGCCAGGGGCCGTACGAGCCCGTGTCCTTCATCGTCTGGAGCAGCGTGTTCCCCATCGTGCCGCTGTTGCTGTTGGCCTGCGTGGTGGACGGCACGGAGGCGGTGGCGCAACAGTTGCGCGGCCTGGGCGGGCGCGAGCTGGGCGTGGTGGCCTATCTGGCGCTGTTGTCCACCCTGCTGGGCTATGGCCTGTGGACGCGTCTGCTGCAGCGCTACGCCGCCAGCACCGTGGCGCCGCTGTCGTTGCTGGTGCCGGTGGTGGGGCTGCTGTCGGCCATGCTGCTGCTGGGCGAGCGTCCCACGGCCTGGCAATGGATGGGCACGCTGGGCGTGCTGGCGGGCATGGTGATCAACCAGTTCGGCGGGCTGTGGGCCAAGCGCCGCCGCGGGGCGGGATCTATATAAAAAATGGCTCTAGCGCTTACCAGTCAAGCGCTAGAAGCTCCTGAAAGAGTAGCAAGTCACCCGCGCTCGGTGCGGCAACCTGCGTCTCAGCCGCCGCGCACCATGGAGAGGATCTTGGCCGTGTCGAGCTGGCGCGCGGTGGCCTGCATCTGCGGCAGGTAGCGCGCCTGCAGTTGCTGGCCGTCCTGCATCACGTGCTGGTAGGCGTCCTTGAGCATATCGGTGGACAGGGTGCGCCCGCCCGCGTAGTACTGGTTGGCCACATGCCCCAGCGCATAGGTGGCGGCAAAGCTCATGCTGCTGCTCACCGCCTGGCGCCCCAGGCCGCCCATCAGGCCCTTGCCGGCCTTGCCCAGCAGGCCGCTGAGCAGCTTGCGGCCTGCCTGCTCCAGGTACTGCGAGGTGAGCCCCACGCCCAGCGTCGCGAGGAAGTCCTTGATGTGCCCGCGGTCCAGCTCATAGCCGTAGCTCTGGCCGATCTGGTAGACCAGCCGCATTTGCAGCGGAATGATGGCCAGGGTGGACAGATTCTCGGGCAGCAGTTCGATGGCGCCGTTCATGATCGACGCCTGCAGGATCTTGCGGTCCATCTCGGCGGGCGGCAGGCTGCCGGGGCGGCGCTGTGCGGCGGTGGAGGGCAACGCGTCCGCAGCGGCGGGGTGGGGCGCCGGTGTCGCAGGCGCAGTGGATGCGTCCAATGGCGTTTGCAGAGGCGCTTGCAGAGGCGCTTGCAAAGGGGCGTCGGCCACGGCCTGGGCCTCGGCATCGAATCCCCCTGTGGTATGCGCGCCCCCCAGGCCCCAGGCCTGGCGCACCTGGGCCAGGAAGGCGTCTTCCTTGGCGCTGGTGTGGCCGTCGGCTTCGCACACGCACACGGCCATCTCATAGGCCAGCTGGCGCGACTCGGGAGAGGCCAGGCGGCCCAGCACTTCTGGCAGCTGCACACGGCGCAGCAGCACGTCCTGGTACAGGCCGGGCAGGTTGACCTGCGCGTCGCCCGCAAGGCCTTGCGCGACCTCGCGGATCTGCTCGCGTTCGCGGTCGTGCTTCTCGCCGTCTGCGTACGAGGCCATCAGGCACAAGGTGAGGGTGGCGCGGATTTCTTCTGCGGTCATGGTGCTCCTGAGGCGGTGAAGAGATGCAGATGGGAGTGCAAGGCGGCAGCGGGGTTCCCTGCCGCGCTGGCCCTTTACCCGTTGGAAAAACAAAAACCGCCCGAGGGCGGTTTTTGTCACGGACGGTTCACATCGCGAGGCCGTCAGGCGGCCACCATGGGCACGACCTTGTATTCGCCCGCGGCGATTTTCTTTTGCCACTCGGCCGGGCCGGTGATGTGGGCGCTGGTGCCGCCCGCGTCCACGGCCACGGTGACGGGCATGTCCACCACGTCGAACTCATAGATGGCTTCCATGCCCAGGTCCGCAAAGCCCACCACCTTGGCGTTCTTGATGGCCTTGCTGACCAGGTAGGCGGCGCCGCCCACGGCCATCAGGTAGGCGCTCTTGTGGTTCTTGATGGACTCGATGGCGACCGGGCCGCGCTCGGCCTTGCCGATCATGGCGATCAGGCCGGTCTGCTCCAGCATCATGTCGGTGAACTTGTCCATGCGCGTGGCGGTGGTGGGGCCGGCGGGGCCCACGGCCTCGTCCTTCACCGGGTCCACGGGGCCCACGTAGTAGATCACGCGGTTGGTGAAGTCCACGGGCAGCTTCTCACCCTTGGCCAGCATGTCCTGGATGCGCTTGTGCGCGGCGTCGCGGCCGGTGAGCATCTTGCCGTTCAGCAGCAGCGTCTGGCCGGGCTTCCAGCTCGCGACCTCTTCCTTGGTCAGGGTGTTGAGGTCCACGCGCTTGCTGGTCTCGGTGTTGGGCGCCCAGTCCACCTTGGGCCACAGGTCCAGGCTCGGCGGGTCCATGTAGACGGGGCCAGAGCCGTCCATCACGAAGTGTGCGTGGCGCGTGGCCGCGCAGTTGGGAATCATGGCCACGGGCTTGCTGGCCGCGTGCGTGGGGTACATCTTGATCTTCACGTCCAGCACGGTGGCCAGGCCGCCCAGGCCCTGGGCGCCGATGCCGAGGGCGTTGACCTTCTCGTACAGCTCCAGGCGCAGCTCCTCGACCTGGTCCAGCTTCTCGCCGCGCTGGCTCTTGGCCAGCAGCTCGTACATGTCCAGGTCTTCCATCAGGCTTTCCTTGGCCAGCAGCACGGCCTTTTCCGCCGTGCCACCGATGCCGATGCCCAGCATGCCCGGCGGGCACCAGCCGGCGCCCATGGTGGGCACGGTCTTGAGCACCCAGTCCACCAGGTTGTCGCTGGGGTTCATCATGACCATCTTGGACTTGTTCTCGCTGCCGCCGCCCTTGGCGGCCACCGTCACGTCCAGCGTGTCGCCGGGCACGATCTGCACGCTGATGACGGCGGGTGTGTTGTCCTTGGTGTTCTTGCGAGCGAACTGCGGGTCGGCGACGACCGACGCGCGCAGCGTGTTGTCGGGGTGGTTGTAGCCGCGGCGCACGCCTTCGTTGATGGCGTCCTCCAGGCTCTGGTCGGCGGCGAAGCCCTCGAAGCGCACGCCCATGCCCACCTTCAGGAACACGTTCACGATGCCCGTGTCCTGGCAGATCGGGCGGTGGCCCGTGGCGCTCATCTTGCTGTTGGTGAGGATCTGCGCCATCGCGTCCTTGGCCGCGGGGCTCTGCTCGCGCTCGTAGGCGCGGGCCAGGTGCTGGATGTAGTCGGCGGGGTGGTAGTAGGAGATGTACTGCAGCGCGGCAGCTACGGACTCCACAAGGTCGTTGTACCGGATGGTCGTGGTCATGTGGGGGAGGATTCTTGTGAAACGGACGCCCGCGATTATCGCCCTGCACCTTGCACGCGCCTGATGCAAGGGCAAAAGCAAGGGGAAAAGTCCCGCCCGCCCGTCCGCCCGTCCGCCCGTCCGCCCGGCGTGGCGGCAGGGGCTTTCACTGGCCGTGCGGCCATTTGCGGTGAAATCGCTCCGTTGCTCCTTCCCGGATCAGAAAGGCCTTTGCATGACTTCCAGCACCCGTATCGAACGCGACACCTTCGGCCCCATCGAGGTGCCGGCCGACAGGCTCTGGGGCGCGCAGACGCAGCGCTCGCTGCAGAACTTCGCCATCTCGGGCGAACGACAGCCGCAGGAACTCATCCGCGCGCTGGCGCAGGTCAAGCGCGCGTCGGCCCGGGTCAACCACGCGCTGGGGCTGCTGGGTGCGGACAAGACGCGCGCCATCGTCGCCGCGGCCGACGAGGTGCTGCTGGGCGAGCACGACGACGAGTTCCCGCTGGTGGTCTGGCAGACCGGCTCGGGCACCCAGACCAACATGAACGTCAACGAGGTGCTGGCCAACCGCGCCAGCGAGCTGTTGGGCGGCGAGCGTGGCGAGGCACGGCTCGTACATCCCAACGATGACGTGAACAAGAGCCAGTCCAGCAACGACGTGTTCCCCACCGCCACGCATGTGGCCGCGGTGCAGGCGCTGGTGCACCGGCTGTTGCCCGCCATGGAGGAGCTGCGCGCCACCCTGCAGACCAAGGCCGAGGCGTTCGACGACATCGTGAAGATCGGCCGCACCCATCTGCAGGATGCGACGCCGCTCACGCTGGGGCAGGAGATCTCGGGCTGGGTGGCGCAGCTTGCCCATGGGGAGCGCCACGTGCGCGCGGCGCTGCCGCACCTGCATGAACTGGCCCTGGGCGGGACGGCCGTGGGCACGGGCCTGAATGCGCCCGAGGGCTACGCCGAACGTGTGGCGCAGGAGCTGGCCCAGTTCACCGGTCAGCCCTTCGTGACCTCGCCCAACAAGTTCGAATCGCTCGCATCGCAGGACGCGCTGGTGCATGCCCACGGCGCGCTGAAGACGCTGGCGGCCAGCCTCACGAAGATCGCCAACGACGTGCGGTGGCTGGCCAGCGGCCCGCGCAGCGGCATCGGCGAGATCACCATCCCTGAGAACGAGCCCGGCTCGTCCATCATGCCCGGCAAAGTGAACCCCACGCAGTGCGAGGCGCTGACCATGCTGTGCGCCCAGGTGCTGGGCAACGATGTGGCCATCAACATCGGCGGGGCCAGTGGCAACTTCGAGCTGAACGTGTTCCGCCCGCTGGTGGCGCACAACTTCCTGCAGAGCGTGCGGTTGCTGGCCGATGGCATGGTGAGCTTCAACGAGCACTGCGCCGTGGGGATAGAGCCCAACCGCGCGCGCATCGCGGAGCTGGTGGAGCGCTCGCTGATGCTGGTGACGGCGCTCAACCCGCACATCGGCTACGACAAGGCCGCGGCGATTGCCAAGAAGGCGCACAAGGAAGGCAGCACGCTGCGCGAGGCCGCGCTGGCGCTGGGCTACGTGACGCCCGCGCAGTTCGATGAGTGGGTGGTGCCCGCCCGGATGGTGGGGCGCTAGAGATTCGGCGAGCGCGGGGGCGTGCGCCGCGAGAGGGGAGCGCCTTACTCGTCGCCTCGGCCGTCCGCGGCGGCCTGGTCCACCAGCGTCTGCAGGCCGGTGGCGTCCAGGATCTCGATGCCGCGGGGGCGCACGCTGATCAGGCCCTCGCGCTCCAGCCACTTCAGCTCCACGTTCACGCGCTGGCGCGAGCCGCCCAGCAGGCAGGCCAGCTCGTCTTGCGCCAGCGACAGGCCCAGCGGCACGCTCTCGCCCGGCTCGGTGCGCTGCGGGCCGAAGCGCTGCAGCAGCTGTAGCAGTTGCTTGGCCAGGCGCGCGCGCAGCGGCAGCGTGGCCATGTCTTCCATCATGCAATACAGCGACCGCATGCTCCACGCCTGCAGCGTGAGCAGCGCCTCGCCGAACGAGGGATGCTCCTGCAGCAGCGTGCGGAAGGTGGGTTCGGGCACGCTCAACAGCGTGGTGGGGCCATGGGCATGCGCGTCGTAGGTGCAGGGACGGCCGTAGAGCACCTCGGCCTCACCCACCCAGATTCCGGGCTCCACATAGGCCAGCGTGACCAGCTTGCCGGAGGGCGTGGTGCGTTGAAAGCGCAGCGCGCCACTGGCGCAGGTGAACCATTCGCGGATGGGGCGGCCCTGCTCGACGATCAGGTCGCCGTGTGCATGGCGCGTCACGTGCCCCAGGCGGAAGATGTCGTGCCGCAGCGAGGGCGAGAGGGTGGAGAACCAGGGGCTGCGGTCCAGGGCCTCGCGCTCGCGCGCCGACAACAGGGGACGTTGCAGCGACACGTCGGCACAAAAGCGCAGGGGAGCGGGCATGGTGGTTCGTCGGTGAGGGCGCCGGGCGCGGGAACAGCGGCTGCGGCATTCTAGGCGCCGTCACGCTCGGTAACAAACCCTTGTCCCCACCCGGCGTAGGCCGCTGTGGCTGCCGGGATGCGTTTAAAGCAAAAAGTGCCCTAAAGGCGCTTGTGGTAAGCGCAAGCAGCTATTGAAAAAGGAGCTAGCTCAGTCCTGCGCGTCCTGCGGCGCCGCGGGTGGGTCGAAGGCAAAGCCCACGCCATAGACCGAGCGTATCCAGTCGTGCCCGGCGGGGTCGGCGCTGCGCAGCTTGCGGCGCAGATTCTTGATGTGGCTGTCCACGGCGCGCTCGTTGGGCTCCTGCGGCGAGTCCGGGTAGGCGTGCTGCAGCAACTGGGCGCGCGACAGCACGCTGCGCGGGTGTGCCAGCAGGGTGCGCAGCAGATGCCATTCGCGCGGTGTCAGCGCCACGAGAGTGCCGTGCAGCGTGGCTTGCAGCTGGGCCTCGTCCAGCACCAGCGCGCCGTAGGCCAGCTCCGCCTGCGCGGCGGCCTGGGCCGGCGGTGCGCGCCGGCGCAGCACGGCCTTCACGCGCGCCACCACCTCGCGCGGCGAGAAGGGCTTGCAGATGTAGTCGTCCGCGCCCAGTTCCAGGCCGATGAGGCGGTCCACTTCTTCCACGCGGGCGGTGATCACCACGATGGGGTTGTCGGTGTGGCGGCGCGCCTGGCGCAGCACCTCCAGCCCGTCGATGCCGGGCAGCATGACGTCCAGCAGCGTCAGGTCGGGCGGCTGGGGGGCGGTGAGGGCCTGCAGGGCCGTGCGGCCGTCGGCCGCGTGCTCCGGGGCGTAGCCCGCGTGGCGCAGGTAGTCCAGCAGCACGTCGGCGATGTCCTGCTCGTCCTCCACGACGAGGATGCGTGCGGGCGTGGTCATGGCGAGGGGTTCTCCAGTAGAGGCAGCGTGAGGGTGATGCGCAGACCGCCCAGCGGCGAGGCGCTGGCTTCGATCTGGCCGCCGTGCGCCTGCACGATGGTGCGGCAGATGGCCAGGCCCAGGCCCGAGCCGCCCAGGTCGCCCGAGGCGCGGCGGCGCGAGGCCTCGGCACGGTACAGGCGCTCAAACAGGTGCGGCAGCTCGTGCGGCGCCACGCCGGGCGCCGTGTCGTCCAGGCGCAGCGTGAGGCGCGGCGGGCCGCCATTGCGCTGCACACTGGCCGACACCTGCAGCTGCCCGCCGGGGTCGGTGTAGCGCAGGCTGTTTTCCAGCAGGTTCAGGAACACGCGGTGCAACTGCTGTGCGTTGCCGTGCACCTGCAGCGGCTGCTTGGCGAGCGTGGCCAGGTCTGGCGCGGCCTGCAGGGCGACACCCGTCTGGTCGAAGCGCGACTGCATGCCGGCCATGGCCTCGCGCAGCAGCGCGAGCGGCTGCACGGCGCTCATGACGGGCGGGGGCTGGTCGCCGGCCATGTCCACGCTGGCGCGCAGATCGCCCACGAGCTGGATCAACCGCATCACCTGGCGGTGCAGGCGGCGCGCGGTCTTTTCGTCGAACGGGCGCACGCCGTCCTGCACGGCCTCGATCTCGGCGCGCATCGCGGCCAGCGGCGTGCGCAGTTCATGCGCGGTGTCCCCGATCCACTGGCGGCGCGAGGCCTCGACGCTCGCAAGCTGCTCGGCCATGGCGTTGAAGGTGTGGATCAGGCGGGCGAATTCCTCGCTGTCGGCCTGTTCGGGCACGCGGGTGTGCAGCTCGCCTGCCGCAATGGCCTGCGCGCCGGTCACCAGCGTGTCGATGGGGCGCAGCCAGCGCCGCGCCAGCCACCAGGACAGCAGCAACGCCAGCGCCAGGCCCGTCACGCCGCTCCACACCACGAAACCGAGCTGCTTGGACAGGAAGGCGCGGTCCGCATCGCGTTCCAGCCCGTCAAGCGGCGCCAGCACCAGGTGGCCGATCAGGCGCCCCTCGCCGTCGCGCAGCGCGGTCCGCGCACCGCCGGGCACGGGTGCGGCGCCGGCCACCACGCGGCCCTGCCCATCCACCACGCCCAGGCGGCGCGACAGCGCATCCACCGGTGGCGGGGCCGTGCCGGGCGTGACCTGGGGTAGCAACAGGGGCTCGGGCGCAGGCACGGGAGCGGGTCCGAAGGTCGGCATCTGGACGTTGCGCGGGCGGCGCAGCTCGCGCCACAGGCCGGGCTGCTCGCGCAGTGTCTGCCAGCCGCCCTGCTGTTCATACGCGGCCTGCAGGCGGAACACCAGCCAGTCCATGCGCGCCAACTCCACCTCGGCCACGTAGGGGCCCAGCCCCCGCTGCAGCCCCAGCAGCGAGAAGCCCACGAACAGCACCAGCATCACGACCAGCAGCGCCGACAGGGCTGCAAAGGCCTTGCCTTGGAGGGTGAGACGCGGAAGTTGCATGAAGTGGGGAGCCGCTTGGCCGTGGTGAAACGCCGAGGATGGCACGGCCGGGCCACCCCCGGGGCCTGGCCGCGGTGGCACGAAGCGCGCCAAATGCAACCAATGGCAACGCCTCGCCCGCAGGCATGGGCGGGGCGAAAGCCCGCCCCGTCCGATTCTGGTGCTACTTAAAAGATAGCTGCTCGCGCATGAGGGACGGGCGTTATCTCCTGTTTTTATGCAAATTGTTGCAAAGGCACCCGTCAGCGGGCCGCGGCCAGCGCCTGCTGCACCCAGCCGTCAAAGGTCTTCTGGTGTGCCTTGATCCAGCCGTTCACATGGCGTTCGATGTCGGCGGCCTTGTTCTGGCCCCGGCTCATCAGGTGGTTCTGGGCGTTGATGTCGGCCACGGGCAGCTGCATCACTTCGAACAGCTTGGCGGCGGCGGGGTTGGCCTCGGCCCAGGCCTTGTTGGCCACGATCTGCTGCTGGTTCACCACGAAGCCGTAGTTCTTGCCGTTGGGCAGGCGCGTGTCCAGGCCTTTTTGCTCACCGGGCAGGGAGGAAAAGGGCACTTCCAGCCAGACCACGTCCTTGCCGGGCTTGAGCTCGTTGCTCACCCAATACGGCGTCCAGGTGTAGTACAGGACGGGCTTGCCTGCGCGGTAGCGCGTGATGGTGTCGGCGATCAGCGCGGAGTAGGTGCCCTGCTGGTGCGTGACGGTGTTGCGCAGGCCGTAGGCGTCCAGGTGGTGCTCGATCATGGCCTCGCAGCCCCAGCCGGGCGTGCAGCCCGTCAGGTCGGCCTTGCCGTCGCCGTTGGTGTCGAACAGCTGGGCAATTTTCGGGTCCTTGAGCTGCTCGACGTTGGTGATGCCATGCGCGTCGGCGGTCTTCTTGTCGATCAGGTAACCCTGCGCCGCGTTGCCCGAGTAGGTCCCGCGCCGGTAGAGCTTCGCGTCGCCGCCGGCGTTCTTGTAATAGTCGGCATGCAGCGGGTTCCAGTGGTCGGCCATGAACGTGGCGTCGCCATTGCCGATGGCGATGTGGGCCGTGGGGTACTCCACCTCCTGGATGGGCTGCACGTCGTAGCCGAGTTTTTCCAGGCCCTTCATGACTAGGGCCTGTTCACACTATTTTTGCCAGATGCGTTGCGATCAAAAAGGGCCAGGCGCAAGGCGCCAAACGAAGCTGGGGTGCTACCCCAGCGAGGCTTGGCAACGCCGCGAATGGCCCTTTTTGATCGCAACCCGGAGGGAACGGAGTGAAAACCGCGCCATTCGTCGTTGCCCTCCTAGCCAAGGCCCCGGCCTTGGCGTCGTCACGCGCCTAGATTGGCGCGGTTTTCACGCCATTCGCACTGGCAAAAATAGTGTGAACAGGCCCTAGCAGTGTCTGGAAGGTCTCCTCGGCGATCGAGCTCTTGAGAGGCAGCACCTTCACGCCCTTGCCGGGCAGGGCGGTGGGCTGGGCCAGCGCAGCGGTGGCGCCCAGCGCCAGGCCCAGACCCGCGGCAACCGCGGCCAGCGGCGCGCGCAGGCGGCGGGCGAGGGCGGCGCATGCGCCGGAACGTGCAGTGTGTGTGGGAGAGGTCAGCGACAGAAGAGTCATCCGGGGTTTCCTTTCTGGTGGTGAACGGGAGTGGTGTCAGGCCGCGGAGTTGCGGGGGTGGCAAGCGGGGCGGCTTGCGATGCGGGCGCTGCGGGCTTGCCGCGCACGGCGCGCAGCACCAGGCCCGCGGGGCCGGTGTGCCACCAGCGCGCACTGGCGCGCCGCGGCTGGCCCATGGCCTGGGTGAGGCGGTCCAGCACGATGGCCAGCAGCACGATCCCCAGGCCGCCCACGGTGGCCAGGCCCATGTCCAGCCGGCCGATGCCGCGCAGCACCATCTGGCCCAGGCCGCCCACGGCGATCATCGAGGCGATGACCACCATCGACAGCGACAGCATCAGCGCCTGGTTGATGCCGGCCATGATCGAGGGCATGGCCAGCGGCAGCTGCACCTTCCACAGCAATTGCAGGGGCGAAGCGCCATAGGCGCGGCTGGCCTCGATCAGATCAGGGCGCACCTGGCGCAGGCCCAGGTTGGTCAGGCGGACCAACGGCGGCAGCGCGAACACGATGGTCACGATCACGCCCGGCACGTTGCCGATGCCGAACAGCATCACCACCGGCACCAGGTACACGAAGGCGGGCGTGGTCTGCATGGCGTCCAGCAGCGGGCGCGTCCAGCGCTGTGCGCGTTCGCTGGCCGCCAGCACGATGCCCATGGGCAGGCCGATGACGACGCAGAACAACAGCGATGTGAGCACCAGCGCCAGCGTCACCATGGCGTCGGGCCAGATGCCCAAGAGCGCCACCAGCCCCAGCGACAGCGCCGCACCCACGGCCAGGCCGCGGCCGGCGAACTGCCAGGCCAGCAGCGTGACCAGCGCGATGAGCGCGGGCGCGGGCACGGCCAGCAGCAGGTCGGTCACGCCGGTGAGCGTGGCGTCGATGGGCGCGCGCACCGCCTGGAAGAACGGGCGGAAGTTCTCCACCACCCAATGCAGGCCCTCGTTGATCCAGCCCTGCACGGGCAGGCCGTCCGTGGCGATCTGCTGCCACAGGCCGGCCAGGCCGGCGTCGGGCTCGGGCATCGGCGCCGCCGCGGCGTCAAGCCAGTCCACGCCGGCCGTGGCATCGGTGCCGGCGGTGCCGCCAGCGCCCCACGGATCGGCATCCGCGGGTTGCAGCGCCGTGTCGGCGGCCCAGGGGTCGCTGGCTTGTGCTTGCGCCTGAGCGGGCGCGGCGTCGGCGGGTGCCCAGGGATCGTCGATGGCGGCGGTCTCTTGCGTTGTGTCGTTCATGCGTGTCCTCTCCTTGTGTTGTTCTTAGCGGGGCGCTGCCACCGGCGTGCTGGCTTGCGCCGGGAAGTGGGGGTTGAGCTGGATGGGTGGCACCTCCGCCTGCGGCGGCGGCACGGGCGGCGTGTCGCGGTCCAGGAACTTCATCAGCGTGGTGCGGCTGATCACGCCCTGGTAGATGCCGTCCTCGTCCACCACCGGCAGCGGGCAGGGCGCACTGCTCATGGGGCCGAACAGGTCCGCCACCGGCGTGGAGGCATCCAGCGGCTGGGCATTGGGTAAGAAGGCGTGGTGCAGGCCCAGCGCGCCCTGGCGGCCGTGCAGCGCTTCGCGCAGCGACTGCGACGACACCACGCCCAGCAGGCGCTTGCGGCTGTTGAGCACGTAGGCGTGGTCGCGGTCCGAGTCCTCCAGCAGGCGCAGTGCCGCGCGGCAGCCGCGGTCGTCGTGCTCGGACACCACGGTGAGCGCCTGGCGCGCGATGTCGGCCGCCTTGAACACCGCCGCAGCGTCCACGCCGCGCACGAAGCTGCGTACGTAGTCGTTGGCAGGCGCGCGCAGGATCTCGTCGGGCGTGCCCACCTGCACCACGTGGCCGTCCTTCATGATCGCGATGCGGTCGCCGATGCGCATGGCCTCGTCCAGGTCGTGCGAGATGAAGACGATGGTGCGGCGCTTGATCTGCTGCAGGCGCAGCAGCTCGCTTTGCATCTCGGTGCGGATGATGGGGTCCAGCGCGGAGAACGCCTCGTCCATGAGCAGGATGGACGGGTCCGCCGCCAGCGCGCGCGCCAGCCCCACCCGCTGCTGCATGCCGCCCGAGAGTTCGTCGGGGTAGCTGGCGCCCCAGGCGCCCAGGCCCACCTGCTGCAGGGCCTCCTGCGCTGCCTGCTGGCGCTCGGCACGGTCCACTCCGGCGAGTTCCAGCCCGAAGGCGGCGTTGTCCAGCACCGTCATGTGCGGCATCAGGGCGAACGACTGGAACACCATGCTGATGTCCTTGCGCCGCAGCGCGCGCAACTCGCGGTCGCCCAGGCGGTTGATGTCTTGGCCGTCCACCAGGATGCGGCCGCTGGTGGGCTCGATCAGGCGGTTGAGCATGCGCACCAGCGTGGACTTGCCCGAGCCCGACAGGCCCATGACGACGAAGATTTCGCCGGCCTCGATGGTGAAGCTGGCATCGAACACGCCGATGGAATGGCCCGTGCGCTCCAGGATCTGCTGCTTGCTCAGGCCCTGCTGCACCAGGCGCAGCGCTTCCTGCGGCGTGTCGCCGAAGACCTTGAAGACATGGTCGATGATGATTTGCTTGGCCACCGTGTGGGTCCTTCCTCGGTTGTGACGGGTTGAACGGGCCCCTGCCGCACCAATGGCGGCAGGAACGCAAAGGCCAAAGCGGCACACACGACCCCGATGCGGCGTCCCTGCGAGGGCACGCGCGTCGCCAATCGACGGGCGCGGCCTGCAGGGCCGGGAAGAGGGCGGACACGAAAAGTGACCAGATCGGCCCGAATGGCACGCGAACGGTGCGCAAGGGCCTGGGTGCGCGGCGCAAGAGGTCTGGCTGAGGACTTGCGCAGTCACGCGGGTACCGTGCGCCGCGCATTGGCGGCAGGGCACCCTGGGGCATCAGGGGCGAATACTTCGGCCTGTGTGCCAGGGCCGCCAGCAGTGGGAGGCGCGTTGGCACGGGGCGCTCTCGGGCAACGCAGCCACAAAGAGCGAATTACCTGCGTGGCAGGTTGTAAAACACCGTGAAAGTATAGTTATTCGGTATTTTTTAGTCAAAAAACGGGTTTTTTGATTTGTGCTATTTCGCGCGTGGACGGATGGCAGGCTCGCCGATCGCTGCAAAATTAATAGCTGCTCGCGCTTGCTGCATGGGCGCTGGAGGGCTTTTGAAGCAAAAAACCCATGGAGCGCGGGCGCTCCATGGGTTTGCGGGCGATTGGCCGGGTGACCGGCCGCATGCCTCAGTGCTTCTCCTCAGAGGTGTGCAGCAGCCGGTCGGTGAGTGCGATGGCCAGCGCGCTGAACAGGAAAGTGACGTGGATGATGGTCTGCCACATGAGCACCTTCTCGCTGTAGTTGGCGGCGTTGATAAAGGTCTTGAGCAGGTGGATCGAACTGATGCCGATGATCGACAGGCCCAGCTTCACCTTGAGCACCGAGGCGTTCACATGGCCCAGCCACTCGGGCTGGTCGGGGTGGCGGTCCAGGCCAAGGCGGCTCACGAAGGTCTCGTAGCCCCCGACGATCACCATGATGAGCAGGTTGGAGATCATCACCACATCGATCAGCGCCAGCACCACCAGCATGATCACCGTCTCGTTGAGCGAGGTGACGGGCGCGTCCGGCTTGTAGCCGATGCTGGTGATGAGCGCCTGCAGCGCGGCCTCGTGGCCGAAAGCCGCTTCCACCAGGTGCCACAGTTCCAGCAGGAAGTGCCAGACATAGACGCCCTGGGCGGCGATCAGGCCCAGGTACAGGGGCAGTTGCAGCCAGCGGCTGGCAAAGATCAGGGCGGGCAGGGGGCGCAGCGGGGCGTTTGCCATGTGGGCGGAATGGGGGGAAGGGGAAGTCATGGTGACGGGAAATGCGTCGGGAAGGTGAGGCGCGCCATTTTAGGGGCAGCCCGTTTCGCCCCGAAGACATGCCACCGTCAGGCATTTCACGCATGCCAGGGCATGGCGCTGGAGCGCTGCCGTATGCTGTGGCGCTCCGTCAGTGGCCTGTAAGTACCAGGGCTGAAAGTACCACTCAAAATTCTTAGCTTCAGGAGACAAACCCATGAGTGCATCGTCCAATGCCATCGAATCCGTATTGGTGGAGAACCGCGTCTTCCCGCCTGCCGATAGCGTGGTGAAGGCGGCCCGCGTGTCGGGCATGGCCGGCTACGAGGCCCTGTGCGCCGAAGCCAACAAGGATCCCGAGGGCTTCTGGGCGCGCCTGGCGCGCGAGCACCTGCAATGGACCAAGCCGTTCACACAGACGCTGGACGAGTCCAAGGCGCCGTTCTACCAGTGGTTTGCCGACGGCGAGCTCAACGCCAGTGCCAACTGCCTGGACAAGCACATGGGCACGCCGGTCGAGAACAAGGCCGCCATCCTCTTCGAGGCCGACGACGGCACCGTCACCCAGGTCACTTACCGGCAACTGCTGGAGCGCGTGAGCCAGTTCGCCAATGCCCTGAAGGCGCATGGCGTGCAGCAGGGCGACCGCGTGCTCATCTACATGCCGATGGGCGTGGAAGGCGTGGTGGCCATGCAGGCCTGCGCGCGCATCGGCGCCACGCACAGCGTGGTGTTCGGCGGTTTCTCTGCCAAGGCGCTGAACGAGCGCATCATTGATGCGGGTGCCGTGGCGGTGATCACGGCCAACTACCAATTGCGCGGCGGCAAGGAACTGCCCCTGAAGGCCATCGTGGACGAGGGCCTGTCCATGGGCGGCTGCGACAGCATCAAGAATGTCTTCGTGTACCAGCGCACGGCCACGGCCTGCGACATGGTGGCGGGGCGTGACAAGACCTTCTCCGAGATCCTGGCCGGGCAGAGCACCGAATGCCCACCCACGCCTGTGGGCGCGGAGCATCCGCTGTTCATCCTCTACACCAGCGGCTCCACGGGCAAGCCCAAGGGCGTGCAGCACAGCACCGGCGGCTACCTGCTGTGGGCCAAGGTGACGATGGAGTGGACCTTCGACATTCGCCCCGACGACGTGTTCTGGTGCACGGCCGATATCGGCTGGATCACGGGCCACACCTACGTGGCCTACGGTCCGCTGGCTGCGGGTGCCACACAGGTGGTGTTCGAGGGCGTACCCACGTACCCCAACGCCGGGCGCTTCTGGCAGATGATCGAGCGCCACAAGGTCACGGTGTTCTACACGGCGCCCACTGCCATCCGCTCGCTCATCAAGGCGGCCGACTCCGACGAGAGCGTGCACCCCAAGAACTGGGATCTGTCGAGCCTGCGCATCCTGGGCAGCGTGGGCGAGCCCATCAACCCCGAGGCCTGGATGTGGTACTACCGCCATGTGGGCGGCGAGCGCTGTCCCATCGTGGACACGTTCTGGCAGACCGAAAACGGCGGCCACGTCATCACCCCGCTGCCGGGTGCCACGCCGCTCGTGCCGGGTTCGTGCACCTTGCCGCTGCCGGGCATCCAGGCCGCCATCGTCGATGAAACCGGCAAAGACCTGCCCAACGGCGCGGGCGGCATGCTCGTGATCAAGCGGCCCTGGCCCTCGATGATCCGCACCATCTGGGGCGACCCCGAGCGCTTCAAGAAAAGCTACTTCCCCGAAGAGTTGGGGGGCACCACCTACCTGGCCGGCGACGGCGCCGTGCGCAGTGCCGACCGTGGCTACTTCCGCATCACGGGCCGCATCGACGACGTGCTGAACGTGTCGGGCCACCGCATGGGCACGATGGAGATCGAGTCCGCCCTGGTCGCCAAGACGGACCTCGTGGCCGAGGCCGCCGTGGTGGGCCGTCCCGACGACCTGACGGGCGAGGCGATTTGCGCCTTCGTGGTGCTCAAGCGCTCGCGCCCCACGGGCGAGGAGGCCAAGCAGATCGCCACCGAACTGCGCAACTGGGTCGCCAAGGAGATCGGCCCCATCGCCAAGCCCAAGGACATCCGCTTCGGTGACAACCTGCCCAAGACCCGCAGCGGCAAGATCATGCGCCGCCTGCTGCGCTCGATCGCCAAGGGCGAACCCATCACCCAGGACACCAGCACCCTGGAAAACCCCGCAATCCTGGATCAGTTGGCGCAGTCCAACTGATGCAGGAGGCGCCGCAAGGCGCCGGCGCGCAGCGCTTGCGGGGTTGGTCGGCACTCCGATCTGCGCAGCAGATGTGGCGTGTCGGCAAAACCTGCATCGGTGGGCCCAGCCCAGCGGGTGAAGCCGCGAGGCGTCAGCGTCCAGGTTTTGCAGACCCAAGCCGCTTCTTGCCAGGCGGCTTTTTCGTTTCGGGCGAAGCAGCTTTGAACCCTGGCGTTGTAGGAGCAGGGCGCAAATACCGGGTTGGGCCATGACGGGCGTGCCGCCATGGGGTACAACCCGCGCATTGGCCGCACATCCCGTGGGTTGAACACAGATAGCGGTCCAGCTGGCCATCAGGAGTCCCTTGCATGAAGCTCAAAACCCTCATCCTTTTATTGATCGTCGTGGCCATCGGTGCGTTGGCAGCACTCAATTGGGCGACGCTCTCGGTGCCTACCGTCGTTTCATTGGGCGTGGCCACGGTGCAGGCGCCCCTGGGGCTCATCATGCTGGGGCTGACCGTCCTGCTGGGGGCCTTTTTCTTGGCCTATGTGCTGACGCTGCAGGGCTCTGTGCTCATGGAAACGCGCCGCCATGCCAAGGAGATGGCGGCGCAGCGCGAACTGGCCGACCGGGCGGAGGCATCGCGTTTCACGGAGCTGCGCCAGTTCCTGGAAACCCAGCACCGCACGGGCTACGACGCCCTGATGGCGCGCCTGGACGCTCTGGAGGCGCGCCTGAGCGCGCGGGCGCAGGAATCGGACAACATCACTGCCGCCTACGTGGGACAGTTGGAAGACCAATTGCACCGCCGGGGCGAGCCGAAAGCCGTGCAGCCCGTGCCGCCGGTGCGCACGGAGCCGGAACTCAGGCTCTGACGGCCCTTGCGCCATAACAAAGGCCGCAGGGCGTGAGCGCTGCGGCCTTTTTGCAGGGCGCGCCGCGAAGGCGCTTTCCCCTCTGGATTACTTGAGCGACAGGACCCAGGTCGCCAGCTTCTTGGCGTCGGCGGCGTTCACCTGGGCGTTGGCGGGCATGGGCACGGGGCCCCACACACCGGAACTTCCCTTCATGATCTTCTCGGCCAGCTTGTCTGCGGCGCCTGCTTGGCCCGCGTATTTGGCGGCAACGTCCTTGTAGGACGGGCCCACCAGCTTCTTGTCCACGGCGTGGCAAGCCATGCAGTTCTTGGAGGTTGCCAGGGCCTGGTCGGCGAATGCAGGGGCTGCAACCGACAGCGTCATGGCGAGGGTGATCAGTGTGCGCTTCATCGCGGGGTTTCCTCTAGGGTTGGGGTACATTTAGCCTTCAATGGGATTGTAGTGTTCGCCGTTGACGGGCTCCAGGCCAAAGCTCGCGCGGCACCAAAGGATGTGACCATGTATGCGCTGCTTTTAGGCATCTTGTTGATACTTCTCAAATATCTGGAGATCGGCCCTGTGGCGAATTGGTCATGGTGGTGGGTGTTGTCTCCTTTTGCGGTAGCTGCGGCCTGGTGGGCCTGGGCGGATGCCACCGGCTACACCAAGCGCAAGGCCATGGAAAAGATGGACCAGCGTCGCAAGGACCGCATCAACAAACAGAAGGAATCCATGGGCATGGGTCCGCGCCGACCGCGCTGAGGGCTTCTTCCCTGTCCAGACAACCCGCAGCGGTGCACGCGCCCTGCGGGTTTTTCTTGGGCGGTGATGGCGCAGCAATGATCCTGTTTTGATAGCTGCTGGCGCTTATTGGATAAGCGTTGGCGGCATTTTTCATGAAAAGTCATCCAGCACCGCACCCTTGCTGGCGCTGGAGGCGTTGAAGGCAAACTTGGCCTGCACGCCCCGCATGTAGCGCGGCGTGGGTGGCTGCCAGGCGGCGCGGCGCTGTGCCAGCGTGGCGTCGTCCACGTGCAGCTGCAGCAGCAGTTGGTGGGCGTCGATGGTGATCGTGTCGCCCTCATGCACCAGCGCAATAGTGCCCCCCGCAGCAGCCTCGGGCGCGACGTGGCCCACCACCATGCCCCAGGTGCCGCCCGAGAAGCGCCCGTCGGTGATCAAGCCCACGCTCTCGCCCAGGCCCGCACCGATCAGCGCGCCCGTGGGGGCCAGCATCTCCGGCATGCCCGGGCCACCCTTGGGGCCGAGGTAGCGCAACACCATCACGTCGCCCGCGACGATCCTGCCGTCCAGGATGGCCTGCAGCGCCGACTGCTCATCGTCGAACACACGCGCGGGCCCGGTGATGACGGGGTTCTTCAGCCCGGTGATCTTGGCCACGGCGCCCTCGGGACTCAGGTTGCCCTTGAGGATGGCGAGGTGCCCCTCGCGGTACAGCGCTTTGTCGATCGGGCGAATCACGTCCTGGTCCGGCCGTGGCGCGTCGGGTACGTCGGCCAGGGTTTCGGCGATGGTTTTGCCGGTGATGGTCATGCAGTCGCCGTGCAACAGGCCGGCATTCAGCAGCACCTTCATCACCTGGGGAATGCCGCCCGCGCGGTGCAGGTCGACGGCCAGGTACCGGCCGCTGGGCTTGAGGTCGCAGATCACTGGGACCTTCTTGCGCATGCGCTCGAAGTCGTCGATGGACCACTCCACACCCGCCGCGTGCGCGATCGCCAGGAAGTGCAGCACCGCGTTGGTGGAGCCGCCCGTGGCCATGATCACGGCCACGGCGTTCTCGATGGCTTTGCGCGTGACGATGTCGCGTGGCTTCAAATCCTTGCGGATGGCCTCGATCAGCACCCGGGCGGATTCGCGGGCCGAGTTCATTTTCTCGTCGTGCGGATTGGCCATGGTGGAGGAGTAGGGCAGGCTCATGCCCAGCGCCTCGAAGGCCGAGGACATGGTGTTGGCCGTGTACATGCCGCCGCACGAACCCGTGCCCGGGATGGCGTGCTGCTCGATGTCCTTGAGTTCCTGGTCGGTCATCCTGCCTGCCGCGTTCTGGCCCACGGCTTCGAACACGCTCACGATGTTCAGGTCCTGCCCCTGCCAGCGGCCCGGCAGGATGGTACCGCCATACACGTAGATCGCCGGCACGTTGGCGCGCAGCATGCCCATCAGGCCGCCGGGCATGTTCTTGTCGCAGCCGCCGATCACGACCACGCCGTCCATCCACTGGCCCTGCACGCAGGTCTCGACGCAGTCGGCAATCACCTCGCGGCTCACCAGGCTGTACTTCATGCCCTCGGTACCCATGGCCATGCCGTCGCTGATGGTGGGCGTGCCGAAAATCTGGGCGTTGCCGCCCGCTTCCTCGATGCCTGCGATGGCCGCGTCGGCCAGGCGTTGCAGGCCGCTGTTGCAGGGCGTGATGGTGCTGTGCCCGTTGGCCACGCCCACCATGGGCTTGGCGAAGTCGCCCTCCTGGTAGCCCATGCCGTAGAACATGGAGCGGTTGGGCGCGCGCGCCTTGCCCTGCGTGATGTGGGCGGAGCGGCGGTTCAGCGGCAGCGGGTCGGTCATGGCGGGTCCTGCTTCTGCGGTGGCGAGACGGCCGAGTGTGGACGCCGCCGCAGCGGCTGTCCATGCGGGTGAATGCGGGGCCAGGGCGCCAACGTGGGTACCGGGGCTACGACATAATCAAACGGTTTTGCCTAGGGCGGGGCTCAAGAGGTTTCCGCTGCGGCGCGCGCAGGCCCCCAAGCGCACGGGCCCATCGACTTTCCTGAGCCACTCATCTCCCGCAACCACGATGCCCGCATACCGTTCCAAGACCTCCACCGCCGGCCGCAACATGGCAGGGGCCCGCTCCCTGTGGCGCGCCACCGGCATGAAAGACGCCGATTTCTCCAAGCCCATCATCGCGGTGGTCAACTCGTTCACCCAGTTCGTGCCCGGCCATGTGCACCTGAAGGACCTGGGCCAGCTCGTGGCGCGCGAGATCGAGGCCGCCGGCGGCGTGGCCAAGGAATTCAACACCATCGCCGTGGATGACGGCATCGCCATGGGCCACGACGGCATGCTGTATTCGCTGCCCAGCCGCGACATCATTGCCGACAGCGTGGAATACATGGTGAACGCGCACTGTGCCGACGCCATGGTCTGCATCAGCAACTGCGACAAGATCACCCCCGGCATGCTCATGGCCGCCATGCGGCTGAACATCCCGGTGATCTTCGTCTCCGGCGGCCCCATGGAGGCCGGCAAGGTGCAGCAGGCCGTGCCCGGCACCAGCACCATCCAGATCAAGAAGCTGGACCTGATCGACGCCATGGTGATGGCCGCCGACGACAAGGTGAGCGACGCCGACCTGGCCGAGGCCGAGCGCAATGCCTGCCCCACCTGCGGCTCCTGCTCGGGCATGTTCACCGCCAACTCCATGAACTGCCTGACCGAGGCGCTGGGCCTGTCCCTGCCCGGCAACGGCACCGTGGTGGCCACGCACGCCGACCGCGAGCAGCTCTTCAAGCGCGCGGGCCGGCGCATCGTGGAGCTGGCGCGCCAGCACTATGAGCAGGGCGACGAGCGCATCCTGCCGCGCTCGGTCGGCTTCAAGGCCTTCGAGAACGCGATGACGCTGGACATCGCCATGGGCGGCTCCACCAACACCATCCTGCACCTGCTGGCCATTGCGCAGGAGGCCGGCATCGACTTCAGCATGGCCGACATCGACCGCCTGTCGCGCAGCGTGCCGCAGCTGTGCAAGGTGGCACCCAACACCGACAAGTACCACATCGAGGACGTGCACCGCGCCGGCGGCATCTTCGCCATCCTGGGCGAGCTGGAGCGTGCGGGCAAGCTGCACACCGACGTGCCCACCATCCACGCACCCACACTGGGCGAGGCGCTGGAGCAGTGGGACGTGACGCGCACGCAGGACGAGGCCGTCCAGACGTTCTACAAGGCCGGCCCCGGCGGCGTGCCCACGCAGGTCGCCTTCAGCCAGAGCGTGCGCTGGCCCAGCCTGGACCTGGACCGCGCCGCGGGCTGTATCCGCTCCGCAGAGCACGCCTTCAGCAAGGAAGGCGGCCTGGCGGTGCTCACCGGCAACATCGCCAAGGACGGCTGCGTGGTCAAGACCGCGGGCGTTCATGAATCCATCCTGGTCTTCGAAGGCCCGGCGCATGTGGTCGAAAGCCAGGACGAGGCGGTGGAGAACATCCTGGCCGACAAAGTGAAGGCCGGCGACGTGGTGGTGGTGCGCTACGAGGGCCCCAAGGGCGGCCCCGGCATGCAGGAAATGCTCTACCCCACGAGCTACATCAAATCCAAGGGCCTGGGCAAGGCCTGCGCGCTGCTGACCGACGGGCGCTTCTCGGGCGGCACCTCGGGCCTGTCCATCGGCCACTGCTCGCCCGAGGCGGCAGCCGGCGGCGCGATCGGCCTGGTGCGCGACGGCGACCGCATCCGCATCGACATTCCCAACCGCACCATCAACGTACTGGTGAGCGACGAGGAGTTGGCCCAGCGCCGCGCCGAGCAGGACGCCAGGGGCTGGAAGCCCACCCAGCCACGTCCGCGCAAGGTCTCGGCCGCGCTCAAGGCCTATGCCAAGCTCGTGACGTCGGCCGACAAGGGCGCCGTGCGCGACGTGTCGCTGCTGGACTGACGTGGTGCGGTGCACGCCCATGCCGGGTGTGCGCTCCTGATTTATGAGCTGCTCGCGCTGGACGGACGCGATTTACAGGTGCGTTTGAGCTTCAAATGGCCACGCTGCCAGCGCCAACAGCTCTTTTTGTTGTAGCAACGGAATGCCATCGCCCATGAACGAGTTCCAGCAACGCATCGCAGCCAGCTTCGCGGCACAAGGTTTGATGGCCACCCTCGGCGCCCGCCTGGCGCTGGTGGTGGAGGGTGAGGTGCATATCGAGATGCCGTTTTCCACCCACCTGTCGCAGCAGCAGGGCTTCGTGCACGCGGGGGCCATCACCAGCATCGTGGACAGCGCCTGCGGCTACGCGGCGCTGACCCGCTCGCCCCCCGGCTGCGAGATCGTCACGGCGGAATTCAAGACCAACTTCATGCGGCCCGCCATGGGGACGCGCTTCCTGGCCGTGGGCAAGGTGCAAAACGCCGGGCGCATGCTCACCGTGTGCACCGGCGAAGTGCGCGCGTACACGGGCGATGGGCCCGACTACAAGGTGGTGGCGTTGATGCAGGCCACCATGGTCAACGTGCCGGCCGGCGCCTGAGAGCGCCGCAGCCTCACGAGCCCGAAGGGCCGCCCGCCTGGGTTTGCAGGTAGTTGGGCAGGCCGATCTTCTCGATCAGGCCGAGCTGCTTTTCCAGCCAGTAGGCGTGGTCTTCCTCGGTGTCGCGCAACTGGGCCAGCAGCATGTCGCGGCTCACGTAGTCGCGGTGGGATTCGCACAGGGCCATCGCGGCCTTCAAGCGGGCCTGCACGGTGTATTCGGTGTCCAGGTCCTTGCGCAGCATCTCCTGCGCGGATTCGCCGGGCGTGAAGTCGTGCGGGCGCATGTCGGGGCGCCCGCCCAGCATCAGGATGCGGCGCAGGATGGCGTCGGCATGCTGGGTTTCCTCCTCCATCTCGTGACCCATGCGCTCGTACAGGCGGGTGAGGCCCTGGTCCTCGTACTGGCGGGAGTGGATGAAGTACTGGTCACGCGCGGCCAGCTCGCCGCGCAGCAGATCCTTGAGGCAGTCGATGACTTGCGGGTGGCCTTGCATGTTGTTGTTCTCGTGGGGGTGGTGATGGCGTGAGTATCCGGCGCCTTGCGCGCCGGTTCAATGGCGGCCGTCAATTCCCGGGCGCGGGCGCCCTGGATGCGGGCCGTACGCAGGCGCATTCTCATCCTGGCAGCGTTGGACGGGCGCGGGCGTGTCACGGCCCTGCGGCACAATGCCCGCCATGCTGATGTACCCCCAAATCGACCCCGTGGCCCTGCAGGTCGGGCCTTTGTCCATCCACTGGTACGGCCTGACCTATCTGGCCGGTTTTGCGCTGTTCATGTTCCTGGGCATGCGCCGCCTGAGCCACCAGCCCTACGCATCCCTGCGTGGCGATCAGGCGTGGTCGCGCAAGGACGTGGAGGACATCCTGTTCCTGGGCGTGCTGGGCGTGGTGGTGGGCGGGCGGCTGGGGTACTGCCTGTTCTACAAGCCGGGCTACTACCTGAGCCACCCGCTGGAGATCTTCTACGTGTGGCAGGGCGGCATGAGCTTTCACGGCGGGTTGCTGGGCGTGATCGGTTCCATGCTGTGGTTTGCGCATTCGCGCCGCAGGCCCTGGCTGCAGGTGGCCGATTTCGTAGCGCCCTGCGTGCCCACGGGGTTGGCGGCCGGGCGCATCGGCAACTTCATCAACGGCGAACTGTGGGGGCGCTTCGCGCCGCAGGATCTGCCCTGGGGCATGGTGTTCCCGCAAAGCGGCTCCATGCTGCCGCGCCATCCGTCGCAGATCTACCAGTTTCTGCTCGAAGGTCTGCTGCTGTTCGTGCTGCTGTGGCTGTATGCGCGCCAGCCGCGCAAGCGTGGCGAGGTAGCGGCGGCGTTCCTCGTGGGCTATGGCGTGCTGCGCTTCACGGCCGAGTATTTCCGCGAGCCCGACAGCTTCCTGGGCCTGCTGTCGCTGGGCATGAGCATGGGGCAGTGGCTGTGCATCCCGATGGTGGCGGCCGGGGTGGCGATGTGGGTCTGGGCGCAGCGGCAGGATGCTCCGGAGGGATTTGCATAAAAGAAGGCGCCAGCGCTTGTCCAGCAAGCGCCGGCAGCTCTCATTTTTGATTGTTCCTTGCGGGCGGCGCGGTGGCGGAGTGTTGCCGCGTTGCGTCAATATGCCCCGCTAGGGATAGTCCCCATCCCGGCGGCTTGGCATGCTTTCATAATTATTGAAAATTACGCGAAATGATGCAGTTTCGCGACCACTTGTGTGCCATTCGTGACGTCATAACGCCTGCCGCCCATTCACCATGCGCCGTCCGCCCGCCAATTCCCTGCACCACCAGGCCGCCGAGATGCTGCGTCAGCAGATCTTTGCGGGCGAACTGGCGCCGGGCAGCTTCGTGGACGAGGCCGCGCTGTGCGAGCGGCTGGCCGTGTCGCGTACGCCGCTGCGCGAGGCGCTCAAGGTGCTGGTGGCGGAAGGGCTGCTGCGCCATGAGCCGCGCCGCGGCTGCTTCGTGGCCGAGATCACGGAGCGCGATCTGCAGGAGATCTTCCCCGTGATCGCGCTGCTGGAGGGCCGTGCGGCCTATGAGGCCACCGAGCACGCAGGCCCCGCCGACATCGACGCGCTGCAGGTGCTGCACCAGCGCCTGCAGGACCATGCCGAGGCGGGGCGCATCACCGAATACTACGAAGCCAACTACGCCATCCACGAGGCCTTCATCACCCTGGCGGACAACCGCTGGCTGGCCCAGGTGATCGGCGACCTGCGCAAGATCCTGCGCCTGGCGCGGCACCAGACGTTGCAGGTGCCCGGCCGGCTGCAGCAGAGCCTGTCGGAGCATCGGCAGGTGTTCGCCGCACTCCAAAAGGGCGACGCCGCCGCGGCTGAGCAGGCCATGCGCAACCACCTTCTGGCGCAGCGCGACGCGCTGCGCGAGCTTGCACGCAACCACCCCTCACGGATCACACCATGAACGCCGCCTCCACCTGGATCTCGCGCAACGTGGACCGCCTGCGGTCCGCAGACAGCAAAGCCGCCAGCAAGAACAAGGACGGCGCAAGCGCCGCGCCGCCCAAGCCTGCGGCCGAACGCTCCACGCACGAGCGCCTGCAGGCCACGCTGCGCAGGAGCGGCGAGGCGCTGTCGCCCCGCGTGCTGCGCCGGTTGCTGACCGACCTGCAGGAAGTGGTGGCCCCGCGCGTGAGCGAGATCGAAGGCGGGCGCCGCGCGCAGGCCATTGCCGCGTGGTACGCCGAGGCCACGCCCGAAGAGCGGCGCGACCTGTGGTTGCTGATGTGCGAGCAGTTCGCGCCCGATGCCACGCGGTTCAAATCGGCCCAGCAGCGCTACGAGGCCGCCGCCGGCACCGACGATGCGCCCCAGGCCGAAGCCCACCTGCGCCGCGCCATGGTGTCGCCGCGTACACGGCTGCTGCAGCGCTTTGCGGTGTTTCCGGAAGGCATGCGCTTCCTCGTGGACTTGCGCGCCGAGCTGCTGCCCCTGCTCAAGAGCGACAAGCGCCTGCTGCCGCTGGACGCGGAGCTGGAGCAATTGTTCTCCACCTGGTTCGATGTGGCGTTCCTCGAACTGAGGCGCCTGTCGTGGGATTCGCCCGCCTCGCTGATCGAAAAGCTCATCAAGTACGAAGCGGTGCACGACATCCGCAGCTGGGCGGACCTGAAGAACCGACTGGACAGCGACCGCCGCTGCTACGGGTTCTTTCACCCCCGCCTGCCCAATGAGCCGCTGATCTTCGTGGAGGTGGCGCTGGTCAACGAGATTTCGTCCAGCATCACCCCGCTGCTGGACGAGGCCGCCGAGGCCGCCGACATCCAGCGTGCCACCACGGCGATCTTCTACTCGATCAGCAGCACGCAGACGGGGCTGCGCGGCGTGAGCTTCGGCGATTCGCTCATCAAGCACGTGGCCGAGACGCTCACGCAGGAATTCCCGCGCCTGCGCACCTTCGCCACGCTCTCGCCGATCCCGGGCTTTCGTTCCTGGCTGTCCAAGAACTGCGCCGCGCAGCTGGAGCAGCTCGACGAGAAGCGCCTGGCCGAACTGGGCCGCGCCGTGGGCTTCGAGCCGCCGCAGGCCGCGCATGTGCTGGCCGCGGCCGACAAGGCGCTGGAGCTGCCGCCCAAGTCACCCGTGCGCCAGCTGCTCATGCAGTGCGCGGCGCGCTACCTGGGACGCGAGCTGCACGACGGCAAGCCGGTGGACCCGGTGGCGCGCTTTCACCTGGGCAATGGCGCGCGCGTGGAGCGGTTGAACTGGGCGGGCGACCCGTCGGCCAAGGGGCTCAAGCAGTCCTTCGGGCTGATGGTCAACTACCTGTATGACCTCAAGCGCATCGACAAGCACCACGGCCTGCTTGCGCAGGGGCGCGTGCCCGTGTCGGGCGATATCGACAGCCTGTGCCGTGACTGACGGCGCGCTGCCTCGGCGCCAGCGGGCGCGGCTGGCCTTGTATGCTCGCGCCCAGCTGCCCTCGGCGGCCTTGGCCGAGCGGGCGCGCCGCCCCTGAGCACCTGCCAACCCACCCTTTTCACAACAGAAAGACAGGAGACAACGCCATGCGAGAGAGAGAGAACTTGAGCCAGATCGCCACCGCCGCGCTGCAACGCCGTGACATGCTGCGCGCAGCCGGCGCAGCCGGCGCTGCGGGCCTGGCGCTGGCCACGGGCGGTGCCTGGGCGCAAGGCGCCAGCGGCTGGCCGACCAAACCGGTCAACATGGTGGTGCCGTTCCCCGCGGGCGGCGGCACGGATGCCTTTGCGCGCCCATTGGCTGCGCAGTTCGCCAAATCCACGGGCAAGACGCTGGTGATCGACAACCGCGGCGGCGCGGGCGGCACCGTGGGTGCCAGCGTAGCGGCCAAGGCGCCAGCCGATGGCTACAACCTGTTCATGGGTGGCGTGCACCATGTGATTGCACCGTCCATGTACCCCAAGCTGGACTACGACCTGGAAAAGGACTTCGTGCCGCTGGCCCTGGTGGCCAACGTGCCGCAGGTGCTGGTGGTGAACCCGCGCAACGTGACGGCCACCAACATGAAGCAGTTCATGGACTTCGTGAAGGCCAACCCCGCCAAGCTGAACTATGCGTCGGCCGGCTCGGGCACCTCGCACCACCTGGCGGGCGAGCTGTTCAAGCTGCAGACGGGGACTTTCATCACCCACATCCCCTATCGCGGCGCGGGACCTGCGCTGCAGGACCTGATCGGCGGCAACGTGGACATGCTGTTCGACGGCCTGGGCTCGTCGGCCTCGCACATCAAGGGCGGGCGCATCAAGGCGCTGATGGTGTCGGGCTCCAAGCGCAACCCGGCCTTCCCCGACGTGCCCTGCGCGGCAGAGGTGGGCCTGCCGGACTACACCGTGTCCACCTGGTATGGCCTGTGGGCGCCCAAGGGCACGCCGGCCGACCTGCAGGCGCGCATCGTCGAGGAGATCCGCAAGCTCGGCCAGGCCGAGGAGCTCAAGGCCATCTGGGCCGGCAACGGCGCGGAGTTCGGCACGCTGTCGCAGGCGGACTTCGCCAAGATGGTCAGCAGCGAGATCAAGCGCTGGGCGCAGGTGGTGAAGGCCTCGGGCGCCAAGCTGGAGTGATGTAGTCCCCCACTGCGGCGCCCCTCCAGTGGCGCCGCCTCCACCCCCACGAAGAGAGTCCGATCGCATGCCAGGTGAAGTTGTCGCGGCCATGGCCGCAGGAGAGGCCGCCGGCCGCGGCGTGGTGCGCGTGACGCTGCGCCACGAGGGCCGGCTCAACGCCATGTCGCGCGCCATGTGGCGCCAGTTGCGCACGGTGTTCCAGGACATCCAGCGCAGCGATGGCGTGCGCTGCGTGCTCATCGAGGGGGCAGGGGAGGCGTTCTGCGCGGGGGGGGATATTTCCGAGTACCCCGCCTTTCGCTTCGACCCCGCGCAGCTGCGTGACTTCCACGAGAGCGATGTCTGGGGCGGGTTGGCGGCCATGCTGGACTGCGACGTGCCCATCGTCGCGCGTATCGCAGGCGCCTGCATGGGCGCGGGCGTGGAGATCGCCAGCTGCTGCGACATCCGCATTGCCGCTGCCGGCGCGCGTTTCGGCGCGCCCATCGCCAAGCTGGGCTTTCCGATGGCGCCGCGCGAGGCCGCCTTGGTGGCGGGTGCCGTGGGCGACGTGACGGCGCGCCAGATGCTGCTGGAGGCGGCCACCTTCAGCGCCGCCGAGATGGCGCAGCGGGGCTTTCTGAGCCGCGTGGTCGACGCCGAGCAGCTGGACGCGCAAGCCCTGGGCACGGCGCTGCGCATCGCGGCCCTCGCGCCCGGTGCGGCCCGGCTCAACAAGCAGACCTTGCGCGCTATACGGAAGAATGTGCCGCTAGTGCCCGACCAGCAAGCGCAAGCAGCTTCTGATTTGATAGCGCATAACGCGCTGGCCGACCCCTACGCCTATGCCGACAGCGCCGAACACCGCGAGGGCATCAACGCCTTCCTGGCCAAGCGCGCTCCCGTTTTCTGAATCCTTTGTGTGTGCACCACCATGAGCTCCTCCTCCCAGAACCTGTTTTCCGCGCTGCGCGCCGCCTTTCCTGCTGACCTGGACCAGACCGCCGTCGAGGCCGCCTCGGCCGCGGGCGCGCCGCTGCTCTACACCTGGCGCGACCTGGACCGCGCCAGCGCCCGCATCGCCAACCTGCTGGCATCGCTGAAGCTGCCCGAGGGCAGCCGCATCGCCGTGCAGGTGGAAAAGTCGGTCGAAGCCATGCTGCTGTACCTGGCCACGCTGCGCGCCGGCTACGTGTTCCTGCCGCTGAACACCGCCTACCAGAGCGCAGAGATCGAGTACTTCATCGGCAATGCCGAGCCGGCCGTGGTGGTCTGCACGCCGGGCAACTTCGGCTGGGTGTCGAAGATCGCCTTTACTGCCGGCACGCAACATGTGTTCACGCTGGGCGACGACCGCACCGGCAGCCTGCTGGAGCGCGCCGCGCACTTCGGCGACGAGCACCGCGCCGTCCCGCGCAAGGCTGACGACCTGGCTGCCATCCTCTACACCAGCGGCACCACGGGACGCAGCAAGGGCGCGATGCTCACGCATGGCAACCTGCTGTCCAATGCCCAGGTGCTCAAGGACTACTGGGGCTGGAAGCCCGGCGACGTGCTGATCCACGCGCTGCCCATCTTCCACGTGCACGGCCTGTTCGTGGCCATCCATGGTGCGCTGATCAATGGCAGCAAGATGATCTGGATGGCCAAGTTCGACCCCAAGGCGGTGATTGCTGCCATGCCGCGCGCCACGGTGTTCATGGGCGTGCCCACGCTCTACGTGCGCATGCTGGCCGAGCCGGCGCTGACCCAGGCCGCGGCCAGCCACATGCGGCTGTTCATCGCGGGCTCGGCGCCGCTGCTCATCGAGACTTTCAAGGAATGGCAGGACCGCACGGGCCACACCATCCTGGAGCGCTACGGCATGAGCGAGACCATCATGCTCACCAGCAATCCCTACGCGGCCGACGCGCGCCATGGGGGGCAGGACGAGCGCCGCGGCTCCACCGTGGGCTTTCCGTTGCCCGGCGTGGGCCTGCGCGTGGTGGACGATGCCGGCAAGCCGGTGCCCGTGGGCGAGATCGGCAACATCCAGGTCAAGGGCCCCAACGTGTTCAAGGGCTACTGGCGCATGCCCGAGAAGACCAGGGAAGAGTTCAGCGCCGACGGCTGGTTCAAGACCGGCGACGTCGGCAAGGTGGATGAGCGCGGCTACGTGAGCATCGTGGGCCGCAGCAAGGACCTGATCATCAGCGGTGGCTACAACGTCTACCCGGCCGAGATCGAGGGCTACATCAACGAGATGCCCGGCGTGGCCGAGAGCGCCGTGGTCGGCGTGCCGCACCCGGACTTCGGCGAAGTGGGTGTGGTGGTGGTCATCCCCAAGCCCGGTGCAAAGGTGGATGGCGACGCGGTCATCGCATCGCTTAAGAGCCAACTGGCCAACTTCAAGATTCCCAAGCGCTGCTTCGTCACCACCGAACTGCCGCGCAACACCATGGGCAAGGTGCAAAAGAACCTGCTGCGCGACCAGTACAAGGGGCTGTTCGCCTGAGCCGGCGCGGCATTGCAATACAAAAAGGCGGCCTGGGCCGCCTTTTGCTATTTTTATGATAGCTGCTAGCGCTTGATGGTAGGGCGCTAGAGCCTGATTTGATGCTTAGCGCAGCACCAGCACCGGAATGTGCGAGTGCGTCAGCACGTGCTGCGTCTCGCTGCCCAGCAGCAGGCGCTTGATGCCCTTGCGGCCGTGCGAGGCCATCACGATCAGGTCGCACTTGTGCTTCTTGGCGGCGGCGATCACGGCTTCGGCGATCAGGTCGGACTTGGCGATCACGGTCTTCACGGTCACGCCTTCTTCGGTGCCCTGCACCTTGACCTTGTCCACCAGTTCCTGGGCCGCATCCGCCCACTGCTTCTCGATGCGCTTGATGTCCGCGGCGTCCACGGGCAGGCCACCTTCGAAATAGCTGCGCGGATACCGGGGAACGACCTTCAGGGCGACCACCGACGCACCTGTGAGCCCCGCCAGCGAGAGCCCGCTTTCCACGGCCTTTTGCGACAGGGGGGAACCGTCGGTGGCGATCAGGATGCGTTTGTACATGTGCAGCGCCTCATTTCGTTAAGAACGGTAAAAGCATAGGATAGTTCGTGGTCCATGTCTTGATTCAAGTCAATGAGTCCTTCGTGCAATCCGAATAGTCTTGAGGCTATGTCAAATCCTGATGCCGACCCGTGGGCGTCGCCCCTCTCCACGGCTGCACCGGATGAGGTCGCGCTGCTTGATGACCCCCAGGAATGGTCGGCCTTTGGCAAGCCCTGCGCATCCACCCCCGCAGGTGCGGATGCCCAGGCGGGTCCGTGGGAGTCGCATGTGGTGCTCGACGGAATGCACTGCGCCGCCTGCGCCCTGACCATCGAGGAAGCCCTGCGGCGTGTGCCCGGCGTGGCGGAAGCGGACGTGAGCGCCGCCACCCGTCGCGCACGCGTGGTATGGGACCCGCGACGGGTGCGGCCGTCGCAGTGGATGGGCGCGGTCCAGAAGGCCGGTTACCGCGCGCTGCCTGCCCTGGATGCGCTGGCGCGGGAGCAGCGCCAGCGCGAGAACCGCAAGGCGCTGTGGCGCTGGCTGGTGGCGGGTTTTTGCATGATGCAGGTCATGATGTACGCATGGCCTGCCTACCAAGCCATGCCCGGCGACCTGACCATGGAAATGGAACAACTGCTGCGCTGGGCCTCCTGGGTCATCAGCCTGCCGGTGGTGCTGTTCGCCTGCGGGCCATTCTTCTCCAGCGCGCTGCGCGATATCCGGCAGCGGCGGGTCAGCATGGATCTGCCCGTGGCGCTGGGCATGCTCATCACCTTCGTGGTCAGCATGGCGGGCACGTTCGATCCGACCGGCCCCTTTGGCCGCGAGGTCTACTACGACTCGCTGACCATGTTCGTCTTTTTCCTGCTCACGGGCCGCTGGCTGGAGCTGCGCCTGCGCGATCGCACGGCAGGGGCGCTGGAAGCCGTGATGAACCGGTTGCCCGACAGCGTGGAGCGGCGGGCGGAAGACGGCAGCTTCACGCGCGTGGCCACGCGCCGTCTGCAGGCCGGAGACGTGGTGCGCGTGTTGCCGGGGGAGGCCTTTCCCGCGGATGGCCGCATCCTTTCAGGCGGTACCCAGGCCGACGAGGCGCTGCTCACCGGTGAATCCACGCCTGTGGACCGACCCGAAGGCAGCCGCGTGACGGCGGGCAGCTACAACCTGCGGGCACCGGTCACGGTGGAGGTTTTGGCGCTGGGCAGTGAGACGCGCTTTGGGCAGATCGTGGCATTGATGGAGAGCGCGTCTTTGCAAAAGCCCCGCCTGGCGCAGCTGGCGGACCGGGTGGCCCGGCCTTTCCTGGTGGCGGTATTGTTGGCCGCGGGTCTGGCGGCAGTGTGGTGGTGGCCGAGCGACCCCAGCCACGCCCTGATGGTGGCGGTGGCGGTGCTCATCGTTACGTGCCCCTGCGCGCTGTCTCTGGCCACGCCGGTCGCCATGCTGACGGCTGCGGGCACCTTGGCGCGGCGGGGCGTGCTGGTGCGCAACCTGCAGGGGCTGGAGGCGCTGGCCGCGGTGGATACGGTGGTCTTCGACAAGACGGGCACGCTGACCCGCGATGGACTTGCGCTGCATAGCGTACATGTGGCGCCAGGGGCCGGCTGGGGCGAAGGCGAGGCGCTGGCCCTGGCTTCGGCGCTGGCGGCGCATTCACTGCATCCCGCGTCGCGCGCGCTGGCATCGGCCGCGCAGTCTGCCGCGGCGCCCGCGGGCTGGACGGTCCATGCCGTGCAGGAGCTGCCGGGTGCAGGCCTGGTGGCCCGTGCATCGTCACCGTCACACGCACAGGAAACGATTTTGCGCCTGGGCTCTGCGGCCCATGCACGCGTGCCTGCCGTAGGCGGCGATGCGGGGCCGCAGGTCGTGCTGTCCATGGAATGCGAAGGTGCGGCAGTGGAAATCGCGCGGTTCGTGCTGAGCGAACAACTGCGCCCCGAGGTCGCGGCGGTCGTGCGCGGGCTGCGCGCCGAAGGCGTGGCGGTCGAGCTGCTGTCCGGTGACCGGGCCGAGTCCGTGCAGCGGGTGGCTGCCCAGGCCGGCATCGGCCAGGCCCGGGGAGACTGCACCCCGCAGGACAAGCTCGCGCATCTGCAGACGTTGCAGGCGCAAGGACACCATGTGGCGATGGTGGGCGACGGGCTCAACGACGGCCCCGTGCTGGCCGGTGCGCATGTCTCGTTTGCGTTCGGCCGCGCCGTGCCCCTGGCCCAGTCACGGTCCGACTTCGTGGTTATGGGCGAAAATCTCGCCCTTGTTGCGCAGGCGCTCTGGCTGGCGCGGCGCACCTTGCGCATCGTCCGCCAGAACCTGTGGTGGGCGGCTGCATACAACGCGCTGTGCGTGCCCCTGGCGATTGCGGGCTACATGCCGGCTTGGCTCGCAGGCCTGGGCATGGCGCTGAGTTCACTGCTCGTCGTGCTCAACGCCGCCCGCCTGGCGCGCCTGCCGGACCCGCTCAGCCACGAGAGTTCCGGCGACTGCGCTGGTGCCGCACGTGCCGTGAGCACGCCCTTGGAGGTCGTCTGATATGGACATCCTGTATTTGTTGATTCCGCTCTCCGTCGTACTGGTGCTGTTTGTACTGGCGGGACTGTGGTGGGCCGTCTACCGTGGCCAATTTGAGAACGTCGATCAGGAGGGGGAGCGCATTCTGAGGGACGGTTGATGTTCGTCAATAGGCCCACTGCGAGCCTGGTTAAAACTTTTTACTGCAAATACTAGAGGTGCCCGATGGATTCTTCACAAACAAGAGTTGCGCACTACGACGACACCGTAGTACGCCAGTTTTCTATCATGGCTGTCGTATGGGGGGTGGTCGGCATGCTGGTGGGCGTGTTCATCGCCGCCCAGCTGACCTGGCCTGAACTCAACTTCGGCATTCCATGGCTGAGCTATGGCCGGCTGCGTCCGCTGCACACCAATGCCGTGATCTTCGCATTCGGCGGCTGTGGCCTGTTCGCCACCAGCTATTACGTGGTGCAGCGCACTTGCCAGGCGGGGCTGTTTCTGCCCAAGTTGGCGGCGTTCACTTTTTGGGGCTGGCAACTGGTCATCGTAGCGGCGGCCATCAGCCTGCCGCTGGGCTATACCTCCGGCAAGGAATATGCCGAGCTGGAATGGCCGATCGACATCCTGATCGCTGCCGTGTGGGTCTCTTATGCGGTGGTGTTCTTCGGAACGATCGGCCAGCGCAAGGTGAAGCACATTTACGTGGCCAACTGGTTCTTCGGTGCGTTCATCATCGCCGTGGCGCTGCTGCACATCGTCAACAGTGCGGCCATTCCGGCGGGCTTCATGAAGAGCTACTCCGCCTACGCAGGCGTGCAGGACGCCATGGTGCAGTGGTGGTACGGCCACAACGCCGTGGGCTTCTACCTCACGACCGGCTTCCTGGGCATGATGTATTACTTCATCCCGAAGCAGGCTGGCCGTCCGGTGTACAGCTACCGCCTCTCCATCGTCCACTTCTGGGCGCTGATCTTCACGTACATGTGGGCGGGTCCGCACCACCTGCACTACACCGCGCTGCCTGACTGGACGCAATCTGTGGGCATGGTGTTCTCGCTGATCTTGCTGGCGCCCAGCTGGGGCGGCATGATCAACGGGATCATGACGCTGTCCGGTGCCTGGCACAAGCTGCGTGACGACCCCATCCTGCGCTTTCTGATCGTGTCGCTGTCGTTCTACGGCATGTCCACGTTCGAAGGCCCGATGATGTCCATCAAGACCGTCAACGCGCTCTCGCACTACACCGACTGGACTGTGGGCCACGTGCACGCAGGCGCGCTGGGCTGGGTGGGTCTGATCACCATGGGTTCGCTGTATTACCTGGTGCCTCGCCTGTTCGGCAAGGAGAAGATGCACTCCATCAAAGCAATTGAACTGCACTTCTGGATGGCCACCATCGGCATCGTGCTGTACATCGCCGCCATGTGGATTGCTGGCGTGATGCAAGGTCTGATGTGGCGCGCCGTGAACCCCGACGGCACGCTGACCTATACCTTCGTGGAAGGCGTCAAGGCGACCTATCCGTTCTACGCGATCCGCTTCTTTGGCGGTCTGCTGTACCTCGGCGGTATGTTGGTGATGGCATGGAACGTCTGGGTGACGGCGATCTCCGGACGCTCCGTCAAGGTGGCCATTCCCGCCGTGAAACCCGCTCACGCCTGAAGTTCGGAGGGTCAACTACATGTCCAATACGCATAACAAAGCATCCACCGGCTTCACGCACGAGAAGGTCGAAACCAGCAACTTCCTGATGATCGTGCTGATCTTGCTGGTTGTGGCCGTCGGCGGCCTGGTGGAAATCGTTCCTCTGTTCTTTCAAAAATCGACGACTGAGGCCGTTCAAGGCGTGAAGCCTTACACGGCAGTGCAACTGATCGGACGCGATATCTACCTGCGCGAGGGTTGCTACAACTGCCACTCGCAGATGATCCGTCCGTTCCGTGCGGAAACCCTGCGTTATGGCCACTACTCGGTGGCTGGCGAGTTCGTCTACGACCATCCCTTCCAATGGGGTAGCAAGCGCACTGGGCCCGACCTGCATCGCGTGGGTGGAAAGTACAGCGATGAATGGCATCGCATTCACCTGAACAATCCGCGCGACGTGGTGCCCGAATCCAATATGCCCGCCTATCCCTGGCTGGAAAAGAACCAGATCGATCCTTCCGTCGTCGCTCCTCGCATGAAGGCATTGCGCACGGTCGGCGTCCCGTATACGGATGAGGAGATCGCCAGCGCCGCCGAGCAGGTCAAGGGCAAGACAGAGATGGATGCCGTGGTGGCCTATCTCCAGGTTTTGGGCCGTGCGCTCAAGTAATTGAGGAACTGGTCATGGACATCACCACCATGCGTATCGTGGCCACGCTGGCGTCGCTGGCGTGTTTCGTGGGCATCTGGTTCTGGGCCTTCATGCGCCGCAACCGGGCCCGGTTCGAGGAGGCAGCACAGTTGCCCTTCGCCGAGGACTGAAGAAGTCTCCACAAGAAAAGAGATAACCCATGAGCGATTTCACGAGTAACTTCTGGTCCTTCTACGTGGCCGGAATCACCATTATCGGTATCGTGGCCTGCGGCTTGCTGCTGTGGATCACGTCCCGCAAGAAGGTCGAGGCTACGGCCGACAACACCACCGGTCACGTCTGGGACGAAGACCTGACGGAAATGAACAACCCCATGCCCCGTTGGTGGATGTGGCTGTTCATCATCACGCTGGTATTCGGTGCTGGCTATCTGGCTGCCTATCCCGGATTGGGGACCTTTAAGGGTAAGTTGGGCTGGACGCAGCTGGGCGAGTACCAAGCCGAAGTGGACAAGGCTAACGCAGAGTTGCAGCCCCTGTATGCGCGGTTCGAGGCCATGCAGCCCCAAGAGATGGCGGCCGACACAGCGGCCATGGCAATTGGTGAGCGTCTGTTCATGAACAACTGCGCGCAGTGTCATGGTTCCGATGCCCGCGGCAGCAAGGGCTTCCCCAACCTGGCCGACGGTGACTGGCTGCACGGCGGTGCGCCTGATCAGATCCAGAAGACCATCCACGATGGGCGCATTGGCGTCATGCCTCCCATGGCGGCCGCCGTGGGCTCGCCGGAAGATGTGCGCAACCTCGCCCACTATGTCCTGAGCCTGTCGGGAAGCCCGCATGACTCCCTGAAGGCGTCTATGGGCAAGTCGAAGTTCACTGCGTGCGCTGCATGCCACGGGATGGACGGCAAGGGCAATGTGGCCCTGGGTGCCCCTAATCTGACGGATGACATCTGGCTGCATGGCTGGGGCGAAGCTGCCATCACCGCTATGATCAACAATGGCAAGACCAACGAGATGCCTGCCCAAGCGGGCAAGTTGACCGATGCACAGATCAAGGTGTTGACGGCATACGTCTGGGGTTTGTCCAATAAGGCCGGCGCCCCGCGCTGATGCTCCCTGTGCGGCCGGCTCCCCGTCGAGGGGCGCCGGCCGTTTTGCGTTTTGGAAGTTGCACTTCCTTTTTGAGATTCCACCATGAAGCCAGCCGAAGGTCAGCCCCGTAAGGTGATTCCTATCACGCCAGTGGGGGCCGAAAGTTCGCAGACCGAGGTCATTTCGCTCTATGAGGCGCAAAAGAAAATCTATCCACGCTCGATAAGTGGAGTGTTCGCCCGTTGGCGTTGGGCGATGGTGTTTCTGACACAGCTGGTTTTCTATGGCCTGCCATGGCTGGAGTGGGGCCAGCGCCAAATGGTGCTCTTTGACCTCGGAGCACGCCGTTTCTATATTTTTGGTTTGGTGCTTTACCCGCAGGACTTCATTTATCTGACGGGTTTGCTGATTATTTCCGCGCTGTCGCTTTTTCTGTTTACCGCAGTGGCGGGACGCCTGTGGTGCGGCTTCTCCTGTCCCCAGACCGTATACACGGAAATGTTCATGTGGATCGAGCACAAAGTCGAAGGCGACCGCAGTGCCCGTATGCGCCTGGACAATGGTCCGTGGACATTTGAGAAGATCTGGAAAAAATCTGTCAAGCAAGCCATTTGGATTGCGGTCGCGTTCTGGACCGGCTTCACCTTCGTGGGCTATTTCGTTCCGATTCGCGAGCTGGGGGAAGAGTTGCTGGCCCTGCAAGGAGGGTGGCAGATATTCTGGGTGATCTTCTATGGGTTGGCCACGTACGGCAACGCAGGATTCCTGCGCGAGCAGGTGTGCAAATACATGTGCCCTTATGCGCGTTTCCAAAGCGCAATGTTCGACAGGGACACGCTGGTCGTCTCTTACGATCCCGAGCGCGGCGAGCCTCGCGGGCCCCGTAACAAGATGGTAGACCACAAAGCTGCGGGACTGGGTGACTGCATCGATTGCACGCTGTGTGTCCAGGTCTGCCCAACGGGTATCGATATTCGCAACGGACTGCAATACGAATGCATTGGTTGCGGTCTCTGCGTGGACGCTTGCAATACCGTGATGGATAAGATGAAGTATCCGCGCGGGCTGATTCGTTTCTCGACGCAGAACGGCGTCAAGAACCACTGGACCCAATCGCAAATGCTCAAACGCGTGCTGCGACCCCGTGTGTTGTTCTATTCAGCGGTGCTGGTGGTGTTGTGCATCGGCATGCTGGCCAGCTTGGTGGTACGCACCCCGTTGAAGGTGGACATCGTGCGCGACCGCGCTGCGCTCTCGCGCATCGTGGCGGGAGGCAAGCTGGAAAATATCTACCGGCTGCAGATCATGAACGCCACGGAGGGGGCGCAGCGCTACACCATCAGCGCCCACGGCATGGAAGGGCTGGAAGTGGCGTCCGAGACCGCAATTGACATCGGACCGGCGGAATCCCGATGGGTGGTTGTCCGTCTTCAAATTCCGTATGGCTCAGCATCTCCTGGATCGCATACGGTGTATTTCGATATTCAAGCGCAGGGTGATAAAGCCCAAGTGGCAGAGAAATCCGTGTTCCTTGTACCCCGCTGAAGGCGGTCGTGGAATGCAAATGAACAAGCTGTGCTCATAAATGAGCGAGGAGTTGGTATAAATGCCGAGTAATTCCCCCATGAATCTGGAAGACGCAGGAAAGCCTTGGTGGACGTTTGGCCATGTCTGGCTTGTCATCGCGGGGCCGGTGATTGTCATCATTGCGGGCTTCGTGACCCTCTGGCTGGCCGTGAGCCAACCTGACCCCGTCATCGCGGAAGACTATTACCAACGGGGATTGAACATCAACGAGACCCTGAAGGAGTCTGGGGGCGACATGACGCCTGCCATGAAGGGGCGCAACCATGCAGCTACTCCGCTGGAGGATCAACCGCGCTGACCGGCAGGGCGAGTCCTCTTTGCATGCCGGAGAACAGATGCTAGGCTGTCAACTACACCTGCTAGGAGATGGGCGAATGTGGATGCAACGATTGATGTGGATCGCGTGGCCGGCCTTTTTGATGGCGGGCGTCATGGAAATGGTGGTGTTCGCCTTCGTGGATCCAGAAGCGCTGCAGTGGTTTGATCAACCCCTGCATCTCTCGCGCGAAGGTGTGTATACCATCGCCTTCTTCACGTTCTGGTTCGTACTCATGGCTTCCAGCGCATTGACGACGCTGTTGTCACTCTCGCCCTTTGAGTTGAATCGCTGCCCCGTGCCCAAAGGGGCGCGGCCGGCTGATTGCGCCAAATACGTTTCCTGATCTTTCCGCCGATCAGTTATGAATGAGCAAAAAACCGAGGCTTAATGGCAGGCTTGCTGGCTGTTGACAATTCGCTTCAGCGCATCGGTATCGACGATGCGCACATGGCGCTGTTTTACTTCCACAATACCTTCTTCCACGAACTTCGAAAACGTGCGGCTGACGGTTTCCAGTTTCAATCCCAGGTAGCTGCCGATCTCTTCGCGTGTCATGCGCAGCACCAATTCGGATTGTGAGAAACCCCGGGCATGCAAGCGTTGTACGAGATTCAACAGGAATGCGGCAAGGCGTTCCTCGGCACGCATACTCCCCAGCAACAGCATGACCCCATGCTCGCGAACAATCTCGCGGCTCATGATCTTGTGCACATGGTGCTGTAGTGCCGTTACTTCGCGCGACAACTCTTCAATACGATCGAAAGGCATGACGCATACTTCGGCGTCTTCAAGCGCTACCGCATCGCAAGTGTGACGGTCGCTCACGATGCCATCCAGGCCGATGATCTCGCCCGCCATTTGAAAACCTGTCACTTGGTCGCGACCGTCTTCGGTGGCGACACAGGTCTTGAAGAATCCGGTGCGGATGGCAAAAAGGGATGTGAAGGGTTCACCGTTCCGGAAAAGCGTGCCGCCACGCTTGATCTTGCGTCGTACAGCAACAATGTCATCGATGCGCTTGAGTTGCTGGTCGTCCAGACCCACGGGCATGCACAGCTCACGCAGATTGCAGTTTGAGCAGGCAACTTTGATGGTCTGGAGATTCGTATGCATGGGAACCCTGTTCATGGCTTGAGCTTACCTCTGAACGGCTGGGAGACATGGAATGCCGTAGGCCGTTGGACGACTTTGAGCCGAAGTCAAATTGTCGCCACAAGGACCTTATGGGCGCTTGATCAACGTCAAGGACTCATGGGGGACTCTACGGCACAGTGATATGAAAGTGCAAGGAATCCCGTCATGACCGTTGTTACAACAGAGCTCCTGCGTCGCTTTGACGTCCCAGGGCCGCGCTACACCTCTTATCCGACTGCTGATCGTTTTGTCGAGGCTTTTGGCGAGCGGGAATACATCCTTGCGCTGCAGCAGCGTCGCGTGGGGTCGGTAGCCAAGGCGATGCCTTTGTCGCTTTATGTCCACATCCCGTTTTGTGAATCGCTGTGCTATTACTGCGCGTGTAACAAGATCATTACCCGGCATCCAGAGCGGGCAGAGGTCTACTTGCGTTACCTCAGCCGTGAGATCGACCTGCATACGGCGCACTGCGGTGTGGGTCAGCATGTGAGCCAGCTGCATTTCGGCGGAGGCACGCCTACTTTTCTGACGGATGACGGTTTGCGCGAACTGATGGGCATGCTGAGGCGCAGTTTCGTCCTCGTTCCGGGGGGGGAGTACTCCATAGAAGTGGACCCCCGGACCGTGGATGAAGCGCGGCTGGGATTGTTGGCGGAGCTGGGTTTCAATCGCCTGAGCTTTGGCGTGCAGGATTTCGACCCTGAAGTACAAAAGGCCGTGCACCGCATTCAGCCTGCCGAAAAGGTGTTCGCGTTGGTCGATGCGGCTCGCAAGCTCGGGTTTGAATCGGTGAACGTGGATTTGATCTACGGGCTGCCGCGACAGACACCGGAGTCGTTTGATTGCACCTTGGCGCAGGTAGCCGAGCTGCGGCCAGACCGGATCGCGCTGTATGCGTACGCTCACTTGCCAGAACGCTTCAAGTCGCAGCGACGCATCATCACGGCCGAGTTGCCCATGGCTTCGGCCAAGGTGTCCATGCTGGCCCGGTCACTTGATGTGTTCCAGGAAGCCGGCTACGTCTACGTGGGCATGGACCATTTTGCGCTGCCTGACGATGCGCTGGCGGTGGCCAAGCGGCAAGGCAGGCTGCACCGCAATTTCCAAGGCTATAGCACGCAGCCCGATTGCGACCTGATTGGTCTGGGCGTTTCTGCCATCGGGCGCGTGGGCGCTACTTACAGCCAAAATGTGAAAACGCTGGACGAGTATTACGACTGCATTAACCAGGGGCATTTGCCTGTGGTGCGCGGGCTGGCGTTGACCAAGGACGACTTGGTGCGCCGCGCAGTCATCATGGCGTTGATGTGCCAAGGTGAATTGCTGTTTGAGCCGTTGGAACAGTCCTGGCTGATTGATTTCCGCAGTTATTTCGATGCGGAATTACAGCAACTGCAAGAAATGGCGGCTCAGGGCTTGGTGAAAATCAGTGATGAGGGCGTTGAAGTCACGCCCATGGGATGGTATTTCGTGCGCGGCGTGGCCATGGTGTTCGACAAGTATCTACAGGCTGACCGTAACCGCGCTCGCTTTTCCCGGATTATTTGATCCATGCTGTGGGCGCTGGCCACGACGGCCTTCCTGATGGGGCTGATGGGAGGGGCTCACTGTTTGGCGATGTGTTCTGTTCCCTGCGCGGCGCTTACGGGGCTGGGTGGCACGCCGGACGCCACCCACACCATTCAATGGGCGTCCCGCCGCGGAATCCTCCAACGGGTAGCGCAGTTTCACGTGGGGCGCCTGATTGGCTACGGCGCCGCAGGGGCGGTGGTTGCGCTGGCTATGGAGCAACTCGCATGGCTGGGGCAAAGCACCTCGGCATTGCGCCCCCTTTGGACGCTGATGCACGTGCTCATCCTCGCGTGGGGCGGGATGATGATGGTGCAAGCGCAGCAGCCCTTGTGGGTTGAGCGGGCGGGGCGTGCTGCCTGGGCGAAGGTCAAGCCCTTGGTCTCTCGGCCTGGCGGGCTCCTGACCGCGGGTGTGGCCTGGGCGCTCCTGCCATGCGGCCTGCTGTATACCGCACTGTTGACTGCCGCACTCAGCGGAAGCGTGCTCCGCGGAGCCTTGTGCATGGTCCTGTTTGGCGTGGGAAGTGGTGTATGGCTGGTGTTGGGGCCGTGGACATTTGGCCGCATTCGCGCTTGGATCGGCGTGAAGGGTGGGGCGTGGGGGTCTCGGCTGGCAGGTGGTGTGCTTTTTTCCCTGGGTGCATGGGCGCTATGGATGAAGGTTGTCCATGGGCAGCCGGCGCCGTGGTGCGTGCCCTGAAAACAGCGTTTTGTGGAGCCACAGCGGCTCTGCGAAGCATGCCGTGGCAAGCCAGTGGTGCACACTGAGACGCTCAGGTGTGACGTATCGCTGTCAGATCTCTACCAGCGGAAGTGACGAGTCTGTTCTCATCGACGTGGAGAAATCCAGCTACGCATCGCTGCCTTACTGGATGCGCCATCGTGCGTATGAGGGCGCGCTGCGTGTCGGCGTGATTGCCGAAGGACTGGGAAACGCCCGAACCACGCCAGGATATTTGCCATCGGTGCGACGACTACCAAGGTCTGCTCTGTGCCTTGCAGATGGGTGGGTTGCGCGCGCTGGCCGCGGAGCGCCGGATTTTCTGAGCAGGTATTGAGGTCACTGGCACTCACCCGGAGCGAGGGCGCAAGCGATTACCGGAGAAAAGGTGTCTGCGAATGCCACCGGACCGGCATCCTGAACCGGGGGTTCAGGTGGGCGAGGGCAGCCAGGCGTTGGGTTCATCTGACGCGAGATGATCACGCTCACCGGGCGATGTACCAAGCCCGTGCTCAATGAGCATTGGTTCAAGGAAATATAAAGCCCGGCAGCACCGCAGACATGTTCATTGTAGTGGGCTGCCCGTGTGCAGCCAGGGGCCAGGCTTTTGCCGTAATGGTTATAGGAGGCGCCCATCCTCGCCCAGCGCCTCGTCCAGGCGCAGGAGCAACTGCTGCACGCGCTCATCGCTGTCGTGCACATGCGGCGCGATCGGGGTGGGGGCGATGCGCGCAGGGGCTGAGGCGGCTGCCAAATCGGCGGCTTCGCGGTCGGCGATCTCGAAAGCCAGATTGAGGGCCGCCAGCACGGCGATGCGCTCGCGCGCGCGTACCTTGCCCGCGTCACGGATGCGCGTCATGGCGGTATCCACGCGCTCGACCGCCTCCAGCAGGCGCGACTCCTGGCCGTCCGGGCAGGCCAGGAGATAGCTTTGCTGGAGGATCTGTACCTCGATCTGCTTCATGGCGCGTCTTTCGTCTCGGCAGTGCCGGGGAGTTCGGGCTCGGCAGGCAGGCGGTCCAGCAATGCGTTCACGCGGGCACGGGCCGCCTGCAGGCGGGATTGGAGGGAATCGCGCTCCTGGGTGAGCGCCGCGACCTGTTGCGCCAACAGGGCATTGGTGCGCTGCAACTCGGCATGGCGCAGCAGCAGCCGCTCAACGCGCTCGGCGATCTGGTCGATGGAAGAGGGGGAGGCCATACGCTGCCGATTGTAGGGATCGGCGTGCGAACCATCGTAAAATTGCGCAGTTGGTGCTAGCGGCGTGGTTCACATGCCGCAGTTCAACGGGAAGCAGGGAGGGGCCCTCCGCCATGGAGTGCGTCCTGTGCCTGCGCTGCCCCCGCAACGGTCAGCGGATGAGCCGTACCTCGGCTCCCTCTTCATTGACAAGCCACTGAGCGCCTTGAACAAGCGTTTGGGAAGGCGATGCAGAGCGTTCCGCCAGCCCGGATACCGGCCAACGAGGTGGCTCCGCGTTTCCTTTTGTGAAACCTGGGCCGTTATGCCCAGGTGCCGACGGGGAGGTCGGCCGTGGCGATCTCTCTGTTTGCCCCACATGACAAACACCCGTCCGTTCAATGTGCGCTTGAGTGCGCTTTCCGTGCACGCGCGCGTCGCCGTGCTGCCGCTGGCGCTGGCCGCCGCTTTCCCCGCCGTGTCCCAGACCCTGCTGGCCCAGGCAGCCACCGAACCCCAACTGCGTGAAACCGTCATCACGGCAACCCGCGTGGCCCGGCCGCTGGCCGACATCGTGTCCGATGTGTCCGTCATCGACCGTGAAACCATCGAAGCCAGCGGCGCGGTAGGCGTCATTGACGTGATCTCGCGCCTGCCAGGCGTGCAGATCACGCGCAATGGCGGCCAGGGCAGCAGTGGCAGCGTCTACCTGCGCGGCGCGGAGTCGCGCTTTACCGCCGTGTACCTGGACGGCGTGCGCCTGGACTCGCAATCCACCGGCGGCGTGGTGTGGGAGCAAATCCCGTTGTCGCAGATCGACCGCATCGAGGTCGTGCGCGGGCCAGCGGCTGCTGTGTACGGCTCGGATGCCATGGGAGGCGTGATCCAGCTCTTCACCAAAAAGGGCGAGGGTGCGCCGGCGCCCTACGTGGGCGTGGGCCTGGGCAACCAGGGCACGCGGACGGTGCAGGCCGGCGTGAGTGGCGGCACCGAGCAGGTGGACTATGCGCTGGGGCTGTCGCATGAGCGCGCCGATGGCTTCAGTGCCCGCGTAGGCTCCGCCTACAACCCGGACAAAGACGGCTACCGCCGCACCTCTGCCAATGCCCGACTGGGCGTGCAGTTCGACACGACCCATCGCCTGGAGGGCACGCTGCTCGCCAGCAACCTCAACTCGCAGTACGACGGCAGCAAAACGGCCGACGACCGCAATCACCACCAATTGCGCACGGCCAGCCTGGCATGGCTGGCCAAGTGGAGCGACGTGTACAGCACGCGCTTGCAGGTCACGCAGGGGCAGAGTGAATACAGCACCCGGCCCAACTTCTACATGACCGAGACCACGCTGCACAATTACCTGCTGCAAAACGAGTGGCGCCTGGGCGCGCATCTGTTCACAGCCGCGCTGGAGCGCCGCGAGGACGAACTGCACAACCCCGCCACCGAGTTCGTGGGCGACCTCCAGCGTGACCGCTCACAGAACGCGCTCGCTCTGGGCTATGGCCTGAACCAGGGCGCCCATACGCTGCAGGCCAACCTGCGCTATGACGACGACAGCGAGTTCGGCGGCAAAAGCACGGGCAGCCTGTCCTATGGCTACGCCATTACGCCGCAGTGGCGCGTCACCGCAGCGGCCGGCACGTCCTTCCGTGCACCCACGCTCTACCACCGCTTCAGCGAATACGGCGCGCCCGACCTGCAGCCCGAGAAGGGGCGCAACGTGGAGCTGGGCGCGCGGTGGACGCAAGGAGAGAGCAGCGTGGGTGTCGTGGCGTACCGCAACCGCGTCAGCAACCTCATCAATTTCGGCGCCGCGGGCCGCTGTGATTCCAGCTTCGGCTGCTACGAGAACGTGGGCCGCGCCGAGTACAAGGGCGTGACGCTGTCGGCCGCGCACCGCATCGCGGGCGTGTCGCTGCATGGCTCCATCGACTGGCAGAACCCGCGTGACCTGGACAGCGGCAAACTGCTGGCGCGCCGTGCCAAGCGCTACGCCACGCTGGGTGCCGACACCCTGGTGGCAGGCTGGACGCTGGGGGCAGAGCTCTACGCATCCGCGCGCCGGTACGACAACGCGGCCAACACCAACGTACTGGGCGGCTACACCACGCTCAACCTCTACACCAGCAAGCGCGTGGCCCGCGACGTGACGCTGCTGGCCCGCGTCGACAACCTGGCCGACAAGGACTACCAGTTGGCGCGCACCTACGCCACCGGCGGCCGCACGTTCTACGTGGGCCTGAAGTGGGCGCCGCAGTAACGCCATCACCGACTGCCACACCATGAGCCGCTGTCCCGCCCTGGTCATCGCCGCGCCCGCCTCTGGGCAGGGCAAGACCACCGTCACCGCCGCTTTGGCGCGCCTGCATACACGCCAAGGCCGGCGCGTGCGGGTGTTCAAGTGTGGGCCCGACTTCCTGGACCCGCACTGGCACCAATTGGCCAGCGGCGCCCCCGTACACCAGCTCGATCTGTGGATGACCGGTGCGGCAGATTGCGCGCAGCGCCTGCGCGCCGCGGCGGCCGAAGCAGACCTGCTGCTCATCGAAGGGGTGATGGGGTTGTTCGACGGCGAGCACAGCGTGGGCGACCTGGCGCAGCGCTTCGGCATACCGGTGCTTGCGGTGGTGGATGCCTCTGCCATGGGGGGCACGCTGGGCGCCATCGTGCATGGGCTGCGGCACTACCGTGCGGGCCTGCCATGGGCCGGTGTCTTGGCCAACCGCGTGGCGGGCGACCGCCATGCGCAGATGCTGCGGGACGGCTTGGCCGACGCTGCGGACTGGCTGGGTGCGCTGCCACGGGTCGTGGGTGACGCTGCGGGCGGGAGGGAGCCTGGTGGCCTTCTGCCCGAGCGGCACCTGGGACTGGTGGCAGCGCACGAACTGCCCGATGCCCTGCAGCGGCTGGACGCCGTGGCCGATGCGCTGGCCGGCACGCCCCTGGGCCGCATGTCCCCCGCGGACCTGCAGCGCTGGGCGGTGGACTTCGGCGGCACGCCCGTGGGCCGTGCCGCCATCACGCCGCTGCTGGCCGGCCGCACCGTGGCCGTGGCGGCGGATGAGGCTTTCTGCTTCATCTACGAAGCCAATATCGACACCCTGCAGCAGCTGGGCGCGCGCGTGGTGCGCTTTTCGCCGCTGCGCGACGCTGCGCTGCCGGCCTGCGACGCGCTGTGGCTGCCCGGCGGCTACCCCGAGCTGCACGCCGATGCGCTGGCCGCCAATACGGCCATGCGCGACAGCCTGCAGGCGCACGTGGCGGCGGGTCGGCCCGTGTGGGCGGAGTGCGGCGGCATGATGGCGCTGCTGGAGTCCATCACCCTGGCCGACGGGCGCCGCGTGCCCCTGTGGGGGCTGCTGCCGGGTCATGTCACCATGCAGCGGCGCCTGGCCGCGCTGGGGCCGCGCGCGCTGCGCATGGGCACGCATGAGTTGCGCGGCCACACCTTTCACTACTCGGTCACCGACAGCCCGGCCGCCGTGTGCGCACGCGCCCAGCGTCCGGACCATGCAGGGGCACCGGACGACGGTGAAGCCGTGTACCGCCACGGCAGCATCCACGCGAGCTACTTTCACGCATGGTTTGCATCCAGCCCGCAGGCGACCGCAACCTTGCTGGGCGCGGAGGCGGGGCCATGAACGCGGCGCCGCAGACCATCGCCCGCAGTGAACTCATCCTGGGTGGACAAAAGAGCGGCAAGTCGCGCCGCGCCGAACTGCTGGCGCGCCAGTGGCTGCAGGCCGCGCCGGCACACCGCGCGTTGCTGCTGGCCACCGGCCAGCCGTGGGACGACGAGATGCGTGCGCGCATTGCCCGCCACCAGCGCGAGCGTGCCGAGCGTGTGCCCGGCCTGCAGACCGTGGAAGAGCCGCGCGATCTGGCCCACGCCCTGGCGTGCCACAGCACCCCACAGACCCTGATCGTCGTGGACTGCCTCACCCTGTGGCTCACCAACTGGCTCATGCCGGCCGACCCCCAAGATGTAGAGCAAAAACAGCCTCTAGCGCCCGATTGGCAAGCGCAGGCAGCTCACTTTTTTGAAGCGTTGACGCACGCGCCCGGCCCCGTGGTGCTGGTGGGCAACGAGATCGGCCTGGGCGTGATCCCCCTGGGGCGCGAAGTGCGCGCCTTCGTGGACGCGCTGGGCGCCCTGAACCAGCGCGCGGCGGCAGCCTGCCAGCGCGTCACGCTGATGGCGGCGGGCCTGCCGCTTGCCCTGAAGGACACACCATGATGCCTCTTCGCTGGCGCCGCCAGCTTGCTGCCGCCGGCTGGCTGCTGGGCCTGCTGCTGGCCTTGCCCAGCGTCCACGCAGTAACCATCACCGACGACCGGGGCCGCGCGCTGCGATTCGACCAGCCGCCCCAGCGCATCGTGAGCCTGCTGCCGTCGCTGACCGAGAGCGTGTGCGAGCTGCAGCGCTGTGAGCGCCTGGTGGGGGTGGACCGCTACTCCAACTGGCCCGTGTCCGTGCGGCGCCTGCCCCAGGTGGGCGGCGGGCTGGACCCGAACATCGAGGCCATCGTCGCGCTGCGCCCGGACGTGGTACTGCTGTCCGTCAGCAGCCGCGTCAGCGAGCGGCTGGAGGCGCTGGGCGTGAAGGTGCTGGCGCTGGACCACAAGACCCATGCGGACGTGCGCCGCGTGCTGGGGGTGCTGGGTGAACTGCTGGCCGTTCCGCCGGAGCACGGCGCGGAGCGCGTGTGGCGCGTGATCGATGCCGCCGTGCAGGCCGCCGCGCAGTCGCTGCCGCAGCGCGCGCGCGGGGCGCGGGTGTTCTTCGAGGTCAGCCGCGGCCCCTATGCGGCGGGGGCCAGTTCGTTCATCGGCGAGACGCTGGTGCGCCTGGGCGCGCGCAACGTGGTCCCGCCCGAGCTGGGGCCCTTTCCGCGCCTCAATCCCGAGTTCGTCCTGCGCGCACAGCCCGACGTGCTGATGGTGGCGAACCGCAGCATGCAGCCCATGACCCAATACCCGGGGTGGAACCACCTGGCCGCGGTCAAGGCGGGCCGCGTGTGCGACTTCGGCCCTGAGCTGTCAGACGTGGTGGTGCGCCCCGGCCCGCGCATGGCCGAGGCCGCGCGCATCATGGCCCGCTGCCTGGCGGAGAAGTACGAATGAGCGCGCGCCTCCCGCAGCCCTCTACCATGGTGGCGACCACCGCCATGCCAGCAACCTATGCCACCTCCTTGCACCCCGACGCCAGCGGCCGCCGCGCGCGCTGGCTGGGCCTGTGGCTGCTGGCCGCCAGCGTGGCGCTGCTGCTGCTCGGCGCCAGCGTCGGCAGCACGGGCTTTGGCAGCTTGCTGAACCTGCGCGGCGACCCGCTGGCGCAGCAGATCGTGTGGGACATCCGCCTGCCGCGCACACTGGGCGCATGGCTGGCCGGAGCGCTGCTGGGGCTGGCGGGCGCCATTGCCCAGGGGCTCTTTCGCAACCCGCTGGCCGACCCGTACCTGCTGGGCAGCGCGTCGGGCGCGGCGCTGGGCGGCGCCGTGGCCATGGCCGTTCTGGGTGTGTCGCCCAGCACGGCGAGCTGGCTGGCGCGACTGGGCGTGACGGGCTTGGCCTTCGCGGGTGCTGCGGGCGCCGTGCTGCTGACGCTGGTGTTGGCGCGTGGTGTGCAGCACACGCTGCGCCTGTTGCTGGCGGGCGTGATCGTGGGCGTGGTGCTTGGCGCTGCGCGCGACCTGATCCAGGTGGCGCAGCCCGCCATTCTGGAGCCGATGCAGGTCTTCACCATGGGCAGTTCGGCCTTCGTGGGCTGGCAGGCCTGCGCCATCATGGCTGGCGGCTGGCTGCTGTGCGCCGCCACGGCCTGGGGGTTGTCGCGGCTGCTGGACGGGCTGATGCTGGGCGAAGCCACGGCCGCCAGCCTGGGCCTGCCCATCGTGCCCATGCGCGCTGGGCTGGTGCTGGCGCTGGCCCTGGCCACCGGCACGGCCGTGGCGCACACCGGGCTGATTGCCTTCGTCGGGCTGGCGGCGCCGCACCTCGTGCGCTCGATCGCGCGCGTCACCCACCAGTGGCACGTATGGCTGTCCAGCCTGATGGGCGCGGTGCTGCTGCTGGCCGCCGACATCCTGGCGCGTTGGGTGGTGGCGCCGCAGGAACTGCCCGTGGGCGTGCTCACCGCCGCGCTGGGCGGCAGCTACCTGCTGTGGCTCATGCACCGCCGGGTGCTGGGAAGCTCGCTATGAAGAACATAGCTGTTAGCGCACGCCAGATAAGCGCCAGCATCGCAAATGCCTCTATATTGCGCGGCATTGACCTGGACCTGCCCGCTGGCCGCTGGACCAGCGTGGTCGGCCCCAATGGTGCGGGCAAGTCCACGCTGCTCAAGGTGCTGGCAGGCCTGCTGCGCCATGCGCGTGTGCAAGGGCGGGTGCAGTTGCTGGGCCGCGCGCTGGCCGACATTCCCCCGCGCGAGCGCGCCCGCCAACTGGCCTGGCTGGGCCAGAACGAGTCCGCCGCCGAAGACCTGCCCGCCTACGACGTGGCCATGCTCGGCCGCCTGCCGCACCGTGCCTGGATGGCGCCGGCCAGCGATGCCGACCATGCCGCCGTGCAGCAGGCGCTGCACACCACTCAGGCGTGGGACTGGCGCGACCGTCCGCTGTCGGAACTGTCGGGAGGCGAGCGCCAGCGCGTGCTGCTGGCGCGCGCGCTGGCCGTGCAGGCGCCCGTGCTGCTCATGGACGAACCCCTGGCCAACCTGGACCCGCCGCACCAGACCGATTGGCTGCACACCGTGCGCGACCTGGTGGGGCAGGGCGGTACCGTGGTCAGCGTGCTGCACGAGGTATCCATCGCGCTGCAGGCCGACGACATGCTCATCATGGCCGCCGGCGGCGTGGTGCACCACGGGCCATGCCAGAGCACGGCTACGCACGCCGCGCTGGAGCAGGTGTTCGAGCGGCGCATCCAGGTGCGCGAGATCGACGGCCTGTGGATGGCGCTGCCCCGCATGGAGCGGTGAACGCGCTGCGCCCCTTTTCCCTTGAACCCCTTGCGACGGGCGGCCAACCGCAGAGGGCATGGAGTGTGAACGCATGAATTTGGACGCCGGTTTTGCCCAGGTCGCGCAGGTGCTGCTGTGGCCCGTGCCCGTGCGGGTGGCACTGGCCTTTCTCCGTGCCCTGTGGATGCGCGGCGCCATGCGCATGCAAGCCTGGCAGCGCTGGCGCCTGCCGCATCACCGTTCGCTGCGCGTGGCGCCGGGGCTGCCGATGGAGGAGCTGGCGCTGCAGTTGGTGCGCCACATGCGGCCTTCCAGGCGCGGCGTGCTCCATCGTTTCCCGCGACGGCTTGATTTCCCAAAACTTCTTCTTGAGGCATTGCATGCAGATTGAAACTCCCCCCACCGAGAAACGCTACGACAAGGCCGAAGGCGAGCGCCGGGGCCTGGTCATCGTCAACACCGGCGACGGTAAGGGCAAGAGCACGGCGGCCTTCGGCCTGGCGCTGCGCGCGCATGGCCGGGGCAAGGCCGTGAAGGTCTTCCAGTTCATGAAGGTGCCCAGCGCCCGCTTTGGCGAGCACCGCATGTTCGAGCAGATCGGCTTGTCCATCGAAGGCCTGGGGGACGGCTTCAGCTGGAAGAGCAAGGACCTGGACCACTCCGCCCAACTGGCGCGCGACGGCTGGGCCAAGGCCCGTGCGGCCATCCTGTCGGGCGAGAACTTCCTCGTTGTGCTCGACGAAATCACCTATCCCCTGATCTATGGCTGGCTGCCACTGCAAGAGGTGCTGGACACCCTGGCGGCGCGGCCCAAGGACGTGCACGTGTGCCTGACGGGCCGCCGCTGCCCCGAGGAAATCATCGCCATCGCCGACACAGTGACGGAGATGAAGCTCATCAAGCATGCGTTCCAGGCGGGCATTCCCGCGCAGCGCGGCATCGAGGACTAAAGGGGGCGCCGCGCCATGCTGTATGCGCAGACCGTGCCTACCCCGCTGGGCGAGATGCTGGCCGTGGCTTCGGACCGGGGGCTGTGTCTGCTGGAGTTCGTGGGTCAGCCGGGTGTGGAGCGTGAATTGGCCCAGGTGCAGGCCGCTCGCGGTGAGGCCCTGCAGGAGAAGGGCAATGCGGTCACCGTGCTGCTGGCCAGTGAGTTGGCGGAATACTTCGGGCGCCGCCGCCGCGTGTTCGGTGTGCCGCTGGACCTGGTGGGCACGCCATTCCAGATCGCCGCGTGGCAGGCGCTGCTGGCCATCCCTTACGGCGAGACGCGCAGCTATGCACAGCAGGCGCGGACCATCGGCCAGCCCACGGCCACGCGCGCCGTCGCTGGGGCCAACGGGCAGAACAAGGTCTCCATCGTCGTGCCCTGCCACCGGGTGATCGGCAGCAACGGCAGCCTGACCGGCTTTGGCGGCGGCCTGCCGCGCAAGCGTGTGCTGCTGGCGTTGGAAGATACTTCCGCGCAGCGCGACTGGTTGAACGAGACGCCATAACGGCCCCCACGCCCACACCGCAGCCGAACGCGCGGCCTTTTATCGCGCCATTGGCGCGCACCGCCAGCGCCGTCCAGAACCTTTGTCTGCAGCGCGAGCGCGGCCGCGTGCCGCTGGCACCGGTTGGTCCATGACGGCGAATGGGGGGTGCCCGGCGACCGGTGGCGTTGATGGCGATGCGTGCCCACGGCAACACTGCCGAATATGCAGCCATGCTGGCGCTTCTGAGCTACCTGCTGGGTCAGCGGAGTTCGGCGGAATGGGCCAGCTGGGTGATGGTGGGCGTGACCGCGTCGCGCTATCTGTTGGTGATGGGCGTGTTGGCTTCTGCCACGCTGGCGCGTCCCAACCCTTTCCGTGCCGTGGGGGCGCTGGGCACCTATGTTGGCGGTACCGTACTCGCATTGGCGTTGCTTTTTGCAGCGGCATAGATGTGGTGCGCAACGGTCTTGGGGCCGTTGTGTTTCGGGAGGGGGCACCACGCACCAGCCATGAAAGAAGTGGTGCCAGGCGCACGCGAACCATGTCACTCGGCACACACGCGCCTGAAGCTGCTGGAGGCGCTACCGGCGAGTCATTGCGCACCATGCTGTGAACGCAATGCCAGAGGCGATTGGCCCGTCACGGATTGGCATGTGAACCTGAAAACCCGCTTCATCCGCCCCCGAATGGACATAAAAAAAGCGCCCTCGCGAGGCGCTGATTTTTCTGGCGGTGGCGGAGACTGTGAGATTCGAACTCACGGACGGTTGCCCGTCGGCAGTTTTCAAGACTGCTGGTTTAAACCACTCACCCAAGTCTCCGCGAAGCTGTCTATTGTAAGCGGGTGGCGGCGCGGTGCTTGTGGTTTGGCGCTGTGGGGGCTCGTCGTCAGCGCTTTAGCGCAGCCTCCAACTGGGCTTTGTTCATCTTGGAACGCCCGGGGATGCCGCGTCGGCGGGCGTCCTCGTAGAGTTGCTCGCGCGTGCGGCCTTGCGGGCCCTGGTGCGACCGCTGGCCTCCGCGTACCGGGGCAGGCGTGTCCTGCAGTGTGTGGGGATCGGCCTGCTTGGCCTCGCCGTGCTGGGCACGTTCCTTGTTCACGGTGCGTGCGGCGATTTCTTCGGCGGTGTCCCGCTTTTCGCCGCGCTCCAGCAGGCTGTCCTTGATGTGCTCGTATTGGCGCTCGCGTTTGGCGCTCCAGGTGCGTTGGGGCATGGTGGCACTCCGCTGTGGAAATGGCTTCCAGCCTAGAAGGCGTGTGCGGGCGCGCCGTCGGCACCAGGCCTCCTTTGTCGTAGGACGCAGGCGGACTATGAATGAAAATGGCTTTTGGCGCTTTACGGATAAGCGCTAAAAGCTATATTTTCAATAGCAAAATGATGCTACATGCCGAGTGACCGGAGCAGCGCCTCGGTGTCGGCATCCGTTGCGCTGGCAGGGGCTGCCGCTGGCGCGGGTGCTGCCGCCTGCGCCATGAGTGCGTCGGGGTCGGGCGCGTCCTGGGGTTCGAAGTCGTAGAGCTTGATGAACTGTGTGCGGTCGATCGCCAGTTCCAGATAGAAGATGTTGTTGCTGCCCGTGTAGAAGGTCACGCGGCGGGCCTCGGGCTGGTCGAGGTTGGCGTCCACGCTCAGCACCACCTGTTGGTTCAGCACCAGCATCTTGGGCTGGTTCTGCGTGATGTGGGTCTGCAGTTCGCGGCGCACCTTGCCAGTGAAGTCACCCACCACCTGGTTCATCAGTTCGCCCATGACGTTGCTGACTTCGTCAGAGGTGAAAGAGCTGGCCAGCTCCTGCGCCGACATGCCCATGCTGAGCATGTAGCGCTCGTAGATCTCCATGGCCGCGGCGGCCGAGAAGTTGATGATCACCAGCCCCGAGAAGCCGCCGTCGAACAGCACGAAGCAGCCAATGTCGGGCTTCAGGCAGGTCTTGGTGATGCGCTGCACCATGCCTGAGTAGTGCACGGGGCCCTGGGTGGCGACCGACAGCACACGGGTCACGGAGTTGCACAGCGAGACCAGCACGTCTTCGGTGCCGTAGACGACGGAAGTGGAGGGAGGAGTCATGGGGATGCGGTGAAAGTGCGGCGACGGCGAACGCAAAGGTGGCGAAGGCCAATGCGCGAATCATGACATGCCCTGCTCACGGCCGTGTCGGGCAACCTGACCATCAAGGGCAAGACGCAGCCCGTCACCCTGAAGGCCAACCAGTTCGCCTGCTACGACAGCCCGATGCTCAAGCGTGAAGTGTGCGGCGGCGACTTCGAGACCACGATCGATCGCACGGCCTTCGGCGTGGATTACGGCGTGCAGTACGGCTTCCCCAAGAACGTGCGCATCGTGGCGCAGATCGAAGCCGTCAAGCAGTAAGCCGGCAAAAACACGGGCCCGGCTGTCCAGGTCCGTCCTCCTGCCTCAAGGGCTGGTGCCGTCAGGTGCCGGCCCTTTTTTCATTGCGCACGCAAAACAGCCTTTACGCCCCCAACTGGTCCGCCAAGTCCAGCAGGTCGCGGGCGTGCAGGTCGTTGCCTGGGCGTGGCGAGACATCCTTGGCGTGGCCCGCACCGAACTCCAGCGGCCGCTCGATATAAGCCGTGCGCAGGCCGCAGGCGCGCGCGCCCGCCAGATCGTCGTGGTGGGCGGCCACCAGCATCACCTGCTGCGGCGGCAGGTCGAACACGCGGGCCACGCCCAGGTAGGTGGCGGGATCGGGCTTGTAGGCGCGAAAGACCTCGGCGCTCAGGATGTAGTCCCAGGGCAGGCCGGCGCGCTTGGCCATGTGGGTGAGCAACCCGATGTTGCCGTTGGACAGGGTGGTGATGGTGTAGCGGCGTTTGAGCCGCGTCAGCCCCGCCACGCAGTCGGGCCACGGGGAGAGCCGGTGCCACACGCGGTTCAGGTGCACGCGCTCTTCCTCGCCCAGGTGCGCCAGGCCAAAGCGCGGCAGGATTTCGTCGAGGATCTGGCGTTGCAGGGCGTCGATCAGCGTCCAGCCCTGCGCGCCGCTCATCACCCGCGCCATCGCTGGCTGGTAGCCCGCGCGCCAGGCGCGGGCGAAGGCGTCGGCGTCCACGCGGGGGTGGTGCTGCTGCATTTCGCGCACGATGCTGCCGTGCCAGTCCACCACCGTGCCAAAGGTGTCAAAGGCCAGCACCTGCACGGTGCGGGCGATCTCCTGAAGAGCGGAATCAGCGTTCATGGTCGGCCCTGTGATGGCATTGCGCCGCAGCGTAGCACCTGTATCGCGTACGTGCAGCCGCCCCAAGCCCGTGCGCCGGCGGGGAAGGGCCATGCGTGCTATGGTCGCTCGCCCTGGGGTTAACCCTGGTTTCCGAGCCTTCCATGACTGTTTCTGCCACGCCCACTTCCACCACTGTCACACGCCCCGCCGATGCCGCGGCCGCCAGCCCCGCGGACGGGCGCACGCTGGTGCGCGCCGTGCTGGCCATGGGCGTGGGAGGCTTTGCCATCGGCACCGGCGAGTTCGTCATCATGGGCCTGCTGCCCGAGGTGGCGCTCGACCTGGGGGTGAGCATTCCGCAGGCCGGGCACGTGATCAGCGCCTACGCGCTGGGCGTGGTGGTGGGCGCGCCGGTGCTGGCCGTGCTGGCGGCGCACTGGGGCCGGCGGGCGCTGCTCATGGCGCTGATGGCGGTCTACGCCCTGGGCAACTTTGCGTCGGCGCTGGCGCCAGGTTATGCGTCGCTGGGGCTGCTGCGGCTGGTCAGCGGCCTGCCGCACGGCACCTACTTCGGCGTCGCGGCGCTGGTGGCCGCTGCACTGTCACGGCCGGGCCAGCGCGCCCGGGCCGTGGGCTGGGTGATGCTGGGGCTGACCAGCGCGACGCTGGTGGGTGTGCCCATCGCGGCGGCGCTGGGCAGTCTGCTGGGCTGGCGCGCGGCCTTCGTGTTTGTGGGGGCCATCGCGCTGGCGGCGGTGTTCATGGTGCGGCGCTGGGTGCCCGACATGCCCGCGCCGCAGGGCGCCAGCCCCTGGCGCGAACTGGGCGCGCTGGCGCGGGGCCAGGTGTGGTTCACGCTGGGCATCGGCGCCATCGGCTTCGGCGGCATGTTCGCGGTGTTCAGCTACATCAAGCCCACGCTACTGGAAGTGGCCGGCATGCCGGCGGCGCTGGTGCCGTTCACGCTGTCGCTGTTTGGCCTGGGCATGGTGGCGGGCAACCTGGTGGGCTCGCGCATGGCGGACCGCGCACTGATGCCGACCGTGGGCAAGCTGCTGTGGTGGTCGGTGGCGGTGATGGTGGTGTTCGTCGCGGCGGCGCACCACCCGCTGACGGCGGCGCTGTCCGTCTTCCTGCTGGGTACGGTGGTGGCCATCGGTCCCGCGCTGCAGATCCGTCTGATGGACGTGGCTGGCGATGCGCAGACCCTGGCGGCCGCGCTCAACCATTCCGCCTTCAACGCTGCGAATGCGCTGGGGGCCTGGCTGGGCGGTGTGGCCATCGCAGCGGGCGGCGGCTGGACTTCCACCGGCTGGGTGGGGGCGCTGCTGGGCCTGGGCGGCCTGGCTGTGTTCACAGCGGCGCTGGCCAGCGAGCGGCGGACACGGGCTCGTTGATCTGTTGTTTTGCTATCAAAAAAGAAGCTGCTGGCGCTTGTTGGACGGGTGCTAGGGGCCTTTTTTACCTTAAGTCACTGCGCGCGGCCATGGTGGCGCGCAAGGTACACCCTCTCGTCCAGCGACGACAGCACCAGCGCCAACACAATCCCTACCGCCGCGCCCAGGGTGGTATCGAAGATGCGTGACAGTGCCATTTCCGCCGCTTCGCCATGGTGCGCCATGTTCGTCATCAGCAGAGCCATCGGCGTCACGAAAATCTGGCCCAGTGCGTAGTTGAACCCGATCACCGCCTCGGTCAGCACCTGCAGCACGGCCACGGCCAGCAGCAGCGTCCAGAACGATGGCTCGGACGAGAGGATCGCCCAGGCGATGCCGGCGCCCACCACAGTGCCCAGCGTGCGCTGCCAGCCGCGGTGCACCGTGCCCGGCAGGTGCGCACCTTGCAGCACGGCCACCGCGCCAATCGACGCCCAGGCCGGGTGCGCCCAGCCCGCGGCGTGTGCCAGCAGGGCGGCCAGCGCGGCGCACAGCGCCACACGTGCCGACTGCACGGGTGCGTAACCCGGCGTGAGGGGCTTCGGGGCACGTGCCCCCGCCGTTGCCTGGACGGGTGTTGCGGCCGGCGGTGCTACTTCCAGGTCGCGCAGGCGGTCGGTCAGCAGGCACAACAGCCAGGCAGCGGCCACGCCCAGGGCGGTGGCGCCGGTGCGCCCGGCCAGTGCCAGCGCGCTGTCAACCGGACTGATCGCGGCGCTGGCCGCGAAGATGAAAATCACCGCTCCCGGCGCGCCCATCTGCATGCGGTGGGCCAGCGATGCCAGCAGCCCTGCCATGCCCGACAGGGCCAGCAGCATGGCTACCGGTCCCAGCCCCGACCAGGCCAGCAGCGACAGCAGCGCCACGGGCATGACCAGCAGCGCCCCGGCCTTGAGGACGACGCCGCGGCGGCGGGCCAGCGGCGCGAAGCGCCCGAACAGTGCCGCCAGAGCGCCCAGGCCGCCGAAACCCGCCACCTGTGCCCAGGGCGAGGCATGCAGCAGCCCGGCAACCAGGATCACCGCCAACGCCACCTGCACACCGGCAATCGTGGCGTTGCGCACCGAGGCAGGGCGCTGCAGCGACAGGCTCTCCCGCAGCCGCGCGGATGCCAACGCCTGGCGCAGAGCGTGGCCGTGGGAGCTGGGAAGAAGAGAGCCGGTTGGCAACGCCATGGCATCAGTCCTCGTGCTGGGCGCTGGCAATGCGCGCTTCGATCTGCTCGAAGGCCTGCAGCAGGGTGCGGGCGGTGGCCTCGTCCAGGTCGGCCAGCAGTTCGTCCTCGATGGCTGCAAGGCGCTTGCGGATGCCGTTGGCCGTGCGCTTGCCAGCGGCAGTGAGGCGCACGAGCTTGATGCGGCGGTCGCTCGCGTGCGCCTGGCGCTCGACCAGTCCCTGGGCAGCCAATGCGTCCAGCAGCCGTACCAGGCTGGAGCCGTCCAGCCCCACGGCGGCTGCCAGCTCGGTCTGCGAGATGCCGTCGCCCAGGCGGTGCAGGTGCACCAGCGGCGTCCAGACGGCGTCGCTCAGGCCTTCGGCGGCCAGTTGAGCGTCCAGCGTCTTGCGCCAACGCCGGCCCAGGCCCACGAGCCGCACGCCCAGCAGGCGCTTGGGGTTGGCGGAGCGGGTGGCATCGGACGGTGAGGCAGCAGTCATTTTGTTGTTCTAACAAATCATTTGAATTCAAATGATTTGTCAAAAAACAAGGGCCGCGCACCATGGCCTGGCGGGCGGCCCTGCTGTGCGCTGCGCTTACTTGCGGCGCGCGGCGCTGCTGGCGACGGCCAGTGCGGTCATGTTCAACACCCGGCGTACGGTGGCTGCGGGCGTGAGGATGTACGCCGTGGCCGAGGTACCCATGAGGATCGGGCCCACGGTGACACCGCCGCTGGTCGTGGTCTTGAGCACGTTGTAGAGGATGTTGGCCGAGTCGATGTTCGGGCAGATCAGCAGGTTGGCCGAGCCGGTGAGCGTGGAGTCCGGCAGGTAGTTGTTGCGGATCTTGGGCTCCAGCGCGGCGTCGCCATGCAGCTCCCCATCGCATTCGATCTCGGGATGGCGGGCCACGAACAGGTCGCGTGCTGCGCGCATCTTGCGTGCCGAGGCGCGCTTGGACGAGCCGAAGCTGGAGTGCGACAGGAACGCCACCTTCGGCGGAATGCCAAAGCGCTGCACTTCCTGCACCGAGGACCAGGCGATGTCGGCCAGCTGCTCTGCCGTGGGGTCTTCGTTGACGTAGGTGTCGGCGATGAACAGCGTGCCGTTGTTGGTCGTCATCAGCGCGTTCAGCGCGGCGTATTGCTGCACGCCGGGTGCATGGCCCAGGATGCTGTGGATGCGTTCCAGGTGCGTCTCGTAGGTGCCCACCAGGCCGCAGATCATTGCGTCGGCATCGCCCAGCTTCACCATCAGCGCGGCGATGATGGTGTTGGAGCGGCGCACGGCTGCCTTGGCCACCTCGGGCGTGGCGCCGTCACGCTTCATGAGCTGGTGGTAGGCCTCCCAGTACTGGCGGAACCGCGGGTCGTCCGAGGGGTCGCAGATCTCCACGTCCTTGCCCGGCTGCATGCGCAGGCCGGCCTTGGCGATGCGTGCGGCGATCACCGCCGGGCGTCCGATGAGGATCGGGTGGGCGATACGGTCGTCGATCGCAAACTGCGCGGCGCGCAGCGCACGCTCGTCCTCGCCGTCGGCATAGGCCACGCGTTTTTGCGCGTTGGGCAGCGTCTTGGCGGCGTTGATCACCGGGCGCATCAGGATGCCGGTCTGGTACACGAAGCGCGACAGGCTCTCCTTGTACGCCTCCATGTCCTCGATGGGACGGCTGGCCACACCCGACTCCAGCGCGGCCTGCGCCACGGCGGGGGCGATCTTGAGGATCAGGCGCGAATCGAACGGCGTGGGGATCAGGTAATCGGGGCCGAAGGTCAGCTCCTGGCCGGCATAGGCGGCAGCCACTTCCTCGCTGATGTTTTCCTTGGCCAGCGCGGCGATCTGGCGCACGCAGGCGAGCTTCATGGCCTCGGTGATCTTGGTGGCGCCGCAGTCCAGCGCGCCGCGGAAGATGTAGGGGAAGCACAGGACGTTGTTGACCTGGTTCGGGTAGTCCGAGCGGCCGGTGGCGATGATGCAGTCCGGGCGCACGGCCTTGGCCAGTTCGGGGCGGATCTCGGGCTCGGGGTTGGCCAGCGCCAGGATGATGGGCTTGTCCGCCATGGTCTTGACCATCTCGGCCGTGAGCACGCCGGGGGCCGAGCAGCCCAGGAATACGTCGGCGCCGTCGACCGCATCGGCCAGCGTGCGTGCATCGGTCTTCTGTGCGTAGCGGGCCTTGGATTCATCGAAGCCGCCGGGGCGACCTTCGTAGATCACGCCCTTGGAGTCGCACATGAAGATGTTTTCCACCTTCACGCCCAGGCCCACCATCACGCCCACGCAGGCAATGGCGGCGGCACCCGCGCCCGAGACGGCGACCTTGACCTGGTCGATCTGCTTGCCCACCAGTTCCAGGCCATTGAGCAGCGCGGCGCTGGAGATGATGGCCGTGCCGTGCTGGTCGTCGTGGAACACCGGAATGTTCATGCGCTTGGACAGCTCGCGCTCGATGTAGAAGCACTCGGGCGCCTTGATGTCTTCGAGGTTGATGCCGCCCAAGGTGGGCTCGAGTGCTGCCACGATCTCGATGATCTTGTCGGGGTCGCGTGCGTCCAGTTCGATGTCGAACACGTCCACGCCGGCGAACTTCTTGAACAGGCACCCCTTGCCCTCCATCACCGGCTTGCCGGCCAGCGGGCCGATGTCACCCAGGCCCAGCACGGCCGTGCCGTTGGTGATCACACCGACCAGGTTGCCGCGCGAGGTGTAGTCGAACGCCTTGGTCGGGTCGGCCTGGATGTCCAGGCAGGGATAGGCCACGCCAGGCGAGTAGGCCAGCGACAGGTCGCGCTGGTTGGACAGGGGCTTGGTGGGCGTGACGGCGATCTTGCCGCGCGTCATGTTGCGGTGGTATTCGAGCGCGGCTTCGCGCAGTGCCGCTTCAGCGGCAGACAGGGGCTGGGTCATACGAAATACGAATGGTGCGGTGCACGAAAAAACAGGCCAACACGGGCCAGACAAGCTTACTGCATGCTGACGCAAACAGAGGGCCTGCACGGCAGCCTGCGTGGACGACAACAAACCTTCCGCGCCCCGTGCGCATACGGCACGCGGGGCGCGATCCTTCGGGTGGAAGGCGCGGGGCAGGGCGACGTTCAGTGGGCGTCGGCCTGCCGGGCGGCGAGCACGGCCGCAGAGGTGTCGCGGCTGGCTCCATTGAAGAAGATGTTCAGGACCACGGCAGTGATCGAGGCCAGCAGAATACCGGATTCGATCAGCGGATGGATGGCATGGGGCATCCACTGGCGGAAGTTGGGTGCGATCAGCGGGATCATGCCCACCCCGATGGACACCGCCACGATCATCGCGTTGTTGCGGTTCTTCTGAAAGTCCACGTTCGACAGGATGCGGATGCCCGTGGCCGCCACCATGCCGAACATCACCAGCCCCGCGCCGCCCAGCACCACGGTGGGCAACGACTCGATCAGCGCCGCCATCTTGGGCAGCACGCCCAGCACGATCAGGATCATGCCGCCGGCCACGCACACCCAGCGGCTCTTGACGCCGGTGACGGCCACCAGCCCCACGTTCTGCGAGAAGCTGGTGTAGGGGAAGGTGTTGAAGAGGCCGCCGATCAGCGTGCCCAGGCCGTCGGTGCGCAGGCCGCGCGTGAGGTCGTCGCGCGAGATCTCGCGCCCCGTCATCTCGCCCAGGGCCAGGAACATGCCGGTGGACTCGATCATCACGACGATCATCACCAGCGTCATGGTCAGGATCAGGATGGGGTCGAACACCGGCAGCGCGATCTCGAATGGCAGCACCATGTCGAACCACTGGGCCTGGGCCACCTTGTGAAAGTCCATCAGCCCCATGGACGCAGTGACCACCCCGCCCACGATGATGCCCAGCAGCACCGAGATGTTGGCCCAGAAGCCCTTGCCAAAGCGCGCCACCAGCAAGATGGTGAGCAGCACGACGCCCGAGATGCCCACGCCTGTCAGGTCGGCATAGCGCGGGTTGGGCAGCGTGGGCACCACGGCGAAGCCCTTGGGCACTGGCGGCAGCGAGGAGCCGGGCGCGCCGGCGGCGGCCTGGGCCTCGGCCAGCCACTTGAGGTGCTCCGGGTTGGGAACGGCCGGGGCCGTGGGCCCCACGGGGTTGCCGAAGATCCAGTTGATGCCCACGCGCATCAGGCTGATGCCGATCACCGCGATGATGGTGCCCGTGACCACCGGCGGAAAGAACCGCAGCAGGCCGCTGATGACCGGCGCGATGAGCATCGAGACCACGCCCGCCCCGATCACCGCGCCAAAGATCAGCCCCGCGCCCGCCTGACCGCCCGTGGCTTGCGCCATGGACACCATGGGCGCCACGGCCGCGAAGGTTACGCCCATCATCACCGGCAGCTTGATGCCAAACCACTGCGTGGCACCCCAGGCCTGGATGAGCGTGACCAGCCCGCAGACGAAGAGGTCGGCCGAGATCAGGTGCGCTACCTGCTCGGGCGGCAGGTTGAGCGCGCGCCCCACGATGAGCGGCACGGCCACCGCGCCGGCGTACATCACCAGCACATGTTGCAGACCCAGCGTGGCCGCGCGGCCCCAGGGCAGCTTTTCGTCAACCGGATGAACGTTCGTGGACATGGGTGTTCCTTGGAAACTGGCTTGCTGTTCAAGGGGCTTCTGCCGTGCCGGACAGGGCTGCCATTGCGCACAGCAATCCATACAAAAACTGTATACAAAGTATGCGGAATTGCCTGTCGTAAGGCGACCCCGATCAAGGTCGAATTGCTAGGGGTTTGCCCTTGCTGCTTGCCAAGCGGGGGTGTCGGCAGCCAACGGCGCGGCTACGCCTGGCGGGTGCTCGCCACAGTCGGCGCGATGGGATCGGCGCAGGGCGTAAAAAAGCCCGGCATGGGCCGGGCTGGAGCATTGGTGCGGCTGTGCGTCAGGCCATCAGGTCTGCCAGGCTGCGTGCTATGACCTTGGTGGCGCGGCGCAGGTCTTGCAGCACCACGCGCTCGTCGGCGCGTTTGGCGTGCGATTCAAGCACCGTACGCGGGCCCGCGCCGTAAATCACGCCGGGGATGCCGCGCTCCACATAGAGGCGCACATCGGTGTACAGCGGCGTGCCCACGGCGGGAGGCTTCTCGCCAAAGACTGCCTCGCCGTGTTGCTGGATGGCCTCCACCAGCGGCTGATTGCCGGGCAGCGGCGTCATGGCGTTGGCCAGCAGCAGGCGTTTGATGTCCACGCGTAGGGCGTCTGCGCTCCCGTAGCCGCGCTCGGTATTGAAGCCTTCCACCGCCTGGGTGATCACGGCGCGGATGCGCGCCTCGACCTCGGCGGGGTTCTCCTCCGGGATCATGCGGCGGTCGAGCTTCAGCACCACCTTGCCGGGCACCACGTTGGTGTTGGTGCCACCCTCGATGCGGCCGATGTTCAGGTACGGGTGCCGGATGCCCGGCACCTTCGACGTCACCTGCCGGTACTGCACATTCTCGGCATACAGCGCATTCATGATGGCCACCGCGCCCTGCAGTGCGTCCACGCCCGTGTGCGGCACCGCGGCATGGGCCATCTTGCCCTGCACGGTGACCTCCATCTGCAGGCAGCCGTTGTGCGCGGTGACCACCTCGTAGCTGAAGCCCGCGGCGATCATCAGGTCGGGCCGGGTCAGTCCCTGCGCCAGCAGCCAGCCGGGGCCGAGCAGGCCGCCGAACTCCTCGTCGTAGGTGAAGTGCAGCTCGATCGCGCCCTGCGTGGGCTTGGCCACCGCCTCCAGCGCGCGCACGGCGAAGGTGAAGGTGGAGAAGTCGCTCTTGCTCACCGCGGTGGCGCGGCCATACATGGCGCCGCCCTCGATCTGGGCGCCGTACGGGTCCCTGGTCCAGCCTTCGCCCGGCGGCACCACGTCGCCGTGGGCGTTGAGGGCGATGGTGCGGCCCGAACCCGCGGGCCCATAGGGCCGGCGCACGATCAGGTTGGTGATGGACTCCATGCCGTAATCCTTGACCTCCTGCGCGGGAACGGCGTGCTTCTCGGCCTCGAAGCCGAAGGCCTGGATCAGTTCAGCGGTGCGCTCGGCATGCGGTGCATTGTTGCCGGGCGGCGTGTCGGTGGGCACCTGCACCAGTGCTTGCAGAAAGCGCACCTGCTCGTCGAAGTGCTGGTCGATCCACGCATCCAGTGCGGCGTAGGTGGCTTGGCGGTCTTGGTTCATGGCGGAGCGTTCCATGGATGGGTTATTCGGCGGCCAACTGCTGCAGCACATGGCTGAAGGCATCCACCGCCAACTGGATGTCGTCGGCGGTGCTGGATTCCAGCGGGTTGTGGCTGATGCCGCCGTGCAGGCCGCGCACGAACAGCATGGCCTGCGGCATGATTTCGTGCAGTTTCATGGCGTCATGGCCGGCGCCGCTGGGCATGCGGTAGACGGGGACGCCCAGGGCGTCGACGGCCTTCTCCCAGCGGTGCTGCCAGGCCGGGGCGCTGGGGGCTGCGGCGACCTTCATGGCCAGCTCGGCCTTGTACTGCAGGCCGCGGCGTTGGGCGATTTCCTCCAGCTGGGCCAGCACGTCGGCCACCATGGCATCGCGCTGCGCATCGGTGGGCGCGCGCATGTCCATGCTGAAACTGCACTTGCCCGGCACCACGTTGATGGAGCCGCCTGGCACCTGCAGCATGCCGATGGTGGCCACGCTGTCGCCATCGCGCGCGGCGCGCTGCTCCATGTACAGCGCCAGCTCGGCCACGCCCAGGGCGGCGTCGCGGCGGCGGTCCATGGGCGTGGTGCCCGCGTGGCTGGCCATGCCCAGCATCTCGCAGACGTAGCGCACGCCGCCGTTGATGGACGTGACCACGCCCAGCGGGATATCCAGTTCGTTGAGCACCGGGCCCTGCTCGATGTGCACCTCGATGAAGCCCAGGTAGCGGGCAGCATCGCGCCGCAGCTTCGGGATGTCGCCAATGCACAGACCGGCGTGCTGCATGGCCTCGCGCATGGGGATGCCGTCGGCGTCCTTCTGGTCCAGCCATTCGTTGCGGAAGTCGCCGATGAGCGCGCCCGAGCCCAGGAAGGTGGCCTTGTAGCGCTGGCCTTCCTCCTCGGCAAACGCCACCACCTCGATGCCGAACGGCAGGCGCCTGGCCTGGCGGTGCAGCTCGCGCACGCAGGCCATGGGCACGAAGATGCCCAGACGCCCGTCGTACTTGCCGCCGTTGCGCACGGTGTCGTAGTGGCTGCCGGTCATCAAATACTTGCCGTCGGGTGTGGCCGGCTTGTAGCGGCCGACCACGTTGCCCACGGCGTCGATCTCGACCTCGTCAAAGCCGCAGTCGCGCATCCAATGGCTGATGCGCTGGGCGCAGGCGCGGTGCGCATCGGTGAGGTAGGTGACGGTGAGCTGGCCTTTCTCGGCATAGCCCGGGTCGCTGTGCTGGGCCAGGCGCTCGTGCCAGTCCCAGACGTCGTTGCCCAGCACCGGCTCGGCGCCGAACTTGTCGTTCAGGCGGATCTCGGCAATGCGGTGGATGTTGCGCAGTGCCTCGGCGCGCTCGAAGTCGGGGTGGTTGGACAGGCGACGTGCGAAGGTGGCGATGATCTCCTGCCTCGACAGTCCCGTGCCGCGCGGCCCGCGCACCGCCAGGATGAAGGGAAAGCCGAAGCGGGCGTTGTAGTCGGCATTCAGTTGCTGGATGCGCGCGAACTCCTCGGGCGTGCAGTGGGTCAGGCCCGCCTGGCTTTGCTCGTTCGTGGACTCGGCCGTGAGCGCCTGCGCCACCATGGCCTTGCCCGCCAGCTCGGGGTGGGCGCGGATCAGCTCCAACTGCCGTTCCACGCCGGCGCCGTTCAGCACCTGCACCATGGCGTACTTGAGCTGGGCCAGCGAGCGGAAGGGGCGCAGCTGCAGCGCCGCCTCGGCGATCCAGGGCGAATGCTCGAACAGGCCGTCGAGCATCTGCAGGGCCTCGGCGGGGGAGGCGGCGTTGAGTTGTTCCAGGGTCCAGGCCATGGCGGTTCCTATAGCTATCAAAAAAAGAGCTGCTCGCGCTTATTGGATAAGCGTTGCAGCCCGATTTGGCTTAAATGGCGGGTACGGGAAAGCGCTGCGCCCAGTGGCGCGCCAGGTCGATGCGGCGACACACCCAGACCTGGTCGTGGTGCTGGATGTGGTCCAGGAAGCGCTGCAGCGCCGTGATGCGGCCGGGACGGCCGAGCAGGCGGCAGTGCATGCCGATGCTCATCATCTTCGGCGCGTTGTCGCCGGCCGGATCGCCCTCGGCGTAGAGCGCATCGAACGTGTCCTTCATGTACTGAAAGAATGGGTCGGCGTGCGAGTAGCCCTGCGGCAGCGCAAAGCGCATGTCGTTGCAATCGAGGGTATAGGGCACGACGAGCTGGTGGTGCGCGCTGCCGTCGCTCTTGGCCATCTTCATCCAGAACGGCAGATCGTCGCCGTAGTAGTCGCTGTCATAGGCAAAGCGCCCGTCGTCGGCCACCAGGCGGTGGGTGCGGGGGCTGTCGCGGCCGGTGTACCAGCCCTGGCCGTGGTCGCCGTCCCGGCCGTAGAGCGTGTCGAAGATCTCCAGGCACTGCGCCATGTGGGCGCGCTCCACCTCCTCGGGCACGTTCTGGTAGTGGATCCACTTCAGGCCGTGGCAGGCCACCTCGTGGCCCAGTTCGGCAAAGGCCTGGGCCACCTCGCGGTGGCGCTGCAGCGCGGTGGCCACGCCGAACACCGTGAGCGGCAGGCCGCGCCTTTCGAATTCGCGCAGGATGCGCCACACGCCGGCGCGCGCGCCGTATTCGTAGATGCCCTCCATGCTCATGTGGCGCTCGGGGTAGGCGGCCGGGTTGAACATCTCGGACAGGAACTGCTCGCTGGCGGGGTCGCCGTGGAGCACGCAGTTCTCGCCGCCCTCCTCGTAGTTCAGCACGAACTGCACGGCCACGCGGGCGTTGCCCGGCCAGTGCGGGTGCGGGGGCGTGCGGCCGTAGCCGATCAGGTCGCGGGGGTAGGGCGCCGTCGTGTCGTAGGTCATGGCGATACGGAGGAAAGGGCCATCGAAAGGTCGTTGGTCGGCAGGTCGCGGTCGAAGGTCAGGCCCGCCTCCACGTTGTCCAGGTGCTGCTGCATCAGCTGCACGGCCTGCGCCGCGTCGCCCGCGGCCAGTGCCGCGACGATGGCGGCGTGCTCCTCGTGCGAATGCTCGGCGGCGGTGGTGGACTGGTACATCAGCGTGATGAGGGCGCAGCGCGAGATCAACTCGCCCAGCAACTGGGCCAGCACGTCGTTGCCCATGAGCTCGGCCATGCGCACGTGGAAGTCGCCCAGCAGTTCGGTGCGCTGGCCCACGTCGTTGCCCTCCATGGCCTTCTTCTCGGCCGCGACATGGGCCTTCAGCGCGCGGATTTTCGCGGGCGTGCTCTGCGCCAGGAAGGCACGCACCATCTCGGCCTCCAGCATGCGGCGCACGGCGAACACCTGGCGCGCTTCCTGGACCGAGGGCGCGGCCACGAAGGCGCCGCGCGCGGGCTCCAGACGGATCAGGCGGTTCTGCGACAGCTGGAACAGCGCCTGGCGCACCAGCGTGCGCGACACGCCGAAATGGTCGGCGAGCTTCTGCTCGGCCAGCTTGGTGCCGGGCAACAGGCGGTGCTCGACGATGGCGCGCGTGAGGCTTTCGACGATGAAGCCGGTGGTGGAGGTTTCCATGCGGCCATCATAGTCGTGAAAGACAATTTTTGTATACAGTTTCTGTGGACTGTTAAATGCCTGGTGCGCTGCCGTTGAAGTGCTGTGCCACGAAATCAACGAAGGCCTTGACCCGCGCGGTGGCTGCATGCCGCTGCGGGTACACGGCGTGGATGTCCGCCGGCGGCGTGTCGTAGTCCCGCAGCACCTGCACCAGCCTCCCGCTGCGCAGGTAGCGAGCGATGTCCCATTCCGCGCGCATGACGATGCCCATGCCCGCCAGTGCCTAGGGCCTGTTCACACTATTTTTGCCAGTGCGAATGGCGTGAAAACTGCGCCAATCTAGTGTAGTGTTTGATTCTTAATGAAACTTAATTGAGCAACCACGCTCCAATGCTCTACTACGGTTTGCATTGGAGTGAAAAATTGCGAGTTGCCCCGACGATTGTGTTGACGGATGAAGAGGAAAGCGAGCTGAGCCGGCTGGCGCGCTCCAAGCGCACCAGCGTCAGATTGGCCCAGCGCGCCCAGATCGTGCTGCTGGCCGCGCAGGGGCTGCAAAACAAGGATATTGCCGAGCAGCTTGGCATTGGGCGCGTGCAGGTGGCGCGCTGGCGTGAACGCTACCTGCAATTGGGGCTGCAAGGTATCGAGCGCGACTTGCCGCGCGGCGCACCGCCGGTGAAGGTGGATGTGGCCAAGCTTGTGAAGCTAACCACACAGACCAAGCCCGAGGCGGCCACGCACTGGAGCACGCGCACGATGGCCGCTGAGTTGGGCGTCAGCGCCAGCACCGTGATGCGCCATTGGCAGGCCCACGGTCTCAAGCCTCACATCGTGCGCGGCTTCAAGGTCTCGCGCGATCCGCAGTTCGTGCAAAAGCTCGAAGACATCGTGGGGCTTTACATGTCGCCGCCCGAGCATGCGCTGGTGCTGTGCTGCGACGAAAAGAGCCAGGTGCAGGCGCTGGACCGAACGCAGCCCGGGCTGCCGCTCAAGAAGGGGCGCGCGGCCACCATGACGCACGACTACAAGCGCAACGGCACAACCACCTTGTTCGCTGCGCTCAACGTGCTCAACGGTCAGGTCATCGGCCAGTGCCAGCAGCGCCACACCCACATCGAGTGGCTGAAGTTCCTGCGTCAAATCAATCGGGAGACGCCCAAGGACAAGACGCTGCATCTGATCGCCGACAACTACGCCACGCACAAGCATCCAGCTGTGCAGGAGTGGCTGGCCAAGCACCCCAGATTCAACATGCACTTCACGCCGACCTCGGCATCGTGGCTGAACATGGTCGAGCGCTTCTTTCGCGACATCTCCGAGAACCGGCTACGCCGCGGGGTGTTCACCAGCGTGCCCGAACTCGTCTCGGCCATCGATGAGTACATCGCGCATCACAACACCAACCCCAAGCCGTTCATCTGGACCAAGAACGCTCGCGACATCCTGCAAAAGGTCATCCGCGCCAATAGCCGATTAAGTTCCAAACAGAATGCAACACTACACTAGGCGCGTGACGACGCCAAGGCCGGGGCCTTGGCTAGGAGGGCAACGACGAATGGCGCGGTTTTCACTCCGTTCCCTCCGGGTTGCGATCAAAAAGGGCCATTCGCAGCGTTGCCAAGCCTCGCTGGGGTAGCACCCCAGCTTCGTTTGGCGCCTTGCGCCTGGCCCTTTTTGATCGCAACGCATCTGGCAAAAATAGTGTGAACAGGCCCTAGTTCACAGCAATCTCGCCGTCGTTGGTGCTCAGGTGGTTGCGCAGCCGCACCGTCTCCTGCTTGCGGTGGCCGTTGAAGCGCCACACGCCGTGGGCGTCGTCGCCCTGGCGGATGTCGATGCAGTCGTGTTGCGGCAGCTCGGCCGGCCGCGTGGGCGTTCCGCGGCGCGCCAGGTAGGCGGGTGCGGCGCACAGCAGCCGCCGATTTGGGGCGAGGCGCCGCGCAATCACGCGCGCATCGGGCGGCTCGCCGAAGCGGATGCACACGTCGAACCCATCGTCCGCCAGCGGCGGTGGCTGCACCGACAACTGCAGCTGCAGTTGGATCTGCGGATGGCGGCGCACGAAGGCAGGCACCAGTGGCGCGATGTGGCTGCGCCCGAAGCCCAGGGTGGCGTTCACACGCAGCAGGCCCTGGGGCTCGGCCTGCATGTCGCTCACCAGTTGCTCCATGGCGTCGATCTCCGCCAGGATGCGGCGCGCGTGCTGCAGGTAGGTATTGCCCTCGGCCGTCAGGTGCAGTCGCCGCGTGGTGCGGCTGACCAGCTGCACGCCCAGGCGCGATTCCATCTGCGCCAGGCGCTTGCTGGCCGCCGCCGTGCTGATGCCCAGCTCTCGCGCGGTGGCCGACAGGCTGGCCCAGCGCGCCAGCAGGCTGAAGAAAGCCATCTCTGACGGGGCGGTGGAGGGGGTGCTCATTGTTGAATGAAAGTAAACAATGGCATCACTTTAACGCGGTGATATGTGGGCATGGCATCGCTAGATTCAGGGCCATGCCACGCATGTTGCGCGGCCTTCTGATTTGAGGAGCGAGCATTTCCATGAGCAAGACCTATCGCATTGCCTGCATCCCCGGCGACGGCATCGGCAAGGAGGTGATCCCCGCCGGCCAGGCCGTGCTGGAGGCATTAGCGGCATCCCAGCCGGGCCTGGGCTTTGCGTTCACCAGCTATGGGTGGGGCGGAGACTGGTATCGCGCGCACGGCGAGATGATGCCGGCCGACGGCCTGCAGGCGCTCAGGGACAAGGACGCCATCCTGTTCGGCTCGGCCGGCGACCCGCATATCCCCGATCACATCACGCTGTGGGGCTTGCGCCTGAAGATCTGCCAGGGGTTCGACCAGTACGCCAACGTGCGCCCCACCCGCATCCTGCCGGGCATCGATGCGCCGCTCAAGCGTTGCGCGCCCCAGGACCTGGACTGGGTCATCGTGCGTGAAAACTCCGAAGGCGAATACGCCGGCGTGGGCGGCCGTGTGCACCAGGGCCATCCGCTGGAGGCCGCGACCGACGTGAGCATGATGACCCGCGCCGGTGTGGAGCGCATCATGCGCTTTGCGTTCAAACTGGCGCAGTCGCGTCCGCGTAAGCTGCTCACGGTGGTCACCAAGAGCAACGCCCAGCGCCACGCCATGGTGATGTGGGACGAAATCGCGGTGCAGATCAGCCGCGAATTTCCCGATGTGCGGTGGGACAAGGAACTGGTGGACGCGGCCACCGCGCGCATGGTGAACCGCCCCGCATCGCTGGACACCATCGTCGCCACCAACCTGCATGCCGACATCCTGAGCGACCTGGCCGCCGCGCTGGCGGGCAGCCTGGGGATAGCGCCCACCGGCAACATCGATCCCGAGCGCCGCTACCCCAGTATGTTTGAGCCCATCCACGGCTCGGCCTTCGACATCATGGGCAAGGGCCTGGCCAACCCGGTGGGCACGTTCTGGAGCTGCGTGATGCTGCTGGAGCACCTGGGCGAACACGCCGCCGCGCAGCGCCTGATGCGTGCCGTGGAGCATGTCACCGCCAACCCTGCGCTGCACACGGGCGACCTGGGCGGCCAGGCCACCACGCAGCAGGTCACCGATGCGGTGTGCGCCCAACTGGCGCAGCCGGTGGGACAGCAGGCAGCGCTGGCCTGAGCCGGTGGGCGGCACGCACTGCCCATGCGTTTTCATCACGACAACACAGGAGACAAGAGATGAGGAACCTTCGCAAACGCGCCCTGCTGGGTGCTTTGGCCGCCGCCGCGGCGCTCGCGTTGCCCGGCGCCTGGGCCCAGACCTGGCCCAGCCGCAGCGTGAGCATCATCGTGCCGTTCCCCGCGGGCGGAACGACCGACGTGCTGGCACGGGCGCTGGGGCAGGAGCTCTCCAAAACCCTAGGCCAGCCCGTGGTGGTGGAGAACAAGCCCGGCGCCGGCGCCACGCTGGGCGCTGACTATGTGGCCAAGTCCAAGGCGGACGGCTACACGCTGCTCATGGGTGCTGTGCACCACACCATCGCCACCAGCGTGTACCGCAAGCTGGGCTACGACTTTGAAAAGGACTTCGCTCCCATCACTACCGTGGCCCTGGTGCCCAATGTGCTGGTGGTGAATCCGCAGGTACCTGCCAAGACGGTGCAGGAACTGCTGGCACAGGCCAAGGCGCAGCCCGGCAAGCTCACCTACGGCTCTAACGGCACAGGCACGGGACAACACCTGATCGGCGCGCAATTCGAAGGCATGGGCGGCGTGCAGCTGCTGCACGTGCCCTACAAGGGCAGCGGCCCGCTGACCACCGACCTGCTGGGCGGGCAGATCAGCATGTCGTTCGACACCGTCACGCCGGTGCTGCCGCACATCAAGGCCGGCAAGCTGCGCGCGCTGGCCGTGACCACGGCCAAGCGCTCGGTGGCACTGCCCGACGTGCCCACGCTGGAGGAGGCGGGCCTCCCGGGCTTCGACATGGGGACGTGGTTCGGCATGCTGGCGCCAGCGGGCACGCCCAAGGACATCGTGGCGCGGCTGAACGCCGACATGGTGAAGATCATCCAGTCGCCCGAGTTCCGTAAGAAGATGGACGACATCGGCGCAGATCCCATCGCCAACACGCCCGAGCAGATGGCGCGTCAGATCAAGGACGATACGGCGCGCTTTGCGCGACTGGTCAAGGAAGCCAAGGTTTCGCTGGATTGACGGTAGGGCTTGTGCCGCGTGCTTTGGATAATGCGCGGCGGAGACAACGACCCATGACCCTGACAGCCCCAGACCCCTTGCGCGACCCTCAGGCCTTCCTGCTGCACCTCTACCGCGTGGCGGTGCAGCGCGCCCAGCCCTTGCACAGCATGGCGCAGCATCTGCCGCCGCCACCCAAGGGGCGCACCGTGGTGCTGGGCGCGGGCAAGGCGGGTGCCTCCATGGCGCAGGCGCTGGAGGCGCTGTGGCCGCAGGATGCGCCGCTGTCGGGGCTGGTGGTCACGCGCTACGGCCACATACCGCCGCGGCCCGAGGGGCTGGCGCAGCGCCTGGAAGTCGTCGAGGCCGCGCACCCCGTGCCCGACGCGGCGGGCCTGGCTGCGGCCGAGCGCATCCTGGCGCTGACCCGCGGGCTGACCGAAGACGACCTGGTGCTGTGTCTCATCTCGGGCGGTGGCTCGGCGCTGCTCACGCTGCCGGCCGAAGGCATCACGCTGGAGGAGAAGCAACGCATCAACCGCGCACTGCTGGAAAGCGGCGCGGCCATCGGCGAGATGAACTGCGTGCGCAAGCACCTCTCGCGCATCAAGGGCGGTCGCCTGGCGGCAGCCTGCGCGCCGGCGCGCGTCGTCACGCTGACCATCAGTGATGTGCCGGGGGACGACCCCTCCGTGATCGCCAGCGGCCCCACGGTCCCCGACGCCAGCACCTGCGCTGACGCGCTGGACATCCTGGCGCGCTACCGCATCGACATTCCCGCCGCCGTGCACACAGCGCTGCAGGCCGGTGCGCTGGAAACCCCCAAGCCCGGCGATGTCCGCTTTGCCGGCCATGCGGTGCACATGATCGCGACACCCCAGCAGTCGCTGCAGGCAGTGGCGGATGCGGCGCGCGCGGCGGGGGTGGCGGCGTACATCCTGTCCGACGAGATGGAGGGCGAGTCCCGCGAGGTGGGCAAGGTGCACGCCGCGCTGGCGCGTGCGGTGGCGCGCCACGGCCAGCCGTTTGCGCGGCCGTGCGTGATCCTTTCGGGCGGCGAGACCACTGTCACCGTGCGCCCGCGCGCCCCGGGCGCGCCGAAGGGGCGCGGCGGCCGCGCGGGCGAGTTCTGCATGGGCCTGGCGCAGGCACTGCAGGGCCAGGAAGGGGTGTGGGCGCTGGCGGCCGATACCGACGGCATCGACGGCGTGGAAGACAACGCCGGCGCACGCGTGGCACCCGACACGCTGGCGCGCGCGGCGGCGCAGGGCGCACGCATCGGCGACCATCTGGACCGCAACGACGCCTACGGCTACTTCGAGCGGCTGGGCGATCTGGTCGTCACCGGGCCCACGCACACCAATGTGAACGACTTCCGCGCGCTACTTGTTTTGTAGCTTGCCGCGCCTGCTGTTGCTGGACTTCAGATACGAATTCATCTGAACGTGGCTTCTAGCCAGCGCTGGCAGCTCACTTTTTTGATCTGCTGGCGCGGACGCGCCCTGCCTGAGTACGCGCGGCCTGCCGGCTGTTCCCCATCAGGCGATCCGCGCGGGAACTGTCCTGGATGGCGTACCACAGGACGTGGCGTTTATCGCGTACAAAAGTTGTATACACTTTGTTCGTAGGGACGGGGAGCGTATCACTTGCCTGCCCATTCGCCAGCGCATTCCTCATCACCATCGGCGGGCCGCGGCTTGCCATTGCAGGAGACTTCACCATGGGCCTCAGCACCCACGTTCTTGACACCATGCACGGTTGCCCCGCGGCGGGCATGGTGGTGGCGCTGTATGCCACGCAGGGTGACCAGGCCACGCTGGTCAAGCGCCTGGTACTCAACGCCGATGGGCGCACCGATGCGCCGCTGTTCGACAACGCCAGCCTGCGCACCGGCACCTACCGGCTGACGTTTGATGTGGGGGCGTATTTCAAGGCGAAGGGCGTGATGCTGCCCGAGCCCTCATTCCTGGACCGCGTGAGCCTGGACTTCGGCATTGCCCACGCCGACCAGCATTACCACGTGCCGTTGCTGGTCAGCCCCTGGAGCTATTCCACCTACCGCGGGTCCTGATGCTGCAGGCCCGCGCCGCGTGCCGCGCGGCGCAGGGCAACGCGGAGCCAATTCTTGCGAGTCGCGCATGCCTGCTTTGGGCGGGCTGCGGCGGTGCAGGTGCCCGCAGTCGCTACGGCTATTGCTGTGATTCGCGCCTTGCAAACCAGGGCGCGCGCCATCGCGGGGGCCTGTGCGGCGGCGTCTTAGAGCTGGCCCTCGGTCAGCGTGTCGAGCTGAAAATTCCCGGACTTGTCCCACAGCCAGGTGTCGGTGTAGGTCACGCGCGCCATGCGCGTGGGCACGGGGAAGGGTGCTGCCGCGCGCACCGTGCGTTCGATCTCGGCCACCACGTCGGGCGCATGGCGGGGCGCACGCATCCAGCGCAGCGAAGTCACGCGGCCCGCACGGTCGATGTCCACCTCCAGCACGCCAATGGCGTGCAGCAGCGGCGGCAGCTTGCCCTTGTAGATGCGCGCTGCATTCAGGCCATAAATGTGGCTCGCGGCATCCTGCCGGTAGGCGCGCGGGGTGGCCGCGGAGGACGCGCGTGCCGAGCCCTGCGCGGCCGGCACCGGACCGGTGACGCGCGCGTCGCTGCCCGGTAGGCGCGAGTCCTGGGCGGAGGGCGCCTCGGGCCCCGACTTGCAGGCCGAGACGATCGCCGCGACCAATGCCATCACCCCGGCGGGCAGCCACCACGTTCGGCGCGCACGGGATGCACGCTGGGCCGAAGAGGACGGGGCGGAAGGCAGCTGTGGCATGGTGTTTGTCGCTATGCTGTACCGCGGCCACGACCAAGGCGGTGGCGCGCATGAATCAAGCTGGAGGAATCAGCGAGTGAAGGCATTGGACTGCCTGCTGGAGCGTATCAAGACCGCACCCGCCTGCCTGGTGACGGTGGAGTCTACCCAAGGCTCGGCGCCGCGGGAAGCCGGGGCATGGCTGGCGGTGTTCGCGGTGGGCGACGACTTCGTGGGCACCATCGGTGGCGGCCATCTGGAACTGCAGGCGCTGCGCGAAGCGCGTGAACGCCTGGCGGAGCACCTGGCTGGCAACCCTTCGCGCATGCCGCTCGTGCGACATGCGCTGGGCCCCAGCCTGGGGCAGTGCTGCGGCGGCGTGGTGCAGTTGCGGTTTGAATGCGTGGGGGCTGCTGACGCGCCGGCCTTGCGCGAGCGCCTGGCGCCGCGGCTGCGGCCGGTGGCGCTGTTCGGCGGCGGCCATGTGGGGCATGCACTGGCGCGGGTGCTGGCGCCGCTGCCGTTTGCGCTGCACTGGATCGACAGCCGCGATGGCGTGTTCCCGCCGCAGGGGGGCGACGCGTCCGTGGTCTGTGAACAGTCCGACCCGGTACAGGCGGCCGTGCCGGGCCTGGCGCCGCAGTCCTTCGTGCTCATCATGAGCTTCAGCCATGCCGAGGACCTGGACATCGTGGCGGCGTGCCTCATGCGCCAGCGCGCGCGGGGCGATCTGCCGTTCATCGGCCTGATCGGCAGCCGCACCAAGTGGGCCACCTTCCGGCACCGGCTGGCGGCGCGGGGGTTCTCGGATACCGAGCTGGCGCAGGTGACCTGCCCGATCGGCGTGCCCGGAATCGCCGGCAAGCAGCCCGAGGTGATCGCCGTGGCCGTGGCCGCGCAGTTGCTGCAGCGGCTGGCTGGGGAATGCGTATAAAAATGGCCGCTGGCGCTTGTGGAGCAAGCGCCAGCAGCTATTAATACAGGAGTTGCGTGGGTCACGCCAGCGTATAGGCCGTCTTCACCGTCGTGAAGAACTCCTGCGCATAACGGCCTTGTTCCCGCGGGCCGTAGCTGGAGCCCTTGCGCCCGCCGAAGGGCACGTGGTAGTCCACCCCGGCGGTGGGCAGGTTCACCATCACCATGCCCGCCTGTGCATGGCGTTTGAAGTGCGTGGCGTATTTCAGGCTGGTGGTGGCAATGCCGGCGGACAGGCCGAATTCCGTGTCATTCGCCACGGCCAGGGCTTCGTCGTAGTCGCGCACGCGGATCACGCTGGCCACGGGGCCGAACACCTCTTCGCGGTTGATGCGCATCGCCGGCGCCGTGTCCACGAACAGCGCGGGCGCCATGAAGAAGCCTTCGTTGCCGCTGCCCGTGTGGCAGGCCGCGCGCAGGCCGCCGGCCGCCAGCACGCCGCCCTCGGCCTTGGCGATCTCCACGTACGACAGGTCTTGCTCCAGCTGCGCCTGGCTCACCACAGGGCCCACGTCGGTGCCCGTGGCCAGCGCATCGCCCACTTTGATTTTCGCCATGCGTGCCTGCAGCGCCTCGATGAACTTCGGGTAGATGCCCTGGGTGACGATCAGGCGGCTGGACGCCGTGCAGCGCTGGCCCGTGGAATAGAACGCGCTCTGTGCGGACAGCTCCACTGCCTGCGCGAGGTCGGCATCGTCCAGCACCACCTGCGGATTCTTGCCGCCCATCTCCAGCTGCACCTTCTTGCCGTTCTGCACGCACGCCTGGGCGATGCCGCGGCCCACGCCGACCGATCCGGTGAAGCTGATGGCGGCCACGCCGGGGTGCTGCACCAGCGCCTCGCCGATCACGCGCCCGCGGCCCATCACCAGGTTGAACACGCCGGCGGGGATGCCCGAGCGGTGGATGATCTCGGCCAGCGCCCACGCACTGCCGGGCACCAGGTCGGCGGGCTTCAACACCACGCAGTTGCCGAACGCCAGGGCCGGCGCGATCTTCCAGGCGGGGATGGCCATGGGGAAGTTCCACGGCGTGATCAGACCCACGACGCCGATGGGCTCGCGCGTGACCTCCACGCCGATGCCGGGGCGCACCGAGGGCACGGTCTCGCCCGCCAGGCGCAGGCATTCGCCGGCGAAGAACTTGAAGATCTGCCCGGCGCGGGCGACTTCGCCGATGCCTTCTGCGCGGGTCTTGCCTTCCTCGCGCGCCAGCAGCGCGCCCAGCTCCTCGCGCCGCGCGAGGGTTTCATTGCCGATCTTGTCCAGCGCATCGTGGCGCGCCTGGATGCCCGACGTGCTCCATGCGGGGAAGGCAGCGGTGGCGGCCGCCACGGCGGCGTCCACGTGCGAGGCGTTGCCCTGGGCGTATTCGCCCACCACATCGGCCAGGTTACTGGGGTTGGTGTTGGGTGCGGCCTGGGACGTGGAAACCCATTCGCCGTTGATGAGCAGGCCGTGGGGGGAGGAAGCAGACATGGGAATCCTTGGGAAGTGTGTGGACGGAGAAAAGGAGAGGCGGGCACGGCCCTGAAGGCGTGTCATTTGAAATATTGGAACACTAATATATTAGTGCACGAATGCGAGAATCCACGTATGCCCATACTGACCAAGTTCCGCCTTGACCGTTCGCGCCTGGCCGCCCCGCAGGTCTTCGAAAGCCTGCGCGAGGCCATTCTGACGCTGGAGCTGGTGCCCGGCGCGATGCTGGTGCGCAGCGACCTGGCCGGGCAATTCGGCGTGAGCCAGACGCCCATCCGCGAGGCGCTGCTGCGCCTGGAAGAGGAGGGCCTGGTGGAAGTCTTTCCCCAGCACGCCACGCTGGTCAGCCGCATCGACGTGGCGGCTGCGCGCGAAGCGCACTTCCTGCGCCGCTCCATCGAGCTGGAGATCGTGCGCACGCTGGCGCTGCAGCCGCCCCCCGGCCTGGTGGTGCAATTGCAGGCGCAGTGCGCACTGCAGGAATCGCTGGCGGCCGCGCAGCGCTATGACGACTTTCTGGGGGCGGACCATGGCTTTCACCGCCTGATGTATGAGGCGGCCGGCGTCATGGGCCTGTGGGCGTTGGTGCGCCGCTACTCCGGCCATGTGGATCGCCTGCGCCGCCTGCACCTGCCCACCGCAGGCAAGACGGGCGTCATCATGCGCCAGCACCGGGCCATCCTCGACGCCATTGACCGGCAGAACGCTCCCGCGGCCCAGGAGGCGTTGCGCGAGCACCTGTCGGGCACGCTCAGCGCGGTGGACGACGTATGCGCCCAGCATCCGGATTACATCCTGCAGGGTTAGGGACAATCCCTGGGCCATTCCAGCGGCCGTTGCCAGAAAAGTGCATACACTTCCTGTTCACAAAACGGGTCGCAGCGGTGCCCCGGCAGCTTCCTGCCACGGTGCGCGGCCCCTCTTTTTCTGCTCAGAGCGCCCGCAGTGGTGAGCAGCTTGCAGGCGGCCCGCCGGGCCGCCAAGGTTGAAACACGATGGAAAGCTACTTCCTCGACTGGGCCAATCTGCTGCTGCGCTGGCTGCACGTCATCACTGCCATCGCCTGGGTGGGCTCCTCGTTCTACTTCGTCTTTCTGGACAGCAGCCTCACGCCGCCGGTAGACGAGGACCTGAAGCGCCAGGGCGTGAACGGCGAGCTTTGGGCTGTGCACGGCGGGGGCTTCTACCACCCGGTCAAGTTCAACGTGGCGCCCCCGAAGCTGCCGGACCATCTGCACTGGTTCTTCTGGGAGAGCTACACCACCTGGCTCAGCGGCTTTGCGCTGCTTACGGTTTCGTATCTGTGGAACGCGGGCATCTACCTGGTGCATCCGGCCGGCCCGCTCATGTCGCCCGCCATGGCCATCGCGGCGGCTCTGGCCTTTCTGGTGGTGTTCTGGCTGCTGTACGACGGCATCTGCCGCGTGTTCGGCCAGAAGGCCAACGGCGATGCCATCGTGGGGGCGCTGGTGCTGGTCCTGGTGTGCATCGCCGCGTGGCTGGCCTGCCGCATCTTCCCCGGCCAGGCGGCCTTCCTGCTGATGGGCGCGATGCTCGCCACCTCGATGAGCGCCAACGTGTTCTTCTGGATCATTCCCGGCCAGCGCAAGGTGGTGGCGGCACTGAAGGCCGGCCAGCCGGTGGACCCGGTGCATGGCAAGCGCGGCAAGCAGCGCAGCGTGCACAACACGTACTTCACGCTGCCTGTGCTGTTCGCCATGCTCTCCAACCACTACGGCTGGCTCTACAACCATGGGCAGAACTGGCTGGTACTGATCCTCATGATGTTCGCGGGCGCGGCCATTCGCCAGTTCTTCGTGATGCGCCACGGCTACAAGCTGGGCCGCAACGGCCATCCCTGGCCCTATGCGGCCGTGGGCGTGGTGGTGCTGGTGGGCGTGGTGGTATGGCTCAAGCCGGCTGCGCCGGCCGTGTCCGCCGCCGCGCCGGCCGCCGCAGGCTACGAACAACTGCACGCCGTCATGCAAAAACACTGCGTGGTGTGCCACAGCGCCAACACCATTGCGCAGAAGAACGTGAAGTTCGACACCCCGCAGGACGTGAAGAGCCACGCGCAGCAGATCTACCAACAGGTGGTGCAGCTGCGCAAGATGCCATTTGGCAACCCGGGCGCACTGTCCGACGAAGAGCGCGAAACCTTCAAACGCTGGTACGAGAACGGCGCCAGCATCGCGCCCTGACGCCCCCCGGTATTGCGGGCATCATCCGGGGCCATGCACCTTTACCGATCTGCGCTCCTGCGCTTTGCCGACGACGGCACGGCCCTGTACGAAGAAGACGGCCTGTTGGCCACCGCGTCCGATGACCGGGGCGTGCAGCGCGTGCACGCCGCCGGCGCGTGGCGCGCGCTGGCGCCCCTCTATCTTCCTCAGGCCTCGCAGCCGGTGACCCACTGGCCCGGCCGCATCATTGCACCGGGCTTCGTGGACATGCATGTGCACTACCCGCAGCTGGACGTGATCGGCTCGCCCGCCGAAGGCCTGCTGCCCTGGCTGGAGAACTACACCTTCCCGCACGAGTCGCGATTCGCCGATGGCGGCTACGCCGTCGGGGTGGCGGGCTTTTTCCTGGATGAGTTGCAGCGCAACGGCGTGACCACGGCGCTCACCTTCGCCACCTCGCATCCGGGCTCGGTGGATGCGCTGATGGCCGAGGCCCAGGCGCGGCGGCTGCGCCTGATTGCCGGCAAGGTGCTGCAAGACCGCCACTCGCCCGACGGCGTGCGCGACGCGACCGAGCAGTCGCTGATCGACACCGAGGCGCTGATCCAGCGCTGGCACGGCCAGGGCCGCCTGGGCTACGCCATCACGCCGCGTTTTGCCCCCACCAGCACGCCGCAGCAGCTGAGCGGCGCGGGTGCGCTGGCCGCGCGCTACCCCGACGTATGGGTGCAGTCCCATGTGGCGGAGAACCAGCAGGAGATCTGCTGGGCGCGGGAGCTGTTCCCCGGCGCGCGGAGCTACCTGGATGTGTATGCCCGTGTCGGCCTGCTGCGTGAGCGCGCGGTGTACGCGCATTGCATCCATTTCGACGACGAGGACCGCGCCGCCATGCGCGAGAGCGGCGCGGTGGCTGCCGTGTGCCCCACGAGCAACCTGTTCCTGGGCAGTGGCCAGTTTGACTTTGCGGGCGCGGACCGCATGGGCTTCGGCTACGGCTTGGCCAGCGACGTGGGCGGCGGCACCAGCTTCAGCCCTTTCCACACGATGCTGGCCGCGTACTACGTGGGCCGGGAGGGGCAGACCAAGACGGGCCTGAGCCTGGCGCCGCAACGGCTGTGGTGGCTGCATACCGCCGGCGCCGCTCGGGCGTTGGGGTTGGATGGCGTGGTGGGCAACCTGCAGCCGGGTTGCGAAGCCGACTTCGTGGTGCTGAATCCTGCAGCGACCCCGCTGCTGGCGCGGCGCACGGCGGGCGCCGCCCACCTGGACGAACTGCTGTTCGCGATGATCGTGCTCGGCGACGACCGTTTGATCGAGCGCACTGTCATTGCATGAAATATTTGCCTCTGACGCTTATGTATCAAGCGTCAGCAGCTATCATTTAAGTAGCTTTCATTCGCCTAGAATACGCGCCAGGAGTACCCCATGAGCATCAAGAGCGACAAATGGATCCGCCGCATGGCCGAGCAGCACGGCATGATCGAGCCGTTCGAGCCCGGCCAGATCCGGCAGCAGGACGGGCGCAAGATCATCAGCTACGGCACCAGCAGCTACGGCTACGACATCCGCTGCGCGCGTGAATTCAAGGTCTTTACCAACATTCACAGCACCGTGGTGGACCCGAAGAACTTCGACGAAAAGAGCTTCGTGGACTTCGAGGGCGACTACTGCATCATCCCGCCCAACAGCTTCGCGCTCGCGCGCACCGTGGAGTACTTCCGCATCCCGCGCGATGTGCTCACCGTCTGCCTGGGCAAGAGCACCTATGCGCGCTGCGGCATCATCGTCAACGTCACGCCGTTCGAGCCCGAGTGGGAAGGCTACGTGACGCTGGAGTTCTCCAACACCACGCCGCTGCCCGCCAAGATCTACGCGGGCGAGGGCTGCGCGCAGGTGCTTTTCTTCCAGGGTGACGAGGAATGTGCCGTGAGCTACAAGGACCGCAACGGCAAATACCAGGGCCAGCACGGGGTGACGCTGCCCAAGGCCTGAAGGACCTGCCTGAAGGACCTCGGCCTGGACCGTGGGGTGCGCGCCGACTCCTGCGTCGGCGCTTGCCGCCGTCCTACACGCCGGCTGGCCCTGCGCTGGTGGTGCGGCTGCGTGGCGCTGCCTAGGATGGCTGCAGTGTTTCAGGAGTACTGCATGTCCCACACCATCCATGATCCCGCCTCCCCCGCTGCGCCCCGGCCATGGGATCCGCCCGTGAAATCTGCGCCCACGCCCAGCCTCTGGATGTGGCTGGGTGCCGCCATCGTCATCCTTGCGCAGTTGTGGGTGCTGCAGGCGGTGGTGGAACGCCACACGCACCAAGCCCACGAACGGATGGCGAAGTACGTCAACCACACGCTGCAGCCGCGCCCGTCGCAAGACATGTTGCTGGCCGCGCAGTAGTGCGCGGCGCGAAATCCCGAGGGTGCCGCCGCGGGCGTAACATCGGCGGCTGGTGCGTCGTGCACGCAGGAGATCACCCATGAGATGGGAAGGCAATCGCGAATCGGACAACGTGGAAGACCGGCGCAGCGGCGGCGGGGGCGGCTTCATCGGCGGACGCTCGATCGGCATTGGCACCATCGTTGTGGCGCTCATCGGCTGGGGTGTGTTTGGCATCAACCCGCTGACCACCATCGGCGTACTGTCGGGCGGGGGCGCGCCGCAGGTCCAACAGGGGCCGGCCCAGCGTCCGCCGCAGGGCGACCGTGAGGCCGCCTTCGTCTCCACCGTCCTGGCGTCCACGGAGGATGTGTGGACGCAGGTGTTCCAGCAAGGTGGGGCGCAGTACCGCCAGCCCAAGTTGGTGCTCTACCGCGGCGCCACGCCCACGGCCTGTGGCACGGGGCAGAGCGCGATGGGGCCGTTTTACTGCCCTGGGGACCAGAAGGTGTACCTGGACATGGATTTCTTCGACACCATGAGTCGCCAGCTGGGTGCGCCAGGCGAATTTGCCCGCGCCTACGTGATCGCGCACGAGGTCGGCCACCATGTGCAGACCCTGCTGGGCACCACCGGCAAGGTGGACGGCATGCGCGGGCGCGTGAGCCAGCGCGAGCAGAACGCGCTGTCGGTTCGGCTGGAACTCCAGGCCGACTGTTACGCCGGCATTTGGGCCCACCATTCGCAACAGGCCAAGAACTGGCTGGAGCAGGGCGACATCGAATCCGCGGTGAACGCCGCCGAGCAGATCGGTGACGACGCGCTGCAGCGCCAGCAGACCGGCACCGTGCGGCCCGATGCCTTCACCCACGGCTCCAGCGCGCAGCGCGTGCGGTGGTTCACGCAGGGGTTCAAGACCGGCAGTGTGCAAGGCTGCAACACTTTCAATGCACAGTCGCTTTGACACCGTGAACGCACGCTAAGCCGTCGTTTTCGCGCCAAGCCGGAGACGCCCCGGTACAGGCCGTTAACGGCCTTGTTGGCCTTCGCCGCTGCTGCAATGCGACAATAGCGGCTTCATGACACAACCCTATTCCACTCTTGCGCTGGCCGAGCCGCTCAAGCGCGCCGTAGCCGAGATGGGCTACGAGAACATGACGCCGATCCAGGCACAGGCGATCCCTGTCGTGCTGACCGGCAAGGACGTGATGGGTGCGGCGCAAACCGGCACCGGCAAGACGGCGGCCTTTTCGCTGCCGTTGCTGCAGCGCCTGCTCAAGCACGAGAACAGTTCAGCCTCCCCTGCGCGCCACCCTGTGCGCGCGCTCGTGCTGCTGCCCACGCGCGAGCTGGCGGACCAGGTGGCGCAGCAGATCGCGCTGTACGCCAAGTACACCAAGCTGCGCAGCACGGTGGTGTTTGGCGGCATGGACATGAAGCCGCAGACCATCGAGCTGAAAAAGGGCGTCGAGGTGCTGGTGGCCACGCCCGGCCGTCTGCTGGACCATATCGAGGCCAAGAACGCAGTGCTCAATCAGGTCGAGTACGTGGTGCTGGACGAGGCCGACCGCATGCTGGACATTGGCTTCCTGCCCGACCTGCAGCGCATCCTCTCCTACCTGCCCAAGCAGCGCACCACGCTGCTGTTCTCCGCCACCTTCTCGCCCGAGATCAAGCGCCTGGCCGGCAGCTATCTGCAGGACCCGATCACCATCGAGGTCGCGCGCCCCAACGAGACCGCCTCCACCGTGGAGCAGCGCTTCTTCGCGGTAGACGGCGACGACAAGCGCCGCGCCATCCGCCATGTGCTGAACGAGCGCGGCCTCAAGCAGGCCTTCATCTTCGTGAACAGCAAGCTGGGCTGCGCGCGCCTGGCCCGCAGCCTGGAGCGCGACGGTCTCAAGACCGCCGCGTTGCATGGCGACAAGAGCCAGGACGAGCGACTGAAGGCGCTGGAAGCCTTCAAGAGCGGCGAGGTGGACCTGCTGGTCTGCACCGACGTGGCGGCGCGGGGCCTGGACATCAAGGACGTGCCCGCGGTGTTCAACTACGACGTGCCCTTCAATGCAGAGGACTATGTGCACCGTATCGGCCGTACGGGCCGCGCCGGCGCATCGGGTCTGGCCGTCACGCTGGTGGCCAGCAGCGATACCCGCCTGGTGGCGGATATCGAGAAGCTCATCAAGAAGAAGATCGAGCTGGAACCGCTGGAATTGCAGGAAGATCGTCCGCGGGGCCGCTACAACGACGGCCGCCGCGCCTGGGGCGGTGACGATTCGGGCGAGGGCGCTCCAGCCGCCCCCCGCAGCCGCGAGCGCAGCGCGTACCGCTCTGCGCCTGCAGCGTCTCGCGATCCGTTCTTCGACAAGCCCTACGAGGCCGGCACCTCGGCCGGTGCGTCGGCGAGTTGGGAGGTGGCCCCCAAGGCATCGCCCGCGCGTGGCGGCATCTCCGCCAACATCAAGCCCAAGCGCAAATTACCCGCCTTGTTCAAGGCGCCGCAGGCCTCTACGGCCGAGCCATCAACCCACTGAAAACACAGGCCGCCGTTCAGCGGCCTTTTCGATAAAAAATGCCCCTGGCGCTTTCGGAATAAGCGCTGGTAGCTATGTTTTTAATAGCTAATGCTAGGGGTGATTGTGCCCGCCAGGGCCCGCCAACTGCGCGATCAGGGGGGCATCCACGGCGCCAAAGGCGAGCACTGTGCCGCCGCGCTGTGCGGCAAAGGCCTGTGCGGCCTCCCGTGTCGAGAACGCGGGCAGATTGCCGGCGCGCATCGGCCCCCGCGCCGACGAGCCGTGCACGTAATAGGCAGACAGCGCGTCCGTCCAGCGGGCGCCGCCCGCGGCCGCTGGCCGCGTGGTGTCGGTGACGTAGTGCGCCATGATGTCCCGTGCACTGCGGCCGGGGCTGTAGCGGGCCACGTCCTGCAGGTACATGAACAGCGACAGGGGCGAGTCGAAAAACTGTGCGTCGCCATTGCGAAAGATGACCTGCGCCGCCCAGTCGGGCGAACGGGCGGGGAACATGCCACACACGGGACAGCGCGCATCCACCGGAATGGGGCGCGCTGCTGTGGGCGGCAGGCCCGACGCGGGGTCGTACGGCGTTGGGGGTGCGACGATGCACACGTCCGGCTCCAGAGCGGGAGCCGGCTGGGGCCGCAGCGCGCTGCGCAGGCCCGGAACGCCCCAGAGCCCGCCCGCCGCGGCTGCAAACGCCAGCGTGCCCGCAACCAGCATGCGCCTGCGGCGTGGCTGGTGCGGCGGAGGACTCAGCGTGGATGCAGACATGGTGCAAGGGCTGTTACATGCGGGTGTCGTGCAGCGCACCGCCGCTCAGGTCCACCATGTCGAGCTTGATGTCCGCAAAGCGCAGCACCTTGCCGCCATGTTCACCGGCGAACTTGGCTGCATCGGCCTCCTGCGCGAAGCTGGCGATGGTGGGGCCCATGGAGCCATGCCGCTTGCTGCCCAGCACGTAGACGGCGGTCTTGGCGTCGATCCAGTGGCCCTTGGGTTCGTTCCAGTCGGCCTTGCCCATGTCCTGCACGTACACGGCGCGCACTGCACGCACTTGTTCGCCGGCGAGCAGGGTGTTGAACAGTTCGATGGTGTCGCAGAAGAAGGAGGGCTTTTCCTGGCCCGCGTAGTGGATCTGCGCCTTGGGGCCGGGGTAGTCTGCAAGCAGCATGCCGTCGAGCTCGCAACTTGTGGAACGGTCGATCTCCACGGGCGCAAGGGACTGCTGTTCGGCTGCCTTGTCGCCGCAGCCAGCCAGCAGGCTGCTGGTGGCCAGCGCCGTGAAGGCGGCCATGCCCAGTGCACGGCGACGGGTGATGCAGGAACAGGTCATGGCTTGAATCTCCAGTTGGCGATGGCGAGCGGCAGGGCGATCCACGCCAGCATCACGCCACCCATGATTGCGGGGCTACCCAGCGACGAGGGAACGACGCTGGCGAGCCCGTAGAGCGTGCGCACGTCTTCGAGCGAGAACACGTTGAGGATACGGAACACGTCGGCCGGGTTCAGCAGCAGCAGCCAGGCGAACGCATCGCCCGCGAACTGCCCGCCCGTGGCCACCAGCAGGCCCAGCAGCAGCAAATCGAACACCAGCACGAAGAAGAACCAGGTAGCGATGGCCAGGCCCGAGGCGCGCGTGCGGTCGCGAGCCAGCACCGATAGCATCACTGCCAGGCTCAGGAATGCGAGGCCCAGCAATACCGAGCTGATCATGAAGCCGCCGTAGTGGAACAGGGCATTGGCGCTCATGTGGCGCCACAGCAGCACCGCCACCAGCCCGAAGCCCGCCAGGGTGGAGAGCGCCAGCGCAGCCGCCAAGCCCAGGTATTTGCCCAGCAGCAAATCCAGCCGGGTAATGGGCAGGGCCAGCAGCAGATCAAGCGAGCCGCGCTCGCGCTCGCCCACGATGGCATCGAACCCCAGCAACAGCGCAATCAGCGGGATGAGGTAGATGACCAGGCTGACGAGGCTGGCGATGGTGAACTCGATGGAGCGAAAGCCCACCGTGCCCTGCTGCGCGCCGCCGAAGTAGGCGATGACGAGTGAGAACACGGTGAAGACGAGGGCCACCGCAAGCACCCAGCGATTGCGCATGCGATCGCGGAATTCCTTGGCGGCGATGGTGAAGATCTGGGTCAGTTCCATGGGGCGTCGTGGGCAGGGTGTCAGTCGGCGAAGCCGAAGAACACGTCTTCGAGCGAGGGCTCCAGCAGCTTGAGGTCGCGCACGCGCGCACCCAGTGGCGCGAGGGCTGCCAGCACGGCCATCTTCTGCTCGCGCGGGCAGTGCAGGCGCAAGCCTTCGGGCATGTGCTCGGGGACGATGCCCGTCGCTTGTTCCAGCGCCTGTGCGGCGGCGGGCCGGTCGGCGGGTGCGATGTCCAGTTCGAACGACAGCGGCATGCGGGTTTGCTCGCGCAGCTGCTGCACGCTGCCCAGCGCCTGGATGCGGCCGGCCGAGAGAATGGCGAGCCGGTCCACGCGTTCTTGCAGTTCGGCGAGGATGTGCGAGGTGATGACCATGGTCACGCCCTCGGCCTGCAGGCCCCGCAGCGTGGCGTAGAAGTCGCGGATCGCCTGCGGGTCCAGGCCGTTGGTGGGTTCGTCCAGGAACAACACGCGCGGGCTGCCCAGCAATGCCTGCGCGAAGCCCAGGCGCTGGCGCATGCCCTTGGAATACTCGCGCACCGGGCGCTTGCCGGCGTGTGCCAGACCCACGCGCTCCAGAATGTCCGCGCACTGCGCCAGCGGGGCGGATTTCAGCCGCGCGAAAAAGCGCAGCGTCTCCAACCCGTCCAGGTTGTCGTAGAGCACCACGTTCTCGGGCAGGTAGCCCAGTTGGCGGCGGGCGGCGCGGAATCCCCGCCCACCCACCTGGGCGCCTGCGATCCAAAGCGTGCCCTGCGTGGGCTTCACCAGGCCCAGCATCATCTTGAACAGCGTGCTCTTGCCTGCGCCGTTGTGCCCGATCAGGCCGAAGATCTCGCCCTTGGGGATGTCCAGGTCCACACCGTCCACGGCGTGCAGCGCGCCGTAGTGCTTGCTGACGCCGCGCAGCGAGATGGCCACGTTGTCACTGGCCGGGGAAATGCTTGCCACGCCATTCACTCCATTGTTGATTGCTGGGCTGCATGCGCGGCTTCGGGTCCACGACCGATGGCACGCGCAGCACAGGGAACTGCCGGCCCACCAGGCGCAGGGCCTGCACGGCCGGGCTGGCCAGCAGCAGCTTGACGCTAGGGTGGCGCCAGGTCAGGCGGTCCACCATGTCGTTGGCCTCGTAGGGCACATCGCCGACACCGTCGCCATCGCGGTCCCAGCCCAGGTAGTTGCTCCAGTGGTTGCCGCTCTTGGCGCCCCAGCGCTCGTCGCGCGCACCCACGTAGCGTACCTGCTCGCGGTTGGAGATGAAGTCGTTGCCTTCGACTTCGTTGTTCTTCGAGCCCGCGGCCAGGTGCACGCCGACGGTGTTGTCCACCACCAGGTTGTTGTTGAGCTTGATGTACTCCACGTCGTAGATGAAGAAGCCCCGGCTGTTGCCGGCCACGACGTTGCCTTCGATCACCGAATCCTGCAGCGTGCGCAGCATGATGCCGTGGTCGGAGTTGCCCCAGGCGCGGTTGTTGCGCACGGTCTGCTCGCGCACTTCCATCAGGGCCAAGCCGCCACGGTTGTAGTAGGTGTCGTTGTCCTCCCACAGGTTGTAGTAGGAGTTCATGTAGTGCGTGCCGTAGCGGCTGTGATGCAGCCGATTGCCCTTGAACAGCGCATGGTGCGAGACGTCCACGTAGAGCGCGTCGCGCACGAAGCTGATGTTGTTGTTCAGGATCTTTGCGCCTTTGGTGTTGTACAGCTGCACGCCGTTGCCACGCTGCGGCGAGGAGTATTCACGTTTGCCGGTGATGACGTTGTGCTCGATGAGCACGTCATTGGCCTTCTCGATCCACAGGCCGAACAGGTTGTAGGTGAGGTCGCAGCGGCGTACGACGGCACGGTGGGCGCCAGGGTAGAGGTAGATGCCGGCGTTCTGATCCTTGAGGTCGTCACCCGAGTCGCGCACGATCAGGCCCTCGATCACCACGTCCGGTGCGGTGACGCGGATGGTGTCGCCCTGGTTGCCGCCGCTGATGGTGGGGCGGTCCACGCCGCGCAACGTGAGGGGCTTGTCGATCACCAGATTGGCGCGGTACGTGCCCCGTGCAATCTCCAGCACATCGCCTGCCTTGGCTTTGCGCACGACGGCGGTCAGATCGTCGCCCGCTCGCACATGGAGGGTGGCCGCCTGGCAGGCCCCGGCGAGGGTCATCGCCAAGGCCAGCATTAAGTGGGTGACACCGCCCTTCATGGGGTGAACAGTCCCAGCGCCTGCAGCACCAGGAACAGCGCAGCACCGATCATCAGGTTCTTGAATCCTACGTAGCTCATCATGTCCATTACACCTGCAACGCGGTAATTGTCGCGCCACCATGGGCCGTCCTTGACGTAACGGCGGCCCGACAGGCGAATCAGCACTTCGTACACGCTCCAGCCGAACCACCAGCCGATGATGGCGCCCGACGAGAGGTGGCCCATCGCCGCCATGATCCAGGCGATGGTGGCCGCCACCGCCAGCGACAGCCCGGCGATCTGCAGCGCGCGCTGGCTGCGCCAGCCTTCGGCGCTCCAGGGCCAGAGATGGTCGCGCAGTTCCAGCAGTAGCCAGCTCATGAAGCCTACGTTGCGCTTGTGCGCGGGCAGCGTGGGTTCGGTGGGCATGCGCGGATCGGGGCCCTGGGCGGCCTTGGCCGATATCTGGTCCTGCACGGTGGCGGGGTAGATGGGGATGAAGTAGCCATTCTTGCCGATAGGCGTCATCTCCAAGCCGTCCTTCTCGCGGCGCTTGCGCTCCTTGGCCAGAGGCGGGCAGCCCTTGGTGTCGGTGTACAGGATCATGCAATCCAGGCAATGCAGGCATTCCCGGTGGTCGATGCGCCCGTCGGCGTCGATGGCCTGTGCTCCGCAACCTACCGCGCAGGCCTTGCAGCTGTTGCAGTCCTGCTTGCGCTTCAACCCGAACCAGCGGAAGGTGCTGGGCATGGCCAGCGAGGCGCCCAGCGGGCAGATGTACTTGCAGTAGGGGCGCTCGATGAAGATCGACACGCCGAGGATGGCGGCGACGAACAGGCCATAGGGCCATGCCCGGTTCATCACGCCGACCAGGAACGTGGTCTTGAAGGGTTCGACCTCGGCCAGCTTCTCGGCCAGACCCATGGAGAACATCGACACCGCCAGCAGGACGAAGAAGACGGCGTACTTGATCCACTTGAGCCGGTCATGCCACTTTTGCGGCAGCTGTGTCTGGAAGCGCTTCAGCCCGAGGGCCTTGGCGATCTTGAAGATCGCCTCCTGCAGCGAGCCGAACGGACACATCCAGCCGCAGAACAGCCCGCGCCCGAACAGGAAGACGGTCACGATGATGAAGATCCAGAACAGGAAGATGAACGGATCGGACAGGAACAGCGACCAGGTCCACTGGAACAGGACGGAGTGGAACCAGGTCAGCACCTGGGTGATGGACGGCTGGGCCATGTAGCCAAAGCCGATCCAGAAGATGCTGATGGCCCAGAAGGTGTACTTGAAGCCATTGACCGGCCACTTGTTCTTGTGCGTGGACAGGCGGGTGAGCCTTTCGCGGAAGGCGTACACCACGGTGACTGCGATCAGCAGCAGGGCGAACAGGCTGATGGGCAGGGCCTGCGATTTCCAGATGCGTACCCAGGGGGCATCGGGTTCTTGCACCTTGGGGCGGCCGCCTTCGAGCAGATCTGCCGGCAACCAGTACTTGGACTCGAAGACGGCAAAGCTGCGATGGCCTGTGGCCCGATCGACCCGGTTACCCAGGAAGGCGAATTTCCACGGATAGGCCGCAGAAAAGGCCTGCGAGCGGATGATGAAGATGGACGACTCGGTGTAGCGGGGTGCGCCGGCGGCCTCCAGGCCGTACAGGTTGAGGGAGTCCAGGTCGCGGAAGGTGAAGGAGTCGGCACCTTGCTTGACCTGCACACGGTCAAAAATGCCGCCGCGGACGAAACCTGATCCCTTGAAGGACTCCTGCCCGCCGGTCTTGATGACGAACATGGCGCTCTCGCCTTCCTTGAGGCGCGAACGCAGGCTTTCGAAGCTGTTCTTGCCCAGCAGGCTGCGGCCTACGTCGGGCTGGTTCAGGTCACCGAACCACATTTCGATGAAGGGCTCGGGGCCGCGCGGCAGGCCCACCTGTTCGGGCTTGACCAGCAATTGCTGCACCGCGCCCATCTTGACGAGTTGGGCCCAATCGTAGGTTTGTCCGGTGGTGACAAAGCGAGGCTGCTCGCGCACCGTGGGAGCAATGATGCCGGTCTGGCGTGCCACGGCCGAGCCCGAGGCCATGACCACCTGGTTCTGAGCCACCACGGTGACGGTGGCTCCGGAGATGGCGTCGACGCCGATGACGTTCTCATCGGGGCGGGAAGGGCCGACTTCGATGGTGTCGGTGACCGACTTGCCAATGTACTGGTTGTTGAAATTGATGAGTGCCGACTCCGGGATGCCCAGCAGCAGGATGGGCTCGGAGTGCTTGAGCACCTTCATGCCGACGAAGCGGCCCTGCGTGTCCATACCGATGAGCGTGACCACCGGCTTGCCCGAGTAGGCGGGCGTGTCGGTGATGTCGGTCGACAGCATGACGTAGCCCAGAAGCTTCTTCTGGGCCGAGTCGTTGTCATACGCCTCGACATAGGGCGGCTGGCCCTTGCGCGGCGAAAAATGCGTAGCGCCCGGAAATACTTCGGTGCACGGCAGCAGCGCGCACATGTCGGGCGTGGTGGCCAGGTTCGCAGGCAGTTCCGCCTCGTAGGCTCCTGCGTGCGCCCGCGGCACCCAAAGCGGGGCGGCGAGGACCAGAGCAAGACAGAAAGCGGCTAACCGTGAACCTAGGGAAAACATTGCACTATCCAACTAATAGCAGGCGCCGCTTGCTGCGTCTGCGAAAGAAGCCAATTTGACTTACAACCCTCCCAGGCCAGGCCCAGGAGGGTTGCGCGTCATCAGGCTTCGACGATCATGCGCGTGCGCATTTCCAGGTGCAGCGCATGGCAGAACGTGGAGCAGTAAGCCCAGAACACACCGGGCTTGTCGGCGATGAAGGTCACCGACTTCGTCTCCAACGGGTTGATCACGAACTGGATGTTGTACTTGGGCACCGCGAAGCCGTGCGTCAAATCTTCGATCTTGTCGAGGTTCGTGAGGATCAGCGTGACTTCATCGCCCTTCTTGACGGTGAATTCACGCAGGCTGAAGGCAGGGGCCTGCGACGTGAGCTTCACCGTGACCTTCTTGCCGTTGCGGAAGACGCCGGATTCCTTGGCGTCCTTGACGGCCAGCGGGAACTCGTCCAGGTCGTAGACCTGCTTGGGCTTCACGATGTCACGCTTGAAGATGATGAAGTCGTGGGGCTCGCCGCGCACCGGGTGGTCGGCCAGCAGCACCATCTTGTCGCCCGAGATGTCGATCAACTGTTCGTTCTCGGGGTGGAAGGGGCCCACCGGCAGGAAACGGTCCTTGGAGAACTTGCAACCCACGGCGAGGAACTTGCCGTCAGCGGCCACGGTCTCGGAGTGCGTGGCATTGATGTGCCCAGGCTGGTAGTGCACGTCCAGGCGGTCCACGACGTAGGTGGCGTTCTTGTCACCCTTGTGGAAGGCGATGGCCTTGTCGATGTTCCACTTGACGATCTGGCTGTCCAGGAACAGCGTGGTGTAGGCGTTGCCGCGGCCGTCGAAGGCGGTGTGCAGCGGGCCCAGGCCGATTTCCACCTCGGCGACGATGGCGTCGTCGAGCTTCTCGCTCTTGCCGTCAAACCAGTCCAGCACCTTGGCCAGCTCGATCACGGTGGCCGTGGGCGACAGCTTGCCGGCGCAGATGAAGTACTTCTGGTCGGGGCTGGCGTTCACGCCGTGCGGGTTCTTGGGAACGCTCACATAGGCGGTGAGGGCGGTCTTGGCATCCTTGTTGGCTTCGCGGGTGCCGTCCACCACGGGCACCTTGGACGTGCCGTAGGTCTTGAACTTGCCGGCCTTCACGGCTTCTTCGATGCGGGCAATGTTGAAGAACAGGCAGGCGTCGCGCTCGGCCGACATCATGTCTTCGTAGTGCACACCGTTCTCGGTGTTGTACTGGTTGGTCGCTGCCAGCTTGCCGTCGAACGACGTGGCCGTCAGGTCGCAGTTGCCGTCGATCAGGACCTGCCAGCGCACTTCCATGGTCTCGGCATCCACGCAGGTGAACATCGAGCGGTACTTCTCGGTGGCGTTCACATCCTTGCCGTCGTTGGGCAGGGGAATGCCGAATTCAGCGCCGCAGAACACGCGCGTGGTGTAGTTGATGTTGGGATCGACCGGATCGCGCTTGTCGGGGAAGATGCCGTGGAAGCCCTGCACGTTGGGCAGCTCGGTGATCTTGTCGCAGATGAAGTAGTCCAGGCGGATGCGCGCGATGCGGCTGTTGATCTTGTCGTTGACCCAGGCGTAACGGCCGTCGTAGTTGCCGTCCTTGTACGAGCCGTGCAAGTGGTGGGTGTCCGCCACGGTGTAGCGCAGGCTGCCGTCGGGCTTGGTGCCCATCACGGCCTTGGATTCATTGGTGATGCCCCAGCCCACGAGTGCGTCAGGCACGAAGCAGGGAATGCGCAGAAGTTCACGACCGGAGGGCAGGCCCAGCACGCGAACGTCGCCGTTGTGGCCGCCGCTCCAAAGACCGTAGTAGGTATCGAGCTCACCGGGCTTGAGGTGCACGTTGGCGCCGGCGTGGGCGGCAGCGGGGGCGGGTGCCGGCGCAGGGGTGCCGGATGCTGCAGGGGCGGCCGCGGGCTTGTCGTTGCACGCGGCAACGCCCACGGTCAGTCCCGCCAAAGCAGCGGTATTGATGAACCGGCGGCGTCCCATGCCAACGGTTTCAGGGTTCAGGCTCTCTCTCTTGTCGCTCATGATGTCCTCTTTCAGGTAGTGCAAGCGGAAAATGGGGGCGCGCGCGCAGGTGGTGGCGCGGCCGTGGGGGCAACGGCCACCACACGAGGCGGTGGCAGGGGTACGGAATGGGTGATGGGCCAGCCCGGCACGGTCAGTACGGCGGGCTGCGGCGGTTCCATGCTGGGCAGGCACAGCGAGCAGTCCATGCCCAGGGTGTCGAGCACGGCATTGCTACCGGCATGGTGAACCACCAAGGTGGCGCCGCTGGCACTGGAACAGACCAGTTCCATGGTGCGCGGCTGAATGAGGGGGGAGGCGAGTGCCGCCCCAAAACCAAGGACGAACCACGCCACTGCCCACCAGCGTAGGAGGTTCAGGGAGCGGAGTTTATCCATGGCGGAAGTATGGGCTCTAACGGCGCGTGTTGGAAGCCACCTCTGTGGTGACAGTGCCTAAATGTTCACTTTGAATGTTTCTTTCGATGTTGATTTACATCAAATGAATGATTCTGGAAACTACCAAACTGACGACCCATTGAAGGGCAGGCTCGTTGCATGGGGCGCAGGCTAAGATGCCCTTTTGGTTTTGGACGTCAACAAGAAAGGCTTTCATGAAAAAAACATCTCTCACGATGGCACTGGCCGCCGCAACCCTGCTGCTCGCCGCCTGTGGCAAAAACGAAGCTCCGGCGCCCGCACCTGCTCCTGCACCCGCTGCGCAAGCACCGGCTCCCGCGCCTACCCCCGCTCCCGAGCCAGCCGCTCAAGCACCTGCCGCCGCCCCCGCAACGGCTGAGAACACCGTCGGTAAGAGCGTGTTCGGCAAAACCTGCGCGATGTGCCATGCGGCCGGCGTTGCAGGGGCTCCCAAGCCTGGCGATAAGGCCGATTGGGCGCCGCGTATTGCCCAGGGCAAGGACACGCTCTACAAGCACGCCATCGAAGGCTTCACCGGCAGCAAGGGCATGATGCCCGCGCGCGGCGGCGCGGCTTCGCTGAGCGATGACGAAGTAAAGGCCGCCGTGGATTTCATGGCTGACCAGTCGATGTAAGGACCGGAGGGGCTCGCGATGAATTCAGATCGGTGCATGCCGGCGGTAGGCAACCGGTGGACGCGGCGGCGCTTCGCCCTTGCGCTGCCGTTGCTGGGCGCGCTGGCGTACCTCCACCCGCGCCAGGCTTTGGCTGGCATGGTGGAGGGCGCGCAGCCCCTGGTGCGCGCGAGCCGTACCCTCATGGGCACACGCGTGGACATCGCGGCTGCCGTTGGCAATGGCCGCGATGCCGGCGCTGTGCAGCAGGCGATGCTGCACGCATTCGCGGAAATGGAGCGCCTGGAGGCGCTCATGAGCCGTTACCGGGAGGGCAGCGACGTGGCGCGGCTCGGCGCGGCCGCCGGCCGGCATGCCGTGCACGTGGCCCCGGAAGTGATGCAGGTGCTGCGCACGGCGCGTCGCCTGCACCAAGAAAGTGCTGGCGCCTTTGATCCCACCGTCGGTGCACTGCGGGGCTGGCATTTTGAGCCCGGCCACGAAGCCGCGCCGGCACCTGAGGAGATCGCTCAGGCGCTGCGTTTGGTGAACGCGCGCCACCTCGTGCTGGACGAGCGCGCAGGAACGGCCTACCTTGCGCGGCCGGGCATGGGGTTGGATCTGGGCGGCGTGGCGAAGCTACCTATTTTGCAGGCGGGCTTGCAAGTGCTGGAGCGCGCTGGCGTCACGGATGCGCTGGTCAACGGCGGTGGCGATGTCCTGGTCATGGGCCGGCAGCACGACCGTCCCTGGCGTGTGGGCGTGCGCAATCCCTCCGCTCCGGCGCAGCTGCTGGGCGTACTGGAACTGCAAGGGCGCGGCGTGGTGGCATCGTCCGGCGACTACGAGCGGGGCTTCCTGCGTGCAGGACGCCGCCTGCACCATGTGCTCAACCCCCGCACGGGTTGGCCCGCGGAAGGTGTGCCTGGCGTGGCGCTCCTGGCCGAGCGTGTTGAAGACGTCAACGGCTGGGGCACGGCGCTGATGGTGCAAGGGGCTGCGGCCGCACCTGCATGGCATGCGGACCACGCACATGTCGAAGCCCTCGTGGCGAGCGCTGATGGCACGCGCTGGAGCTCCCCTGGAATGCTCGCCGCGCTGCGGCCAGTGCCGGCGCGCGCAGGATGAAAACGCTTTCTTCGCGGGCCAGCGGCGCCACGAAGAAAGCTTTTGGCGATTTGCGGCTCAACTGACGGAACAGCAAGCGCTCCAAGCTATATTGTTGATAGCATGCCTAGGCGCCGGGCATTTGCGCCTGCGGGCATTCCACGTGGCAGCGCTCGCGGTCGGCCAGTGTCGTGCCGAAACGCACCGCGCTCAGACAGCCGCCCCACACGCACCCGGTGTCCAGCCCGAGGACGTCCGCCCGATCCAGCCAGCCCAACGTGGACCAGTGGCCAAAGGCGATCAGTGTGTTCAGCGTGCGACGTCCGGGTGCGTCAAACCACGGCACCAGCCCTGGAGGCGCCTCGGAGGCGCTTTCGGTGCTCTCGAAATCCATACGGCCCTCGGGTGAGCAAAAGCGCATGCGCGTGAGCGCATTCACGATCACGCGCAGGCGGTCCGTTCCCTGAAGTTCCGGGCTCCACAGGTCGGGAGAATTCCCGTACATCTGCTGCAGAAAACCGGCGAACTCCCGGCTTTGCAGGACGGCTTCGACTTCGCCGGCATATGCCAACGTCTCCTCTGCCGTCCATTGTGGCAACACGCCGGCATGCACCATCAGCAGGTCGCCGCCGCCATGGTGCACACGCCGCGCCAGCGGCTGGTGCCTCAGCCATTCGAGCATCTCGTCCCGATCCGGCGCCAGCAGGATGTCCTGCAGCGTGTCGCGCCGCGACGGTCGGCGCGTGCCGTAGGCGGCAGCGAGCAGGTGCAAATCATGGTTGCCCAGTAGGGGCCGCACGCTGTCTCCGAGGGTGATGCATCGGCGCAGCACCGCGGAGGAGTGCGGGCCGCGGTTCACCAGATCACCCAGCACGTACAACGTGTCCCGGCTGGGCGAGAAACCAATGGTGGCGAGCAGGCGTTCAAAGGCGTCGTCGCAACCCTGGATGTCGCCCACACAATATAGAGCCATATTCTTAGAACAGAGTCAGGAGAAGCGGCGATTGTGCGCGCCAACTGGGTGGAATCGGTGGTTATTTGAAGGGCTACGCGACGCTGGCAAAGTGCTGCGCAAACCAGAAGCGTTAGTAACTAGTTGAATCAAATCACCATTTTGGTGCAAGCAATGATACGGATGCATTTGTGCACCTGCGCGAGAAAAGGTTCCTTGAGGGTGTCCATGAGAGGTAGTGATCTGGGCTGGGGTTGTTCGTTGCTTTTTTATGCGGCCAATTGCCATGAACTTGTAACGGGATTGGGTTTGGGACTTTATAATCCGCGTGCCCATTAATCCTTAACGCTCCATACCTCCATGACCGTCAGCTACAAAGAACTGTTGAAACAGCGTGAAGCCCTTGAGCAGCAAATCACCGAGGCGCGACGCCGTGAATTGACGGCTGCTATCTCGCAGGTGCGTGAACTGGTGGCGGAATATGGCCTGACGCAGCAGGACGTGTTCCCTGCAGGCCGCACGGGCCGCGTTTCTGCAACCAGTGGAACCAAGGTCGCGCCCAAATACCGCGACCCCGCCACGGGCCAGACCTGGACGGGCCGCGGCAAGGCACCGAAATGGATTCAAAACGAAGACCGCGAGAAGTTCGCTATTTGAACACCACGTGGCGGCGCGGCTCGGCGCAATTCTCCGGGCCGACCTAACCGCTGTTTTGCGTATGATTTGAAGAACCCGCTGGGGCGTGGCCTTGGCGGGTTTTGTCGCTTATGAGGGGTGCAGTATTTGTGGCGCGGTGCGCGGCAATATGGTGGACGCGTCAAAGGACCCCGCTGATGTCGGACACTCGGCAAAGTGACCCATGCACCGATTAACGGACACGGTGCAGGAGCGGTGTACCGGTGCTTTCTGGCCGCGCGGCGACCGCAGGACGCGTATTCATTTAAACCCGATTGCCCCAGCGTGGGGTCAAGGTATTTCGCGATGCGTTGGCTCTGCAGTGCGGCGCTGCCAAAATGGGCGCTGTCGTTACCCACAGGAGTTCTTGTATGGCAGCCTCCCGCAACCCCGGTCACGCTTTTGCTTCCACGCTCGCTACGTTTGCCACGGCAGCGGGAAAGAGCGGCAAGTTCTATTCGCTGCCTGCGCTGGCGCGCCAGTTTCCGGGGGTGAACCGGCTGCCCGTGTCCCTGCGCATCGTGCTGGAATCCGTACTGCGCAATTGCGATGGCCGCCGCATCACTGCAGAGCATGTGGAGCAGTTGGCGCGCTGGGCGCCCAATGCGCCGCGCAAGGACGAGATTCCGTTCGTGGTGTCGCGCGTCGTGCTGCAGGATTTCACGGGCGTGCCGCTGCTGGTCGATTTGGCCGCGATGCGCAGCGTGGCCCAGCGCCTGGGCCACAACCCCCGCAAGATCGAACCGCTGGTGCCTGTAGACCTGGTTGTGGACCACTCCATCATGGTGGACTACTACGGCACGAAGAAGGCCCTCGACCTGAACATGAAGCTGGAATTCCAGCGCAACCGCGAGCGCTATGAGTTCATGAAGTGGGGCATGCAGGCCTTCAGCACTTTTGGTGTGGTGCCTCCGGGCTTTGGCATCGTGCACCAGGTGAACCTGGAATACCTCGCACCCGGCGTGCACAAGGGCAACGACGGCGTGTACTACCCCGACACGCTGGTGGGCACCGACAGCCACACCACCATGATCAACGGCATCGGTGTCGTGGGCTGGGGCGTGGGCGGCATCGAGGCCGAGGCCGCCATGCTGGGCCAGCCGGTGTACTTCCTCACGCCCGACGTGGTGGGCTTCGAACTCTCGGGCCAACTGCGCGAGGGTGTCACCGCCACCGACCTCGTGCTCACCGTGACCGAGATCCTGCGCCGTGAGAAGGTGGTGGGCAAGTTTGTGGAGTTCTTTGGAGAAGGCACGCGGACCCTGGCGCTGCCCGACCGCGCCACCATCGGCAACATGGCACCGGAATATGGGGCCACCATGGGTTTCTTCCCGGTGGACGAGAAGACCATCGACTACTTCCGCGGCACGGGGCGCACCAAGGCGGAGATCGATGCGTTCGAAGCGTACTTTCGCGCACAGGGCCTGTTCGGTGTGCCGCGCGCGGGGGAGATCGACTACTCGCAGGTGGTGCGTCTGGATCTGGGGGATGTCACCCCCAGCCTGGCCGGCCCCAAGCGCCCGCAGGACCGCATCGAACTGGGCAACGTGTGCCGCCAGTTTGCCGAGCTGTTCAGCAAACCGGTGGCCGAGTCGGGTTTCAACCAACCCGCTGAGCTGCTGCACACGCGCCACCATATCCACCGGCGCATGGCGCCCGTGACCGAGGGGGCCCCCAGCGAAAAACCCGCACCCGAAGGGGCGCCGCGTTTCCTGGTCGAGATGGAGCAGAACAAGCCGCGCCTGGAGGTGCAGCACGAAGACGCGGCGATCCATTTGCCCGCCAAGGGGGCGGACCCGACCATCGGCAACGGCGACGTGCTGATCGCGGCGATCACCAGCTGTACCAACACCTCCAACCCCAGCGTACTGCTGGCTGCGGGCCTGCTGGCCAAGAAAGCGGTGGAGGCAGGGTTGCGGGTCGCGCCGCACATCAAGACCTCGCTGGCGCCGGGCTCGCGCATCGTGACCGAATACCTCACGCAGACCGGGCTGCTGCCCTATCTGGAAAAGCTGGGCTTTGCCCTGGTGGGATATGGCTGCACGACCTGCATCGGCAATGCGGGCGATTTGGCGCCCGAGCTCAATGAGGTCATCACCAGCAATGACCTGGTGTGTGCCGCGGTGTTGTCGGGCAACCGCAATTTCGAGGCGCGCATCCACCCCAACCTCAAAGCCAACTTCCTGGCCAGCCCGCCGCTGGTGGTGGCCTATGCGATCGCGGGCACGGTGCTCAAGGACCTCATGACCGAACCGGTCGGCAAGGGCAAGGGCGGGCGCGACGTGTACTTGGGCGACATCTGGCCCAGCAGCGACGAGATCCATGCGCTCATGAAGTACGCCATGAACGGCAAGGCCTTCAAGGAGAACTACGCCAAGGTCAAGACCGACCCCGGAGCCCTGTGGAACAAGATCCGCGGGGTGGACGGAGACGTCTATGTGTGGCCCAGCAGCACCTACATCGCGGAGCCGCCATTCTTTGCGGATTTTGCTCTCGATTCAGTAGCTGCCAGCGATGGTAAACAGGGCGCTGCAGGCCAAAAAACCTCGGAATCCGTGATGGGTGCCCGCATCATGGCGCTGTTCGGTGACTCCATTACCACGGACCACATCTCTCCCGCAGGCTCCATCAAGGAAACCTCTCCCGCCGGCCAGTGGCTGCTGCAGCACGGGGTGGCCAAGCCCGACTTCAACAGCTACGGCGCGCGCCGCGGCAACCACGAAGTGATGATGCGTGGCACCTTTGCCAACGTGCGCATCAAAAACCTCATGATCCCGCCGCTGGCCGACGGCTCGCGCGAGGAGGGGGGCGTCACCCTCTTTCAGGGCGAGGGGCCGATGCAGGGCCAGAAGATGTTCATCTTCGACGCCGCGATGCACTACATCGCCAACAAGACGCCCACGGTGATCTTCGCGGGGGAGGAATACGGCACCGGCTCCAGCCGGGACTGGGCGGCCAAGGGCACCCAGTTGCTGGGCATCAAGGCGGTGGTGGCGCGCAGCTTCGAGCGCATCCACCGTTCCAACCTCGTGGGCATGGGGGTGCTGCCGCTGCAGCTGCGCGACAACGACTCGTGGCAGAGCCTGGGCCTGCAAGGCGACGAGGTGATCGACGTGATTCCAGACCCCGCGCTCACACCGCAAAGCGAGGCGCGCCTGGTCATCCGCCGTGCGGATGGTTCCTGCCAGGAAGTGGCCGTCACCCTGCGCATCGATACACCCATCGAGGTGGACTATTACCGTGCGGGCGGCATCCTGCCGTATGTACTGCGGCAGTTGCTGAGCGCGTGATTCCATCTCTTAGGAGGCGATGCTGCGGCCCCAGGCGGTGCGATCTGGTCTGCGCGCCGCGGGCTTGCGCCATGCCTGGTGCGCCGCTGATAGCAGGGTGGCTGCCGGTGGGCGGACAATCGGTCCATGCAGAAACAAGTCTTGATCGCAGGCGGTGGCATTGGAGGATTGGCTGCCGCCCTGGGTAGCTCGCGTGCCGGGTGGGAAGTGCGCCTCTTCGAGCGTGCCGCGGAGTTCACCGAGGTGGGCGCCGGCGTGCAGATCGGCCCGAACGTGGTGCGCCGGCTGCAGGCCTGGGGCCTGCAGAGCGCGCTGCAGGCCGTGGCCGCCTTCCCCGAGCGTCTGCAGGTGCGCAGTGCGCTCACCGGCGCTGAGTTGGCGGCGCTGCGCCTGGGCAACACCGCCATCGAGCGCTACGGCGCCGCCTACGCCACCATCCACCGTGCGGACCTGCACGGCCTGCTGCTCGATGCATTGCGCGAGCGCACTGGTGTGCACCTGAACCTGGGCCATTCCATCGTGCACCATGCGCAAGACGGTGGCGTGGTCACCGTGCGCGTAACGCGCCACGGCCCGGCAAGCGCCAGCGAGGGCGGTGCGCAAGATCTGCTGATCGAAGGCGATGCGCTCATCGGCGCCGACGGCCTGCGCAGCGGCACGCGCATGCGTTTACTGGGTGAGACGCCCACGCGAGTCTCCGGCCACCTGGCCTACCGCGCCGTGGTGCGCCAGGACGCGCTGCCCCAGGCGCTGCGCAGCCAGCAGGTGACCGCCTGGCTGGGGCCGCGTCTGCATGTGGTGCACTACCCGCTGCGCCGTGGCGAATTGCTGAACGTGGTGGCCATCCGCCACGGGCAGCCGCCGGCCGACCTCGATTCCTGGGACCATGGCGCCAACGCGGCCGATCTGGAGGCCGCGCTGGCCCGCACCTGCACGCCGCTGCAGGACTTGATTCGCGCCGTGCCCCAGGCGGGCAGTGGCTGGCGCCTGTGGCCGCTGCTGGACCGCCCGCCCGTCGCCGGCCCGCAAGAGATGGCGCAGGGGGTGGTGGCGTTGCTGGGCGACGCGGCGCACCCCATGCGGCCCTACCTGGCGCAAGGCGCCGGCATGGCCATCGAGGACGCAGCCGAGCTGCAGCGCGCCCTGGCCATGCACGACCTGGAAGTGCCGCTGCGCCTGCGCCGTTACGCGCTCAACCGCTGGCAGCGCAACGCGCGCGTGCAGGAGCGCTCGCGGCGCAACGGGCGCATCTTCCATGCCACGGGCCTCGTGCGCTGGGGGCGCGACACGGCGTTGCGGCTGCTGGGAGAGCGGCTGCTGGACGTGCCCTGGCTCTACCGGGGCGACGGCTCCAGCGCCAGCTCGCTGTGAAAGTGCGCTGGGGCAGTTGGCATGTGACGCTATTTAATTGATAGCTATTTGCGCTTATCCTGTAAGCGATAACGGCAGATTTGACTGCTATCTTTCACCCTGCGGCGGATGCGGCAGCAGCCGAAACGCCAGCGCCGCCAACGCGAGCAGCACGGCGATGCTGGCCATCACTGCCAGGTAAGGGTCCGTCCCCCCGCGCTTGGCAAGGGACGCCACCAGCCCCGTGAGCCACTGCATGGCCGCCACACCCAGGAACATGGCCATGGTGAACACCGCCATGGCCCGCCCGGTGAGCGCCGCCGGGTAGGCCGCGCGCACGTCCGCGTACTGCAGCACGATGAAGCCTGACAGCAGCCCCACGGCCAGCATGCAGGCGACGTCCAGCAGGGCGGAGTGCGGCAGCACCATGGCCGCGAACAGGACCGCCATGGCCAGGGTGCAGGTCACGATCCAGCGGCGGCGCCGGGCGGGGCCGGGGTCGATGCGGCCGAACAGCATCGGCCCGCACAGCGCCACCACCGACAGGGCCAGCGCCACGTTGCCGCTTTGCACCAGCGAGAAACCGTGGCGCTCGATCAGCATGGGCCCCAGCCACAGGCCGCGCAGGGAGATGAGCGCCGCATAGGTCACCGCGCCCAGCACCACGATGCCCCAGGTGTGCGGCACGGCGAACAGCGCGGCGAAGCGCAGCACCGCCTCGCGCACGGACTCGCGCGGGGCCTCCTGCTGCGCCGGCGCGGCGACGGGCTCATGCACGCTGCGCCAGATCCACAGCCAAGCCGCCAGCGCCAGCGCCGCCAGCACCACGAAGCCCGCGCGCCAGGACCACTGCTGCACCAGCCAGGCCAGAGGCGTGCCGGTGAACAGCATGCCCAGCGTACCCAGCGCCATCGCCATGCCCGACATCGCCGCGAAGCGCTGCGGCGCGAAATGCCGTGCAATGAACACCGTGCACACCAGGAAGGCCGGCGCGCAGCCCACGCCGATCAGCGCCTGGCCCAGCAGCAGCGCGCCGTAGCCCGGCGCCAGCGCCGACAGCAGCGCCCCCGCGATACACAGCGGAAACGCCGCCAGGATCGTGCGGCGCACGCCATACAGGTCGATGCCGATGCCCATGAAGAGCTGCATGGCGCCAAAGGCGAAATGGAAGGCGCCCGCGAATACCCCCAGCGCTTGCGGCGACAGCCCGAAGTCCGCCTGCAGCGGCGCGGCCATGATGGCGGCCACGGTGCGAAAGGCCGAGCTCAACGCGAAGCCCGAGGTCAGCGCCACCAGCATCAGCAGGGCGGCGCGCGGCGCCATGGCGATGGGGGCGGGTGGAAGCGGCGCGGCGGAGGGGGCGTTGGGCATGGGGCCCGAGGCTACACCGGACGCGGCGCGCGTGCAGGCGCGTGCGCACCGGCCCGCGCTTACATGGCCTTGAACAGCGGCGCATACAGTCGGCTCACCGCCAGCCGCTCAGGCCGGCCCCGCAACTGCAGATGCATCCGGCCCGCTTCGTCGCGCACGGCACTGGCGATGGCGGCGGCACGCACCAGCGTGCCCCGGTGCACCTGCCAGAAGTCGGCCGGATCGAGCTGCCCGGCCAGTTCCTTGAGTGGCGTGCGGATCAGGTATTCACGCTCGGCGGTGAGCACACGCACGTACTTGTCGGCCGCCTCAAAGTACACGACCTCCTGCACAGGTACGAGGTGGATCTGCGTGCCGCTGCTGGCCTGGATCATGCGCAGTGGCGCGCCGCCACCCGCTGGGGGCCGCACCGATCCGCCCAGCCCTGGGGCCTGCGCCAAAGCGCGCAACTGGGTCAGCGCTTGCTCCAGCGCCGGCAGCGCGCCAGGGGCGCCGCGCTGTGCCAGCAGTTGCTGCAGCCGCTGCACCGTCTGGCGCAGCCGCGCGGGCTGCACGGGTTTGAGGAGGTAGCCCACCGCCTGGGCTTCAAAGGCCTGTACGGCGTATTGGTCGTAGGCGGTGACGAAGACCAGCGCGGGAAAGGCTGCGGAATCGGGCCAGGCATCGGCCAGCTCTGCTGCCGCCTCCAGGCCGCTCTGGCCGGGCATGCGGATGTCCAGCAGCAGCACGTCGGGGCGCAGTGCCAGCGCCTCACGCACGGCGCTCAGGCCGTCGCCCACGCTCGCTGCGATCTCCAGGGCGGGCCAGGCCTGCTGCAGCTCGTGGCGCAGGGCAGCGGCCAGCAGCGGCTCATCCTCGGCAATCAGGGCTCGGGGGAACGTCGAGTGCATGGTGCTTCAAGGGAAAAGTGATGATGCAGGCCGTGCCCTGGGCGCTAGCAGCTATCAATTCGAGAGTGCCAGCGTCGCCGTACAGGGTGGCGAGGCTCTCGCGCACCTGCTGCAGGCCAAAGCGCGCGGTGGTCGTGCCCGCGGTGCCCGCGGGTGGTGTGTCGCGCAGGCCCGCGCCGGTGTCACGCACGGCCAGCTGCACGCGCGCCGCCGGGGTGCCGCCCTGCAGCAGCGCGGCCTGTACGTGGATGTGGCCACCCTGCACCTGTGGCTCCAGGCCGTGGCGGATGGCGTTCTCCACCAGCGGCTGCAGCAGAAGGGGCGGGACGGGCACGTTGCGCTAAGCCTCGGGCAGTTCCAGGGTGTAGTCCAGGCGCGGGCCCATGCGCACGGCCATGAGGGCCAGGTAGTCCTGCAGCCGCGCGAACTCGTCGGCCAGTGGGTGCAGCGCGGCGCGCGATGCGCCCAGGGTGGCGCGCAGGTAGGCGATGAAGTGGTCCAGCATCTCCTGGGCGCGCGGCGGATCCGTGGCCACCAGCACGCGCAGGTTGGCCAGGGTGTTGAACATCATGTGCGGCTCCAGCTGCGTTTCCAGCAGTTTCAGCTGTGCCTCGGCCGCGTGCAACAGCCAGCCCAGCTTGGCACCCGCGCGCCGCCGGGCCAGGCGGTCGAGGGTATCCGGGTGGTTCGGGGAATGAAGAGAGTGATGCATGGTGCGTTTCCAGACGGGGTACTGCACCCCGTTGCCGTACTGTGCAAGGAGAGGGGGCCCACCAAACAGTGCATTGCGACGAACGGCAGCCGCGTGGCGCGGGCGGTTGCCTGGCGGGCGCGAGCGGAGCCGTTCTGGCGCATGGCCCGGCAGGACACAGGGCGTGACACCCGTGTCACGCCGCACGGGGCTGATAATCCGCGCTTTGCTTTTTCGCTGTCAGGACGCTTGCGTGGACACTCTCTTGCTGCTCAAGGCCGCCATCATGGGCGTGGTCGAAGGGCTGACCGAATTCCTCCCCATCTCTTCCACCGGCCACCTGATCCTGGCCGGGTCGCTGCTCGGGTTTGACGATGCCAAGGCCAAGGTCTTCGACATCGCCATCCAGACCGGCGCCATTTTCGCGGTCATTCTGGTCTATTGGCAGCGCATCCGCGCGACGCTGGTGGCGCTGCCCACCGAGCGGCAGGCGCGTCGTTTCGCCTTGAACGTGCTGATCGGCTTCCTCCCGGCCGTGCTGCTGGGCCTGTTGCTGGGCAAGGCCATCAAGGCGCATCTGTTCACGCCGGTGGTGGTGGCCAGCACCTTCATCCTGGGCGGCTTCGTCATCCTCTGGGCCGAGCGGCGCCAGCAGGCCGCCGTGCGCATCCATTCCGTGGACGACATGACGCCGCTGGACGCGCTGAAGGTCGGCCTGGTGCAGTGCCTGGCCATGGTGCCCGGCACCAGCCGCAGCGGTGCCACCATCATCGGCGGCATGCTGCTGGGGCTGTCGCGCAAGGCGGCTACCGACTATTCGTTCTTTCTCGCCATCCCCACGCTGATCGGCGCAGGCGTCTACAGCCTCTACAAGGAGCGCGCACTGCTGTCGGCGGCCGACATTCCGCTGTTTGCCGTGGGATTGGTGTTTTCGTTCATCAGCGCCTGGCTGTGCGTGCGCTGGCTGCTGCGCTACATCAGCTCGCACAGCTTCGTGCCGTTCGCCTGGTATCGCATCGCGTTTGGCTTGGTGGTGCTGGCCACGGCATGGAGCGGCCTGGTGACCTGGGCCGAATAGCCGCGTCAGGACGACGCCAGCGCCAGGTCCCCCTTGTTGCGGCGCACGCAGAACTTGCCCCGCTGCTTGCCGCTGTACATGGCGGCGTCCGCCAGGCGGATGAGGGTGCAGGCGTCGCAGGCATCATCGGGCGCAAGTGCGTAGCCGATCGTCAACCCCACGCGGATCTCGACGCCCTGCACGTAAAACGGCGTCAGGAAGGATTCCAGCAGTGCGATCCCGAGATCGTGCGCCTGCATCACGCTGGGCAGCTGCTGCGCCATGACGACGAATTCGTCCCCGCCCAGCCGTGCGATCAGGTCGGCGTGGCGCAAATGGGCGCGCAGCCGCTGCGCCACGGCCACCAGCAGCCGGTCGCCCACGGCGTGCCCATGCTGATCGTTGACGGGTTTGAAGCCGTCCAGGTCCAGCATAAACACGGCCAGCAGCCGGTCGGCTTGCGCGTGGGGCAGCGCGGCGCCCAGGGCTGCGTCCAGGCCGCGCCGGTTGGGCAGGCCGGTGAGGGGGTCGGTGCGGGCCAGCGACATGAGCGCGTCGCGCTCCCGGCTGGCGTCCTGCATTGCGTCACGCAGGCGTGCGTGGCGCAGGCCCAGCATGCGCATGAACAGCAGCATGTTGACCACGGCTGCGATCTGGAAGAGGTGCATGGGCCAGAACCGGGCGGGGAGCACCCCATGCACCAGCAGAGCGAGTGCGACGGCGGTGCCGATATAGACCAGCCATGCGAGCAGCAGTGTGTGCCTCACGGGGGCGTTCTCGTGCATGCGCTGCGCGGCCACGGGCAGGCTGATCAACGCCGGCAGCGGCCCCAGAAGTGCCAGCGTGGCGAGGGTCGCGGGCGTGTTCAAAACGTTTGACAGAAACGCGGCGCAGAGCAGGACGGACAGCGCGGCTCCTCCCTGCATGGTGCGCAGAAATCGACCGGGCCGGTTGTCGCGCGCCAGCGAGTGGCCCATGAACAGGAAGGCGCCGATCACCGCGATGCAGACGAACAGCGGGCCGGCGTGCTGCTGCATCCAGGGGTGGTGCCCCCAGATGAAGAGGGTGCCGATGCCAAAGAAGTGGATGGAAAACCCCGCGCTGCCCAGCACCAGCAGCGCGTAGTAGGCGAACACCTTTTCTCGTAGCGCAACGGCCTGCAGCAGACCGTAGATGAACAGGCACAGCGCCAGGCCCACGAACAGGCCCTGCAGCATCTGCTCGCGCAGCATGGGCGCAGCCATGTCTCGCCAGGTGCCGATGCGCAGCGGGACAATCATTCCGCCCAGCGTGCGCACGCGCACCAGCAGCTCGTAAGTGCGTTCGTGCTCCAGCGCCAGAACCACCGCGGGGGTGCGCCAATCCAGCGCGTGGGGGCTGGGCTGCTGCAGGTTGCCCAGGGCGTGATGCTGCAGCACCTCGCCGTCCGCCACCAGATAGACGTCGAGTTCGTTCAGCAGGGGGAAGTCCACATTGATGACCCAGGGCCCTGCGCGCGCCTGGGGGACCAGTGTCGCCTTCAGCCACACGGCATCCGGGCGCACGCCCAGTGAACCGCCGCGCGTCGCAGGTGCCGCGAACGCCGTGGGCGTGGCCAGCATCTCCTGCACCGTGCGTGCCAGCGTGGGGTCAGAGCGCATGCACAGGTGGGCCCACAGATCCACGGGGCCCCTGCCCGGCTCCAGCACTGTGGCTCTGCAGGCCTGCGCCGGGCCGGGGTGCAGCGCGCCGAGCAGGCACAGCATTCCGCCCAGCACAGCGCGCAGCCGCACGCCGCCAGGCAAGATTCCGCACCAGAGCAACAGCAGGAGCCGCATCGCACCCTCCGCAGGAGGTTCAAATGTATCACCGCGTAACGACTGCGGTGTGAGCGGATAGAGGGCAAGTCGCCGCGGGCTGCCGCGGGCTGCCGCGGGCTGCGCGTGTCAGGAATCCGCGATGTGGGCCAGGTTCAGCAGCGCGGCCTCGATCGCCGCGGCCGTGGCGCGGGGCTGCTCCATGGGAAAGAGGTGACTGCCGTCCAGCATCGTCACGCGGCCCTGGGTGATGCGCTGGGTCATCGCCATGCCCACCTGGCGCATCTCGGCGGAATCGCGCCCGCCGATGAAGGCGGCCGGGCAGCGCAGCGGATGCGCGTGCAGCAGCCGGGCCAGGTTGTGGGGCAGGGTGTTGTAGATCTGGGTTTCCACCGCGCGGTCAAAGGCCAGCACGCGCTTGCCGTCCTGGTCCTGCAGGCCGTGTGTCACGTAGTCCCGCAGCACGCGCGGGTCCCAGTGGGCGAAGGCCTTCTTGCGGCGAAAGTGCTCCAGCGCCTCCTCGTTGCTGGACCAGCTGTTGCGCCGCGCGCGGCTCACGCGCCCGGGCGAGACGGCGCCCACCACCTGCGTCTGCTTGGCGACCCCCAGGGCACTGGCGCGCCAGCCGCCGATGAGGGGCGAGTCGATCAGCACCACGCCCCGTGCCAGCTCGGGGTGGCGCGCGGCGGCCATCACGCTCAGGAAGCCCCCGAGCGAATGGCCCACCAGGAAGGCCTGCTCTCCGCTGCGCTGCTGCTGCTCGGCGGCAAAGTCCGCCAGGTGCTGCACCAGGTGGGGCCAGTTGTTGCTGACGGGGTATTTCTCGTCGTGGCCATAGCGTTCGATGGCGCTGACGCGAAAGCCGCGCTCGCGCAGTTCATCGAACAGCACGCGGTAGGTGCCGGCGGGGAAACTGTTGGCGTGGGAGAAAACGATGCAGGCCATGGAACGGTTCACACGAGCTTGTCGCGCGGTGTGGTGATCTTCTTGATGGGCCGGCTGCGCAGGGGCTCCACGCGGATGGGCACTTCGGTGACGCCGCCGTTCCAGGCCGGGTCCTCGATGCTGTCGAACACCTGGCGCAGCTTCTCGCCCCAGCTGTCGTGCAGCATGCGGAAGTAGGGGTTGTGCTCGTCGATGCACACGATCTTGTCGGTGGCGAGGCGCCCCTCCTCGTACACCACGAGGTCCAGCGGCAGGCCGACCGAGAGGTTGGACTTGAGCGTGCTGTCCATGGACACCAGCGCGCACTTGGCCGCCTCGCTCAGCGGCGTGTGGGGCGTGATCACGCGGTCCAGCACGGGCTTGCCGTACTTGGACTCGCCCACCTGGAAGTACGGCGTCTCGGCCGTGGCCTCGATGAAGTTGCCTGCCGAATACACCTGGAACAGGCGCATGCCCTCGCCCTTGATTTGGCCGCCCAGCAGCAGGGAGACGTTGAAGTCCACCCCCGCGCGCTGCAGTGCGGCGCCGTCGCGCTCGTACACGCGACGCACCGCCGCGCCCAGCACGCGCGCCACGTCGAACATGCTGGTGGCGTTCCACAGCGTGATGGGCGTGCTGTCGCCGGGCTCCTGGATCTGCTCGACCTGCAGGATTTCGCGCACTGACTGCGAGATGCTCAGGTTGCCGGCCGACAGCAGCACCATGAAGCGGTCACCGGCCTGCTCGTAGACCATCATCTTGCGAAAGGAACTGATCTGGTCCAGCCCGGCGTTGGTGCGCGAATCGGACAGGAACACCAGGCCGGCGTTGAGCTTGATGGCGACGCAGTACGTCATGGGATGGGCTGTGAAGGCGAAGAGGGCGAGTGTAGGGCGCTTTGCCGGGCGGCCGTGTCGCGGCTGCGGCGCTGCGGCGGGCGCAGGGCGGGCATGCTCATGAGGTTTTTTTGCTACCAAAAACATAGCTGCTAGCGCTTTACTGGTAAGCGCTAGAGCCTTATTTTATTCAAAACCGGGCGTGCTCAGCCGCTTGAGCTGGTAGAGCGCGTCCAGCGCCTCGCGGGGCGACAGCTGGTCCGGGTGGATCTGCGCCAGGGCGGACTCCACGGGGCTCACGGTCGCCACCTCGGGCGCGGGCGGCGGAGCGAACAGGTCCACCTGCAGCTCATCCTCGCCCGCGCGTTCTTCCAGCGCGGCGAGCGTGTGGCGCGCGTGGTGCAGCACGGCGGCGGGCACCCCCGCCAGCTTCGCCACCTGGATGCCGTAGCTGCGGCTGGCGGGGCCGGGCTGGATCTCGTGCAGGAAGACGATGTCGTGGCCGGACTCGGTGGCGCCCACGTGCACGTTCACCGCGTGCGGGTGGCGCGCCGCCAGTTCGGTCAGCTCGAAGTAATGCGTGGCGAACAGCGTGAACGCGCGGGTCTTGTCATGCAGATGGGTGGCGATGCCGCTGGCCAGCGCCAACCCGTCGAAGGTGCTGGTGCCGCGGCCGATCTCGTCCATCAGCACCAGGCTGTGCGGCGTGGCGGCGTGCAGGATCTGCGCCGCCTCGGTCATCTCCAGCATGAAGGTGGACTGGGCATTGGCCAGATCGTCGGCCGCGCCGATGCGGGTGTGGATCGCGTCGATGGGGCCCAGCCGGCAGGCCGCGGCCGGCACGTGGCTGCCCATGCTCGCCAGCAGCACGATCAGGGCGACCTGCCGCATGTAGGTGGACTTACCGCCCATGTTGGGGCCGGTGATGATCTGCATGCGCGCGTTGGCGTGCAGGCGCGTGTGGTTGGGGATGAAGGCGCCGCTCGATGTTTCGGCCAGCCGGGCCTCCACCACGGGGTGGCGGCCCGCCTCGATGTCGATGCAGGGCTCGTTGACGAATTGCGGTGCGCACCAGTTGAGCGTGAGCGAGCGCTCGGCCAGCGTGCACAGCACGTCCAGCGTGGCCAGCGCCTGCGCCAGCCGCGTGAGCTGGGGCACATGCGGCTGCAGCTGGTCCAGCACCTGCTCGTACAGCCACTTCTCGCGTGCGAGGCCGCGCTCCTGCGCCGACAAGGCCTTGTCCTCGAAGGTCTTCAGCTCGGGGGTGATGAAGCGTTCCGCGTTCTTCAGTGTCTGGCGGCGGCGGTAGTCCTCGGGCACCTTGTCCGCGTGGCTGCTGGTGACCTCGATGTAGAAGCCATGCACCTTGTTGAACTGCACGCGCAGGTTGGGGATGCCGGTGCGCGCCTTCTCGCGCGTCTCCAGATCGAGCAGGAAGTCGTCGCAGTTGTTCTGGATGCCGCGCAGCTCGTCCAGCTCGGCATCAAAGCCCGGCGCGATCACGCCGCCGTCGCGCACCAGGGCGGCGGGCTCCTCCAGGATGGCGGCACGCAGCAGTGCCGTGCAGTCGACGGGGGGCTGCAGGTGGCTGAAGATTTGGGCCAGAAACGGCTCTGGCGCTTGACTGTTAAGCGCGAGCAGCTCTGCTTTCTGTAGCGTTTTGCACAGCGCCACCAGCTCGCGCGGGCGCACCTGGCGCAGCGCGATGCGCGCGGTGATGCGCTCCACGTCGCTCACGCCGCGCAGTTCGCTGCGCAGGAGCTGCCACGGGCCCTGGCCGCTGCCGGCGCCGCGCAGCGCGGCCGTGGCCGCCAGGCGCTGGCGCGCGTCGCTGCGGTCGCGGCGCGGCTCCAGCAGCCAGGTCTTGAGCAGGCGGCTGCCCATGCCGGTCATGCAGGTGTCCAGCAGCGAGAACAGCGTGGGCGCGTCCTCGCCGCGCAGGGTCTTCACCAGTTCCAGGTTGCGCCGCGTGGCCAGGGGCAGGTGGATCAGTTCGTCGCTTTGCTGTACGCGCACGCCGTGCACATGGGTGAGTGCGCGGCCTTGCGTGTGCTCGGCGTACTGCAGCAGCGCGGCGGCGGCGGCGTGGGCGTGGGGCAGGCCCTCGGCATTCCAGGCCTGCAGGCTGGCCGCGCCGAGGTGTTCCAGCAGCTTGCGCTCGCCCAGGGCACCATCGAACTGCCAGTCGGGCCGCAGGCTCATGGGGCAGGTGAACACGCCGCCCTGGCGCAACTGGGTCAGTTGTTCTTCAAAGCGCTGGGTGATGCCCGCGCTGTAGATCACCTCGCTGGGGGCAATGCGTGCGAGCCAGGTGCCCACGTCGGCCTGTGCACATTCGGCCAGCTGCACCACACCCTGGGTGACGGAGAGCCACGCCAGGCCGCAGCGCGCACGCGCGCCCTGGTGCACGGCCAGCAGCATGGACTCGCTCTTGTCGGACAACAGTTCGCTATCGGTGAGCGTGCCGGGGGTGACCACGCGCACCACCTTGCGCTCCACGGGGCCCTTGGCGGCGCCCACTTCGCCCACCTGCTCGGCAATGGCGACCGACTCACCCATCTTGATGAGGCGGCCCAGGTAGTTCTCCAGCGCATGAAAGGGCACGCCCGCCATGGTCACCGGCTGGCCGGCCGACTGGCCGCGTTGGGTGAGGGTGATGTCCAGCAGGCGCGCGGCCTTCTCGGCATCGGCGTAGAAAAGCTCGTAGAAGTCGCCCATGCGGTACAGCAGCAGCGTGTCGGGGTGCTGGGCCTTCAGGGCCAGGTACTGCGCCATCATCGGCGTGTGGTTCGAGAAGTCGGCCTCGTCGGGGCGCGGGGTGGGCGCGGGTTTCCCGGTCATCTGCGTGCGTGTTCCTTGGGTGCGGACGAAAGTGGCAAGGCGCGCGACGCGCCAGGATTGGTGCGGACCCTAGGCCGGCTGCGGGCCGGGGCGGCCGTCTTCCACCACGAATCGGGCCAGAGTGTACGCGGCGCTGCCGGCATCCAGCGGGTCGCGCAGGGCGCGCAGCGTGGTGGTCCAGCGCGTGGGCGTGATGTCGCACAGGCCGTAGCCGCGCTCCTTACAGCGGGCCAGCAGTACATGGGGGTTGTGGCGGGCGATGGCATCCACTTTGTCCTGCGTGGTGCCGGCGCGCGAGGAGATCGACGTGCCGCAGAACTCGCTGGCCAGGATGCGCGGCGCACCGTGGGCATGCGGCCCGTGTGGCGCCATCACGTTGCAAACATAGTTCTGGTGGATGTCTCCGCCCAGCAGCACCGTGTTGCGAGGCGGGTGCTGTGCCAGCGCCTGCAGCAGGCGATTGCGCGCGGCGGGGTAGCCGTCCCAGCTGTCGGTGGACTGCAGGCCCGAGGGGTAGCGGCGTGGCGAGAACAGGGTCTGCTGCGCCAGTACGCTCCAGCGCGGAGCTTGGTTGCGCGCATCGGTTGCCAGGCCCGCGTGCAGCCACTGCTCCTGTTCCCAGCCGAGGAAGCTGCGGTGGCTGTCCAGGATTTCGGGGCAGGCGTCGGGCCGCACCGCGCCGGTCGCACCCTTGCCCGGCGTGCGGCAGGCCTGCAGGTCGCGGTACTGGCGTGTGTCCAGCATGTGCAGCCGCGCCAGGCGCCCCCAGAGCAGGCGGCGGTGGATCTGCAATTGATGGAAGCCGGAGCCGGCCAGCGTGGATGCACGCATCGGCATGTGTTCATAGAAGGCCTGCCACGCGGCGCTGCGCAGCGGCAGCCATTCGGCGCGCTCGCCCCGGCCCTGGCCAGCGGCGTAATCGTTCTGTACCTCGTGGTCGTCCCAGGTCACCGCCCACGGGGCGCAGGCGTGCGCGGCCTGCAAGGCGGGGTCGCTCTTGTGCAGGGCGTAGCGGTCGCGGTAGTCCTGCAGGTTGCGAGGCAGGCGCAGCGCGTGCACGCGGGCCAAGCCCGTGGCGTCCTGTGGGCTGGGATATTCGTAGATGTAGTCGCCCAGGAACAGCACCAAGTCGGGCTGGTCCGCGCAGGCATGCCGCCAGGCCGCGTAGTGGCCATGCTCCCACCGCTGGCAGGAGGCGAACACCAGTCGCAGGCGCCCGGGCAGCGCATCCGGTGCGGGTGCGGTGCGGGTGCGGCCGACGGGGCTGGTGGCGTCACCCAGCATGAAGCGGTAGTGGTACCAGCGGTCGGGGCGCAGGCCGGCCACCTCCACATGCACGCTGTGGCCCAGTTCAGGCAGCGCCATCGCCGTGCCGCGCTGCACGATGTGGCGAAACTGCGCGTCGTCGGCCAGTTCCCAGCGTACGGTCAGGGGGCCGGCCCAGGGTGCGTGGGTGCCGGCCAGGTCCGCGGGCGGAAGCACGCGGGTCCAGAGGACCACGCCGTCGTGCGCTGGGTCGCCGCTGGCCACACCCAGACCAAAGGGGTCGTGCCGCACGGCGGCCTGGGCCCAGGCCCAGCGGGGCAGTTGCGTGGCCATGCCGGCACCGGCGGCCTGACGCAGCAGTGTGCGGCGCGAGATGTCAAGCGAAGGTAGGTGCACGGGACATCGCACAAGGGGTCGAGGCGTCAGGCAGCAACCACGCGGTTTTTGCCGGTGCGCTTGGCCAGGTACATGCCCTGGTCGGCGCGGCGGATCGCGTCGGCGCTGCCTTCTTCGCCTTCCACCTGGGCCACACCGGCGCTGAAGGTGATGAGCACCCGCTCCTGGTCTTTGAGGAAGTAGCGCGTGGTCAGCTCGCGTTGCAGGCGTTCCATGGCCTTCACGCCTTCCGCCAGTTCGGTGTCGGGCAGGATGATGACGAATTCCTCGCCGCCATAGCGCGCCAGCTGGTCCTGCGGTCGCATCACCTCGCGGGTGACCTGCGCCAGATGCACCAGGGCCGCGTCGCCGGCGGTGTGGCCCAGGCGGTCATTGATGGACTTGAAGTTGTCCACGTCCAGCAGCGCCACGCACAGCGGCGCGTCCTGGCGGCGCGCACGCGCGACCTCGCGCTCCATGGCCTCGGCAAAGCCCTTGCGGTTGAGCGAGCCCGTCAACGGGTCGTGGCGCGCCTGGGCGCTCGCGCGGTCCAGCTCCTGGCGCAGGTGGTCGATTTCGGCGTGCTTGGCCTCGGTGCGCTCGCGCAGTTCCTGCAGTTCGCCGCGCGTCACCCGGCTGCTCAGCGCCATGGCGCGCGTGGCGGCCATGACTTCTTCCAGCAGCGGCATGATGTCCTGCAGCTGCGTGGCCTGGCTGATGCGTTCGGCGCAATCCTCCATCTTGGCGTTGTAGGCGCTGCTGGATTCATCCATCTGCGCCAGGCGCTCGATGAACGTGGCCAGCAGTTCGCGCATCTGCATCTGCGCGTGAACGGTGCGTTCCTTGGCCTCAGTCTGCTTGAAGATGACGTCCTTGAGGCGTCGCTGCACGTCGTCCAGCCGGCGCAGCGTGAGCGGCGGGGTGGAGGCCGCAAGCAGCGCCTCGGCCTGGCCGTGCAGCCACTCGTCGTCCATGCTCAGGGCGGCAATGTTCTCGAACACCAGGCGCAGCAGGCTGAGCAAGCTCCGCCGGATGGCGGCTTGGTCTTCCGCCGCGAAAGACAGCCGGTAGCTGAAGTTGCCGAGCATCAGCTCGGCGGTGGAGACGGGTGGGTCGGGCTCGCGCAGGAAGGTGCTCAATTGCGCAGCCAGCTCATGCACGCGGGCATCGTCCTCGCCCAGCGCCGGCAGGGTGTTGTCCACCAGCCGCGCCAGATTCTGCGCCAGTGTCAGCGGCAGGTGGTCAATCCGGGTGCTCGCGGGCTCGGGTGCGGCCACGGGCGAGAGTCCCAGGTTGGCGTATCCCACCAACACGTTTTGCAAAACGCCCCAGTCCTGCTGGGTGATGGCGGTTTCCAACAGGCCCAGCAACCGCTTCTGCGCCGGGGTCTGGCCGGGGATCACCCGCGAGATCTGCCGCAGCTGGGCGCTGGGAAACGCCGGCGCGCTGGTGGTGCCGGCCACTTCGTCATAGAGGGCCTGGTAGTGGTCGGGCGTGGGAGGAAGCCGGCGCGTAGCGAGTAGCTTGAGCGTCTCGCGGGCAATTTCAGAAGGGGATTTTGCGGAGGCCATCTGCAGGGACGCAGGAAGATGCAAACAGCCAAAAGTGTGACAGAGTGCAGCCCGCTTGGATAGCAGGCCGGGTCAAGCCATGTGTAAAGCGTGTCAGTTGACCAGAACCAGTTTGCCGATCACCGCACGTGCGCCCATGTGGGCAAATGCGGCGGGTAGCTGTGACATGGGCATGGTTCGGTCGATGGCGGGCCTGATCTTGCCCTGTGCATACCACTGGAGCAGGGTGCCCATCATCGAAGCATTGGCCTGGGGCTCGCGCTTGGCGAATTCGCCCCAGAACACGCCGACGACCGAAGCACCCTTGAGCAGTGGCAGATTCAACGGCAATGAAGGGATGGGGCCCGATGCGAAGCCGACCACCAGATAGCGGCCTCGCCAGGCGATGGAGCGAAATGCGGGCTCTGCCAGTGCGCCGCCCACCGGGTCGTAGATGACGTCCGGTCCCCGCCCATCGGTCAGTGACTTGGCGGCGTCGCGCAGGTCCTCCACGCTGTAATTGATCACGGCATCGGCGCCCAGCTTCAGGCACACGTCGCATTTTTCGTCCGTGGAGGCGGCGGCGATCACGCGCGCTCCCTTGGCCTTGGCGATCTGAATCGCGGCGGTGCCCACGCCGCCAGCCGCGCCCAGCACCAGCACAGTCTCGCCAGCCTGGAGCTGGCCCCGGTCCAGCAGGGCGTGGTAAGAGGTTGCATAAGTCATGATGAATGCCGCCGCATCCACATGGCCAAAGCCGTCCGGCAGGGGTATACAGCGTGCGGCCGGGGCGATGGTGTGCGTGGCGAAACCACCCGTGCCGCTGAGACAGGCCACGTTTTGACCCACCTGCAGATGGCTGACGCCGTCGCCCACGGCCTGCACGACGCCCGCGAACTCCGAGCCGGGCACGAAAGGCAGGGGGGGCTTGATCTGGTACTTGTTCTGCACCATCAGCAGGTCGGGAAAATTCAGGCTTGCCGCGCGGATCTCGACGAGGACCTCGCCTGCCTTGGGAGCCGGGTCGGGCAGTTCTGTCCAGGCCAGGGCCTCGACGCCGATGGGGTTGGTGCAGAGCCAGGCGTGCATGAATGTCTCCTTGGTCGCTACGAATCTGTTGGGCGGGCATCATAGGGGCCGTCCCTGAGGCTGGGTTGTCCCTTGCGTGACCAGCGACAGCGTGTGTGCTCGCTCCTACAATGCCAGCCGTTCCGCCTTCCAGACCATGAAAATCCTCATCTCCAACGACGACGGCTACCAGGCGCCTGGCATCGTGGCGCTGCATGACGCCCTTAAGACCATTGCTGATGTGGAAGTGGTGGCTCCCGAACACAACAATAGCGCGAAGTCGAACGCCCTGACGCTGCATTCGCCGTTGTATGTGCAAACCGCGCACAACGGCTTTCGCTATGTCAATGGCACGCCTGCCGATTGCGTGCACATTGCGCTGACGGGCCTGCTGGGTTACCGGCCCGATCTGGTGGTCTCCGGCATCAACAACGGCGCCAACATGGGCGACGACACAATTTATTCCGGCACGGTGGGTGCTGCGATGGAAGGCTATCTTTTCGGGATCCCGTCCATCGCCTTTTCGCAGGTGGACAAGGGGTGGGGCGAGATCGAGTCGGCTGCGCGCAAGGCGCGCGAGATCGTTCAGCAGATGGATCGCCAAAACCTGGTCGGCGAAGCCCCCTGGCTGTTGAATGTCAACATTCCCAATATGCCGTATGACGCATTGCGGCCCTTGCGCATGTGCCGCCTGGGCCGGCGCCATGCGGCAGAGCGTGTCATTGAGCAGCAGAGCCCGCGTGGGGAACTGATGTACTGGATCGGTGGCGCTGGCGCCGCCAAGGACGCGGCGGAGGGCACCGATTTTCATGCCACGGCGCACGGCCATGTATCCGTCACGCCATTGAAGGTGGACCTGACCGATTACGACGGACTGGGGTATTGGGCGCAGACTCTGGCCCGTCTCGTACCAGCGCAGGCGTCCGGCGAGGTGGCTTGATGCAGCGGCGGCCAGGTTTTCCTGCGCGGATCGACTGGCGCCAACCCGGTGCACCCACTGCGGCGCCACCGGTAGGCGCGCGCCGCGAGGTGCAGCCGCCCACGCCGCACGGCGTGGGGCTGGACTCCGCTGCCGTGCGCGCACGCATGGTGCAGCGACTCGCAGCCTCGGGCATCTCGGCGGGGGCGGTTCTTCAGGCCATGGGAATGATTGAGCGGCATCGTTTTGTCGACACCGCCTTGGCCAACCAAGCCTATGAAGACACCAGTCTGCCCATCGGACTGGGTCAGACCATTTCCAAACCCAGCGTGGTAGCACGCATGATCGAATTGTTGCTGGGGGCCGAGTGCGCGCGCGGAAATGGAATGGGCCGGGTGCTGGAGATCGGCACGGGCTGCGGCTATCAGGCAGCGGTGCTGTCGCGTGTCTCGCGCGAGGTGTATACCGTTGAACGGTTGCGCGCGTTGCACGAAAAGGCGCGAGACCACTTGCGCCCCCTGCGCCTGGCAAATGTGCACCTGATCCTGGGCGACGGAATGCTGGGTTACCCCAGCGGCGCGCCCTATGCGGGCATCATTGCCGCGGCGGGGGGAGATAGCCTTCCCGCCGCGTGGTGCGAGCAACTTGCCGTGGGTGGCCGGCTGGTCGCCCCACTGGCGGGCGCCGACGGCCAACAGATGCTGCTGGTCGTTGATAAAACTGCGCAAGGCTTCAAGCAGGGCATTCTGGAAGCCGTGCATTTCGTCCCCCTAAAATCGGGGATCGCCTGAAGGATTTGCTTATGTTGGTATCGCGTAGTCTTGTGGTTTGGGGAGTTGCCGTGCTGGCTGGCGGTTTGCTGGCGGGGTGCAGCACCCCGATCAACAGGGCTCCCGTGGAAGATCGCGGCACCTTTGCCGCGAGCAGCGGCACGACGGGGCCCGCCGGGGCCGTGCCTGAGGTCAAGCCCTTGCCTGGTGCTGAGAACGCGGGCAAGCCTGGCTACTACACCGTGAAGGCAGGCGACACGCTGATTCGCATTGGCCTGGAAAACGGGCAAAGTTGGAAAGATATCGCGCGCTGGAACAACCTGGAAAACGCCAACCTGATCGAGGTGGGCCAGGTGCTGCGTGTGGTGCCCCCTGCTGCGGCTGCGGCGACTGCGGTGGCATCTGACACCGGTGTGGTCACCCGCCCCGTCACGTCTTCGCCCTTGGCTGCAGCATCGGCTGCGAGCGCACCCAAGCCGTCGGCGTCGGCGGCGTCTACACCGGCCGCGGTGGCGCCGGCAGCGGCACCCAGCGCGCCGGCGGTGGCTCCCGCGCCGGCCGCTACCGCTGCAACGGATGACGTCAACTTCATCTGGCCCTCGTCGGGCAGCCTGTTGGCGGGATTCGACGAGGTGCGTAACAAGGGCTACGACATCGGCGGCAAGGCAGGCGATCCGGTGCTCGCCGCTGCCGATGGGCGTGTGGTGTACGCCGGTGCTGGGCTTCGCGGCTATGGCAACCTGGTGATCTTGAAACACAACAACACCTATCTCACGGCCTATGCGCACAACCAGACGCTGCTGGTGAAGGAAGACCAGAACGTGCGCCGCGGCCAGAAGATTGCCGAGATGGGAAGCACCGACGCGGATCGTGTGAAACTGCATTTCGAAATCCGGCGCCAGGGCAAGCCCGTGGACCCCGCCCGCTACCTCCCCCCCCGTTGAGCGCGCCGGCTTCCATGGGAGAGGCGTCCTGGCTGGAGGATGCTGATCCAGCAGAGACAGGTGGGAGTCAGGCGGACGAGTTTGAGGCGGAACTGCGGGAGGTCGTCGTGGGCGCCGAGCAGCATGCTCAGCGGCTGGACAAGGCACTCGCGGAACTGGTCCCAGAGTTTTCCCGCAGTTATCTGCAGCAGTTGCTGCTCCAGGGCTGCGTACGCCTGAATGGGCGGGAGGTACAGAAGCCCGCGTCCCGGGTCAAGGCCGGGGACCGCATCGCGGTCGAGATGCGCCCTACGCAGCAGAGCCAGGCTTTTCGGCCCGAGCAATGGCCATTGGATGTGGTGTATGAGGATGAGCACATCCTCGTGATCCACAAGCCTGCGGGGCTGGTGGTGCATCCCGCGCCCGGCAATTGGAGCGGCACGTTGCTGAACGCCTTGCTTGGCCGGGATGCGCAGGCGATGCAGGTGCCGCGTGCGGGCATCGTCCATCGACTGGACAAGGACACCAGTGGCCTCATGGTCGTTGCGCGCAGCCGGTCGGCCATGGATGCACTCGTCCGCATGATCGCTGCGCGCGAGGTCAGCCGCCAGTATGTAGCGCTGGGGTGGGGCGGCTGGACGGGGGCCGCACATCGATCGGTGCATGCCCCGATCGGTCGTGACCCGCGCAATCGCCTGCGGATGGCGGTGGTCGATCTGGCACAGCATCCAGGCAAGGAAGCCCGCACCGATTTCGACCTGATAGATGCCAACGAGGAGGTGTGCCTCGTGCGTTGCACGCTGCACACGGGGCGAACGCACCAGATCCGCGTGCATATGGCATCCATACGTCATCCCTTGGTGGCAGATGCACTGTACGGCGGCGCGCTGGCCGGGCCCATGCATCGACAGGCGCTGCATGCATTCCGGCTGGCGTTTGTACACCCGGTCACTGGCGCTGCCCTGGAGTTCCACGCGCCGCTGCCGGAAGACATGGCGCAGGCGCTGGATTTTTGGGGGCTGCGCTACAATCGTTCCTGACGGCTGTTCTGCCGTGAACCGCCGGCCAGCACGAGCTACCGGCCCCGTGAAGGCGCATTGCCACGCTCTGCTTTCTGCGCCGCAATATCTCCAACCCAAGGCGCAGCCTCCCGTCTGATGCGAGGCTGCCTTTCCAGGGACTGTTGGACCATGAATTCGGTGGACGCCAAACGGGTTCTTGAAACCGCGTTGATCTGTGCCCCGCAGCCTGTATCGATCCGTGACCTGCGGACATTGTTCGATGACGCGCTGGGTTCCGATACAGTAAAGATGCTGCTGCTGGAACTGCAGCAGGACTGGGCCTTGCGAGGGGTGGAGTTGGTACAAGTGGCCACAGGTTGGCGTTTCCAGAGCCGGCCCGAGATGCGCGAATTTCTGGACCGGCTGCATCCTGAAAAGCCGCCCCGCTACACGCGAGCGACGCTGGAGACGCTGGCCATCATTGCGTACCGGCAGCCCGTGACCCGCGGGGACATCGAAGACATCCGTGGGGTGACGGTCAACAGCCTCATCATCAAACAACTGGAGGACCGCGGCTGGGTGGAGGTCATTGGCCACCGCGAGACAGTGGGCCGGCCTGCGTTGTTTGCTACCACACGGCAGTTCCTGGACGATTTAGGACTGCAATCACTGGATCAACTGCCTACGCTCGAAGACCCCGGCGTGCAGGTCAGCATGTTTGAGGCGCTGGGCGCCATTCAGTTGGCACCGCAGAGCGAAGACACTGCAGGGGTACCTGGGGACGGCGTGCAGGTGCCGGCCGTAGACGAAGTAGATATTGAAGATGCCCCTGATCTCGTAGTGGGCGCGACACACAGTGGTGCCGAAGAGGGGCCACGGGACATTGACATATGAATGATGAATCTCACAAGGATCCTGACTCCATGGCGGGTCACTCGCCTTTGCCCGCATCGGAGGCTGCTGCGCCGCGCAGGCCCCGCAAGCGCAAGTCTGCGGAAGGCGCGCTTCAGGAGAATGTGGCAGTGCCGCAACTGAGTGGTGCTGACGGTGCCCAATCGGGCGTGAAGATGCAGGAAGTGCATGAGCAAGGCGCTGCTGTTGAGGTGCCACGACAGCCCAGCGGCCATGCCGCCAAGCGCGCGCCGAAGGGCGATGGCTATCAGTTTGCCGACGTGGTGTCGGGTCAGTTCGACGAGGATGAAGCCAACGCCGAGCTCGCCCCCGCCAAGCGGGTGCTGCTTCCCCAGCCAGAAACCCCCAAACTGCACAAGGTGCTTGCCCAGGCGGGCATGGGGTCTCGGCTGGAAATGGAGCAGCTCATCCTGGAAGGTCGTATTTCCGTCAACAACGAGCCGGCCCATATCGGGCAGCGCGTGCAGTTTGGGGACCAGATAAAGGTCAACGGCAAGCCCATCCGCTTCCGTATTGCACCACCGCCGGTACGCGTGATTGCATACCACAAGCCAGTGGGCGAAGTGGTCACGCATGACGATCCGCAAAACCGTCCCACGGTGTTTCGCAAACTCCCCCGGCTGCAGCAGGGCAAATGGCAATCCGTCGGGCGTCTGGACCTGAATACCGAAGGTTTGTTGCTATTTACCAGTTCGGGGGAGCTTGCGAACAAGTTGATGCACCCCCGCTTCGGGCTGGAGCGTGAATATGCGGTCCGCGTGTTGGGTGCGTTGAGCACCGAGGAAAAGCAGCGCTTGCTGGAAGGCGTGCCGCTGGAGGATGGCATGGCTTCCTTTGGCTCCGTGGAAGACGGCGGCGGCGAGGGCGCCAACTGTTGGTACCGGGTCACCATCTCTGAAGGCCGTAACCGCGAGGTCCGCCGTATGTTCGAGGCGGTAGGGCATGCGGTGAGCCGGCTGATTCGGATTCGCTACGGGGCCATGATGCTGCCGCGCGGGCTCAAGCGCGGGGCATGGCTGGAGCTTGATGAGCGCGACATTCGTGCCCTGATGCAGGCGGCAGGTGCAACGCTGGACGGTGGTGGTGCGCGCCCCACTAGTGGCCAGGGCAGGGGCGGCCGCAAAGGCGATCGTCGATCCGCGGGGCCGGGCAAGGCATCTGGCAGTGGGCGTGACAAGACGGGGGGGCGTGCGGGGCGACCGCCCTCACCGAATGCCCAGCCGGACCCGATGAAGACGTCGCTTGGCTATATTGGGGCCGACAGTTTCTCGCGCCATCGCCAACAGCAACGCAACAACGGGCCGCGCCGCGGCGGACGTTAGGGGATTGGCGTAAAGCTAAAATTGACGGTTTGCCTTCAGGGCAAAAATACCGCAACACCTCACTAGGAAAACCAACATGGCTATCGAACGCACCCTTTCCATCATCAAGCCGGACGCAGTTGCCAAGAACGTGATCGGCCAGATCTATGCGCGCTTTGAAGCCGCGGGCCTGAAGATTGCCGCTGCGCGCATGATCCACCTGTCGCGCGCCGAAGCCGAGCAGTTCTACGCAGTGCACAAGGAGCGCCCCTTCTTCAAGGATCTGGTGGACTTCATGATTTCCGGCCCCGTGATGGTGCAGGCCCTGGAGGGTGAGAACGCCGTCCTGAAGAACCGCGAACTCATGGGCGCGACCGACCCCAAGAAGGCTGCGCCCGGCACGATCCGCGCCGACTTCGCGGACAGCATCGACGCCAATGCGGTGCACGGCTCCGACGCTGCCGAAACCGCCCAGGTGGAAGTGGCCTTCTTCTTCCCCGGCCTGAACATCTACTCGCGCTAATGCAGTGGCTCCGCGTGCCGGGCGGTCCTGGTTTGGCCGCCCCCGCGCGGATGCGCTATGTGGGCGTGGGCATCCGTGAACGTTATGACCACGAACCTTCTGGATTTTGACCTGGACGGCCTGGCTGCTTTTTGCGAGCGGCTGGGAGAAAAACGTTTTCGGGCCACGCAACTGTTTCGCTGGATCCACCAGCGCGGTGCCAGCGATTTTGACCAGATGAGCGACCTGGCGAAATCGTTGCGCGAGAAGCTCAGGGGCTGCGCCCATGTGGCAGGGCTGCAAGCCATCAGCGAACATGTCTCTGCGGACGGCACGGTGAAGTGGCTGTTCGACGTGGGCGACGGCAACGCCGTGGAGACAGTCTTTATTCCTGAGGACGATCGCGGCACCTTGTGCATCTCCTCGCAGGCTGGATGCGCCGTAGGCTGTCGTTTTTGCTCCACCGGTCACCAGGGGTTCAGCCGCAATCTCACTACTGGCGAAATCCTGGCCCAGCTCTGGTACGCCGAGCACGCACTACGGCAGCGCCGCGGTGACGGTGAACGCGTGATTTCCAACGTGGTGATGATGGGAATGGGCGAGCCGCTGCAGAACTATGCTGCACTGGTGCCTGCGCTGCGAGTCATGCTCGATGACCATGGTTACGGCTTGTCGCGGCGTCGCGTAACCGTGTCTACCTCAGGCGTCGTGCCCATGATGGACCGCCTGGCGCAGGATTGTCCTGTGGCGCTCGCTGTTTCGCTGCATGCTCCCAATGACGTGTTGCGCGACAACCTCGTTCCCCTGAACCGCAAGTACCCGCTGCATGAACTCCTGGCGGCGTGTCGGCGTTACTTGGACCACGCGCCGCGGGACTTCATCACTTTTGAATACTGCATGCTGGAAGGCGTGAACGATCAGCCAGAGCATGCGCGACAGTTGATTGACCTGGTGGGCCGCAAGGCGGCCGACGGCGGGGTGTCGTGCAAGTTCAATCTCATCCCCTTCAACCCGTTCCCGGCTTCCGGTCTGCGCCGATCTCCCCCGGCGGCTGTGACGGCTTTCGCACAATTGTTGAGTGACGCGGGTATCGTCACGACCGTTCGCAAGACGCGCGGTGACGATATTGATGCGGCATGCGGACAACTGGCTGGCGATGTGAAGGACCGAACACGGGTCAATGAACGCATGGCCAAGCTCAGGACCATCGAGATCAAGCCGGTCATCTGACGGCGTGGCGCAACAATTACGGGAGGCTTTCATGGCGAAGTGGCGGATCAATCACGGCGGGTGGCGGGCGATGGCGGCGATCGGCATTGCCGTTGTCGTCTCGGGCCTTGCCGGTTGTGCCCACCAAGGGGCCTCCGATGCCAATGGTGCCGTGGCGGAATCCGCGTCCGGCGGCGGCGAAGCCGACGTGCGTCGCCGTGCACGTATCCGGCTGGAGCTGGCTGCGAACTACCTGCAAATGGGGCAGACCACCGTGGCCATGGAGGAGGTGCGGCAGGCGATCACGACCGATCCCACGTATGCCGACGCCTACCACCTTCGCGGCTTGATATACATGAACATGGGCGACCTGGCGCTCGCGGAAGACAGCCTCAAGCGCGCCCAAGGCATGAAGCCTTCCGATCCAGACATCATGCACAACTATGGCTGGCTGCAGTGCCAGCGCCAGCAGTACGACGTCGCCAATCAGATGTTCGAGCGGGCGCTTGCCGTGCCGAGTTACAAGGCACGCAGCAAGACGCTGATGTCCCAGGGCCTGTGCTACCAGCGGGCGGGGCGTCTTGCAGAGGCCGAACAAGCGCTGAAGCAGGCCTATGAGATTGATGCGGGCAACCCGGCGGTGGGGTACCACTTGGCGGCCGTGCTGTTTGCGCGGGGCGAGGCCAAGCGGGCGCAGTTTTATGTCCGTCGCGTGAACAATGGCGAGTATGCCAATGCCGAATCTCTGTGGTTGGGCGTGAAGATCGAACGCGTGCTCAAGGAGTTCGTGGCCATGCGCCAGTTGGGTGATCAATTGCGCAAGCGCTTCCCCAACGCAAAAGAAACCCTGGCATTCGAACGAGGGGCCTTCGATGAGTGAGCCCATGGGCGCCGCTGGGGGGATTGATCACCGGATGCAGGATCACGGCACTGAACCGGCGGGCGGCGTTACCGCGGGGCAGTTGCTGAGGCAACTGCGCGAATCCGCAGGGGTCCATGTTGATGTGCTGGCCGGAACGCTGAAAGTGCCCGCGAACAAACTGCATGCGCTGGAAGCGGACCAATACGACGCATTTCCTGACGCCGTCTTCATGCGGGCGTTGGCGTCGGGCGTCTGCCGGACCTTGAAGGCCGATGCTGCGCCGGTGCTCGCATTGTTGCCCCAGAGCGGCCCCGTGCAGCTTGTGGTGGACAAGGGACTCAACGCGTCGTTCAAAGACCCTGGTCACCGGTTCATCAAGGGGGGAACGCTGGAGCGACCCAGATCGCGCATGATGGGCGTGACGGTTGCCGCGCTGTTGGCCGCCGCGGTGGCCATCGCCTTTCTCCCGAAGGGCAACGACAGTTTACCGGTCGCCAGCAGTCCGGAGGCGGTAACACCGCCACAGCGCGCGCTCGAAGCCACGCAACTGGACCCGGTGACTGCTGCGGTGCCCTCAGTACAAGAATCCGTTGCCTCAGGGGGACAGGCAACCGCTCGGGCAGAGCCATCTTCTGCTGCGGTGGCCTCAGCGGCCCTCGCCGCATCGACCCCCGCTGCGGCGGTGGAGCCGGCCCCATCCCACGGCGTGACCAACGAGGCCGGAGTTGACGCCAAGGGCACCGAGGCTTCGGGCGTGCTGGTCATTCGCGCCCGGGGAGAATCCTGGATTCAGGTGCGCAACGCCGCGGGCGGCGTCGTGCTGCAGAAGATCCTGGCTGCGGGCGAGAGTGTTTCCGCGGCGGGCAGCCCTCCCTGGTCGGTCGTCATTGGCAAGGCGGATGCCACGGAGGTGGTTGTGCGCGGCCAGCCCATGGATCTGAATGCGATTGCGCGCGAGAACGTTGCGCGTTTCGAGGTGAAGTAAATGAATATCTCCGGCACAGCCGCACCGATCGCTATGGCACAGCCCCAGGCACGCCGCTCGCGGCAGGCACGCATCGTCTGGGGCAGCCGGGTGGTCACGGTGGGTGGCGGCGCACCGGTGCGGGTGCAGTCCATGACCAACACCGACACGGTGGATGCGATCGGCACGGCCATCCAGATCAAGGAACTGGCGCAAGCGGGCTCCGAGTTCGTTCGCATCACGGTGAACACGCCGGAGGCCGCAGCGGCCGTGCCCTACATCCGTGAGCAGCTGGACCGCATGGGCGAGACGGTGCCGCTGGTGGGCGACTTTCACTACAACGGCCACCGCCTGCTGACGGAATTTCCCGACTGCGCACAGGCATTGTCCAAGTACCGCATCAACCCGGGCAACGTGGGCAAGGGCGACAAGAAGGACAAGCAGTTCGGCCAGATGATCGAGGCCGCGGTGCGCTGGGACAAGGCCGTGCGCATCGGCGTGAACTGGGGCAGCCTGGACCAGGAGTTGCTGGCCGAGCTGATGGATGCGAACAGCCGCCGCGCCCAGCCGTGGGATGCGCGCCAGGTCATGTACGAGGCGCTGATCACCTCCGCCATCGAATCGGCGAAACGCGCCGAGGAAATGGGCCTGAGCGGCGACCAGATCATCCTCTCGTGCAAGGTCAGCGGTGTGCAAGACCTGATCTCGGTGTACCGCGAACTCGCGCGCCGCTGCGACTATGCGCTGCACCTGGGTCTGACCGAGGCGGGCATGGGTACCAAGGGTATCGTGGCGTCGACCACCGCGCTTTCGATCCTGCTACAGGAAGGCATTGGCGACACTATCCGTGTGTCGCTGACTCCGCAGCCCGGCGAGGCGCGCACCCAGGAGGTGATGGTGGCCTCCGAGATCCTGCAATCGCTGGGACTGCGTGCGTTCGTGCCCAGCGTGACCGCATGCCCAGGCTGCGGCCGTACCACCAGCACCACATTCCAGGAGCTGGCCAAGCAGATCGACGATTACCTGCGTGCGCAGATGCCCGTATGGCGGCTGCGCTATCCCGGCGTGGAAAAACTCAAGGTGGCCGTGATGGGCTGCATCGTCAACGGCCCGGGCGAGAGCAAACATGCCGACATCGGCATCAGCCTTCCCGGCACGGGCGAGGCGCCCGCCGCCCCGGTCTTCATCGACGGCGAAAAGGCCATGACCCTGCGGGGCGAGGGCATCGCGCGAGAGTTCCAGGATATCGTTGAAGGCTACATTGCCCGGCGTTTCGGCAACGGCGCAGGCGCACAGTGAAGTGTGCGCAATTTTGCTATAAATATTATAGCTTACAGCGCTTGATGGATAAGCGCTAGAGGCTGATTTGATTCATAATCACAAACAATAGAACAAGATGCAGAAGCTGGTTGCCATCAAGGGCATGAACGACATTCTTCCGCCCGATTCGGCGCGCTGGGAATGGCTGGAGGACAAGGTGCGCACCCTCATGGCGCGCTACGCTTATCGCAACATCCGCACGCCCATCGTCGAGCCTACGCCGCTGTTCGTGCGCGGTCTGGGCGAAGTCACCGACATCGTCGAGAAGGAGATGTACTCCTTCGAGGACCGGCTCAACGGTGAACAGCTGACGCTGCGCCCCGAGGCAACGGCGGGGGTGGTGCGTGCGGTGGTAGAGCATTCCATGCTCTACGACGGCGGCAAGCGCCTGTACTACATGGGGCCGATGTTCCGGCATGAACGGCCACAGCGCGGCCGCTACCGCCAGTTCCACCAGATCGGTGCCGAGGCGCTGGGCTTTCCCGGCGCGGAAGCCGATGCCGAGATCATTCTGCTGGCGCATGCGCTGTGGGCGGAACTGGGGCTGGAGAACGTGCGGCTGGAATTGAACAGCCTGGGGCAGCCTGACGAGCGCCGCGCCCACCGCGCGGCGCTGATCGCATACCTGGAGCAGCACATGAATGTGCTCGACGAGGATGCGCGCCGCCGCCTGCACAGCAATCCGCTGCGCATTCTCGACACCAAGAACCCCGCGATGCAGGCGCTGGTGGAAGGCGCCCCGCGGCTCATCGACTTTCTAGGCGAGGCGTCGCTGCAGCATTTCGAGACCGTCAAGGCGATCCTGGATGCCAACGGCGTGGTCTGGAGCCTCAACCCCCGCCTGGTCCGCGGGATGGACTATTACAACCTCACGGTATTCGAGTTCGTGACGGACCAACTGGGCTCGCAGGGCACGATCTGCGGTGGGGGCCGTTACGACTACCTGATCGAGCAGATCGGCGGCAAGTCCGCTCCGGCCGTGGGCTGGGCGCTGGGGGTGGAGCGCGTGCTGGAGTTGCTCAAGGAGCAGGAGGCGCAAGTGGCCCGACCAGCTGCCGATGCCTATGCCGTAGTGCCCGACGCGTCAGCCCTGCCGGTGGTCATGGCTACCTTGCAGCGGCTGCGTGCGCAGGGGGTGTCGGTGCAGATGCACAGCTCCACCGCCGCAGGCGAGGGCATGGGCAGCATGAAATCCCAGTTCAAGAAGGCGGACGCCAGCGGCGCACGCTATGCACTGGTCTTCGGCGCCGACGAACTGGCCCGCGGGGCCGTGACCGTCAAGCCGCTGCGGGATAGCGGCGAGCAGGCGGAGCGCCCGCTGGCGGCGCTGGCCGAATGGGCGGCCACCCTACAATCCTCGCGCTGAACGGAACCACAACATGGCCAACAACTTCGACCTTCAAGAACAAGAACAGCTTGAGCAGATCAAGCACTTCTGGAACACGTGGGGCACGCCCATCACCTGGGCGTTGATTGTCATCATGGGGGGGCTTGCCGCCTGGAACGGCTACCGGCTGTGGCAGGGCCGCCAGGCCCAGCAGGCGACGGCACTGGCCGAGGCCGTGGAAATGGCCGTGCAGGCGGGTGACCTTGCGCGCGTGGAGCAAGCCGTGGGCGACTTGAAGTCGAGTTACGGCGGCACCGCGCAGGCGTGGCAGGCAGGCCTTCTGGCTGCCAAAGCGCTGGCCGACGCTGGCAAGTGGGATGCCGCCAAAAGTACGTTGGCTTGGGTGGCCGAGAAAGCGTCTGATGAGGGTTACCAGGCCTTGGCCCGGCTGCGCCTGGCCAGCGTCCTGATCGAGCAAAAGGCCTACGACGAGGCCTCGGCGCAGCTGTCGGGGAAATTCCCCGCAGAGTTTGCTGCTACGGTCGCGGATCGCAAGGGTGATGTGTTCGCGTTGCAGGGCAAGAAGCAGGAAGCCATCGCCGAGTACCGCCGTGCCTACCAGGCTTTTGACGAGCGTGTGGAATACCGCCGCCTGGTGGAAGCCAAGCTCAACGCTTTGGGCGCACAGGTGGAGACGGTAGCCTCCGCTACGTCGGGGGGCGTGCAATGAGCCAGGCACGTAGTCATGCCATGAGGGCGCTGACCGGCGCCTCTTTGCTGGTGAGCCTGCTGGTGATGGGAGGTTGCTCGTTGTGGGGCGGCACGCCGAAGCCGAAGGCGGCGGAGCTCGGTCCCAACGTCCCTGTGCTGGGAGTGCGTCAGGCGTGGGTGTCCCAGATTGGGACGCAAGAAGGCCTTGAGCTCGACATACACGTGGAGGGCAGCGTGGTGACGGTGGCCTCTGCCAATGGCGATGTGGCGGCCATCGATGCTCGCACGGGGGGCGACGTATGGCGCACGCGCCTCAACCAGCCGCTTGCCTCGGGCGTGGGAAGTGATGGGCGCTGGACGGCGGTGGTGTCGAAGGGCAATCAAGTTATCGCACTGGACGGCGGTCGGGAGATCTGGCGCAAGCCGTTGCCCGCCCAGGCTTATACGGCGCCGTTGGTCGCGGGCAAGCGCATCTTCGTGCTGGCGGCGGATCGCTCCATTTCCGCCTTCGACGCGGCGACTGGCTACCGGCTCTGGAGCCAGCAGCGGCCGGGTGAGCCCCTGGTCCTGCGCCAGGGCGGTGTGCTGATGGCCGTGGGTGACACCCTGGTTGCGGGGCTGTCCGGCCGTCTGGTCGGCTTCAATCCCGACAACGGCGTGGTGCGCTGGGAGGCGCCCTTGGCCAGCCCGCGCGGCACCAATGACGTCGAGCGGCTGGTGGAGATCGTTGGCCGTACGAGCCGTGTGGGCGATAGCCTGTGCGCGCGGGCTTTCCAGGCCTCGGTGGGCTGTATCGATGCATCCCGGGGGGCGGTCTCGTGGACGCAGCCCGCCAGCGGCGGCGTGGGCATCCACGGGGATGACACCATGCTGTTCGGCACGGAAAGCAACGGAACGGTGATCGCATGGCGGCGCACCGATGGGTCCCGCGCCTGGACATCGGACAGGCTGCAGTTCCGCAAGCTCACAGCGCCCTTGGTGCTGGGGCGTTCAGTGGTAGTGGGTGACGATACAGGGCTGGTGCACCTGCTGTCCCGTGAGGACGCCGCACCGCTCAACCGCCTGACGACCGATGGCTCGGCCATTGCGGCAGCCCCGGCGGTGGCGGGCGACACCTTGGTGGTGGTGACGCGCAAGGGTGGCGTCTACGGCTTCCGTCCGGACTGATAGGGATATAGGACACAGGATGAAGCCTGTCATCGCTTTGGTGGGGCGGCCCAATGTGGGCAAGTCCACCTTGTTCAACCGTTTGACCAAGTCGCGCGATGCGATCGTGGCCGACTTTGCCGGCCTCACGCGTGATCGCCACTATGGCAATGGGAGACAGGGCAAGCACGAGTACATCGTCATCGACACCGGGGGGTTCGAGCCCGATGCCTCCAGCGGCATCTACCGTGAGATGGCCAGGCAGACCCAGCAGGCCGTGGCGGAGGCCGATGTCGTGGTTTTTGTCGTGGACGTACGCGGCGGACTGTCCGCCCAGGACCACGACATTGCCAACTACCTTCGCCGCCTGGGCAAACCCTGCGTGTTGGCTGGCAACAAGGCCGAAGGCATGCAGGACAGCATGCATCTGGCCGAGTTCTATGAGTTGGGACTGGGAGAGGTGCACCCCGTATCGGCGGCGCACGGCCAGGGTGTGCGCAGCCTGGTGGATCTCGCGCTGAAGCCGCTCGCGTTGCCCGAGATTGAGGAGGAGGATGCGGCGGCCGAGAAGAATGTCATCCGTCTTGCAGTGGCAGGGCGCCCCAACGTGGGCAAGTCCACACTGATCAATACCTGGCTGGGCGAAGAGCGTTTGGTGGCTTTCGACATGCCCGGCACCACGCGCGATGCCATATCGGTGCCTTTCGAGCGCAACGGGCAGAAGTTCGAGTTGATCGACACGGCGGGCCTGCGACGCAAAGGCAAGGTGTTTGAAGCGATCGAGAAATTCTCGGTCGTGAAGACCCTGCAGGCCATCGAGTCAGCCAATGTCGTGCTGCTGCTGCTGGACGCCACGCAAGGAGTGACGGACCAGGACGCACATATTGCCGGCTACATCCTGGAGAGTGGTCGCGCCGTGGTGATCGCAGTGAACAAATGGGATGCGGTGGACGACTATGGCCGGCAGCAGCTGGAGCGTTCCATCGAAACGCGTCTGTCGTTTCTGAAGTTCGCGCCGTTGCACTTCATCTCCGCGAAGAAACGGCAGGGCATCGGGCCGCTGTGGTCATCCATCATCCAGGCGTACAAGTCTGCCAACCGCAAGATGCCTACGCCGGTGTTGACGCGCCTGCTGCAGGAGGCGGTGCAGTTCCAAAGCCCCAAGCGCTCGGGTATGTTCCGGCCCAAGATGCGCTATGCGCACCAGGGCGGCATGAATCCGCCGGTGATCGTGATCCACGGGAATTCGCTGGAGCATGTCACGGACGCCTACAAGCGCTTTCTTGAGGCGCGTTTTCGCAAAGAATTTGACCTCGTCGGTACGCCGCTGCGTATCGAAATGAAAACCTCCAGCAATCCTTATACGGACAAGCAGAACTCCTGAGCCCCTGGACGGCGTATGGCCGTCTGGCTGTGGTAAGGTGCTGGTTTACAACAACATTTTTGAACACGGAGAATATCGTGAGCAATAAAGGTCAGCTTCTTCAAGACCCCTTCCTGAACGCCTTGCGTCGGGAGCATGTGCCAGTTTCGATCTATTTGGTGAACGGCATCAAACTGCAGGGTCAAATCGAATCCTTCGATCAATACGTCGTGCTGCTGCGCAATACCGTGACGCAGATGGTGTACAAGCACGCCATTTCCACGATCGTGCCTGGTCGTGCCGTCAACTTCTCGACTGCGGAACCCGCCGCCGACGGGGACAACCAGTAAGCCCCTGCGGCAGTTCAAGGCTGCGCCACGGCGCAAGCATTGCGCATCCCAGGGCACGCAGCCTTGAGTTCCCATTCTTCTCCTGACACGAAATCCACGCCTGTTCTATTGGTAGGCGTGGATTTTGGTTTGCCCCATTTCGATGCCGAACTCGAAGAGCTTGGCCTATTGGCCCAGACTGCAGGCTTGAATCCTGTCGCGCGGCTGACGTGCAAGCGAAAGACGCCTGATGCGGCGCTGTTCGTGGGTAGCGGCAAAGCGGATGAGATCCGCACTCTGGCGCAGATGCATGGCGCGAAGGAGGTGCTGTTCGACCAGGCGCTGAGTCCGGCGCAGCAGCGGAATCTGGAGCGAAGCCTGGAGTTGCCCGTCAATGATCGCACGCTGCTCATTCTGGAGATCTTTGCCCAGCGCGCCCGCAGCCACGAGGGCAAGCTGCAGGTGGAGTTGGCGCGTTTGCAGTACTTGAGCACTCGACTTGTGCGGCGCTGGTCGCACTTGGAGCGTCAACGCGGGGGGATTGGCACACGGGGCGGACCGGGCGAAACACAAATTGAGCTCGACCGTCGCATGATCAGCGAAGCCATCAAGCGCACGCGGGAGCGCCTGGGCAAGGTCAAGCGCCAACGGGCGACCCAGCGGCGGCAGCGGCAGCGGCGCGATACATTCAATATCTCGCTGGTGGGCTATACGAACGCGGGCAAATCCACGCTGTTCAATGCACTGGTGAAGGCGCGAGCCTACGCAGCAGACCAGTTGTTCGCCACGCTGGACACCACCACGCGTCATCTTTATTTGGGCGAAGCCGCGGGTTCGGTGTCCCTGTCCGATACCGTGGGCTTCATTCGTGATCTGCCGCACGGGCTGGTGGATGCGTTTCAGGCCACGTTGCAGGAGGCCGTGGACGCGGATCTGCTCCTGCATGTGGTCGATGCCGCCAACCCCGCCTTTCCCGAGCAGATTGCACAGGTGCAACTGGTTCTTGGTGAGATTGGCGCCGCCGATATTCCACAACTCTTGGTATTCAACAAATTGGATGCCCTCACGCCCGAAGTGCGTCCTAACGTGCGGCAAGATACCTATGAACTGGATGGGCGGCCTGTACCGCGGATTTTTGTCAGTGCCGGCCTTGGCGAAGGGGTGGCTGACTTGCGGCAGCTATTGGCAGACATGGTTCAGAAGTCACTTTCGTCAGGCATGCCCCCTGAGACGGCGGCTGAATTGAAGGGCGAGTGGGACTGATTGGGCACAATGCTGGTGTTCTATTGCTATTGAGAGTACGAGAATTCGCGCATGAACCTTCTTAACCGGGCCTCTCGCTGGGCCGTGCTGCCTGAGCGTATTCGGGGGATGTTCAATCTCAACGATCCTCGTTGGGGCCGTGGGGACGATAAGGGCGAGGGTGGACAGCGCCCTGATTCGGAGCGCCCTTCTCCGGATAACTCACAGCGTCCACGTGGACGTGACCAGAATCCTTCGGGACAGCCACCGGACCTGGATGAATTGTGGCGTGATCTGAACCGCAAGCTGGGTGGGTTGTTTGGCGGCGGCGGGTCGCGTGGCCCCGCTTCTGGTGGCGGCAATGGTGGTTTCCAGCCAGACATGAAGAACGCGGGAGTTGGCGTGGGATTGATCGCCGCCATAGCGGTGCTGATCTGGCTGGGCACTGGCTTTTTCATCGTGCAAGAAGGCCAGCAAGCGGTGATCACCCAGTTCGGCAAGTACAAGAGCACGGTCAACGCCGGCTTCAATTGGCGTCTGCCTTACCCCATTCAGCGCCATGAACTGGTGTTCGTGACCCAAATCCGGTCTGTTGATGTGGGGCGGGATAGCGTCATCAAGAGCACGGGACTGCGTGAGTCCGCCATGCTGACCGAAGACGAGAACATCGTCGAAATCAAGTTCGCAGTGCAATATCGTTTGAATGACGCGCGTGCGTGGCTGTTCGAGAGCCGCAATCCGGCCGAAGCCGTGGTTCAGGCGGCAGAGACGGCGGTGCGCGAAGTCGTGGGCAAAATGCGCATGGATACCGCCTTGGCGGAAGAGCGGGACCAGATTGCTCCGCGCGTGCGCAACCTGATGCAGACCATCCTGGACCGATACAAGGTCGGCGTGGAAGTCGTTGGCATCAACCTGCAGCAAGGGGGGGTGCGCCCTCCTGAGCAAGTACAGGCGGCTTTTGATGACGTGCTCAAGGCGGGCCAGGAGCGGGAGCGCGCTAAGAACGAAGCCCAGGCTTATGCCAATGATGTGGTTCCGCGTGCCACGGGGACGGCGTCCCGCTTGATCGAGGAGGCGGCAGCCTACAAGGCGCGCATCGTGGCGCAGGCGCAGGGTGACACACAGCGCTTCAGCGCCGTCCTTGCTGAATACCAGAAGGCGCCGCAGGTGACGCGAGACCGCATGTATCTGGAGAGCATGCAGCAGATTTACGGCAATGTGACCAAGGTACTGGTGGAGTCGCGGCAAGGCTCCAACTTGCTGTACCTGCCGTTGGACAAGATCATGCAGAGCGTTTCACAGCAGACATCGGCGGTTGCGGCGACCGATACGCCGCCAGCGACGGTCCCTCCTGCCGCGACCTCTCAATTTCCCGGCGATTCTCGGTTGCGTGATGCCAACCGTTCGCGCGAACGTGAGTCCCGATAGGAGAGCCGTGTGAACAGAATCGGATTTATCGCATCGACAGTTCTGCTGTTGCTGGCATTGCTCAGCTCGATGGTGTTCGTCGTCGACCAACGCCAGTTTGGCGTGGTGTACGCGTTGGGGCAGATCAAGGAAGTCATCACGGAACCAGGCTTGAATTTCAAGCTACCTCCACCTTTCCAAAACGTTCGCTACATCGACAAGCGTCTGCTCACGCTGGACAGTTCAGACACCGAGTCGATGCTGACAGCCGAGAAGCAGCGCGTGGTGATCGATTGGTATGTGCGCTGGCGCATTACCGACCCATCCGAGTACATCCGCAATGTGGGACTGGACGAGAACGCAGGTGCACTGCAGCTCAATCGGGTGGTCCGCAATGCATTTCAGGAAGAAGTCAACCGTCGCACCGTCAAGGAGCTGCTGTCGCTCAAGCGCGATGCACTGATGTCCGACGTGAAACGGGAAGTGCTGGAAGCTGTCCGCGGCTCTAAGCCTTGGGGTGTCGATGTCGTGGACGTGCGCATCACGCGGGTCGACTACGTAGAAGCGATCACGGAGTCCGTCTATCGACGCATGGAAGCGGAACGCAAGCGCGTTGCGAATGAACTGCGCTCCACGGGCGCGGCGGAGGGGGAGAAGATTCGCGCAGACGCAGATCGGCAGCGCGAGATCACCATTGCCAATGCCTACCGCGACGCCCAGAAGATCAAGGGCGAGGGTGATGCGGAAGCTGCGCGTCTGTATGCGGAGGCATTCGGCCGTGATCCTCAATTTGCACAGTTCTACCGGAGCCTCGAAGCTTACAAGGCGAGCTTCAACCGCAAGGGCGATGTCATGGTGCTGGATCCGGCGAACTCTGAATTTTTCAAGGTATTCAGAGGCGGGACGGGCAATGCATCTGCAGGCCCCCGCCGCTGATGAGCGACTGATGGCGGTGGTCGGTCTCCATGAACGGGTTCTGGATCGCGTTGGGTTGGGTGCTGGTCATCGAAGGGCTGCTGCCCTTCGTGTCACCTGGTGGTTGGCGCCGCATGTTCACGCAGCTTTTGCAATTGCGTGACGGCCAGATTCGATTTTGCGCGCTGCTGGGGCTGATCGCTGGCGGCGCCATTCTGCTGCTCGCGTAGCCTGGCCGCTTTGGGTCCCGGGGTGGGGCTTATCCATGCCGGTAGAATCAACGTTTTAACAGCCTGCCCCATCCCATGTCTGCCTGGGTCCTGCCGGATCATATTGCCGATGTCTTGCCTTCCGAGGCGCGGCACATTGAAGAACTTCGCCGCGGACTGCTCGATACGGCACGCAGTTACGGTTATGAGTTGGTGATGCCTCCTTTGCTGGAGCATCTGGAATCACTGTTGACGGGCACTGGCGAGGCGCTGGACCTCCAAACGTTCAAATTGGTGGACCAACTCTCGGGTCGATCTCTCGGCTTGAGGGCCGATACGACCCAACAGGTCGCACGCATTGATGCGCACCTGCTCAACCGGCAGGGGGTGGCGCGTCTATGCTATTGCGGCCCAGTACTGCACACGCGTCCCGATCGTCCGCACGCCACCCGAGAGCCCTTGCAGTTTGGAGCCGAGATCTACGGTCATCCAGGTATCGAGGCGGATATCGAAGCAGTGTTGCTGTCGTTGGAGTGCTTGCGCAGTGCCCACGCACAGGAGCTGAGCGTAGATCTGGCCGACGTCCGTATCGTGCGCAGTCTGCTTGCAGGACTTCCTGTCGGTATGCATCAGCTCGCCCACGTCCACGGTGCGCTTGCTGCCAAAGATGCCAGCGAACTGGCGTCGTTGACACGCGATTTCCCGTCTGCATCGCGGGAAGGGTTGTTGGCACTGTTGCAGCTGTATGGCGATGCAACAGTGCTGAATGAGGCCGAAAACTTGTTGAAGCCCTTTCCTGGTGCGCGCGAGGCGCTATCAGATTTGAGGGCGATTGCGGCACGAATGGATGGTGTGCGGGTCACATTTGATCTGGCAGATCTGCGGGGTTATGCCTATTACAGCGGAGCGCGTTTTGCGATTTATGCGCAGGGCGCCAGTGATGCGCTGGTGCGAGGCGGCCGCTATGACGAGGTCGGCGCGGTCTTCGGCCGTAACAGGCCAGCCGCAGGCTTTAGCCTGGACGTGAAGCAACTGGTGGGTGTGGTGCCGGCTCCGCCATTGCGTGCGGCCATCCGGGCGCCCTGGGGCGATGGTGGTGCGCTCAGTGCTGCCATTGCTACGTTGCGTCGTCAGGGCGAAACCGTGGTGTGTGTGCTGCCGGGGCACGGCAGCGAAGTGGACGAATTCCACTGTGATCGGGAGCTTGTCCTGGCGGATGGCAACTGGGTCGTAAAGGCGATTTGAGTTTCTTCAGTATTTGAATCGGGTTTGACATGAAAGCAAGCAAGGGTCGTAACGTTGTCGTGGTCGGCACCCAATGGGGCGATGAAGGCAAAGGCAAACTGGTTGATTGGCTGACTGAGAGCGCCCAGGGGGTGGTGCGTTTTCAGGGCGGGCACAACGCTGGTCACACGTTGGTCATCAACGGCGTCAAGACGGCGCTGCACTTGATCCCCAGCGGGATCATGCGCCCGGGTGTCAAATGCTACATCGGCAACGGCGTCGTTCTCTCGGCAGGCAAATTGTTTGAGGAGATCGAGGGGCTCGAAAAAGCGGGCGTCGAAGTGCGCTCGCGTCTGCGCGTCAGTGAAGCTTGTCCATTGATCCTGCCGTTCCATGCGGCGCTGGATGTGGCGCGTGAAGCGGCGCGTGAACACGGTGGCGCCGAGAAGATTGGTACCACGGGCCGTGGTATCGGACCGGCCTACGAGGACAAGATCGCTCGCCGTGCCCTGCGCGTACAAGACCTCAAGTATCCAGAACGCTTTGCCGCCAAGCTGCGCGAATTGCTGGCGTTGCACAACCATGTCCTCAGCACCTTCCTGGGTTCGGCCAATTTTCAGTTTGGCGATGCACTCAAGCCCTACATCACGGGCGGGCAAGTGCAATTTGAGCCGGTCTTTGAGGAGGCCATGCGGCATGCAGAGATGCTCAAGCCCATGATGGCAGATGTCTCGCGTGAACTGAACGAAGCGCATGCCGTGGGCGCAAATCTGCTGTTTGAGGGGGCGCAGGGCACGTTGCTCGATGTGGACCATGGTACCTATCCCTATGTCACGTCCAGTAACTGTGTGGCGGGTAATGCGGCAGCGGGGTCGGGCGTTGGCCCGGGGCATCTGCACTACATCTTGGGGATCACCAAGGCATATTGCACGCGTGTGGGGGGAGGGCCTTTCCCGACCGAGCTTGAATGGGAAACGCCTGGAACACCGGGTTATCACATGAGTACAGTGGGCGCCGAAAAAGGGGTGACGACTGGGCGCAGCCGTCGCTGCGGTTGGTTTGATGCCGCACTCCTCAAGCGTAGCGCGCAGGTCAATGGTCTTTCAGGGCTCTGCATCACCAAGCTGGATGTTCTGGACGGGTTGAGGGAACTGTCGCTGTGCGTGGGATACGAGTTGGACGGTGAAAGGATCGACCTTCTGCCAATGGGTGCCGAAGAAATCG